>CALUKD010000048.1 GCA_944321125.1 Candidatus Butyricimonas faecavium | reverse complement strand
CAGGAAATTATCATAACAAGAGAATGTCTAATTTATTAAATGTCAAATTAAGTAAACCTATTTCAGGAAACTACAAGTACAAGTGATAATATCACATTTGTGACATTAATTTAAATTTATGTGTTTGAGGGGCTGGGATGAAATTTTACGCTACAAGCCGTTCACGAGTTTGTAACCTCGAGCAAATTCATTTTTGATGGCGATGCTTTTATCTGCTTTCAGTTTTTTGTTCAGCAGACAAACGTATCTTGTCAGGGCTTTTTCCTTGTCCGTGGTATAGACGCCCCAGAGCGTCTCGCACATTTCTACGGTGGGAATCACCTCGTTGATCCGTAGGCAAAATAGCCATAAAATGTTCGATTCCATACTTTTTAATTCTTCTCGCTTACCGGAGATGGTAAGCAACCGGTTGTTTTTATTGAACGTGGTGTTGGGAGAGATACGGAAAAGTCCTTGTTCTTTTTCCGTGTTTAAACGTTTGGTTCTGGCGATAGCCTTGTCCAAGCGAGCTTTCACGTCATCCACGCTACACCCTTTCACAAGATAATCATCGGCACCCTCGTACAAGGCGTGGTTGTGATTGACAGAACTGAGAATCACGATCGGTACCTGATCCCCTTTTTCCCGTACAAGGCGAATCAGTTCGTGGCCGTCCTTTCCCGGCAGATCCATGTCAAGCAACAGGAGATCCCAGGTGCCTGTTTCGTATAGTTGCCATGCCTTGTTCCCCTCTTTGGCAAGGGTTACCGTGTACCCGGCTTCTTCCAGAATTTCCGTGTATATCATGGCGGCCGTGGTGTTGTCCTCGGCATAGAGTATATTTATTTTTTCTTCCATTTGCGTAAGTATATCGTGAATGTACATCCTTTTCCCGGCGGGCTGTCTACTGTGATTTTTCCCTTGTGGGCTTTAATAACGTTGTAGACGTAGTTAAGACCTAGTCCGTATCCTTTTTTGCTGGTAGAGTCTTTGTTTGCCTGATAGTATTTATTGAAGATATATTTTTGTTGTTTTTTGGGAATACCGGGACCGTTGTCTCTTATTTCTATAACGAAGGTTCCTCTTTTTTGATAACAGATGACTGTGATCTGTGGTGTATCTCCGCTGTATTTCACGGCATTATCCAAAAGATTTTGAAGGGCTCCGAGCAGGTAGAAATGTGACGCGTAAATGATTTCGGATTCAACGAGGTAACGCAGGTTTAGCTGGATGTTTTTTTGTCCGTGGTTGGCGAGGTGTTGCTTTTCGAATAACGAGAGAAGTTCGTTTTTCAGGTTAAATTCGTCCCGGTTGATGTTCAAGTGGGCCAACCCGCTCAATGTTTTAAGTAATTGTTGGGAACTGTTTTTCAATCGGCTGGCTTCTTCTTGGATAAGCCGGATTTTCGCTCGTCCTTTTTCGTCATCCTCGGGGATGGATTTCTTTTCTACAAGTTCAGATAAGGTTACGATACTTGCGAGAGGGGTTTTCCAATCATGCACGACTTGTTTGATCATTTCTTCTTGGAGGCGAGATAGATGTTGTTGGGTGTGGGATAGGTATTTTAAGCCTAGAACGAGTAATAGGGTTAGTGCGACAATGGTGAGGATGTCTTGCCATGATCTCTCTAAAAAGAAGGAGATCGGGAAATTGTAATAAATAGCTAAGGATTCGTGGGAAGGATTATTTATCGGGTAGATTTTTCCTTGTGTTACATCGGACGTACGTGTTTTATAGTTCCTGAAGCTGACGATAGCTTGATGCGTGCTGTCTAACCGTACGATAGTGAAATGAACGGTATCGGGAGTTTTGGTGCGTAACGCACTGTCCAGTGACGAGAGGAGATGTGTTTGTTCTTGGACAGAGTCTGTTTGCAGGATTTCCACGTACGGGGGAATAATGGATTCTATTATAGAGTCCATGTGTATTTGCCAACGTGTTTTGACAGTTTCGTATAATTTAATACCGGAGAATAATTGGTTGATCCACAATAAAATGAATATCGTGAACGTGATGTAGCCTATTATTCTTAAATCGTGTTTCATTCACTTTCCTTTTACCATTTCAACATGCATGTTTGTTGAATGGTTGTCGCCATATGAACGAGACGAAATTACGTATTTAGAATTGATTTTACAAGGAGTTGTATCCGGGCGATGTGCAGGATGTGAAATTTTACAATAGTTTTACAATAATTCGGGGTGGTTTCCTAGTTCAGAGTTCGTTATGTTTGTAATGGTAAAATAAACGATGAATCAACTAATACTTAAATTGTATGATAACTTTAGAGAATATTAATAAAACGTTTTACACGAGCGAGGTGGAGACACGAGCATTGGAAGATATTAACCTGACGGTGGAGAAAGGTGAGTTTGTGGCTATCATGGGATCTTCGGGGTGTGGAAAGAGTACGATGTTGAATATTATGGGGCTGTTAGATAAGCCAACGAGTGGTTGGGTGATTATTGATGATGTCCGGGCAGATTCTTTGTATGATAGGGATATGGCGAGGATTCGTAACCAAAAGCTAGGGTTTATTTTCCAAAGTTTTCATTTAATCCCATCGTTGAACGTGCTGGATAACGTGTTGCTGCCGATGTTGTATCGCCGGGGAAGTTCTGCATCGGTCAATAGGAAAAGGGCACTGGAGTTAATTGAAAAGGTGGGGCTGACACATCGGTTGAAACATTTCCCCTCGCAGTTGTCAGGGGGACAGTGCCAGCGTGTGGCAATAGCGAGAGCGTTGATCGGGCAACCAAAAGTGATTCTGGCGGACGAACCGACGGGAAATTTAGATAGTAAGATGGGAGCGGAGATCATGGATTTACTCGTGCAACTGAACCGGGAGGGAACGACGATCGTGATGGTGACACATGATGAGAGATTGGCAGAGGAAACCGGACGGATTATTCGTTTGTTTGACGGGAAATTAGTGTTATGAATCGGTGGAAGAATTATATTATCCTAGTGTTCTACCATATCCGGCACAACTTGTCGTTTGCGATTTTTTACGTGTTGGGTATAGTGTTGGTGTTCGTGTTTATTGCGATCGTGTTGTAATTCGTTTATTCTGTCGTTGGTAACGAGTCACCGATGGTGAATGTGGACCGGATTGTTCAAATTGAAAGTTCTCGGGATATATGAGGTAAGACTGTGTATGTTTCTGCCGAAGAAATCGAAGGTTTAATGAATGAAATTTCGGGATATGAATTGTATGCTGTCAGTCACTCGGAGTTTGTGGATGTTTTTGGGGATCGTACTTTACCGGAATGGATAGGGTGTGCTTGCTTGGTGATGATTTTGTTCTTAGTGTTTAGTGCTTGGTGCCCGGCTTATAAAGTGGCTCGGGTGAATCCCGTGGAGGCGATGCGGGAAGAATAATAAATAAAGAGATTATGGATAAATGGAAGAATTATTTAAGATCAGCGTTGTGTAGTATCAAACATAATAAGGTGTATGCTTTGTTTTGCGTGGTTGGTACGGCGTTTACATTCGTGTTCATTATTATCATGCTTCAACTTGTGTATGATACAACCAGTAATAAGGCACCTTTTGTGAATGGTGATCGGACAATCGTATTCAACACTTTTCAAGATGTGAATGGACGGAATGTTGGAGGTATACACACGGAGAGTACGGCTTGGCTGATGGAAAGAATCCGGGAAAAAGAAGATTATTTCATGTATTATAATAATGTTGGAGAAGTCGCTGTAAATGATGTATGTAAAACATTTCCTTTTGCCTTTGTAAATGGAGGTTATTGGAAGGTTCATCAGTTTAATTTTGTTGAAGGGCGTTCTTTCACGGAACAGGAATGTTTGAATAAAGATGCGTATGTCGTGTTGAGGGAGGATATGGCGGAAACGTTTTTCAAGAGCGGACATGCTGTTGGACAGAAGATGGAAATCCAAGGGAGGGATTACACGGTCATCGGTGTCGTACGTAATTTTTCGACCTATGCGACTATTACAGAGGGAATATGGATTCCTTATGTTTTTAATAGTTTTTCGCCCCGAGGATTTGGACATTACGATTTGGGTGTTTTGTTTCCCCGGGATGTTCCAGTTCAAAATATGAAAGAATGTGTTGCTGTGGCGGTAAAGGATTATTGGAGGCAAATAAATATGAACGTGGATGTGAAACCGGAGAATTTATACACATTTCGGGAGGCAAGAATTGATAATTTCGGTTCTGATTTGTATGTTTACGGGATTCCTGTGGCCATTTTCTTGTTGTTACTTATTCCTGCGATAAATATTGTTACTTTGAACATGGCGAACGTGGATAATTGTTCGGACGAAATTGCGTTGAAACGAGCTTTGGGAGCGGGGCTTTTTGATTCGTTCATGCAAGTGATTTCCGTGATTGCCCTATTAGTGATTATTGGGGCTATTGGAGGAATATTCCTGACGTACCCGATAGCGGATTGGATCAGCGTATTGTTTTTTAATAACGGAGACGAGGGGCAAGTATCATTAATAGAAAATTTGGATTATTGGGTTATTTTATGTGGGGTGTTTCCTCTCTCGTTGTTATTTACATTATTATCCGGTGGGATTCCGGCATATATTATTGCCCGGAAAAATATAGCCACGGTTTTGAAAGGAGGTTCTAAATGATAGGTCATGTATTAAAAATGCTTTGGCAGGGGCGAAGAAAATATGCCGGGGTTCTGATAGAGCAAATGCTGATATTTATCATTCTGATGGTAAGTATGGCGGCTTTGTTTGAAGCGATAAACAAATACCGGGAACCCGGATTATTAAATACGGATAACGCAATGATTTTCGGGTACATGTTGCACGGTGGTGGTAATGGTAGTCTGGATGATATGCGGGATGTGGGACGGGGAATGGATATTATTATCGAAAAATTGCGCAAGAAATCATTCGTGATGGCGATCACGAAGAGTTACGGGTTAGCTCCTTATTTACGTTCTGATATATATTATGACGAGATGTTTGCCGATACGGTTAAGGTGGATGGGAAATCCGTGGGAGTTATTGTAAAGTTTGCTGATAAAGAGGCCGAGAGAGTTTTTCAGCCGGAGTTGGAGGAAGGAGGATGGATTTCGGATAAAATGTTGGAAGATGGCTCTTGCCCTGCAGTAGTTAGTCGCCAGTTGATGAATAAGTTGGGGTGGAGAGAGGCGATTGGGAAAAGATTGTACATGAGGGGACATACTTTGACTGTTGTGGGGATAAGTCCTGGTGTGAAACAGAATGTTTTTTCCGATATGCCGACAACGATAATCATTCCCAGAGGTGAGGAACGATTACCTGCTTATGAGGAATGTTGTGCCAAGATTAAGCCGGGATACGAGGATGAGTTCCACGCTTGTTTTAGCAAGGAATATAAGCGGTTGGGGTTGGCAGAAAAGGCGGTATCGTTTTGTTATGAAATGAGCGGATTGAAACGCAGATCGATGTTCGATGTTGTTTTTGGTGTTGCCATGAGGGTTATTCCCACGGCTTTTTTGTTGCTTTTTGCGTTTATCGGGACATTTGGCTTGTTTTGGTTAAATTCTAAAAAGCGGAAAGCGGAGTTCGCCTTGCGTTTGGTGGTTGGGGCCACAAAGCCACGTTTGATTAATCTTGTGGTAATGGAAAGTTTAATTTTGAGTGTTTTGGCCGCCTTGCCGGGAATGGTGCTTTTCGGTTTTGTATATGACTGGACGGGAGTAAATGTGGCAGCTATCGTGGTGACGTTGATCGTGATGATTTTATTTGCAGTGTTTAGTGCTTGGTGGCCGGCTTATAAGGTGGCACGGGTGAATCCCGTGGAGGCGATGCGGGAAGTGTAAATAGGTAAAAATGGAGGTGTTATGAAAGGATTGGTCATATGGTGGTGTTTACTGATCGTTTTACCTGTTGCGGCTCAACAGGAGCAAAAAGTTGTTTCTTTGGGGGAGGCGATTCGTCTGGCACGTGAGCAGTCTTTGGATGCGATGGTGGCAAAGAGTCTGTTACGGTTGGCATATTGGCAATATCGAAATTACAGGGCAGATTTGTTACCCAACGTGACGTTGACGGGAATATTACCGAGTTTTAACAGGACTTTATCGAGTTATTTGAAAGAAGATGGAACATATAAATATATTTCCAGTAATTCGATTTCGGAGCAGTTGGCGTTATCGGTGACGCAGAATATCCCGTTGACGGGAGGGGTGTTGTCCCTACAATCACAAGTGGAGCGGGTGGATCAGTTGGATGGTGACAAGATGACGGAGTATATGAGCGTGCCGTTTAACGTGATTTTTTCGCAACCGTTGATCACGGCAAATCCCTTGAAGTGGAGTATGAAGATCGAGCCGGAGAAGTACAAGCAAGCTCAGCAGCAGTTTGCCGTGAACATGGAAAACGTGGCGATACGAGCTATATCGTATTATTTCGATTTGTTGCTGGCGATGATTAACGTGGATATTGATCGGCAGAATTTGAAAAATTCGGAAAAACTGATGGAGATAGCACAGGGAAAGCGGGAAAGGGGATTGATTTCCGATAATGATTTGTTGCAGTTGAAGTTGAATTACTTGAACGCCTCGTCTTCACTGATTCAGACGGAACAGGTTTACGAGCAAAAGATGTTTGCTTTGCGTAATTATCTGGGATATAACGAACGGGTGGTGATCATTCCTGATATGCCGGAAGAGTGTCCGGATGTAGAGGTGACGTTTAAGCAGGTCATGGAGTTGGCGAACAGGAATAATCCTTTTCGTTATGACGTGGTTTGCCGGATGCTGCAAGCACGTCAGCAGGTGGCACAGGCGAAAGCGGAGAGAGGGTTCACGGTGGACGTTTATGCTTCTATCGGGTTCACGGGAAGTGATAGGACCTTTAAGGAAACCTACCGGAATTTGCGTAACCGGGAAGCGGTTAGTTTGGGAATAAGTATTCCCCTATTGAACTGGGGAAAGGGACGAGGACAGGTGGAGTTGGCTCGCTCGCAAGCCGAGATTACACGGGTGCAGTTAGAGAAAGAAATATTGGATTTCAAACAAAATGTGATGACGGCAGTGAAACAATACCAAGAACAGAATCGGTTGAACGAGATCGTGCGTTTGGCGGATACTGTTGCCCGGAAACGTTATAGGACGGCATACGAGACTTTCGTGTTGGGTCAGATCAGCGTGTTAGATTTGAATGCCGCACAGACGGAACAGGATAATGCCCGGCGTACTTATGTTAGTCAGCTGTATTCGTCATGGGTGTATTTTTATACTTTACGCGGGTTGACTTTGTATGATTTCGAGAAGAGAGAAGATATAATTTATCAACAAGGAAAATATTAGATTATGGATCAGGCAATATCTCCGGAGATAAAAAGACGACGTAAGCGGAAGATTATCGTGAAAGTTTCTATGAGCGTGGTAATATGCGTGGGGGTGTTTTCTTTTTTGGTTAATATATTTCAACCTAAGATTCGAGGAGCAGAGGTGAATTTTGGTGTGGTGGACGAGGGGGCTGTGGAGGTATCCGTGTATGCCACGGGGAAGGTGGTTCCTTTTGCGGAAGAGGTCATCACTTCTCCGGTGTCTTCGAAAGTGTTGGAAGTGTATAAGAAATCGGGTGACTGGGTTCGGAAGAATGAACCGTTGTTGCAGTTGGATTTGGAAACGATAAGGACAGAGTACGAGACAAAGAAAGAGTCGTTGGAGATGCAATTAAATAAATTGGATTTACAGCGTAAAACGATAGCGAGTGATTTGGCGGAAATGAAGATGCAGGTGGATATCGACGAGATGGTGTTGAAACGAACTTTGGTATCGCTGAATAACGAGCGCTATTTGGATAGTATTGGGGCCAGTACAAGGGAAAAGGTGCGGGAGGCAGAATTGAATTACACGGTGAAACAGATGCAACTGGAGCAATTAAAACGTAAATATGAAAATAAAAAGAGTACTTCACGGTCGGAGATTCGTTCGTTGGAGTTGGACTACAAGATCGCTAAAAGGAATATAGATTTGTTGTTCAAGACGCTTGGGGAAGCACAGGTGATGGCTCCTCGTTCCGCCACGTTGACCTGGATTAACGATCAGGTCGGGGCTTCCGTTTCGCAGGGAAGTAATTTGGCTATATTATCTGATTTGTCAAGTTTTAAGGTGGAGGGAGAGATTGCCGACAGTTACGCGGATAAGATTACCGCGGGGAACCGGGTGAACGTGGTAATCGGTGGAGAAAAGCTTTCGGGTACCGTGGGGAATGTCACACCTTCGGTGAATAACGGGGTCATCAAGTTTGTCGTGTTCTTGGATGACCAGGGTAATACCCGGTTGCGTTCAGGGCTGAAAGTGGATGTACACGTCACTCATGCCATGAAGGATGAGACGTTGCGTTTGCCAACAGGAGCTTATTACATGGGTCGGGGAGATTATGACCTGTGGGTTGTCAACGGAGAGCGGGTGGAAAAGAGAAAGGTTATGCTGGGCGAGAGTGGTTTCGAATACGTGGAGGTGTTGCAGGGGCTGACGGTCGGGGAAAAGGTTATTATCTCGGATATGGGAAGATACAGGGATAAGGAGGTGCTGTATGTGAGGTGAGTTGCCAAGGGAAGCTTGTAAATTTATGATTTATGTGAATTAGTCAAGACTTAATCTGACAGTTGCGCATAAAAAAGAATAATTTTGTAACAGAAAACAGATTAAGTTATGA
>CALUKD010000047.1 GCA_944321125.1 Candidatus Butyricimonas faecavium | reverse complement strand
TACGTTTGATGATTTTTAAGGATTCTGACATAGGTTTACTTAGATTTACAGTAAACTTTTCTCAGGATAATACAAACCCTTTTCATAAGGTTATAACCCCCTATCGCCCTTCTATCTCCCTTCCATTACCCTTTCATCGCCATTCTAAAAGGACAAGGCAAGGCTAAGGAATAGGTCCTGTAACGTCCGATAAATAGTTAAACCCTAGTATTACGGTAGTAAATCTTTGGTATTAGTATGTATTCAAGAATAGACCAATCCTTCAACAAGCGTTATATGGTTTAAGAATTAGGACAAATATACGTTACCTGAATTAATAGATTCATTCTTTTCCCATGACCACCAACCCTTCCAGTTCTGTAAATCCGTTCTTACGGTAAAAATCATATGACGGATAAAAATGCTCGGTATTGAGCAGCAATCCTTTCATGCCCAAATCCTTTACACGCCGTTCTATTTCGGCAAGAAAACGGCTGCCTATTCCCTGATGTTGGCAATCCGGGGCGACACATAACTGGTCAATATAATATTCCACACCCTTCAACCATGGTTTCCGCATTCCAATGCAAAGAGCGACCAAGCGCTCTTCTTCCAAGCAGACAAAACCGAGGCAACTGTCCAATGCAAGGAAATTTACGAAATATTGTTTCACCTCCTCATCCGTTTCATAGCGTTCGTTCCAAGGCTCACGAGAGAAGGTTTCGATGAATAGGTGGCTGCTCGCTTCAATGTGCCGATGGTTTAAAGTCTGTATTTCCATTTTGATTCATGCGTTAATATAAGTATTTATAGTACATTCTCATCGGTTCTCCGTCATCACCTTGCACCATGCACTGGAAACCCCACCCATATTTCTCGTAAAATGAAACATGCTCTGTGACAAGATAAAGCACATCCAGTCCTCGGCATCGCATATCCTCGCAAATATATGCCAAGAGTTTTCCGGCAAGTCTCCGGCCGCGATGTTCGGGTTCGACATACAGGGCACAAATATTGGGTGTCAAATCTTTCCTGTCATGGAAATCATTGGCAATCACGCCTGCCCCACCAACGATATTTTGCCCTACGACTACCAGATACCATTGAGGAATCGGGGCATTTCCTTGAATGCAGTCATCTATGCTTGTCAAATATTCTTCCATTGGTATGTTCCATTTCCGGTAAAACCAACAAGCGGCTGTCATCCGCCATTGCGGCTGTAATTGAAGCGATATGATATTATATGTTTCATTCATCATGTCATAAACAAAGTTTTCTGCGACCGTCCGGTAAAAATAAAAAATTCCGATAACCGGACAACGCCGCAAATGAAATGCTATTGATGTATCCTTCTATATTCGGTAAGTGAAATTCCTGTATGCCGTTTGAAGAACCGGCACATATAAGACCCGTCTTCAAAATTCAAATATTCGGCAATCTCTTTAACCGACATATCCGTTGTTTCCAACAGCATTTTCATTTCTAATATTACTTGCCGCTCGATCAGACCTTTTGGGGTGTCGTTCATAAAACCCTTTGTTATTTGTGAAAGGTAAAACGGGGTGATACATAGTTCATTCGCATAAAAGGCAACCTCCCGGTGCAGGCAACAGTTCTTACATATTAGTTCCCAAAACCTCCAACACAGTTTTTCCTTTCGGCTGTATGGTCGTTCGATGAAAGAGTCTGCCAGCATTGGCTGTGCCCGTCCTGCAATGTACAAAAAGAGATTTTGCAGATGATTGATGATTATCGGACGTTTGTACAACACATCGTCCTGTAGGATACACCGGGTTTGGGCAAGCCAAGCATACAATAACTTCCGCTCTTCCTCCATAGGTCGGCAAAGCGGATTCCGCCACAAGAACGGAAATAATCGGTTAGGCAATTTATACGCGATTTCCGCCGCCATTTCTTTTTTTATCTGTATATAAATCAACTTACAATCCTTCGAGATTGTTGAGAACACAGCAAACGAGTCTTCAGACAATACCAATAAGTCGGAACTTTTCAGCAGGTGTTTTTCAAAATTGACCTTAGTGACCGCTTTCCCTTCAAGACCAATAAAAATTGTAAGATAGGAAAGTTTTAGTGGATGTCCGAGATGTTCGCTCATGCCACATTCATATAATATTATTTCCATTTCTTATTTCGGCATATTGTTTCTGTTTATACTGTAAAATTAATAATTTAAGTATATATTTTTGAATATTGTTTCTAAAAATACCGATTTTGTTCATTTTTGTTTTCTTCTACTTTCGCCCGAAGCAGTATTTTTGCATCGAATTAACAAAATCCGACTTCGGATTACAATCAAACTGATTAAGAATATGAATTTGAAAACAGAAAGAATGGTATTGCGCCCTTGGAGGGAAACAGATGCCGAAATATTGTACGAGTATGCGAAAGACGAACGAGTGGGTCCCGTTGCCGGCTGGCCCGTTCATCAGAGTGTGGAGGAAAGCCGGGAGGTTATCCGCACGGTTTTTGCGCAAGAAGGAGTGTTTGCCGTAACCTTGAAAGAAGACAACAAGGCAATTGGGTGTATAGGTGTAATACGTGGAACAAAAAGTAATTTCCCGATTGGAGAAAATGAAGGCGAAATTTCTTATTGGATTGGTGTTCCTTTTTGGGGGCAAGGACTAATTCCTGAAGCCATGCGTGAGGTAATCCGTTATGCTTTTGAAGATTTGAAACTTGTAAACTTGTGGTGCGGTTATTTTGACGGTAATGAAAAGTCGAAACGTGCACAAGAAAAGTGTGGCTTCCGGCATCATCATACTTGTCCCAAAAAGTATTATCCCTTGACGGGTGATTGCCGGATAGAGCATGTCAGTCTTTTAACCTATAATGACTGGCTTAGGTGGAGGAAAGACTGAATGGCTGGCATTTCCTTACCAAGGTTTTCAAGAACCCTTACTTGTTTTCCTGCCATTTCACGCACAGCCTTGTCTATGCGATCAGCCTCTCCCTGTCTGTATTCTGACAGTTCCTTTTCCGCTTTCTGCCGCATGGATAGCCGGGCGTTATGCTTTCCGACCAAAGCGTTGTATTTGTCGGCGTACTTTCTCTCGATTTCAGTCAGAGAGGCTTCCCGCCGCTCGTGCAAAGGATTGTAATCCGGCAGGAATTTGCAATCCTTGCCACATCCTTATATGTCAGTACATTCGGACAAAAGTCTGCCATGACGGAGAATAAAATTGGATATACAATCCATTACAAAAACCAAGCAAGTAGAGAAAGAACATTTTTCAACCGTTCCCTCATATAATGGTTGGCATTGTTCTTATGTTTTTTGACCGTGTTGATCGATATATTTAACGTTTGCGCAATCTCTTCATGGCTTTTCCCATCAAGACTCATCTGATAGACTTCTCTACATGCCGGAGGTAATTCGTTAAAGACATCCGATAGAGTTTGAAAAATCTCTGATTCCAGAATCCGATCCAAAAACGACTCGGAATCCTCCTCCTCTGCTACCACCCGTCTAGCGTACCTATCCTCTACCTGTTGATGGCGCATCAAATTGAGACAGTCATTCCGCACAGCTTTATACAAATAAGCCTTCACAGCATATTCTCCTCGGAAATCTGCCCTTTTTTCCCACAAATCGACAAAAGCATCCTGCACGACATCATCAATCATCGTGTCCTCGTTCAAGTACTTTGCGGCAAAATAACGCAACGCAACCGCATACCTGTCGTACAAGACTCGAAACGCACTCTCCCCTCCGCGAGCAAATTCTTGGATGATATCTACTTCTCTTGTATTCAAATTAATATTATTTTCTTCTACAAAAATACAATAAAAAAATATAAAGCACTCCTACATTCATAATATATATATTCATATCGGTAACGTTTATTATGATATTCTATCCCCAATCTTTCCAAGGTAACAAAGAACAAAAAATGTCATTAACCAGCTATTTTTAAACAAATTACAATAGAAAGACTAATATATTTGTAACAAAACCAAAGCAAAAATTGAATTTTCGTATAACAAATCCAAACCCAAACATACGATTCGTTTTCATCCTTGACAAAAATTACAGTTGTCACTTCTTTAAATTAGATATTCAAAATTATCATCAAGACAGAGTATATGAGAATAAACCTTTTCATTCCCGTTTTGTCTTATAATCAGATACATTTCAAAACAAGCATGGGACTTTCCATATAGACTCCATGCAATTATAAACGATTAAATAATAAAAACATGAAAACTTTAACCCTAATCATTTCGTCATTGCTTATTTTAATGACAACAGGCTTAAGTGCACAACAACATGGCCCACAACATCACGGACAAAGAGGTCACATGAACCCTGAAGAAATGATAAAAAGACAAGTTGAGCACATGAAAACTGAATTGAAACTCAACGAGCAACAAGAAAAACAGGTGAAAGATTTATTGACCGAAAATTTCAAACAGAGAGGTGAGCTCATGAAAAAATATCAAGGACAACGGGATTCCGTAATGGTCAACATGAAAAAGCTGGAAGAGCAGCAAAACCTTTCTCTAAAGAAAATCTTGACGGAAGAACAATATAAAACTTACCAGACCAATCAGGAAAAGAGAAAACAAGAAATGGAGAAACGCCGGAAAGAAATGATGGATAAACGTGGCGGGCAAAGAGGTGGGCATGGAACTCCAGCTGCCGTGAACGAAGATCATAAATGTAACGGTTGTGGCGGTTGTGGTAAGCACAAGTAAACTTATATTCAATCAAATCGCAAGGGGTTGTGTCAAAAGTCTCAACCCCATAAAATGATTTTCAAAAACCAAATAAATTAATATCCATAGGAGCAACACATATACATAACAATAGCAAGGAACAAATCCTCACTAGTCAAAGAATCAGCCTATAAGCACACATTTTCACAACTACAAACAACACGATTACCACCTATGTTCTCTAATACAGATCAGTTGTCGATATTTAATATTACCTTATCTTACCATCACCTATTTTTTATGTTCTTTTTAGGAAATGGAAACGCTTCGAAAGTTTTATCTTGAATTTTGGTCATCTCAATCAATCTCTTTTCGATCGACATCCAATCATATTCTCCATTCACCATGATAATATCCTCCTCAAAATCAATATCATCAAAATAGGTAATAGCTTTAAAAGGTCTTATGACGTTTGAGTTTGGATATTTACGTTCATACATTTTCAACATTGAACTGAAAGGGAAACGAGTAGAGAGGAAAGCAATATCGATAAAATCCTTTAATCGTGATCCATTGTCTGCAATAGCAGAAAGCTTCATGGCAATAACGTCTTCCATACTATACAATCTTATACCGGATTCAATGTATGGCTTCTCAAGATAGTCATAAGAATGGGTAATACAATCTATTTTTACACCATCTATCGTACCCTTCAGAGTATTTTTTTCCATGAAATCCGTACGAAATCCATATCCCTCTTTCAAGAATTGTTCCAATTGAACTGCATCAAATGATTCAGGAGTGAAAAAATCTAAATCCAAACTCAGTCTATGTCCTAAATATAGAGATAAAGAGGTGCCTCCTGCCAAGTTAAAACCAACCATCATTCTTTCTGCTTCCAACTTTTTCAGGAGTTCAAGAGTCGATCTCGTAACAGTTTCCGTGTATAACATTTCAATTCTTCTTTTTTCAAATTAAAAACGACACAAACGAAATTCATATCTCGTGGAGACAAGCTCGGAACCTCCTTTATGATTTCCCTGAAACCTTCTATTCCCCCGTATAATTTGAATGCTGCATAAAAATCCTTCAGCCATCCTCTTTCAATGATACGTTGAACCACAATCTTTCTTGATTTCCACCAGTCAAAACAAGACAAATCATATTCCCAAAGTAAAGATGGAGAAATTGAAACTTCGCCCGTATATGTCTTATATTCATCAAATATAGTCATTTATCATTCATTTTTAATGATATACAAATTTACTACATTTCGTTGGGACATACAATTTTTCAGGTATTTTTTATCTGTCACGTTCTTCAGGAAGTCACCTTTTAAGATAAAATAATACTTTTCATACTTACCTACCTTACCGAACAGACCGTTTCACAATCAAAATACTCACCTCATACAACAACCACATCGGAAGCGACACCAATAACAAAGTAAATACATCGGATGTCGGAGTTATAATTGCAGCCACGACAAGGATGATCACCACGGCATGACGTCGATAACGCCTCATAAAATCGGCTGAAATAAACCCCAATTTAGCAAATAACCACGAAAGGATCGGGATCTCGAAAACAATTCCCATCGCAAGACTCATCATCAACAAAGTACTGATATACGATTGCAGGGAAATCATATTCTCGACTTGGTCACTCACCTGATACGTCCCAAGGAAACGGAACGTTAAAGGAAAGATTAAAAAATAACTGATCAGCACCCCCATCATGAACATAATATATCCATAACCGACAACCCTCACGACATACTTACGTTCATTGATATATAAAGCCGGGGAAACAAAACGAAACAACTGATACAAAATATAGGGAGAGGCACACAAAATTCCGGTACACATGGCCACTTTCATGTGAATCATAAATTGCTGGGCCAACCCCGTGTTAATCAACTTCACGTAAAAATCCGGAGACTGCTCGTCAGTCACCCACCCGCTAAAAAAATACAACCACCGATAAGTAATAAAATCAGCGTCCTTGGGAGCAAGAATAACAGAAAACAGCGCCTCCTTGAAAAAGAATGCCACCACTGCAAACACGGCAGTCACGGTAGCAATCTTTACCAAAGAAGCCCGTAATATATCCAGATGGTCCCAAAAACTCTGTTTTTCAGACTCGCTCGCCTGCTCCATATTACTCCTTTTTCCCTTCCGAAGTATCGTCTTTCTCCAATCCGTTCATTCCCTCTTTAAAAGAACGAACACCCTTACCAAGTCCCTTCATCAATTCGGGGATCTTCTTGCCTCCAAACAATAACAACACAACCAACACGATCAACAAAATTTCCGGCATTCCAATGCCACCGATAAATAATGGAACTATCATCTTATTTACGTATTATATGATTAATAAACAACCAGCCGCCAACGATTTGTAGCAACATACCAGGCAAACCGATACGAAAATCCTGTACCGCTTTATAAAAATCTCCAACCATGATCCATTCTCCCAACGTACCGACAACTTGATAAAAAAGGACAACGGCCACAAGCAACAAAAGAGAAGCTTTGCGAAAATACATGGCGACATACCCGGCAGCAACCGCTAATAATACCGATTTCAACAACACGGCAGGCAACACGGCCAAAGCCGGCATTCCAAAGAAAGCCGAATTCACCAAAGGCGAAGCAATTGCCGTCAATAACCCTACCTTCCAACCATACTTATAGGCACCTACCAAGGTAAAGAAATAAATAGGCAACCAACGAATTCCTCCCTGTGGAACCAAATGGCACAATTGTGGTAACAAAATATTACCCGCCACGAATAAAGCTACAGCCAAGTACGTCTTTGCCTGCTTATACTCCAAAGAATAAAGTTTTAACGTAGTTGTTCTCATAACTCAATTATTTATCCAATTTCACCAGTTCATTCTTCTGACTTCCAAGCCCGAGTTTCTCTCCATACTCTAACGTATGCATCCCGTGACGGGAATCAATACGCTCGATCAAATGAATTTTCCCGTGATCCTCGGATGCCCGCACCAAATCCGTGCATGCCTTATCCAATGCAATGGGATCAAGCGAAGCCAAAATACCTATATCTCCCATTTTAGGATCTTCCGGCGAGGCATCACAATCACAATCCACGGATAAATTATTTGCAACACTGATATAAAGTATTTTATCCCCGCAATGATCAGCTACTGCTTTTGCAGCCTCAGCCATAGATTCCAAGAAATCATCCTGAGGAGGTAAATTGCCCCAAGGATTCCCTTTCGTTTTCCCGGCAGAATGAATCCAAGCCTTACCTCCCGACGAAGCAATCCCGATAGACATATTCTTAATCGCACCACCAAATCCTCCCATAGCATGGCCTTTAAAATGCGAAAGAATGATCGTGAAATCATAATTTAGATAGTGAGAGCCAACAAAATCCTCTTTCAAATGTTTTCCTCCTTTTACAGGGAGAGCGACTTCACCGTCGGCATCCATAATATCCACCGGGGCAATAGCCGTAAAACCATGCTCTTTGGCTGCTTTCAAATGATTTTCAGTATCGGCGCGTCCCCCGCCATAAGCCGTATTACATTCCACGATTGTCCCGTTTACCTTTTGCACCAAATCTTTGATCAAAGCCGGTTGCAAAAAATTGTGTCCACCCGGTTCTCCCGTGGATAATTTCACGGCCACCTTCCCCGTGGCCTCACGACCTAAAGCTTCATAAATTTTCACTAGATTTTCCGCAGAAATCTTCTTAAACATATAAACCTTCGGCACTTCCGTATTTTCTCCGGATGCTTTTTCCTGAGCCCGGACACAGTCCGCTCCTATAACAGAAATCAGCAAACAGGATAAAATCATATACACGTTCCTTCTCATATTCATAATATTAGTTATTCAATCATTAAAATCTTACATTCACCCCCGCCATCACCGTTGCTTTCGGCATCGGGAAACCTACATTAATCTCGTATTTCTGAGCTAAAAGATTCTCCCCTCTCACCCAGATATTCAACCACTCCGAGGCTCTAAACGTCCCCCTCAGATTCCACAACACAAAATCTTCTGTCGCATAATCACCTTGTCCCGCCACTTTCACCTCCGTGTAAAGCCCGGCAACATACTGGCAACCTGTCGACACGTACCAACGTCCTTTCGAAAAAGTAGCCCCCGCATACAATTTATGTTCGGGCGATGCCAGCACAGGATTATCCATATGCAAATAACTGTAATTGGCATCCAACGACCATGCTGAGGCCAATCGATAAGCAACCTGTGCTTCTACCCCGGCATTCTCCACTTTCCCCGTATTCACGTTCATCTGACGCCCATCCACCGGGACACGCATAATCAAATCCTTCCCGTCTATATAAAAAACATTCACCCCGTATGACAAACGCCCCTGCAACAACCGTTGGGAATAAGACAACTCATAACTCCACAATTCCTCCGGGTTCAAATCGGGATTAGCCGGACGAAACATATACAACTCACGAATCGTCGGGTAACGGAATCCCTTACTTGCCATCAACTTGATCTCACTATCCTGCGGCAAGCGGAAAGAAAATCCTATTTGAGGAATCCACTCCATACCCACGTGAGAATGATTATCGACACGTAGCCCAACGTCAAAAGTAAGCCAGTCACTGATATTCTGTCGAAAATCGATATATCCAGCCACGTTATCCTGAGTCTTATCCACTTGCGGTTCACGCTCTCCCTCCAACGGTTGATTCCACGACTCTCCACCGAAATGGAAATAGTCAAATCCCACGGTCAAACGGTTACCGTCAAAAAGTTGCGCACTTTGGTACCACGACACCCCCAACATTTGATCCCGGGACTCAAAACGGTAATCCAAGGGTTCCTCACCAGAATGATACCCGTCATTAATCCAATGTTTTCCCCAATTATAAAAGAAACTCACCGTCCCAGATGTCTTTTCGTAATCATTTTCCAAGGCGAAAGACGTCATTCCCCGGGTTATCCGTTGGTCATTATCAAACAAAGGATCAAATGTCTCACCCGGATTTGAAGCATTAAAACGGGTCACATTCACATCTGCCCACACGTTCCAGTGATCCGCAATCTCATACCCCAACTTGGCATAACCGCCATATTGTTCAAACGCTATATCCTTTCGATGCCCGTCAGTACGATTATACGAACCGCTGAGAATACTCGTAAAACGTCCTTTCCGGATTCGGTTGCTCACCTCCGACTGCAACGTGTTGTAAGAACCATACCCCACGTTAGCATGTGTACGGATACCATCCTCTTTCATTTTCCGGGTAACGATATTAATCACACCTCCCATGGCATTGGAACCATACAACACGGAAGCCGGTCCTCGAAGCACTTCCACCCGCTCTGCCAGCATCGACTGGTAAGCATCTGAGATAGGATGTCCCATCAATCCCATATACTGGGGATGACCGTCAATTAATACCAGCATACCCGTAGTTGGTACACCCGGTTGCGGTGCACCCCCGATCCCACGCAAACTCATTCCTCCCGCAGCACCTCCCGACACGCCATATCCCAATATTCCTCGGGACGTTGTGAAAAGACCGGGTATATTCTCTGTCAAAAGAGGTAATAAAGAAGATTCATTACGTTGTTCTATCTGCTCCCGGTTAACCACAGACACCGTCATGGGCAAATGACGTACATCTGTCTCACTACGCGTTCCTGTCACAACGACCTCACCAAGCGCTACCTTTTTCTGTACCGCCAAACTATCAGGTACCTCTTCGGCACGTACCGAAACTAATCCCCCAAAAAGTAATAAAATTAACATCAATATTCTCATCACCTACTTTTCATTTATCATATGAATAAATTCCTCTATCTGCACCAAACACGCTTCCGGAGTTTCCAAAGAATAACACCGTGTTTCCAACGGACACCACCCCGTCCGTGTACGATTTATAATATGAGGCACCTCTTCCGAATATCCCGTAGCAATCCCTGCCCGTTCCAAAAGTTCCCGGGCCGGAAAACTAATCACACAAGCAAAAACCTCTTTCACCCGACCCAATACCAGCAACGCGGCAGCAGCCTTACCGATCACCTTGTCCGCCATTGACGCCCCCGCAAGAAATTCCGGCTCTTCCTTCAACAAACGATATAGATCCTTCACTCCCCGCTCCCAGAATATCCGAATCTTCCCCCGGTTATAAATAACGCAAGAACATTGCTCCGCTAGCAAACGCTCTTTTAACTGTTGTTGGTTCATCATATTGCCAATTTCCATTTTCTGATTATCCGTTTATGCACCTGTTATATTCGCAATTACTAGTCTGTCAAAGAGTTTGTCTCCAAAATACC
>CALUKD010000046.1 GCA_944321125.1 Candidatus Butyricimonas faecavium | reverse complement strand
CAGGAAATTATCATAACAAGAGAATGTCTAATTTATTAAATGTCAAATTAAGTAAACCTATTTCAGGAAACTACAACAAGATAATCCTATTTTGATAACTTTATTTTACATTATTTTGTATTAAGTTTTTGTTGAATACCCCTAAATCCGAGAATGTTGAAACACGAATTTAGGGTATTCTTGAACAATTCTCGTTTTGTTGGTTGCTCTCGTTTTCGAGAATATTAAGGATGCGGATTTATCCAGAATATAATCGCATGTGGTTTATATATCCAGTTTCACCACGGTAATTCCCGAGCCTCCCATTTGTATGTGTTCATCCCCGTAGGAACCCACGACCGGATTGGTCTTTAAAAAATCCCGTATGATTTGCCGGAGGGCTCCTGTACCTGTTCCATGCAAGATGCGTAGGTCTTTCATGTTTAGCATAACGGCATTGTCAATGAATTCAGATACTTTCATGAGCGCCTCGTCTCCCCGTAGTCCCCGTACGTCGATCTCCGGTTTGAAATCCATGCGTTTCTGGCTGATGTTTTCCAAATAATTGGAAGAGGGGCGTGGCGTCCTGTTTTGCGTAATTTTCTTGGCTGCACTGTTTGATATTTTCGAGAGGCGTTCCACTTTCACGCTAGTCATGAGACTACCGAGTGCGATAACCGCGTTTTTCTCGTTAATTTCGATAATTTCACCCACGGTTTTATTATCCAGTTGCACGAGATCTCCTTTGCTGAAAATCGGCGCCTGTTGCTGTTGACCGGTTTCTTCCGAAGTGGTGGTTTGGGGGCGTTTCCCTTTTTCCTTTTGTTTCTTTTCTCGGTTTTTCAATTTCTCGATTTTTCTCTTCAGCCGTTCTTCCTCTTCTTCTTCGCTGGCTAACAGCCGGCGTTTCTCTTCCTCGAATGTTTGTCGGGCCAGTCGGGTTTGTTCCTTTTCAGCTTGACTTTCTTTGATTTGCCGGATGGTATTTTCTATCGTTTTGTTTGCCCCGGAGATGAGTTCTTTGGCTTTTTCCTGAGCTTCTTGGATAATTGTTTTCCTGAGTTTGGAGGCATCGTCTAGTTCTTTTTTATAACGTTCTAGTACTTCTTCCAAGCGTTTTTCATTTTCATGGATGTGTTTTCGTTTTTCTTCCCAATAACGTTTATCCCGTAGGATTTCTTTCAAGTGTTTATCGAAATTTACCCGGTCCTCACCGATCTTGCTGGCGGCATCATCTAAAATCTCTTTGGGTAACCCGATTTTCTTGGCGATTTCGAATGCAAAAGACGAACCCGGTTTTCCGATTTCCAGTTGGAAAAGCGGTAACATCCGATGGCTGTCATAGAGCATGGCCCCGTTTGTAATTCCGGGAGCAGAAGAGGCAAAATGTTTTAAATTGGTGTAGTGTGTCGTGATGACACCTCTCGTTTGGTTGTTATTTAAAGCATTTAAAATGGCTTCAGCTATCGCTCCGCCCAGCATGGGTTCGGTTCCCGTACCGAACTCGTCGATTAGGATAAGCGTGTCCTGCGAGGCGTAACGGATGAAATTCTTCATGTTTACCAGATGCGAGCTGTATGTACTCAAATCATTTTCAAGAGACTGTTCGTCTCCCATGTCAATGAGTATTTTGTGGAATATTCCGAATTTACTGGATTCTTCCACGGGTACGGGTATACCGCATTGGAACATATATTGTAATAAACCGGCTGTTTGCAGGCAGACGGATTTACCACCCGCGTTAGGACCGGAAATCAGGATGATTCGCTGATCTTCATTTATTTCGATATCTAAGGGAACAACTTCTTTCCCATTTGCTTTTAAGCTTAGGTAGAGTAGGGGATGCTTTGCTTTGTACCATAGCATGGAGGGGGTGTCTTCAAAGAGAGGCACAATGGCATTAACCCGGATGGCAAAGAGAGCCTTTGCCCGTGCGAAATCCACGAATGCCATGAAGTTATAGGCCGGAATCAGGTCATATATATAAGGACGCAAGTCATCGGCGAATTGCCGGAGAATACGGGTGATCTCCCGTTTCTCTTCCAATTGCAGTTCTCGGATTTCATTGTTCGTCTCTATGATTTCTGCGGGTTCGATATAAGAGGTTTTTCCGGTGATGGATTCATCATGCACGATACCGTTTAATTTCCGCTTGAAGGCAGCAGGTACGGGAATCACCATTCTACCGTCCCGGATAGCAATGTTGCTGTCCTTGTCGGCCCATCCTTCTTCCTGTGCTTTCTGCAACAGGGATTGCATACGCCGGGAGATTCCGGATTGCTTTTTAGCAATGCTATGACGTATGTTGCCTAAAGCGGGTGAGGCGGTATCCTTGATTGTCCCGAATTTTGAAACGATCGAATCCAGACGTTGCAGGATATAGGGAAATACCCGTACATCTCCGGCCCGGGCTACCAGATGAGGGTATACCTCTTGTTTGGTGTTGAAGAAACGCATGATGGCGTTCAGCGATTCCAGTGAATTTTTTAAGATAACCAGCTCATTTACTTCTAGGAATAATCCCTCTACTTTTATACGCAACAAGAAGGGGCGGGCGTCATGGTAATAAGAGACCGGAAAGTTCTCTTCCTCTTGACAGATCCGCATGAATTCGGAGGTCTCGGCCAAAGAGGTTTCGATCCATCCGGCATCGGTGGAGAATTTGATGTCGCTAACCAGTTTCCGACCCATGTCACTCAGGCAGTTATTGCTGATAAGTTGTCTTATTTTGTCGAATTTTATTTTAGATTCAAAATTTTCGGGGTAAATCATATTGAATTGAAAATTGAAAGTACAAAATTGAAAATTACTTGTTCGATATCATGAACTTGTGTGTCGTCCCCTGATCTGTTTTGATGAGGACGTAATCATCCGGCTTGATCTTGTCCGCGTGTTTCGGGAGATACCGGATGATGAGGTTACCCATCATTTCCTTGTTTAGCGTGAGAGGAGTACAGTCCACTTCCAAGTAGTCGGGTTTAAAGATAGATATGATTGATATATTCTTTTTGCCCGTGTTGATTAAATTTATGATTTGGTGCTTGACTTTTGCTTGTTTTAAGTGGATCGTGTCCGTGGTAAAACGTAAGTTACCCACCACGATCGGGTAGGCTGTCGGGATGTCAACCGGTTGGAGTATAACTTCTCCTTCCAAACGCAAAACGATGTTTGGAGGAGTGGCATTTGTATACACGGTAATTTTTTTTGAGAACACGCCGGGGCGATCTTTCGGATTGAAGGTGACGGTAATGGCACTGCTATCTCCGGGAGGAATGGGTTTCCTGTTCCATTTGGGAGTGGTGCAACCACACGTAGTTTCGATAAATTTTATCAGTAGGGGTGCTTTACCTTTATTTATAAATTTAAATTCATGGGTTACTTTTCCTCCGTTTTCCCGCACGAGTCCCATGTTGAATGTGGACTTTTCGAATGCAATTTTGGCTCGCTGACCGAATGATAGCGTTGGGATTAAAAGTAATATTGAATATATGAGTATTTTCATCTGCATTTCTTTTCATGTGTGTAAATTGGAATACAAAAATACAAAAAGGGTTGGAAAAGATTGTTTTATGTCAGAATAAAACGTATCTTTGCGGCGTTAAAATTAATATTTAATCTAAAAGACTGTACATCATGTATTTGACATCAGAAAAGAAAGAAGAACTTTTTTCACAGTACGGGAAGTCTAATAAAGATACCGGCTCTGTTGAGTCACAAGTAGCTTTATTTTCCTACCGTATCGCTCATTTAACCGAGCACTTAAAGAAAAACCACAAAGATTTCGCAACCCAAAGATCTTTGATTAAATTGGTTGGAAAACGTAGAGCGTTGCTTGATTACATGAAGAAAAAAGATATCGAAAGATATCGTGCTATTGTTAAAGCATTGAATTTACGTAAATAATTACATAAAAACGACCCGGGTCGTCCGGGTCATTTTATTTTAATCCTCCCCTCCTCCTCCTTTTATCTAAAAAGAATTCCGTTAAAATGTTTAGTATTTTAACAGTTTTATTATTTCTATGAACATTATTGAAAAAAGTATTACCCTGAAAGATGGTCGGGTAATAACATTGGAAACCGGAAAGTTAGCCAAGCAAGCAGACGGTGCTGTCATGCTGAGAATGGGTAACACGATGTTGCTGGCTACGGTTTGTTCCGCGCAAGAGGCTGGTCCGGACGTGGACTTTATGCCTTTGTCGGTAGATTATAAAGAAAAATTTTCAGCTGTAGGACGTTTCCCCGGTGGTTTCACTCGTAGAGAGGGGAGAGCTTCCGATTACGAGATTTTAGTATCTCGTTTGATTGACCGGGCCTTAAGACCTTTATTTCCGGATGATTATCATGCAGAAACTTTCGTACAGGTAACGTTGTACTCGGCTGATGAAGAATCTATGCCGGATTGTTTAGCCGGATTGGCAGCATCAGCAGCTATTGCCGTGAGCGATATCCCTTTTCATGGTCCTATTTCTGAAGTACGTGTAGCTCGTGTGAACGGGGAGTTGATGATAAACCCGACTAAAAGCGAGTTGGCAACTGCCGATTTAGATATAATGGTTGCGGCAACTTACGAGAATATCATGATGGTTGAGGGGGAAATGAATGAGGTTTCAGAGAAAGAAATGCTTGATGCCATTAAATTTGCCCATGAAGCTATTAAAGATCATTGTCTAGTTCAGATGGAGTTGGCAAAAGCCGTAAACAAGGAGAAACGGACTTATTGTCATGAAGTGAATGATGAAGAATTGCGTAAGGATGTTTGGGCCAAATGTTACGATAAAGCCTATGCTGTTGCTCGTCAATGTAATGCTGACAAGCATTTACGCGAGAAATTGTTTACTGAAGTGAAAGAAGAGTACTTGGAATCACTTCCGGAAGAAGAGAGAGACGAGAAAAAAAATATGGTTTCCCGTTATTATCATGACGTGGAAAAAGAGGCCGTTCGAAGAATGATTTTAGATGAAGGTTTGCGTTTGGACGGACGTACTACCGAGCAAATCCGTCCAATCTGGTGTGAAGCCGGACCTCTTCCGGGACCTCACGGGTCTTCTATTTTTACTCGCGGTGAAACTCAGTCATTGTCCACGGTAACTTTAGGTACTAAATTGGATGAAAAGATTGTAGATGAAGCTACGGAACAAGGAAAAGAGAAATTTTTGTTGCATTACAATTTTCCACCGTTCTCAACGGGCGAGGCTAAAGCCAGCCGAGGTGTGGGGCGTCGTGAAATCGGTCATGGAAATTTGGCCCATCGTGCCTTAAAACGGATGTTACCGGACAACTATCCTTACACGGTACGTGTCGTTTCCGATATTTTGGAATCTAACGGTTCATCTTCCATGGCAACGGTATGTGCCGGGACTTTGGCTTTGATGGATGCCGGTATTCCGATCAAGAAACCGGTAACAGGTATCGCAATGGGATTAATCACCGATAACGAGAAGTATGCCGTGTTGTCTGACATTCTGGGTGACGAAGATCACTTGGGTGATATGGACTTTAAGGTAACCGGAACGGTAGATGGCATTACTGCAACTCAGATGGATATTAAAGTAGACGGTCTTCCCTACGAGATTTTGGAGAAAGCATTGGACCAAGCCCGGAGAGGCCGTTTACACATTATGAATATTATTAAAGAAACCTTACCAGAACCTCGTCCTGACTTGAAACCGCACGCACCGCGTATGGTTACGCTCACGGTGGATAAGGATCAAATCGGTGCAATCATTGGCCCCGGAGGGAAGATCATTCAGGATATTCAGGAAAAATCCGGAGCGGTTATCGTTATCGAGGAAGTAGGTAATCAGGGAATTGTGGATATTGCTGCTACCAATAAAGAGGCTATTGATATAGCCGTTGCCCGCATCAAAGCTATTGTTTGCAAACCTGAAGTCGGGGAGATTTACGAGGGTGTTGTGAAGACAATCACCGCTTTTGGTGCTTTTGTGGAATTCTTGCCGGGTAAAGACGGTTTGTTGCATGTATCCGAGATTGACCATAAACGCGTAGAAAAAGTGGAGGATGTATTGAAAGAAGGAGATAAAGTACGTGTAAAATTGATCGATATTGATCCGAAAACCGGAAAATTCAAACTTTCCCGTAAGGTGTTATTGCCTAAACCGGAAGGAATGGAGCAAAACGATCGTCAAAATCGTGGCGAACGCCAAGATCGCGGACCGAGACAAGATCGAGGGGATCGTCCTCATCGTGAGAAAGGTCCGAAACCGGAAAAAAGAGAAAATCAAGAATAAAGTAAAAGAGGGCAATGCCCTCTTTTTTTGTCTGTGGACATGATTTTTTTACTATCTTTGTGCAAACAAATGGTTTAAAGCATGGAAAACAGATTAAATGTAGGAATCACGCACGGAGATGTGAACGGAATATCTTATGAATTGATCATAAAATTGTTGGCAGAGAATCGGATTTGCGAGTTGTGTGTTCCTATTCTATACGGGTCGCCTAAAGTGGCAGCCTACTACCGGAAGGTATTAAATATTGAAAACTTTAGTTTAAACACGATTCGTGAGCCGGGTGAGGCTAACGGGAAGCGATCCAATATCATCAATTGCGTGGATGATAACGTGAAAGTTGATCTTGGAAAAGAGACATCCGAATCGGATCAGGCTACCATGGTGGCTTTGAAATATGCCTTGGATCACTTGGATCGGGACGAGATTGATGTATTGACCTTGGCTCCCCAAGGACCGAATGCATTCTTCACGGAAGAAGCCGGGTCATTGGTGGAATATCTGGGTAAGCGTTATAATACTACGGATATTATGTCAATCTTGGTGAGCGAGAAAATCAAGATGGGGTTCGTGACCGAACAAGTTAAATTGCGGGATGTGCCGCGTCAGATAACACAAAAGAATATCTTCAAGAAATTGATCTTGCTGGATGATACTTTGCGTCAGGATTTCACTATTTTGAAACCGAAGATTGCTGTTTTGGGTTTAAATCCTCAGGTGAATTGCAACCAGAATGGGGATGAAGAAGTGAATGTTATTATTCCGGCGATTGAGCGAGCTCGGGAAGAGGGTATTATGGCCATTGGTCCGTTCTCGGCCGAACGTTTCTTCTCGGAGAGAATGTACGAGAAATTTGATGCAGTTCTTGCCATGTATTATGATCAAGGTGTTGTGGCATTTAAGGCTGTGGATCAGGAAAGTGCGGCTTGTTATATTGCCGGGTTACCCGTGATTTGTTCGATGTCTTTAACAGATCCTCATTACGATATTGTAGGTCAGAATATGGGAGATGAACAGGGTCTTCGTAATGCTCTTTATTTAGCGATGGATGTTTGTGTACACCGAGAACAAAATATAGAATTGCAGAAAAATCCGCTTCCACATTATGATATTGCCGCCAATAGTAATGAAAGTGATTTGAATGTGGAACAGATTGAAGGGGTGAAGGAAGAACTTGAAGATTAAGTTTTTTGATAAAGAAATAGAAACGGGATTCCCATAAAATCCCGTTTCTTATTTTTAAGCTTCTGCAACCAATTCGGCTATATCTTTTACCGGGATTTCTAGGGAGGTTTTACCCAATGTCTTTTTGCACAGAGGGCATGCGGTGACGATTATGTCAGGTTGGTATGCCGCATATGCTTTCACGGTATCACTACTGATTTTAGTTTTTTGTGTGGCATCAATAACCGTATTTGCCAAACTTCCCCCGCAACAGAGGGATTTTTTTCCGTCGTAAACTGTCGGAATTTTTTGGCTTACTTGTTTCAGTACACTTTCGGGAGCCTCCACTACACCACAGCCTCTTCCCAGTTCGCATGGATTGTGGAATACGGTTTTCAAATCAAGAGCGTTGACTTTTAATTTACCTTCCCGGATTAACATATCAATGTATTCTGTGTGGTGCATGACCTTTATATTCAATAGATAATCTTCTTTGAATGTTTTGTAGCAGATCGGGCAGGAGGTGACCAGAATGTCCGCTTGTGAAGCGTCAATCATTTGTAGGTTTTTATCCATAACTACTTGTGCCGCTTTCCAGTTTCCAGAAAGGGCTAATGGACGTCCGCAACATACCCCGGCTTTTTCATCTATAAACGTGTAATCTGCTTTTGTCTTCTCGAAAATTTGCAGCATGGATTTTATGATGCCCGGGGTAAGATGACTCATACATCCGGCAAAATAAGCAACTTTAGCGGGTTTCACCTCCGGTTGGGGAACATAAGCATACGTGTCTTTTGTAACTCTTAATATATCCGGTCTTTTGCTTTGGCGGATAGCATTCAAGTTGATACCTACGGGACAAGAATTCTCGCAACGTCCGCACATCAGGCAGTCTTCCGCTTGTTGGGCATATTCCTCGTGATTACGCAGGCGGCGAAAAAAGTAGACGGGTTGTGTATCATTTATATTACATGACGTGTTCAGTTGGCAAGTGTTGATGCATATTCCGCAACGGGAACAGGAATTAACTTGAATTTCACTAAATCCGTTATATTCTTTGCCTTGTTTTACACCCCAGTTTTTTAAGAAAATATAGACCATTTCTGTCGGTATGTGCATGTACCGGGAGAAGGGTAATAGCAGAAAGAATAACCCGAGCAAGGAAGAATAGAGCCACCAAGCAGGGTAGGATAAACTTTCCAAAGGTAGAAATCCACTGAAGAAGTTACCTGCGTTGTGCGTGAGGAAGCTACCACCGCCATTTAGTCCGCTTGTAAAGCTTTCTGCCAGAAAACGAACTGGGAAAATAAGCCAGAGAACTGTTAATATAAGCAGATCGTAAGCCCGTTGTTTCGTGGTTTTCTTCATACCGAAAATACGGGAGCAGAAACGTTTGGTGACAGCCAGTAAAATCCCGATTAACAGGAATGTTAGTATCAGATCCATCAGAAATGCGAAAAATTCACTGTGCGGGAAGGTCTCTTTTGCCGGGTGAAAATAACGAAAAAAAATAGCGAAATAAGGTGGGTTGAAGGCACTGGTATGATAAACCATAGATTCTATTTTCCCGACTACGATCAACAGGAACCACCCGAAAGCAAAGGTCATGTGCATGTATCCCAGCATCGGGTTCGTCTTGAATATATTGTGATGCAACAAACTTTCCCGGAAAATTTCCCAGCCGGAACGAATGGTTTTAAAACTGAACAAGCCTTTGCGAATTTTTTTACGTTCTTCCTTCGGAAAACTCTTGATCCACTTGTAGTATTTTACACACAAATATCCCAATAGCACGACCAGACCGATCGTGAACGGCAGGACAAAGTGGTCGTAATATATTTTGTTCGTGTATTCGTATTGTTGCATAATAATTGGTTTCAACTTTTCAATTTTGTTTTTATATAGTTGAGCATTTCTAAAATCATCTTCCGGGTTTCTACTCCTCTCGGGCAGACCAACATACATTTCCCGCATAACATACATTTCTGCAATTGCTCTTTTGCCTCTTTGTTTTCCCCTCTCTTCATAAGCATCTGTATTTTCCGGATGTTGAAGTTCGTGAGATTTCCTGCCGTGCATCCCGCCGTGCATCCACCACAACCAATGCACAACTTACTACTGGGAACTACACGTGCGATATATTCCGTCATGGATTTATCGTTTGTATCGTAATTGATACTTCGTGTTTCCGATATGCTGTAACCCCAAAAATTGATCATCTCTTGATTTTAAATTTTAGATTTTATTTAAATAGAGAGATTTAGTGATTTCCTTCATTCTAAACTCTAAATTTCAAATTCTAAATTCTTTTAATGTATTCCATAATACTCATTGCTGCCGAACGGGCATCTGCCAGCGTGTCGGTCAGGTTCATCGGGGCACTTCCGCATCCGGCCACGAAAACGCCTTCGACATTAGTGTTGTTGTTGCGATAGTGCGGGTCTTGGGATTTGATGAAACCATTGGGAGCCAAGTTAAGCCCTAGTGTGTCCGCCATTTGGCGACTACCTTCCGAAGATTCCATACCGACCAATAGAATCATCATGTCGAGTGTCATGCGCAAAGGTTTCCCAACAAGCGTGTCTTCAACCTTGATCTGTAATTGTTTGTTGAGGTTTTCAGCGGCCTCAGACAATCTGCCTCGCACGAACTTAATATTATATTTTTCTTGAGCCTCCCGGTACATTTCCTCGTAGCCCGGCCCAAACATACGCATATCCATGTAAAAGCAAAAGATTTCCGTGTCGGGTAATAATTCCCGAAGTTCTATGGCTTGTTTTACTCCGGTGATACAACAGAGTTTAGAGCAATGGTAATTGCATACTTTTTCGTCACGGGAGCCCACGCAATGGATGATACCAATGCGTTTGGGAGTATTCCCGTTTACCATCTGGATCGAATGGTTGTAGAACATATTTTCCAGTTCCACGGAAGTAATTACGTTTTCATATATTCCATATCCGTATTCTTCCTTGCGGCGGGCATCGAAAATTTTGAATCCAGTGGAGATTAACAGAGAGTCACCTTCAAGTAAGCTGCCATCACTAAGAGGTACGAGAAATTTACCTTCCTTGTTCTTCTCGATCTTCCGGGGTTCCATACCTAAATGCAACTGGATTTTCGGGTGATTCAAATTTTGCTTTAATATGTCGTTCAGATCTTTGGCGGATTTCCGATCAGGAAATAATTGATACCAATTATTCAAGTTACCGCCGGTCTCGTTGTTTTTCTCGACTAATTCCACGTCGATTCCTTGATTTGCCAGTTGATGGGCGGCTTCGCAGCCTGCCGGGCCTCCTCCAATGATGATGACTTTTGCCATATATTATTTGAAAATTGAAAATTGAAAATTGAAAGTTGAAAATGAATGGCTTCATGATTCTCTTTTCAATTTTGTGTTTAATAATTTAATTTTTAGACTCTTAAGTATGTGGGACATTTCGGAACCCCGATGTCTTCTCCCCGGATGTTTTTGAATTTGGCTTCCGGATTGTATGAAATTCCCATTTTATCCAGCAAGGGTTCCACGGAAACTTGATGCATCTGCAATCCGATTTCCCACGGGTCATACCCCAAGACGAGGGCTGTGAGTTCCTCGTAAGTCAGCACAGGAATGCCGTATCCATCCTGTCCGTAGGTCGTGCCTTCCATCTCGCTGATCGTGTATTGCCATTTATCCATGAACATGGCGCATCCTGGGCAGTTTGCCACGATAAAGTCGGGTTCGTAAGGTTGCATGGATTCAAATTTCTTTTTAGAGTTAGCCACGGAATATCCCCGGTTAGCCATCACAAGATACTGACGGAAACCGAAACCGCAACAATGCCTTCTTTCCGGGTAATCGATTACATCGCCGCCCCAAGCATAAATCATACCGGATAATACGGCCGGAAATTCGGCTCCACCGATTCCTTTCGTGGGGAACATTTTCGAGTAGTGACACCCGATGTGATCCACTCCTCTAAGAGGTCTTCCCGTGTGAACGTCTACCAGCTTGTATTTTGCCTGGGCAGCGATCTCGTTTCTGAACTTATAGATTATGTCTGATGTGTGAGCAAGATTTCTTGGTTTTTTAAATTCCCGTTTGGTGGCTTTCCAAAGAAATTCCCTGATTTTTTCTTCGACTTCCGGGTGGTGGTGCCATGTCTCTAGTATCTCGGTATAAATACCGAAAGACGTGATACATGATGGAGTCATATTCTCGTATCCGGCTTCGGTCATAAGAGCAAAATGCCGGGCGACAACCGTCATAATTGTTTCTGCCGGAACGATATCCGAGTGATAGCCGATCCCGGTACAAGTCGTGTGTCGCGGATCATCAATGACATCTTTTGCCAGCTTATTCTTCATAATATCCAAGTAAGCCCATTCCGAACCCGGGAAGAAAGTTTGGCGAATACAACTTCTCGCGTAAAAATAGCGATCATCAGCTATCTCTTTCTGGTAATCTTTCCATATCTGTTGTTTACCCTCTAAATTCATCTCGCTATTTTAGTTCCTGTTAATTGCTTGAATTCGTTTTAAACTTTTATCTTTCTATTGGTGTCTTCCACTGTTTTCCATATATGTTTTCAGGAAATAGGCTTCTTCTAGATCAATTTTCTCCTTATCGGCCACATGTTGGGAACAGCTGTCGATTTTTTCCAGAAATTCTGTTCCCCCCGTTACATCGAAAATTTTTCGTAATTCATCCATACTTTCCGAGTCCACCTCCCGTAATGCTCCGGCTCCCGGTTGGCGGTAATTCGAGTGCGTACGTTCATACACGTCATCTAGATGCTCGTATATCCATTCCCATACAGGTCCTTGTTCTGGGTGCATTTCCGGTTTTACCAAGTCGGGGGTAACGCAATACCCTCTTTTGAGTATGGATTCCCCGATCACGTGTTTAAGTGCGTATTGCTGACGTCCTTTTTCCGAATAGACAAAATATCCCAGTTCTTGTGATATTTTTCTTAATGCCATGATCACGAGGCCCGGCGTGTTGCAACGCGGGCAACGGGTTTTACAAGACATACATTCCCCGCAATACCAAATGGTGTCGCTTTTCAACAACTCTTCAATTTCTTCTTCATTCCCCCGTTGCACAGTTTCCACGATCACCCGCGGGTCATAGTTATAGAATTCGGCTGCCGGACAAATTGCCGTGCACACCCCGCAATTCATACAGCTATTTAGCCCTTCGATGAAATGAATATCTTTTTGTAACTTCTTTAAAATCTCTGACATAATTAACTCTCTATGAAAAAATTATTCGTCATAATTCTTTTGCATACAAAAGTATATCTTAATATTTTGCAACTAAAGGAGAGAAATGCGTAAAAATGAAAGGGTATTTATACTACCACGGGATGCGGGTCCTAAAGTTGTGTTATAGATTAGTCGGTAATTTAGACTCAAACTAGATTTTAACTTGTAACCTGCAAACCTGTAACCTCTAACTTTTTCTTTTCGTAAAGAAAAGGAAAAACCATGAACAAAAGTGTAAAGGGTACTTTAACAGAGGCCAATCTTTTAAAATCATTTGCCGGGGAATCACAGGCAAAAAATCGGTATACTTTTTTCTCTGAAGTAGCGAAAAAGGAGGGATACGAGCAAATCGCAGGCATATTCTACGAGACCGCTTTGCAAGAAGAAATGCATGCGAAACGTTTCTTCAGTCGTTTAGAAGGTGGAATGTTGGAGATCACGGCAGCATATCCTGCCGGGGTCATTCTAGATACTGCCAGTAATCTAGTTGAGGCTGCAGAAGGTGAGTATGACGAGTGGCATCACTTGTATCCGGAATTCGCCAGAGTAGCCGAAGAGGAGGGATTTAAGGATATTTCCGTGATGTACCGTATGATAATCGAGGCGGAAAGAAATCATGAAACGAGGTATCGGAAACTCTTGTCGAACTTGCAGGATGGTATTATTTTTGAACGCCCGAAAACGGTAAAATGGTATTGTCGCAAATGCGGGTATATTCACGAAGGTCCGGTAGCTCCTAAAGTTTGTCCGGCTTGCCTCCACCCGCAAGGATTCTTTGAATTACTGGTAGAGAATTATTGAAATTAGTAGCATGAGTACGGGAACCTGAAAATGAATCTTTTTCTGATGTATGATGACGAGACGTTCCGTTCCTTTTTATTTGGCCGATTGCCTGTATGTAGGGGAGATGGATATGTTGCGGTAGAGCTTACTTTACAGAAATAGAATCCAGTTTATCTCTTTTATTTCTTTGGTTCCGTGGATAGTACACGTTTGTCGGGTTTGGAGTATTTCCGGTTAACGAGAGCTTGGATATTTAATTAAAAAATGATGACGGATGAGAGAATCTACGATTGTACTCTCATCCGTTTTTTTATGTGTGTTAAAGTTTGAGTGCCAATAGGAAGCAAAAGGTTTGTTTAAGGAAAAGTGGGATGATGAAAAGTGGTTGATTTTGAAATGTTTATTGTGTTAATAAACGATCGATT
>CALUKD010000045.1 GCA_944321125.1 Candidatus Butyricimonas faecavium | reverse complement strand
AAAGTTGACGTTCGGTGGGTGATATGATTCGATTAACGTTCCGGTCGATTGTCAATCAAGGTGATTGACGGTTGATAGAAAGCATGAATAAACGAGCTTTAAAGGTATTGTCACGAGCGGCCGGAGGGCTGGTTGAAGTGACGGGAGTTGAAATGCTGGCAAGGATGAAAAGTATAATTTTCAACTTCGCGTTTTCAATTTTCAATATTATTAAAAGGTGTCTATAGCGACGGAGATCCACCTCTTCCCATCCCGAACAGAGAAGTTAAGCCCGTCAGCGCCGATGGTACTGCCTTCAGGTGGGAGAGTAGGTCGATGCCGAATTTTCAAAATCGCTGGAACTTGTTGCAGCGATTTTTATGGCGAGGTAGCTCAGCTGGTTAGAGCGCATGATTCATAATCATGAGGTCTCCGGTTCAATCCCGGATCTCGCTACAAAATGAAACCCATTGAGAAATCAATGGGTTTTTTATTTGAATCAAATTGATATTTTTATTCGGCAACAGTTACCTCGATACCGCGTTCACGCAATCCCTCGAGAGTTTTACTAGGTACATATTTATCCGTGATGATGTGATCAACGGCATCCAGATCGCATATTTTTCCGAAACCTCTACGTCCGAATTTAGAAGAGTCAGCCAGAACGACTACTTTTTGCGCAGCTTGTATCATTACTTGATTTAAATTAGCTTCCATCATATTCGTGGTTGTTAATCCATAATCTAGGTCTATCCCGTCAACTCCCATGAAGAGTTTACTACAAGAAAAGTTTTCCAGCATTTTTTCTGCATAATTTCCAACGACAGAGACAGAACTATTCCGTACGAAACCTCCGAGTTGTATTATATCTATGTTCTTGTTACGAGCTAGAATGTTTGTAACGTTTATAGCTGCAGCGATTACCGTGAGATGGCCTTGAGGCACGATTTCCCGGGCTAAAGCATGCATTGTTGTTCCAGATGCAATGAGAATAGAGTCGTCTGCTGTAATTAGACTTGCAGCATATCTACCTATCAGTCGTTTTTCTTCGGGATAGGACTTTTCTTTCTCGTTTACATGGCGATCATTGATATAAGGGTTGATTAAAATGGCACTACCGTGTGTGCGATAGAGCATTTCCTTTTCCTCAAGTAAGGTAAGATCCTTGCGAATCGTTACAGAAGATACTTTTAATTGGTTGGCGAGATCAACAACAGAAACGGAACCTTGTTGGCGTAATGTTTCTAATATGTAGTTGTGCCTTTCACTTAGAGATAATGTTTTCATTTTGTTTCGATAATCATATTTCCACCACTGCAAATATACATCTGTTTTATTGAATATTACTTATCAAGTGTTGTAATTAATTTTAAACTGGGGAAATATATTTCTTAAAAAATAGAAACTTTTGCTCTGAGTTTCCGTAGATTAAGATCAATACCAAAGAAAGATATGGCACTATTCGTAATGCGAAATGAGCCATAGAGACCAATAACAAAGAACGGAATTTAGGAAAATGAAGTTTCGGTTTGTAAGTATATAGTATGCTTGCGGAACGTTATTGGGATTTTATAGATTGTTGAATACATAAATAATTGTGTTATGAATCGAAAAGATATGTTGAATAAACTTCAGGAACCTGAGAAAGTATGGGATATGGTTGTGGTTGGAGGGGGAGCTACGGGTTTAGGTGTGGCGGTTGACGCCGCAACAAGAGGATATAGCGTTGTTCTTTTAGAAATGGCAGATTTTGCCAAGAGTACTTCCAGTCGGAGTACGAAACTGGTACACGGTGGTGTACGTTATCTTCAAAAAGGCGATGTCGCTTTAGTGTTAGAGGCGTTAAGGGAGAGGGGACGAATGAAGGCTAATGCACCTCATCTCGTGAAGGATCAAGCTTTTGTAATATCGAATTATACATACTGGGATAATTTCCTGTATTTCTGTGGGCTTACGCTTTATGACCTGTTGTCTTTTGGTTTCGGGTACGGGCGAAGTCGTTTTATTTCCCCCAAGAAGGTGATGGAGTATTTACCGACATCGGTGAAAAAAGGATTGAAGGGAGGTATTGTTTATCATGACGGGCAGTTTGATGATTCGCGGATGGCAATTAATTTGGCTCAGACCTGTGCGGATAATGGGGGTGTGATACTTAACAAAGCGAAGGTTTCCGGGATTGTGCATGACCAGAACGGAAAGGTTGCCGGGGTGAAGTTCGTGGATATGGAGTCCGGAAAAGAGATGCAGTTGAAGGCGAAGAGTGTGATCAATGCCTGTGGAATTCTCGTGGATGACCTGATGGCGATGGATTCTCCTGGACATAGTAAGATGGTGACACCGAGCCAAGGAGTACATCTGGTGTTAGATATGAAGTTTTTGCAGAGCGATTATGCGATCATGGTGCCGAAGACGAGTGATGGACGGGTGTTGTTTGCCGTACCTTGGCACAATAAGGTTGTTGTGGGAACGACGGATATTATGCGTCCGGTTCCGGAGATAGAGCCGAAACCGTTGAAGGAAGAAATTGATTTTATTCTGAAAACGGCTTCTTTATACATGGACCCGGCCCCGACGTATGCTGATATTGAATCCGTGTTTGCGGGGCAACGGCCGTTGGCAGCCCCGAAACACGAGGGAAAGAGTACGAAAGAACTTTCCCGCGGACACAAGATAATAGTTTCCGATAATAATTTAATCACGATCACGGGAGGTAAATGGACTTCTTATCGTTTGATGGCCGAAGATACGGTGGATAAAGCGATTGCCATGAAACTGGTGGATGCCAGACCCTGCGTGACGAAAAAATTCCATATACACGGGTACCGGAAGAACCCGAACCTGAAAGATCATATGTACGTTTATGGTAGTGATCAGGATGCGATTATGAAGTTGATTGCTGAAAATCCGGAATACGGAAAGAAACTGTCAGATAAATATGATTATACCGTTGCCGAAGTTGTTTGGGCAGTTCGGGAGGAGATGGCCAGAGAGGTAGAGGATGTTCTTGCACGGAGGGTTCGATTGTTGTTTGTTGATGCGAGAGAGGCGATTAAGGCAGCCCCGCTGGTGGCAGAAGTGATGGCGAAAGAACTTGGGAAGGATCAGGTATGGATTGGTGAAGAAGTGAAAGAGTTCACTGAGCTGGCAGAAAATTACATTGCGGCTAAGATCATGTTTTGATCTTAGCCCGGTGTATTTCATCCGGAAAAAGCCGCGAGTCGTAATGGAAACGTTTACGATAATCAGATTGGAATCAATATAATATTTATTAAAAATTAATATCATGTGGAGTTTTCTGAAGCCTGAGCCTCACAAACCCTTATTGCCTAAAGAAAAAATAGACCCCACGTACAAGAAGTTACGTTTACAGGTCTTTTTAGGTATATTTATAGGGTATGCGGGGTATTATTTAGTACGTAAGAATTTTACTCTGGCAATGCCCTATTTGCAGGAGTTGGGATTTGACAAGGGAGATTTAGGAGTGGCTCTTTCGGCTAATGCTATCGCTTACGGGATATCAAAATTTTTGATGGGAGGGGTTTCCGACCGGAGTAGTGCCCGTAAGTTTTTGCCGTTGGGATTGGTGTTATCGGCACTTGTGACGTTGTTTTTGGGTACAAGTGCGGGTGTTTCTTCAATCGTGGTCATGTTTATTACCCAGTTTTTGATCGGTTGGTTCCAGGGAATGGGCTGGCCACCTAGTGGACGAGTGATGACGCACTGGTTTTCCTTGAAAGAGCGAGGGACCAAAATGTCAATCTGGAACGTGGCCCATAATGTGGGAGGTAGTTTGGTCGGGATCATGTTCTCCGTGGGATTGGTGTGGTTCGGATCCTGGCAATCTGCCACGTTTATTTTTCCGGCTGTTGTGGCCTTGGTGGTTGCCGTGATTGCATTTATTCTGATCCGGGACACGCCGCAATCGTGTGGTTTGCCGCCGATCGAGGAATATCGTAATGATTACCCGAAGAATTACAGTGCGAAGTCGGAGGAAGAGTTGACGGCAAAAGAGATTTTTTTCAAATATGTTTTGAATAACAAAATATTATGGTATATCGCTATCGCTAATGCTTTTATCTATCTGGTGAGATACGGGGTGCTTGATTGGGCGCCGACTTACTTGAAAGACGTGAAAGGGTACGATAGCGGAGCGGTAGGCTGGATTTATTCGGCTTACGAGATTGCAGCCATTCCCGGCACGATTATCTGCGGTATCGTGAGTGACTACGTGTTCAAGGGACGACGGGCCATCACGACGATGATTTACATGGTGTTGGTGGCCCTGTTCGTGTTTATTTACTGGCAGACGGAACATAATCTGGTGATGGATAGTATATGTCTGATCGCTATCGGGTTCTTAATTTACGGGCCGGTGATGTTGATCGGGGTACACGCCTTGGATTTGGCTCCCAAAAAAGCGGCGGGAACGGCTGCCGGACTGACCGGTTTTTTCGGTTATTTCTTTGGAACGGCTTTGTTGGCAAATATCATGTTGGGGTACGTGGTGGATCATCTCGGATGGGACTGGAGTTTCATTATCCTGCTGGTGGCTTGTGCTCTAGCATTTGTTTTTACGGCATTTACAGTGAAAGAAGAACAATATCTGGTAAAAGAGAGTACTAACAAACATTAAACGCTCTAAAATTCAAAATTATGATTAAAAAGTTTTTTCATGCAGTGATGGCATGCGGGTTGATAGCCTTGGTCATGTCGTGTGAAGATCAAAAATTCAACAATATAAATGTCGATGTCGACAAGGTTGAATTGGATCATTTGACTCCCGATATGATTAAAGTGCGGGATTACGTGCCGGAGTATGCTGTTGTGGCTCACCGGGGATCGACCTTCTGGACCCCTGAAGAGACGGAGGCTGCGTATCGTTGGGCGAGAGAAATCGGGGCTGACTATCTGGAATGTGATATGCAGGTTTCGAAAGATGGAGTGGTGTTGGCATTGCATGATGACAACTTGAAACGAACCACAAATATTGAGAACGTGTTCGGGGAGACTATCCCTTACGAGATTAGAAAAGCGTATTACCAGAAAATTGGTTACTCGGAGGCAGAAGCAGAGGCGTTGGTGAAAGAGGATGCCAAGAATTTTGTACCGAATCTTCCGGCTTATTATACCTACGAGGAGTTGATGATGCTGGATGCTGGAACGTGGTTTAATGAAACGAGTATCGAACAGGCTCGCCCGAGTTTTGCCTCACAACATCAATACATTTCTACATTGGAGGATCTCGTGGCTTATTCCAAGGGGAAAATGCTGGAACGGGATGCGCAGGGAAAACGAGTGTTCACGATGGGACAGAAGACCGGGGAGAAGATCAAGAGTTTAAGCGGTACGGCCGACGTGATCAAGTACACGTTTGGTTACGTGGATGATCCGGAAGACACGGGTAATCGTCCGGGAATTTATATCGAGTTCAAGGAGCCGTGGCTGAATCCTACCGGGTTCGAGGAAATGGTTTACAAGGAACTGGATCGTTTGGGCATGAATATTATCACGCAACCGGAACCGGAAAGCAACCCGTTCTACGTGAATGGCAAGGTGAATACGGGGAACACGAATGGCAAGGTGATTCTGCAGACTTTCTCGTTGGAGAGCCTAGTGAGGGTAGCCGAGCATTTTGAGGGCAAGGTCCCGATGTGTTTCCTATTGTGGAAAGGTACGGGAGCGACGGATATCACGTATGACGATCCGCTGGGTTATGCCTCGTTTATTAATTTGGGTGTGAAGTACAAGGCTCATTTTATCGGACCGTGTATTGCCGGAGCCCCGAATAATTACCCGGAACTGAACCAACCGTGGCAGGATTACTTGATTCACAAGGCGGGAATGAAGAATCATCCCTACACGTTTGACACGTATGACCAGATGGCCAAGTATTTCGGACAATATAATTTCGGAGTCGAGATTGACGGGAAATATAGAGCACCTTATCTGGATGCATTGTTTACGAACCATTCTGATATGAGTATCAACTACATGATTACTCAAGGCTGGCGAAAGAGTCCGGCTTCCGAGACATTGGTTGACGCAAAGGTGGTGTTGGAGAGATTAGGTTACTAAATAATTGTTTAAATGCAGACCAGTATGAAAAAATATATATTATTCCCTGTTGTATTAGTCGCCCTCGTGTTGTCGTCTAATATGGTGAAAGCTCAGGCTGAGGATGTTGCTAATCCTCTTTTGCAATATATCAATAAGGATAAAGGAATTCGTTTCACGGCAGGCGCCCGTTTGTTTGCTGACGTGGCTTATTATCATTCGGAGTACACTCCGATGAAGTCGGGGGCAGCGCTCACTGATGCTCGTATACGGACGTCGTTGACGTACGGGCCGTTGTATTTTTACGCTGATTTCGATTTTTCGAAAGGAACTTTCAAGCAGAAGAATATTTTCGTGCGATATAATTTCCACGAATCGGCGTACGGGATTCATAGCGTGAAGGCAGGTTATTTCAACGAACCGTCGAGTATGAGTCTGAACGCGAGTTTGTATAATTACCATTTTATTTCCCGAGCGGCTCCGGCCATGGCTTTATCGGCCGGACGTGGTTTGGGGATTACCTACAAGTATTATGATGCCACTTTCTTTGCGGATCAAGGGCTTTTTGCGGAGAACAAGTACAATGACCAGATTTCCGGTTTTCAAGGAGTAAGCTTGAGTGGACGCTGGTTGTACAAGCCGCTTAATAATGAGTTCATAACTTTGCACGTGGGAGCTTCTTTTCGTTACTCTCGGATTAACACGGGTGAGGTGGTGAATAACGTGTTCAAGACGAATGTGGAGTTGGAGTCGAATATGCAGACTTACGTGGACGGTACGACGGAATTCCTGAATGCGCAGGTGCCTTGGGCGAAGAACACGATCACGGTAGGACCGGAAGTGCTGGTGGTTACCAGTAATATGTTTTTGCGGGGCGAGTATATTTACAAGAGATTGTACAAGAAAAGAAATGACGAGGCTTTGTTCGAGAATCAGTTGGGAGGCGTTTGGAGCTGGACGACCTTGGCATCCTGGCAAGCTGGAAATCCGATACGGAGTTCCAAGTTCCAAGGGGCGTACGTGGAAATGGGGTACTTGCTTTGCGGTGAAGGATACGGTTATGACGACGAGTACGGATTGTTGCGGGGAAGTAACGAGAGAGGAGATCTGGAGATTGTGGCCCGTTACAGTTACACGGATTTGAATGACATTAATAAAGGTGATTTCTTTTTAATTGGTAAGCAGGTATTTTATCCCGGGGGAGTGGTGGCAGATTACCCGGCCGTGTCAACGAGTATTGGCGGGGGACGGTTACATGCGGCCACGATTGGCGTGAACTACACGTTCAACCAGTACGTGAAGGTGATGGGTGAGTACCAGTATAGTAATTTAAAGAATGTTTATTTCCCGTTGGATAAGAATTTCCATCAGTTGCAGATGCGCTTGATGGTGTCGTTCTAATAGAGGGAGGAAAGTTCATAAAGCTTGTAAGGTTTATAAACCTTACAAGCTTTATGAATTTAGTGGACTATGTAGACTTTTTTTAGCGAGGTGGATTTGCTTTTTAATTCCTTTTCATTATTTTTGGGATTCGAAACACACAAACGCTAATTTATATCCAAACTATGAGAAAAGTCACTTTATTGTTGATGACCTTGGTCGCTGTGACTCATGTTGCGGTTGGTCAGGTTGATGTGAGTGCGGTCAATAAACCGATTGAGTTGTTGAACGAGGTAAACACGGATATTGAGGATGGAAATTATAAAGATGCTGTTCAAAAATTGATCGCGGCTAATCGATTGAATCCGAAATTGAGGGAGGTTTACTCGTCCTTGAATACGGCTTGTACTCACACGAACCAGATTTCTTTGCTGAAGGAGTTTCTTGTGAAAGGAAAGGGGATATTTGAGGAAGATGATGAGCTTTGTTATTATTTGGGAAATATTTACCAGAATCAACAGAATTACGCGGCAGCCATAAAGGAGTATTCTCTGGCAATCCAGTATGCCAAGAAAAATGGGGAAGAGTACGAGTTGGTATATGCTTATTATTTGAACCGGGGGAATTGCTATCTGAAACAACGTGAATTTGCGAAGGCGATACCGGATTATACCTATTCTCTCAAGCTAAACAAGGATAACGGTGCTATTTACGCAAACCGGGGAATTGCTTATTTCAGTACCGGAAAGCGTAAGGAGGCATGTGCCGATTGGCGGAAGGCTAAATCGCTGGGGGTAACAAGCGTGAATGCTTATATTAATCGCTATTGTCGATAAAGGTTTTAAATAAAATAAGCGAGCCAAAATCGTTTGGCTCGCTTATTTTATGTATTTATTGCTAGGAATTAGAACGTCCAGCCTAATCGAAGAACCGGTTCGATGTATGTTTTGACATTTGTTTGACGTGTTTTTACCGGGGACAAAAGTATATATAATTAAGCGAGGGCAGGAATATTCCTGCCACTTGCTATTTGAAAATATCAATCAATGATGTGAGGTTGCTGGTAAAGAGTTTAACGGAAATGGCAAGTAAAATGATTCCCAGGAATTTACGTAATATGTAAGCTCCTCCTTTCCCGAAAATCTTTTCGACTAGCGATACATTTTTTAATACAAAATAAACAACAATAATGTTTAGAGTTAAGGCGATAATAATATTGATGGTATGATATTCCGCCCGCAAAGCCAACAAAGTCGTTAATGTTCCGGCTCCCACGATCAAGGGAAATACTAACGGTACAATGGATGCCGTTCCTGATGGACTGTCATTTTTGAAAATAGGGATTCCGAAGATCATTTCTACTGCCAGTACGAAGATCACGAGAGAACCGGCCACGGCAAACGAGGAAATGTCCACGCTGAACAAGTTGAGCAAGCCATCCCCGACGAAAAGGAATGCCACGAGAAGAATATATGATGCCAAAGCGGCTTTTATGGCACTAATTTTGTGTCCTTTATTTTGAATATCATTAATGATAGGCACGGCTCCCGTGATGTCAATTACGGCAAACAGGACCATGAATGCACTCGCAAGTTCTTGTATATTAATGTCTGAAAAACTCATATCAAAAAGATTGGTTTATTCTTGATTAAAGGTTATTTTTGTCTACAAAGATACAGAAACAAGAGGTGTTATCAAAATGAATCAAAATAGAAAAGTTATGGCGTATACGAAACTAATTGTCGAGAAACAGGATAATATTTGCACGGTTAAGATTAATAACCCGGAGGCGTTGAATGCTTTGAATTCGACGATTTTGAAAGAATTGGATGCTGCTTTCACGGCTATCGGGGAGGATGACAGTGTTGATGTTGTTATTTTGACGGGTGAAGGACGTTCGTTCGTGGCAGGTGCGGATATATCCCAGATGAGTACGTTGAACGCGGTGGAGGGGAAAGCGTTTGGAGAGCTGGGAGCGGCTGTTTTCCGTAAAATCGAATTGTTGAACAAGGTGGTTATTGCCGGGGTGAATGGTTTTGCCCTGGGGGGAGGGTGTGAATTGGCCATGGCTTGTGACATCCGTATTGCTTCGGTGAAGGCTAAATTCGGTCAACCGGAAGTCGGTTTGGGAATTACACCGGGATTCTCCGGTACGCAACGGTTACCGCGTATCGTGGGCTTGGGTAAGGCAAAAGAACTGATCTACACGGCTGATGTGATTGTTGCCGAGGAGGCTTATCGTATCGGGTTGGTGAACAAGGTGGTGGAACCGGAAGCACTGATGGATGAATGTATGGCTATGGCGAAGAAGATTGCTTCGAAAGCTCCGCTGGCTGTACGTTATGCGAAAGAAGCGATCAACCGGGGAGTAGAGACGGATATTGACACGGGTATTTCTATCGAAAGTGATTTGTTCGGAATCTGTTTTTCAACCGAGGATCAGAAAGAAGGAATGCAGGCATTTCTAGGCAAAAGAGGAGCGGAATTCAAGAAAAGATAAAAACTTGGCGTCTGGTACGATAATAGAGAATTTGATATTATATAATTGAAGGTTTTAAATTAAGAGGAAATGAAAATTTGCGTTGTAGGTACAGGTACGATGGGTAATGGTATTGCCCAAACCTTTGCTCAGGCCGGGCATGACGTGTTGTTAAAAGGTCGTTCAGAGGCATCTTTAGGTAAAGCTCACAAGGCTATCGAGAAAAGCCTTTCCAAGCTGGTAGAAAAAGGCAAGATGGAAGCTGCCGAGAAAGATGCTATCAATGCCCGCATCAAAGACACGATGGCATACGAGGATTGTAAGGATGCCGATTTAGTGATCGAGGTGGTTGCCGAGGATATGGCTACGAAGAACGAGATATTCAAGACTTTGGATGCTATTTGTAAACCGGAGGCGATCCTGGCTACGAATACTTCTTCTCTTTCTATCACGGAAATCGCTGCCGCAACCAGCCGTCCGGAGAAAGTGATCGGAATGCACTTCTTTAACCCGGTACCGATGATGAAATTGGTAGAGGTGATTAAAGGGCAGTTGACTTCTCAAGAAGTTCACGACAAGGTGATGGCAATCGCTGCAGAAGTGGGTAAGACTCCGGTAAGCGTGAACGAGGCTCCCGGATTCGTGGTAAATAGAATCTTGATCCCGATGGTGAACGAGGGTATCGGTATCTATGCAGACGGTGTTGCTACCAAGGAAGAGATTGACGAGGCTATGAAATTAGGGGCTAACCATCCGATGGGACCTTTGGCGTTAGGTGACTTGATCGGTTTGGACGTGTGTCTGGCTATCATGGAGGTGCTGTATAATGAATTCGGTGATTCCAAGTATCGTCCTCACCCGCTGTTACGGAAGATGGTTCGTGCTAACTTGTTAGGACGTAAGACCGGAATCGGTTTCTATGATTACCGGAAATAGGGAATAAAAAGTTTATAAAGTTCATAAAGTTTGTAAGGTTCATAAAGTTGCATTTGAGAGCAATGGATCTTATAAATTTTGTGAACTTTGTTTTTGAATGGTGGTTGATTTGTCTAAACAACTATGTTTGTTCCCTTGTCTTTCAGAAAGAAACTACAGAATTCATTGAGTTGTTGTTGCATCAATTCTTTTGGTATTAATAAGCGTTTGTATTCAGCGACCATTGTTGGACTCATACTTCGGTTCATCGCATATTCTACAACCACCTCGTCGGCTTCTGGGCACAAAATAATGCCGATAGAAGGATTCTCGTTAGTACGTTTCACATCTCTATCAAGTGCTTCCAGGTAAAATTCTAGTTGGCCGAGGTCTCTTGGATGGAACTTTGTTTTCTTTAATTCTACCGCTATTAAGGCCTGTAAGCCTCTGTGAAAGAATAATAAATCAGCCTTGAAAGTAGAACCGCCAACTGGTAGGCTATACTCTTGGTCCATAAACAAGAAGTCTTTACCTAATTCTAAGATAAACTGCTTCATGTGCTCAATCAATCTGTTGCGTAGTTTTGATTCGCTATGCTTCTTGGGTAGGCCAAGGAAGTCAAGGAATACTGTGTCCTTGAATATTACAGGTGCATACGGATAAGACTCTAATAATCCTTTTGATAGATTCTTCTTATCACTAAGCAGCGTTGAAAATGTCTGATTGGTTAAACTGCGATCTAACTCTTTTACATTCAGACGTTCTTTGTGAGCGTATAATATATAGAATAATCGTTCTTCGTTATTACGACAACGGCTAAGTATCATCGTATGATTGGTGAAAGTGGTCATTGTAAGAACTTGAGGCATTCGTGCAGTTGACAACTGCACAATCTCATTATTTTCCCCTTCATTTATGTTATCATCTTGGGCTTCTAAATGAGCCGATTGTAATTGTGCAGTTGTTGACTGCACGAATTCATGTGACAGAAATTTCTCTATCGTTAAGCTAAATTGAGGCGTGGAATACTCTTCAAAATACTGAACCATATTGTAGATGTTTCTTCGGCTATATCCTCTTAAATCAGGACGGCGAGCACGAATGTATTCTGATAGTTGGCTCACCACCTTGCTTCCCCATTCTTCACTTTTCAGCTTTGCTGATACATAGCTTCCCACGTACCATGCAGTCTGTAGCAATTCCTCGTTCACCATACGAGAGGCTTTGCTTTGGTGCAATTGAATGATGCTAATCACTTCGTCAAACTGCTTTTCATGCAGAACTATAATACTTTTGTTCTCGTCCATATTGCAAATTTACGCATTATTGGTATTTTGAACAATAATCTTCGCCATTGTAATTGATGCTTTGAATTTCAGTCACAAAGGTAGTTATTATTAATGAAATTATATCCTTTTCAATGAACTGCTTGCTGTGATGAAAAGTAAAATTTCCTGTGATATTTTATTGTCCTAATTGTATTACTTGACGTTTTTGCGGGTGAGAATCGTCTGCTGACGGACGGGATTTGAAGTTGTTAAAATTGAATGTTAACCCGATCCAGTAAGCGTGAGTGGCTTCTTTGCTATAATTTGCCAGGCGATACGATCCTGTATTTAAACGGGCTTGCCATTCGGACGTGTCGAAGACGTCGGAAACGGAGAAGCTGATTTGAAGGCGGTCATTAAAAAATCCCTGTTTGATGGCCAAGTCCAAGTAGTAATTTTCTTCCACTTTGAATTGTGGTACTTTTGTTGGTGATTGATAGGAGAAGAGGGCTTGAAACTCGGTATGTTTTTTGGAATTCAAAGTTAATTCCAGGTCCCCCGACCAGGAAAAATCGTCGGCATGAAGGTCTATTCCTTGAAATTTCCCGTTGGTATGAGAGTGGACGAGGGATATGGAAGGGATGATCGTCATCCATGAGGTGGGAGTGCCGGATAGATTGATGTCCAAGCCGACCTTATTCTCCATGTTGCCATTTGCATAAGACAGTGTTAGGGTGTTGTCTTCTGAGAATAACGTGATCGGGGTGATAAACTTTTCCGTGGAATTGAAATAAAGATTCCCGTTCAGTTGGAGCTTTTCCCTTGATAAAAGATAGTTGATCTCGGCTCGATTCATGACTTCGGGACGTAACAGCGGGTTACCCTGCTCGAAGGTCTGGTGATCGATCGGGCTTGTAAACGGGTTTAGTTGGGTGTAATCCGGGAAAGAGGCTTTTCTGGTAAAATGAAAGGCCAGTTCTTGCTGGTCTGAAGGCATGTACCGGAGGGTTAGGTGAGGATAAAAGTATAATCGATCAGAATTATGTTTGTCTGTGGCTTCCATGAGTTTGGTGTGGGTAACATCGTAATCGGCGAGTACACCTATTTTATAATGCCAGGATTCTCCTTGTTGCTGGGAATAGGAGAGATGTGCCGTGTAAATGCACTCTTTATGATTTAGGCCGTTATTGGGATTTAAATTCGACAACCAATTATCGGGATTTTTTTTCTTGTCGTGAAGATGGTATCGGGTTTTATTCCACCTGGAGAAAAATTGAATTCCGCTTTCGAGTTGTCCTTGGTTTGCGAACGTGTAGAGGTAATCCATTTGCAAGCGGACGAATTCGGGTTGCTCGTTTCCGGTAGAGGTGTAAGCGAGAAGATCATCAATTTGGTACGTGCTTGGACGGGAATCTTTCGTGTGGGAAAAGATGCCGTTTAGGGATAGTTCGTGTTTGTCTTTTTCGTACACGTGTTTGTAGAATAAAGAACCTTCAATTATTTTCCGGCTGAATGCTATTCGGTGGTGTAGGTCATATTCGTTTGCTTGCGTGCGGTTATTTATATCCCGGTTTGTCGTGATCTTGGGGAATTGTAGTTTGAGATTCCATAGGAATAGATTGCGCGAGGAAGGTCGCATGTCTAGTTGGAGGGCGATGGAATGGCTTAAATGGTGCTGTTCTGTTTCTAGTAGTTGAGATATTTCTGTCGAAAAAGAACGGAATAGTTCACTGCTAATTTCAATCCGGTCCGAATGGCCGGAGTAATCCAGGAATAAATCCCAGTTCTTTTGGGTATATCCTAGGTTTACGTTTCCCGTGAAATTGTTCGTGAAATCATAGTTTAGGGAAACTGAACCGCTCCATGGGTTTTTGGCCTTTTTCTCGTTTTCTTGGGCGTAAATGTCTGTATTCGTGCAAAAAGTAAGGAGACTGAAGAGTATCTGTGTGATGCGCTTTTTCATATATCTATATTGTTGTTTTGTGAATTTGACAAGGGTGTAGGTGAAAACTTGCGCCTGTCGGGGCGTTTTAAGATTTTTTGTAATTTGTGATTTCTGGAGAGAAGCTCTAGAGAAATAATGGAAATGCTATGGAGATAATCCCACTTTTTCGATGATCTCTCGAAGCTTACTCGGAGCTTATTCAATCGATAATGTATGAGCTACGTGAGAGCTTCGAATAAGCTCTGAATAAAGGGGATTATTTGGGTTAGATTACTTCTTTATTTGGGTTGGTTTAGGGTGAGAATCGGAGGTGTTGAATTCGATTTTATGAATAGTGTGATGAAGATATAGTAATGAATATAATTTGAATTTGTATGATTCGAAATGATGACTGTAAAGCTTGATTTAAGAATGGTTTAGATGTCTTAAAACGATCGTTTAATG
>CALUKD010000044.1 GCA_944321125.1 Candidatus Butyricimonas faecavium | reverse complement strand
GACAAATTTTGATTTATTATAAAAGAAACAAATAGATTAAAATGAAAGCAAAAAAAGAATATAAAAAAACGATCGTTTATTCATTTGCTTCTAAAACAGGTTTACCTGAAAAAGGATGACAAAAAAAGTGAATTATTTTTCTACCATAGTAAAATCTGCTATAGTATATTTATGAAAAGATGTATGAATCACTCTTTCAGAAAAACATCAACGTCACCACCGGGTAAAGATGCTGCAACCGCTCCCGCAAATATTTTTTAGCCCGTTGACGTTGCGTCTTCACGGTTGATTCCGCCACATCTAGTCGCTCACAAATCGTCTTAATATCCAACATCTCAATATAACTCATCTTGAAAATACGCTGACATTCCGCAGGCAATTCATCAATTGCCGCAAAAATTTCTTCAAAGACATCCGTTTCTACCTGAAAATTGAAAACATCTTCCTCATCAAGAGGTTTCAACCCTAATCGATGATTTGCTTTTGTCCGAACCTGCAATTTTTCCAAATAATTCAACGATGCATTCTGAACGCAACTATATAAGAATGATTTTAAAGCCGATTGATTCTCGAATTTTTTCTTGGATTCCCAGAAACGCAGAAACACCTCTTGCACAATATCCCTCGCCACTTCATCATCCCGTACAAACTTATTAGCGAAATAACATAACGAAGCATAATATTTATGAAATACACTTTCAAATATTTCCGGTTGTTTCACGTCCAGCATATCCACTAATATTTCAATTTTAGTCGTTAAACCATCGTTACTCCCCCTACCTTTCGCATCAAAAATACTTTTTTCTAACGAAAAACCTATAACAAACAAGAAAATTATTTAATCAAAACAAACACGAACAACGACTACACATCATTCCCCGCCACCAATCCCACGCTACTAGAGGCTCGTCCTCCTCTAGCATTCATGGCAAAACCATGAACCACGACTTTACAAATATCCCCCTCATGAATCCCGATCTAAAAGAAATAAATTACATATTTTTGAAAAAACGGGCCGTTTCTTCAAGCGTATGAAAATGGAAATCAGGAAAAAGAGACAACACCTTCGCACTGGAATAACGGGATTTATGTTGAGACGAGCGAGCCGTTTCTTTCGTGAAAGCCGGTTTCTTTCCCGTAAATAAAGCCAAGAAAGCCAACAATCGCCAAGCCAAACCCGTCATCCACGGGGTCATCCGGATACAAGGCGGACGTTTTCCCGCAACACGAGCTATCACGGTAAACAACTCCTGATAAGAATAATTCCCCCCGCACAAAACAAAACGCTCTCCTCGAATGGCACGATCTTTTGCCAAACGAATCATCAACTCACAAACATCCCGTACATCCACGTATCCATTCACGCCTTCCGTGTAGAAAGGCATTCCCTTACTTGCCTGTTCAAATAACTTAACACTACTTCGTCCCCGTAACCCTGCTCCCAAGATAATAGCCGGGTTCACAATCACGGCATCTAAACCTTGACTGGTATATTTCCAGACAATTTTTTCTGACTCACCCTTACTGCCCGAATAAAGCGAATGAACCGATCCCAGAATCTCCGGTGTGTTCTCGTCAATCACGACACTCTCGTCGGGAGCATCCCCTAAAGCGGCAATAGAACTCACAAAGCATAGGCGGACCTTATATTCCAAACAGATCTTACAAATATTTTCTGTCCCCTTAATATTAGTTTCCAACAAAGTATTCCGATCTCCGCCATTGAAAGAAACCACAGCCGCACAATGATAAACAGAGTCCACTTTTTCCACATACGGGCCTAAAGATTCCTCATCCAGCACATTCCCGACCACCCAAGTCACCCGGGAGATAGCATCTTCCGGCGAATCAAAATAATACGAAAAGAGAGCCATCGTCTCTTCAACGTGGCTCTTATCTCTTTTTAAGGCGATGATCGTCTCACCACACCGTGCCAAATGACACAACAAGTGACTACCTAGTAAACCGGTAGCCCCGGTTACCATTACTGCCAATTAAACACGAAATTTTGTTTCACATCCGGATGTAAACTCAAATGCACGGGACAAGTATGCGCCACACGTTCGAGAATCTTTTTTTCTTTTTCAGAATAGCCATTAGCCGGCATATTAAAGATCACGTCAATCTCAGCAATACGACGAGGTTCTGCCGCCATTTTCTTGGTGATCTCGATCTCAGCTCCCGTCAAATCAATACCATTATTTTTAGCATAAATTCCCATGATTGTCATGGCACAAGCGGCCAATGACGTGGAACACAAATCAGTCGGAGAGAATGCCTCACCTTTCCCGTTATTATCTGTCGGCGCATCCGTGATAATCTTCGTTCCACTCTGCAAATGCGTACACTCCAAACGCAAATCTCCTAAATATTTTGCTTTTACTGTTGCCATATCTTTTTCTCTTTTATGTTTTGTTCCGTAAAGATAGTAAATTTCACACAAAATCATCTATACGAAAGAAAATTTGATATTTTTTCTCCAAATCCGAATTTCTAGCACATTTTTTGATAATACTCAAATATCCCTATTGACACTTTTCTTATGCCGGGTGGCTTTTCATATTCCTACCACACCACACACACGACAAAAGCCATCCGGTTCTTTAAAACAAATCAATAACTTCTTTTATGTATTCCAGATGCATTGCAGCCCCAGTGACCACAACTAAATCGAATCGTATTTCCCGATGAATATTCTTTTTCGCCAGATAAGCGGCACCTGCAGCCTGTAAATTCCTCTTTTTCCTATAATCCAATAAATCAAAAAATGAAACATTGTTATCCGCCCGAGTTTTTACCTCTACCACGACCAATACCTCCCCGTCAAGACACACGAAATCAAGTTCTCGATGCCCCACCCGCCAGTTCCGTTCCAAAACCGTATATTCCATATCCAAAAGATACCGATACACCTTCTCTTCCCCGTATTCTCCCAGTTTGTTATGCCATGCCATAGTACAGTCTTCCCCCAATTTACAGCCTAAAAAGAGTTTCGCAATGTTATACAAATCTATCATAAAAGCAAAATTTTTTAGCCAAAAATCCCGTACCTGTATCGTTTTTAAGATTCAAGTGGTTTATTTCGAGAGAGGTTTATTTCGAACTAGTTTTGAAATCTGAACCAAAATGCCTATCTTTGTATGGTTTTTGGGAAAAGTAGTAGTTATGGCTAAAAAAAGAGTTTTATTCATTTCTCAAGAGATAGTTCCTTATCTGCCGGAATCAGAAATGGCAAATATTGGAAGATTTCTACCTCAAGGGATACAAGACAAAGGTAAAGAGATTAGAACATTCATGCCCCGTTACGGTTGCATCAATGAAAGACGGAACCAACTTCACGAGGTAATTCGCCTTTCCGGAATGAACCTGATCATCAATGACACGGATCATCCGTTAATTATCAAGGTTGCCTCGATCCAAGCTGCACGAATGCAGGTTTATTTTATCGACAACGAGGATTATTTTCAACGTAAGTACACAATTTCCGACGAGGAAGGGAACTTTTTTCCGGACAACGACGAAAGATCTATTTTCTTTGCCCGGGGAGTATTCGAAACCGTACGCAAACTAAGGTGGGCCCCCGATTTGATCTATTGCCAAGGGTGGTTCACCGCATTGGTACCTCTTTACTTGAAAAAAGAATATCATGATGACCCTGTTTTCTCCAAAACGAAAGTGGTATTCTCTACTTATAATGACAAATTTGAAGGGAAATTGGATGAAAAATTCGGGGAGAAAGCTATCACAGAAGGGATTTCCCGAAAAGATGTGGCGCTTTTAAAAGACCCGACATACACGAATATTAATAAATTGGCATTCCAATATGCCGATGGAATTATTTTCAACCACAAAGACGTGGATGATGAACTCCGTACCTTTGCCACCGATCTGAAAAAACCTACCTTGGAATACCCGGGCGAGCAAAGTTACATTGAAGCTTACTCCGACTTTTTCGACAAGATTATAGAATAATAAATATAAACAAGCGGTAATGGTTGTTATGCCGCTTGTTTTCATTAATATAAATCATTAAAACATAACATTTATGTGTGGTATTGTAGGATACATCGGGCCCAAAGAAGCCTGTCCGATCTTAATTAACGGTCTGAAACGCCTGGAATACCGGGGATATGACTCTGCCGGAATCGCGTTAATCCATAATAATAACATTCAAGTTTACAAGTGCAAGGGAAGGGTGCAAGACCTGGAACATCACATGGAACTGGAAGACACCAGTGCAACGATCGGTATGGGACACACGCGTTGGGCCACTCACGGGGAACCCAATGACGCCAATGCACATCCCCATACTTCCATGAACGGTCTTTTTTCCATTGTCCATAACGGAATTATCGAGAATCACGCTTTATTAAAGGAAAAGTTACAAGCCAGAGGTTACTCGTTCCAAAGTGAAACCGACACGGAAGTATTAGCAAACCTGATCGAGTACATTTACGTGAAAGGGCAAGTCAACGCAGAAAACGCCGTACGTCTTGCTTTGACCAAGGTTATCGGGGCATACGGTCTGGTTGTTTTGTGCAAGAACGAACCGAACCAGCTCGTAGTAGCTAGAAAAGGTAGCCCGCTTGTGATCGGCGTGGGACAAAGTGAATATTTCGTGGCCTCAGATGCTACTCCAATCGTGGAATACACGAAAAATGTGATCTATTTAAATGATGACGATGTTGCCATCTTGAAAAGAGATGAGATGATTCTAAAAACAATCAAGAATACTCCCGTTTCATTAAGCATTCAGCAAGTTGACATCGACATTGAAAAAATCGAAAAAGGCGGTTTTCCACATTTTATGCTAAAAGAAATTTTCGAACAGGTAAATTCAATATACGACACTATCCGGGGACGCGTAAACGCCGAGGCATCAGAAATCTATCTGGGAGGCATCTCCGAAATTATCCCCAAAATGGTTAATGCCCACCGTATCATCATTATTGGGTGTGGTACGTCATGGCACGCCGGAACGGTAGGTGAATACATTTTGGAAGAATTCACCCGAATCCCGGTAGAAGTGGAATACGCATCGGAATTCAGATACCGTAACCCAATCGTGGATGCCAACGACATTGTTATTGCTATTTCACAGAGTGGCGAAACTGCCGATACTTTAGCTGCCATCAAGTATGCCAAGGCACACGGAGCCACGGTTATCGGTATCTGCAACGTCGTGGGCTCAAGCATTGCCCGGGAAACCGATGCGGGAGTTTACACCCATGCCGGTCCGGAAATCGGGGTCGCTTCCACGAAAGCTTTCACGGCTCAAATTTCCGTGTTAGCCATGATGGCCTTACAAATTGGTCACCGAAAGGGAACGTTATCCGACGAACTGTACCAAAAATATATTAACGAACTATATAACTTACCAGATAAAGTAAAAGTGATTCTGGAAAAGAATGACAAGATCAAGGAGATCGCAGCCATTTACAAGGACTCCACGAACGCCATTTACCTGGGAAGAGGTTGTCAGTTCCCAGTCGCCCTAGAAGGTGCATTAAAATTGAAAGAAATTTCTTACATCCACGCGGAAGGTTACCCGGCAGCAGAAATGAAACATGGCCCAATTGCTTTGATCGATGAAAATATGCCGGTTTTCGCTATTGCCACGAATGATAACTATTACGACAAGATCGTTTCTAACATCAAAGAAATCCAATCCCGGAAAGGACACGTGATCGCTCTTGTCAATGATAACGATACACAGGTTAAAAAACTGGCAGAACACGTGATCGAAATTCCCGAAACACTGGAATATCTGTCACCGCTTTTGAACGTTATCCCGTTACAACTCATCTCTTATCATATTGCCGTGATGCGAGGTTGTAACGTGGATATGCCGAGAAATTTGGCTAAATCCGTGACAGTTGAATAAAGACTAAAAAAGGTGGGGAATCCCACCTTTTTTACTTATCTAATGTCCTTTGCCATTTCCAAGCATTCGCCAGAGTTTCTTCTATCGGCGTGACAGCCTTCCATCCCAGTTCGTTATTAGCTAACGTTGTATCGGCCCAAACCTTCTCGATATCCCCGGCTCGACGCCCCACAATCTTGTAATTCACTTTCACCCCCGTTGCACGCTCAAAGGCATGAATAATTTCCAACACGGAAAGAGCCTTTCCCGTGCCGATATTGAAAAACTCGTAATTCTCTTTATTCTTCCCTTCCAACAACCGACGTATAGCCACTACATGCGCTTGAGCCAAGTCCACCACGTCAATATAATCTCGTAATGGAGAACCGTCCGGCGTATTATAATCGTCACCGAACACACTCAACTGTTCACGAATCCCAATTGCCGTCTGCGTTAAATAAGGAATCAGATTATTGGGAACACCATTGGGCAACTCCCCGATAAATGCCGTCGGATGAGCCCCGATCGGGTTAAAATAGCGTAAAGCCAATGCTCTCATGTCTGGCTCCACACGCATCAAATCCCGAATAATATCTTCACTCATCACTTTCGTGTTCCCGTATGGAGATTCTGCCTCATGACGAGGTGTTTTTTCCGTCACTGGCAATACATCGGCCTGCCCGTACACCGTGCAAGAAGAAGAAAACACTAGATTTGGCACCCTAAATTCCCGCATACAAGTCAACACGTTCATCAAAGAGTTCAAATTATTAAAATAATACTCCAAAGGCTTATTCACAGACTCACCCACGGCCTTCAAAGCGGCAAAATGAATTACGGCCCGTATATCCGAATGACGAGCAAAGAAATCTCGTGTGACCTCTCGATCGGTAAGGTCTATTTCCTCAAAATCAGGACGAATCCCCGTGATCTTTTCTATCCCATCCAACACATCCAAACTTGAATTCACAAGATTGTCAGCAATAATTACATCATAACCATTCTTCTGGAGTTCGACCACCGTGTGGGAACCTATATACCCTGTACCTCCTGTCACAAAAATTTTCATACGCCAATAATTTTATCTCAATTTATAACATTCTGAGTGTCTGCAATAGACACAACAAAGTAAATAATAATAATCCGAAATGCCTAAAATGAGTTTGACAACCTTGCGTTTTTTCTTACCTTTGCGACATGAATAAATATGTTGAACACATTGAAGAATTGCTCTATCTACATGATTGCGTGATCATTCCGGGATTCGGAGGATTCATTTGTGACTATATGTCCGCAAGCATCAACGAGAAAACGGGAACCATCATTCCTCCGTCTAAAAAAGTCGTGTTCAATAAGTATCTGAAACAAAATGACGGGCTTCTAATCGATTGGATTGCACGTAAAGAACAAATTGATTACGAAAAAGCGCAACGACGTCTGGCTCTATTTTGTGAAGATATCAAGGTACGCTTGAATCAGAAACAAAAAGTAGACTTCGGTACGATCGGAACTTTCTCGGTTGACCGCAGATTCAATATTCTCTTTGAGTCCAAGAAACACAACTTCTTACCGGACGTGATCGGAATGGAAACCTTACCTTTGACAACTGTTAACGGGAAGAAAGTTCGCAAAACTCAAGAGGAAGTGCTTAACACCGAATCCGGTAATCTAGTTACCCGTTTATTCAAATTTGGTTTGTCGGCAGCCGTCGTGGCTGGAATCGTAGTAATCTCCCAACAGGACATATTCCAAGGAGACGGAATGACGAACATGACAAACATGCACCCCTCCCCGATAAAAAACAAAACTATCATCGTGGAAGATCCTGCCGTGATTTCTCCTACCTATGACTTCGTAGATTATGATCCGGTTATTGACCTGCCCGAACCGTCAGTTTCACGATAAGCACAATCAAGTAAGCCGGAAAAACAATAAATACCGCCGCCCACTTCAATAACAGGAAAAGTACCACAAGTATTCCTAAAAACCTCCAGTCCCACATTCTCTTAAAATCATAAAAGGAGATCAAGATATAAACGGGGATCATACAAGACAACGCCTTCACTCCCCAAACGATAAAACCAATTATTACGGTCCCCAAAAAACAATACAAGAGAGCGTTCTCTCTCCACGAAAAATTGGTCAGTTTCAATGAAAACATCGGAATTTCACTGATCAGCAAGATAGATAGTATTAAGGCAAAAAGAGCCAACAGCCACGGTTTACCCCACATCGCCATAAAAAACTCTTCCTGATGATAGCGAGTAAATACCAGCATCACCCAAAATAAAGCGTTTGACGGGGTTGGCAAACCGATAAACGAATGAGTTTGTCGCACATCCAAATTAAACTTAGCCAAACGATAAGCCGAAAAAGCCGGAACCAGAAACGGCACGTACATAAACACACTCTGCCAAGAATTTACGGCAAACAACTCCCCATCACCATTCCCTAGATCGCAAATCAGGAAAAAAGCCATCACGGAAGGCATCACCCCAAAACTAACTATATCGGCCAAGGAATCCAGCTCCTTACCCATTTCTGATTTCACGTGCAATAAACGAGCGGCAAAACCGTCAAAGAAATCAAATACCATCGCCAGAATCACGAGCCAAGCAGCAAGATACAGATGCCCGTGAAAAGCGGCATAAATAGCCACCGTGCCGGACGTAACATTCATACAGGTAATCAAGTTAGGTATGTGTTTCTTCATGATATTACTTTTTATGATCTGAACACGAAAATAGTTCTTTTTACGATAGATAAACTACATTTTTATTACTTTTGTTGCAAATTCGTTTTAGATATGGCTAAATTTCTCATTATCAGGTTCAGCTCCATCGGAGATATTATCCAATGTATGAATGTCATAAACGGTATCAAAAACCATTTCCCCGATGCTGAAATTCACTGGGTTGCCCGAAAAGACATGAGTTCCTTTCTCAACATGGACAAACGCATCGATCGGGTATGGGGATTCGATAAGGAAACGGGATTCAAAGGTTTACTACAAATGGCCCGTCAACTGAAAGCCGAAAAATTTGATTATATCTATGACGCTCACAGCAACATCCGCTCCAACATTTTGAAAGCCGTGTTGCTCCCGCCCTTTTACCACCTTTTTCCAAGGGGACCACGTTACACGTTACGTCACAAAGACCGCTGGAAACGATTCTTGCTTTTCAAACTACGGATAAACAAGTTTGACAAACCATTCCGAGGTATCGTTTCTTACCAAAAACCATTAGCCACATGGGGTATCACGAATTTTGAATCCGATTACAACGACTGGAATTTCCCAGCAGAATATGAGGAAAGATTTCATCACACGCTTACCCCGAAGACCATTACACTCGTCCCTTCCGCCAACTGGGAGATGAAGCGCTGGCCGATCAGTAACTGGCAACAAGTGATCCAACTTATGCCTGATTACCGTTTTATCATACTGGCAGGTCCGACCGACACGTTCTGCGAGACCATCAAGGCCATCGCTCCTGAAAAAGTCAATAACCTAGCAGGAAAAACCAGCCTTTTGGAATCCTGTTACCTCGTGAAACGATCCAACCTCGTAATCAGCGGAGATACCGGTTTCCTTCATGCTGCAGACTTATTCCATACGAAAGCCATCGCTTTAATGGGTCCGACAGCCTTCGGTTACCCCACAGGTAAACAAGCTGAAGTCATCGAAGTCAATCTTCCCTGCCGCCCCTGCACCAAAGACGGTCATGGTAAATGCAAACAATCCACTTGGCAGAAATGTATGGTCGACATCCTCCCCCAACGAGTAGTCGACACAGCTTTAAGAATTTTAAATTTCAAATTTTAGATTTCATCCCACAATCAAACGCTCTTTTAATTGTAGACATTTATTTTCAATTGTCTTGTTTCAACACCACATAGAATGTTGTCCCTTCATTCTCTACACTTTCAAAAGTGATCGAGCCTCCCATAGCCTCTATAATCTTGTAAGACATCGCTAACCCTAGTCCCGTTCCCCCAGACTTCGTCGTGAAATTAGGCTCGGAGATTCTATCCCGAATACTTTCCGGAATCCCGCAACCGTTGTCCTTAATAAGTAGTATAATTTTACCCAACACCGTTTTCAGACGCACCGACACGAGTCCTTTCCGTCCTTCCGGGATGCTCTGTTCCGCATTCTTCAACAAATTCACGATCACCCGATTCACTTGATCCCGATCACCATACACAGAAACATTCGGTTCTATATCACATTCCATGGAATCCACGTTCTCATGGAACAACTTCGCACATCCGCTTACCAGTTCACTCAGGTCAAACCACTCGTTATTCGCCTCCTGTAACTTGGCAAAATCAGAGAAAGCCGAGGCAATCGATGCCATATGATCAATCTGTTCAATCAACACGGACGAAATATCCTTAAATCGCTGGCGCACTTCCTCCATATCCCCCTTCTGCAACGTGCGCTGCATGAACTGCAAATTCAACTTCATCGGAGTCAACGGATTTTTGATCTCATGAGCAATCTGCCGGGCCATTTCCCGCCAAGCACTCTCTCGTTCCGACTTCGCTAACTTCTTCACGTTCGCCTCTAGCTTGTCAACCATCTCGTTATACTCTTTCACCAGCATACCGATCTCATCCCGCTCGTGGTACACAATCTTCTCATTCTTTCCGCCCACCCTCATCTGACGCAATTTCTCATTCACCACTTGTAGCGGTTTTGTGATCCGCTCGGCCACGATACTCGACAAGATAAAGGCAAGTACCATCACGATCATGGCTATATTCACCGCAATAATCACGATCAGCAAAATATCCTTGTTCAGTTCTTCCCCACGAGTAAAATACGGAATACTCAACACGTACCTCTCTCCGCTCTCTAGCACCAATGGCATATATACAGCCATGTATGTCAATTCTACGATTCGTTCATCCTGAACAAAATTAATCTGCTCGTTCTCAATAATTTGCTCAAAGGCCTTCGGATTCAATAGAGTCCCATCAAATCCCTTTTCGAATATCACGGGCCGGGAAGTTGCCACGAGAGCCCCCTCCCAGTTATAGATATTAATATCTACCCACAGTACCTCAGACATATCTTTCAATTTCTTCAATATCTGGGGACATTTCGCAGCATCCACACAATCATTATGTTCCAGCTCATCCGTTATATACCGCGACAGTTCGATCACCTTCGAACTGTGTCGACGTTCAAAACTCTCGGCATTCACGATAATACTCATAATCGTCATGATCAGGAACAACACACCGATCAACGTGATGATATTCCTTTTGATCCTCAACGTGAGACTTGTCTGCCGAAAATTTCCCCATCCCCCGTCAAACCGGAAGAACATCCCGTAAGAAGTCAAAATCGCACTGACAAAAATAGCGTACAACAAATTCAAGTAATAAAGTGCGAACACATCATCTCCCAAGCTCACAATACATACCCCGTCATGCTCCACGGGAATCACCATGTGCGAGAACCCGTCCATGTTCATAATCCGGGCATGTTCGATCTTTCCAAAACGTTCCAGAGAACGGGGATAACTAAAATCTCCCTTGGAATCCACCAATATTCCATCCTTGTACTTCGCATAAGAATAAGGATAACGCACTTCCTTCTCGGCCTCTATCTCTCTAGACAAAATCTGAGCATACCCGATCCCCTCATGCCGTTTTTTCGACTCGAAACGAATATACATACAACTACCACCACGGGAAGTAGAAAAAGAAAAACGTCCCAAGTATTCAACTACCCCGTCAAAATCTTCTATACAAAAAAACGATGTATAACCGACACGGGTTCCCAAACTATCAATCAGCTTGTCATAATACTCGTCACAACCATATTTTTCGTAAGTAGGAGTCAACAATATTGTATCCCGGGGATCGCATATCATCGCTTTGCAAGTATAATAAAACCCCGTCATATCCAACAACTCACTTGAAATATAAGCCACCAACAGATCCGTGTCCCCCACTTTTACCAGTGAATCTACCTTTTGACTTTGCTTTATTTCATCATTAATTTCCAATAGTTTATACTCAAAAATCGGGTCTCTTTCCTTGATAATCTCGTTTGCAAAACTTGCCCTCACCCCTTGTTCCCTATGAATTTCACTACTTTTTGCCAAGAAAATGATATAAATACAGACCACCACAAGTGCAATCATAAAAATACTCTTCTGGGCATCCTGTTTCATCAGGTACACCCCTAGAATAAACAACAAATAAAGCGATAACGGGAAAAGACACTCCAACGGGGACAAGGAGAAATTAAAGAAATAACAAAGTGCTGCACAAAAAACAAGCACACTAGTAACTCCCAAAAACGCCTGACTGATAGAGAACAAATTCTGGAAATAACGTACTGAACTGTTGATCAACACGATAAATCCCATTCCGGCAATAATCAACGTGATAAAAGCCACGATCGATGAAAAATCGACATTGATAAAACGAGCAATATTTAAGCTAACCTGCGTACTCTCGATCAAAGTATTAATCGAAAAATGCAACAAATTCGTGTAGAAAAACACACCGATTACGAACCCCACCAAGAATACATATCTATAACGAACCAAACGAGGCTCGTCATACTTAATTTTCAACTTATTAAAGGTGATAAAGAAATAATGTGCCAAACAGAACATCGTGACAAATAAATCTCCCACGGACACGATAAACCGTCCTCCTATTTGACTAGTTGTGAAAATAGGCAAAGAATAAAGCACCTGCGGTACCTTATAATTAATCATCAAGGAACGCAACAGTACTATGAAAAAGAGGAAACCGAACACATGGAATAATTGCATTCGAAACGACCGAGCCCGATCCAAAGAGATTTCGTAAGCATAGAACAATAAGAGCAGGAACATGATATAAGGAATCAACAGGAAATAAGTGGGCACGACATCCCCATGTTCCACCCGACTCTCAATCTTGAACAATGGCCTTCCATCCCGGTTATACACGAGCTGTCCTCCTTTTTCCCCTATCTCCCGGATAATCACCTTATTCGCATCATCCAAGTTTTCGCCTAAAGACGGGTTAAAGTGACTTTTCACGTAGTTACTCGAATACGGGTAATCCTCCTTTATAAACAGGAGCGCATAATAAATCGTGTCACCGACGATATGTTTGCGAACATCAAAATAAAGATTATTAATCTTCACGAAGTCATTTCCCGCTGACAGAATCTCGTACAAGTGAGGCGAACCGATCCTCTCGTTACTCCAGTAAACCAACTTTCCCTCCTTAAAACCAACCAGCACAGACTGTTTATTTTTCCATTCCGGTTTTTGCCATTCTGCTTCATGATCCAATTTCTGCAACTGATCATCAATTCGCTTCTCCTCAAATTTCAACCGCTCTTGGAAAAGAAACAACTTCTTGTCCACAGACCAATCGTTCAGAGAATACTCCCATAAAGAGGCCACGACCAAACAAAACATGGCAAGTGACAGCACAAGCCAAAATTTCTTCATGCTTTTCACCCTTATTTTATTCATGATGATAAGGTTCTCCTTTCAATATAGTCATTGCCCTATATAATTGTTCCGTGAAGATCATTCTCACCATTTGGTGAGAAAAAGTCATCTTGGATAGTGATATTTTCATATTTGCACGTTTATATACTTTTTCCGAAAAACCGTAAGGTCCCCCGATGATAAATACAAGTCGTTTCATACTTGTCAGCATCTTCTGTGCCAAAAAGTCCGCAAAAGTTTTCGAAGTATATTCATTCCCCTTCTCATCCAGCAAAATCACGTAATCTACTGTCTCCAACTGTCCCAACAACAACTCGCCTTCCCGTTCCTTTTGTTCTACCTCACTCATATTTTTCGTGTTCCGTACATCCGGAATCACCTTCATCTCGTAAGGAATATAATATTTCAAACGTTTCTCGTACTCGGCAATTCCCGCACGTACAAACTCTGCATCAGTCTTCCCTATCACTAGCAAACAAACTTTCACACCACGAATTTTATCAATTATACTAATAAGTTCATCTACACGCAAATGTAAATAAATTTACGGTATCTCCCATGAACCATCAAAAAAAAGCCCTCCAATATTTGCCCGAATTTCAATAAAACACTATATTTGCACCCGTTAAAGGCTAACCACTTTAACACACGCAAGTGTAGGTCCTATAGCTCAGCTGGTTAGAGCACCTGACTCATAATCAGGGGGTCCTTGGTTCAAGCCCAAGTGGGACCACTTAAAAATGAAGCAGTTACAAAATCAAAAATGTAACTGCTTTTTTGTTTTTATGGTGAAATGAGGGGTAAAATATAGGTGTTTTTAAGCATTTGTTTTAACTATGTTTTACCCCAAAATAAGACATGAATGCCTCTATTTCAATAATTTACTACAAATTTAGAACAAATAAAAGTGGTGCACACCCTTTAATGCTTAGAATTATCAAGAATAGGAAAACAAATTATCAAAGTCTTGGGATATATATTCATCCAGATCATTGGGATTTTAAGAAAAATAAACCTAAAAAAAATTGCCCCAATGGAATTGCTATTCAAAGGCTAATTACAGAAAAAATCAAAGAATATACAGACAAAGCTATTGATCTTGAAATTGAGAAAAAAGATTTCACAGGCAAGACTCTAATTGATAAAGTCAACACTCCTGTAAAGAGAATGAATGTAAATGATCTCTTTTTACAGGAAATAGCCCAATTAAAAAAAGAGGGAAGAATTAGATATGCTGAATGCCATGATTATGTGTACAAATCTTTGCTCAAATTTAATAAGCATCTGGATATATACTTTTCAGAAATTGATGTGCAATGGCTAAGAAGGTATGAAACATGGCTTAGAGGTGAGGGGAACAGTGAAAATACTATTGGAATTAAATTTAGAACTTTAAGAACCATGTATAACATTGCTATCAGAGAAGGGTATGTAAAAGCTGAATTTTACCCATTCAAGGATTACAAGGTATCAAAACTACATGAAAACACCCCAAAAAGAGCCATTGTTAAAGATAATGTGATAAAGGTCATGAACCACAAGGAGCCTGTTTCAAATTCTTCCTACAACCAGCTGGCTATTGATCTATTCACATTCTCATATCTAATGGGTGGGATTAATTTCACAGACATGGCCAGATTAACAGGGGAAAATATCATGGATGAACAGCTAGTGTACAGGAGGAAGAAAACAAGAAAACTTATACACCTTCCAATCCATCCAAAAGCTATGGAGATCATGAACAAGTATAAATCTGACAATCCATATATATTTCCCATTTTATCCAGTTTTCATAAAACTGAACAGCAGAAATTGAACAGGATTCACAAGGTGATTGGAAAAGTAAATGCTTGCTTGAAAACACTTGGAAATGAACTTGAATTGGACAAGAAATTAACCACCTATGTGGCTAGACACTCCTATGCCACCACTCTAAAAAGGGCAGGTGTTAGTACATCATTAATATGTGATGCATTGGGACATAGTTCTGAGAGGGTCACTCAGATTTACTTGGATAGCTTTGAAAACACTCAATTAAAGGCTGCAATGAAAAATTTGCTGTGAACACAAATTACCAAAATTGAATGTGTAAAAAGGGGCAGGAACAATTACCTGTCCCAACACTTCAAACAAGAATAACTTGTATTCAAATAAAAAACATTCATCCATATCCATGTTTTGGTAACAGATTAAAAATAGCAAAAACATGGAAACAACAAGAAAAGATTTATTAAAACCATACTATGTAGAGTTAATTTACAAAACTAGCATCAAATCAACAGACAGGATAAGAATAAATGATCCTGATGGTGTCTACTTACTGGCAAAAGAGATTTTAGGGGATAGAATGGAACATCATGAGGAAGTTTACTTGATCTTGTTAAATCAAGCCTCAAAAATATTAGGAGTGGCTCTAGTAAGCAGGGGAAGTGTCAACAAAACAGTTGTGGATATAAAAATTATATTCCAGCATGTAATCCTTTCCAACTCTTCTAGAATCATATTATTTCACAATCATCCTTCTGGAAATTGTAAACCAAGTAAAGCTGATGATGAATTGACCAAAAACATAACTCAACTATCATCTTTAGCAGGAGTTGATTTTATAGATCACCTCATTGTGAGTGATGATGATTATTATAGCTATTCAAATGAATGCAGGTGTGATGTATTAAAAACACAATCAATGATAAATAATTTATCCCCTTTTTTGGAAAAAGAAGAGATTATTTTATCTAATCCATTATAACACAACAAAATACATGAAATAAGGCCTCAAATCTTTGATTTAAGCCACTTTCTCTTTTCTGTTAATAGATAATACCAATAAGAAATAATATTGTCTTAAAATCAATTTATAAAGCTTTATTCAGAACCTATCAAAATAACTTCAAAATATTCTTTTGGTCCCAGATGTTTTTCATGAGTGTTTATATAATAAATATAAAAAATCATCTGGGACTAGAGAAAATATTTCTGAATAAATGTATATGTTGCACTTACTTGTGTATATTATAATAAACTAAGTGTAACAACAGGATTATTTTATTCCTGCTATATCACTCATGAGAAAATTATAGTTCTGTTGCACTTAGATGTATATAATATAATAAACTATGTGCAACACTATCTCATGATTTGATCTCTTACTTTCCATGTATTGTATCAAGGTAAAGGATCTAATAGAAGAAGATGAATTGTTGTTGCACTTAGTTGTTAATATATCATATAA
>CALUKD010000043.1 GCA_944321125.1 Candidatus Butyricimonas faecavium | reverse complement strand
GCAGGAAATTATCATAACAAGAGAATGTCTAATTTATTAAATGTCAAATTAAGTAAACCTATTTCAGGAAACTACAGGGATTCACCGCATCATACTATAATTCTTCCGTAACGAAATAACGGCGATTAACGGCTCTGTCCTCTATAACATTTGCGTAGCTTTATCCACAGTAACTTCAAATACTCTAGTAAGAAAGGGAAATTTATTTTTCATGTATTCGTATTCATCACCAGAACTAATATATCGAGCTGTTCCCGTGACAATAAAACCCGTCCCTTGATAATCCTTATACCCCAAAACTTCCTTACTACCTAATGCCAGTTTTATTTTGTTGTTCACGTTAACATTCTTTTCGGTTTTTCTAAAGCCATAAGCGGGGATAAGCAAGCGTTCATCATCCGTAACAACAATATAAGAATTCCATGTATTAACAATATGGGGCTCGACACCCCATGACATAACAGTTACAACACCTTCATGCCTCAACACTTCTAAGAATTTTTCGGGTAATTTTTTGTTTTCGCTCATATTTTTCAATATAAATTAATTTATAAAAATATATTTCCTCCCATTCATTTAAAAATATACGCATCAAAAGGTCTTTTGTTACTTTTTCCACACAATACTAATCTGGAATTTTTACTTTTTGGGATTCCTCATTCTGAAATCGTTCAAATTCCCGCAATACTAATACCATGTCATTAACAAACTCGTCACTACACCCTTTTTCTATTGCAGTCTGCAAATAGGTCTTCAATGTCGCTATTGCGCACACGTCTTTTCCCGTCAAAACAAACGCCGGAACATCTTCTATCAAACATTTATGTAAAACTTGATGTTGATCTTTCATCTGATTTCAATTTACTGTTTATTATATGCGAAGATACTATATCTTTAACTTGTTATTCCTATTCTATATGATAAAATAACAGTATCTTTATAAAACATCATTTCTCTTTTCACCGTAAAAAAGTAATAAAACATAAAGTATCATGAAACATATCACAATACTCATCGCATTAACCCTAATACTAGGGGCACTAACACCTCTTGCAGCTCAAACCAAAATGACTGCAAAGGAAAAACGCACACAAACTAGGCAAGAACGGAAAATAACTCAACAAAAAATAAAAGAGCAATTATACCAAGATGCTGTTCGTGCTTTAGAAAACAACACGTTTGTACTGGAAGCCGATCGACTGATTTTCAAACGAGGTAGATCAGCAAGTGTCAGTTCTGTCAAAAATTTCATTTCCATGGAGAACAAAAAAGCCACTGTACAAGTCAGTTTCGATACTCCCCGTCCACTTCAAAATGGGTTAGGTGGTTTTACCGTAGAAGGCAATGTTTCGGATATCCAAATGAAAAAGGATAAAAAGGGAAGCATCATTTATAGTTTTCACGTTCAAGGAGTCAGTATTTCCGCTCAAGTGAGCCTTACCCTTCATCAAGGCTCCAATAACGTATCGGCAAACATTTCACCTTCATTTCATTCCAATACACTCACCATGACCGGAAAATTAGTAACGAAAGAAAAAGCACGGATTTTCGAGGGATTTAAACGTTAAACCTTTAGGATGGGAAATTAGGGATAGAAAAATTAATCCCTAATAGAAGATGGGAAATTTGTGCGTAAAAATTAATATACCCACAGATTTCCCAATTAAGACTTTATTATATTTTATCTTCCTCGTCTTCGTATCCAAATAAAAATAGAAATCATTAAAAGTATTCCCGGGAGAATCCATGTCATAAGTACTTGCCACGTTCCAATTTCCGCTTCATTTAGATAAATCACGTTATCAGGTGGTGTCGGACGACGCACATCGATAGGAACCTCATTATCGGACATCCAATAAAATCCCCCCATAATAATAGTGTAATTAGAAGCAGAAATCCCCCTCCGATGCATACTCAATTCTCCATTGCTAATACAATCAGCATCACCTAATATCATTATTTTCTGTTCTTTATTGTTAATTTCTCGGGAAAGAGCCAAAACAGTTGCATATGGTTTCTGTATTTCCCCCATACTTACAGATAACACAGGTCGTTCATCCACAAAATTTGTCGTTTCAACTTCATTCCACGCCAACGAATCACACATAAACAAAGGGATTACATTATATCCACTCTTTCCATCATATTCTAGACCAGCAGCCCCAGACATAACAAGACTCCTATTGTTCTGTTTCATTTCATCAAAATAATAATTCAACTTTGTAGCCTCTTGGGAAGGTTTTGCAACAATCAGATCCGGAGAAAAATTCTCGGTCAATTGCACCAAAGTTCCCGCAACTAACCGGACTCCAAATTTCTCCAACAATATATTCATTACTTCCGAACGTTTAGGTTCACAAGTGATGAATAAATTTCCACCACGAGCGATATAGTGCTCTAGATTTATTTCTTCCGTCTCGGTTAACGGTTCTTTCATCTCGGCGATAACTAATATTTTTATATTATCAGGGATTTCATCTGTCAGACTTACATTTAAAACATCAAATCCTTGATTAATCAACGCATAACGAAATTTTTTCTCCAAAGCAAATCCACTATATTCCCGATCTCCTGTACGATTAATATCCCTTTCTCCATGTCCGATTAAAAAGCCTACAGTAGGTAATTCCATTGCTATTCGTTTAAATGCGGCTGTAATTTCAGCTTCCCCCGGATGATGTAGCATATCGTCAAAAACTCGCAAGAATGTCTTTTCCCCATTTTCCCGTTCCAACAAACGAACAAACATATTTTTTTCTCCAGACAAATCTATTTGTTCACGAATTTGTTCTGGACGCAGGAATATGTTAGAATCTAAACCATGAATCCGCATAATTTCCTTTGCTCGCTGCTCCGTATTCATTTCTGGGAAACGTTGATCTTGCGATAAACTCTGAATTGTATCATAATAATATACGTATTTCAATTTTATGTCTGGTTTAAAGCGTACATATTGCTTAAAACGTACTTGATCCGTTTTCACACGTGAAGGACTAGCGGTCCATATATCTTGCTCATCCAAAACATTCAAGTAACTTGTAATGGTCAATCCCCCCTCCAAACGACTAATTACATCTTGGCTATTAGGAGTTAATGTATTCATTTTTGTTGCTGTCACATCATAGTATCCCATCAATTTCGGACGAGAAGACAAATATCCCAAAAAACAGGCAAGTAGTATAACCCCAACATATCTGCCCAAAGTTAAAAACCAAGGACTTTTTTGTCGACAAGCCTGCAAACGTATTATTGCTAAAATAAGAAATAGAACAATTACAATAATAAAATAGAATAAATCCTCACTACAAATCAATCCAATTACAAACTCTCCAGCTCGCCCAGAGATTGACAACCAATAAGTAATATCACGAATGAACTCTATGTCCTGCCACATATCTTTCACATAATTCAACGCTCCCAACATGGCTAATGTCAACATTGCCGCTACAACTTGATACGAGGTCAAACTTGACATGAATAAGCCCACGGCAGCATAGGCACAAATTAACAAATAAATACCTAATAATCCGGTTAGAACGAGCGGCAAATCAAAGTCCTTAATCGTGAAAATACCAAAAAGTGTAAAGATGAGCATGATTCCAATCAATACAAGCCCATAAATCATCATGGACAAGAATTTTCCCAGAATAATTTGTACGTTTGTTACTGGAGAGGAGTATAGCAATCTAATGGAACCACTTCCAAACTCTCGACTCATCAAGCCCATTGTCAATAAAGGTATATAGAGGAACAAATATCCTTGAATAGCAGGGAAGACTCCTCCCCAAGGATTAGAAAAAACATTAGACGTCACGGAAACCAATTCATAGCCTAACGCCTGGTTACGCACTAATCCTCCAAAAATACTCATGAAAGTCATTGCTGCTTGGAATGTAAAAATTACAATGACCAACCAAGCTACAGGTGAATAAAACAGAGTCTGTAATTCTGTTTTTGCTATTTTATATATTGTTTTCATCGATGATTCTTTTATAATGAATTATTTTTAGATAATTTGGCAAATATTGTATCTAGTGAACTTTTTTCTAGATAGATCTCATTTAAACGCCAATCTCGAGTCATACTTATTTCTACTACTTTTTCCATCATCTCCTGAGCATTCGTAAAATGTAAACGGAATCTCGTTCCTCCTAGTTCTTCCACCTGCAATACCCCCGGAATAGTCCGCAATTCCTCTACTGTCGGTCTTGTTATCAAAGACACGCACACGGAACTCGGAGTTATATAATTATCAAATTCTTCAACTGTCCCTGAAAACACTAGACTTCCCTGTTCTATCATACGGATATATTTACAAGTAGCCTGAACCTCAGAAAGAATATGCGTGGATAACACGACCGTACGTTCCTCTGCAATCTCCTTTACCAAATGACGAATCTCCATAATTTGATTCGGATCTAAACCATTGGTTGGTTCATCCAATACTACGAAATCCGGTTTATGAATAATCGCTTGAGCAATCCCAACTCGTTGCTGGTAACCTCCCGACAAATTACGAATTAAACGTTTTTGGAAATGAGAAATCCCACATTTACCCATCACGTCAATCACAGCCTTATGAATTTGTTTACTAGGAATGTGACGTAAACTTGCACAATATTCAAGATATTCTTCCACGGTCAGGTCCACATGCAGAGGAGGCTGTTGTGGTAAAAAACCGATATGCCGTTTCGCCTCTACAGGATTTTCTCGTGTATTAATTCCTTTGATAAAAACATTTCCTCTCGTCGGTTTCAACACACCACACATAATATTCATTGTCGTGGATTTACCAGCTCCATTGGAACCAAGTAAACCATAAATACCATTTTTTAGAATTTCAAAGTTTATGTCTCGAACCGCCCAATGCACACTATAACGATGAGATAAATTCTCCACTTTTACAATAACTTCTTCCATCTTTTACATTTATTTACATACAAACAAAACTGACATACCAGAGCGAGAGGAGTATTCACAATACTCCCCCACATTCATTTATACTTCAAAACAATCTATTCGTAAATCATATCACCTATGGATTGTATATCAAAACTATAAGTTTCCAACAAGTAGTTTCTCAAAATATCATACTTCTTTTTCACTAAAGGATATTCCAAATCAACTTTCCACTGCTCAGATGTTCTACTTACCATCCCATTCAAAAAAGCCTTCAGATCATCCATTTTATTTAATGTGCGGGAAGGCCAGTTTACCCGAGTAGACCACTCGTTCCCGTTATTAGCCACGAATCCCCGGTTTCTCACATAATCAGGAGAAGACGGTGTTGTGTTTGCAGCTTTAGAATAATCACTCAATGCAAAGAATTCCTCAGGAAAGTTTATCTTATCTATCCATTTTTCCCATAACCCTTGTTGAAGGTTAATCTTCAATTTCAATTTCGTTTCTACGGACATTTTCTTTAAAGTATCCGAACAGTAACTAACAGCAATTTGCCCGTTCATCACTCTCACATCCTTAAATTGTGCGGAAGATCCATAATACAAAGCTGTCGCTAAAAATATCTTATAAGGCATATATTTTTTATGGAAATCTACCGGATAAAATGAAAACCAGACCTCATTCAGCAAATCTAACATCTCTCCCGCATATAACGGATTCGCTTTAGTATACGTGTAATCACTAGATGAACCCTCCATTTGACTCCAATTAAAATCACGTTCCGTATACTCATACAAAATATATGTTCCGTATTGACTGTACAACTCTACAATACGTTCATCAGCAGGAGACTTCCCTTGGGGCAGAACATAATCCGGAGTCAAAGGATCAACGCCTCCCACACTATTTTCTTCCGAACAAGCGATCTGCCATATGCTCAAAAACAAGGCAATATATATATTCATTCTTTTCATAATTGGCATATATTTATTCATTTAATATCAAATTCCTTTCCTTTCCGATTCATAAGCAGAGGCATTCTGCTCCAGACGATTATTATTCATAAGCATTGTAGTTGAAAAAGGAATCGTGTATAATGGATCTTTCTCCTTCAACGTGAACATCAACCAAGAATCTGCCTTTCTAGCCTTGTATTTATGAGATATAGACGGCATTCCATAACGACGCAAATCGAACCAACGTTGTTCATCATAACACAATTCCAACCTGCGCTCAAGACGTACCTCATTCAATAAATCAGTTACATCCTCTACTGAAATATCTTCATAGCCGATAATCCGACAACGGCGTAGCTCATTCAAATCAGCCAAAGCCTCATTCGTTTTACCCATTTGTGCATAAGCCTCTGCACGATTCAAATAGGCCTCTGAAATACGCAATGTATTCGTCGGTCCCATCCCTTCTGCATAATCAGGATTCTTTTTTAGTAGTTTTCCACTGACATTAAACCAAAATTTCTTACGACAATCGTTATCTCCATATTTTGAAAGTAATTCTTGAGAAGGTACATATCCATATTTCAATTGACCATTTCCATATCGCCACTCCACCTCTGAATGCGCATAAGTCGGCATATAAAACGTCGAAGAAGATATCGAGGTATAATTTGTCAAACCTTCAGCAGTTTCAATAGCTCTACCCGCCATCTTTATAGCATTCTCCCACTGCTCCATATACAAATAGACTCGGGATAACAGGATATAAACTGAGGTTATATTAAGGCGATAGTTTCCAACCCGTTTCGGATTCTTCTCAAATAATTCAGCTGAAACATTCAAATCTTTTACGATTTGAGTGTACACTTCTTCTACAGTATTTCGAACAAGGCCATTCTCGACTAAACCGGCAGTCAATTTTAACGGTACACCTAACGATGTTTTGTTATCGTGATAAGGCTCTCCATACAAATTCACAAGTAAATAATAATAAAACCCACGTAACCCGTAAGCTTCGGCTTTCACGTATTCTCTTTCAACATCGGATCCTGTAGCTTCATCTATCCCATCCAATGTCGCGTTAACGCCTTTCAATAGGCTATAAACGTTCTCGTACAGATCTATTATTTTCATTCCTCGCTCCCACATATCTGGTTGCCAAGTAAAATACCCGAAATAATCCACCGCATAAGCATTATTAGCATCACCATAATATAAACTTTCGTCTAATTCAACATCATCATCCAGTAAATAAAGCACATCATATCCAGGCATTCCATAAGCTGATCCCAACAAAAATTGACTATAATCTGCGACCGTCGACACAATCACTTCATCTTGAGATTTCTCTTCCAAAAAGTCAGAACAAGCACTTAAGAGCAATATCCCGACTAAAATTATTATTAAATTTTTCATAACAATCTCCATCTTTAATTTTTAAAAAGAAACTTGTAAGGATAATGACGTAACCCTTCGTGTTGGCCAATTACCCGTTTCGGGGTCCAACCCATCCCACTTTTTATCTGATACCCACGAAAAAGGATTCGTCATACTCGCCTTCACTTGCATTCGCTGGATAAAAAATCGCTCTAACCAAGGTTGCTTGAATTCATAGGCAAGAGAAATGGAACGACAACGAATAAAATCCGTATTTGCCACTCGCACATCCGATAAATTATACATGTAGTATAAATTAGTCGATACCGAAGTAGAAGTAGCTGTCGCCGGCAACATGATTGTCTCATTACCTGTTCCTGGCAAAGAAGGTATGTTTGTAAATTGCTCATCACCTTGCTTTTTCCAACGATGAAGTAATTTTCGGGAAACATTCTGCTCTGGGCGCGGCAAGCCTGGCCGTGTACTAGTCGCACCGGTATAAAGTTCTGGTAAACGGGCATGTCCTCCCCATTGTATTGTAAATAGGGCATACAATGAAAAACCTTTGTATTTTATCATCGTATTCAATCCCCCGGAAAAGTCTGGCATAAACTTTCCGGATTCAACTAAAAAGTCTGCAGGAGTGTTTGCCCCTTCTATATCCATCTTATCAAAGATAGGCAAACCATTTTCCGGATTCAGTCCCGCAAATTGATATGAGTAAAATGTTGAAAAAGGACTTCCAGGAATAATCGCACTTCCTTCAATATAATCATTCAGTGTATTTACCCGTTTATTTTTATCTATTTTATTACGAGAAACAGCTGTATTCAAAGATAATTGCCAAGTTATATCCTTTGTACGAACTGGAACTACATCTATAACAAAATCATACCCGTAATTCTTCATCGTGGAGCCAGATACAATCCCATTAGCAACACCATTTTCATAAGGAACGTTACGAGAAGAAAGTACCTCACTTACTTTTTGGTAATAATTCAAAGTAAAATTCAAACGCCCATTCAAAAGAGCCCCATCTAATCCTAAATTATAAGTCTTCGTTTTTTCCCATCCCAAATCAGGATAAGGCAAAGACTTTATTTTCAAAACAAAATCTTGATAACGAGTGTCTATTCCTCCATCATATGCGATCAAATAAGGAGAAACCGTAGTTACAGCATTCCCTTGATACCCATACGAAGCATAGAAATCCAAATTATTTAACCACCATAAATTTTGAACAAAATGTTCATTAGCAATACGCCACTTTAAACCAACAGACCATGTTGGTTCAAAACGTTTATTTTTATCTTGTGCAAAACGATTCGATGCATCTATCCGTCCATTAAAATTAATCACATATAGATCATTATACGTATAAACAGCCGACATATATCCGCTAAGAGCATTTTCTTTCCGATTCACCACGCTAGAAGCACCATTTACAATATCCAAATTACTCGTTTCTGAACCATAAGACAAATAAGTAATCGGTGGGGTTGCAAAAGTTTCCCCACGATCTGGCAAATATCCATAACGTTTGTTCGAACCTCCCTTGGATTTCACTGAATTTGTCTCAATACCCATTTGCAAAGTAAATCGATGTTTTTCTTTGAATAACTGGTCGTAGACTAAACTATTCCGCACCATCACCGTTGTCGTATTTATTAAATCTGTTTCCAGAATACCACCTACAGGTAACGGGGAAGATTTCATCTCCGTACTATTCGCCGCCGCCGCTCCATATTCATACCCACGAAGTTGGGTAATATAAAATGAATGTTCACTTGCATATTTTTTTGAGTCGGAAGAAGAAGATGCATAAGAAAACATCCCCTGGTATTCCAATCCTGGCAAAATACGCCATTTAAGATCAATTGTTGATCCCCATGTACGAGTATCGTTTTTACTCCCAGTGTGGCCCCGTTCGTTCAAAATATTATAATTATACATGTATTTACCACTACCACTAGGACTATATTCACCTATTTTCTCATGGAAAAACAAAGAGCCGTCTTCATTATAAGCAGGTATTGCCCGCGAAGTATTATAAGCGTAACTAAATGGATCAACGTCGTAAGCAAATCCATTCACATTACGGATACTTCCTTTTAACAATAAATTGATCATCAATTTCTGTCCGAAATTCACAGTTGTATTAGAAGTAGCCGTGAACAAATTCACATCATTTCCTTTTGCTTCTCCTTTTTCCCCCGCATACCCAAAAGACGTACGATTTAACACTTTCCCGTTTCCACCACTAATACTCACATTATGAAAATGATTCAACGAATTACGAAATAACAATTTAAACCAATCCGTATTTTGTTGGGCCATCTTTTTATATTCCCTGTTCATTTCTTCAAGCGTGATTTCCTTGTTTATCAACCTTTGGAGCAAGCCAGCGTAACCGATAGGAAGAATCGACGATGTGTAGGAACGTCTCTCATCATATATGTCCTTCGAAAATTGCATGATCTCTTTCGAGTTCATCTGATCATACAAGCCATAGCGAGGGCGTTGTCCGATAGAAAAATCTCCGTTATAATTCACAGTAATATCTCCTTGGGTCGCTTTTTTCGTGGTGATAACAATAACACCATTAGCCGCCTTTGAACCGTAAATTGCTGTTGCAGAAGCATCTTTCAACACGGTAATTGTCTCGATATCATTGGGATTCAACCATGATATAGCATTTCCTGCTAATTGTCGAATGTCATCAGCATCAACTGAAAATTTCGTATTATCCTCCGAATCAAAAGGTTGTGGATCTCTTTGTATCACTCCATCGACTACCCAAACGGGTTCTTGACTCCCTAATAACGTAGAAGTTCCTCGTACCCGAATTTTAGGAGAAGCCCCAACTAGCCCGGTCTTGTTCATGACTAACATTCCGGGAACAACACCTTGCAACATCTGATCAACAGACGAAGTTCCAGCCATCAAAATATCATCCATCTTCACCGTGGTTGAAGCTCCCGTATAATTTCCTTTGGCGACATTACCATACCCTGTAACAACAACATCATCCAGCGTTTTCACCTCTTCTTCCATACGGATCATATATTCCGTTTTCCCCTTTACCAAAGGAATATATAATGTTTTCATACCGATAGATGTGACAACGAGAGAATCCACTCCTTTAACAACATTCAACACGAATTCCCCATTTGTATTCGTCGCCGTCCCGAGGGATGTCCCTTTTAAGATGATTGTTACCCCCGGTAAAGGATGATTTTTCTCATCTTTTATAACACCATGAATCGTAAAATTATCCCCCTCCTTCAACGTCCGAACTTCAAGAATCACCACAAAATCCGGCCTCTCTTCATAACGAACTTCTTTACCATTGAAAATTTGCTTCAAAGCTTCATCAAGTGTGACATTTTTCAAATGAACCGTCACCTTTTCTTGCATGTCTACTTGACTCTCACTATAGAAAAAGTCTTTTCCATACTCTTTCCCCAGCTTATTCATCACCTCACTGATCACTTCATCCTTTACTTCCAACGAGATTCGTTTCATCTCCTGAGAAAAGATTGTCCGTGGAAGCAAAATAAGGCCTAACCAAAAAGGTAAAAACCTCCAGAACCATGTTTTTTTACTACCAGCCTGCCAAAACAGGACAAGTCTACGACTTTTTTTCATATATTTGTATTTAAATTTAACCTCGCTTTGTTCTCTAATTGCGACTTTAGAACAAAGCATTTACAATACAAGTCGAGAAAGTCTTCACCCCTTTTTCGACTTTATTTTTTTGATATAATAATTCTTTTACCCTCCATTGTAAAACGTACTGGGCTCGAAAGTTCTATCATTTCCACCAAATCTTTCAATGGCCGAAATTTCAACATTCCTCCCGAAAAATGTATGTCTTTTAAATTCTCGTTCTCAAAATAAACAGAAACATCATACCACCGAATAATTTGCTTGACAATGTCTTCCAATCTGGCATTTTCGAATTTAAATCGTCCTTCTACCCACGAAATCACACTAGTCGGATCCACTTTCTTCACCGAGATTTCCTCGCCAAGCGCAACAGCCTGTTCACCCGGTTTCAATATAACTTGCTTTCCCCCCGAACCGCTTACACAAACACTACCATTTACAAGTGTTGTCATGACCCGCAAATCATCTTGATAAGCAGATATATTAAATTTCGTACCTAATACTTGAATACAAACCTGTCCTGTTTCCACATAAAATGGTCTAGTTGTATCAGATTTCACCTCAAAATAAGCCTCTCCTTTTAATCGGATTCGCCTTTCCGTATCGTCAAAATGTTCAGGTATTTCTACCGTAGAAGCAGAATTTACCCACACAATAGTCCCGTCCTCCAATAATATACGGTATTCTCCTCCATTCGGGACAATAAGTTGATTAAAACGTTTCACATTATCTTGACAAACATTTCCTTTATAATGTAGCATCCGATTAGAATCAATTTGAAGGAAAGCAGCCCCTTTCCCAGAAATAAGTGTATCTTTAATTCCTTTATTTAAAGCTACCCTCGTTCCATCCGCCCACACAAAAAAAGCTTGTCGTGTACTAGGTCGACTAAAATCATCAAATACAAGATCTTTTTCTTCACTCGCTGGTTCACTTCCATATTGCCAAAATAGAACTCCGGCTGTCAGACACACGATTAAAACGGCAGTGTAACGAATCCATCGAATCATTCGCTCATGGCGGTATCTCCATTTTATCTTTTTAAACCCCAACTCTATATCAGGATTATATGATTTACCCGTATCCATCCACAAACGCACTTTACGCATTTCTTTAAAAATAATAGTATTTTCCCGAGACTCCTCCAACCAAACGTTTAATTCTCGCTCTTCGAAATCAGAAAGTCCTTCATCCAACTTTTTTACCAATAATTCTTCTATTTTATCATCCATCGTTTTTCAAGTTAACCACGTGATAAACTCGTTATTTACAACAAGGACGCAAAAAAGAAAAAAAAGGGTGAAAAGGAAAGTTATTTTTTTCGACAGTATTCATTTTACAAATCGATAGAAAAAAGACACACAACAAAAAAGTTCATCTTTTGAAAGTTTCTTACGTAATTCTCGATACGCTATCCTCATTTGAGTTTTTACGGTATTTATTGAAATACCTAATTTTTCTGCAGCATCGGAATATTTCATTTCTTCAAAAACAACTAATACCAAAATTTCCCGACACTGTATTGGCAAACTATTTATTGCATCCCAAATATTCTTCCAATCACAAACTTGAGTTTCTTCCTCCTGATACATTACTTCCTCTAATCCCACGGTAAATTTCTCTTTTCGATTGAAAGAAATACAACTGTTGCGCACTGCCACAAACAAATAACGATCCAAAGAAACCTGACTGCTAATTTTTAATTTTTTTTCCCAGATACGGATAAAAACTTCTTGAACTATATCCTCTGCCACTTCTGGTGATTCCACAATGGCACGAGCGAAACGACATAATCTCACATAATAAACAATAAACAGATAGTTTACAGCTCTTTCTAAGCCTTTATTCAAATCTTGTATTAACCGACAAACATCCTTGCTATAATCTATAGTTCCATCCATGAAAAACAAAAAATGTCATTCTACCCACAAATATAGAAAATATTGTCTTATTTAATTATTTCATCAATAATAAATACAATTTATTCATCTTAATTCATTCTATCAATATTCATTTCCCTTATTCGCCAGCTTTTCATACAAATACCTCGCTTCTTTTCTACAATAAAAAAGTCAGACTGGCACCAGTCCGACTTTTCCTTCAAATAACAACAATTTTAAATATTATAAAACGTAGTGAAAGCTTTTATCACGTAAGCATGATCCAACACCCCGCCCGTTTCTCGAACAGAATGCATTGCCCACATAGGATTACCGATATCCACTCCACGCATTTCCATTTGCGATAATAATATATTTCCCAAAGTTGAACCACCAGCCATATCTGAATGGTTCACAAATTCTTGACAAGGAACCCCAGCCATTTTACAAATCGTCTTAAACACGGCAGCAGAATCCCCATCCGTGATATATTTTTGGTTTGCATTAATTTTAATCACAGGGCCACCGTTTATCACGGGGTGATTTGTAGGATCATGTTTCTCCACGTAATTCGGGTGAAGCGCATGCGCCATATCCGCCGAAATCATGAAGGAATTATGAATTGCTCGATACAAATCTTCAGGCTTTCCCCCCAACCCGAAAACGATACGTTCAATAATTGTCCTCAAAATTGGAGAGCCAGCACCTTGTTTTGTTCCACTTCCCACTTCTTCATTGTCAAAAATAGCAAAAATTTTCGTCTTACGACATTTCTCTGAGGCCACGAAAGCTTTTAACCCGGCATGAGCCATAGCTAGATCATCCAACTTACCACTTGATATGAACTCCTCGTTTGCCCCAAACAAACAGCCTTTTTCATAATTATAAAGCGTCAAATCAAAATCAAGTATATCTTCCTGACTTACCCCCATCTCTTCTGCGATAAGTTTGACCAGATAATTATCTTTTTCGAAAGTTTCATTTATCATGGCAATCACGGGAAGCATATCTTTCTGCTTACTCAACGGGTTACCTTGGTCATTCACGGCACGGTTGAAATGGATAGCAATGTGAGGAATAACCATCAACGGACGCTTGAAATTCACGAACTGAGTCGCAGGCTTTAACGGGTTCAAGCTACGCAGCATAACTCGCCCCGCCATGGACAACGGCCTATCAAACCACGTGTACATAATCGGTCCCCCATACACTTCCGTGTTCAATTTCAAGTATTTCCCGGCAACGGGCATAGCGGCATTCGGTTTGATTCTAAATGTCGGAGAATCACTATGGGCACAAATAATCTTGAACCCTTCTTCGGCGATCTCCCCGCTACCAATCTCGAAAGCAAAAAGTGAAGAATGATTCTTCGTCACGAAATACCTACCTCCTTTTTCTATTTGCCATGCCTCTCCCGAGAAAAGTTGTTTGTAACCATTACCTAGCAATTCTTTTTTGGCATTTGCCACGGCATGAAAGTTTGTCGGACTCTCATATATAAACTCTACTAGTTCTTTAGCGTATTGTTTTTCCATTATATCTTGTTTTTTTATTTCATTTCTTCGAGCCCCAAAGTAATCATTTTTTATCACACTTTTTACTTTGAAATCTAAAAAAGTCTTATTTCCTTCTTTTATTTCATCATAAACACGCTTACCAAACATGACAAAAGGCGGACTTATCATATTCTCTTTATTATAACGGACCTCTCCTCCCGACTCCGCATTTACCACATAACCACCCGCAGCTTCCACTAGCACTTGTCCTGCCGCAACATCCCACTCCGAACATTTTCCGAATTTGGGACATATATCCACCTCTCCTTTAGCAAGCATACAATATTTTGATGATGCTCCCAGCGGGACCAGTTCAACTTCATGTCCCAAAGATTTCAAATAATCGACATATCGTAATTCCCACTCCGTGATATGAAAACGGCTGACAGCCACCCTCAACTTTGAATTCTTTTTCCCAACATTCGGAAAAATTTCTTCCCTCCCGTTTTTTATCATTCCCTTCTCCCCGCTAGCAAAAGCCCATAATATTTCACCATCACACACGTTATTAATCATCCCGAATACAGGTTTTCCCTTTTCCACAAGAGCAACATTGATACAAAAACGCCCATTTCGATATATAAATTCCTTCGTACCGTCCAACGGATCAACAATCCAAGTGTATACCCATTTCTCTCGTTCTTCATAAATCGGTAATGGAGACTCTTCGCTAATCACCGGAATCTCCGGATATAATTTTCTCAATACACTTATAATATACTCACTCGAAAGCTTATCCGCTTCTGTCACCGGTGTATTATCTCCCTTCAGCTCTACATTAAAATTTCTCTTATCATACACTTCTTTTATCAACTCACCAGCCCGCTCGACAAGATTCTGAATATCTGCTACTTTTACCCAATTTACCATATTAATTAATTCATCTAAAATGATTTGTTAAACTTACAAATAAAATTCATTTTATCGGTCATATTCTAACAAGAAACTAACAAAAATACATTTGCATTCACACGAGCAATCCACAATTAGTCCTACTAATCATTCAGTTTCAATGACATTCACTTACAATTATTCAAAACATAGCTTTACAGGCACAAAACATTAACTAAGATTAACTCAATTAATAGCTTTTATTAACATTCAAAATTGGTCTAGATATAATAGATGCTTTATCTTTGCACCGTCTTTAAGAGATTGAAGATTTTTCATAAGTTTGTATGGTTTAGGTTAGTAGTTAGTAATGTAATCTTAAGAGTCGACAAAAATGTCGACTCTTTTGTATTTAAAGACAAATGGAAATATTATTTTTACAAAAATAAAAATTAACAATTATGAATGGAATTATAGAAATTGAAGGAATGGAATTTTTTGCCTTCCACGGATGTTATGAAACAGAACGTGTCGTAGGAAATAAATTCATGGTTTACGCCCGCATCGAAACAGATTGTAACAACGCAGCCCAAACAGATAACATCGAAGACGCATTGAATTATCTTACCGCATACGAGATTATTGCCAAAGAAATGATGATTACCTCACACTTGTTAGAACACGTGGCCCAAAGAATGATCAACGCACTATACGATGCCTTCCCGCAAATTTCTCATGTAACTATCAAGGTTTCAAAACTAAACCCACCATTAGGAGGAAAGATAGCAGCCACGAGTGTTACTTTATCAAAATAAATTACAGCAGGGTATTGCAAAATCCAAAATATCGCCTTATCTTTGCCACGCAAAATCGCAATAGGGTCGGTTGGCCGAGCGGTTAGGCAGCGGTCTGCAAAACCGTGTACAGCAGTTCAAATCTGCTACCGACCTCAAGAAATCAGCTACTTACAAAGTGGCTGATTTTTGTTTATAGTGATTTTTTGGGCAAAAATACCCCAAAACCTTGACCAAAACCTTGACCATTTTAATAGCTTCTTTCATCTACAATCATTCATGATGTAATACAACAATAAACATATATAACTCTAATTAATAATCAATTACAGATGTGACAACATCTCTCAATTCTATATTCTTCGATACTCCAACTACCCCTATTTATACCTCATCTTTATTAGAACACTCTAATCCGACCGTAATCTAACCTATCAGCTAATTCAATATATCATCTTTCCTTACCAAGACCTCTAACCATTCTACATAATTTCTGCTAATCCTCCCGTAATTGCCCCTATGGTATCTATATCATCACCAAAATTCACTATCCAGCAATTTAAGTAGGTGACTTTTCTCCTGAATTGGCATATAATACCTAAAATGAAGGAAATTACTCACTAACTAAAATCTGTTATGAGGAATATCTAAAACGCAATATTCTTTATCTTCCAAGCTGTCAACATAACAATAAATCAATACGTTATTGCATATATAAATATTTGATATTCTGATATATTTACTTGGTGCTATCCTGTTCAATAAGTACTTTTGCATATGTAAATGATTGGTCTGATGTTCTTTCCTGAACTAGATACTCTTTTGTTTGTTAGAAAAATTTATTCCTATGAAATTACGTAAAAAAGGAAAAACCACCGATTCAGAATGGTTTGGTGTGGAACATTATCGAATTTTCCATGAAATGGATTTATTCAGGTATGTAAACATGGAGAGATTAAAAATGTTATCTGATTCTCCGCAAACACACCTAATATTTTTAGTATATTAGCGCTCAAAAAGCAGGGATTATGAACATATTCAGT
>CALUKD010000042.1 GCA_944321125.1 Candidatus Butyricimonas faecavium | reverse complement strand
ATTAAACGTTCGTTTAATAATTCTTTTAGAAAGGGGTATTTGATACCGATATTTATTTTGAGATTGTCTTTTTGAAAATGTATTAATATTGGGAGGTTAATACAAGTTTAAAGTATCAAAAGGGGGAATATCTCTCCATCGTACTACTGTTTAAGTAGATGGAGAGAATGTGTTTTACAATTTATAGTTGTGTCTCTTTCTTAAAATAGTTGTCTAACAAACGGAATGCTGCTGCGAAAGAACTTTCCTCGTTGTGTAGTACTTTCTCTTCAGCTTGTTTTATCTGTTCTTTTTGATTTTGATAAAAACGATTTCTGAGTTGTTCGTCAATAGTTTCATACATCCAGTATTTAGCTTGTTCACTGCGACGGATGTCGAAATATTTGTTTTGTTGGGTTTCGCTACAATAGTGCAATATGTTTTCCCAAATTTCTCTTATTCCAGTTTTCTCGTAGGCGGAACAAGTCATTACTTTGGGTTCTACTCCTGATTCGTGGGGAGGAAATAAGTGGAGGGCGTTTTGTAATTGAACTTTGGCGAGTTCTGCACGAGTGATATTATTTCCATCGGCTTTATTAATGATGATGCTGTCGGCCATCTCCATAATACCTCGCTTGATTCCTTGCAATTCGTCTCCGGCTCCGGCAATCTGTACTAACAAGAAAAAGTCAACCATAGAGTGTACGGCGGTCTCGCTTTGTCCGACTCCCACGGTTTCTATTAAGATAATATCGAATCCTGCAGCTTCACATAATAACATAGCTTCTCTTGTTTTACGGGCTACCCCACCTAAAGAACCTGCAGATGGGGAAGGACGAATATAGGCGTGCGGATCACATGATAATTCTTCCATACGAGTTTTGTCTCCCAAGATACTTCCTTTTGAGCGTTCGCTACTAGGATCGATGGCTAAGACTGCGATTTTGTGTCCTTCGTTCGTGAGAAACTTACCAAAGGCTTCGATGAAAGTACTTTTCCCGGCCCCAGGTACTCCTGTGATTCCTATACGAACGGATTTACCTGTATTTGGTAGACAACGGTTAATGACTTCCTGTGCCATGGCTTGATGATCAATGCGGGCACTCTCTACAAGTGTGATTGCCTGGCTTAAAATATTGATATCTCCCCGGAATATTCCTGCCACGTATTCATCTGCAGTGAGTGTTTTCTTTTTTAAATGCTTTAGTCTTTCTGCAATAGCTGGATTCACCGGATCCGGTTGTTCGATGCCTTTATTGACGGCTAAGCCTTCATAACAGGCGTCATTTTCGGGATGTTCTATATTTTGTTGCATAGCGTTTTTATATTTTGTTTGATACAAAGATAGGGTTAATGTTGAGAAGTTACAAGTAAAAATATGATATGGTTTGTCGCATTGGAAGTAGAGAAAATATAATTTATAAAGGGGTAAACAGATGGATGTATATTGATGCGTGCGTATGGCTAGTTTATGTTATTTAATGGGATATGTTTTGGTGGATGAAAAGTTAGAGTGTAAAAAAATAGCTTGGGAATTCCCAAGCTATTTTTTCTTAATATGTTGTTTATTATTTATTCGCATGCATAATTGCGGCTTGTGCAGCTGCCAAACGAGCGATAGGTACGCGGAATGGAGAACATGAAACGTAGTCCATACCTACTTTGTCGCAGAAAATCACGGAAGAGGGTTCTCCACCATGTTCTCCACAGATTCCGAGTTTCAACTTGTTGTTGGTTGAACGTCCTTTTTGAGCACCAATCTGAACTAATTGTCCCACGCCTTCTTGGTCCAATACTGCGAATGGATCGGTCTTCAAAATACCTTTCTTGATATATTCCGGTAAGAATTTACCGGCGTCATCACGAGAGTATCCAAAGGTCATTTGAGTCAAATCGTTCGTTCCAAAAGAGAAGAATTCTGCAACTTCTGCAATTTGATCAGCAGTTAATGCCGCACGAGGAATTTCGATCATGGTTCCTACCATGTAATCTACTTTCACGCCTTTTTCTGCAAATACTACATCAGCCGTGCAACGGATGATATCCGCTTGTTGTTTTAATTCTTTCACGGTACCAACCAATGGAACCATAATTTCCGGTTTCGGATTGAAACCTTTCAATTTCAAGTTACAAGCAGCTTCAATGATCGCACGGGTTTGCATTTCGGTGATCTCTGGATAAGTAATGCCCAAACGACAACCACGGTGTCCTAACATTGGGTTGAATTCATGTAAAGCATCTACTTTTTCTTTAACGACTTCTATAGGAAGACCTAGTTTTTCTGCCATGTATTTTTGAGACTCCGGTTCATTGGGGGTAAACTCGTGTAATGGCGGGTCTAACAGACGGATGGTAACCCCGTATCCATCCATGGCTTCTAAAATACCTTCGAAGTCACTTCTCTGCATCGGAAGGATCTTGGCTAATGCAATACGGCGTTGTTCTACGGTATCGGATAAAATCATTTCGCGTACAGCATCAATACGATCACCTTCGAAAAACATATGTTCGGTTCGGCAGAGACCAACACCTTTAGCTCCAAAATCGTGGGCAACTTTTGCATCGTGCGGTGTGTCTGCATTAGTTCTCACGTACATACGCGTATGTTTTTCTGCCAGTTCCATAATGGTTCTAAAATCTTTGTCCAATACAGCCTCAGCCGTGGCTACTTTGCCTAGGTAAACTTCTCCGGTAGAACCGTTCAAAGATATCCAGTCTCCTTCACTAATCGTTACTCCTTTTACCGTGAATGTGCGTTTGTGATAATCTACGACAATTTCTCCAGCTCCGGAAACACAACATTTACCCATTCCGCGGGCAACAACGGCAGCATGGGACGTCATACCTCCGCGAGCGGTAAGAATTCCTTCGGAAACGTTCATTCCGCGTAAATCTTCGGGAGAAGTTTCCAAACGAACTAGAACCACTTGCTCCCCTCTGTTTTTCCACTCTTCAGCCTCGTCAGCAAAGAATACAACACGTCCGCAAGCGGCACCCGGAGATGCAGGTAAACCTTTGGTTAATACTTTTGCTTTGGATTGTGATTCTTTGTCGAATACCGGGTGAAGTAATTCATCTAGTTTAGCTGCTTCAAGGCGAAGAAGAGCAGTTTCTTCGTTGATCATACCTTGTTCGAGCATGTCAACAGCCATTTTTACCATTGCTGTACCAGTACGTTTTCCGTTACGGGTTTGCAACATCCATAATTTACCGTCTTGAATGGTAAATTCGAGGTCCTGCATATCGTGGAAATAGTCTTCCAATTTCTGTTGAACAGCATTCAACTCTGCATAAGCTGTTGGCATGGCTTCTTCCAATGAAGGATATTTAGCAGCACGTTCTTCTTCTGAAATGTTTTGCATTTTAGCCCAACGGCGAGATCCCTCGATGGTAATCTCCTGCGGGGTACGGATACCGGCAACAACGTCTTCTCCTTGTGCGTTGATCAAGTACTCTCCGTTGAAGATATCTTCTCCGGTGGCGGCATCACGAGTGAAAGCAACTCCGGTAGCGGAATTGTTACCCATGTTTCCGTAGACCATAGCTTGAACATTCACCGCGGTTCCCCATTCTTCCGGGATTTGATTCAACTGGCGGTATAGAACGGCACGTTCTGTCATCCATGAATCAAATACGGCACAGATGGCTCCCCATAATTGTTCCCATGGGCAGGTCGGGAAATCTTTACCGGTTTTGGTTTTAACGACAATTTTGAAACGACGAACAAGTTCTTGCAAATCTTCAGCCGAAAATTCGGTATCGTTAGAAATATTTTTTTCTGCTTTTAATTTGTCAATTTCAACTTCGAATGGGTTGTGTTCTCCTTTTCCGGCAGCGACACCCATTACGACATCTCCATACATTTGTACGAAACGACGATATGAATCCCACGCAAATCTGGCGTTGCCTGATTTTTCTGCCACAATTTTAACGGCATCATCATTCATTCCCAAGTTTAACACAGTATCCATCATACCAGGCATGGACACTCTGGCACCGGAACGTACGGAAACTAAAAGAGGAAAGGCCTCTCCTTTTGATCCGAATTTGGCATTCATTAACTTTTCTGTAGCTGCAATGCCGGCTTTAACGTCATTCTCGATTAATTTTACAACGGCGTCTTTTCCTTCTTGATTATAAAGGGTACAAACTTCTGTTGTAATAGTAAAACCTGCAGGAACAGGAACTCCAATGAGATTCATTTCGGCAAGATTGGCGCCTTTGCCGCCCAGCAGGTTTCTCATGTCTGCTTTTCCTTCTGCTTTTCCGTCACCAAAGGTGTAAACGTACTTCGTACTCATATTCTGTTAGATTTTTGCGTTTACCTCCTGACATTCAGGAGTGATTGTTTATAGATCATTCTTTTCTCAAAATTTTCATCTTGGAGTACAAAGATAATTTTTTTTCTTGAATATATAAATAAGAAAAAATAGTTAAAATCTACGCAAACGTATGAAATTGGTAACTTTTCAGCAAAAATGAATGTGCTAATAAAAAAATTAGTGGGTTTTGTTAAATTCTAAACAGATAAATGTTTATTTTTGCGACCTGTTTATATTTTATTCAAAATGAAATTTGAACCCGGTAAAAAACGATATAATGATTATCCGACTTTTTTTAAGACTCTTTTTCAGGAAAGAGTGCAAAAGTTGTCAATAGATGGAGGATTTACTTGTCCTAACCGGGATGGAAATAAGGGTGTGGGAGGATGTTCATTTTGTAATAACGAGAGTTTTAACCCTGATTATTGTCGAGTTGCGCGGGGAATCACGGAACAGATAGAGGAAGGAATCCGTTTCTTTGCCCGGAAATATAAGAGGCAAAGATATTTGGCTTATTTTCAGGCCTATTCGAATACGTATGCACCGTTAGAGGTGTTGAAACAACGTTACGAGGAGGCTTTGGCCCATCCAATGATTTCGGGATTAGTGATTGGGACGCGGCCGGATGTTGTGAGCGAGGAAATTCTGGGTTATTTGGAAGAGCTGGCCCAACGACATTATGTTTGTGTGGAATACGGGGTAGAGTCTGTGAATGATTCTATTTTACGCCAAGTGAATCGGGGACATGATTTTGCTGTTGCGGAACAGGCTATCCGGATGACGGCGGGACGTGGGATAACGATTGGAGCACATTTGATTTTCGGATTGCCGGGCGAAAGTCGAGAATCCATGTTGGAGGGAGCCATTCGTTTAAGTGAATTGCCAATTCAAGTATTGAAACTTCACCAGTTACAAATCGTGAAAGGAACTCGTCTGGCTGAACAATACTTGGAAAATCCGGCACTTTTTCACCTTTACACATTGGATGAATATTTGGATTTTGTTGTGGAAGTGATTGAGCGAATCCGTCCTGATGTTTACTTGGAACGTTTTGTGAATCAATCTCCCCCCGAATATTTAATAGCTCCACAATGGGGAATTAAAAATTTTGAGTTCACGGCGAAATTGGATAAACGTTTGGAGGAAATGGATACGTGGCAGGGAAGGTTGAAAGATAAAAGTTAAAGACTAAAAATTAGAAGTTTAAAATTTAAAATGAATAGAGTTATTTACGATTTATGAATGACTATTTACGATTGTAAAAACGTTGGTTCGTGGGGAAAAATTACTTAATTTGAAATTATAAGTCGAGAAATTAGTGGGATCTAAAGTTGTTAAATTTAAAATTAATACATGGTAGGACAGGAGAAAGTATATGAAACGTTGGCAGTTCTGGGGATAGAGTTTGAATATACGGAGCATCCGGCTGCACCGACGATAGAGATTGCCAGACAATATTGGAAAAATCTAGATAGTACGCATTGTAAGAATTTGTTTTTCAGGAATCATAAAGGGAATCGTCATTATCTAGTAATCCTCCAATGTGATCATGATATGGCCATTCATGATATGGAGAAAATGCTGAAACAGGGTAAGTTAAGTTTTGCTTCTGAAACTCGAATGGAGAAATATTTGGGATTACGTCCCGGTTCGGTCAGTCCTTTTGGTTTGTTGAATGATACGGAACACCACGTGTACGTGTTTTTAGATAAACATTTGCAAGAAGCAAAAAGATTATCATTCCACCCGAATGACAATCATGCTTCGTTAGCCATAAAAACGGAAGATTTCATACGTTATATGGATTACGTGGGAAATGCTTATGAATGGATCGAATTATATTAATAATAAGAAAAATAATATTTAAATTTCAACTTTCAATTTTCAATTAACATGATAAGTGTAGCCCAGGCAGTGGAAGGAATCGTAAGGCATAAGCCTTATTTGTCGGAATCTTTGGCAGCGGGGATTATTAATATTTCGGCTTTGGCCAGACAGATACAGGGAGAAGTGGAAAAATTGTTGGGAAAACCTGTAAATGCAGGTGCAATCGTGATGGCGTTGAATCGATTGGCACCTTATTTACAAGTGCGAGAACAAGTGCAGTTAAACAAGTTGCTGAATAATATGGGAGATATTATTTTAAGGAGTAACTTGTGTGACTATACATTTAAAAATTCAAATACTTTGATGGATTGTCATATCCGGGTATTGAAATCTATTGCACGAAGAGATGAGGTCTTTTACACTGTGGTACAGGGTGTTTTTGAGACTAACCTAGTCGTAAGTGAGGTGATGGAAGGAATAGTGGATGAATATTTCAAGGAAGAACAGTGTATTTTCAAAGAGAATGGCTTGTCATCCGTTACACTGAAACTTCCTAAAGGGAATATATTGCAGCCCGGTTTCTACTATTGTATAATGAAGGAGTTATCTTGGGAGGGGATTAATTTGACGGAAGTTATTTCTTCCACCAATGAATTTACCGTAGTGGTGGATAATTCATTAATAGACAAAACGTTTGTAGTGTTGAAAAATATTAGTCGGAAATAGAGAAAAAAGTAGAATGTCGCAAAATTGAAAAGTGAAACTGTATGTTTTCGGGTAAAATTATTAATTTTGCGGGGAATGAATTAATTAAGAGTTATAATAGCGAAGCTTGAAGATTAGATGTGGGAGCATTTCGATTTTCAATTTTCGAATTTCAATTGATAAATTATGTTTGAGAATCTATCGGAGAGGTTAGAAAAATCGTTTAAGATTTTAAAAGGACAAGGAAAGATCACCGAGATCAACGTGGCTGAAACGCTTAAAGAGGTGAGACGTTCGTTGTTGGATGCCGACGTGAATTATAAAATTGCGAAAGAGTTTACCAATACGGTAAAAGAAAAGGCATTAGGTATGAACGTGCTAACTGCCGTGAAGCCGGGGCAGATGATGGTAAAGATTGTTCATGATGAATTGATCCAATTGATGGGGGGAACCCATGTTGATATTAATATAAAAGGTAATCCGGCTGTTATCTTGATGTCGGGTTTACAAGGTTCTGGTAAAACAACGTTTTCCGGTAAATTGGCCAACTTGTTAAAGACAAAACGAGGAAAGCATCCTTTGTTAGTAGCCTGTGACGTTTATCGTCCGGCAGCTATCGAGCAATTAAAAGTGCTGGGGGAGCAAATCGGGGTACCCGTCTATAGTGAAGAAGGAAATAATGATCCGGTGAAAATTGCCTTGAATGCCGTGAAGGAGGCCCGGACAACAGGCAAAGATGTTGTGCTTGTCGATACCGCAGGACGTTTGGCTATTGATGAGCAGATGATGAATGAAATCGCTGCCATCAAGAAAGCAATTGATCCGGAAGAGACTCTTTTTGTGGTGGATGCCATGACCGGACAGGATGCTGTGAATACGGCAAAGGAATTTAACGATCGTCTAGACTTTGATGGTGTGATTCTAACCAAACTGGATGGTGATACCCGTGGTGGTGCGGCATTGTCTATTCGTACCGTGGTAAATAAACCGATCAAATTTGTTGGTACAGGTGAAAAGTTGGAGGCGCTTGATGTCTTCCATCCCGAGCGTATGGCAGACCGAATCTTGGGTATGGGTGATATAGTTTCTTTGGTTGAGAAAGCGCAGGAACAATTTAATGCGGAAGAAGCGAAGAAGTTACAGAAAAAGATTGCTAAGAATCAGTTTAATTTTAACGATTTCTTAAGTCAGATACAGCAGATCAAGAAGATGGGTAACATCAAAGATTTGGCTTCCATGATTCCGGGTGTGGGTAAAGCTCTGAAAAACGTGGATATTGATGACGATGCTTTTAAAGGTGTTGAAGCAATCATTTACTCGATGACCCCGGAAGAACGGGAGAATCCTGAATTGATCAATGGTTCTCGTCGTAAACGTATAGCATCGGGTAGTGGCACAACCATTCAAGATGTAAACCGCTTATTGAAACAGTTCGATGAATCCAAAAAAATGATGCGAATGTTATCCAAAGGTGGTAAGATGATGGGTAATGCTCCGGTGAAGAGACGCTAAAGATTTTAGATTTTAAATTTTAAATTTTAGATTTAATCCTTTTATCGGGTTTGAATTTGAGGTTTAAGATTTAAAATCAAATAGATAAAATTGTAATTTTAGATTTTACGTGAATGTTTATGTGAAATTTAAAATTTGAAATCTAAAATTTAAAATTGATTAGATGGAAATTATTGACGGTAAGAAAATTTCAGCACAGGTGAAGCAAGAACTTGCAGATGAAATTGCTACTTTCGTAGCAGAAGGGAAAAAGATTCCGCATTTAGTTGCTGTACTTGTAGGAAATGACGGGGCTAGCGAAACGTATGTTGCTAGTAAAGTAAAAGCCTGTCAGGCGGTAGGGATGAAAAGTTCAGAATTGCGTTATGGTGATGATATCACTGAAGAGCAATTGTTGGCGGTCATTGATAAGTTGAACGAGGATCCTGACGTGGATGGGTTTATCGTGCAGTTACCTCTCCCGAAACATATTTCCGAAGAGAAAGTTTTGAACCGTATTCATCCGGATAAAGATGTAGATGGCTTCCATCCTTGTAACGTGGGACGAATGGTGTTAGGGTTACCGACCTATTTACCAGCAACCCCGGCAGGAATTGTGGAACTGTTGACACGCTATAACATTCCGACGGAAGGTAAACATTGTGTTGTTGTCGGAAGAAGTAATATCGTGGGCACCCCCATGGCAGTGTTAATGTCCCGGAAAGCCAAGAATGCTAATTGTACCGTTACATTATGTCATAGTAGAACGACGAATCTAAAAGATATTACTCGTCAAGCAGATATTTTGATTGTGGCGATAGGTGTTCCGCATTTCTTGAAAGAAGACATGGTGAAAGAAGGAGCCGTTGTCGTGGATGTCGGGATTCACCGTATTCCTTCGGAAACGGCAAAAAATGGTTGGAGATTAGTAGGAGATGTGGATTATGATCACGTGGCTCCTAAATGTTCATATATAACTCCGGTTCCTGGTGGTGTGGGACCGATGACTATCGTAACTTTATTACAAAACACGATAAAAGCGTGTAAAGCAAAACATTAAATAATTGAAAGTTGGGAATTGGAAATTGAAAATGAAAGGTGAGTTTTTCTTTTCAACTTTCAATTTCCAATTTTTTGTTTTCAATTGATTTTATGGTTCTCAATTATATCTGGATTTTCTTTTTTGGTGCGGCATTTATCGTGGCACTTTGTAAATTGATTTTCATGGGTGATACAGAAGTTTTTTCTGCTATCATAAAGGCAACCTTTGATATGTCAAAAACAGGGTTTGAAATCTCGCTAGGTTTGACGGGTGTCTTAACCTTGTGGATGGGAATCATGAAAATTGGAGAGCGGGGGGGAGCTGTGAAAGTGATGTCATGGTTGATCAGTCCTTTTTTCCGGAAGTTGTTCCCGGAATTACCACCGGATAGTCCCGCATATGGTTCGATTATGATGAATATTGCTGCGAATATGCTAGGGTTGGATAATGCCGCGACTCCCGTGGGACTGAAAGCAATGCAACAAATGCAGGAAGTGAATCCTCATAAGGATCGAGCTTCCAATGCACAGATTATGTTTCTGGTGTTGAATACTTCCGGTTTGACTATTATCCCTGTTTCGATCATGGTGTATCGAGCGCAGATGGGGGCAGCGAATCCGGCAGATATATTTATTCCGATTTTGTTGGCAACTTATGTGTCCACCTTGGTCGGTTTGATTGCGGTAGCGATATATCAGCGGCTGAACCTGTTCAATCGGGTTGTTATGGCTTATTTGATTGGGGGAACGTTGGCCGTGGGTGGTTTAATTTGGTATTTTTCCGGATTGGATAAAGAGTCTATTACGACGATTTCTACGGTAGCCAGTAACGTTATTCTTTTTTCTATTATTACAGCTTTTATTGCCATGGGAGCTTGGCGTAAAATAAATGTTTACGATGCGTTCATTGATGGTGCAAAAGAAGGCTTTTCTGTTGCGATAAAGATTATTCCTTATTTGGTGGCTATTCTTGTAGCAGTTGGGGTTTTTCGGGCTGCAGGAGCGATGGATATGTTGATGAGAGGATTGGAAAGTTTGTGTTTGGCTTGTGGATTAGATGCTGATTTCATACCGGCTTTGCCTACGGCTTTGATGAAACCGCTTAGTGGAAGTGGGGCGCGTGGACTGATGATTGATACCATGAATACGTTTGGGGCGGACTCTTTTGCCGGGCGATTGGCATCAACCTTCCAAGGGGCTACGGATACGACATTTTATATTATAGCCGTGTATTTTGGTGCGGTGGGGATTAAAAATACACGTTACGCAATACCTTGTGGGTTAATTGCCGATTTTGCAGGTATCATTGCTGCTTTGGTGATAGCTTATATCTTTTTTGCATAGTGGAATCTTTTGGGGTTATTTGCCCGACATAACTGATAGGAGCACGCTTGCGGTCACTGAAATATAAATAACAGGTTCCGTCATATTGAATATCCATGTTCAGATAGCAAATATCTTGGTTGGAACGAATGGTTATTTGATAAGCAATTGCTTTCTTTTTTCCGTCTTGGTAAATTTTTACCGTGCGACTGTATAATACCGTGTTGAAGACAACAGAATCTAAATGTGAATTTGATGTCCATGTCGCTCTGCCGAAATAAGGAAGTTGTGTTGTTACCAAGGAGTCATTTATGCTTAGATAACAATTTTGTGGGTTAATGTCAATGTTGGCACCCGCTCCCGGTGGAGTGAAAAGTGTTTGTACGGTAGGGGTAGCAATATAAAACTTAACAGTGAATTGATCACTGTTGACCAGTGTCAGTGTTTTCTGAAATTCTTTTTCGAAACGAATTTCCTTTTTATTTTGAGCTTGGCCTGTTGTAAAGAGCAGTACTCCAATTAAAAAGACGAATGTAATTCTTTTCATGCTTTCCTTTTTTGAATACTATACGTGAGTAGATTGAAAATGTTATAAATATATTTTCTACGAAAGTGTTGTATTATTACGAAATTTTCGTAGATTTGCGAAAGAATCGTAAATGAATAGTTCATATGGAAAAATTGACACATCAGGAAGAAGAGGTAATGTTGATCATCTGGCAGGTGAAGAGTGGCGTGATAAAAGATTTTTTGAACCGGATGGAAGAACCGAAACCGCCTTACACAACTGTTGCTTCTATCGTGAAGAACTTGGAGAAAAAAGGATTTCTATCTAGTAAGAAGCATGGAAATATTTACGAGTATATTCCTGTCATAGATGAACATGAGTATAAAATGAAGTTTATGTCCGGGGTCGTACGTAATTATTTTGAAAATTCTTACAAGGAAATGGTGACATTCTTTGCTAAAGAGCAAAAGATTTCAGCAAAAGATCTTGAAGAGATCATCAAGCTAATAGAGAAACAATAAAATGTATAATTATGGATGGGGCGTTCATTTATTTGGTAAAGGTAAATATTGCGCTGGTCGTGTTTTATCTTTTTTATCGGCTATTATTTAGCCAAGATACGTTCTTTGTCATCCGGAGATTTTGTTTATGGACAATATTAGGTGCATCATTTATTTATCCCTTGGTTACATTTTCATTTGAAGAAGAACAAAAGATTGCAATTCAACAAGCGGTTGTTCAATACGCTCCTAATTTGCTACCGGAAATAAGTGTATTCCCGGAAGGACATCAGGTATCGATAGGCATTTGGGAGGTCTTAAGGTTTTGCTATTGGGGAGTCGTGACACTTTTACTCGGTCGGATTGTTATTCAATTGATATCAATCATTCAGTTAGTCTATAAAGGTGAAAAAGCATCTTATTGTTCTGTTTCCGTGATTATATTGTCGGGGAAGATTACACCGTTTTCTTTTTTTAAGTGGATATTCGTAAGTCCATCATTATACAGTTCTGATGATATGCAAGAAATTATCACCCATGAGCGGACTCATGCGGAACAGTATCATTCGTTGGACGTGATGGTCTCCGAAGTTTTATGCGCTTTCTTTTGGATGAATCCTGCGATGTGGTTACTGAAACGAGAGATTCGTTGTAACCTTGAATTTTTAGCGGATAAGCGTGTTGTCCATTCTGGTTTTGACCGAAAAGCTTATCAATACCACCTTCTCCGTTTATCCCATCCTTCGGCTGCAGCTCAAATAGTAAATAAATTCAATGTGTCACCCTTAAAAAAACGTATTATTATGATGAATAAAAAAAGAACTTCTAGAATGGGATTAATCAAATATGCTTTATTTGTTCCGATTACAGGTTTGTTGATTTTATCCAGTAATGTACAAGCGATTGTACCTATGAATGAAAATGTAATGGGCATGATGGGGCAGGATTCTATTGCTGCTAAAGGTATTGTTGTTGATACCAATGATCAGCCTCTCGTCGGGGTTAGTGTCATTGTGAAGGGGACTGGGATTGGAACCATGACGAATGATAAAGGGGAATTTTCTATTACCGTGAAACCGGGGACTGTACTTATTTTTTCTTACGTGGGAAAAGCAAATCAATTTATTCCCGTGAAGAGTGCTAAAAAAATGGAGATAAAAATGGCAACGGAACCGGTTGTATTGGATGAACTTGTGGTTGTAGGGTATAGTGAAAAAAATGATAAAGATGAAGATGTTTTTCAAGTGGTGGAAGATATGCCTCAATTTATAGGAGAAGATGGTAATGTTATGAAATTCCTTGCCAAGAGAATTCGTTATCCTTTGGAAGCACAGAAAAAGAATATCACGGGAAAAGTGTTTGTGACTTTTGTAATAAATAAAAACGGAGAACCCGTGAACTTTAGAATTGCGAAAAGTGTTGACCCGCTATTAGATCGGGAGGCTATACGTGTTCTACAGCTAATGCCGAATTGGAAACCGGGTACACAGAGAGGAAATCCTGTCAGTGTTGAATATACTGTTCCAATTAATTTCCAATTACAATAGTTATAAAGATACAGATCTTTTGTTATATATGATAGGTATTTCCTAGCCCTCTCCCCCTTACAAGGGGGGAGAGTCGAGTTGATTATCAAGCGATTTTCCTACAGTCACGATATACATATCGTCCACGTTCAAGTATTTTTGAGCTAGATGCATAATATCTTCAGGAGTACAAGAGCGGATCTTGTCGATAGCCCGGAGATAAAATGTATTATCCTGTCCGTAATTAAGCTTGTGTTTCAATGCATCGGATTGGGAGAAAACCCCATCTAATTCCCGAAGTAATTCCCCGTTAAAATAACTTTTTACGAGGTTTAACTCTTCTTCGGGTACAAGTTCTTCCTGTAGTCGGCAGATCTCTTTTATACATTCTGTTACTGTTGCTTCTGTTGCTTCTGCGTTAACGTCCGTGGCAATCATCCAATGTGCGGCTTGCGGCATGGTAACGTTGTATGAACCGATTCCGTAAGTGTATCCTTTTTCTTCCCGGATATTCGACATCAGGCGGGAACCAAAATAACCACCGAGTACCATATTCAAAAGTTGGAAATACGTGTAGTCTTCATCCAATAACATGACACCGTTTTTCCCGATTCGGATACTGGTTTGTACGGCATCGGGCTTGGATATATGATATTTACCGGGTTTGCTCGGCTGTATGGTGTAAACCTTGTCCGGTGGTAACGGATTACTACTCATTGGCGAAAAGGCTTGGCTTACTTCTTGTAATACCGTATCGTTGACATTCCCGCAAATCATGATTCTGCATTGTGATGCCTGTACTCTTTCCCGATAGAAATTAAGTAATAATTCCGGAGTCACTTGATCGAAATCTTCCAGTGTGAAACAGTTAGCATAAGGATGTTCCTTCCCGTACATACGGTATATGAACTCCATTCGGGCAAGGTAAGAGGTCTTTTCTATATTGATCAAATGTTGTTGTTTCCGGTTGCGGATATACGTTTCCAGTTCTTTCTGCGGAAATGTACTTTCAAGCGTCATCTCTGCCAGCATACGAATAGTTTGTGGTGCATATTTATTAAGTGAAATCATGCTTAATTCAGCTTTATGTATTCCACAATTAAAATCTACGTATGCTCCATGATAATCAAACAACTCGGCAATTTCTGCAGAAGAATGCAGACGGGTTCCCTCGTTGAGCATGTTAATCATGCTTGATGCGATGACCGGGCGAGGTTGGTTATAAATTCCGGCTGCGAGTACCACGTCCATCTTGAAGACTTCTTGATTAGGATCGTGGAGGTATACAATCTCGATACCATTGGGAAGCGTAATTTGTTGATGCCTCCACAATGAAGGGCGAGAGATTTCTGTGATAGGTGGTTCTATATTTCTATTCATAAAAGTTGCAATTATTTGTCTTTTAGATACCACAAGGTAGAGCAATTCTTTGCGGAAAACAATTCTCGTGCAGTTTGCTTTATCGAATCAAGAGATACTTCTGTATATCGGGTACACTCCGAATTGATCAAGTTAATATCTCCGAGATAGTCAAAGAATGCCAAATTGGCTGATTTCCCTTGATAATTAATCTCGCTGTAAGAGATACGAGCCTCCGTTTTATTAATTACCTTTTGGAGTTCTCGTTCGGAAATCGGGTCTTCAATAAAATGATCAATCTCATTTTGGATGGCGGCTTCCGCCTCTTCTATTGCGACTCCTTCCGAGAGTTTTCCGGAAAAGATGAATAATCCCGGATCCATATCCCCGGTGATATAAGCGTCTACCTCCGAAAATAATTTCCCGTTTTTAATAAGGTTGATGTACAAGCGGGAAGATTGACCGTTGGATAATATGTCCGAAATTGTGTCGCAGGTATAAAAATTATCCGATTGCCGGTCACCCATGTGGTATACTTTATATATCGCATCAGCCGGAACTTTGTTATGTTCGCATACGAGGCGACGTTCTTCGGTTTGTTGGGGTTCTATTGGTAATGCTTTTCTCGTGTAGCGAGCAGGAGGAATATCTCCGAACCATTTTTTCACAAGTTCTAGGGCTTTTTCGTCGGTAATATTACCGCTAATACTTAATATGGCATTATCTGGGACGTAGAAACGGTGAAAGAAGTCCTCCACATCTTCCAAAGATGCGCCTGCAATGTGGTCAATGTTTTTCCCGATAGTTGGCCACTGATACGGATGTACTTTATAGGCTAAAGGACGTAATTTCAGCCAGATGTCCCCGTAAGGGTTATTGAAATAGCGTTGTTTGAATTCTTCAATGACCACGTTGCGCTGAACATCCAGTGATTTTTGGGAGAAATCGAGCGCCAGCATCCGGTCTGATTCCAACCATAAAGCTGTTTCAATATTAGGAGCCGGAATAGTGATGTAATAATTCGTGTAATCGTTATTCGTGAAAGCGTTACTATCCCCACCCGCTTTTTGAACGTGATAATCGTAATCTGCGATGTGTTTGGAGCCTCCGAACATTAAATGTTCAAAAAGATGGGCAAAGCCTGTGCGATTGGGATCTTCATCCCGGGCGCCTACTTTATAAAGGATATTCACAGATACAAATGGTGTACTGGTATCCGTGTTACAGATCATTGTTAAACCATTATCTAATGTATGGCGTGTAAATTTTATCATAAATATAATTTGTTTTCACAGTTTCAGATCGCCCAATTTTCTCATCGTTTTGTTGAAATCAGCGATAATATCTTCCATAATTTCAGTCACGGATTCTTCTTTGTGCAACATGGATGCGATTTGTCCGATTTCTAACTCACCTTCCACCATATCACCTTCGAAGATGCCTTTCTTAGCCCGGCCTTTACCTAGAAGTTCAGTTAGTTGAGCCGCTTCTGCTCCAGAGTCTTCTAAAGTTTTTACTTGGTTGAAGAATTCATTTTTGATAAGGCGGGTTGGGGCAAGCTTTTTTAGGGCGAGCATGGTTCCGCCTTCCTCCGTGTCAAATACTCGTTGTTTGAATACGGGATGGGCGGAAGATTCTGTAGCAACGGCAAAACGGGTTCCTATCTGTACTCCTTCCGCTCCCAATGCCATGACGGCAACTAAGGATTTACCGGAAGATATTCCTCCTGCGGCAATGACAGGAAGCGAACAAACTTCTGTAACATTGGGTATTAGAGCCAGCGTGGTCGTTTCTTCCCTTCCGTTGTGTCCTCCTGCTTCAAAACCTTCTGCAACGACGGCATCCACTCCAGCTTCTTCACATTTCTTTGCGAATAAAGCGCTGCTGATTACGTGTACTACCGTTATGCCGTGGGATTTTAATAGCGGTGTCCATTTTTTGGGGCTTCCGGCAGATGTAAACACAATTTTGACTCCCTCTTTGATGATAATGTCCATGAGACGGTCGATTTCGGGATAAAGTAACGGGACATTGATACCCCACGGTTTGTTCGTGTTTTCTTTCATTTTGTGAATGTGTTCTATCAATGTTTCCGGATGCATAGAACCGGCTCCTAGCAAACCCAGTCCTCCGTTGTTACTTACCGCGGAGGCCAGACGCCATCCGCTGCACCATACCATACCTCCTTGGATAATCGGGTATTTTATATTGAAAAGTTTAGTAATTCTGTTTTCCATACTATATTAATGAATTGTTTATAATTATCTGGTAAAGGTTCTTTTTCTATAAATCACGCTTCTTTGGCGGCATGATGTAAAACAAAGATAGGGAAAATTGCTTTCTACGGAAAGTATTTGTCTTTAAAATTGTTTTTTACGGAAAACAAAAGAAGGTGTCCAAAAAGTACTCATCTGTTGCGTTCCTGCTTTACAAAAACGAGCCTTGCATCTAAGCGTTTTTTAAACAACTTTCTAAAATGAAAAAAGGCTGTCTATTTACTTTTTAGACATTTACTTTTGCAGTATTAAAATATAGGTTAATAATATATCTTTGAA
>CALUKD010000041.1 GCA_944321125.1 Candidatus Butyricimonas faecavium | reverse complement strand
GAAAGATGGACTATCCTCGAACAATAATGGAAGGCAATTCATATACTGCTTTACGGAGAATTTCGCTGCCACGTGAGCGTGAAGTGGTTTGGAGTTATCCACGTTCGGCAGGTAACGATTGAACTTTCCGAAGTGAAATTTAGAAAACGGGAAATCATCAAATCTCAAGTGAATTGAGTGATCCCGGTGAAGCCAAGAGGAAGTTGGAAAATGTGAGATAAATTTTAATACATGATCATTTAGCTGTAAACTTGTATATAAGTTCCATAATTTTATATCTTTGTGTGTATTTCAATGTGATGATGGATGAAAATTATATTCTGTTAGAAAGATTAAAGGCTAATGATGAGGCGGCTTATCGGGAGTTGTTTGAGATTTATTTCAAGCAATTACATCACTTTGCCGAGCGAATGGTTTTCGATTCCGAGGTCGCTCATGATTTAGTACAGGATGTATTCATTAGTTTATATGAAAATTGTAAGAAATTATCTGCCCGAAGTAATCTTTCAGGCTGGTTATTTGTGTCTGTCCGTAATTCCTGTTTGAAATATTTACGAGACCGAAAAGTTGAAGATCGTAGAAATGTGCTCTATGCAGAAGCAATGTTAGATTCCGATTCCATAGAATGGATTGATGATGAAGAGTTATTAGAAAAGATTTATTTTGCAATAGAGCATTTATCGGGTAAATGTCGTCAGATAGCTAAAATGAGATTGATTAAAGAAATGAAATATAATGAAATTGCTTCGGAACTTTCAATTTCTGAAAATACAGTTAAAGTGCAAGTACATAGAGCTATACTAAAGATAAAAGAACAATTAGCTGCTGATTCTGCTTTCTTTATTTTAATTAGTGCATACTTAGAATTTTTCCAAGAATAGAAAAAAAATCGAGATTATTTGTAAACCTTTTTGAGTTTTTGGGATTGTATATACAAATAAACTCAAAAAATGGACTCGATAGATTGGATTATTATTAACAAAAGTCTTGATGGATCATTAAGTGATCAAGAATCGGAAATACTGTCAGAGTGGTTAGCCGAATCGGCTGAACATCGTGCATTATACCAGAAAGTAAAAGCGTATGGTTCGTATTCACTTAGTGATGAAAAATTTGAGCAATGGAAATCAGAATATATGGATATACTATCCCGATTAAAACAACGTCGGAATAGAAAATTAGTACGTCATCGGATTCTTGTATCGGCTTCGGTAGCAGCTGTTTTTGCTTTTGTTGCATTATTTACCCTGTTTTTGAATAGCCCGGAGTTGGAACCTGTAAACTTTGATGAAAGTGGTAAGCATTCAAAAGTTCAATTACAACTTGCAAATGGTAATTGGTTAAATCTAGATACAATTAAAGAGAGCAGTTTAACAGGAATGGATCATGTGAATGTTTCATCTAGTGGAAAGACTCTGACATATCAACGTGTTGATAGCTTGCAGCAAACGGAATATAACATATTGAAAACGGAAAAAGGGGGAGAATGGAACGTGACACTTGAAGATGGAACTAAGGTTTATTTGAATTCTTTGTCAACGCTGAAATATCCTGTTGCGTTTAGGGGTGAAAACCGACAAGTATTTCTTGAAGGAGAAGCTTATTTTGAAGTGACGCATGATTCGAATAAATCATTTATTGTCAAAACAAACGATATGAATATTTTGGTTCGAGGGACTTCTTTTAATATAAATGCCTATCCAGATTATAAAATTGTTAGGACAACGCTCGTTAATGGAAAAATTGAAGTAGAATGTTCGGGTAAAATTCATACGATTCTTCCGGGACAACAAATTGTTTTGGAGAAAGAAACTCAATCTATAAAAATACAGGAGGTTGACACTGAATTATATACATCTTGGAAGAATGGTTTTTATAAATTCAATGAAACGAGACTTGAAGATATATTGGCAATGTTGTCATTGTGGTATGATGTGGACATAATCTACGTTGATAAATCAGTTAAAGACTTGTGTTTCACAAGTTCAGGTAAGATGGCTCGTTATGACAATCTTATGAATTTGTTAAAAAAATTCGAATATACTAATAATGTTACATTTGAATTGAATGGTAAGAAATTAATTGTTAGGAAAAAATAAACTTGCTAAGGTCTGCATCCTTAGCAAGCTAAAACCTGCAAAATAGTTTAAATGGCAATGAGGCTATTTTGCTAAGTAATAATAATTAAAAAACAAAGTTATGAAAAAAAAGCGAACTAAGAAAAGGTTGACGGATGAATTGAGTGTCCGGAGATTTTTAATTAAGATGAAACTGCCACTTTTTTTATTGATGATTTTATTTCTATCAGTAAATACAGTTGCTTTTTCTCAAACGGCTAAAATTTCAGTTAATTTTACGGAAACTCCACTTTCAGAAGTTTTTATTGAATTAGGAAAACAGAGCAAAATGGTTTTCCTCTATGACCACAAATTGATTGAATCTAAGGGAAAAGTTTCTTTAAAAGCTGATAATCAAGATTTAGAAAAGGTTTTAAAAGAATTTTTACCTAGATTAGGGTTAACTTATGTTTTCGAAGATAGCGTTGTTGTTATTCGAAAAGCTCCTGTTGATCGTCCTTTGAAAGCGGTGAGAATGATTACAGGTGTAGTAACGGACGAAACCGGACAACCTTTACCGGGTGTTCACGTTGTGATTAAAGGTTCACATAAAGGTGTTGCAACGGATGTCAATGGGAAATTCAATATTGCGGTTGAAAATGGTACAAAACCGGTATTTGTTCTTTCGTTTGTGGGGATGGAACCACAGGAATTGAAAATTTCGGAAAAAGATAACTATAAAGTTGTCTTAACTACTAAATTGCAAAAGTTTGATGATATAATAGTTACTGGTTACCAGACTATTTCTAGGGAAAGAAGTGCTGGTTCATATTCGCGGGTTTCAGGTGAAGAAGTGTCCAAAAAAGCGAATCTGACAGGAAATATTCTTGAAACTCTTGAGGGACTTACTCCCGGATTAAGTGTAAATTACGGAATAGGAGAAGATAAGTTCTTGATCCGAGGAACCACTTCTATTAATTCGTCAACCGAACCATTAATCGTGGTTGATGGAGTTGCATTAGAGGAAGGAAATATCGAGGAACTTATAAACAGTAGTGACATAGAAAGCGTGACCTTCCTTAAAGATGCGACTTCTGCTTCGATCTGGGGAGCTAGAGCAGCGAACGGGGTAATTGTAATAACTACGAAATCGGGTAAGACCGGAGATCATCGTTTAAAAATCACTTATGATGGTTCATTTACTTATAAGGGGCTTCCGGATTTTGGATACGAAGGACTTATGAGTAGTAAACAGATTATTCAGTCTGCAAAGGAAATTTTTGATCCGGAAGCCTATCCGTGGTCAACGGTGACGACTAAGAATGGGGGAGCACTAGTCTATCCGCATGAAGTACCGTTATACCAGTATGCTAATGGTGAGATTGATGAGATAGAACGAGATAGACAACTTGACGCATTAGCTGCATTGAATAATCGTTCGCAAATTGAAAAGTATCTGTTGCAACCGGCTTTATTCACAAAGCATACAATATCATTTTCAGGTGCAGCAAATAATATTTATTCTATCTATGGATCGGTTGGTTACGAGTATAACCAGAATATCGAACGGGCAAATACCAACAAGATTATGCTTAATTTCAAGCATAATATACAGTTGAAAAAATGGTTGAAAATTGACTTAACAACGAATCTTTCCGTGCAAAATGTAAAAACAGGTCTCATGCCGGCATATACAGATGAAAATACAATTTTACCCTACGAGATGTTGGCTGATGAAGAAGGAAACCCGATAGATCATTCTCACACGGTTTTTTATAAAGATTATCAGGAAGAACTTGAAACCAAGAGTCTTCTCGATTTGAGTTATGTTCCCTTGGATGATATGAAAGAAGGGTTTAATAAGTCAAAGTCAGTGAATGGCCGTGTTAATTTGGGTATTGCTATAAATTTGATTAAAGGATTAAAATATGAAGGACGTTTTCAGTACCAGCAAAATTATAGCAAAAGTGAGCTATTTTACAGTCAAAATTCATCACGAGTCAGAATAGAACTGGCAAGGTTTACAAAACCGGCTAATCCGCCTTCAACCACGGCACCGACGTATTATCTTCCCACTACCGGAGGACAATATACTCTTGCTAATATTGATGGGATAAACTGGACGATTCGAAATCAGTTCAATTATGATCGTGTTTTCGGTAAGGATAAGCAACAAATAACAGCGATTGTCGGTATGGAAATACAGTCGGGAATATCTACCTCTAATTCGAATACGCGGCGAGGATATGATCCGCAATCGCAAACTTATCAAGCGTATGACGAAAAAGAACTTGCCACGAACGGAGTTTCAGGTGCTGTGTACAGTAACTTCGGAACACCTCGTAATACATTGTTGACGAAAATATTTTCTCAAAGTGAAACGGAAAAGCGATTTGTTTCTTTTTATTCGAATGTTGCGTACACTTACAATAGTAAATACACTTTCAACGGAAGTATTCGGGTAGATCAATCAAATTTATACGGAAGTGATCCTAGTGTCCAGTTTAAACCCATTTGGTCTGTTGGTGTAGCTTGGAACTTGAAGAGGGAAAGTTTTATGGAGCAGGTTGATTTCCTGAATCGTTTGGATTTTCGGTTTAGTTACGGTTTAGGAGGAAATTCCCCTGAACCGGGGAAAGGAGGTCCTTATAATTTATTGAAAGCAAGGGCTAGCACTATGTTTGCAGGATTGGGTATAGGTTATGATATCATGTATCCAGCAAATGATAAAATTCATTGGGAAAGAACTCGGACTATAAATGGCGGGATAGATGTGGCAATGTTTAATAACCGGATTACGGCATCAATAGATGTATATCATAAATTGACAACTGATTTGTTAGCAACAAAGCCGATGGATCAGACACTGGGATGGGAAAGTGTTTATACCAATTTCGGAGATATGAAAAACCAGGGATTTGAGGTATCTCTTAGGACGAAGAATATTTTTACTCGGGATTTTAGTTGGTCGACCATATTGACGATGACGAATAACCGTAATAAAGTTCTAAAACTCAATCTTGATGGAGAGATGACTGCGAGTAAAAAAGTTTATATGGATTATATTGAAGGTTATGCAGGAAATAGCTTGTTTGCGTATCGGTGGGCAGGATTGAGTAAGGAAGGAAACCCCCAGATTTACAATACGGAAGGACAAATAATCAGTAATTATCAAGATGAATCTTTGACTGAAGATGCCGTGAAGTTTATGGGTGTTACTCAGCCTAAATGGTATGGTGCATTGACGAACAACTTTTCTTATAAGGGTTTTGATTTTTCTTTCATGCTAGTGTATAATTTTGGTCACAAGATGCGTCGTGACGTAAATAATTTTTGGTACGGACGACTGACACGTAATGTAAGTAAGAAATTTTTGGACCGTTGGCGGGAACCTGGTGATGAAAAATACACGGATGTACCAAAATATGTTTCTAAAACGATTGAGAATAAAACAAAGTCACGAGATATTACTTTTTACGAATTAGCGGATATTAATGTTTTGGATGCATCCTATGTCAAATTACGGGATATAACATTATCATATTCTCTTCCTAAAAGTTTGTGTGATAAACTATTCATGGATAGAATAACATTACGGGTACAGGCCTCTAATTTGTTCTTGATAGCGGCAAATAATGATGGGATAGACCCAGAATATCACCATTATAAAAGTGGGTTACGCGGGACAAAATATGGTCCCTCGTGGTCGTTTGGACTTACTATTAACTTTAAATAAAGTTGACCTATGAAATGTAATCATGTATATCGCAGATTGACGACTATATTAAGTGTCGTCTTGTTGCTTGGAGGTTGTAAAGATTTTCTTGATGTAAAACCTAAAGGAAAGGATATACCCGAAACGATTGAACATTATAACGGGTTGTTTAATAGTACGAATTTGACTTCTGTAACTTACACTCAAACAACGGAACTCGGGACGAAATTGGGCGTGAGTACCCTTTACAATATTTTTATGGGAGATGAACTTACTGCGACACAAACTTCGGTTTCTGAACTTGATTTCAAAATGAATCAAGCATATCAATGGGAGAGTGAAATTTTTAGTGAAGAAGATGATGTTTGTGAATGGACAACAATGTACCAACAAATCTATACGTTTAATGTTATTATTAATAACGTGATGGATGCATCGGGCGGAACGAATAAACGAAAGTTGGAACTTCAAGCCGAGGCACGAGTAAATAGGGCTTTTAGATATTTAATTCTTGCTCAGTATTTTGGGAAACCTTATAATGAAGCAACGGCCAATTCTGATTTATGTGTTCCTCTTGTTGTTGAGGATGATATGAACTTGAAAAATCTGAAACGAAATACGGTTCAGGAAGTTTATGATTTTATTATTAAAGAATTGGAAGAATCTTGTCCCGATTTGGTAAAATCAACGAATCATCCGTTGCGAATTTACCAGTGTGCAGGATGGTTTTTTCTAGGTAGGGCTTATTGGGTTAAAGGAGATTACGAGAATGCAAGAATTGCTTTGGAGAAAGCACTTAAATCTTCTGAAATAAATACCACTGGTATCACTTTGTGGGATTATAACCAAATGTTGAGCGAATGGGGATATGATTCTGCGAAGCCATACGCATGGACTTCCGGTTTTCCGGCTAATAATACGGGGGCTAATAAAGAGGTTATTTATAACTATCAGTATGCAATCTCTTCTATCTCCAGTGCAACGGGACAACCCAAATTATTTGTAAAGGAAAAATACATGGATCTGTATGGGGAAGATGATCTTCGGAGAAACTTTTTTTCGAATAAAACTAGGACCGGGGATGTTATGGAGGGATATAGGAGATTACCTTGCAGGACAATCTTTAATTTAGGAGTTGAAATGCCTGATCTATATTTAATGCTAATAGAGTGTCAAGCTCGGTCTACGGACCAGACTTTACAAAATGAGGCCCGGGTAAATCTTGAAAAATTCCGACGCCACAGAATGCCCCAAGAGGCTGCGGTAATTCCTGCCGATATAACTTCTCAGGAAGAATTAATTCGTTTTGTCGTGGAAGAACGGTTGCGGGAATATATGATGACTGGGATACGTTGGTTTGATATGCGAAGATTATGGAATGATCCGCTTTTTCAAGATTGGAAGGCTGAATATACACATACAGACGGGAAAAATACTTATACGCTGACAGAAGATCGGCTTGTTTATCAAATTCCACCGAAAATACTCATATATAATAGTGATTGGCAAAATAATAAATAACAATAAATATTGACAAGAATGAAAAAATTAATTGTATTAAGTATCATATTGCTTGGAGTATTCACAGTGAATGCACAGGTGATTAAAGGTAAATTTAATGATTATCAAGGAGAAACGATAAAAATTAATATTGGAGGTTGTGATCGGGAGGCTCTTAAAATAGAAAGTGACGGATCGTTTGTATTTAATCCGGTGATCAGGTATGAAGGGCAAAAATTTACTATAAATATGCCTGATGGAACTCGTATTCCGGTATTAGTGGGTAAAGGAGAAGAAGCCCGGCTGGAAGTATCAAAAGATAAGGATGGAAATACAATAGCAAAATTTGCAGGGGATAGAGCAGATATCAATACTTATTTATTTGTTCATACGTATCAGTTGTCATTGAAAGGCGTTAGAGGGCAAAAATTTGCCACGTTTAAAGAGTATTCGGCAAATTTGGATCGTTTGGATAAAAAATTGGATCAATTGCTGAATAAAGTTAAGGGAGATCAAGAGCTTGTCGAGGAGTATCGGGTGGAAAAGAATGTGGATATTATTTCGGCTAAAATTGGATTTGGAAGAGGTGATGAAAAACTGACCCTCACAGACAAGGATTACATAAAATTTATGAAGTCAATAGATCTGAATGATAGTATTACTTTTAAGAAAGATCCTCGTAAAGGCTCGTTAGGCTATACAGGAGTGGTGGAAAGGCGAATATCTTGGGAGGCAAAAAACAGGGCTACAGCCCAAGATGACCCCGCTAAATCATTTATTAGAAAATTATTGATCCTTGATGAACTGGTAAGTAATCAAGAGATTAAAAATAACGTTTCTCACTATTATGCCATTATGTTTTATATGGGAGGGGGGAATGCTCACGCGAGAGAGTTTGTTGAGACTTTTAATAAAATAAATACAGATCCGGAACATCTTGCTTTTGTGAAAGCAAGGCCATTGCCATCAAAGGATAATAATCTTGAAGCCGGATCTGTAGCTAAGGATTTTGAAATGCGTGATCGTGATGGAAATCTAGTGAAACTTTCAGATTTTAGGGGAAAACTTGTTTATATGGATATTTGGGCAACATGGTGTGGGCCGTGTGTGGAAGAGATTCCTAACATGGAAAAATTGTACCAACACTATAAAGATGATCCGCGGATTATATTAGTGAGCGTATCAGTGGATAGTAAAAAGAACCTTTGGGAGAAAAAATTAGATGAAGATAAACCGCAATGGCCGCAATATATAGTTGATGGAGCTTTAAAGGATAAATTGTATAATGAATATATAATAACCGGAATACCTCGTTTTATGATGTTTGATAGTGAAGGTAGAATTATTACAATCAATGCAATGAGACCTTCTAACAGTAAGTTGATACCGTTTATAGAGGAACAGTTAGCCAAACCAAAGGAAATAAGGGGACCCGGTGGTATGAAAATGATTAAACTGAAGTAATTTAAGATTAATATAAACTATTACCCCCTTAAGAGTATATAAACTTTTAAGGGGTTTATTCGTTCATAATATCTGTTTGCCGATCGATTGAGGCTTGGTGGATTGCTTTAAACACACGTTCCACAAGTTCTTCACTCAAATTGTTCTTGCGGGCCTCTTCAAGAACACGGGTTAGGATTTTTTCCCAGCGATCCGGTTGGAGAATGGTGATATTGTTTTGTTTTTTATACATCCCGATCTCTTCAATAATTTTCATCCGGTTGGTAAGGACTTCCATGATTGTGTTATCCAATGTATCGATTTTTTCCCGAAGTTCTTCCATGATTAAGTTATTATTTGAGTTATTGGGATGTTCTTCCCGAATAATCAAATGACCTAAAATTTGATTTAATTGTTGTGGTGTAACTTGTTGAGAAGCATCACTTAAAGCATAATCTGGATTTATGTGAGATTCAATGATTAAGCCGTCAAATCCCAAATCCATCGCTTTTTGAGATATTTCTTGGATATATTCTCGATGACCACCGATGTGGCTAGGATCACAGAAAAGCGGTAAATTCTTGATGCGTCGCTTTAACTCGATTGGTATTTGCCATTGAGGCATATTGCGATAGCGGGTACTGTTATAGGATGAAAATCCGCGGTGAATAGCACCTAATTTTGTAATGCCACACAAATAGAGGCGTTCAAAAGCACCGATCCATAGTTCTATGTCGGGGTTTACCGGATTTTTGACGAAAACGGGGATATCAATACCTTTTAAAGATTCCGCAATTTCTTGAACAGCAAATGGGTTTGCCGTGGAGCGGGCACCAATCCATAACATATCCATTCCGTATTTCAATGCTGCTTCCACGTGATTGGCATTAGCAACTTCTGTGGAAATCTTCATCCCCAATTCTCTTTGGATATTTTGTAACCAAGGTAATCCTTTTATTCCAACTCCTTCAAAGCAATTCGGACGAGTTCGGGGTTTCCATATACCGGCTCGTAGAATTTTAATTCCATTGTTTTTTAGTAAAATTGCTGTGTTAAAAAGTTGTTCTTCAGTTTCTGCACTGCAAGGTCCTGCGATTATTAACGGACGTTGGTGTTGGGTGAATAGATTCCATGCGGAATAGGTCTGTATTTCTAATGGTTTGATCATTTTTAACTACAAAATTAGAATTCAAAGATATTCTTTTCTTTTTAAAAATGGAGCTATCCTTTTACTTTTTGGATAGCTCTTGAAGGATGGTGTATTTCAACAAAACGTTCCGTGTTTAAAATTGAACTTAGATATTTTTTTAGTAGAGTTTTTTTTACCTGATTTTTTTGAAATCGGTACATGACTTTGTGTGTTTTTGTTTCCTTTCTGGAGATTTGATCTTTGTGTTTTCATAATTAATTATTATTTAATTGGTTATGTGATATTATTTCATTAAAGACTTTGTTTGAAATCTTCTTTGAATTTAGTTATAAGGCGTAGCGACCATTTGGAAGCTGGAGTTAATATCCCCATGAAAAAGCACAGAACCGGAGGTCATCCGGATAAAAGGGACATTTATTTTTGAATGATCCGGACTTTATACCGTTCCACGGGTATGTTCTTTCCGCTGTAAAATTGAATGTTGTTTGTCATGATTTATGGATTTAAATTAAAAAACCCGGCAGGGTCAGCCGGGTTGAATGAATATAATTACGTGTTATTTATATTTTACAGGTAATATAAGGTCATCCCAGCTGTTGTTGAGGCAATAATAATAGTAGTAATAATAACAACTCGTGTATGAAAAAATAGTATTCATGTCTATGATTTTAAATAAAAAAGACCCCGAAATTCGGGGCCTCTATATTTTTGATGATCACAGTATTCCCCTTTTACTTTTCCGGAAAGTAATAATAGGAATAGTAATATGAGGTGTACATCGTATTCATTTTTTTCTCATTGTTCGGGACAAATATAGGCATTCTGAGATATAAAACAAATAAGTAAGGAGAAAAGTAAGGAGAAAAAGTCTAACTTTGTGTGGATTAATTTGAAAAGGAAAGATGATGACTAACGAGGAGAAAAAAATGTACTTGCTGGATGCTTACGCGTTGATTTACCGTTCATATTACGCGTTTATCAATAATCCCCGGATTACAACGACGGGAATAAATACATCAGCAACTTTCGGTTTTTTTAATTTTTTATTAGAATTGCTTGAATTGGAAAAACCGACTCATCTGGCAGTGGTTTTTGATCCGGAAGGTCCTACTTTCCGTCATGAAATGTACCCGCCCTACAAAGCTCAGCGTCCCCCGATGCCGGAGGACTTGAAAAAGTCGGTTCCTTATATAAAAAAAATCATTGAAGGATTAGGTATTAAATCGATTGTTGTTAATGGGTTTGAGGCAGACGACGTGATAGGTACGCTGGCTAAACGGGGAGAAAAAGAAGGTTTTCAGGTGTATATGATCACGCCGGATAAAGATTATGCCCAGTTAGTCAGTGAACGGGTGTTCATGTATAAACCGGGACGTGCCGGGAATAAGTCTGAAGTGTGGGGAATTCCGGAAGTATTGGACCATTTCGGGATCGAACGGGTGGAACAGGTAATCGATATTCTTGGCTTGATGGGTGACACAGCAGATAACGTGCCGGGATGTGATGGTGTCGGACCGAAAAGTGCAGCGACATTGATTTATAAATATGGAAGTATAGAAGGAGTATATCAACATATAGACGAACTGAAGGGTAAGCAAAAAGAGCGTTTGCTCTGTTGTCAGGATACTGTCTTTTTATCGAAAGAATTGGTGACGATCAACACGGAAGTACCCACAGAGGTGAATGCTGAAGATTTGATTTTAGGCGAGATTCAAGACGCTGTATTAAGGCCGATTTTCAACGAGTTAGAACTTTTTTCTCTAGCAAAACGAGTGTTCATGATAGAACACGAGGAAAATCTGGTAGAGACGATTCACCCGGAAGAAGTTGATTACCGCGAAATCAGTACAGTGGCAGAACGGGACGAGTTACTTCAAAAGCTGAAGAAAGCACCAGAATACGTGTTGAACGTGATTTTTGGAGATGGGACAATTTATAACTCTTATCCGGATTATCTTTGTTTCTCAATAGCCGTTAATACTGCTTGTTATCTGCGATTGCCTTCAGCGAAAGATAAAGCGGAGGAAGTGATTCGTTTATTTAAACCTATTCTTGAAGATAGAAATAAAATTTTGATCTCGAATGATGTGAAAGATGATATTATCTGGTTAAGAAGAGCCGGGGTCGAGGTTTTAAATAAAATATTTGATGTCAAAATTGCACACTATGTGTTACAACCGGATAGTTCCCACGAGTTGGAACGTGTTGCTTTAGAAATGCTGAATTATCGTTTGGTAAAAGGAGATAATACAGAAAATCCTCAATTATCTCTATTCCCCGATGAAGATTCCAAGAAGGACAAGGATTTTGCGGAACGTACAGATATATTATTCCGTTTGAAAGGAAAATTGGAGGAAGCATTGCAGGAAGTTGGGCTTTATAACCTATACGAAGAAATTGAAATGCCTTTGGTGTCTGTTTTGGCCGATATGGAGTACGAGGGGGTGGCCATTGATAAGGCGGCTCTGGATGAATTATCCGAGGACTTGAAAATAAGAATTGCGGAAACGGAGAAGATCATATTTGAAATGGCCGGTAAAGAATTCAACATCAGCTCTCCCAAGCAGCTGGGAGAAATTTTGTTCGACCAGATGAATATTGATCCCGGCAACAAGAAAACCAAAACGGGTCAATACAGTACTTCCGAACAGGTGTTGTCGAAATTGGAAGATGCACATCCTATTGTTGGCCATATTCTTAATTACCGGGGATTAAAGAAATTATTGACTACCTATGCGGAGGCTTTACCCACGTATATTGATCCGGCTACCGGGAAGATTCACACGCATTTTAACCAAGCGGAAGCGGCTACTGGCAGATTGAGTAGCTTGAATCCGAACTTACAGAATATACCTATCCGGACGGCAGAAGGTCGTAATATCCGAAAAGCCTTTATCACGGGAGATCCGGATTACGGGTTCTTTTCTGCCGACTATTCACAGGTAGAGTTGAGGTTGATGGCGCATTTAAGCGGTACGCCGGAGTTGATCAACGCTTTCTTGAAAGGGGAGGATGTTCACGCTGCAACGGCATCCAAAATTTATCACGTGCCTTTGGAAGAAGTGACTCCAGAGATGAGAAGACGGGCGAAAACGGCTAATTTCGGGATCATTTACGGTATTTCTGCTTGGGGGTTGGCGGAACGCTTGAAAATTTCACGAAAAGAGGGGAAAGAATTGATTGAAGGGTATTTTGCTCTTTATCCCGGAGTGAAGCGTTACATGGAGGAATCCGTGGAGAAAGCCCGGAAAAAAGGGTACGTGGAGACGATTATGGGACGCCGTCGTTACCTGAGAGATATAAATTCTCGGAATGCAGTCGTACGGGGTGTTGCCGAACGGAATGCGGTAAATGCTCCGATACAGGGATCGGCTGCCGATATTATTAAAAAAGCGATGATATGTATCCATCAGAAATTGAAAGAACGGGGATTACGTTCTAAGATGATTTTGCAGGTACATGATGAGTTGAATTTCAAATGTCATCACGAGGAAATCGAAGAATTGAAGAATCTCGTGGTTGATTGCATGGAACACGTCGTGAATCTGGCCGTGCCTTTAACCGTGGGTACAGGCTATGGGAAAAGCTGGTACGAGGCGCATTAATTATAGAAAATAAAGATATTGTTGGGAATGTTGGACGAGCAAATAGATTCAGTCATAACGGATAGTATTGTTTCGGTGCAGGATTCTGTGGAGTTTCCGGTCTCTTTGTTGAGAGAAGCGGTCTCTTGGAAACCTCTGTTGCCTTTTGATACGTTAACAAGTCAGGTGGAACTGGTGGAAGGAATTCCTTTAAGCGGGGAGAAGATGAATATTGAATTTATTTCCAGTATACTGATTTACACGGTTGTATATCTCGTTTTTATTGCTTTGTTACGTTTGCGGGGAAGAGGGTTCCTTACGACGGTGTACACCTATTTTTTCAACCGGAAAAGAGGAGCCAGTTTACAATCGGAGGGTGGGATACCGAACTACTTCTTCGTTTTTTTGTCGGTTTGTCTTTCCTTCTCGATCTTGTCTATGTTGATGGCTTTTTTCATTGATCCTTCCGTTGTTTTTTTTAATGTTTTGATCTATTTTCTAATTATTTTCGGTTATTACTTTTTAGTTTTGGGACTTGTGCGGCTTTTCGGATGGACATTTAATAGAAGGACTTGTGCGTCAGAAATTATCTTGAATTTGCGCACAAGTGCGATCGTGTTAGGATTATCGATTTCTCCTTTCGTGTTAGCCTTGTTTTACGTGCAAGATTCGGCAATAGATATATTATTATATGTCATTTTAGGAATTGGTATCATTATTCTGGTTTTCAGATTTATAAGATTGATTAAAATATTATATGGATATAGAGTTTCAATTTTGTATATGATTTTGTACCTTTGTGGGCTCGAAATATTACCGATTCTTGTTTTGTACAAGCTATTGGAATAAGTTAGAGAAGTTAGTGTAATTTTAAAACAGAAAAAGTTGAAAATAAAGAAGATACTAGTTTCGCAGCCAAAGCCGACAACCGAGAAATCTCCGTATTTTGATTTGGCAGAAGAATTTGGATTGAAATTAGAATTCAAATCATTTATAAAGGTAGAAGGTGTCACGGCAAAAGAATTTCGTCAAGAAAGGATAAATATTCTTGATTTTACCGGAATCGTTTTCACCAGTCGTACGGCTATTGACCATTTCTTCCGGATCTGTACCGAAATGAGGGTAACGGTTCCCGACACGATGAAATATTTCTGTATATCAGAGGCTATTGCTTTCTACCTTCAGAAATATATCGTGTATCGTAAGAGAAAGATTTTCTACGGGGACAAGAAAGTCGAGGATATGACGAAAATTCTGTTAAAACACAAGACCGAGAATTTTTTGGTTCCGGTTTCCGATGTGCATAAAGAAAATATTCCGGCTTTGATGGATGAGTTGCATCTGAAGTACACGAAAGCAATATTTTATAAAACCGTGTCTAGTGATGTAGCTTCTGAGATTCCGGATTTGAAAGAGTATGACATCTTGGCATTCTACACTCCGGCCGGTATCAAGTCATTGTTCCACAACTACCCGAATTTTGAACAAGGTACGACGATTATTGCGGCTTTTGGAGAAGCGACCGCCGAGGCCGTAGAGGAGGCCGGGTTAAGGCTTGATATAAAAGCTCCCACGGAAAAAGCCCCTTCGATGACCATGGCACTGGAACAGTTCATTAAGGCTTATAATAAAGAAAATAAATCAAAATAGGAAAATGGACATCAAACGATGTCCATTTTTTGTATGTTTGCACTCGTATATGGATGAAACGATAAAATACACGTTTTGCAAGGAAGAGCGGCTATGCCGGAAGGGGGGATTTGAGGAACTTTTGTCCTCGGGCTATAGTTTCGTGTCTTATCCGTTACGAGTGGTGATTCGGTTATACCCGAGGGAAGGGAAAGATTTCCCGGCACATATAGCCGTGAGTGTTTCTAAAAGACGTTTCAAGCGGGCAGTGAAACGTAACCGGGTAAAGCGTTTGATTCGGGAGGCCTATCGTTTGAATAAAAACATATTATACTCTTGTATCCCGGAGGATAAAACGATGGATGTATTGTTTATATATTTGCATGACGAAATTTTTGAGTATGGTAAAATTGAAAAAGCGATAACCGGTGCTGTTAAAAAGATTAGGAGCTATATTGAAAAAGATAGTGGTGGGGATATTGCTGATACCCATTAAATTTTATCAGTTATGTATTTCCCCTTGGACACCCCCGAGTTGCCGCTATACTCCGACTTGTTCACAATATGCGGTGGAGGCGTTACGGAAATATGGTCCGGTAAAAGGGTTATACCTTGCGATAAAGCGGATTTGTTCCTGTCATCCATGGGGAGGTTCGGGCTACGATCCGGTACCGTGAAATTTGTTATTTTGTCAGATATATACTATTTTCGCTAGATTGTTATTAAAATGAGATTATGAGAAAAAATACACGTGTAATTATCTTCATTTCGGGAGTCTTGTTACTGGCTTTCGGAATGCTTGGCTTGAAGGAAGACGATAAGAGATTCCAGATTAGTAAAGGATTGGATATTTTTGCCACGCTTTTCCGAGAGGTGAATCTTTTTTACGTGGATGACGTGCAGCCGGAGAAAATGGTGCAGGACGGAATTGACGCCATGTTGAAGAAACTGGATCCTTACACGGTTTATTACCCGGAAACTAAACTGGACGAGTTCAAAATGATGACAACGGGGGAGTATGCTGGGATCGGTTCTGTGATTGGCATGAAGGATGATTACGTGGTGATCCGCGAGCCTTACAAAGGATCTCCTTCTTATAAAGCCGGGTTACTTCCGGGCGATTTGATCTTGGCTGTAGACGGGGAAAACATGAAGGGAAAGGATGTCGAGTACGTGAGTTCCCGACTGAAGGGGCAGCCCGGTAAAGAAGTGGTGCTTAAACTGCAACGTGTCGGAGAAGACAAGCCGTTGGAGAAACGGGTTCTTCGGGAAATCGTACAGGTTCCCAGTGTGCCTTATTACGGGATGTTGAATAACGAGATCGGGTATATCTATTTTACAGGGTTCACGGATAAGGCTGCTGATGACGTGAGAAGTGCGATTATGGATTTGAAGAACCGGGGAGCGCAATCCCTTGTTCTCGATCTTCGCGGTAACGGGGGCGGATTGTTGGATCAAGCGGTAGAGATTGCTAATTTCTTCCTGCCGAAAGGTTCTTTGATTGTAAGTACAAAAGGAAAGATGAAACAATGGGATAAAGAGTATTTCACGACGAGAAATCCCTTGTTGCCGGATATGAAGCTGGCCGTGTTGATCGACCGGGCTTCGGCCTCAGCTTCGGAGATCCTTTCCGGTTCATTGCAGGATTATGATCGGGCGGTTGTGATCGGTGAACGTTCATTCGGTAAGGGTTTGGTACAGACCACCCGTGATTTGGTTTATAACACGAAATTAAAGGTTACCACGGCGAAATATTATATTCCTAGCGGACGTTGTATTCAAGCTGTGGATTATTCTCATCGTAATCCGGACGGTAGCGTGGGTACGATTCCCGATTCTTTGATGAAGCCTTTTAAAACGAAAGCGGGGAGAACCGTGTATGACGGTGGCGGGATCACGCCGGACGTGAAGATCGAGCCGGAAAAATATGCTAAAGTGACACAGGAATTGGTGTTGCAGGATATGATTTTTGATTTTGTCAACGAATATGCGGTAACTCATCCCACGATTGCGGCTCCTTCTGAATTTGTTTTATCGGATGAATTGTTCAACGAGTTCAAGGAATACTTGAAAAAGCGTAAGTTTGAATACGAGACCGCCTCTCAGCTTGTTTTGGAAAGATTGATAAAAGCAGCTCAAGACGAGAAATACTATGATCAGGTTGCTGGTCAAGTTGAACAATTAAAAAGTAGTCTTGGTCACTCTATCGATCGGGACTTGGATGTTTTCAAGAAAGAGATTTCTGATATATTGTCTGATCAGTTGATGGAACGTTATTATATGCAAGAGGGAGTGATCGAGTATCATATCCGTAATGACAAGGATATAGCCAAGGCGCTGGAGATTTTATCGAATAACGAAGAGTATCAAAAAATATTGAAGTAGCACGAAAAAAAAGATAGTAGTTTTTTGAAATCCCAAAAAACTACTATCTTTGCACCGCAATATAACAATTGCCCTATTGTGTAATGGTAGCACTACAGATTCTGGTTCTGTCTGTCTGGGTTCGAATCCTAGTAGGGCAACAACATGGGAAAATCCTTATAGCATTGAAACTATAAGGATTTATTTTTTGTGATATTTCAAAGTGTAATGTTTTGATTGTCAGCATGATTGTTTCTTCCTTCAATTTTAACTGAATTCCTTATAAAATTAGGGATAGGGGATAATTTGAGGCATAAGAGGTATCATAAAAGGTATCATTTGTTGTTTTTGGAGAATTTTGGAGGTATCATGATAATATTCTTATTATCAATATTTTAATATTAAATATTATGATAAGGAGGATATGTATTTCATTTTTTAGGTGGAAATCCAGAAGTAACCCTAAAGGGGAAGCACCTATTTATTGTAGGCTAACACAAGATAAAATCAGAAGACAATTTTCCACAGGTCATTATGTGTTAGCAAAGGAGTGGGACAGTGAAAAACAGAGGGTAAGATCAAAATTTAGACAAAGAAGAATAGATTTGATTAATGAAGATCTGGACATGATTTATAATAAGCTATACAATTTAGAGAGTAAATTGATTGTGGAGGGTGCAGATAATATTGTAGAGGCTGTTTATAATATTTATATGGATAAAGACACTTCTGTTAATTTTTTCATTCAATTGTTCCAGAAAAGATATGAGGTTGCATCTAAAATGGAGGGAATAAAATTTGCAAAATATACCCTCTGGAAATTTAGGCATATAATGGAACAAACTCAAGAATATATCAAATGGAGGTATGGTCAAGAAGATATTCCATTGCTTAAAATAGATACTTCTTTTGTTTTAGGATTTGAAGAGTACTTGTTGTTGGAAAAGAAATTAGCTCCTATCACAGTGAACAAGGTTTTGCAGAGGGTAAAGCAAATTATCCAGTATGGAATCAAGTGTAATTACATAAAAGTTGATCCATTTGTTGAATACAAGCCATTAAAAACAGAAAAAGAGCTAGTTTTTTTGACAGAAGAAGAACTTAATATGTTGGAAAATTATCAATTTGCACAAGAAAAATTGGGTAAGGTTAGAGATTTATACTTGTTCAGTGTCTATACAGGCTTGGCTTATCATGAGGCTTTTACACTTCAAAGAAAGCATATTATCAAGGGGTTTGACAAGGAACTTTGGATAAACATGAAGAGGGGAAAAACAGGTAAAGCTTTTGAAGTTCCCTTGTTGCCTAAAGCCATAGAGATTATTAAAAAATATGGTGAATTGGGTAATGATGATTCCTATATTTTGCCTAGGATGAGTAACCAAAAAATGAACTCTTATTTGAAAGAAATTGCAGATATAATAGGGATCAAGAAGAGGTTAACTCATCACACAGCTAGAAAAACCTTTGCCACCACAATATTACTTTACAATGATATTCCAATAGAGATTGTAAGTAGTTTGCTTGGCCATTCATCAATAGCCATAACCCAGAAACACTATGCAAAAGTGGTCAATAAAAAAGTTAGTATGTGCATGGAAGAACTTAAGAATAAATTGATGCAGAAGGGTTCTTAGAGAGAATTTTGCTATATTTGTAAGGACTGGCTGTGACTATCATGTTGCAGTTAGTTCTTATTATATTATACAACTAAATGCAACAAGTTATGCCATTTGGAAACCCAAGAAAATCGCTAGTAAGAGAGATAAAGAATTTGAAAGAATTGGCTTATTCTGAGAAAGACTGTGATGTAAAAAATCCAGAATGGATTAGCAATATAGATAAATATCCTTATCATGTTATACAGGAGGTTAATCCAGAAAACCCAGAAGAATATAAGGTTTTGAAATTTAATGGAGCTAAAATTAAAAAAGATTTTGTGCTACATACCTATGTGAAGAGGTTAGCAGATGATAAAGGGAAAATTCAAGCTATTGAGTTTAACATGGAAGGGAAAAAATATCTGGGAGAGGTGTTTGATAGTATTCCTTTTGGCATTTTGAACAAGAATAGAACAGGGGTAGGAGCTACAACTTTAGAAATTGAGGCTAAAAGAAATTCCATAATTGTTTTCCCTAATAAATCACTAGCATATTCAAAATCAAAAACAAAAGATTCATTATTATATGTTGGTAGCCCTATTGGAGATATTACTTCTAGCATTTTCTCAAAAGATATTAAGAAATATATTGATGAAATTGATCAGAGAAGGTCATATGAAGAGGATGTTTACAAGAAATTTCTAGTTGTTGCAGATAGTTTGCCTAAAGTATATGAAGTAATTGCAACAAAAAAGGAGTTTTTTGAATCTTACTTTCTTTTAGTAGATGAAGTGGATATGATCCAATCTGATGCCACTTACAGGCCAAAATTAGAAGATGTTATTGACTATTATTGTAAATTTCCTCAATCTAACAGGGCTTTAGTTTCTGCAACAATTAGGGATTTCACTCATCATGAGGTGCAGAAAGAACCAATGTTGATTGCCAAGTATGATAATGAAGAAGAGAGGCAAATCCCTTATCAAATAACTCATACTGATAATCCTAATAGAGCTGTTGTAGAATATATTAAAAGTAGGCATGATAGAGGAGAGAAAATAGTAATTGCTTATAATTCAATAACAGATATTAAGGAGATCATATTTCTATTACCAGATAATTTAAGAAGCAAATGTGGGGTTTTATGTAGTGAGGAGAGTGAAGATAAGGTGAAAGATTATTATGTGGAACTAGTGGATGGGAAATTAGAGAAAGATATTACTTTCATGACTTGTGTTTACTTTGTTGGAGTTGATATACATGAGAGATACCAACTAGTTTCAGTTGTAAATGCTGATATTCCTTATACTTTATTATCCATTGATAGGCTAACCCAGATAAGAGGTAGATGCAGGCATGAGGATGGGTTAATATCTGAAACTATTTATTATTCAACTAAAGAGGATAATAAATATAAATTTGGAGATATTTCAAAGGAGGAATACAGGGATAGATTATTAAAGAAAGCAGATAAGATTATGCAACTTTATCATGCAATAGATAATTTTGTTGAAGAAGAACAAGATGGGGAAATGAGAGATGAATTTAATAGCTTATTTGATAAGGTTAAACCTGCAATCCAAAGGTATGCAACTGAAACAATGGGAAATTTGGAAGTAAGCTTGACTAGGGAAGATATAGATGAAAACTATCAAATATCCTATTTTAATATAGATGCACTGATAGAGATGTTTGATTTGTTGAATAATTTGTATGACAAAAAGGGAAAGTTAGAGGAAAAATATGGAGCAGAGGTTTATGATACATTAGTCCTTGAATTTACAAAAGAACAAGAGGAATGCAGGAAAAAAGTGCAGGATAAGAAAAAGATGAGAAAGGATGAATTAATGGCTGCTGCTAAAGAAAAAATATTACAACTACATAATGAGAGAAGGTTGACAACAGAAGAGATAGAGAGTTTAAGAAATGAAAAAGGTCAGAGGGATATTGAAAGATATTATGATGGGGTGAAAGATCTTCATGAATATGTGGAGATAAATAAGTTATTATCTTTTCTTGATAAAGATCCAGATCCAAGAAAATATAGAAATTATAAGAATGGAGTTATATTTAAGGCATTAGAAGATACTAATCCTTTTAAAGCAGCATTATTAGCTAAATTTCCTGTATCTGAAACTTATTATTCAACTGATGATATAAAATATTTTATGAGTCAGAAAGTTGAAGAATGTTTAAATAGAAAGATAGATTCTTCAAAAAATATATTAATGAATTTATTTAGATCATTCTTTACAACTAAAAGAAATAGAGATGGTAATGGTTATAAAATTGTTTGTATAGGTAATAGAGATTATCCAGATACTATTAAAAGAATAGATACAAATAAAACATGTGAATATTTTGATTTATAATAAATTTAAATAGAATAATTGAAGTATTTATTTATATAGGCTCTATATAATCAAAATAAAAAACAATCATCCATTCCCATGTTTTGGTAACAGATTAAAAATAGCAAAAACATGGAAACAACAAGAAAAGATTTATTAAAACCATACTATGTA
>CALUKD010000040.1 GCA_944321125.1 Candidatus Butyricimonas faecavium | reverse complement strand
ATTACGTTTGATGATTTTTAAGGATTCTGACATAGGTTTACTTAGATTTACAGTAAACTTTTCTCAGGATAATACACACTAACATATTCTTATCAAATAGCGAGCCGCTCCCATTCCGCTCCTATTCTACTCCCATTCCTGTCCTATTGTAATAGAGGTGAAATAGTATATATTTAGTAAATGTAAATGAATTTTTACATAGTTAGTGATAAGTATATAGATAAGATATAGTTTGTTAAGGTAGGTAATGGGTTGTTCCGTTATCATTTCTTCTCACTTTTACGTAGTAAGTTCTATGAATCTGCCCATTAGCAGACGAAATTGTCGTGATAGTACTTATCGCTACCTGCTATCGCAGGTGTAGTTGAAAAGCAATATAAATGGCAAAAATACGTTATCTTGATACAGAATATTTTCTTTGTAAATTAACGTATAAAGTCAATTCTTCGAATATTAATACAAAAAATATATTAACACGACTATTGCCATCTGAATTGTAACCAGAGAGGGGAAATCGTCCCTATCAAGATTTCCCTCTAACTCCCCCTAATACAGGGGGAGTTGGCTACCAAGTGGCTTCCTCTTTATTCGATCTCGCTGAGTTCCAGCCAGCGCATTTCCTTTTCGTCCAAGAGGTCAATGATCTCGGCGATTCGCTGGGAAGATTTCACCAGTTCCTCCGTATCCAGTGTCCCGGAGTTTAAGGTGGTTTCTAGAGTTGTTTTTTCCGTGTTCAGTTTTTCCATGTCGGATTCCAGTTGCTGCATTTCTTGTTTTTCCTTGAAAGTCAGCCTACGAACTTTCTCTTTTTCTTTTATGGGTTTGGAGACAACAGGAACTTTCTTCTCTTCCTGTTTCCGTCGTAGTTCCTCTTCTTCCTTTTTGTTTTTATACTGGGTGTAGTTACCGGGAAAATCTTTCACCACGCCGTCGCCTTCGAAAGCAAACACCCGATCTACTACTTTATCCGTGAAGAAACGGTCATGCGACACGATGATCAAGCAACCTTGGAAAGATTTCAGATAATCTTCCAGTACGTTTAACGTCATGATGTCGAGATCATTCGTTGGCTCGTCGAGAATCAAGAAGTTGGGATTGCTCATGAGGACGGTAAGTAGGTAAAGCCTCCGGCGTTCGCCCCCGCTAAGTTTTGCCACGAGAGAATATTGTAGCTTATCCGGGAAAAGGAAATATTCAAGGAATTGCGATGCCGACATTACCCGTCCATTACCGAGGTCTATTTTCTCGGAAATATTTTTCACGATGTCAATCGGACGATCGTCTTCTTTGAAGGTGATCCCGTCTTGCTTGTAATAGCCGTAAACCACGGTTTCTCCGATCTCTATCGTACCGCTATCCGGCTCGATCTGTTGGGTAATGATGTTCAGGAAAGTTGATTTTCCAACACCGTTTTTCCCGATGATTCCGATTTTTTCTCCTCGTATGAATTTGTAGGAAAAATCCCGTAGTACGCAGAAATCCCCGTAGTTCTTGTTCACGTGTTCCAATTCGAGAATTTTTTTACCAAGGCGTTGGCCTTTAATATCGAGTTCCAATTGTTGCTCTGTCGTGTTTTGAGAGGCAATCTCTTTTATTTTATAGAAATTGTCGATCCGGTATTTTGCTTTGTGGCTACGTGCTTGAGGCATTCGGCGCATCCATTCCTGTTCCGTGCGTAGCAGGTTTTTGGCTTTATCTATCGAGGCATTGCGGGCTTCAATCCGTTCGTTTCTTTTTTCGAGGTAGTAGGAATAATTTCCTTCGTAAGCGTATAACCCGAAATCGTCGATCTCGATGATTTTGTCACACACCCGGTCTAGGAAATAACGGTCGTGCGTTACCATGAGCAAGGTGGCGTTTGTTTTTTCGAGATACTCTTCTAGCCATTCGGTCATTTCCACATCCAGATGGTTCGTAGGCTCGTCGAGAATCAGAAAATCAGGATTGCTGATTAATATTTTGGCTAACCCCACCCGTTTGCGTTGGCCCCCGGATAATTCTTTAATTCGGTGGTTATATTTGTCTACCTTGAGTTCCGATAGGATTTGTTTCACTTGAGTGTCATAATCCCACGCGGCAAAAGCGTCCATTTGCGGAATGAGTTCTTCAAGAGCAGATGTGTCGTTGTCCTTCACGGCTTGCTCGTATGTCCTGATTAATTTTAAGGTCGGGTTTTCAGAGTTAAAGACTTCTTCAAATACGTAGTTTTCTGGGTCGAGTTCGGGGTCTTGTTCTAAAATACCGATAGAAATGTCATTCCGGAAGATAACGCTACCCGTGTCCGCAGAGTCTTTGCCTGCAATGATGCGTAGCAGGGTGGATTTTCCCATTCCATTCTTGGCAATTAAAGCGACCTTCTGATTTTTCCCTATTCCAAAAGTTATATTTTCAAACAGGAGTTGTTCCCCGAAACGTTTACTGAGATTTTCAACTTGTAAAAAACTAATCATGCTATATTGTTGATTTGGGATTTTTTGATTTTAAATTTTAGATTCTTCCGCTTGAAACTATCGCTTTTGAATCATAGATCGTAAATCATAAATCAAAAATTAATAAGATTGTAAATTGATTAAACTTTTGAATACAGGAACGCTTTCCGTTTCCTTTCCTCGAAGCGTTCGATAGCATACCGTAACATGGTGCGGGGCATTTCCTTGTAACGGGAGGTGAGGTAATCGACTAAAACTTGTTCGTTTTTCTTCCCGATTTCCCGGAGAATCCAGCCCACGGCTTTGTGAATCAGGTCGTGAGGATGATATTGAAGAAAGTCTGCAATGGCAAGGGCGTCTTTGAATTCACCTTGCTTCACGAAATACATGCAGGAAATCATGGCGATACGTTGTTTCCAAAGATGATTTTCTTTTGCCCAATCGTAAAGAAGTTGTTTATCCTTGTCAAAAAGCCAGTGTCCCAGAATCTTGTAACAGCTTAGATCGACGAGATCCCAGTTATTGATAGCTCCCACTTGGCTTACGTAGAAATTCACGATGGCTTCTCTGGAGGTAGAGTCTTTAAGTTTGGCATAACGATAGGTCAAGGCTAGGAGTGCTGTCAGGCGATATTCGTGGAATGGCGAGGCGAGCAGTTCCCGAAGCGTGTCGAAATCCGTGTCGGAATATTTTTTGGCAATAACACGTAAATTCGGAACGACAACCCCAATAAATTGATCTCCTTCACCGTACTCCCCTTTGCCGGTTTTGAAAAAACGGGGCAAGAAAATCGCCTTCGATTCGTCTCGGTATGTATTTATTTCATTTATAATTTCTTTCGTTGAATTTTTCATCTTTCCCTCGGTTCTTTAATTCTCGGTGTAAAGGTAATTATTGTTAGTAAAAAAGTAGGTGTTGTTATTAAAAAATTGAATAAAAATGGGGGACGTATCTTTTTTAATTGTATTTTTACCACATAATCGAAAAACGTGGATTTATGTCAAAAATTATAGCTATCGCAAACCAAAAAGGAGGAGTGGGAAAAACGACAACTTCTGTGAATTTGGCAGCTAGTTTGGCTGTCCTAGAACAGAAAGTGTTGTTGGTTGATGCAGATCCTCAAGGGAATGCGACAACGGGAGTGGGATATGATTTAAAGGAATTGAAGGCGACTATATACGAATGTCTGGTGGATGGGTTGGAGCCGAAAGAGGCTATCCTGAAGACGGATATTGAGAATTTGTTTTTGTTGCCTTCCAATATAGATTTGGTTGGAGCCGAGTTGGAAATGTTGAATTTCGAGGAGAAAGAGAGTGTAATGGCAAAGGTGTTGGCAAAGGTAAAAGAGGATTACGATTATATATTGATCGATTGTTCGCCTTCCCTCGGTTTGTTGACCGTGAATTCATTGGCTGCTGCCAATTCGGTGATGATCCCGGTCCAATGCCAGTATTTTGCATTGGAGGGGTTGGGTAAGTTGTTAAACACGATCAAGATCATCCAGAAGCGTTTGAACACGGCTTTGGAGATCGAAGGATTCGTGTTGACCATGTATGACGGGCGTGTCCGTTTGTCGAACCAAGTTGTTGCCGAGGTGCGGAAACATTTCGAAGATATGGTTTTCGACACGTTAATTCAACAGAATGTGAAACTGGCGGAAGCTCCTAGTTACGGACAGCCGGTTATCCTCTACGATGCGGAGTGTCGTGGTTCCGTGAATTATTTGAGTTTGGCAAACGAATTATTGGAGAAAAACAAAAAATAATTTAGAGTTTGGAAGATTCTGTGGTTGCTGATTCAATGATGCAGTGATAAAAGACAAGAGGGAAATAAGACAGGAGAGGATCACTTAATCTGAAATCATTAAATCACTAAATTAATAGGATCTAAAATTGATAAAAGATGGCGAAAAAGAGTGCATTAGGTAAAGGATTAGGAGCGTTATTGTCGGATGCGGCAGAGGAGGTAAAGCCAAGAGGAACAGCTTCATCGGCATTACAGGAAGAATTGAAATTGAGTGATATCCGCCCGAATCCGAACCAACCGAGAACCGTTTTCGACGAAGAGGCATTGCAAGAGTTGGCATCTTCCATCAAGGCTATCGGTATCGTGCAACCCATCACCGTGAGGGAAGTGGAAAACGGGAAATACGAGATTGTTGCCGGGGAACGTCGGTTTAGAGCATCGAAAATGGCGGGGTTAGAAACTATTCCCGCTTATATCCGTAAAGTAGAAGAGGAATCGGTACTTGAACTGGCATTGATTGAAAATATCCAGCGGGAAGATTTGAATGCTATCGAAATAGCGATTTCGTACGAGCGTTTGATCGACGAGTGTAACTTGACACAGGATGCATTGAGCGAACGGGTGGGTAAAAAACGGACGACGATCTCGAATTACTTGCGTTTGTTGAAGTTACCTGCACCGATACAATTAGCAATCAAAGAGCGGAAAATTAGTATGGGACATGCCCGTGCTATTATTAATATAGAGGACCCGGAAACTCAGTATATGGTTTTCGAACAAATCATGAAATACGACTTTTCCGTGCGGAAGGTTGAAGAGATTGTCCGTGAACTGATGAAACCTGAAGAGGTGAAAGAGAAACAGACTGAGAAAAAGCGGCAACCTATTGGGGATTACATGGAATTACAAACTCATTTGGCCCGTTATTTTGATACGAAAGTTGACTTGAAACGTAACGAGAAAGGACGTGGGAAAATCGTGATTTCTTTTAAGTCAGATAGCGATTTGGAGCGTATTGTAGAATTATTGGATAAGGTGGATAAGAAATAAACTTTATAGTGAGAAGGATTTTAGAGAAAATAGTTTTGATTATCCCGGTTTTGCTTGTTGGTACGGGAGTGATGGCGTCTGAATATCGTTTGAATTTTCCTGTATTTTTACAAGACACGATCGTTCATACGGATTCCTTGACATTCACGGGAAAAGAAGAAGTGTTGAAAAGGAAAGTGAGAAAAAAAGATAACGAAAAACCTCATTCTCCTCATCGGGCAACGATCATGGCGATGATTTTACCGGGGTCAGGACAGATTTATAACCGGCAATGGTGGAAGTTACCGATCTTATATGGGGGTATCGGGGCTACTGTGTATGGGTTGTCGTGGAATATGAAGTATTATAAGAAATATCGTACGGCTTTTGTGGATTATACCGATTATTTGAATGCTTTGGAGGCTAATCCCGATACTCCCTACCCGGAAAACTCCAGTTGGGATAAATTGATGTTGCCGGGTAAAACGGCAGAGAATTATAATGCGTCCATGCGAAAGCGTTTACAGGAACAGTTGAAAACAAAGAAAGATAATTATAAACGGAATCGGGACTTATTGTATATCGTGTCGGGTGCTATATATGCAATACAAATTATTGATGCTACGGTATTTGCCCATTTTTATGATTTCGAGATTAACGATGATTTGTCTATGAATCTTCGTCCCTCAACCGGATTCTCTCCCGTCAGCGGGGGAACCGTAGGTTTGACATTAACTTTTAATTTTTAAAGGAATAACATGCGTTTTGTGTTTTTGTGGCTATGTGCGATTTTATTTTCAGGTGTAGTATATGGTGAGAATGATCGGGATTCATTGAAAGTACGATTGGGTGCGCCCCGGTTAAATTTAGGAGTCCCAGTGTTATTGACGGATTCTATTCCGGGTGCATTTATCGAGCGGTTGGATGAATTATATAGTAAATGGTACGTTTCCAGATTGGGGGAAGATAATTATGTGGATTCGGTGTACTTGACCGAAATGGTGACCGGACCTTCTGTTCCGGATTCGGTATATCTGAGACGGTTGGATGAATTGAATTCAGCGATAAAACTTTCCTATAATGATATTGTGCGGAATTATATCGAGTTGTATACTGTGAGACGTCGAGCTCAGGTGGGGACGATGCTAGGGTTAGGTGCCTATTATTTTCCTATTTTTGAAGAAGTGTTGGATCGGGAAGGATTACCGCAAGAGTTAAAATATTTGCCCGTGATCGAGAGTGCCTTAAACCCGCGGGCATTTTCCCGTGCGGGAGCCTGTGGTTTGTGGCAGTTTATGTACGGTACAGGGAAAATGTACAAGTTAGAAATAAATTCTTTTATTGATGAACGCCGTGATCCGGTAAAATCCACGGAGGCTGCTGTTTGTTTTTTGAAAGATCTGTATAAGATTTACGAAGACTGGATTCTGGTGATTGCGGCTTACAATTGCGGACCTGGTAATGTGAACAAGGCGATTCGGCGGTCGGGAAGTAAAAAGAATTACTGGGATATTTATTTCCATTTGCCAAGAGAGACCCGTGGTTATGTGCCGGCTTTTATCGCTGCTATGTATACGTTTAATTACCATAAAGAACATAATATTTTCCCGTTGGAGAATGAATTGCCCACAATGTGTGACACGATCATGATTTCTGATGCCTTGCATTTCGAACAGGTGGCCAAATTGATGGATATATCCGTGGAACAAATTCGAGATTTAAACCCGCAGTATCGTTCAGATATTGTTCCTGCCGGTTTCGGAAAAAGTTACGCTTTGCGAATTCCTTATAATCATGTAGGGGAGTTTATCGATAAGCAAGACACGATCTTTGCTTATAATCGGAATACTTACTTCAACGATAGTGATCGTACGGCTGATCCGAAAAATCGTTTTAAGAAATATGCCCATGCCCATGTTGTCCCCAGTAATAAAGCTAAATTGGTTTACACTGTGAAAAGCGGAGATGTGATTGGGAAGATTGCAGAGAAGTTCAACGTGCGTTTGTCTGACTTAAAATACTGGAATGGGATGACGAGAGATCGTATTAATATAGGGCAAAAACTTACGGTTTACGTACCTCATAACAAGATTGATTACTATAAATCGAAAGTGAATACCAAATATGCCGGGATGGCTGCAAATGCCGAGGTGGAAGCGGAACCTTTGGCAGAAGGAGAATTTTTTTACTATACGATTAAACGAGGTGAGAACTTGTGGTCGATAGCTAAGAAATATCCAGGTGTGTCTAACCGGGATATCATGAAGTGGAACGGTTTGACTGATCGATCGGCAAAGAATCTGAAACCGGGGCAAAAGTTAAAGATTAAGATTTAATAATAGAAAGTGAGATTTTATCTCACTTTTTTTTTACATGTGCCTTGGGATATTCAATATAGATCATGTTTAATAATTTTCCATATATTAGATACCATAGAAATTTGTGGAGAAGTTACAGTAAATCGAGAAAAAAATTGTAACCTCGATTTATTGGGTTTGTTTTATCTACGATGTAGCAATACAATATTCTCCACGTGATGCGTGTGCGGGAACATATCTACGGCTTGGACGGCCATAACTTTGTAATCTGCATCCATAAGGGCTAAATCCCTAGCTTGGGTAGCAGAATTGCAACTCACGTAAACAATACGTTCAGGAGCTGCTTTTAGAATTGTATCCACGACATCTTTATGCATTCCGGCTCGGGGGGGATCGGTGATGATCACGTCAGGATGACCGTGGCGACGGATGAACTCATCATTTAACACGTTTTTCATATCCCCAGCGTAGAATAGCGTGTTGTGGATATTGTTGAGTGCTGAATTGATTTTGGCATCTTCGATGGCTTCCGGGACGTATTCGATTCCGATGACTTTTTGTGCATTATGGGCCACGAAGTTGGCAATGGTTCCGGTTCCGGTGTAAAGGTCATATACGATCTCGTTTCCGGTTAATCCTGCCAATTCTCTTGTTTTTGCATACAGGTTGTAAGCTTGCTCGGAGTTGGTTTGGTAGAAAGATTTCGGACCGATCTTGAATTTTAAACCTTCCATTTGTTCGAAAATGTGGTCGTTTCCATGAAAACAGATTACTTCTTGATCAGTGATTGTATCATTCATCTTTTCATTGATGACATACATTAAAGAAGTGATTTTGGGAAATTGTTGTACGAGGGCATTCAATAAACTTTCCCGAGCTACTCTATTCTCTTCACCAAACGTAACGATGACCATGATTTCTCCCGTGGAAGAGGTACGGATGATAAGGGTGCGTAAAAATCCGGCTTGTTCACGAATATCATAAAAACTTAATTCATGCTCGATGGCGTAGTCCCGGATAAAATTACGAACGGCATTTGACGGTTCGGCTTGCAGATAGCATTTCTTTATATCAATAACCTTGTCAAATAACCCGGGTACGTGGAAACCTACGGCCGGAGTTCGGTCAATGTCTTGACCGTTGGTAATTTCTTCCCGTGTCAGAAAACGTTTATTACAGAAGGTATATTCCAGTTTATTCCGGTAGTAGGTTGTCTTGGGAGAGCCGATAATCGGGGACACGTTTTGTAATTCAACCTTACCGATTCGTTGTAGATTGTCAACGATTTCTTGTTGTTTGAATTCTGTCTGTAACTGATAGGGGAGGTTTTGCCATTTACATCCGCCACACACTCCAAAATGTGCGCAAAAGGGTTTCGTTCGGATATCAGAGTATTTTCGTACGTTAACGATAAAACCTTCCAGGAAACTTTTACGTTTCCGGGTGACCTGTACGTCAACGATGTCACCGGGTACGGTGTTCGGTACGAATAATACCTTTTCATCCACGTAAGCGATGGATTTGCCTTCTGCGGCTATTTTTTTTATTTCGATGTTTTCCAGTAGGGGCTTTTTACCACGAGCCATATTAATTTTAGATTTTAGATTCCGACCCACGAAGTCAACACTTTTTAATCGTAAATCGTAAATTATTTGTTTTTCAGTTTTGTTTTCAGAATTTTGACGCCTTCGGAGGCTCCTTTTTCAATGAATTCAATTTTACTGTTTTTGACGCTTTCCGGTATTTTCGGGTCGATTAACAGGATACGACAACCAGCGGGTGCATAGTGCAATAGGCTGGCTGCCGGATATACGGCTAATGAAGTTCCTATGATCACGAGAATATCCGCTTGTTGAACAAGCTCTATGGCCGGTTCGATATTTGGAACGGATTCTCCGAACCAAACAATGTGAGGGCGTAGGATAGAGCCGTCTTCGGCTTTCGTACCTAGCTTTAATTCCCAACCATCAAGATCATATATCAAGTTCGGATTCCGGCTACTTCTGACTTTTTTAAGTTCACCGTGAAGATGTAATACCTTCGTGCTTCCGGCACGTTCATGTAAGTCGTCGATGTTTTGCGTGATGATCCGGACATCGAAGTCTTTTTCGAGTTCGGCAAGTCCGTAATGTCCAGCGTTGGGTTGTGCCTCGTAGAGTTGTTTGCGACGTTCGTTGTAAAAACGGTTTACTAATTCCGGGTCACGTTGCCATGCTTCCGGGGTACAAACGTCCATAACATTGTATTCTTCCCATAAGCCGTTGCTGTCTCTGAAGGTACGAATTCCACTCTCTGCACTCATCCCGGCTCCTGTTAAAACAACTAACTTGTTCATAATCAAATTATCTTTTAATTATTGAATCCGATTGCAAGTTAGATAAAAAAACTCTATTTTCGTAACTTTCATTTTTCAATTTTGTACGGTATGACTTTTGGTATAGCGGATTTAAGTGTTGTCCCCATACGACGGGAAAAATCGGAGCGGAGCGAAATGGTTTCTCAGCTGTTGTTCGGGGAGGTGTACGAGGTGCTGGAAGAGGAGGATAACTGGCTTAATATTCGCTTGTTACATGATAATTGTTGTGGGTGGATTGATCGTAAAATACACAAGGAGGTAAGTGAAGAGTTTGTGAAAAAGTATCAGGCTTCGGATCAAATGATTATGAGTGAGGTTTTTAATCTGGTGGTTAAAAAGGGAGATTGGGAGAACAAGTTGGTCGTGGCAGGAAGTGTACTGCCGTTCTATGATGCTTATGCGAAGAAATTGATGATCGGGGAGGAAGAGTATGTGGTGAAGGGCTTTTTACGAGAGGTCGGGATCGAAAGTCTACGGGAATTACTGATTCAATATGCGTTGATGTATTATAATGCTCCTTATCGTTGGGGGGGACGGACTCCCAATGGTGTGGACAATGCCGGATTGGTACAAATGGTTTATCGTCTGGCGGGTATTACTATCCCGCGGTATATCGAGCAACAAGCCAGTGAAGGGCAAGCTTTATCTTTTTTAGAAGAAGCACAGCCGGGAGATATTGCATTCTTTGGTGATTCTTCTGGTGTTGTTACTCATGTCGGTATTTTATGGGAACAGGGGCGAATTATCCATGCCTCAGGAAAAGTCCGTGTGGATAGAATCGACCATCATGGTATTTTCAATGAAGATTTGAAACGTTACACGCATACGTTGAAGGTGGTGAGGCAGATTTTTTAATTCGTTTTCAGCGAATTAAAAAGTTGCGGGTTATAAGTTCGTTAAAAGTTACAAGTTTAAAATTTGAAGTTTAGAGCTTAATCAAGTGGATGGACTTTGCGGATGGAAATCATAAATCACAAATCGTAAATCATAAATATCCTTGGCTTTCCGGACCCATGTTGAATAATAGATCGAGGATACTAAGGTTGGGTGCGAAAGGGAATCTTTCGGCAAAGGTTTGATGATAAGGTTTGGCGATGAATGGGTCTTCTGCACGGCGGCGGGAGGGTTTTGGGTGGATAACATCCCGTAAATCGGTGAGGGTATCATATGTTGGATAATAGTCTTCCGTGAATTTGATCGGGCGATGGAGGTGTAGGTTATCCATGAGCTCTGTTAGAATTTTGGTATTGAGATCCAACAGGAACTTCTCTTTCCATTCGAAGAAATGCATGAAGTTATCGATATAATAATCGTAATAGGGAGAATTTTTGTAAGCAGATTCGATTCCTTTGAAATGGAGCTTTTGCCAGTTCGTGGAATAGTCAACTTGGATATCTTTGGTTAATATTTTTATGGACGAACCTTTCAAGACAGGTACGGATAAAGTCATAACCCCGTTGGCCGTCATAATGTCACATCGATTTCGATAACTTTGTTTGCCATAGTTTTCGTATTGTTCAATCCATATTTCGGTACAGTTGTTTATTTTGGTAAAGTACTGAATAGGTGGGAAGTATGCCGTGTTAACTAGTATGTTGCTCATGATAAATTTGCATTAGACGGGCAAAGATAAGAAATTTTCAATGAATTGGAAATCTGTAATATTTTGTATGATTAACAAATTTATACTCAAAAAGTATGATTTATGGTTCAAAAGTTGTATATTGTAACAAAATAGAAGGTTGTCGTATTCGACTCAAACTACCGTAGGTTGACTTTATGAAAGGAGAGGATTTTTTAGACCTACAATAGAACAAAAGCCGTGATTCTACGTAATTAATTCGTAATAGTATTACAACCGGAACGTAATATAAAAATAGTTCATTTGGAAGGATATATTATTGCATAATGAAGAGAAATAAAATTAATATATGATGCTAAAACTCGTAGAAGAAGATAAATTATTGAAGCCATTTGCTGGAATTATTGAAAAAAGACATCAGCAAGTGTTGGCGATGGAACGGGAATTTACTTATCGTACGACTCGTTTGTCCGATTCATGTAATTCTTATTTGTATTATGGGTTGCATCGAACGAATGAGGGGTGGGTATTTCGGGAATGGGCACCGGATGCTACGGCGATCTACCTGTTAGGTGAATTTAATGATTGGAGGAAACACCCTGACTATGCCTTGACCAAGGTGGGGAACGGAAATTGGGAAATTAAACTGTCTCAAGGGGTGTTAGGGCATGAAATGCTTTATCGTTTGCTCGTGGAGTGGAACGGAGGAAGCGGGGAGCGCTTGCCTTCTCATGTTCGGCGGGTAATTCAAGATGAATATACGAAAATATACAGCGCACAGGTATGGGATCCGTTAAATCCTTATCAGATGCGTCACGAAAGACCCAAACGATCAGAATATCCGTTAATTTACGAGGCTCATATTGGCATGTCCACGGAACATCGGAGAGTATCAACTTTCACAGAATTCCGTTTGTTCGTGCTGCCGCGTATTGTTGATTTGGGGTATAATACCATACAATTGATGGCTGTGCAGGAACATCCATATTATGGTTCATTTGGTTATCAGGTGGCAAATTTTTTCGCCGTGAGTTCTCGTTTCGGAACTCCGGATGAGTTAAAAGCTTTGATTGATACGGCCCATAGTATGGGTATCCGGGTGATTATGGATATTGTCCATTCTCATGCGGTAAATAATGAAGTGGAGGGATTAAGCCGTTTTGACGGTAGTTACGATCAATATTTTTATCCTGGAGATCGGGGATTCCACCCCTTGTGGGGATCTCGATGCTTTAATTACGGGAAACATGAAGTACTGAATTTTTTGCTTTCGAATTGTAAATATTGGTTAGAGGAATTTCGCTTTGATGGTTATCGTTTTGACGGGATTACTAGTATGTTATACTGGGATCACGGGATCAATAAAAATTTTACGGAATATAGTTTGTATTATGATGGTAATCAGGATGAGAGTGCGATTACTTATTTAGCTCTGGCTAACCGGGTAATTCACCAAGTTGATCCGGAGGCTATCACGATTGCTGAAGACATGAGTGGTATGCCGGGTGTTGCCAGTCCGATTGAAGATGGCGGTATGGGATTCGACTACCGAATGAATATGGGGACACCGGATTATTGGATCAAGTTATTGAAGGAGAAACGTGATGAGGAATGGCATGTCGGTGATCTTTTTTACGAGTTGACCAATAAAAGGGAAGAAGAACGTACGATCAGCTATGCGGAAAGTCATGACCAAGCATTGGTGGGGGATAAAACAATATTTTTCCGTTTGGTAGATAAGGCAATATATTCTTCGATGGGAGTTTTTGATAAAAATGTGCTTATTGATCGGGGAATGGCGCTTCATAAAATGATTCGTTTAGTTACTATCGGAACCGCTGCCGACGGTTACTTGAACTTCATGGGAAATGAATGGGGACATCCGGAATGGATCGATTTTCCGAGAGAGGGGAATGGGTGGAGTTACGATCACGCCCGACGTTTATGGAGTTTGGTAGATGACGAAAATCTTCGTTTTCGCTTTTTGAATGTATTCGATAAGTCGATGATCCAAATGGTGAATGATACACGTGTTTTTCATTGGCGTCCGGAACCGTTGGTGCGGGATAACGAGCGTCAAGTACTGATTTTTACCCGTGGGGATTATTTATTCGTGTTCAATTTTAATCCGGCAAAATCATTCCCGGATTACGTTTTTGATGCTCCTTCCGGAAAGTACACGATGGTATTGAACACGGATAACAAGAGTTTTGACGGATTAGGGCGAATCGAGGAGAACATTGAACACTTTACCCGATACGTTTCTCCGGGTAGAGGACAGTTAAGTCTATATATACCCGCAAGGACGGGGTTTGTATTAAAGCGTTCTTAATGATTTACGATTTATGATTTACGATTTGGGCGTTGAGATAATTGTTGAATCATAAATCTAAAATTTAAAATCTAAAATTAGATTATGAGTTATTTGAATTTCAACAAAGAAGAATTGGTAAATCTGGAATATTCTTTGAAGCGAGAAGTTTTATCAACTAATAGAGCTGGAGGATATTCTTCTACAACAGTCGTATGTTGCAATACGAGGAAATATCACGGGTTACTTATATTGCCGATCTCGGAGTTCGGGGGAGAGAATCATGTCTTACTTTCCTCTTTGGATGAGACGATTGTTCAACATGGACAATCTTTTAATTTGGGAATCCATAAATACCCTGGAGTGTATGAACCTAGGGGACATAAATATATCGTGGATCTGGCCTATGATCCGTTGTTCACGCTAACTTACCGTGTGGGAGGAGTTGTGCTGAAGAAAGAAATTTTGATGGTGCATAACGAAGCTCAATTAATGGTTCGTTATACATTGGAGGACGCTCATTCGGAAACGTTTTTACGTTTGAAACCGTTTCTGGCTTACCGGAATGTTCATGCTTTAAGTAAGGCGAATATGATGGCAAATACGAAGTTTGATCACGTGGAGAATGGTATTCGTTCAAAATTGTATGTCGGTTTTCCGGCTTTGAATATGCAATTGAGCAAGGCGAATGAGTTTGTGCCCGTACCTGATTGGTATTATAATATAGAATACCTGGAAGAAAAGAACCGAGGATATGACTATAAGGAAGACCTATTTGTTCCCGGTTATTTTGAAGTTCCGATTAAAAAGGGGGAAAGTATTATATTTTCAGCTTCGACCGAAGAGATGCGAACTTCCACGCTGAAGCGTAAATTTCAGCAAATGGAAAATAAACGGGAGCGTCGGGATGATTTCGAAAGCTGTTTGACTTATTCGGCATCTCAGTTTATTGTTCACGAAGGCAAAGATACGGAAGTTGTTGCCGGCTACCCGTGGTTTGGACGTTGGGGACGCGATACGTTCATTGCCCTTCCGGGCTTGACGTTGGCAGCCGGAGCGAATTTGAAGGACTGTAAAGAAGTGCTTGATACGATGGTTCGTCAGTTACATAATGGTTTGTTCCCGAATATCGGTAAAGGAGATAAGGCTGCCTATAATTCGATAGATGCCCCTATGTGGTTCTTCTGGGCCGTTCAGGAATATGATAAAGCTCTGGGAGAGCCGGGCTTTGTATGGAAAAATTATGGCGGTAAAATGAAATCAATTTTGACTGCTTTCCGGCATGGTGTGAATCCGGGATTGAGAATGGATCCGAATGGATTGATTTGGGCTCGGCAACCCGGCAAAGCACTGACATGGATGGATGCAGTCGTACGAGGAATACCCGTGACACCGAGATCGGGGTATGCAGTGGAGATTAACGCTCTTTGGTATAATGCGGTGTGCTATATGTTGGAATTGGCGGAGGAGGCGAAGGATCATGTTTTTATAAAGGAATGGCAGGATATGCCTGAGCTGATTCGTAAATCGTTCGTGGAAATCTTCTGGAATGACGAGCAGGGATATTTGGCTGACTATGCAGATGAGAAAGGACAGAATCTGGATATGAGACCGAATCAAGTATTTGCTTGCTCTTTAACTTATTCTCCGATCACGGATGATATGAAGGAGCGGATTTTGAAAGTAATTACTAGAGAGTTACTCACGCCGAAAGGATTACGGACGTTATCTCCCAAGAATTCGAATTATCATGGGCATTATGAAGGTAATCAGGAAGAGCGTGATAACGCTTATCATCAAGGAACAGTATGGCCTTGGTTGATAGGGGCGTATATCGAAGCGAACCTTAAACTTTACGGGAAACAGTTCTTGCCGGAGGCGAAAGAATTGTTGGCAGGATTTGAAGAAGATATGACGGTTTATGGATTGTGTTCGATCGCTGAAGTGTATGATGGTGATCCACCACATCATCCGAATGGAAGTATTTCTCAGGCATGGAGTGTCGGGGAGGTACTTAGGAGTATGAAATTGATAAGGAAATATGAAAATTAATCGAATTAGACCATTTCCGAATTTGCAAATTAATATATTATGAACATAAGAGTATTGATGTTTGGGTGGGAATTTCCACCGCATATTGCAGGGGGCTTGGGAACGGCCAGTTATGGGTTGACGAAAGGCTTGGCGAAACATGGCGTCAAGGTGATGTTCGTCATGCCGAAAGCTGGAGGTGATGAGGATCAAAGCGTTGTGAAAATCATTAATGCGAGTGATGTCGAAATGATGAGCGAGTATTCAAACTTAGATGAATACTGGCAGAATGTAAACTTTATGGAAATTGGTTCGAATCTTGTTCCTTATCTCGATCCGGTAACCTTCGAAAGAACGGTGAAGGAGACGATCAAGACGGGAGAATATTCTGAGCATATTGTTTTCCGTAACAAGTTCCAATTTTCCGGTAAATACGGAACAAACCTGATGGAAGAGGTTGCCCGTTACGCTATGGTGGCGGGGACAATAGCGGCACAACAGGATTTTGATATTATCCATGCGCATGACTGGTTGACTTATTCTGCAGGAATTGTGGCGAAGAAGGTTTCGGGAAAGCCGTTGGTCATCCATGTACATGCTACAGAATTTGACCGAAGTGGGGAGAATATCAATCAGCAGGTGTATGATATAGAGAGGCGTGGAATGGAAGCAGCCGACCGGGTTATTACAGTGAGTAATTTGACACGGAACATTGTGATCAATCGTTACGGGATTAATCCGGATAAGGTAGTGACTGTTCACAATGCCGTAGATTTTCAAACACGTGGAGATCTTGAAATTGATCGTGGCGTGAAAGAAAAAGTGGTTACTTTTTTGGGTAGAATTACTTTCCAGAAAGGACCGGAATATTTTATCGAGGCGGCGAACAAGGTGTTGAAACGTTACCCGAATGTCCGTTTTGTAATGGCTGGTAGCGGAGACTTGTTCAACCGCTCTGTTCGGCGAGTGGCACAGTTAAAAATTGCCACAAAGTTTCACTTTACCGGATTTTTACGAGGTGATGATGTTCAGAAAATGTTCTTGTATAGTGACGTGTACGTGATGCCTTCTGTGTCCGAACCTTTCGGAATATCCCCGTTGGAGGCGATGCGTGCGGGAGTTCCCACGATTATTTCCAAACAGTCCGGAGTTGCGGAAGTCTTGAAACATTCTATAAAAGTAAATTATTGGGATATTGATGCGCTGGCAGATGCCATATATGGTCTGTTAGCTTATCCGGCTTTAGGCAAAGTGGCTGGAGAAAAAGGATTGGACGAGGTGAACCAGTTGAAATGGGAGAATGCAGCGTTGAAAGTGGAGGATGTGTACAAGGACGTTTTGGGAATGTAGAATGTAAAATTTAGAATTTAAAATGTAAAATTATGAAAAAGACATTGTGTTTTTATTTCCAGATACATCAACCCGTAAGATTAAGAAGGTATCGTTTTTTTGATATAGGTAAACGTCATGATTATTTTGACGAGTACGTGAATCGTTCCACCATACGGCGAATTGCTGAAAGATGTTATTTGCCGATGAATAATTTGATCTTGGATTTGATCAAGCGTTATGGAACGAATTTTAAAGTGAGTTTTTCCATTTCTGGTTCGGCATTGGAACAATTCGCTCTACATGCCCCCGAAGTGATTGAAAGTTTCCAGAAATTAGCAACGACTGGTAGCGTGGAATTTTTGGCGGAGACATATGCCCATTCTTTAGCCTCCTTGTCTGATACGGATGAATTCGAGAGGCAAGTACGGCGACATACAGCTAAAATGAAAGAGTTGTTCGGGCAGAAACCAGTAACATTGCGAAATAGTTCATTAATTTATTCAGATCAGATCGGGGAACGTGTGGCTGCTATGGGATTTGAGTCCATGCTAACCGATGGAGCGAGACATGTATTGGGTTGGAAGAGTCCGAATTTCGTTTACACGAACGTGATGAATCCTCGGTTAAAACTGTTATTGAAAAATTCCCGGTTAAGTGACGATTTGACACTGCGTTTTTCAGATCATAGTTGGCATGAATGGCCTCTAACGGCAGATAAGTATGCTCGTTGGTTAAAAGATAGTACGCAAAATAGCGAGATCGTGAATTTGTTTATGAACTACGAGACGTTTGGTGAAAACCAATTGGCAGAAACCGGGATTTTCGAGTTTATGCGTTCACTGCCTGAATATATATTTTCGATGACAGATTTTGAATTCCTGACCCCTAGTGAGGCGGTGAAAAAACATCAGCCAGTTGCTCCTTTACATGTGCCTTACCCTATTTCTTGGGCGGACGAAGAAAAAGATATTACGGGGTGGTTGGGAAATGAATTACAAAATGAGGCTTTTGAAGAGTTATTCAAAATACAGCCTAAGGTGGAAGCGTTAAATGATCCAGGGCTGAACGAGGATTACTCTCGTTTGCAGGCTAGTGATCATTTCTATTATATGAGAACGAAACTGTTTTCCGATAATGACTATCATCATTATGTTTCACCTTATGAAACGCCGTACGAAGCATTCATAAATTATATGAATGTGTTGAGTGATTTTGTGGTACGTGTGGAAGATATGGAAAAAATGCGTAATATTGCGGATGACAAAATCACGGAAGAAGAGAAGAGTCCCGGAAAAAAGAAACGGGTATCTCGTGTAAAAAGTGCGGAAAGTACTGCGAAGACAACGAAAAAGATAAGTACAAAGGAGAAGCGTTAAGTCAAAACATTAAAAATTAAATATGAGTAATTTGGAATTGAAAGATCCCGCCTATTTGTTCGAGGTAAGTTGGGAAGTATGTAATAAAGTTGGAGGGATTCATACGGTAATCTCAACAAAAGTGTTGAGTTTAGCTGGGGAATTTAAAAACAACCATATATTGATCGGTCCGGACGTGTGGCGGTATAACGAACCGAATCCAGAATTCACGGAGGATACCCATTTGTTTAAATCGTGGCGGGTGAAAGCGGTGCAGGAGGGGTTGCGAATTAAGATAGGACGATGGAACGTGGCCGGTAACCCCGTAGCTATTTTGGTGGATTTCACTTCTTTTATACCCCAGAAAGATCAGATATTAACGTCTTTCTGGGAGAAGTTTCAAGTGGATTCGTTGACCGGACAATGGGATTATATCGAACCCGTGTTATTCGGTTACACGGCAGGAAAAGTAATCGAGAGTTTTGTTCGTTTCCATATATCTCCTCGTCAACGTATTATTGCCCAGTTTCATGAATGGATGACGGGAAGTGGTATGTTGTACCTGAAAAATGCCCTTCCACAAGTGGGATGTGTGTTCACCACTCATGCTACCGTGTTAGGACGTAGTATTGCCGGAAATGGTCTGCCTCTTTATGACCCAATGAAGGATTATCAGCCGGTGGAAACGGCGCATCGTTTTGGTGTGGTTTCAAAACAATCTTTGGAAAGTAAGGCGGCAGAGTGGGCGGATTGCTTTACAACGGTAAGTGATATTACCGCAAAAGAGTGTGAACATTTCTTGGGTAAGCACGTGGATCTTGTAACGCCGAATGGATTTGAGAATAGTTTTACTCCCAGCGAGGAAAATTATCCTGCGAAACGTCAACAAGGACGTGAAAAGCTATTGAAAGTAGCTCAGGCTCTTTTGGGGCGGGCGGTTGTTGAGGATGCTTTAATCGTGGGGATTAGTGGACGTTACGAGTTTAAAAACAAAGGATTGGACGTATTTATCGAGGCGTTGGGACGTCTGAACCGGGATACGGATAACAAACGGGATATTTTAGCATTTATTCTGGTTCCGGCTGGTCACAAGGGGGTAAATGGAGAATTACTTAATAATTTGGAGCGTCCCTATCAAGCGATAGAAATCACACATCCTTACGTGACGCATGAATTGTCTGACCCGCAAAACGATCCGGTATTGCGTAAGATTGAGGAGCAACGGTTATTGAATCAACCGGAGGATCGGGTGAAAGTCTTTTTCTCGCCGAGTTATTTGAATGGTAATGACGGCGTGTTTAATATGTCTTATTATGATTTGCTCGTGGGGATGGATTTAACAGTTTTCCCTTCTTATTACGAGCCTTGGGGATACACGCCATTGGAGAGTTTGGTGTTTAAAGTACCAACGATCACGACAACTTTGGCTGGTTTCGGTTTGTGGGTTGAATCCTATTATAAAAAAGCCCATCCGGGTATAGAAGTCATAGAACGGGATGATCGGAATAATGAAGAGGTAGTCGAGAAGATTGCCGATAAAATGAAGGCGATTGCCGGACTGAATAAAAAAGAATATCAGGCAGTAGCTAAGAATGCCAAAGAAGTATCGAAGATTGCACTTTGGGAAAACTTGATTTCGTACTACAAGAAGGCTTACCGGATTGCGATGGATAAAGTAAACGAGCGGATTGATGAAATTCCGGTTGTGGAAGAGGAACAGTGGTCGTTTATCGAGAAGAAAATGGCAACGAATGTTCCGAACTGGATCAGTGTGATTATTCATCGGTTGATTCCGGCCAAATTAAGTGCTTTGGAAGAGTTGGCTAATAATTTATGGTGGTGTTGGAACGAGGAAGCCGTTGATTTATTTAAGAGCATCGATCCTTTGCAATGGATGCTGACCCGTCATAATCCGATTGCTCTCTTGGATAAAATTTCTTTAAATCGATACAAGGAGTTGGAGAATGATGAGGAATTTGTCGCACGTCTAGCTGCCGTGTATGCAAAATTCTCCGAGTACATGGAGGAGAAAAAGCATATGAATGATCCTTCCATTGCTTATTTCAGTATGGAGTACGGGTTACATGCTTCTCTGAAAATTTATTCGGGTGGTCTTGGTGTGTTGGCCGGAGATTATCTGAAAGAGGCAAGTGATAAAAAAACAAAGATCACGGGTATTGGGTTGCTGTATCGTTATGGTTATTTCACGCAAAAATTCTCTGCAGCGGGAAATCAAGAGGCTGAGTATGAAGCACAAGATTTTACGAAAATACCGGTATCACCGGCACGGGATGCTGAAGGGAATTGGTTGACGATCAGTCTTTCCTTTCCTGGGCGTGAAGTGTATGCCCGAATCTGGCAGGTAAATGTCGGACGTGTAGAGTTGTACTTGTTAGATACGGATTTCGAGGATAATCAGGAACGTGATAGGAGTATCACGCACTATCTGTATGGAGGAGATTGGGAAAATCGTTTGAAACAGGAAATTTTGTTAGGAATTGGGGGGATCCGGGCTTTGCGGAAATTGAATATTCAAGCAGATGTGTATCATTGTAATGAAGGACATGCGGCATTTACCGGGTTGGAGAGATTACGGGAATATGTGGCGAAGGGTCAGCTTTCATTTGCCGAGGCGGTGGAAGTCGTTCGGGCGTCTTCGCTTTTCACAACGCATACTCCGGTTCCGGCAGGCCATGATTCATTTACCGAAAACTTGTTGAAAAACTATTTATGGTTTGTAGCTGATGGTTTGAAGATCACGTGGGAGCAGTTGTTAGGATTAGGACGTGTAAATGCAAATGATCCGAATGAGAAGTTCTCCATGAGTTTTTTGGCGGCAAACTTGTCACAGGAGATAAACGGGGTAAGTTGGTTACACGGAAAGGTGAGTCGGGATATATTCAAGAATTTATGGCCGGGGTATATGCCGGAAGAGTTACATATTAGTTATGTAACCAATGGTGTACATTATCCGACTTGGACAGCTCCAGAATGGAAGAAAATACAGATGGACGTGTTTGGTGAGAAATTCAAAACACATCATTACGATAAAACCTGTTTTGAAGGAATTTACCAAGTACCGGATCAAGTGATCAAAGAGGTACGTATGGTTTTGCGTAGTCGGTTGATCCGTCATATAAAACACCGTTTGGCCGATGAAAAAAGTACGGCTTATTTTACGCCGCGGCAAATTGTGGAGATTCAAGACACTTTGCGGGATGATATTCTGACCATCGGTTTTGCCCGTCGTTTTGCCACTTACAAGCGGGCTCATTTGTTATTCAGTAATCTGGATCGATTGAACGAGATCGTGAATAATCCGGATCGTCCGGTTCAGTTTATTTTTGCGGGGAAAGCCCATCCTGCGGATCAGGCTGGTCAGGATTTGATCAAGCGAATTGTGGAGATTTCCAAATATCCGCAGTTCTTGGGTAAGATATTGTTCCTTCCGAATTATGACATGGACTTGGCTCGTCATATGGTGCAAGGGGTGGACGTGTGGATGAATACACCGACTCGTCCGCAGGAGGCTTCTGGTACTAGTGGAGAAAAGGCTGCCATGAATGGTGTCATGCATTTCAGCGTGTTGGATGGCTGGTGGGTCGAAGGCTACCAGAAGGATGCTGGTTGGGCCTTGCCGATGGAAAGGACTTACGAGAATCAAGAGTTCCAGAATGAACTGGATGCCGAGTTGATTTATAATATTATTGAATCGGAAATCGCCCCGGCATTCTATGATCGGGGAGAGAATGGTATCTCTAGTAAATGGTCTGGATTCATCAAGAATACGATTGCGAAAGTGGCTTCAAATTTCACGTGTAACCGGATGTTGACGGATTACGAGGAGAAATTTTATATCCCGATGTCTCGTCGTTTTCACCGTTTGAGTGAAAATCATTATGCTTTGGCTACTCAGATTGCAGAATGGAAGAGAAAGGTGAGTCGGGAATGGGATTCCGTGCAGGTGGATGGTTTGATTCTTCCGGATAAATCGAAACAGATTATTTCTTTGGGTAAATCTTATCAAGGTAAGGTCATTCTTGAACTGGGAGAGTTATCCATTGATGACATTGGGGTTGAGTTAGTTGCCATGATGAAGAAAGACGAGAAAATAGAGGTTTGTTTTACGCAGGAGTTTGTACCAGTCTCCTTTGAGAATGGGAGGGCAATGTATTCGATTGAAGTAACTCCTGATGATCCCGGAATCTTCATGTTAGGTTTGAGAATCTTTCCGAAGAATATATTACTTCCTCACAGACAAGATTTTGCTTTGGTGAAATGGGTGTGAGTGATAAATTATTGGAGGCTGAATTCTAAGTCTCTTGCAAATATTTCTAAAAGAAAATCGTGATAAAATGTCTTTTTTATTGCGGTTTTCTT
>CALUKD010000039.1 GCA_944321125.1 Candidatus Butyricimonas faecavium | reverse complement strand
CATAACTTAATCTGTTTTCTGTTACAAAATTATTCTTTTTTATGCGCAACTGTCAGATTAAGTCTTGACTAATTCAAGTAAGGTCGAAACGGATATCCGTTTCGACCTATTTCCGTTTAATCTCCCCCCTGTTTTAATCACCAATCACGATGTCCTCTTGGTTCCCCTCAACCCAATCCTTCTCTGTTCCTCCCGGTCGGACAGTCCCTTCAGGTTCGCCAATTTCAACATCTTCCGTGTTTCCCGCCTGCCATTCACCCGGTGATACATTAATTTTCACGTCATTTTCCTTGATTTCAATCTTATCATTCGGTAATGTTTCTGTTTTACCGCTTTCATCCGTTGTTTCTACTTTCTGCACGCTGGATTCCAGTTGTCCGTTGCCAGAAGTGCTTTCGTTCACTTCCATATCCGCAACAACCTGCATATCCGGTTTTGTTTCCACATCAAGAGTCAAAGCTTGACTTAAAATAACCTCTTGAGTTTCATCTTTTGCTATAATATTACACTCTACATTATTGCTTTTCCCAGTATTGTCATTCTCTCCGATCACCACGATATTCATGGTGGCAGAATAAAGACTTTCCTCATCTGCACGAGCAAGTTGCTGTTTCATCCCCTTTTTGGTCATCGTCATGAATACTGTTCCGGGATTCTTCCATTCCGTCTCCCCAAACCCCAATGTTGTCCCAACATTGGGAACAAGAACTCCTGCCTCAGCAATCTTTCCAGAGTAATCAGTCATCTGTACCGTTGTGGCAGCAAGAGTCCGTTTTACGGTAAGCTCTACCGTTGTATCATCATTTCCCACCGTCAGCACATTTTTTGCAAAAAGGACATCTCCTAGCGGGGTAAAATTCAGTGCTCCCTCTTCTTTGGTTAATTGTATTTTCATTCCGGAGAGAGCAGTACCAATCACGTCACCCGAAATATTCTCATCATCAGGCACATTTCCCACCAATACTACCGTATAATTTCCTTTACTTAATTCCAAGTTTTTGACTTCCGACACGGAATTATACTTGGAACTACTCTTCAATTTTCCTTCTTGGTCAAAAACGTACAAACGCACATGAGAAATAATATCTTTCACCCCGGAATCATCCAAACTCCCGATGCCACTCTTCAATACACATTCAACCTTCACGAGTTGTTCCCCCGGCATAGGATTATCCGGATCGTCCGGGTCATCCTCTCCACCCCCGGAACTACCACAACCACAAAGGCTAAAAGCCAAAGACAATACTGTAAATATATAAATAACCTTTTTCATTTATCATACTTTAATGGTTTCCACAAAAACAAGTAATATCAATTCGCATTGGTAGCTGTCACAGTTATATTTTTCTCCAAGCCAGAATAACGAGATCGTAAATGAATCGAATAAGTACACAACGACGTGCTATCCGCAACAAAAATACGTCCTTCCAATGAAGCATTTCCTCGTCCTTCGGTATTGTTCATTTCCAAATATCCATCCCCTTCAACAAGATCTGATGAAATATACCACTCGGTATTAGAAAATACATCCAACATAAACCTATCACCTGAATTTAATGATGTATCTCCTAAACTTACCGCAAGTCTTTCTTCTGACATTCCGGGTTGCTCTACATTCACATAGACAGAATTACGTTCACTGACACGTACCACGACATACCCGTATCTATGACTCCATTCTCCAAACAGATTCTCTTTTACTTTCAATTTTAATTTTGCATTGCCAATTCCCGCCAGAATCCCTTCACCACTCAAACTATCTCCGCTAGTAATATTTCCTTCCACCGGAACCACGGTTATAAACTTATCGGAACCTTCCAATTTACAAGTCCACGGGGCCGTTGTTACAACATCAATTATGTGTTCGCTTCCTTCTGCCTCCGCAAGTATTTGAGTCGGAGTAACAACAAGGGGAAGCCCATCAGGACTAAATTTATTCGATTCGGGAGCGTACACAGATAAGTCGTAGTTATTATAACGTTCCAATAATACCGATGGTAAATGTCCCGTAAGTTCCGGATTTTTAGGCATATCAAGATCATGTAGATTCACTAAACCGTTAAAAGAGTCCGGAATCGAAGTAATCCCGCAATCATATAATGTCAGGTACCTAATAGACGCCATTCCACCTAACCAATCAGGCAGGCCATTCTGTCCGAACACGGGAGAATAAATCATTAAGGATTCCAATGACAAGCTTTTTATTGCCTCTATATTCGCAGGCGTCATCGTTGCATTCAATAAACTCAAATCACTTAACGAGCTCCAACTACTTATAGTAGAAGGCACTTGGATACCAGAGAAACCACAAAGTCCCAACTCAACAAGTGAATTTCCCGGAATACTCCATAGGGATGTCGGTAATGAACAATTCTCTCCCGCCACAAGTATCAAACCTTTCAAGTTTTTCAACTGACTAAAATCCACATCAATCGAAGAAAGTCTCGCCTGTGACAAGTCCGGCATATAATCATAGTCATATTCTTCCTCTTGGCGATATGGAGCAGAAATAGACAAATATAACAAATTTGTTAAATTACCGATATGGGAGGGTAATTGAGTAAGTGATCCACTTTCCACTTCCAAATATTTCAAACTGACAGGTAATTCCGGAATCGTCGTTCCACCATTCATAACAACACTTAATTCCTCCAGATTTTCCATATTTTTAATAAAGTCTGGAATCTCTTTTAAATTACCATACCACAAGTCATCCGATATATTGAAACATTTCAAGGCGGTCAGATTTTGGAACGAAGCCGGTAAACTCCAAACAGGGGTCTGCCGATTACTCAACTTAATGACACTATTTTTTGTTTTCTTGTTATTCTGAACTCTCATATAATCATCGTCCAAATCTTCCAAATTAGAATAACCAATCTGAATGACACGCCCAGTCTCATCCAATTCTACTTCGCTCCACAAATTAATATTGTCCCCAACCCATCGTTTGGCAACCTCCAAGCCCGCAGTTGCAAGGACATCGCGCAATTCCAACATAGCCTTCATATCCGAATCTGCCACATCTGCCATTTTAGGTAAGGTTATCATTACATTTCCAGTCGTATCGATTATCACATTTTTTATCGGGTTGGGTAACTCGTAAAGATGATTTTGCAACGAATCTTGTAAATAGAGATGCCGTAAGAGATATTGACCACATTCATACCTATTGTAGCTGACTAGAACCAATGTATCGCCACTAATTTCAATACCGTTATAATCATTTCCCTTTTCACCAGTTATAGTGAAAGTATTATCTTTATCATCCGCAAAATCCATATAAACAGATTTTATTTTAGAGAAATCTACAGAAGTTGCCCCCATCAAGAGTTTTACAACTAACCTTTCCACGAATATTTGCGGAGTAGCCATAATGTCTTCACTTTCTGTCGCACCCCATTCTTCTACATTCATCTCGATCGTCACGTCAAACATATCGCCGGAAGTATTTATTTTAGCATTAATCGTGTGGATTTTATTTGCTTCTACTCTATTTTTCAAAGTTGACACATACGTCTGAGATTCTCCGTCCACCAAAAGAACAAATTCCAAACGTGCCAACGAATCAACACAGGTTGGAAAAGCGATAGCCTGCCCTTTCATCATCTCCTCGTCTTCATTCATCGGAATTTTCAGTCTAGCCTTTGTATCTTCAGCTGTACCATCAAAACGCACAGCTTTCGGAGATCCCAATAACGTCACACTTTGTAACTCCATTCCTTTCTTCAAACCACTCACGTTAATATCCAAACGTCCCACCATACGTTCTAATTCCGCATCACTGGTCTTATCTTCCCCCACCGTAATTTTATCCGTACCGGAAAAGATACTACCGGGTAATATAGTTTCCCCATTTTCGTCTGATTGTAAGGAAAGAATCACATCTTCTAAAGTAGCTCCTTCTGTCAAACCACTAATCTGTTCCCGGTCAACATTAGAAAGATAAGCAAAAGTATAAGTTCCTAAAGGCAACTTCACAGAAGACACGCTAGATAAATCAGCATATTCTTTATGCTGATAAAAGGTACCTGCCTCATCAAAAATCAAAACATGCAAATCTTTAACCTCTCTACCCAATGCTTCATCAGATAACCCGGCAGAACGGCTACTAAAAACCAAGGCGATCTCTTTACCCACATCTTCACCTTCTAGCTGATCTTCCCGACATCCCACAAACAACAATGCCGACAATACGACCAACGTATATAATATTCTTTTCATTTTAATATCATTTTAAATTATAAATCAGATATATTTTCCTCACTCACTATTGCTTTCTTAACTCCAGACGAACGTCCTAAAAAGGCAACCGAATCTAGAGTAACCCTCAATTCCAACTTTTTATTCCGTTCTATACATTTTGTGGATTCAAAGTCAAAAAAATAAGTATTCCACCAATCATCACTAGCATGAATCGTCCCCTTAACCGGAGATTTTGTGGGGAAATGATAAATCATCTTCCCCTCTTCAAAATCAGAGAGATAAAACTGACGAGGTATGATTGTGTAACCATTTAAAGCAATAGAATCTTGTTCCACGGATGATAAACTGACAGACAAATACCTCAGTTCGCCTTTATTTACTACATTTATTTCAAGTCCCCCTACCATTCGGCTCATCTCAACCGTTTCAACATCATTTGAACCATCAACTTTTACGATTCCTCCCAAAAGTTCGGGTACTTCCCCATCGTGCCACTCCAAACTAAGAAGATTCGCATTTTCTTCCGATGAATAGAGAGAACAAACGCCATCAGCAACTTCCCCTCCCAAAACAAAATATGTATACTCTCCCGCAACCAAATCGGTAAAAGTAATCTTTTCTCCCGGAGCAAAACTTACGGGCTCATAATAAGAGTTTGACTTGGTAAGATCATAAACAAAAACAGGAATATCCCCGGATACCACACTTTCACCGGAGCGCACGCTTAACTCCAAAGAATTTTCCGCATTTTCCTGCTCCAATTCACTCTTTTGGGTACAAGCCCCTAAAAAGATTAAACATAAGATTGCAACTAGAATTTTTCTCATAATTTGACAATTAAAAATTATACTCATCAATATATTTACCCGTTATTTTATAGCAAAAACATTACTATATCAATACATATTATAAAAATTTAATATAGCAACAAACGATCGTTTCTTTAATGTTATAATGATCATAATGCAAATGTCAATGATAAAAATATCGCTTATTATATCCACGTATAATAGACCTAGTGCTTTGAGATTGTGCTTGGAAAGTGTCAAACGGCAGAGTCGGCTCCCTGATGAAGTTATTATTGGAGATGATGGTTCCGGAGATGAAACGGCTGCTTTAATTTGTGAATTTCAAAAAGATTTTCCCGTGCCGTTATTACATGTGTGGCAGGAAGATAAAGGATTTCGTGTCGGGAAAATACGAAATAAATGTATTGCAAAAGCCAAGTATGATTATATTGTACAAGTGGATGGCGATATGGTTTTACATTCTAGTTTTATTGCAGACCATCTTTCGTGTGCTCGTGAAGGGTATTATATAAAGGGTGGCCGGGTGAATATAACTAGAATGGAGACAGAACGATTATGTAATCGTGAATACGTCCCGTTAGGATTTTTTACATGGGGCTTGACGAGAAGGGAAAATGCAATTCATTGTCTATTTTTGGCCAAATGGTTGGCTCCGTATCGTAAAACTCGTCCGGGATTAGGATGTAATACTTCTTTTTGGCGAAAAGACGCTTTACAAATCAACGGGTACGATGAGTATTATGTCGGGTGGGGTGGGGAAGATTATGATTTCAGCGTGCGTTTGTTGAACGTGGGGTGTAAAAAAATAGCATTAAAATTTGCCGCCATTGGATTTCACTTGTGGCATGAAGATAAATACATGGAAAATCGGGAGAAGAATTTCGATTATTACAATGAAAAAGTCATGCAAAAAGCGACATGGTGCGAAAATGGGATTGATCAGTATTTGAAAGATAATAATAAAATGTGATGAAAAGCATTTTTTATTACATGGAGTGTTATATCCGTCTTTTGAAATATAAACGACGTTTCTACAAAAAACAAAAGGCGTTAGGTTTTATTCCGGATATAAGGTCAACCGATGAGACATTGGATAAAATATTAGGGGAACATTGCTCTGTCAGTCGGTTCGGGGACGGAGAGTTTAATCTTTTACGTCAGAAAGGGAATGGATTCTGCACCTATAACGAATCCTTAGCCGGAAAGTTGCAAGAAGTGCTAACGGTGCCACTTCCCCGTCATATCGTTTGTTTACCTTACGCGCTTGTTTCACGAGAAAACCTAAACTTGCGCACGAAAGTTTTCTGGCTATCTTATTTTATAAAAGCGTACGATGTTTTCATTCGCTATCTGAAATCGGGATACGTGTATTACGATACCTCATTTACTCGATTTTATTTCGCTTACGCGAACAAATGCGTATGTGAGAGGTATTTGGAAAAGATACGACAAATATGGTTTAATCGGGATGTCCTTTTGATAGAGGGTGAATATAGCCGTTTGGGAGTAAATAATGATCTTTTTGTTCACGTGCGTTCGTTGAAACGGATTTTATGTCCTGCGAGAGATGCTTTTGAGAAATATGATGATATAATGTGTGCCGCTCGAAAATATGGAAGTAATAAATTAATTCTTATTGCTTTGGGGCAAACGGCAACCGTGTTGAGTTATGATTTGGCTAAATTAGGTTATTGGGCAATTGATATAGGACATGTTGATATTGAATACGAGTGGTTTTTACGGGGTGCGAAAGATAAACTTCCGATAGCAGGGAAGTATGTTAACGAGGCAAAATGTGATGTTTTCCGTGAGAAGAAGATTCAAGATGAAAATTACGAGAAAACAATTATAGAACGCATTTCTGGTTTATCATGTTAAAAGTGTTTATGCGGGGGCAAACTTGGAGATTATTATTCCTGTTTGTCGGTTTTTTATCGGGAAGCATTGGAATATTATACGGGATGACCTTTCATTATATTCTTTTAGGTGTAGTGCTATTTTACGCCATCTCGGGTTGGAATTCATTTGTGGAGAGGTTGTACGCAGGCCGAAAATATATATTGGTGTTCGTTAGCTATTTTTTGTATTTAGTTCTACAAACGTTTTTCTTACTTTGGGATTCTGATATAGAAGGGGATGCGCATTATGGTATATTTGAGACGACACTGCTTAATTTTATTTTGGTACCCGTGTACGTTGTCATGTTAAAGGGATGGTTGACGGTTCCTTTGTTGAAACGTTTCCTGTTTTTATTTTGTGCGGGATGCGTATTTTTGAATGTGTATATCGTGTTTGATTTATTGGCAGGAGAAACATTCTCGAATGTGCGGGAGGCTTTAGGGCGTTTATACATGAATCGTTTTGGCGAGAATAAAACCTCTCTTTTGTATGGAAATTTATTACTAGAACCACAAGTTTTTTACATTGTGTTGGCGGCACTGGTTTCGTATGGGCTGATTTTTTGGAGTGGTCGAAAGTGTGTGAAATTGTCATGTGGAATTATATTTCTGTTATTGTTATTATTTTTATCATTTACCGTGTCGAAAGCCGGGGTATTGGCCTTTTCTCTCGGTTTCATGGTAATGAATATACGCTTTATTAAGCAAAATACGTGGAAGTTTTGTTGGGTATTCTCTATTTGTGTATTGTGTATAGGTTTCATGTTGTTTGCATCTGATAGTTTTGAGCAGAAATATAAAGAGAGAGTGGACGAAGTTTTAACCGAAGTTCTGAATGTCAGGCAAGGCATTTATGACGGGAGCTCGATTGCACCTAGGATTGGGTTTGTTCGGGAAACTTACAGGCATGCTAACGAATTTGCGATTTGTGGCTTAGGAGTTTATGCTAAGGATCGGGTAAAGATCTGGTTGCGGACTTCGGATGCTGGGCTTGGAGAATTTAGGAACGTGCATAATACATTTTTACATTATTGGATACAGGGAGGTATTTTAGGGTTCGGCTTGGTATTGTTTCTTTGGGGTGTACCACTCTACTGTATAGTGAAAAATCGGAAATATTCTTATCTGATAATTTCTCTTGTAGTCGTTATTGTTATCACGAATAGTACCTGTATTTTATTGGATTTGAATAATTCGAGATTGATAATCGTGTTATTGTCTTCCATGTTTTACTTTCATGGAGATCTTTTTTATGAATTAGAAAAAAGTTGATTGTATCCCGAAATAGATTTTTCCCGTATTTGATTGTAGAGTGAATATCAAATCGTGTATATTTGCGCTATAATTGAAGATTATGGATCAAATGTTAAAGTTTCAGAAGTATTTTTTTCTTGCGACAGGTTTCTTGTTGGGAAGTTTAATCCCCTTGTTTGGTAACGCATTTAACTTTATACTAATTGTTTTCATGTTCGTGCAGATCGGCGTGAATCGAAAGGAGGTATGGGCAAATTTGTGGCAAGAGCGAAAATACTTGTGGGTGGTGATTATTTTCTTGGCTTATTTTTCTTTGCACACGATAATCGTGTTGTTGAAAGGGGATCCTGTCGCAAAGCCAAGTTATGGTACATTTGAAATTTTGATCTTGAATTTTATACTTGTTCCCGTGTACGTTACAACTTTCAGGAGTTGGTTAACGCCTGAATTGTTGAGACGATTTCTAACTTATTTTTGCATAGGATGTTTTTGCATAAATGTTTATATCTTTTTTGCTTTAACCGGGACAAAATTATTTTCAGACCCGGTGGGAACGTTAAATTGGATATACAATACGCGATTTGGGGAAAATCGGTTCGTGTTGGGGGATAAATTCTGGCTGGAGATTCAAGCGTTAATGCTCGCCGTGTCAGCACTTATCTCTTATTTCTTGATCATCAAGGAAAGACAACATGGAAAGAGAAGCATGTTCATATTTTTGTTTTTGGCTTTGCTTGTTTTTCTTTCATTTACCGTTACAAAATCTGCTATTATCGGATTTTTGGCCGGATTTTTCGTGCTTAATATTTACTTGTTTAAAAGGTCTAGGGTAAAAGTGTGCTATAAACTTGCAACGGTTATATTGATCGTTTTATGTGGTTTTGTCCTGCTGGATAATGTTGCCATGTATGAGGAAAGGATACAACAGGTAAGAGATGAAATCGAGAATGTTAGAAAAGGGGAGTTCTCGGGAGGAACCATCGTTCCCCGAGTTGCGTTTATTCGGGAGAGTTTTAAACATTTTGATGAATTTGGCTTGTGGGGATTAGGGGTCTCTACTAAACATCGTATAAAAGCATGGTTCGATGCCTCTGATATGAATATTGCCCGCTATAAAAATGTCGGTAATATTTTTCTACAGTATTGGGTTACAGGTGGAATACTGGGCTTGGCTTTCGTACTTTTTTTATTCGTCGTACCGGTTTACAGGATGATCCGGAAAAAAAAGATTTCTTACTTAATTATAGGTATATTGATTGTGTTCTTTACCGTGAGTAATACGTGTGTTACACTCTCTTGGGCAAATTCCCGGTTATTCATGTTACTCTTTCTTGCTATGTTTTGCTTTTACGGTGATCTTTTCGCTCAACTTGAAGAGTTCTCGGAGGATAAACCTGTTTTTGATGAAAATCCGATATAAACCTGAAAGTGATATCGAATTCTTTTTAAATAGTTCATTTATTACCTTAAAATACCTCAAAACTCGTGCTTTTACATCCACGGGTTTAGGAATTTTCAACAAGAAATCATTTTGAATTAATGTAAAATATTGTTATCAAAACGCTATGATGTTGTTATCATATTGCAAGCCGCTCCCATTCCGCTCCCATTCTTTTCCTATTCCGCTCCTATTATAATATTAAAATATTAGACCGAAATAGTAAATGTTAACATCGGAATTAGTCTATTATAGCAATTTGGTTAGAAAATGGTAGTTCTATCAGATAGACATTTCATCAAAGTGCTCGTTTTACAGGGACAAATCACTACATACTCGAACCTCCCGTCGGTGAGGTTGAACCTACGGGATAGAAATACAGGATCGAAGAAATAAAAGGGAGACTTCCCTCAAAATGGGATTTTAACGTGAGTTTAATGCCCTAAAATGAGATAAAATGGGAATAACGGCTTATGTCGGATTTTCGTTATTTAATAAGTTTACCCTTGCGACTAAGTTTAATTGTGAATCCAAAATTATCTTTAAATAAGTCTCCTAGATCACCATAGATACCAGTTTCCACTGCAAACGGTAAATTCTTGAATGGTAATGTTACTTCCAATGCTCCGGAGAATTGATTCTTTTTCATGGGATTCCCGTAAATACCGTAATTTCGAGAATAGGAGAGCATGAGTTTGTAGGGAGTAGTTTGCCATGCCATACCTTTTACCCCAATGTGGTGGGCTATAACCCGATTGTTGATGATTCTGGTTATTCCTCCGGAAAGGCCGGGCGTCATGAAAGGGCTACCGATAACTCTCTCGTATAAAGTCCATCCACTTCTGTATTCGCCGTTATTGAAATAGTTATCACATCCACCAAGGACTTTTCGCCCATAAAAATGGCTGTTTGGGTCTTGTTTCTCCATTTCTTCCGGAGTCGCAGGACGGTCGTGTCTAGAACCGGATTGGTATTTTGTATAATAGAATTCGTAAATAAGGTCTGTGATCCATTGATCCTTTTTCTTAGAACCATAATAAAAACAGTAAGTCCCATCCGGGAAGGAACGGAAATCGGTACCAGAACCATCTTCAAAAGGAATGTCGTGGTAGAAAGATAAAATGTAGTTGTCTGCCAAATAATTAATGCTCAAATGTTCTCTTCCCAAGTGATTTCCTAAGGCATTAATCGAGTCGCTGACACTGGCTCCGGTTCCTCCTTCTTTAGCACAAACGATTCGGATATAATCTTTAAATGATGAAGGTTGCTTTCCTCCGCTAGGAGATGTTCCCGCCCATTGTGCCCAGTGTTCAAGGCCGACAATGATTTCCCAACGTTGGTGAGGTTTTATTTTTAAGAAGGCAGATTTGTTGTGTAGGCGGGTGTCTTCCACGTAACGATCATCAATCATCATGTAGTCAGCCCAATTAAACTTTACGGATAAAATTCCTTTTGTATAAGGAACTTTCATGTATTCACTATTCAAATTGTAGCCTGGGAAGGTACGGGAATTTCCAGAACGGACGAAATTTCCATTTGTAGAAGAAACGCCATTATATTCTTCCTTGGGATGAATCATTCCAAGATCTAGGCGAAGGTTGCGCCAGCGTGTACTTGCATAAAGTTGGTCCAAAATGATGTTATTGTCTGGACGAGATAAAAATCCTGCCACAGATACACCATAAGCGAATTGGATTTTATGGTGATTAGTAAAATCGGAAAAAAGGCCTACTTCCAGTAGAGCTCCATTACCATTGGGAATTAAACCGTGTTTATTATTTATAGCCCAAAAGGGTAATGTTTTTTGGGTAGCTACGAATCCTGTAAGTGAAGTTTTATAATCGACACTTCTTTTTTGTCCTTGCGAGTAAAAAAATAGCAGGGAGGTTAAGATTAATAATGATATTTTTTTCATTTCGCTGTTTTACGCACGTCATTCTTATTTATTAAGACAAAAGTAACTTTTCTATAATAGAAATATCTTCTTTATAGGTTAATTTAATATTAAATGGTAAACCTTTGATTATTTTAATAGGAATCTCCGGCATGTATCGTTTAACGACCCCACAGTCATCCGTACTGAAAAAATCGGAATCCATTAAAGCTTTATTATAGGCTTCTGTTAGAATGTCGGAATGAAATCCCTGAGGAGTTTGAACTTGGAAGAGAGTGGAACGATCCGGGATATTGTTTACAAATTGGCGGGAGGAATCGCTTTGCAAAATAGTGTCGGTTGAAGGTATTGCCGTGGTACAGGCTTCATTGTTTTCAAGTGCTTCAATGACATCATCTATGATTTGTGAGGTGACTAGCAAGCGAACAGCGTCATGGATGATTAAATTACATCTCTCTGCCTTGTACACGTTTAAAGCGGCAAGGGTGGAGTGGTAACGTTCTTTGCCTCCCGGAACAATGTGCTTTACTTTTTGAAATCCTTCAAGGCGAACAATTTCTTCCGTTTCCTTGATGTAATCTTTGTGTACAACAATGATGATTTCATCAATGCGTTTATGTTCTTCAAATGTGTGAAGCGTGTGTGCCAATACTGTTTTCCCGGCAATTACGATGAATTGTTTGGGTAAGTCGCTTCCTAAACGCCTTCCGGAACCTCCGGCTAGAATTACTCCGATATTTTTCATTTCCTTGCTTCTGATTTTAATCTTTTATTTTGGGGGGAATCTCAGATGTTAATATGAATTCCAATTCTCCTCCATTCATGATTTCGTCATGGGTAATCCAAGTACGGTCAAGTTCGTCTCCATTCAGTAAAACTTTTTTCACGTAGATGTATTGGGCATTTTCCCGGTTTGCTTTGATGACAAATTTACGGTCTTGCCCTAGTTTGATGGTTACTTTCTTGAACATGGGGGTTCCTAATTGATATTTCCCGTCACTCGGGTTCACGGGATAGAAACCCATGGCTGAAAAGATATACCATGCTGACATCTGTCCGCAATCTTCATTACCGCAAATTCCGTTGGGACGATCAGTGTAGAGTTCCCGTCTGATTTTATCCACGTAATACTGTGTTTTGTAGGGGGTATCCGTGTAATTGAATAGGTAAGCTACGTGGTGAGAGGGTTCATTCCCTTGGGCATATTGTCCAATCAACCCACTAATGTCGGGAGAAACGTTATCCCCCTCGATGATTGAGGGAAGGGTGAACAAGCTATCCAGCTTATTGGCGAAAGCGACTTTTCCCCCATGTAATGCGATAAGTCCTTCCACGTCATGTGGTACAAACCACGAATACTGCCATGCGTTTCCTTCGGTGTAATCGTCATCCCTGTGAGTTGAGGCGAACGGTGAGAAAGGTGTTTTCCAGTTTCCGTTGGAAAATTTTGCCCGCATGAATCCGGTAGAGGAATCGAATACATTTTTATAGTTTTTAGAAGATTCCATGAAATACAGATAGTCGTCTTCTTTATTTAAGGCTTTGGCCATTTGTGCCATACACCAGTCATCATAAGCATATTCGAGGGTTTTGGAAACAGACTCTTTTTCTAGGTCACAAGGAATATAATTGTAGGTTCTGAAGAGTCCCAAGCCATATCCTTGCGATAGAGACGTTTCTTTTATGGCTTCATAAGCTTTTTCAATATCGAAATTCCGAATGCCTTTCAAGTAAGCTTCCGTGATGATGGGAATGGCGTGATTTCCGATCATGCAATGACTTTCGTTACCCATGAGCTCCCAATTCGGGAGTAAACCGTATGCTTCGTAATGGCGGATAAATGATTTTATCATGTCATTCACCCTGTTTTTCTGGGTAATCGTGAACAGGGGATGAACAGCACGGAAGGTGTCCCACAATGAAAATACGGTGTATTGATTTGCTTTATCTACGCTATGGATCTCCCCATCCGGTCCTTTGTAATTCCCATACGCGTCAGAAAAAAGATAAGGAGCCAAGTGGGCATGGTATAATGCTGTGTAAAAAACTCTCATTTCTTCTTTGCTGGCACCTTCTGCTTTAATTCTGGACAGAATGCGTTTCCACTGTTGTTTTGCTTCCCGTTTTACTTTATCGAAACTCCAATGAGAAAGTTCTTTATCCAAATTTGCAGCGGCTCCTTCACAGTTTGCAGACGAGAGGCTTACTTTTACAAGCACTTTGTTGGTCGTTGTACCGAAATCAATAAATGCATACCCTTGATTGGAAACAAGTTTCTGCCCGTTCTTTAATAATTTCAACGAGTCATTTCCTGCCCAGATGTCTACATCTTGGGAGAATTCCATGAAAAAATAAACATTATGTTCCTTTGCCCATCCGGTTGATTTTCTGAACCCTTGTATGGTCCGGTTATTGATTTTTTTGATCGAGGTCATTACGGTTCGATCCCAGTTGCGGGCGGTTGTCAGATCAAGAGTTAACCCGTGTACAGAATTCATCGGGTATTGGTAAGCGTGCATCCCGCAACGCGAGGTTACTGTTAATTCGGCTTTAATCCCATTGTCGAAGGTTACACTATAATATCCCGGTTCTGCCGTTTCGTTGGCATGAGAGAATTTGGCATATCCTTTCGTGATGAAATCGATTGCCTTTTCTCCCGGTTGTGGACGGGTCGTAACAGGTAACAAGCAGATGTCTTGTAAATCCCCAATTCCTGTTCCGCTTAGATGCGAGTGAGAAAACGAGGATATGATACTATCGCTGTAATGATAACCGGAGCACCACTCCCAGCCACTTCTCGGGTTATCTGGACTAAGTTGAATTCCACCAAACGGGACTGTGGCTCCGGGAAAGCAATGCCCTTGACCGGCAGTACCGATGAACGGATCAACAAAATCTGTTACTCGAGTTTCTTTTTCTCTCTGGCAAGATGTCAAAAGACCGATGAAGCAGAACATGAGTAGAAGGAGGCGTGTTCCCATGGTTGTTAATATCTAATTGTTTAATTCAGTCCATACAAGCGCAGATGCCCCATAAATGGCGGCATTCGAGGGAAGAGCTGAGCGAAGTATTTTAATTTTTTGTTTAAATATATATAGCATATTGGCTTCCATTTGTTCTTGAGTAGTTTTAAAAAGCCATTCTCCGGCATTCGCCACCCCTCCTTGAAGAAATATCGCTTCCGGACTGATAATAGCTACCAGATTAGCTAGGGCTTTCCCCAATTGTTCGCCCGTGATTTGGAAAGCTTCCAAGGCGATCGGGTCTCCTTTTTGTGCAGCGTCGTATACTTTTTTAGCCGAGATTTCTGTGTAAGGAATATCTCTTAATATGCTGGGGGTATTTTCCAAGGCGAGTAATTCGCAGGCTGTACGTTTTATTCCGGTGGCAGAGGCATAAGTTTCTAGACATCCCCGGCGTCCGCAATTACAGTATCTATCCCCGCCACAAACTAGGGTGTGGCCAACCTCGCCTGCCAAGCCGTCATGCCCGTACACTAATTTTCCATTTACGACGATACCACTTCCCAAGCCTGTTCCCAGCGTGATTACGACGAAATCTTTCATTCCTTTCGCCCCGCCATATACCATTTCTCCAATGGCTGCTGCTTTTGCGTCATTCGTGATAAAAGCAGGAACGTTAAATTGTTTTGTCAGAAGTTCTACCATTGGGATAGTTCCTTTCCAAGATAAGTTTGCCGCATTTTCGATGGTTCCGTTGAAATAGTTTCCGTTGGGAGCGCCAACCCCGATACCAACAAGTTGTACGTTTAATTTGTCCAGTTCTTTTTTCACTGTTTTGTACATATCTTGGACAAAATCTTGAGGAGTGTTATATGTAGCTGTAGGTAAAGACCCGTTTGCCAGACAGTTACCGCTTTTATCAATGACGCCGAATGCTATATTGGTTCCTCCAATATCAATACCTAGTGAGACAGTTGTTTGCATAATAATATATAAATTTGACAACAAAAATAATTGCAACCTAATGCGTGGTTAAAAGTAATAAAAAAAAATAAGAGACCGATGGGGCGATCTCTTATTTAATTACTAACTACTAACCTAAACATACAAACTTATGAAAAAAAACTGTGTCTTCTATCTGTTTTTTACATTACAAAGATAGGGGGTATTCCTATATTCGATAGTTAATAGATCGTTAATCTTTTCTGTAAAGAGATTTAAATCCTAATGAAGATGTGAAACAGGATAAACCTTCGGGAATCAGAGTTTCAAGTAAAAATCTTTTGTCAAGTTAGCATAACTCTCGTGAAGTATATGTCTCTCTACTTCAAGTGTTATCGAATCTTCGACAGGATGTTTTTTTATTTTCGAAAGTTCGATGAGTTGACGTTTGGGAGCTTTGTTGAGGGTAGGGTAAACTGTTGATAATTTGTTAATAAACCATCTTTTGCCTTGGGCTAATTTCATGAAATGTTTGGCTTCATTAACAGGTAGTATGACACAAAGTTTGCCTTCCGATAATAATAAATTGTCGCTAACTTGAAGGATATCTTCGTGAGACAATGTTTCGCAATGCCGTGCCAAAGTACGATTAAATTCTGGGTTTTTGGTTGAATTAATAAAAAAAGGCGGGTTACAAATAATGATGTCATATTTGTACGTGGGGGTAAATGCTTGCACTTTGCCTTGAAAAAGATGGATGCGTTCTCGCCAAGGGGTATTATTGGCATTCTCTCGGGCCTGCTCAAAAGCTAACGGGTCAATTTCAATGGCATCAATGATTAATTCGGGATTGCGTTGGGCGGTCATGATGGCTATAAGCCCCGTACCTGTACCAATATCAAGCAAACGTTGCGCATGGGTTAAATCTGCCCAAGACCCTAGAAGGACACCATCCGTGCCGACTTTCATTGCACATTTTTCTTGTCGGATGGTAAATTGTTTGAATTGGAAATAATCGTTTGCCATGATAGGTAATGAGTTTGTAAAGTTTGAAAGTTTATAAGGTTTATAAAGTCGTCTTATTTTAAATGAAGTACAACTTTATAAACCTTACCAACTTTATAAACTTACTCTTCTTTTTTTTCTTCTTCCGGCTCGTCGAAGTTCAGAAGGTTCTTGGCTAGTAATAAATTATACCATTGAATCATTTTTCGCATATCTGAAACGTAAACACGATCCGCATCATATTCCGGAATGACAGATTCTATATATTTCGTGATAACAGCGGATGATTCTTTGTGATTGATGGCTGGTTTGCCTTCTTCTTTTTCATACATACGTTTGAATACGGTTTTCAAAGGCATGTCTTCATCCTCTGTATAAATAGAAATATCTTCGAGAGCGATAATTTTAGCGTTAGAATATGCAGGAAAGCGTTTCCCGTCAAGTAATGATTCTACAATCAAGGCATTTGTGGTGTTATTGATTAATTTGAATAACCCAGGTTTTCCTGATATGGATAAAATTTCTTTCAACATATTGCTTTCTTTTTGTGTTTTTATTATTGGTGGGCAAAAGTACGAATCAATGTTTAAAAGTAAAAACAATGAAATACTTATTTTTTTAGTTTCAATCCCTCATATCTGACTAACTGATGCCCCGTTGTTTTTTGATTTTCTCGTAAGCCTCGTTGATAGCCATGAATTTCTTTTCGGCAGCTTTACGAATATCTTCTCCCATGTACCCTACTTTGTCTGGATGGTTTTCGATGGCCATTCTCCGGTAAGCTTTTTTCACTTCCTCGTTGGTAGCGGTGGAACTAATACCTAAAATACTGTAAGCAGAGTCCAAATCGTCATAGTACATGGCTTTAATTGACTGGTACGTGGTTGAATCGATTCCTAATAAATGGGCTATTTTATCCAGCAGCGAGATCTCGTGTTTACATACCATTCCGTCAACCTTGGCTAGTCCGAATAGGAAATATAGTAATTGTGTGCGGGAATAGACGTTCATATTCATGCGGATTTGAGTGCAAACTTGATCCACCTCAATGTCTTTGTTCAATAGATCCTTGATGATTGCCAAGGCTTCACGTTCTCCTTCTAAACCGAAATTGTCCCGGAAGAACTTTTTCACGTAATCCAATTCATTTCGGGTTACTTTCCCATCGGCTTTCATTAAGGCTGTTGCTAAAACGACAAGGCTTAACAGAAAATCCCCTCTTCCCGTGGGATGAGTACCTAGATCATTCCCTGGGCCAGATGTTACAACTGTTGCAGTGTCGAATGTGGAACCGATAAAATAACCGAACAGGGCACCGATGGGACCTCCCATGACAAAACCTAAACCTGCTCCTATCCATTTTCCGTATTTTGCCATACTATATTTATTTTGAATAAATGTTGTTTAATTGATGAATGATGGAAAGGATTTGTTTTATCACTTTATCATCATTGTTGTTATAAATTACGAAATCCGATTTTGTTTGTTTTATTTCATCGGGCATTTGATTGTTAATGCGTTCAATAACTTTCTCCCGTGTGGTAGAATCTCTTGAGATCACTCGTTTCATGCGGGTTTCCAAGTCTGTTATGATAAGAATAATGTAATCGAAAAGGTTTTCGAGTTTTGATTCGAACAGAATGGCTGATTCGAAAAACAAAAATGGGCATCGTTGTGCTGAACACCATTTCATGAAATCTTGTGTTACAGCAGGATGAACAATGCTATTTACTTGCTTGATAGCTTCTTTATCATTGAATATTATATTTGCTAACCGTTTTTTGTTCAAATTTCCATCGGGCTGGTAAATGTCTTTACCGAATAGTTCGGTTAAATGTTTTTTAATTTCTTCATTCCGGTTGATTAGCTCTGATGCTTTGGAATCGCTGATATACACGGGGTATCCCAATGTCTCGATAATTTTAGCTATCGTGGATTTTCCACTTCCGATGCCTCCTGTCAAACCAATTTTTAGCATAGGATTATTTTTTCTTTTCAATAAGATACTCGACAGTTTCCGGGGTGAATACCAAATCTTTTATGTGACGAGGTGATCGCTCGATTTGGATTTTTAAAAATGCCGGGTTGTTCTTGATTTGGTTATAATCAACGTAGAAAGAGAAACTTGTGTCAGATACTACTTCATAACGACTTAATCCCACATCAAATGTCACATCTATTGAGTGAGGGAACAGACGGATTAAAAGTGAGTCTGGTAGATTTTTTACAACGAGGGGGACTGTTTTTTTCGATTCCGTGAATCGCTCCACCTCAATCTTGACTTTTGCATTGTTCTCATTAATCTGGGTCCCGTAAATTTCTTCAAACGAGACGGTTTTGTTCACCTCTTTGGAGAGGTTTTTTAAAGAAATGGGGGTCGTGTACACTGCTTTTAGTGTATCAAGAATAGAGGCTGGTCCACTGATGTCCACGTGATTGGGTGTAACAGAAATATCGTTTTTCAGCATGTACTGCCGTTTCAAGGTGTACTCGACTCGGGGAATAACAGGAACTCTTTTACTTTCGAATCGGGAGAACTTTAACGTGATACTTTCCGGTTTGATGGATATTAGTTGTATGTCCGTGTTTAGTTGGGTACTGATACGGTCTTTTATCTCTGACGTGTTTATCGTGTATTCCAGTAGGTCTTTTTTATCTAACAACGAGTTTACGTTGAGTACGATTGGTAAAAAAGAGGTACTGATACTGTAACGTAACAGGGCGAAACCATGAGCTTTTATTGTTAGGGTCATTTCCTTAGGTGGTTCGGAAACGAGTAATTTGCCCTTGGGTAGTTCCGTGTATTTTATCGGGTAAGTAATTTCCGTAGTGTACTCTTTATTCAGTGCGTTTAAAAACCACAAGACCGTTGCGATGATAACGCAGATTCCATACGTGACTACGTTACGTTTGATGTGCAGTTCATGGGATGCACCGAAATAACCGAGTATTTTACCGATAAAATCACGCATAATAGAAGAAGAGTACAATTTTTAGGTTACAAGTTGCGAGTTACGAAGAACGAAACCTGTAACCTGAAGCTTGTAACCTGTAACTAAAATTATTTGCTAGCCGGAACGTCTGTCATGTCTTTCACGATAGCTTCCTTACTTACTTTTAATCTGGCTTGACTTTCAACTTCAATAATAACGGTAAAGTCACTGATCTCGACAATTTTCCCGAAGATTCCTCCGGTTGTCATAACTTTGTCACCTTTCTTCAACTCATCCCGATATTTTTTCAATTCTTTTTGTCTTTTCATCTGAGGTCTGATCATGAAAAACCAGAATACAATGACAATAAGAATAAGGGGTAAGAATTGCATAAAAGCGTTACCTTGTGTAGCAGTTTGTTGTAATGTTAACATGAAAATTGTGTTCATAAATCTACTTTTTTATTTATTCTTGATATTTGCGTTTATTTTTAGTTCAATCACTTTTTCCGGAACGTTTGCAAAGATATTAATTACTTTGTATTGTTTGCCATATCTACCCGAAGAGTTAAATTCGACCTCGATTTTCCCTTCTCCTCCCGGGGGAATCGGTTTTTTATCATACTTGGGGGTTGTGCAACCGCAACTGGCTTCCACGTTAAGAATGACAAGGCTTTTGGTTCCCGTGTTTTTGAAATGGAACGTGTGCGTGACAATTTCTCCTTCTTGTAGATCGCCAAAGTTGAATGATTTTTGGGAAAATTCAATTTTGGCAATAGCGTTAGAATCATTCACGCTGGTAGGGGTGTTTACTTCCTGACCATTTTGTTTTTTACTTTTGCTGTCACATGAGCAGGCAAGCATGATCCCTAAAAAGATATAGAATAGTCCTTTCAGCATATGCAATTAATTTGACAGCGAAAATACGACATAATATTTAAAAAATAAGATGCCTCATGGAATAATTTTTATCCTTGATATATTGCATGGTTTCAATACCTATATCAAGATGTTGCCGGACGAAATTTTGTGTAACGATTTTATCTGATTCTGATGTTTTTATGCCGTCAGAGATCATGGGTCTGTCTGATATTAAGAGTAAAGCTCCTGTCGGTATACGATTGGCGAACCCGACGGTGAAAATTGTTGCAGTTTCCATGTCCACGGCTAGTGCCCGTGTTTTTATCAAGTATTCTTTGAAATTTTCGTCGAATTCCCATACTCGTCTGTTGGTAGTGTACACTACCCCGGTGTAGTATTGCCTGTCATGATTTGTGATTATTTTAGAGCAGGCTTTCTGGACACTGAAAGAGGGTAGGGACGGGACTTCTTTTGGCATATAGTCGTTGGATGTACCTTCTCCTTTGATAGCGGCAATGGGAAGGATATAGTCTCCTTCATGATGTTTCGCTTTCAATCCGCCACATTTTCCGATGAATAACACGGCTTCCGGTTCTATGGCGGAAAGTAAGTCCAAAATGGTGGCAGCGTTAGCACTACCCATTCCGAAATTAATCATGGTGATTCCGTCGTGTGAAACGTTGGGCATATTTTTATTCTCCCCAATGATCGGTGCATTGTATTTTTCTGCAAATAGCTCTAGGTAGTAATCGAAGTTGGTCAGGATTATATGTTTTGAAAAATCTTCTAAAGCCCGTCCCGTGTACCGGGGTAACCAATCCTCCACTATATCTTTTTTTGTTTTCATGTTCATAATATGTCGGTTGGAAAATTTGAGAATGGAATATCTCATTTCCTTTTTTTCGTTATTTATCATTACTTTTGCAGCCTTAAAAATAAGATATTATTGCTGAATGACAAAAAAAATAGCGATCGAAAATTCTTGTGAAATGGTAGAGAGGCTAAAAGAAATTAGGATTGAGGATTACACGTATGATCTTCCTGACGAGCGAATTGCCAAATTCCCTTTGGAAAACAGGGAGGCATCGAAGTTGCTGATTTATGAAGAGGGTAGAATTGACGAGAGGCATTTTTACGAGGTGCCAGAGATCCTTGATGCTGGAAAGATGTTGGTGTTTAACAACACGAAGGTGATCTATGCTCGGATACTTTTTCAGAAAGTTACGGGAGCCATGATTGAAGTTTTCTGCTTGGAGCCTTATCTGCCTTCCGACTACATGCAGAGCTTTGCCGCTTACGGGAAGTGTGAATGGAAATGTATGGTCGGAAATTTGAAGAAATGGAAAGAAGGGACGATTTATTGTCATTACCAGTTTGAGGGGAAAGAATATCAGTTAACTGCGACACAGAAATTTCGCGAAGAGAATGATGTTATTGTGGAATTTACTTGGGATCTCCCGGCCAGTTTCAGTGAAGTGCTAGAGTGTTGTGGACGTATTCCAATCCCACCTTATTTGAACCGGGAATCGGAAGAGGCTGATAAAATTCGTTATCAAACTGTGTATTCCAAGAATGAGGGATCAGTGGCCGCCCCAACGGCCGGGTTGCATTTCAGCATCCCCGTATTGAAAGCTTTATGGAAAAAAGGGATAACGATTGAAGAGTTGACCTTGCACGTGGGGGCAGGGACATTCCGTCCCGTAAAAAGTGAGACTATCGGAGAACACGATATGCACACGGAGCATATTTCTGTTAGGCGAGAAGTCGTGGAGCATTTGTGTACTCACCCGGAAAATATTATTGCCGTGGGAACAACATCCGTCCGTACTTTAGAAAGCTTGTATTGGATGGGAGTGAAACGAATTTTGGGAGATGAGGATTTTAGTTCGTTGGGACAGTGGGAAGCTTACGACTTACCTTCCGGTTATTCATTGAAAGAATCAATGATGGCTTTGCTGGGGTGGTTCGAAGAACAGGAGGTTGAGTTGTTGAAGGCGAAGACCACGATCATTATTGTCCCCGGTTATTCGTTCCGGGTGATTACGGCAATGTTTACCAATTTTCATCAGCCGCAGAGTACGTTGTTATTATTGGTAGCGGCAGCTATCGGGGAAGATTGGCACAAAGTGTATGATTACGCCTTGGCTCACAATTTTCGTTTTTTGAGTTATGGTGATAGTAGTTTGTTGAAAGTAAGAAAAGATAAAAAAGTGATTGCGTGAAAAGTTTAAACTTACCTCCTTTCGAGTACAAGGTGAAAAAGCAAAATGGACAGATCTGGATTTTCGATATTATCCGGAAAAGATATGTCGTGTTGACTCCGGAAGAGTGGGTAAGGCAGCATTTTATTCATTTTTTGATCGAGAGTAAAGGTTATCCCGCCCGGTTGATTGCAGTAGAGAAAGAGGTTCACGTGTGCGGTTTGAAAAGGCGTTTCGACTTGGTGTGTTATGATCGACAGTCGGTTCCTTATCTTATTGTGGAGTGTAAGGCACCTTCTGTAGCACTGTCGCAAGTCGTTTTCGATCAAGTATTTCAGTATAATTTATCCATTGCAGCTCGTTTTGTTGCGATAACGAACGGATGTCTGCATTTTTGCGGGGAGATTTGCAGGGATGGAAAATTTCAAATGTTAGCTGAAATTCCTAATTTTTGCGGGTAAATATAATTTTTGTTTTAAAAGATGAACATGTCCCCGGCATCGCCTAAGCGATGCCGATGGAAATGTAACATGTTCTTTCACATACAATTTGCAACCATAGAGGCGGACTCTAAATTTTTTAAGACAACGTCGATTCTTCGTATCATTAAACCAACGTTTAAT
>CALUKD010000038.1 GCA_944321125.1 Candidatus Butyricimonas faecavium | reverse complement strand
AGTGGTACCACCAGGAATCGAACCGGGGACACAAGGATTTTCAGTCCTTTGCTCTACCAACTGAGCTATGGTACCATCATTATTGATTAACGGGTGCAAAAGTAGGGAAAATTTTTGAAATTGCAAGCGTTTAGGGTGAAAAAAGGGGAATAATTAGAAAAATGATGAAGATGAAATCGGAACGTGGAAAATGGGGCTGTGATTCAACATCTATGATGAGGGAATAAATCTAGTGTAAAATAAAGAAAAAATGCGTGATTAATTTTTGATTATTAAGAAATTACTTATATTTGTCGCATTAGAAGATAAATAGTTGTTTATCGTTGAAACCAAAGATATACCTCTACGTACCCTTCTATATGTATTATTAATTTTAATTATTTTTATTGTGAATATTTTTGTTGCAAAGTTAAGTTCTACAACCACAAGTGAGGACTTACAGGCTCTTTTCTCGGAGCATGGTTCTGTTTCTTCAGCCAAAGTTATTATGGATAGAGAAACTGGTAACTCTAAATGTTTTGGTTTTGTTGAGATGGAAGATGAAACTGAAGGTTTCAATGCAATCAATGCCTTAAATGAAACTGAATTTCAAGGAAGAAAAATTGTTGTAAAAAAGGCTAGACCTAGAGAAGAAGGTGGTGACGATAGAGGTCAAAAATTCCCTCGGGAAAAAAGATTTAATTCGAATCGTTAAGAATGAAAAAACAGAGAGTTTGAAAAGCTCTCTGTTTTTTCATATTATTTTCGATACTTTGCTTTTAGGTAGGCATATAGCACTTGATGCATTAATTGTGCTTCTGTCAGTTCTTCGTCAGTTAAATTAGGGGCAAGTTCAATACCGTTGCAGACGTCTGTCAGTTGTTCATCCCGATCTATGCGGTCTCCAAAATTCTGCTCTAACAAGAAAATATCAAATAGTTGCATTCGTTCAATGGATTCTAAGGCTAAATTCCGGGCTTCTAATAAATTGTTTTCCCGGTATTTTTTCAAAAAGACCTCGATCAAACTGTCCGTGAAATAGTCCGAGAAATAATGCATTAGGATAATGCGTTTTTTGATGCATTCATAAAGGTGCGCCGGAGTGAATGAAATGGATTCACTGATACCTAAATAGGCGAGTTCTGCCAATTCAATGCTTTCTTCTTCCTCTTCGTCTAGTTCGAGCAAGAGAATCTTGTATAACAAATCGGCATATTCTTCCTGACGGGTGATATCCCGACTTTCATGGTAATAGTGAAAACGATCGGGGATGACTTTTTTCAATAATAATCGGAGAGCTTTCCGGTCTCCGCTGGCACTGTGTAGTAAAGATTCGTCAAGTATATTTTCCAGTTTACTCATGGTGATCTGTTATTTATCTTCGGATGGGTTAAAGTTTACCCAACCTTGGGCTTTCAGTTCGAATGAATTACCGTCCTTCGTGATTAAATTATAGCCTTCGTTTTTTGCACAAGTATGTCCGATGATGCTGATTTCTTCCATGGTGACCAGTTTGTCATAAGCGTCGAGTGGAGCCGTGAACAATAGTTCGTAATCTTCTCCCCCGGAAAGAGCACACACGGTGGCGTTCATGTTAAGTTCCTCGGCCATTTTGAAAGTTTGGTAATCAATCGGGATTTTCTCTTCGTAGATATTACAACCGAGACCGGAGTCGTGACAGATGTGTAATACCTCGGACGAGAGGCCGTCGGAAACATCCATCATGGCCGTCGGTTTAATACCTTTTTCCTTGAGTAATTGGATAATATCCATCCTGGCTTCCGGTTTAAGCTGGCGTTCAAGGATGTATTCATACCCGGAGAAATCTGGTTGTGCATTGGGATTTTCCTTAAACACGACTTTTTCCCTTTCTAGTAATTGAAGTCCCATGTAAGCGGCTCCTAAATTCCCGCTGACACAAATTAAGTCGTTTTCTCGTGCGGTATTACGGTAAACAATATCTTCTTCGTCGGCTTCCCCGATAACAGTGATACTGATACACATTCCTGTCAGTGAAGAGGTTGTGTCACCCCCCACGAGGTCGATTCCATAGTGTTCACAAGCAAGGTAAATCCCCTCGTACAATTCGTCGACTGCTTCTAGGGAGAATCGGTTGGAAACGGCAAGAGATACGGTGATCTGTCGGGGAGTTCCGTTCATAGCGTATATATCGCTGGCGTTTGTTGCAACTGCCTTGTATCCTAAATGTTTTAACGGAACGTAAGCTAGATCGAAGTGCACACCTTCGATCAACATATCTGTGCTGACCAGTACTTTTTTATCTTTGTAATTAAGTACAGCCGCATCGTCTCCAACTCCTTTTAGAGAGGATGGGTTTTTTAATTTTATATCTTGTGTCAGGTGACGGATCAGTCCGAATTCCCCTAACGTGGATAGTTTCGTCAATGGTTTGTTTTCACTCATGTTTCAATTCTTAATATTCAAAACAAAAATACGCTAAATTGATGAATCGAGCAAATAGTAAGGTGGTTGCACTACGTTACAAGGTATAAGTTTTCGGATTACAGGTTTATAGTGAGGTATTTTGCGAAAGAGAATGAATCATAATAACGATTTATCACGTAATAGATATTATCTACCTGATAGATGATTGACAGGTTATATTTTTTTGTACTTTTGCACAGATTGATAAATTGGAGATAATAGGGTATAAAAATTATGGCTAAAGAACAAGACGATATATTGAATGAAGTAACAGAGGGTGAGTATAAATACGGTTTTGTTTCTGACGTGGAAACCGAGATGATCGGAAAAGGATTGAATGAATCGGTGATCCGCTTGATTTCACAAAAGAAGGAAGAGCCGGAATGGCTCTTGGAATTTCGTTTGAAGGCTTACCATCATTGGCTTACGATGAAAATGCCCACATGGGCGAAATTGGAGATTCCGCCTATTGATTATCAGGATATCGTGTACTACGCTGCTCCGAAACAAGAGGTGAAAAAATCGTGGGATGAGGTCGATCCTGAATTGAAAGCGACATTTGATAAGTTGGGAATTCCTTTGGACGAGCAAAAAGCGTTATCAGGAGTGGCAGTTGATGCAGTGATGGATAGCGTGTCTGTAAAGACGACGTTTAAGGAGACGCTGGCAGAGCGAGGGGTGATCTTTTGTTCGTTTTCCGAAGCGGTGAAAAATCATCCGGATTTGGTGAAACGTTATTTGGGGTCAGTTGTTCCCTATTCGGATAATTTTTTTGCGGCATTAAATTCGGCCGTGTTTAGTGACGGATCATTCGTTTACATTCCGAAAGGAGTACGTTGCCCTATGGAGTTATCCACTTATTTCCGAATCAATGCGGCAAACACGGGACAGTTTGAACGTACTTTGATCGTGGCGGAAGAGGAAAGTTTTGTAAGTTATCTGGAAGGATGTACTGCGCCACAACGAGATGAGAATCAGTTGCATGCAGCTATTGTAGAGATTGTGGTAGAGAAGAATGCGGAAGTAAAGTATAGTACCGTGCAAAACTGGTATCCGGGGGATAAAAATGGAAAAGGCGGTATCTATAATTTCGTGACGAAACGAGGTATCTGTAAAGGGGATAATGCTAAATTGATTTGGGCACAGGTGGAAACGGGCTCGGCTATCACTTGGAAATACCCGAGTACGATATTGAAGGGTGACGGATCTGTCAGCGAATTTTATTCCGTGGCCGTGACGAATAATTACCAGCAGGCAGATACGGGAACCAAAATGATCCATATTGGGAATAACACCCGTAGCCGGATTGTTTCGAAAGGTATTTCTGCTGGGTATAGCTCCAATTCTTACCGAGGACGAGTGAAGGTGGTGAAAAACTGTAAGAATGCCCGGAATTTCTCTCAATGTGACTCTTTACTTTTGGGAGATAAATGTGGGGCTCATACGTTCCCTTACTTGGAAGTGGCGAATCCCACGGCTCAAGTGGAGCATGAAGCAACGACATCCAAAATCGGAGAAGATCAAATTTTCTATTGCAATCAGCGAGGAATTTCAACAGAGGATGCTATTGGCTTAATCATTAAAGGATACGCCGGAGACGTGATTAATAAGATGCCCATGGAGTTTGCTGTTGAGGCACAAAAACTATTGCAAATCAGTTTGGCGGGGAGCGTTGGATGAAAAGACTAAAAGTTAAGAGATAACAACTAAAAGTTGATAGATTTACGGTTTATGAATTACGATTTATGATTTTGGAGTAGAGACGGTTTGAGCAGTGGCAATCTAAAATCTAGAATTTAAAATCTAAAATGAAATGGGTTTACTAAAGATAAAAAACTTACATGCCGCGATAGACGGAAAAGAAATATTGAAAGGGATTGATTTGGAGGTGAATGCCGGAGAAGTTCATGCGATTATGGGACCCAATGGGGCTGGAAAGAGTACTTTGTCGGCCGTACTTACAGGGCGGGAGTGTTTCGAAGTGACAGAGGGAGAGGTTTGGTTTAATGGGAAAAACTTGTTGGAACTTCCGGCAGAAGATCGGGCTCGGGAAGGGATTTTTTTGAGTTTCCAGTATCCGGTAGAGATTCCGGGTGTGAGTACGGTTAATTTTCTGAAGACAGCGGTAAACGAGCAACGTAAGTATAAGGGATTACCTCCTTATCCGGCAAGCGAATTCTTGAAAATGATTCGGGAGAGAATGGAGATGGTAAACATCGACAGTCGTTTGTTGAACCGTTCCTTGAATGAAGGTTTTTCCGGTGGAGAGAAGAAGAAGAACGAGATATTTCAAATGGCAGTACTGGAGCCGAAATTGGCAATTTTGGACGAAACAGATTCCGGTTTGGATATTGATGCGTTACGTATTGTTGCCAGTGGGGTAAACAAACTGAAACGACCGGATAATTCTACTATCGTTATCACCCACTACCAACGTTTGCTGGATTATATTGTGCCGGATGTTGTACACGTATTGTATGATGGTCGTATCGTGAAGACTGCGGGTAAAGAGTTGGTATTGGAGTTAGAGAAGTATGGTTATGATTGGATTAAACAAGAGGTTGAGTCCAGTAAGTAATGGAAGATGGAAAGATTAGAAAAGATAAATAATGATTTTGCGACTCTGTTTCGGGAGGGACAACGGTTACTGCAAGAAGGATGTGGTGACGTGATGAACCGACAAAGGGAAGAGGCATTTCAACGTTTTAAAGCGCTGGGAGGGATCCCCTATAAAACGGAGAACTATCTTTACGCGGAAACCTTACCGGTGTTTGATCGGGATTATAAGGTGGTGCTGAAAAATATCAAGCAAGAGGTGGAATTGGGTGAAGTGTTCAAGTGTCACGTACCGAATTTGGATACTAACCTGATTTTGACGATCAATGGTTGGTTTGTGCAGGAGAATGCAGTACCGGAAATACCTGAAGGCGTGGTGGTTTGTAGTATGGCAGAGGCTAGCGTGAAATACAAGGAGTTATTCGAAAAGCATTATAACCAGTACACGAAACCGGCGGATACGGATGGATTAGTGGCGTTGAACACGGCATTTGCCCAGGATGGGGTATTCGTATATGTTCCGGACCGAATGGTAATGGAACGTCCGTTACAGATAGTGAACCTGATGCGGGCGAGTGCAGACTTGATGTCGTTCCAGCGGAATATGGTTATTTTGGGACGTGACGCTAAAGCGACTATTTTAGTTTGCGATCATACACTTTCCGATGATAATTTTTTGTCGAATAATACCACGGAAGTTGTGGTGGGGGAAAATACGACTTTTGAATATTATCATGTTCAAAATCAGCACATGGGAGCTTCGCAGATAAATAGTGTGTTTGTTTCTCAGAAGCGTAATTCTCGGTATGATGCAAACGTGATTTCCTTGTATGGTGGGTTTATTCGTAACAATTTATTCGCTGCTTTGACGGAAGAGGGGTGTGAGAGTAATTTGTACGGGATGTATTTATCGGACAAGAAGCAGCAAGTGGATAATTTTACCTTTATTGATCATATTGCACCTCATTGTACGAGCAACCAGCATTTTAAAGGAGTTTTGGATGATGCTGCCTTGGCTAATTTTGCCGGACGTATTGTTGTGCGTCCCGATGCTCAAAAGACAGAAGCCTATCAAGCAAATAATAACTTGCTATTGACGGATACGGCACAAGTAAACACGAAACCTCAATTGGTGATTGATGCCGATGATGTGAAGTGTAGCCACGGAGCCACGGTTGGCCAAATTGATGAAGAGGCCATGTTCTATCTTCGTTCTCGCGGGATCGGTGAGGCAGAAGCCCGTATGATGATGATGTTCGGTTTTGCGCACGAAATTGTTGGACGGGTGAAACTTGAACCTCTTCGAGAAGAGATCGATAATTTGGTAGATAAACGATTAAGAGGAGAATTAACCAAGTGTCACAATTGTGTGATGCATTGTAAGAAATAATTTATGTTTGACGTCAATCGGATTAGAAAGGATTTCCCGATACTGGAGGAAAAGATTTATGGTAAGCCGTTGGTTTACTTGGATAACGGTGCGACGACCCAGCGACCTTTACAGGTGGTGGAAAAGATGACGGAGTATTATTTACGTTACAATTCCAACGTACATCGAGGGGTACATTATTTGAGTAATAAATGTACGGATGCCAATGAACAAGCCCGGGAGATTGTGAGGGAATTTATCCATGCGAAGTCTACGGACGAGGTGATATTTACCCGGGGAACGACCGAGAGTATCAATCTTGTCGCTTATACTTTCGGGGAGGCTTTTATACGGGAAGGAGATGAGATCATAGTGACGGAAATGGAACATCATGCCAATATTGTTCCTTGGCAAATGCTGTGTGAACGTAAGAAAGCCGTGTTGAAAGTTGTGCCCTTTAATGATAAAGGGGAGTTGGATATGGAGGAGTTGCGGGGACTTTTGAACGAGCGGGTAAAATTGGTTGGCGTCGCTTATGTATCCAACGTGCTGGGTACGGTGAATCCTGTGAAGGAGATAATAGACGCAGCTCATGCAATTGGTGCTTATGTTTTGGTTGATGGAGCTCAAGCTATTCAACATATTCGGGTTGATGTGCAGATGTTGGATTGTGACTTTTTCGTTTTTTCGGGGCATAAGATATACGGGCCTACGGGAGTTGGTATTCTGTATGGAAAACGTAACCTGTTGGAGCAAATGCCACCTTGGCAGGGCGGTGGAGAGATGATAAAAGAAGTTCGTTTTGAGAAAACAACTTATAATGAATTACCTTTTAAGTTCGAGGCCGGGACTCCTGATTTTATCGGGGTTGTCGGTTTGGGCGAGGCTTTGGAGTACGTAAAAAGTATCGGTTTACAGGAGATTGCCGAATATGAACATGGCTTGATGGATTATGCTATGAAACAGATTCGAGAAATTCCGGGTATTATTTTATACGGGGATGCCATAGATAAGTCTTCCGTGATTTCGTTCGGTATCGAGGGAATACATCCTTTCGATGTAGGGACTTTGTTGGATAAGATGGGAGTTGCCATACGTACGGGACAATTATGTGCAGAGCCGGTGATGCAACATTATGGAGTACCGGGAATGGCTCGTGCCTCAATAGCTATGTATAATACCCGAGAAGAAATAGATGCTTTTTGTGAAGGGTTAAGAAAGATAGAAAAGATTTTCAAATTATAAGAGCAATGACGATAGAAGAGATTCAGAATCAAATCGTGGACGAGTTTGCCATGTATGATGATTGGATGGACAAATATGCTTATCTGATAGAAATTGGTAATGGCTTGAGTGCGATGGATGAAACGCATAAAATAGAAGAAAATTTGATTAAAGGGTGTCAGTCCAGAGTATGGTTTCATGTCGATTTACGGGATGGTAAGTTGTATTTTGAAGCGGATAGTGATGCTATTATCACGAAAGGTATTGCCGGATTATTGATCCGGGTATTCTCCGGTCAGACACCTCACGACATCGTAAATGCTAATCTGGATTTTATCGACAAGATCGGCTTGACTCAACACCTGTCACCGACTCGTTCTAACGGGTTGTTATCGATGGTTAAACAAATAAAGTATTATGCCTTGGCATACGAGGGAAAATAACGAGAGGTATGGGAAAAAGTTTAATGGAAGATTTAGTTATCGAAAAATTATCTACCGTTTATGACCCGGAGGTTCCGGTGAATATATGGGAATTAGGGCTTGTTTATAATATTGAATTTCCGAGGCAAAATGAGGTGATTATAACCATGACTTTAACAGCTCCGGGATGTCCGATTGCCGATCAAATTGTGCAGGAGGTGCATGATGTCGTGCTTACAATAGACGGGATTGATGAGGTTACGGTGAATTTAACTTTTGAACCGGCTTGGGGACCGGAAAGAATGAGTGAAACGGCCCGGTTGGAATTGGGATTTGATATTTGAGTTCATAAAGTTTGTAAGGTTTATAAAGTTGTTTTGTACCTTGTGAACTTTTCAATTCTTATCAACTTTATAACTTATAGATGGTGTCACTATTAAAAATGGCCAAAGCGTGCGGGTTTGATGCCTGTGGTGTTGTTCCGGTGGATATTTTATCCCGGGAGAGGAAACGGTTGGAGCAGTGGATTGAACGTGGATTTCATGCGGGAATGAGTTACATGGCAAATAATATAGAAAAGCGAGAGAATCCCGCTTTACTTGTTGAAGGGGCCCGCTCGGTGATTGTGACTCTGATGAATTATTATACTCCAAAACTCCAGTTAGAGGGTATTCCGGTAGTTGCCCGCTATGCTTATGGTAAGGACTATCATCGGGTGGTGAAAGATCGGTTGTTTAGGTTGTATGCCGCCTTGGAAGAAGAAATCGGGCGGGAAATAAGGGGACGGGTTTTCGTTGATTCGGCCCCAGTCTTTGAACATGAGTGGGCGAGACGGGCCGGATTAGGGTGGATTGGTCGGAATTCTTTGTTAATCAATCCTCGCTTGGGTTCCTATTGTTTTATCGGTATTATTATTTCTGATTTTGAACCTTCTGTTTATTCATTACCTGAGGAAAGAGATTTTTGCGGACAATGTAACCGTTGTGTGGAAGCCTGTCCCACGGGGGCTCTTTCATCGTATGAAGTCAATGCCAACCTTTGTATATCTTATAACACGATAGAGAGAAAAGGAGAAATTCCGCCGGCGATAAAGAAAAAGATGGCGGTTCGTTTTTTTGGGTGTGATGTTTGTCAGAGTGTTTGTCCGTGGAATCGGAAAGCGGTGGCGCATCATGTTGATGAATTTTCTCCGAATGAATGGTTGATGCGGATGAGCCGGGAGGATTGGTTGTCACTTGATGAGGAAACTTTTCGAGAACGTTTTAAGGACTCTCCTCTTTTGCGGCCCGGACTGGAGCAGATTAAGCGGAGTGTCAAGTGATTATTCTTTTTGAGAACGACTTTTATATGTTCTAAATTTTCGTATTTTTGTGAGGTATTTGGAATGCAGATGTAATGATTAGGGATAAATCGATGGAGAATGGTATGATAAGTAATCGAATAGCTTCGGAAAAAGAATTCGAGGAGGTATTTCGTTATTATTATCGCCCGTTGTTTTTATTTGCCTATGGTTATATTATGGATGAAGAAGAAGCGGAAAACATCGTGCAATCAGTTTTTACCGAGATGTGGGAAAAACGGGGAAATTTGCCGGGAAATTTGAATCTAAAAGCTTATCTTTATTCTTCGGTAAAACATGCTTGTTTACGTTATTTCAGGCGTTTGCAACTTTTGGATGAATACAAAAAACGGCAAGCAGAAGCTTTAGTTTTGTCTTTTGCGGATGATGAAGTCGAAGATGATAGAGAATTGGTTGCTCTTGTTCAGAAGGCTTTGTCACAATTATCCGAACAACAACGTAGAATAGTGAAACTACACGTGATGGAGGGAAAGAAATATTTGGAAATAGCCGATTTACTTCAATTATCAGAAAATACCGTGCGAACTCATTTAAAACGAGCCTATAAAATATTAAGAGAAAATCTTTCTTGTCTCTTTCTGGATATCTTTTTTTGAGAAATAATAAAATAAATTGATTTTTTGTCACCCAAAATAAAAGTTCATGTCTTTTAGTATAAAATTCAAATAAAGATATGAATCAGGAGCAAATTGATTGGACCTTAATTCGAAAACAAATAGATGGTTGTCTTACCGATGAGGAACAAGTGCGTTTGGAGCGTTGGGTAGAAAATGATGAGGGGCGTCGGCGTTTTGTGGAACATGCTTGTCAATATTATACACGGGAATTACCGGTAGTTGACGAAAAGCGGATTTCGGAGGCTTGGCAATGTTTTGTTCGAAGTCGAAAAGAAAAACGGCGTAAACGGATATTTTCATTATGCATATGGAATGCGGCGGCTGTGGTTATTTTAATTGTTGGTACTTGGGTGTGGTTATCGGATTTTCATAAAATTCCGATAGAGTCACCTTCCCCAATGATTGCGTTGGGAAATAATAGTGTCCGTTTAGTCATTTCGGATGGAACGGAAATTGACCTTACGTCTAAAGAACCGGGACAAACTATTATAGACAAAGGGGTAAATGTTCAGTTGGATAAAGAATCGCTTTCTTATGAGGAAAACCAGTTGACGAAAGATACGCTTTACCATATGGTGGAGGTCCCCCGGGGTGGAGAATATCATCTTATATTAAGTGATGGTTCTAAAGTGTGGTTGAATGCAGAGAGTCGTTTGATTTATCCTGCAGCTTTCGGAGAATCAGAACGCCGGGTACGGTTGGAAGGAGAGGCTTATTTTGAGGTAGAACCGGGGAAAGGGCGATTCGTGGTGGAAACTGATGATATGAATGTGCGAGTGTTGGGGACTGCTTTTAATGTAAATGCTTATAAAAATGAAGTTGCAACACGTACGACCTTAGTTCATGGGAAGGTGGAAGTGTTAACGGCAAAAGATAATTTGCAGAAGATTTTAGTTCCTGGAGAACAAGCAATATTTGACAGGGAATGTGGACGATTAGATGTAAAACAAGTAAATACAGATCTTTATACCCGTTGGATAAAAGGTCAGTTTGTATTTAGAGATTCTCCATTGCGGGATATTATGCGAACATTAGCCCGGTGGTATGAGATGGAGTATGAATTTACCGATCCGGAATTGGAATTACTTTGTTTTTACGGTGTAATCAGTCGTTTTGAGCGGGTCGAGGGTTTATTGGAACAATTTGAGAAAACGGGTAAAGTGCATTTTGAATATAGAGGAAATAAAGTTATAGTAACAAAATAAGGGATGCTGGAAACATCCCCTAAGTTTAATTAAACGGACTGCTGGAAACAGTCCATAATATTAACATCATTACAAATATATGAAAAAAAAGTTTGATGCGTGCGATTGCCGAAGGCAATGGCTAAAAAAAATGTTACGAGTGATGAAAATTGGATTTTTTCTACTAGTATTAGGTCTGACATCTGTACATGCGACTACTTTTTCTCAACAGAAAGTGAGTTTGGAGGTAAAGGATAAAACTCTTTTACATGTATTGGACCTTTTGCAGGAACAATCGGGGTATACGTTTTTATTTTCCAGTGAGGATGTGAAAGATGTGAAAGGTATATCTCTACGGGCGCAAGGAGAAGATCTTTTTGATGTATTAAAGAAATGTTTAGTTGGGACGGGACTTGTTTTTGAAATCAATGAACATTTAGTAGTATTGAGAAAAGAAAATGTAAAGAATTCAGTTCAACAACAAAAGTATATCCATATCGTAGGTAGAGTGACGGATATAAAAAAACAACCCATGCCGGGAGTCACTGTTGTGGTTAAAGGACTGACAGTTGGAACAGCAACTGATATGAATGGAAAATATAGGTTGAGTTTACCGGAAATGAAAAATTTGATACTGGTCTACTCTTTTGTTGGTATGGAATCACAAGAGGTGAAATACACAGGGCAAGATACGATCAATATCGTGTTGAAAGAAGCAGTGAGTGAAATGGAGGAGGTGACGGTAGTGAGTACTGGGTATAACAATGTGAACAGGAGAGATATGGTAGGGGCTTACACAACTGTAAAGGTGGATGATATTATGATGGCAGCTTATCCAACGATAGATCAAATGTTGCAAGGTCAAGTACCGGGAATGATCGTTCGAAATACAAGTGCTCGTGCTGGTACTAGTCCGAAGATTCAAATTCGAGGAACTTCTACATTGTTGGGAAATTCAGATCCTATTTGGGTTGTGGATGGAATCATTCAAGATGATCCGATTTCTATGAATGCGACGACGGATATGACACAAGACATGAAGGATATTTTGGGAAATCAGATTTCTTGGTTAAATCCGAATGATATAGAAACGATAACAGTACTTAAAGACGCTTCTGCAACAGCAATTTATGGATCTCGTGCGTCTAATGGTGTTATCGTTGTTACGACGAAAAGAGGAAAAATAGATCGTCTGTCAATTAATTACTCCGGTAATCTTTCTATATCTCCTCGGCCTCGTTATTCGCAATTTAAATTGATGAATTCGCAGGAACGAATTCAATTTAGTGAAGAGGCTTATGAGGCGGGACTGTATTATGAGGAAGAACCATTGCAACAAATATATACTTATGAGGGGTTGTTGAATATGTATCAACGGGGAGAAATTAAACCGCAGGATTTTGTATATCACCGTAATCGTTTGGAATCGATAAATACAGATTGGTTGGATTTGTTAACTCGTACTACATTGAACCAAAATCATAATGTGAGTATTAGTGGAGCTACAGAAAAATTGAATTATATAATTTCTGTGGGATACAATAAAAATGATGGACAAGAGAAAGGAAATAGTGCAGAACGTTTAACGGGTCGTGCTTCTTTGGGGGTTAACTTACGAGAAAATATAAAAGTCAATTTGACAATAAATGGGGCCATTGGAACAACAAAGAGTTTTGCCGGAGTAAATCCGTTGAATTATGCTTTGAGCACGAGTCGTGCTATTCCGGCTTTTAATGAAGATGGTAGCTATGCTTTTTATCGGACACCACTTACTTATAATTATAATTCTGAAGCGGAAGCGATAGGAATTGGATATAATGTGTTAAATGAATTGGAAAACACCGGTTCGAAAGTGAAAAATGGTCTTGTGAATATGAACTTAAATTTCTCGTGGAAGTTTTTAGATTGGTTAGAGTATCAATTTACAGGAGGGTATTCTTATAATAATACGAATGGAACTTCTTACCAAGGAGAACGTTCTACCGCTGTAGCTAGGGCATATAGAGGTTATGATTATGGATCAGTGGAACCGACGAATCCATGGTTTAAAGCTGCACTTTTACCTTTTGGAGGAGAATTGTTTACTTCAGCAGGCACGACAACATCATATAATGTTCAAAATAAGCTATTATTTTCCAAACAGTTTGATGAAAATAACCGTTTAAATGCGATGATTGCCATGGAGATTCGTTCGACTACAAGTAATAATGATCAAAATACCCGTTGGGGATATGTGAAAGATCGAGGGAATAAGTTTGTTTCGCCTACGGATCCGAGTAAATTTGAATCATTGGGAAATAGAAATTTAACAGGTTTTGGTATTTTTGATCAATTATATAATGGAAGAACAGCGGTATCAGAGCAAACCAATAATTTTTTCTCTATTTTCGCCACATTAGCTTATTCTTTAAAAAATCGTTATGTATTTAATTTTAACGTACGTAATGATGCTTCAAATCGTTTCGGACAAGATGTAAATAAACGATTTGATCCGACTTATTCTTTAGGAGCTTCTTGGCGGGTATCGGAGGAACCATTTATGCAAAATCAGTCTTGGCTATCTAGTTTAAACTTGAAAGTGACTTGGGGAATTCAGGGCAATGTTTTAACAAATAAGAGTCCGGAATTGATTTTATATCAGCAGGGAGTGGCCAATATTTATAATGAATATTATTCTACGATATCTTCTATTCCTAATCCGAATTTATCTTGGGAAAGGACTCATAGTTGGAATTTTGGTATTGATATGCAATTATTCCGTAAAGTAAATGTGAACGTAGATTATTATTTAAGGAAATCCAATGCGATATTGTCTCAAAAAATTCCGTGGGAAAATGGCCGGGGAGAGATGTCAGTGAATGGTGGTATTATTTATAATGAGGGAATAGAGTTTACAATAGCCCTGACACCGATTAATACTAAAAATTTTGGTTTAAACTTAAGTGTAAATTCGTCAAAAAATTGGAATTCAGCAGGTAAATCATCTGAAAATCAAGAATCTGTATTGGGAGATTATTTAAATGGAAGTTCGGAGAGATTGGTTAAAAAGGGCTATCCTATTGGGGCGATGTGGTCTTTTGCATTTAAGGGATTGAATCCAGAAAATGGTTGGCCGGAATTTAAATATTTAGAAACCTCTGAAAATCAATCTTATGATGGTGATATGACTAGCTTCTTAGTGTATTCCGGTCAGAAAGACCCTTATTTCACAGGAGGCTTGAATTTGAATATTCGTTATCGTTCTTTTACTTTAGGAACTTCTTTTTCGTTGTTATTAGGAGGTAAAACTCGGTTGATATCTCCTTATGCCGATTTAAATAGTGGGCGTTATATGCCATCCCCGGAAAAAAATGTAACTAAAGATTTATCAAAGCGTTGGAAAAAACCGGGGGATGAAAAATACACGAATGTTCCTGGATTTATTCAAGGGGCAGGTTATATGGTTACACTACCGAATGGACAATCATACAATGTGATGTATTTATATGAAAAGTCGGATGAATTGGTAGTTAGTAGTTCTTTTTTGCGTTGTCGCGGATTAAATCTCTCTTGGCAGTTGAATAAAGAAATGGTAAAAAAGATAGGATTAAATAGTTTACGGTTAACAATGTCAGTAAATAATTTGTTCACGATTGCTTCTAAAAGATTCGATGGATATGATCCGGAACTAGGAGGAAAACAAGTGATGCCTAAAAATTTTTCCATAGGACTGAATGTGGGTTTCTAAAATTGATAAGATATGAAAAAGAATATATTTTTGATAATGATGATTTTGTGGGGATTTTCCTCTTGTTCTGATTTTTTGGAACCAAAATCGCCTAGTGAATATGTACCGAAAACGGTAGATGCTCTAAATGAAATGTTGTTGGGAGATGCTTATGCAAGGGCGGATAATTCTTATTTTATATTTTCGTATCACAATATTCTGGATGATGATGTGGAGGTAACGAACGAACCTATAAATTATAAGATGTCGATTGATGGATTTACTGCACTCTATTCTTGGGATCCTGATATGCATGAAATGGGTTTTTTCGTTGACGTGTGGGCTAATTACTATCGTTTAATTTTAGGTGCTAATGCAGCATTGGACTATTTGGACGATGTGAGAGGTTCGGTTGAAGAAAAAGCATATGTTGCAGCTCAAGCTTATGCTTTACGAGCATTTTATTATTTTAATTTGGTAAATTTATTTGGGGAACCTTACGGGTACAATAAGAAAGCATTAGGGGTACCGTTAAAATTAATTAGTAGTTTAACAGATGGGTTTGATAAACAAAACACGGTGGAGGAAGTATATGATCAAATAATTAGAGATTTAGATGAAGCCGAAAAGAATTTTTTGGTATTGCCGGTGGAGAGACAGTATTCACAAACTTATCGAATTAATCTACCTGCAGTACAATTGATCAGGGCACGTGTCGCTTTACACATGAGTAATCGAGAGGATGCAGCTAAATATGCTAAAAAGGTAATAGAAGATTGGAATTTCAGCTTGTATGATTTGAACTCTTTTAAAGGAAGCTATAATTATCCTTATCCGAACTTTGTATCATTTGATAATCCGGAAATGATTTGGGTGATGGGAAATAGTAATGATATAGTTGATTTGTTACGTAAGACTTTTGGTTATTTGGATGTATCAACACCAACCCCGACGGGTAAAAGAAATGCTTTAAATGTTTCTCAAGATTTGTTGAAATGTTATAAAGATAACGATTTAAGGGTTGGATATTATTTTGCTAATGATTATGATAAAAAAGCAATTCAAGATATTTATGTGCCTTGGGGAAAAATGAAAGTGTCGTATAATAGTGCTCCTGTTGGAACCTCTGAATTTGGATATGCTCTGCGTTTATCTGAAGCTTATTTAATTTTATCAGAGGCCGTGTATGATACCGATGAAGAGCTAGCTTTAAAGTTAATTAATGATTTAAGGGAAAAACGTTATGCAACGGGAACCTATGAAGAGGTTAGCTATTCTGGAGATGAATTGTTGAATTTTATTCGGGAAGAACGTCGTCGGGAGTTATGTTTTGAGGGGCAACGCTGGTTTGATTTGCGTCGTTATGGAATGCCAAGTTTTAAACGGCAGTGGACGGAATTGGGTAGATATGTTGGAAGTTACATCATGGAAAAAGAAGATCCTGCTTACACCTTACCTATTCCTGCTAAAATATTAGATAGAAATCCAGCATTAATACAAAATAAATTAACGACACGTAAAACTTTACAATAAATATATAGAATTATGAAGGCAATATATATTATTTTATGTATGTTATGTCTCTTGGTTTTTGCATCTTGTGAAAAAGAAGAAACAATTATCCCGCGAAGTTCAGAACTGCCTTCTCGATTTGTATTTCCGGAAGGGGATGAGGCTTGGGATCATGAGTTAATGGAAATTTATGAGAAATATACAACGATGTTGATTTACAAAAATTTGGATTCAGCTGATTTTACACGTTCTTGGGTTGCAGGGGGAGGGACAGGTTCTGCTGGACGTATCGGAAAACCTTTAGATGATGAATTAGCAGAGTTCTATACAGATTTTGTCAAAAATCACGTGTTTGCTTTTTTACAACCGGAATTGGTTGCGGGAGTTTTACCTAATTACATTTATTTGATTCAAGATTTTAGACTTAAAATGGTTGCAGGTGGAGATATGTCATTGGCTAATTATTGGGATGGTATGGATTTTTGGGGATTTTGTTTAAAGATGAATCAAGAAGGGCTTTCGCCATATACAAAATATTTCGATTTGCCGAAAACTCCTTGGGAATATAAATTAAGGCGTGGAGTTATCCTTCAAAATATTATTTCAAAGATCGTGCAAAAAGGGAAAATAGTTGTTCCTATTGAGTTTGAAGAAGATTTTGACTATAAGACGCAGATTAAATATAATAGCGTAGATATAGATGACCCGAATTATTATGTGACTAGAGGTTTCCCTGGAAAATTTGCTGAGACATCATATTCAAATTTTTTGAATTATATGATGATATCGGATATTACACCGGAAAAGAATTTTATCAGTTATATGCATTTGGGGATGCGTTATAGCAGAGATTCTGTTTTGATAAAATATCCCTCAGAGAAGTTTCCTAAAATAATTCAATATTATGATTTTACGATGAAATATGTGAAAGATAATTATGGATGGGATTTGACGGAGATGGAAAAATGGCCTGTATTGGAGAACAAAAATTGAAGATATGAAATTTTTTATAATAATATTTTTTGTATTATTAGTAAATAGTGTTTCTGCGCAGTTTTCCCTTCAGGGGAAACTGCGGACACTATCTCCTGTGTCTATTAAAGTTACAGATTTAGCCGGAAATGTTATAGCGGAATGTACAGTGAAAAATAATGAAAAGTTTCGGACAGCCCCCGTGCATATCCGGAAAGATTTGTATATTTTTCATTTTGGTGCATACACGGAAAATATTATCCTCACAGATAATCCTGTTACATTAAATGGATTTTTTAATGAGAAAGAACCGGAAAATAGTTCAATGGAGTTTAATGGAATAGATTTACACCTACAATTTTGGGAAATAAACGAGAAATGTTGTGGACAGGTGTTTGACAAGGATATGTTTAAGAACTATACAGAGGGAGATCAGATACTAGATCCTGTGATAAGGGCTTCTTTAATGTATTGTAGGAAAATGTTTCTAGGTTATGATTATGAACCTTTTAAACGAGTATTGGATATGATTCCGGTGAATGAACGGGATGCTCAAGTTGTACAGTTTGTGGAAGATGAGGTTATAAAACGGAAAAGCGTAGCATTAGGAGGAAAGGCGTATAATTTTACTTTTGTCGATTTTGAGGGAAAAAATGTTAGTTTGAGTGATTTTCGAGGTAAACTAGTTTTGATTGACTTTTGGGCTTCGTGGTGTGGACCTTGTCGTCGGGAAATGAAAAGTTTATTGCCCATTTATCAAGAATTAAAAGGTGATGATTTGGTTTTTATCAGTATCTCGTTGGATGATCATGAAAAAGATTGGCGAAAATTGGTTGAGGAAGAGAAATTACCTTGGGTGATGCTGTGGAATAAAGAGGGATTTCCTAAAGGGAAAGAGCGAAATGAAATTCAAAAGGCATATGGATTTTATCAAATTCCATTCATTGTATTGATTAGTAAGGATGGGAGAACAATTGCTCGGGGATTACGGGGAAATGAAGTAAGAGAAGCAATTGAAAAAGCAAGAAATGTACATTAGGTTTTGAGTATACGTTAAACGTGGAAAAATTATTTTAAAGTTTTTATAGCTAGGGAGTTTTAATTCACTTTTTCAATCTTAGAATTGAAAAAGTAGGATGTATTGTATAAAAATAAAAAATTGTAGTGATGAAAAAAAGTTTTATATTGTTGATTATGAGTGTTTTTTTGACTGTAGATATAGTAAATGCTCAATTAGTAAAACAAAAGGTGAAAACGGACAAGCAATCGGATAGGGATTGGTACAATTGTTCTTTTGATAAAGACGGTGTGTATGGGGCTTGTGTAAACGAGGCGTATGAATTTTTAAAAGAGAAGAAGATTAAAGCTAGGCCTATTGTGGCTCTAATTGGGACTGGTGTTGATTTAGAACATGAAGCTTTGAAAGCTAATTTGTGGAAAAATTCAAAAGATAAACCGGATGGAAAAGATAATGACAAGAATGGTTATGTGGATGACGTGAATGGTTGGAATTTTATTGGGGGAAAAGACGGTCAGGTGATGTCTTTTGTTACTAGAGAAGGAGAGAGGGAATTTCTGAGATTAAAAGATAAATATGGGGATATTATTAAGGATGGCAATATATACTATTCATTTGTTAGTGGAAAACCTGAGATTGTGGAAGCTCCTCAGAATATGGCTGAATTTGATTATTATCGTTTTGTCGTATTAAAAGAATCTCGTTTGGCAAATACCTACGGAGGACAATGGATGTCTCGTTTGGGATCTCAATATATAGATTTGTTTGATAAAGAGATTCGGGCGAAATTTCCGGATAAAAAAGATTTGACAGTTGAGGATATTCTAATAAATTGTCAATCACCAAATCCCAAACAAGATTCATCATTACGTAATTATTATTTGTATAGTTTAAGTCTGTCATCTGGTTTTTTTGAAGATAAATCTTGGGAGTTTTGGTATAAAAGGTATATGGATGAAAGTAAGTTTGCCAAATTCGCACAAAAATATGAAAAACAATATAAAGAATTGGGTGATGACGGGCGTAAAGCGATAGTGGGAGACAACTATCTGGATATAAATGATCGGGTGTATGGAAATAATGTGCTTTTAACAGCTGATGCAATGGTTGGGACGATGATGGCTGGTGTGATAACCGGTTTGCGTGGAGTGGAGGGACGAAATAATCCGATTGCAGATCAGGCCGAGATCATGACACTAGTTGTGCAAGCAGGACAAGGAGAGCCTTATCTGAAAGATATGGCATTGGCAATTCGGTATGCTGTAGATCATAAAGCCTCAATTATTGTACTTCCACAACAAAATACATTTTATCCTGAAGGACAAAAACAATGGATTAGTGAAGCAATTCGGTATGCGGAAAAAAAAGGAGTGTTAGTAATTGTGCCGGTTCTTGAAAGATCATGGAACTTGAGCGAGGTAATCTTTTATCCGAATCGCTGGATGGATGGAGAAAAAGAAATAACAAATTTGATAACGGTGGCAGTATCTGATAAGAACGGAATGCCTTCACCCAATTCAAATTTCGGAAGTAAGGAATTAGATATTTTTGCACCAGGCTCGCAGATATTATCTGCTTGTACCGGTGATACTTATCAGATAGGAAGTGGAATGGCCCTTGCTTCTGCAACTGTTGCTGGAGTTGCTGCATTGATTAAGACATATTATCCGAAATTGACTGGTAGTCAAATACGTGATATATTATTGAAAACAGTAACTTCTCGAAGAGGAGTGGAGGTTGAAAAGAGTAGCACAAATAACGGAAAAAAGATTGTAGACCTATATCTTTTTGAACAATTGTGTCTTTCGGGAGGAATCGTGAACGCTTTGGAGGCTGTAAAAGCTGCAGATAAATTGAGCCGTGAATGAACGAAAGAAACATGAAGTATAGGATAACCATCATATCGTTTATTGTAATTACATTTCCTACTAAATCTCAACAGTATAGTTCTGAATTACTATATCGTTGGTTGAGAGCAAGATGATTGTGGAAATGAAGTTAAATGGGATATATGATTATTGCGGGAGTATGCTGAATGGGATTCTGGAGTTAAAAGTAAATAAGAAAATAAAACTCACGCTTCAGACTCGGCAGGGGGAAGTGATTATTTATTAAATATTTGAATAAAAATGAAGACGAGATTGTTCACATGTTTCTTGGTTGCGTTAATGCCCTTTATGTTGTTGGCGCAGACTAAAAATACTGTTTCCGAGGTGAGGGATTATCGGGAAATAGATGGAAAAATCATTATATCCTGCCTTGTTAATGGTGAGGAAGCCGATTTTGTGTTGGATTTAGCTGGACAGTCTGCTATTCTACCGGAATATGCGGAAAAATTGAAATTAGTCCTTGATAGCAGTGAACAGATCCCCCACAATGATTTTCAATACAAGAAAGTATTGGTAACGAAAACCGTATCTATTAATTCAATTTCTTTCGGTAACAGTGCTTTTAGTAACGGAATAGAGGTTTTCGTGTTAGGTGATGAACCGTATCTTCGGGAGTTAGGGGTTATCGGTATTATAGGAGGTGCTCTTTTTCGTAACGTAGTGCTAACTATTGATTCCCGAAGGAAAAAAATAACAATGTCGCAACCTTATCGTCCTGCATACATGAAATTGGATCATCGTATAAGAGCGAAATTGTTACAGGGAAGTGGGATGGAATGTCAAGTAATGATTGACGGAATGGTTTTTTCCTGTATATTGGATACTTGGGCGAATGGATTGATAGAGTTTAACGAGTCTGATTTTGCGCGGTTGAAAAGTGCAAAAGGAAATGTCGTTCCGGTTTCTACTGGTTATGCTAAAGCTTTGGAATCTAGTCAGACAAAGAATATTGGGCAATGTGACTTTGTATTAGAAACCTTTAAAAATATAAATGTGCCCATGAATCCCTCTCTTGTGTATTCTGTGTTGGGAGCCGGGATTTTGAAATACGGTATTCTGTCTGTGGATTACTTACGGCAAACCGTTTATTTTCAACCTTTCGATTTGGAGAAAGTGAAAGATGATGTGATCGAAAATCATGTCGTGGTAGAATCAGGAAAAATGAATGAGATTACGGGAGTTTATTTTCGGGAACATATTCACGATTACATGAAAGGGACAGATTTTATCTTTAAAGGAGATAAACCTGTCGTGATTGATTTCTGGGCATCATGGTGTGGACCTTGTATGAAATTACTTCCCGTTATGGAGCAATTAGCGGCTAAATATAAGGATCAGGTCATTTTCTTAAAGGTAAATGCCGATAAAGAGAAAGAGTTGTGTAATAAATTCAATATTAATGCTTTCCCAACGTTGTTCTTTCTGCCGGTAAATGGTAAGCCTATTGTTGAGATAGGAGCAGACCCTGTGAAATATGAAAAGATAATAGAACAGTTGTTGAAATAATCTTGTAGTATGTGTATAAAAAAAATCTTGTCCCTATTCCTCTTGTGGGGAATCTGTTTTTCTTCTTTTGCAGGAAATAGAAAAGGAGGAAAAGAATACGTTATTGTTGCTAATCAGAGTTTGGTACGAAGTCAGGAATGGTCAGAGGTGATCAGTTATTTACGAAAACAGCATGAGGCAGAGGTAGTTTATTATTTGAACTCCCCTTCTGAGGTGAAAGAGAAACTGCAGCGTTTGCGTCCTCGTTATGTGGCTTTTGTCGAGAGACCGGAACAGATCGGACTACAATATGTGCTGCGGGTTAATCGTATGAGTCGGGAAATTGACGAGGATATGTATGTTGATTTCCGTTGGGGAATTATTACCGGGTATGATGCGGCGGGTGCTCTGCGCTTGGTTAAAAATGCTCGAAATCCTTTAATTATTCGGAGTGCTTTGTCGACAACCACAGGCGTGAAAGATTCTTATTTTGATAATTTCGCTTTAATTTCTGATTCAAAAGATGGGGAGGTTATCGTGAAAACGGGAAATGAATCAAATGTGGATACGTTGGCTCCTGAGGAGATTTTGAGTAAGTTTTGTTCTTTATACGAAACCTTTGATCCGGATGCGATATTTACTGCTTCACATGCCACGGAACAGAATCTGGAAATGCCTTATTCACGGGGGAATATTAAATCTGAAAACGGGAAGTTGTATGCAGTACTATCTGGAGAGAAAATTTTCTTCAAAGAATCTCGTAAACCTAGAGTGTATTTTCCCGTGGGTAATTGCTTGATCGGGAATGTGAACAATACTAGGGAAAGTATGGCGATCGCTTGGTTAAATTCTGCTGATATAACCGGGATGTTAGCTTATGTAGTGCCAACTTGGTATGGCGTTGGTGGTTGGGGAACACTTAAAGTTTGGATGGATTCACCAGGGCAATATTCTTTGGCAGATGCATTTTTTATTAATATGCAACTTATGCAATTACAGCTAGAGAAATGGAATCCTGCGTTCAAAGAAATAAAATTTCCCCATGAAACAATCCAGAGTGAGGTACGAATGAATAATTTGCTCGGACGGATGATACAGAAAATAGTTCAAGTGACCGGAATCGAGGAGCCGACGAAAGACCATTTAGGGACTTTGTATGATGAGGATGTGATGGTGTATTTTGGTGATCCTAAATGGGATGTCCGTTTACAAGCAATGGATAGTATGATGGTTGATTATAGCATTGATTTCCAGAATTACAAAAAGAGATGTGTCCTTACATTGATTACTGAAAATTGGTTTGATTCGAAACGGGAGATTCCCTGTTCTTTTATCTTTCCTTATCGCTTGAATCGGCCTCGTTTAGTTTCGAAAGAAAATATACAGGCTGTTTTAACTGATGATTTTATTTTGTTATACAATTTAGAACCGGGTCGAACTTATCGGCTGGAAATAGAAATAGATAAATAATAGTAGATAATTTTGGTAATGAGTAGATTAAACGTAATAGTATTTTTAATGTTTTTGGGGTTGTCTGAAATAGGTGTGGCACAAGAGAGTGAATATCCTTTAGATTGGTTTTTACGTGATGTAGAACAAGATTCTATGTATGGAACAGGAGTATATCGTATTTACAAAGAATTATTACCGGGCAAAGAAGCTGTTCCTTTGACTGTGGCGGTAATTGATGTGGGGTTTGATACGTTGGCTCAGATGTTGAATCCTGTATTATGGCATAATCCGGGAGAAATTCCGGGGAATGGCAAGGATGATGATGGAAATGGTTACGTGGATGACATTCACGGTTGGAACTTCTTGGGAACAAAAGATGGAAAATCGCTATGGAGAGGTGTTTCGGAAGAATTACGTATTTATAGTTGGTTGTTGAAAAACTATAAAGGAAATATGAAAAAAATGTTACCGGAAGAGAGAGAGTTATTTGTAACTCTTAATGAAACTTATGGGATCAAGAAGTTGAAATACGAAAAAGAGAGTATAGAAGCAAAAGAAAAATTGAAAGAAATTAAACAGATAAAGAAGCAAAAGTGGTTTAAACAAACTTATCGGGAATATTTTACGAAAAAAGGGACAGAAACCCAATCAGTAACTAAAACAACATTCAGGATTACGTCTCAATTGGATACGATAAAGAAAATTCTTACAAAAGAAAGATCGCTTTTAAATAAGATAAAACAGAATAGAGAATTATTGACACTTGCTTCTACGATTCGTAAAGATGTTGGTGATGATCCATATAATATAAACGATATGAAATACGGACATGCTAATTTTCCTTTGGCATTAAGTAGTAGACATGGAACGCATGTTGCTTCTACTATTGGAGGTGTGATAGAATCAAAATCTGGTGTGTATGGTGTCGCTCAAGGTGTAAGAATCATGTTGTTACAAGTAGTACCTCCCGGTGGTGATGAGGAAGACAAAGATATTGCTTTAGCAATACGCTATGCGGTAGATAATGGAGCTAAGATCATAAATATGAGTTTTGGAAAGTATACAGCTCTCGGTAGAACACAAAAGTGGATAGAGGAGGCTATGGATTATGCTGCAGCTCACAATGTTTTGCTTGTTCGAGCGGCAGGAAATAGTAATAAGGATGTAGATCAGGTGAATGTTTACCCTTTACGTCCTTCAAAGCTGGAAACACAGGCTTGTTATATATGTGTCGGTGCACATGGTTCTAACTTGAGAACAGTAGATCGGGATAAAATATTGGTTGGTTGTTCTAATTATGGGAAAAAATCTGTTGATTTATTTGCGCCCGGACATGCTATATATAGTCAGTTACCCAATGGTAAATATGGACAATTACATGGGACAAGCATGGCTTCTCCGATTTGTACTGGAGTAGCTGCCTTGCTTCGTATGTATTATCCCATGTTAACGGCTGCACAAGTGAAAGATATTTTGATGAAAACCGTTACTCCTTGTCAACAAGAGTGTAAATTTTTTCGAAAGATTGTTTGTTTTGAAGATTTGAGTGTTAGTGGGGGAATTTTGAATGGATATGAAGCGATGAAATTGGCAGAGAAAATAGTTTCGAAAAGTAAAGTAAGTCAAATTTTACGATTAAATGTTCCCAATCGCCAATAATTTTTTCCGTGTAGGAAAATGACAATGTTTGTCATTTTATAAATTCCGCCACGGTTTTCGCCTGGTTTACGGTAAGCTTGTTGAGGGTACCCCCCGTTATTTACCCGTTGCATGTTCGATGTATCCAGGTATTAAATCCGAATCAAATCCGAATCAAAGACGTTTCAAAGCCGTTCGGGATCGTCCTTGAATCGAGGGTGTCCCGGGGGAGAACCGGCATACCCTCGCTTCCTCCCGCCCCTTGTCTCGTATCCCGGGCGGCATTCTAGCGAGCAAGCGATTGATTACCAGCGTGGGTTGAAAAAAATTATAAAAAAGAGGTTGAAAAATTTGGAAAATGGATAAAGTTCGCCTTATCTTTGCACCCGCCAAAACGGGACAGGGGAGGATGAAAGGGAGCGCGGGGTTCACGTGGAGGCGGCGTTCTGGCGATGTTGACGACGATCTTTCCCGTCGGTTTCCCCTTGAAGGGGGCGCGAGAAAAAAAAGTTTGAAAAAACTTCGGGAAAGATTTGGAGGGAATGGTAAAAACGCCTTATCTTTGCACTCGCTTTCGCTCTTGCAGAGCGAGGGTGATGAAGATGACGAGAAGAGTTCTTTAACAATATTGACGTGAAAACAAACAACGTAGCGAGCGTGAATCGATGACGACGAGAGTCGAGATTCAGACACATGACCTGGCCGGAATAACAATTTCTGTGAAAAATTTTTACCATGAAGAGTTTGATCCTGGCTCAGGATGAACGCTAGCGACAGGCTTAACACATGCAAGTCGAGGGGCAGC
>CALUKD010000037.1 GCA_944321125.1 Candidatus Butyricimonas faecavium | reverse complement strand
CAGGAAATTATCATAACAAGAGAATGTCTAATTTATTAAATGTCAAATTAAGTAAACCTATTTCAGGAAACTACAACTAGATGCTAAATATCTGATACAAATTTTGTTAATTATTGTAAAAGAAACAGGTATTAAAATACTTCTGAACTCTAACCTAGTTCGAAAAACTTTTCCAATAATACATCCATCCTGTCGGATTCAACAGATATACATTGATTCTCGATAAGATTTCAAATAAAAATAAAACATCATTTTCAGATAATAATCGTGAAGACCGTTTCTTTACCTTCTATGGATGAAACTTTTAGATTGCCGCCATGCATTCGCATAATCTGGCGGGAGACGCTTAACCCGATGCCCGAACCCTCTTCCTTGGTGGTAAAGAACGGGACAAATATCTCGTTCATGATTTCGGGGGGAATACCGGGCCCATTGGCCCGTACCCGGATCAACACCTTTCCCGTTGGCCCGTGTTCGGCAGAGAGAGTTATGTGAGCATCCTCCCTACCCCGTAAAGCGTAAAACGCATTTTTCATCAAGTTCAAGAGGACTTGCCCCATGAGGTTCGGATCGGCAAAAATCTTCAGGTCTTCCGGCGCAATACAAATGTCAATCTTGACTTCCGGGAAATTCGGTTCCGTACTGTTCAGGATCACTGCCCGCTGGATAAATTAGTTTAAATTAATCAATTCTCGTTCGGGACGAGGGATACTGGTAAATTTACGATAGGATTCCACGAAAGAAATTAACCGTAAAATCCACGGGGCAAGTGAAAACCCAATTGCCATATTACTGTGTGCCCGATTTATCAAGTGGATTCTGATCGCTTTTTGCATTGGGGCTCCGATTGCCTATTACTGTTCGGAACAATAGTTCACACAATTCGTTTATAAAAACGAGATTTTTCTGGTATCATTTACTTTTATCAGTGAAGTAACTATTATTATTGGCACATTAACCATTGCTTGGCAAGCGTTTAAAGTCTCCCGACTTTGCCCCCAAAGCTTCGGACTCTTCTTTCAATTCGTCCATGTAATCCGCCAAGTTATCCCGAGCATCATCGTCGTCATTCTCCAAGATTTCCCCTAAAGCGTTCACATAGGCTTCGTGTAACTTCTCATCCTCTTCGGATGTTAGATGCTTTTCTACATTTTCTTTCTCTTCCATAACCATGTTCATTTGAATTTATACACGTGAAACGAAAGAAAAGGAAAAAAGTTTTCATATTTTTGTTACGGTATATTTACATACATTCATCGTAAATTAAATGACGTAAAATATGGACATTTACGAAAGATTAAAAAACGGCGAGCCTATTTCACAAGACTCAAAAGAATTTAAAGAAATCTTATTGCCTGAGACTGTCAGAAGCCGTACTCTATGTCAAAAAATCAATTCATTACCTCCATTTGATGATAAAGTTAGAGAACTTCTTGAAGAACTCTTCGAGTACCAACTACCGATATCCACAAAGATTACGCCTCCTTTACAAATTGACCGTGGCCATTGTGTGAAAATAGGTGAACGGGTTTTCATCAACGAAGGGCTTGATGTCATGGCAGCCGGAAGTATCATGATTGGAGACGATGTCTTGATCGGACCGCAAGTTACCATTCTAACATCTAATCACGATTTCAAAAATTTATCTGTACTGAGAAACAAACCCGTTATTATAAAAAATAGAGTATGGATTGGTTCAAGGTCTGTTCTTTGCCCAGGAGTCACGATCGGAGAGGGTGCAGTCATTGCAGCCGGGGCAGTTGTAACGAAAGACGTGGCCCCACATACCCTCGTAGGTGGGAATCCTGCCAAATTCATCAAAAATATTTAAGCATACGTATATTTATTACACCTTCACAGTTTAATCACATATTGTTTATCTTCTATTACCAACAAAAGAACACATTTTTGCTCGGTTAGTTGTTCGGTCATCAGCAGATTCCACTTTCTCTCGCATTCCTTCTGGAAACCGGATAAGCATATACCTATTTTTTAATTTATTTTCCTATCCCATCAGTAAATTACGAAAAAGAACGCTCTAAATATTTAGAATCACGTACAATACTTTTCTGAACATTTTGATAATTAGCCCGTACCTATGCATTTCTAAAATACACGCCGATAAATAGCCATAAATCCTGCTACAGTAAAGGCAAATGTCCGTTCGCTTAATAACTTAGCTATATCAGCCGACACCTTGTCTGCCTCTTCTGTATTATCAGTAGCATTTACACGATCAACTACTCGTAATAATTCTTGATAAATTGACGAGCTTCATCTATCGTTATATCCCCCTCCATGTTCCGACGAACAGTTTCGATTAAATATTCCGATTATTTTAATCCATCAACTGCCTATAAACCAATTGCAGTTTGTCATACATAACCTTTTTCCCGTTTATGAGGTTCATTTTGTTTTATATATTCCTCGAAATCATTCATACTAAATTTTCTTATGTCATGCCTGCTTTATCGAAAGCCCGATACGTTTCCGCACTTTGTCGACCTGTATTATTTTCACGGAAACATGCTGATTCAGAGAAAGCACGTCTGCCGGGTTCGAAATATATTTATCGGCAATCTCGGATATATGTACCAACCCGTCCTGTTTCACGCCAATATCCACGAAGGCCCCGAAATTCGTCAGATTGGTCACGATACCCGGAACAACCATCCCGATTTCCAAATCGTCAATAGTATGAATGTTTTCAGCAAAACTGAATACTTTAGCTACCGAACGGGGATCACGTCCCGGTTTTTTAAGTTCGTCCACGATATCCTTTAAAGTGGGTAAACCGATCCGGTCATTCACGTAACGGGATAATTCTATCTTATTGCAAGCATCTTCGTTGCCAATCAACGATTTCAAGGGGATACCCAAATCTTTTGCCATCCGTTCCACCACGGCATAAGATTCCGGGTGCACGGAGGAATTATCCAAGGGATTCTCAGCACCCTCTATTCGGAGGAACCCGGCACATTGTTCGAAAGCCTTCTCTCCCATTCGTTTTACCTTTTTCAACTCGCCACGACTACGGAATGCCCCATTCTCCTTAATATAAGCAACCACATTCTCAGCCAAAGTCGGCCCTAAGCCAGAAACATAAGTCAACAGATACTTACTCGCCGTATTCACGTTCACACCGACCCGGTTTACACACGACTCAACTACCCGATCCAGACTTTCTTTCAATTTAGCCTGATCGACATCATGCTGGTACTGCCCAACCCCGATAGACTTCGGGTCGATCTTCACCAACTCTGCCAACGGATCCATCAATCGACGTCCGATAGACACCGCCCCCCGAACTGTTACGTCATACTGGGGGAACTCGTCTCTGGCAATCTTGGAAGCAGAATAAATAGATGCCCCACTTTCACTTACGACAAACACTTGTATATCCCGATCATAACGTAAACTTTGGATAAAACGCTCGGTTTCACGTCCTGCCGTACCGTTACCGATAGCAATTGCCTCTATTCGGTAAGAATTTACCAAATTAGTTATCTTATTGGCAGCCTGTTTCACTTCGTTCTGCGGTGGATGAGGGTAAATGGTTTCATTATGAACCAAATTTCCCGTTTCATCCAGACAAACAACCTTACATCCCGTGCGGAATCCTGGATCTATACCCAACACCCGTTTATTTCCTAAAGGTGGGGCCAAAAGTAACTGGCGCAGATTCTCGGCAAACACTTTAATAGCCTCTTCATCCGCTTTCTGCTTACCACTTTGCAAATACTCGGTTTCAATAGAGGAAAGCAATAAACGCTTATACCCGTCTTTCACCGCCATCTCCACCTGTTCAGCACTTTCATTACGCCCCTTCACGAATATTTTTTCCAAAGACTCAATCGTTTCCTCTTCCGGAATTTCAATCGCCACTTTCAAAATTCCTTCTGCCTCTCCCCGACGAATTGCCAACATCCGGTGGGAAGGAATTCTCCGCAAAGGTTCGGAATAATCGAAATAATCCGAGAACTTCTCTCCTTCTTCCTCTTTCCCTTTCACAACTTTCGCCTTCACCACTGCCACCCGGTCAAAAGAACGACGCACGGTATTACGTGCCCGATCATTTTCGCTAACCCACTCGGCAATAATATCCCTTGCCCCCTGTAAAGCCTCCTCTTCATTTTCCACGTCATTCTTCACAAAACGGGCTGCTTTGTCCCACACGTCCCCGTTATCCTGCTTCATCAACATGGCTGCTAAAGGCTCCAATCCTTTCGCTTTTGCCTTCGATGCCCGAGTTTGTTTTTTAGGTTTATAAGGCAAATAAATATCTTCTAATCCCCGTAAATCAGTACAACATTCTATTTGCTTCCGCAATTCCGGTGTCAACTTCTCCTGTTGCTCAATACTCTCCAGCACCGTTTTTTTTCGCTTTTCCAGCTCCTTAAATTGTTCATACATCTCCCGTATCTGTCCTACCTGCACCTCGTCCATACTCCCGGTCATCTCTTTTCGATAACGAGAAATGAAAGGTATCGTGACTCCTTCATCCAATAACCCTAATAAATTTTTAATATATCTACTCTCAAAACCACTCTTTTGCGTCACGAAAGTGACCGGATCTATATAATATTCCATACATAATTTATTTTAGATTGCTAAGATACATACTCTTTACTTAATCGCTATCTCTAGCCATCAAATAAATTCATCGAGTCACATGAAATAATTTCAGGTAGTGATCTAATAATTCGTACCTTTGTCTGAAGTTTAAATTAATATACCTCATTATGAAACAATTAATCGCTTGTTGCGGATTAGATTGCGAAAATTGTGATGCCCGCATAGCCACGATCAATAACGACGACAAGTTAAGAGAAGAAACCGCTCAAAAATGGAGCACTATGAACAACACGTCTGAGATCACCCCGGAAACCATAAATTGCACGGGTTGCCGTATTGAGGGGGCAAAATTCGCCTATTGCAACAATTATTGTGAGATCCGAAAATGTGTTCAAGCAAAAAGATTCAGCACTTGTGGTGACTGCAAAGAACTGGATCATTGCCCGATAATCGGCCTTGTTTTCCAGCATAACCCTAGCGCAAAAGAAAATCTTCTATCATCAATAAAAAAATAACATTCAATAAGCATTTACACCTATTCATTCAAAATAAAAATAATCAACAGGATTACTCGAAATTGAAAATTATTATCTTTACCCTCAAAATAATATCTATTAGTTAATCAGTAGGAATCACTAAATAGAAAATTATAAATCAAGAAATTAGTCAGGTGATAGAAATTAAAAATATAGTCAAAAGCTACGGTGAACTAAAAGTACTAAAAGGTATCAATCTCACGATAAAAGAAAAAGAGATCGTAACGATCGTCGGGGCTAGCGGTGCAGGGAAAAGTACATTATTGCATATTCTAGGAACACTCGATACCCCAGACGAGGGAGAATTGTTGTATGATTCCGTGAATATTGCCCGGTTATCCTCCAACAAACTATCGGAATTTAGGAACAACAATATTGGATTTGTATTCCAATTCCATCATTTATTACCGGAATTCACGGCTTTGGAAAATGTTTGTATCCCAGCATGGATCAAGGGAACCGGGAAAAAAGAAGCAGAACAGCGAGCCATGGAATTACTGACCCTTCTCGGTCTGGCAGACCGGATTAGCCACAAACCCAATCAATTATCCGGCGGGGAACAACAACGAGTTTCCGTGGCAAGAGCTCTCGTTAATCATCCTCGGGTGGTGTTAGCCGATGAACCTTCCGGCAACTTAGACACCCGTACCAAAAATGAATTACACCAGTTATTTTTCACTTTACGGGAAGAACTCGGACAAACATTTGTAATTGTCACACATGACACGGAACTAGCACGTATGTCAGACAGACAAATAAAATTAAATGACGGAATGCTAATGAATGAATAAAATGAACCTTTCGGTACGATTTTCTCGTATTGCGAATAAAACACGAAAACCTGTTTGTGTTTTCGCACAATGTTCTTACATTTGCATTTCAATGAACAAAATATTTATTTATTAATTAAACCTTTCAATGAAATATTCAGAAGAGTTAGACAAAGTGAGTTATTGTTTCGGTCTAAGTATTGCAAGTAATCTCCTTTCTTCAGGTGTAAACACCATTAATACAGAAGCTTTTGTTGATGCGCTCAGAACAGTCTATGCAGGTCAAATGCCGGAAATCAAACCGGAAGAAGCAAATCAGATTTTGCAGGACTATTTTAACAAACTGCAAAACGAAAGAGGTAAAGCTGCCAAGGAAGCCGGAGAACAATTCTTAAACGATAACAAGAACAAAGAAGGCGTGGTTACTCTGGAAAGTGGACTCCAATATAAAGTAATTTCCACCGGAAACGGGGCTATCCCGAAAAGTAGCGATACTGTAAAATGCCACTATGAAGGACGCTTGATCAATGGTGCTGTGTTCGACTCTTCTATCCGCCGTGGTGAACCAGCCGAATTCCCGGTAAACGGAGTTATTGCCGGTTGGGTTGAGGCACTTCAATTGATGCCCGTGGGTTCAAAATGGCAATTATACATTCCTTCTGATCTGGCTTATGGATCTCATGGTGCGGGTCAAGCTATCGGACCGAACGAAACGTTGATTTTTGATATCGAATTATTAGATATAGTATAATTTAATTTACGAAAAACTATGAACGCAAAAAATCTAATTTTAGGTTTATCAGTTGCCGCAATCGGTTTATCCAGCTGCTGCAATACTTCTACAAAAACTAATGTATCGCTGAAAAACGAAGCCGATACTGCAAGTTTCTATATCGGGTACATGTACGGTTCTAACATCACCGGAAACGGTATTGAAGACATTAACATGGATGCTATTATTGCCGGAATGAACAGTGCATTACAGAAAAAAGACGCACCTGCCGACATGATGCAAATGAATATGTTTTTACAGAAATATACTCAAAAAGCCATGATGGCTAAAGCAGAAAAAGCATTGAAAGCTGGAGAAGAGTTCTTGGCTGCAAACGCTAAAAAAGATGGTATCAAAACTACCGAAAGCGGACTTCAATACAAAATTGAAAAAGAAGGAACCGGAGCAATCCCGGCAGATACCAGTGTGGTTAGAGTTCACTACAAAGGAACTTTGATTGACGGAACAGAGTTTGACTCTTCATATAAGAGAGGAGAGCCTACCGAATTCCCTGTAAATCGCGTGATCAAGGGTTGGACAGAAGCATTACAATTAATGCCTGTGGGTTCTAAATGGACTCTTTACATCCCGTCAAACTTGGCATACGGACCTCAAGGAGCCAGAGGGGCTATCGGACCAAACGAAACGTTGATCTTTGAAGTTGAATTAATCGACATCGTTGACCCGAACGCTCAAAAATAATTTATTTATTTGATATTAAACAGCTAGCAAGCCCAAGGACTCTTGGGCTTGTTTCTAATCAGAAAAACAATGAATTACGAAGTTACCGGAAAATTAATTTACAAAGAAGCTACACAAAAAATCAGTGATCGTTTCCAGAAGAGAGAATTCGTGATAGAAGTTGAAAACGAGAAGAATCCACAGTGGAACGACTTCGTAAAAATTCAATTGATTCAAGATCGGTGTGATCTACTGGAAAACGTCCAATTGAACGAAAATATTAAAGTGTATTTCAATTTACGTGGCCGAAAATGGGAAAACAACGGCCAAGTTTCTTATTTCACGAACCTCGAAGGTTGGAGAATAGAGAAAGTTCAGACGGAAACCCCTATGATGGGAGTCCCAGTACCAGAATACAAAGTGGAGGATATACCTCCCATGCCGGAGGCCGATGATCTTCCTTTCTAAACGAAAATATCAATATAAAAAAGATCTGTAATATACAGATCTTTTTTAATACTATAATCTAACAACCCAGTAATTGACCAAAACCGAATAAAAACGCTATCAACAACGTCGTTATAGAAAGAAATTTCAATTGAGAATCCAAAGCTCTTCCTTCTCCCCGACAGACCCGTTTCAGATGTATTGTCAGCAATGGTAACGTTAACAAAAAGAGATAGCCCATCCATCCAACTGAATGCAACATTGCATACAATACTAGACAAATCACAGCTAATAACGTGATTACAAAATGATATATCTTTGCTCCCCGTATTCCCAAGATAACCGGGATAGTACGTTTACCACACACAGAGTCATTCTCGATGTCGCGAATATTATTCATATTCAAAACCCCAGAAGAGAGAAAACCGATAGCTGCAGCCGGCAATATACATATCCAAGGCAAGATTCCAGACATAGCGAAATAACTTCCCATCACGCTCACAAATCCGAAGAAAATAAACACAAAAAGATCACCTAGCCCCCGGTAACCATAAGCATTCTTCCCGACCGTGTATTTCACGGCAGCCACAATAGATGCACCTCCGGCAATAAACAGAGAAATACTTTTCCAATTCAACAAATCCCGAAATGCCTCATAGATCAACAGACTTCCGGTGATAATCGCTATTACTCCGAAAACAATCATCGCCTGTATCATTTCCCGCATACTCAAAGCTCCACTTTGTGCGCTCCGGATAGGTCCTAAACGATGTTCATTATCCGTTCCCTTGGTCAAATCCCCCACCTCGTTCGCCAAGTTAGACAATATTTGTAAAGCAACCGTAGTGAGCATAGCCCACACGAAAGTAATCGTTTTAAAATACCCGTCACTTGCCGCCAACAAAGATCCCAACAATACGCCCGATAAGGATAAAGGTAACGTTCTTAACCGAAAACTCGTGATATATGCCAGAATTTTAGACATTTGCTAATTCCAGATTTAAAATAGAAGAATTAAATTCGTAATCTTAAATTGAGTAATTTCTGAATCATGAAATCATTCAAACTAAAATCACAGAATCTTTTCACTCAACTAATTGTTGTTTTTCAATTTCAGCTCCTTCTCCCCGATAATAACTTTATGCTGTTTAAATAAACCTCCAACCGTCTTTTTGTAGTTCTTTTTGCTGCAACCGAAAAGGCGGTATATTTCGTCCGGATCGCTCTTATCCGATATAGCTAAAGCACCTCCGTTCTCTTCCAACTTTCTCAGTATTAGGGCAGCTAAACGGTCAATTTGTTCACGTCCATCATTTTTTTGCAGGATACAATCAATCTTCCCATCTTCTCTGATTGTCTTAATATAACCAGTCAAGTGCTGACCGATGGTTATAGGTTGGAATATCTCATTACGATAGATAATTGCCTCATGGCTATTATTGACAATAACATTATATCCTAAATCCGTACGTCGGGCAACGATTAATTCGACCTCCTGCCCCGGTTCATATTCTGCCGAAGTCTTATTCAGAAAACGACTTAACCTCGTGGACGCAACAATACGATCCGTCGTTTTATCCACGTAAACATAAACTAGGTATTCACGTCCCACGACCATTTCTTCCCGCTGTTCTCGGAAAGGAACCAACAAATCCTTACGCAACCCCCAATCTAGAAAAGCTCCCACTCGACTCGTTCCTACCACCTTCATCAAGGCAAAATCACCCACAACGGCTTTAGGTGTTGTCATCGTGGCAATCACCCGGTCTTCCGAGTCAAAATAAATGAAAACTTTTAATTCATCGCCCTCCTTACATTCAGCCGGAGCCGTTTCTTTGGGTAGTAAAATTTCTCCCCAATATTCCCCTCCATCCAAATAAACGCCAAAATCTACTATCTTAACGACCTTCAATATATTATATTCTCCTAACTTTATCATATTCTGTAATTTTGAGACAAAGATAGGAATAATTTTAGATTTAATGATTTTAGATTTCAAATTACCACCCACAATCTACCTAAAATCACAGGAAGTTGCAGGTGGTAATCTAAAATCGTAAATTCAAAATCTCTAAATCACTTAAAAGCTTTTTCCGATAATCCCGGTCCGCTTAATTTCAACCGATCAAAATATTCGGGCACCGGACGGCCCATTAACTTATCAACATACATCTTGGCAAGGTACTGAGATAACATGAAACCATGCCCCCGCATACCGACAAATAAACCTAATTCGGGATCGACAATATAACGAGGTTCCGTGTAATACCCGGACCACGTGGCTTGTATACTGACTCCGGCCAATTCGGGCATCCAATCCACGAAGAATTCACTGATAATCTCCATAAACTCCTTCGTGTTTAAGATCAGATTTTTATCCGTCCGTAACGCATCCACCCGCGGAGACGCACAACCGATAATTTGCCCCGTGTGGACCAATTGTTGTCCATAAACAGCGGAGAATCCTTTATACTCCTGCCTATCAATCAACATATCCAAACTATCCCCATTCTTCCCTAGCATGGGCAAACGGCGAGTAATGAATGCTTGATGACGTACCGGATACAATCCCGCATGGATCCCCAATCCCTCGCATATTTTTCCAGCCCCGGCCCCCAAGGCATTCACGAATATCTCCGTGCGAAATTCCACATATTTCTTATCATGAGTCAAAACCAAAATACTGTATGTTGATCCCTCTTTCATTACTTCCAGCACCTTACAATCTTCCACAATCCGTCCACCAGCTGAAATACCCATGTTACGAATTAAATCGACCACTTTACCGGGGGTTGCCTGCCAACAATCCTTGGTAATCAAAGCTCCCAAATAACGTTTGGATTTCGTACTGAAATAAGGAGAAATCTCTTTCTGAAAATTCTTCGGATCAACCATATAGGCTTCCGACCACGCTCGACTCGCGTCCAAGGCATTGAACGTGGGTTCATCATGAGCCAAGTTAATATAACGTGTTGTCTTATAGTCAATATTCGATATTTTCTGTAACTCTTTAAATATAGCATGATTATGCTCAGCGATCTCGGCCAATTCCGGTAAAGAAAATGCAGTACGACCTCCCCCAATATTTCTCCAAGAAGAACCTCTGTCAGCATTAATCAACACGGGGTTCAAACCGGAATCTGCCATATAGCGGAATAATGCACTTCCAGCAATACCACCTCCGGCAATCAACGCTCCAACCTCGATTTTCTTGAAATCCGATCTATTAGCCACACGATGTTCATCACCCCGCTTCGGCGGATACAATTCACCTAGGTTTAACTGGTTAGACAGAGGTGCCCTAGGGGTTGCGTTTCCCACGATCTCAATCCCTTTCGCCCGTAAAGCTGTTTTCAACCGGGGAATACAACGTTTCCCCCGGCAAGGTCCCATTCCCAAACGAGTAGTATGTTTTATCTCGTCTATCGAAATAAAAGTACGATCGCCCACGACTTTCAAAACATCATCCAAAGTAACATCATCACAATGGCAAATAAACGTGGCCCCCGGTTGATCCTTCAACAAAGGTTCCAAATCCAAAGGTTTCGGGTAATTTTCCTTCACCACAAAGCCTTTCACCTTCACCAAATCTTCCCCGTGAATATCCAAAGCTTTTACTCGGACAATATTCGTTTTATTCGGCTTATGCAATACTTTCTCGATAATCCCCTCTCCCAATCTTTCACCATAATTATTCACCAAGTAAACTACTTCTCTCTCCTTTACCTCATATTCTATCGGCAGAAACAAGTTATCTTTCCGTAAATCATAACCGAAAATAGCCAATCCCGGACACTGATAGACGCATTCCATACATCCAATACATTTATCATAATCCACATGAGGTACGGTAGAAGTAGAACTTTTCGTTATCGCCCCGTGAGGACAGGCAAAAGAACAAGGATTACATGCAAAACCATACAAACAATCCATTTGCACGAATCCCCGTTTGTACATACGCTCCGTTTCCGGCAGACAGGGTACTTCCAAAACCCGAACCGGATGTTGTTGGGAATCTATATACTCTTTGGAAACCACTAGATAATCATCATAGTTCACCCTAGCACCCAAATCCATCAATATCTCAATTGCAGTCTGTTTTCCCCGTAACACGGCACTTGTCCCCTCTCCAATTCTCACGGCATCTCCCGCGGCATAGCAATGCTCACCAAAGACGGCCTTTCCTTTCATCAACAATTGATTATCCGGTATTAATCCCGTACATATATTAATGACATCTATGCCATTCAATATTTTTTCCGTACCCGGAATCGGTTTGAAATTCTCACATTCGGCGATAACAGCCCCAGTGATCCCTGTATGATCAACATTCGGAATTGCTTTCAATAACACGTGTGACGTCATGATCGGTATCGCCAAACGGCGCACCCGATTTGCTTGCACGGGAAACCCACCTTCTTTAGGCATTCCCTCAATAATCGCCTTCACGTGGGCCCCAGCCTGCATCAATTGGTAAGAAGTCAAGTAACCTATATTTCCGGCTCCCACTGTCAACACATTTTTCCCTAACAGCGTGAGTTCGTTATTCATCATTTTCTGAACGACAGCCGCCGTGTATACTCCAGGCAAATCATCATTTTCAAAAGCCGGCATAAATGGTACGGCACCCGTGGCCACAACCAGATAATCCGCATCCACGAAAAACACAGTATTCGTTTCCAAATTCTTCACGGCCACCCGTTTCCCCTCTAAAATATCCCAAACCGTAGAGTTCAGATAAATACCTTCCATATTCTCCCCTGCCAATGTTTTGGCAATATCAAATCCACGCATACCTCCGAAACGTTTTTCTTTTTCAAAAAAGAAAAACTGGTGGGTCTGCATATTAAACTGACCGCCAATCTTATCATTATTATCAATCACGATATTGTCTACTCCATACTTTTCAAATTCTTCCCGTACGGCTAATCCAGCCGGTCCAGCCCCCACGATCACTACCGTGGTACGAAGTACTTTCCGGGTATCAATCCGATATTCGGCATGTTCTTCAGCCATCTCTCCCTGGGCAAACTCCCGCACCTCTTTCACACCATCCACTTTTGTCACACAAATACGTCGGACTTTACCATCCACCAACATCTCGCAAGCTCCACATTTCCCAATACCGCAAGCCAAAGAACGTCCTCGACCATCCAGACTGTGGCTATGCACGGGATATCCAGCCTGATGCAAGGCTGCCGCAATGGTAAAACCTCGCTCTCCTTCTATTTTTTTTCCATTAAAAGTGAACACCACTTTATCTCGTTTCGGAACATCCAGAATTGGATGCGAATTAATCTTCGACATAAGTTATAGTTTTATTAGTTAGGTTATTAGATTCTTTTGCAATATAACCGATCCGAGACAAAAAAAAGCTGACAAAAGTCAGCTTTCCAAATTTATCTATTTTTTAACATTCAATTCTTTTCTCTTGTAAACGTGAATTTTCCCTCGATTCCCTGTCCATCCTTACTCACCCCAACGATCGTATCTACATCAACCAAGATACCAAACCAACTATCCAACTCGTACTCGATCTCATGTTCGGAATGAATAATATCAAACTCTTCAGCATCTAATTTCACTTTATGTTCTTCAAGCCTCCCCACCAAAAATTCCTGCAACATATATCCTTCTTCTCCCTCCAGCTTATCTGTAAAAATAATTCTCCCGGACAAATCATTCCCTTCTTGTTTCAAGAATAACTCACCCTCGGCCACCCCGTAACCATAATCTTCTTTATATTTCCATTTACCAGTTAAATCCACCTTGCTAATTTTAGATTTTAAATTTTAGATTTCTTTCCACAAAATTCACGCTTTTCCAATCATAAATCGTAAATCAATTCGTTCTTTGCATTCTAAGCTTTTTCCATCGCTTTCGCCTCGTTCCAATACTTATCCATTTCTTCCAGCGTCATATCCGATAGTTGCCGACCCGTTTCATGAGCTTTTTCTTCCACGTAAGAAAAGCGACGAATAAACTTTTTATTGGATTTCTCCAAAGCATCTTCCGGGTTTATTCCATATAACCTTGCCGCATTAATCATGGCAAACATGAAGTCACCGAATTCCTCTTCCATCCGTTCCTGATCCTTTCGAGCAACTTCGGTTTCCAACTCACCCAACTCTTCCCTAACTTTTTGCCACACATCCTCTTTCTGTTTCCAGTCAAATCCGACACCTCTTACTTTATCTTGAATCCGATACGCTTTTACCAAAGCCGGAAGAGCGTCTGGAACTCCCTCCAATACTTTATTATGACGGCCTTTTTCCTTCAATTTCAACTGTTCCCAATTCCGCAACACGTCATTCTCGTCCTCCACTTTTACCTCCCCGTAAATATGCGGATGGCGATAACGTAACTTGGCACATATCTCGTTCAAGACATCCGTCATGTCAAATTGTCCCTGTTCCTTACCGATCAAGGCATAAAACACGATATGCATAATCAAATCCCCTAACTCCTTTTTTATCTCCTGCATATCATTCTTCAGAATCGCATCACCCAGCTCATAGACCTCTTCCACAGACAACGTCCGTAAGGACTCCATCGTCTGTTTATGATCCCAAGGACATTTTTCCCTCAAGGTTTCCATTATATCCAACAACTCGGCAAAAGCTACTTTCTGTTTTGTAAAATCTTTCTCCATAACAAACTCAACTCTCGTGAAAAATTTTCAATTTCCAACTTTCAATTTTCAATTGTTTTCCCTACTTTGCACCTGCAAAAATAAGGCTTTTATTTTAAGTTTCATGATAGAGAGAAAAATAAGTATTGGAAACATTGATCCTATTGACTTTTACGGTATTAACAACGCAAAATTTATCACGTTAAAAGAATTTTTTCCCAAGTTGAAAATCACTGCCAGAGGTGATGAAATCATTATTCAGGGAGAAGAAAGCGACATCGATGTCCTTGTTGCTAAAATTAATGCCCTTTTGGAACATTACAATAAATACAATATGCTCACGATCGCCAACCTTAAAAGAATTATTCTGGAAGACGAGATCGTGGAAGATCCCGAAGACCCGGCCTCAATCATTGTTTTTGGGAATAATGGAAAAATTATACGGGCCAGAACAACAAATCAACGTAAACTCGTTGATCTGGCCAAAACAAACGACTTACTTTTTGCCACGGGTTCGGCAGGCTCCGGTAAGACTTACACGGCGATCGCCCTTGCGGTAAAAGCATTACGCAACAAAGAGGTCAAACGAATCATTCTCAGCCGTCCAGCAGTAGAGGCTGGTGAAAGCCTCGGATTCCTGCCCGGGGACATGAAAGAAAAAGTTGACCCTTATTTGCAACCCTTATACGATGCACTGTCAGACATGATTCCTTCGAAAAAATTAAGCGAATATCTCGAAACGGAAATCATTCAGATTGCCCCCTTGGCATATATGAGGGGACGTACACTTAATGATGCATTCGTAATTCTCGATGAAGCCCAGAACACAACAAAAAACCAGTTAAAAATGTTCCTGACACGTATGGGAGTTAATGCCAAATTCGTGATCACGGGGGACATGAGCCAGATAGACCTGCCTAAACGTGGTGATTCTGGCTTAATTCACGCCTTCAAATTACTGCATCACATAAAAGGAATTGCATTTGTCGAATTCGACAACAGTGATATCGTTCGCCACAGGCTGGTGAAAGAGATTGTCAACGCTTATAGCAACGAAGAAAAAATTAAATAACGGATCTTTAAAGCAAATAACATGGAAGCGATTGTAAAAACAAATTTCAAATTCCCGGGACAGAAAGATGAATACGTCGGCAAAGTACGCGACGTGTATAACATCAATGACGAATACCTCGTTATGTTGGTATCCGACAGAATTTCCGCTTTCGACGTGGTACTCCCAAAAGGAATACCTTACAAAGGACAAATATTGAATCAAATTGCCACTAAATTTTTGGATGCGACCTCAGACATCGTTCCGAACTGGAAAATAGCAACACCTGATCCGATGGTGACCGTTGGTCACAAATGCGAACCATTCAAAGTAGAAATGGTTATTCGCGGTTATCTGGCCGGAAGTGCATGGAGAGAATACAAAGCAGGAAAGAGAACTCTTTGCGGGTTACCTTTACCAGAAGGGATGGTTGAAAACCAAAAATTTCCGACCCCTCTTGTAACACCTACCACCAAAGCAATGGAAGGACATGATGAAAATATCTCTAAAGAAGAAATCATTTCTTCCGGTTTGGTCAGCAAAGAAGATTACGAAGCCATCGAAAAATATACGCTCGCCCTATTTCAAAGAGGAACAGAGATTGCAGCCAAAATGGGATTAATCCTCGTGGACACAAAATACGAATTTGGTAAAAAAGACGGAAAAATCTATCTAATAGACGAAATCCACACCCCAGATTCTTCCCGTTACTTCTATGCAGACGGTTATGAAGAACGCTTGGCAAAAGGAGAAAGACAACGTCAATTATCTAAGGAATTCGTTCGCGAATGGTTAATGGAAAACGGCTTCCAAGGAAAAGCCGATCAAACTGTTCCGGAAATGACCCCTGAAGTAGTAGACAATATCACGAATCGTTATATCGAATTATACGAGCACATCACGGGTACTAAATTCGAAAAAGCCGAGAGCACGAATGTTCTTGCCCGTATTGAAAAGAATGTAAATGAATGTTTGGCTAGTTTGAAATAAAATATAGCTTAAAAATAATAAAACCCCGATCATAGATTGTCTGTGATCGGGATTTTTATACACAATACTTAAATATGATCTGATATATATTTAATTACTGCCGGATCAGAGGGACGTGGTGCATTTATTGTGATAATCTTACCTCCTTTATCAATCATAATGAAACGGGGGATTCCATTAATATTATATAGTTGGCAAAAATCCTCGTATAAAAATTGTTTCCATTGCGGCTTATCCTTCTCTAACTTAGCTAACCAATCCTTTTTTCTGCTATCTACCGATACACTAACAAATTCAATATTCGAATTACCCTTAAAATGCTCAACCAATTTCTCTAAATACGGAATTTCTTCACAACATGGCCCACACCAAGTTGCCCATACATCCAGATAAATCACTTTTCCCTGTAGATCAGACAACTTAGAAACATTCCCCCGCGGATCTCTCCATTCACAGTCTATCGCTTTCGCACCGGGTTTCAGATTTTTAAAAATCGAATATTTTTCAGCTAACCATTTCATACCCACTGAATCACCTTTCAAAATATCTCTACCTTTTGTATAAATAGCTTCCAATTCAAAATCCTCTCCCTCAGAAAAATAAGAGTTCAATATTTCTCTAAAAACACGTTCTCGTATTTCCTTATTGGTTATTTTTTGTTCCGCAATAGCCAACATATTCAAATAAGAAATTTTTCCATTCTCCCCATCACATTCTCCCCGCCAATTCAAGTAATACATAGTATAACCATTACGTAAAAATTCCGGATTATTGTAATCCAAGCTTTCCATATACTGATTATAATCCGAATCCCCAGATATAGATAGATTTTTAGCCCGTAATCTATCCACATACGTGAATAACACAACCGTTACAAGATCCTCTACCTCTTGAAGTTGAAGTTTACGATATTCTTCATTAGGTACATTTTTAATTGCCACCCTAACAGAATCCTGAAAAGTCACCAATGCTGTCTGTAAATCTTTAAAAGAAGCATATTCCTTTTCAGATTTTTCTGATAGTTTCTTTTGTACATCCGTAAAGAGAAGATAAGCTGTTTCCAAATCACCGCTCATCCGGTAATCCATCCAATCATTTAAATTTGCTTTCAAATGGGTTGTTGTCCCGTTAACCATTATCACATTGAAAAATGCTTGCTGATCAGGAACCATCACAAAAGACATTAAAGAAGCATCCAATTGCTTACTATAAGTAAAAGTCCCATCTGCTGCAATCCGGATTGTATCTATTTGTCCTTCCCGGTTACTTTTAATTACTGCATATTTGGAAGTACAATTTTCAAATTCTCCTGTTAAGACAAATTTGTCTGAAGTTGGACCGCATGCGATCAAAACAATACAACCTATAAATATCCATATTTCTTTCATAAATTTCATTTTTAATAATTTTGAGTAAGTGACGAATTATAACGTACGGCATTAGCCGGAAAAGGAAATATCCATAACGGAGAATCGGGATCAATAGAGTAAGTACCCGTAGGTAACTGCCGGGTGATTGTCCGTTTATACTTTTCTTCTGAATTCCAGCGTTTGCAATCGAAGAAATTCTCATAAGTAGAAATACATTCAATCCATTTTGCTTTTTGAAGAAGAGTCATTGCTTCCTCTTCCGTAGACGCCTTGAACTCTTCATAATAATCAGGATGAATACGATACTCACGCACGGTATTTACAAGTTCCAACCCCTCATCTATCTGATTGGTACGAATATAACATTCTGCTGCAGTATAATACATCCGTTCCGTAGTAATTCCAAAAATGTTAGTATAAGAACTCATTCCATAAAAAAACAGAGCCCCTTTTACCCCTCCCATCGATTCTCCATACGTGGAATTCCAAACTTCAAATCCCGGTGCAACCATACCAAACATATAGGCATAATCTTTTACATAATCCCCCTGTTCGAAAAGAGTAGCGCTTTCAATAGAAAGAACCTCACAAAACGGAGAAACCATTCCACCAATATATATCAGATTATTGGGAGCCGTTTTTTCCAAATACCAATCACTTAATTCAACAATAACAGACCTATCTTCTATATTATTTTGATATTCAATAGACTTCAATGCATAAGGTAATGCCTCATCATACTTTTTCATTTGCATCAATACTTTTGCGCGAACGGCGTATCCCCATGCTTTTCCTGCACGAGTTACATTAGGTGCCTCATCTGGTAAAACATCAATATATTTCTCGTCACAATCCGTCAATATATTTTCGTAAACTTTTTGCAAAGTCAATTTCATTTTTTGATTTGTTACTTCAAGATCCGTCACATAAGCAATTCCTCCTTCCTCTGCTGCAGTAGCTTCATCATACTGCTTGGCATAAATATTAACGGCAAGCCAATGTAGATAAGCTCTCATGATATGGGCTTCTGCTTCCACTTGTTCTTTCAGATAGGCTTCACCTTCCACATCGTCAATCTTGTCGATAATCACATTCATGTAATTAATATATTGATAAATTGCTGCATACCGGGAATCCTCCGTCGTTAACCCTGCACGATCTGTTTCTTCGTTATAAGAAAGGTAAGCACATGCTAACGTATTAGGTTGTGACAGTATTAAATTAACATTTTCAGTAAAACTGTATGCTTCATTACAGATAACACATAAATCCTCAATCGGGGTTCCCAAATTATATTCCTGATTCAATAAATTTGTAAGATCTTCCAACGTATTCAATACAGTTTGGCCTTTAGGAGTAATATCAAGTTTGTCTTCGCAAGATGTTAAGACCAATAAAAGTGAGACGTACAATAATATTTTTTTCATAATTCGTATCTTCTAAAAGTTTATATTCAAACTTACCGTATAACTCCTAGGTGTTTCATCCAACGTACTTCCAGAATAAGGATCATTCGCTTCCGGATCTACATTCAATTTGTTACGAACCCAAGTAGCCACATTATTTACTTGAAATCTGAGACGAGCAGCTCCGACACCTATTTTTTTACAAACATTCTCCGGAAAATTATATCCCAAAACAATTGTTCTGACTTTCAGAAAATCAGCAGGAACTACATTTTGATCCGAATAAGTAGGAGCCACCAGATTCATAGCATTTGCAGCATACCCATTTGCCGGATAAGCATTCTTATCGTCACTTTCCCAATAATTCAAATAACTTTTGGGAACCGCACTTATTTCTATCCCATTATATCCTAAATAGCTCCCTTCATTTGTATAATCATCTACCCGAGCCCTCATATAATGCCCGCCATAATAAGATAACATGGCCGACAAAGTAAAACCTTGATACGTAAATTCCGGGGTAAAACTTGCCGTGTATTTAGGATCTAGCCCTCCTGAAAATACAATGTCTTCCGGGGTAAAAGCTTCCTGCATAACACTAACATTCTCAATAGTGCCATCTGCCTTTTCCCATGTCACTTGCTGATTTCCATTATCATCATCGGCATACCCAACAAAACGGTAAGAGAAAAGGCTATTCACCGGATATCCCTCGTGCAAAGTCCTCAAAGAAGTATATCCATCAGGAGCCTCATGATCCACTTTTTTCACCTCGTTCTTATTATAAGCAAAGGCCAAAGTTGCATTAATTCCCAATTTGTTTTTATCCTTGGCAGGTAATATGGAACTGTTTAGCATCAATTCAATTCCCGTATTCAATGCTTCACCATTATTGATAGTTAAAGAATTCCATCCGCTGGTGGGATCCAAATCTGTCGTAGCCAACAGATCAGAACTATACTTACGATACCAATCCAACGAGCCGTTTAATCTATTGGAAAAAAGAGCAAAATCCACGCCTAAATTCCAAGATTCTGTTTTTTCCCAACGTAACTGATCATTAGGAGGAGTATTAAGGATTGCCATCTTATCTCCTGTGATTGAATTAATATTTATACTTGCCGTAAGGAAAGAAGATACTGACGAGTCAATGTTTCCCGTTAACCCGTAACTTACCCTAATTTTCAACGCATTAATCCAATCTATTTCCTCCATGAAAGTCTCATTGTTAATATTCCAACTCAATCCGGCAGACCACAACGGACGTCCTCTATATTTCGGGTCAGCACCGAATAAGTCGGTTTTATCTAACCGATAAGAGAAAGATGCACTATAACGCGAATCATATGTATAATTGGCGTTAAAATAGAGAGAATAAAAACGATGTAAAGTTTCAGTCGTGGCATAATCAAGCAAATCATATGCCTCTTGAGGGGAATAATTTGTACCCAAATCAGTCGAGGTCAAATTACGTATGGCATCAAGATCCAGTAAATGAGTCGTGTTCGTTTGAGATTGATCATCATACCCGAATAACATGGAAGTAATTGTCCGGTCTTTTGACTCACGATATTCAAATCCGGCAATAGCTTCTATCGCATGTTTTTCTGCCAAAACCTGATTGTAATTTATTTGAGTCCGGAAAGTATAATATTTACCGTCTGAAGTATTTACTTTCAACACCCCTCCTTCCGGAATATAATGTACTCCGTCACTCGTGAAAATATTATATAAATGCCGCATGTCATAAGAATCTTTCTCATAGAGTTCTTCACTTTTATAACTAATATCCTCATATTGGAAATTAGCCCCCACATTCAATACCGGAAGAATTTTAATTGTCGCATGCAGAAAAGTACGAAGATTCGTCCTGTTTGTTTTGGTAAAATTATTATTTACCTCGTCCAATAAATTATATCCTTCAGATTTCAGCCCTAAAGAGGGATCACGAAGAGAAGGTTCAGACAAGTCGACGCTGGCTTTCATGGTTGCCTGACTTCCATCTTCATTATACATACTCAAATAAGGTTGAAAAGCATGCATACTTTTATAACCAAACATATCCGCATGCATCTTACTATATTCTTTCATCAAATTTAGTCCCAAAGAAAAATCCAAATATTTACTGATATCCAAATCTCCTTTATAACTCATCGTCAACGCATGGCTGTCTTGGTTAGACATACCGGTATTATCACCTTTATAATTCAGAACAATACTTGAATTAAGATATTTACCTTTTGAACGGAGAGCTACATTATACTGTTGCAAAAGTTGACGACGTAACATAACATCTTGCCACTCTTTGCGGTAATTATTTTTTTTCCATTTCTCAATTTGTTCGTTATATGCCACATCATCTATATTTCCCGTATAATGATCCATCATAAGCTGCATGATCGGACTCATTAAACTCCTTCTAGAATCATATTCATTTTTCAGTGTTTCATATCCCTCAGGATCTTCCGTTACGTATTTAAAATTGTACTCTTCCAACTTTATTAATTGAGAAGGAGTGCACCATTTGTAATTGTCATAACTCTGTTTCTCACTTAAACTCAAATCAACGCTTACATCTATATCCAGATTCTCCGAAAGAGCCCTTTTCGTCGTGATAACAATCACCCCGTTTGACGCTCTAGCTCCGTAAATAGAAGCAGCGGAAGCATCCTTTAAAACTGTAATATTCTCAATATCATACGGATTAACCGTTTCGATAGAACCTTCTATCGGAAGTCCGTCAACAACCACTAATGGATTCGTTTTCGCTTGAAAGGACCCGACTCCTCTTATGGAAAGAGTTGATTCCCCTTCTCCGTTAAGTCCATTTCTATACCCGATCAATCCGGGAATCCGCCCCTCTAAATTACTTACAATATCTGTCGAATAGCGATTCCCCAACTCTTTAGAAGAAACCTTTTGATAAGCCCCCGTAGCATGTTCTCGTTTTATATTTTGATAACCGGTTACGATAACCTCTTCCATCAAAGCCACATCTGCAACCATCCGTACCTCAAGAGGGACTTTAGTCTCACGGGATATCCTGATTTCTTTATCTAACATTCCCACAAAAGAAAACACGAGAATAGGAGCTTTACTATCAACAACAATAGAAAATTCACCGTTAATATCCGTTGCTATACCCGTATGAGTATTTTTTACGCGAATATTAACCCCTGGCATCGCAACCCCGTCTTCATCAACGACCTTTCCAGATATAACACGTTTAAAATTTTCATTACTTGCCTCTCGGATAATCACATTCTGTTTCACAATTTCATAATCCAACCCCTCTTCCAGCAAGACACGATCTAAAATATAAGCTAACGGGACATTCGTAAAACTTGCCGTAACAAGTTTCTTTCCCTTTAGAATATGCTTCTGATACACAAAATTATAATCTGTTTTTTGTTTCAGGTCAACAATGACCTGTTCAATCGTTACTCCCTGGTAATCTACTGTCAGATTTTGTGAATATCCAGTTAACGGATAGACAAGTAATACCCACAGTAGCCCGAAAATCAGGCTTCTTTTAACTTTTTTCATCATGTTGTATTTTTATTTAGTTATTAGTTATTCCTTATAAAGCAGATATAATGACCACTCGGTCTTTTACCCGGAATTTTACCCCACCACTTTTTTCCAGTATTTCCAATATTTCATTAAAATCACCGTACCGTGGTACGCTCCCCATGAAAACAGTTTCACGCAAAGCTGAATCTTCAAACTCGTAAGAAAAATTGTACCATCTACTCAAATCACGCATTATTTGTTCTAAATTCTGTTCCTCGAAAACAAACATCCCTCTACGCCAACTGGTAACCACCTGAGTATCCACCGGACGTACCGAGGTTGATTGTTGCTGCTTGTCGAAAATAGCCTGTTTTCCAGGAGTTAATATCAATTCAGCTTCATTTCCTTTGACAGATCGTAATGAAATACGTCCTGATACCAAAGTCGTATATATATCTGCATCTTCTTCATAAGAACGGACATTAAATTCTGTCCCGTACACCCGCACCAACTGCCCATTAGACTCAACGTAGAAAGGCTTTTTATCATCCTTCGCTACCTCAAAATATGCTTCTCCCTTTAAAATTACTCGTCGTTCATCAGTACTAAACGTATCCGGGTAAATTAACTGAGATTCAGCATTTAACCAAACTTGTGTACCATCTTCTAAAGTAACCTTAAACTCACCACCACGCGGAGTACTAAGACTATTCAATACTTTTTCCTTGGTTACAGGTGTTTTAATTTGTTGGATTGCAGCTTGATTTTTCTTTTGATCAGATCCTAATTCAAGTTTCACCCCATTATTTAAAGCCAACACGGCTTTTGTCTCTCCCGGACGAATCTGCGCCGCATACATTTCTGATTTTCGTCTTTCAGATAATGTAGCTTCCGGTCGTGTATTCAAATAAAGAAGACTTCCCACTACCAATAGTAACACGGCTGCCGCACTGCTCACCAGCCACAACAGGCGACGATATTTATGCACAGCTTTAAGTCGAATCCGTACTTGCATATCAGATAGAGGACGATTAATATTTACCGCTTTCAAACGTTTATATTCCTGCTCTAGAAATGCTGTATCCAACAATTTTTGGTAAGTCCTTTCATTTGCACGATTCGCATTACGCCAAGTATCCAATTCTTCTATTTCCTCGGCAGTAATAACTCCTAAGATTCGTCGATATATTAAACGACCTATTCGTTCTGTTAGAGACAAATCCGTCCTATCAAACATAAGATTCTATTTTAAGAAAATATGTAAAAAACTAAATTATTATAATATATAATCTTTATAGATTCCCAATTATATAAATGATCTAAATATCAATACTTAACATCGAAAAAGAGGATTTCACAATTCTCTTTTTTTCAAATATAATATTCTATTATAATTATATATAAATTAAATAATTAAATATTTAGAGTGGCTGTAAGGATGTATATAATTACCTAACTTTATTATCACCCTTGAAAGTAACAGATACATTTCCATTTTCCGACTTATCAATAGTCATTTCCAAAGTTTTTCCTTTCTCTAAATGGGCTCCACAAATCGTATTCTCTTCGATATACAAAACAACATCATTAAATGGTGTTACTAACTCCGCATCAAAAGAGAAAGAGCCATCATCAGCCACGTCTATCTGGATATATTCCGTAGACATAATATCTCCATCACGGGAGATTGCGAGTTGAATATCTTTAACATCACCCCTAACTGTTCCTTTCAACAGTTGTGCTTGGGAAAAAAACGGCAATAAAAATAAAATTGCAGTAGCTAAAGTCTTTGTAAATTTTGAATTTTTCATCTTTCCATTTTTAATAGTACATTTAAAAGACGTAATCCAAAACAAAAAGGACAGCAAAAAAAGCCAGTTTTTTTTTCAAAATTCAACCATCATCTAAAAATCTATTCATACATTTTAAGTAGTAAAAATATGAATTTTAATATACTAAGTTCTACTTATTCATTATTTTTGTTCACAAAATAAACATATATGACAACACCAGAACACATTTTAGCAGAGTTCAAGTCTGGCAAATTAGAAACCTTTTATAAAAATATATATGGACAGCTATTACTTTATGCTTCAAGATCCCTTGGAGCTACTTACAGTTTCTTAGCCGAAGACTGTGTTCAAGACGCCATATATAAAGCATACCAACAACGTGAAACCTTTTCATCTGTATCTACTTTCAAATCCTTTTTATATTCTTGTATACGTAATGCTGCAATTGATGTCTTACGTAAAAATCATGCCCAAGAGAATTATCTTTCCCAACAAGAGGAGGACATTGAATTCTTTAACAGCATTATAGAACAAGAAACTCTAAACCTACTATATGACTCAATTGCCAATTTACCGGAAAAATATCAAAAAATATTTGAACTCAATTTTCAACAAGGTCTAAAAAACGCTGAAATTGCCAAATTACTAGGAGTAACAGAAAGCGCTATAAAAAAACAAAAAGCACAAATGATCGAGTTGGTACGTAAAGACTTGAAAAAGAAAACAGGCAGTGACCTATTAGCGATCATAATTATTTTGAATTACTTCTATAATATGAATTAACCTTTATAGCTTTTCCCGTTTAAATAAATCAGTAAGCCTTCCACAGCATCCTCTAATAAATCCAGCACTAATTCAAACCCGGACTCCCCACCATAGTAAGGATCGGGTACACTATCCCGATAAGAAAAACGTTGGCAAAAATCTGTCATCTTGTATATTTTATTTCTTTCTTCCTCGGAAGTAGCCATTCTTTGCAGATCACGGATATTTTGGTCATCCATCCCGATAATCATATCAAAATCAGAAAAATCAGCATCTGGATAAAATTTCCGGGATAAACTAGTCAAATCATACCCTCTTCTTATCGCATGGCTCTGCATCCGACGATCAGCCGAATCACCGGAATGATAACCACTAATTCCTGCCGAGTCTATATAATATTGTTCTTCCAACCCTCGCTCTTTCAGATAATACTTCATAATCGCCTCGGCACTCGGAGAACGGCATATATTACCCAAACAAATAAATAAAATTCTCTTCTTCATATCTACTATTAAAAAACGGTTATCATGACCCTGTTTGCCATAATAACCGCTCTCAAAGATTATGTTCTATTAATTAAATAAAGAGTCTACAAACTCTTCACGATTGAATACCTGTAAATCATCCATTTTTTCGCCGATACCGATATATTTCACGGGAATCTTGAATTGATCGGAAATACCAATCACGACACCGCCTTTTGCCGTTCCATCCAATTTGGTAATTGCCAAAGCATTTACTTCTGTAGCCAAAGTAAATTGTTTTGCTTGTTCATAAGCATTCTGGCCCGTTGAACCGTCAAGTACCAACAAAATTTCATGTGGGGCATCCGGAATTACTTTTTGCATGACTTTCTTGATTTTCGTCAATTCATTCATCAAATTTATCTTATTGTGCAAACGTCCTGCCGTGTCAATAAGCACCACATCCGCATTCTCAGCCTTTGCCTTACTCAGCGTATCAAAAGCCACAGAAGCAGGATCTGCCCCCATTCCTTGTTTTACGATCGGCACACCAACCCGCTCAGCCCAAATCACCAACTGATCTACAGCTGCAGCTCTAAAGGTATCTGCAGCTCCTAAAACGACAGATTTCCCGGCTTCCTTGAACTTATGGGCCAATTTACCAATTGTTGTCGTTTTTCCCACGCCATTAACACCAACTACCATAATTACATAAGGTCCATGTCCCTCAGGCAAACTCAAAGCATCGTAATCCGTTGAATTATTCTCTTTCAATAAATTAACGATCTCTTCTTTTAATACCCGATTTAATTCATCCGTACCCACGTATTTATCTCGTTGTACTCTTTCCTCTATTCGTTCAATAATACGAAGAGTCGTATCAACACCCACATCCGAAGAAATCAATACTTCTTCTAAGTTATCTAAAACTTCGTCATCAACCTTGGATTTACCAACTATTGCCCGGGAAAGTTTCTTAAATACACTTTCTTTGGTCTTCTCTAAACCTTTATCAAGGCTTTCCTTTTTCTTTTTATTAAATAGACCGAATAATGCCATTTTCACATAAATTAATTTAGGATGCTAAGGTAGGTAAAACAATTGAGAATCTAAAAAGAGAGCGGGTAAAAAAAAGGGCGAGTCAACGAGACTCGCCCTGCTAGATTCGGCATCGACCTACTCTCCC
>CALUKD010000036.1 GCA_944321125.1 Candidatus Butyricimonas faecavium | reverse complement strand
TTTTTTTATGAAGGTGACCACTTTGGTGACCAATGGGAGCAAATAAAATGGGAATGATAGCAAATATGATAGCAAATCTTCCCTGGTTTCCCCCTTGTAATCCCCTCAATTTTTATTGTAGTAATGTACAGGTATGGGATGATATTTTTGTTAAGGTGTTGATAACCAGTGATTATTTGGTATTTTGGAAGCATGAAAAAAGCCAGTATTTCTACTGGCTCTCAGCTCTTTAGCTCCTCAGGTAGGACTTGAACCTACGACCTACGGATTAACAGTCCGCCGCTCTAACCAACTGAGCTACTAAGGAATTTTCTCAAAAGCGATGCAAATATAGGGGTTTTGTTGAATTCCGCAAAATAAAAAGGGAGAAAAAAGGTTTGATTGGTAAAAAATGTGACAATAGACGGGCGATTTTTACATTTTGTGAGAGCTTTTCATATAGCGAGGGGATATTTGGGAATTTTCCGAGGTATCCCTTACTTTATTGATGATGTGATAAATTGTGTTAGATCATGAATAATTTGTAGATTGATAGGATTAAAAAACATTGATAAATGCTATATTTACAACCTCTATTTTGTGTAAAGTGTTTAAATTGTAAAAGTGTTTATTATGTTATTACGCGGATGTTTAGTTATTTTATTGTTAGGCGTGCAATTCGCTTTTGGACAGCAAAAACCCAATCCCGACTGGGTGAATCAGAAGTTTTCCATGTTTATTCATTGGGGACTATATTCTGAGTTGGGAGGGGTCTGGAAAGGACAGCCTGTTCGTACCGGGTACAGCGAACAGATACAATCTTTTGCCAAGATTCCAAAAGCAGAGTACGAGGCGGTGGCGAAAGTATTCGATCCGGAGAAATGGAATGCTGATTCTGTGGTGGCTTTGGCAAAGGCGGCAGGGATGAAATCCATCGTGTTTACATCGAAGCATCATGACGGGTTTTGTATGTATCATTCCAAATATACGAAATATAATATCGTGGATGCTACTCCATTCAAACGGGATGTGATGAAAGAACTATCTGATGCTTGCCAGCGGCAGGGAGTAAAGTTTGCGGTTTATTATTCATTAATTGATTGGAATTTTCCCGGTAATGGTATTACGCCTCATAATGCAGATGCGATTTCAAAGGAACATCACGCGTTCAGTATGCATCAGGTGGAAGAGATTATGACAAATTACGGTCCGATTTCTGAAATCTGGTTTGACATGGGCTCATTGAGCGGACAACAGAGCAAAGAGTTATATGATCTTGTGAATCGTTTACAACCACAGTGTATGGTGAGTGGGCGTTTGGGAAATGACCGGGGAGATTTTGCCGTGATGGCGGATAATGCTTATCCGGATTACAAGATTGGTGTACCTTGGCAGACTCCGGCCTCATTTTTTGACGAGACGTGGAGTTATCGTTCTTGGCAGGAACGGGGTAGTTTGGATAAAAAGATTGATGAAAAATTACGTAGTTTGGTGAAAGTGGTAAGTAGAGGTGGTAATTTCTTGTTGAATATTGGCCCGAGGGGGGATGGTTCCGTGGTGGAGTTTGAACGGGATGCCTTGTTGGCCATGGGAAAATGGATGAAACGTTACGGGGAGGCAATTTATAATACAACGGCTAATCCCTTTGATCATGCTGTTGAGTGGGGAGACATTACTTGTAAGGGGAATAATCTCTATTTATTTGTTGAGAAGATTCCGGCTAACCGGGAGATTATTTTGAACGGGTTGATTGGGAAAGTGAAAAAAGCAAATCTGTTGGCTAACGGAAGGATATTGAATTTGAAACAGCATGGGCAGTCCGTGTCGGTAAATATTCCCGGGGATGTGAAACCGGATCGGGGTATGGTCGTGGTGAAACTGGAGTTTGCCGGAACGTACCGGGTGGTTCCCGATCAGGTTCTTGAAACGAGCGAATTGTCGGCTGTGAATGCTATTCCCGTGTATGCTTATTCTAGCATGGATTATTATTCTAGTTTTCGGAGTACGGTCGGTTTTAGCTGGCATTTTAAGAAACTCGGGAAGACGGTTACTCCGACAATTATTTATACGGCCGGAGATCAGGGAAAAGAACTCCGTTTGGTTATTGACGGGAAAGAGCAGGAGGTGACGTTGACGGGAGGAGAGGTGCAAAAGTTGGATAATCATCCGGAAGGAATTACATGGGGTAAACCATATATACATACGTCTCAGGCGGATCGTTTTAATGGTAATATTTTGAATATAAAAGGAGAGATAAATGCGAATGCAGAAGGGTGGCGTTTGTGGGAAGATTTCAAGGAGGGAGAAGCTTTGAATGTTCCGATGCAGGAAAAACAATCGATATACGTGTCACATAAGTTAACGAGTGATCGAGAGCAGGATGTTTTGGTTGAACTGAGCGTTGCTGATGGGGTACAGGTGGTCCTGAATGGAGAGAATATATTGCTGCGCACGTATGTTGGAGGAATACCCCGAACCAATGAGGTGATAAAACTACATTTGAAGAAAGGAGATAATCAGTTGGTCGTGAAGTTACACAATCGTTATGGGACGGAAGTAACCTATTTGATGAATCCGAACGTGAAACAAGAGATGTATAGACTTCGGTTGAACCCGATGGAACTTTATTCCGGGGAAATTCATGATTGTAATCTTGAGATGGCTCATCCTGCTAACAATAACAGCGATATGGGGCTACGGGATATACGAGTTGAACTAGAATAACAAAATAATATATATGAAAAAGAGATTACGTAAGAAGTTACATAAAGGAGAGTTCCGGGAACTGGGATTTTCTTTTGATGCCAAATTCAAGGCCGGTACGGAGATGCAACTGGTTGAAGAATGGTTGCAGGAGTTGGCCGGTTTGTTAAATGATCATTCTTTGGAGATGGGGGGTGGTTGGAATTCCAATGTATGTGGTGGATTCATCACGCGTCAACGTGGTAGTGTGACCCCGGAAGAGCAGGAAATCGTACGGAAGTGGTTGGATGAGCACGGGCAGAATTTAGAGTCTGTCACTGTCGGTGAATTGAAAGATGCTTGGTACGGATGGTAAACGTGGGTTGTTTGTATTCAACCTTTTGGGGGAGCAATATAAATCATGTATGTGATTTTATTGGGTGAAAGAACTTTACGGGTATTTTTCGTTATGACGAGAAGACTAGAAAACAGATTATATGAGAACAAAATTTTATTTACCTTTTATTGCTTTGGCGTTGATAGCTACAAGTTGCAATAGTAAAAAAGAAGCAGGCCAGAAAGGCGGGATCCGTCTTGCAAACCTAGATCAGACTGCTAATCCAAGAGATGATTTTTATCAGTACGCGTGTGGAGGTTGGATGAAAGCGAATCCGCTTACGGATGAGTATTCCAGATTCGGTTCGTTTGATCAACTAGCCGAAAATAATCGTACCCAGATCAAAAGTTTGATCGAGGAGCTGGCGAAACAACAATCTCAACCGGGGAGCATCGCTCAGAAAGTGGGCGATTTGTACAATATTGCTATGGATAGCGCTAAATTGAATGCGGATGGGGTAGCCCCGATCAAAGGATATTTAGATCAGTTGGCAGCGATTAAGGATCGGGGTGTGTTATCACAGAAAATTGCCACGATGCATCGGGATGGTTTCGGACCTTTCTTTGGATTATACGTGGGAGCCGATGAAATGAACAGTTCCATGAACATTGCACAATTGTATCAAGGAGGTTTGAGCTTGGGTGAGCGTGAGTATTATTTAGATAATGACGACCATACGAAAGAGATTCGTACGAAATTTGAAGAACATGTGGCTAAAATGTTCCAATTGGCAGGATTTACTGCCGATGAGGCTCAGAAGGCTGCTACCAACGTGATGAAGGTGGAAACTCGTTTGGCAGAGAATTCCAAATCGGCTGTAGAATTAAGAGATCCGTATGCCAACTACAATAAGATCACTGTAACTCAATTAAAGAAAGAAGTTCCGGAAATTAACTGGGATGTTTATTTCACAACGCTTGGATTGAAGGATTTGCAAGATGTGAACGTGGGACAGATGGGTGAAATTAAAGCGGTTGCCGATTTGTTGAAAAAAGAGGATTTGAACGTATTGAAATCATATTTGCAATGGAATGTGATCAATACGGCTTCTTCTTATTTGAGTGATGCTTTCGTGGCTCAGAATTTTGATTTCTACGGGAAAACGCTTTCCGGTAGGAAGGAAATTCAACCGCGTTGGAAACGTGCGGTGAGTGCGGTGAATGGTGTGTTGGGTGAGGCTGTGGGACAAATGTATACCGAAAAATATTTCCCGGCAGCAGCCAAAGAGCGAATGACGAAGTTGGTGGCTAACTTGCAGAAGGCTTTGGGTGAGCGTATTCAAGGTTTGGAATGGATGAGTGAAGAGACAAAAGTGAAAGCTTTGGAGAAATTAGCTGCTTTCCATGTGAAGATCGGTTATCCTGATAAGTGGAGGGACTATTCTAATTTGGAGATTAAAAATGATTCTTATTGGGATAATATCGTGCGTTCTAACCATTTTGATTACGATAAGATGATTGCCAAGGCCGGTAAGCCGGTAGATAAAGACGAGTGGTTAATGACTCCTCAAACGGTAAATGCTTATTATAACCCGACAACGAATGAGATTTGTTTCCCGGCGGCTATTCTTCAATATCCGTTCTTCGATATGAATGCTGATGATGCTTGTAATTATGGTGCTATCGGTGTGGTTATCGGCCACGAAATGACCCACGGGTTTGATGATCAAGGCCGTCAATATGATAAAGATGGAAACTTGAAAGATTGGTGGACACCGGAAGATGCTAAGAATTTCAAGGAACGGGCTCAAGTGTTAGTGGATTATTTTAATAAAATAGAGGTATTGCCCGGCTTGATGGCTAACGGAGAATTAACTTTAGGGGAAAATATCGCTGATCATGGGGGCTTGCAGGTTGCATACTTGGCTTTGCAAAAGGCCATGACCGAGAATCCGCTTGGGAAAGATGAGAATGGTTTCACACCGGAACAACGTTTCTTCCTTTCATACGGTAACGTGTGGGCCGGTAATATTCGTGATGAACAAATCCGTTTACAAACGAAATCCGATCCTCACTCTTTAGGACGGTGGCGTGTGAATGCAGCACTTCCCCATATTAGCATGTGGTACGATGCTTTTGGAGTGAAAGAAGGTGATGCTTTGTATTTGCCGGTTGAAAAGAGGGCTTCTATCTGGTAACAGATAGGTATTTACGATACGATTCCCCGGGTTGGCTATGTGGCTGATCCGGGGAATATTTTTATAAGGGAATCCTACCTATATTGGTTGGTGATTATGGGTTACATGGATTTGTTTTTAACCTAAAAATAATTTATATTTGCTTGATACTAAAATTGAAAGGGTTATGGACATAGTTAAGCGAGATCAGTTTATTGCTCTTTGGAAAAAATATTTCAATGACGCAGAGCTTCCTGTTGCATTTTATTATTCAAAGGAAAATAATAATGCCACGATCGTGAAGAAGGCGATGGGACATACTTGTATCGTTGCCCAGCTTGGGCGAGTTCGTAAAGGTGAAGCACTTTGTTTCTTACCGGATTCGGTGGGATGTGGCGGGGGGAAATTTTACTTGGGATTCAGTAAAGGTATGAGGGAGGGATTTGAGTATTTCCTGTCTCACGGGGAAAACACGCCTCGTTGTGAGCGCTATAAACGGACACCGGAACAGGTGAATGCATTCTTGAAAACAATCCATGAACTTCCGAGAAAAGGTGATTGTCTTGTGTTTAAACGTTGGGATCATTTGACTGAACAGGATGAGCCGGAGGCCGTGTTTTTCTTTGCCCCGGCGGATATTATTTCAGGACTTTTCACGTTAGCCAGTTTTGATAGTTCGAAACAGGAGGCGGTGATCTCTCCTTTCGGGGCGGGATGTACCTCTATTGTTTATTATCCTTACCGGGAACAAGTAGAAGGGACGAAAAGGGCTGTGCTTGGGATGTTCGACCCATCTGCGAGATTATGTGCGGGTAGTGACCTGTTGTCTTTTGCCGTACCGATTTCGAAATTCATGGAGATGATTGACCAGATGGAAGAAAGTTTCCTGATAACCGACACGTGGAGGATGATGCAAAAACGAATGTGATAGATGTGAAACGGAAGTTTCTCTACACGTATTGTTTACGGAAGAGATCGCCGATAAACTATATGCTGAAGAAAGCAGGATGGTGGATATACTCAACGCCTTATAAACAAGTGAATATGGAAAAAGGCGTGAATTATTCTTTACTTATTTGTTATCATTAGAATTATTTCTATTTTTGCGCTTGTAAAATGTTTCTTCGGGGCAGGGTGCAACTCCCTACCGGCGGTTATAGTCCGCGACTCCCTTTCGAGGGACTGATTCAGTGAAATTCTGAAACCGACGGTTAAAGTCCGGATGATAGAGGAGATATTTAATTGTAATTGATATTATATTAGTACAGTATAAATTTATGCCCCGAATGTGTTGCATTCGGGGCATTTTCGTTTAAAGGAGGTTTTGAACATGGTGAGACAAGAAGATATTGAATACATGCGACGGGCGATGGAGCTTGCCGAACGGGGAGTTGGATTCACGAACCCGAACCCGATGGTGGGAGCCGTGATTGTGAAGGGGGGAAAGGTGATCGGTGAAGGATGGCACGAGAGATACGGAGAGTGGCATGCGGAGAGAAATGCTTTCAAAAACTGTACGGTTTCCGCGGAGGGAGCTACGATGTACGTGACGTTGGAACCTTGTTGCCATTATGGAAAGACCCCGCCTTGTACGGAGGCTATCATCGAACACGGGATAGCTCGGGTGGTGATCGGGATGGAAGATCCTAACCCGTTGGTTGCGGGTAAGGGCATTGCTTTGTTAAGAGAGGCCGGAATTGAGGTTGTTTGCGGAATTGAAGAAGAGGCTTTGCGGGAACAGAATCGAGTATTTTTAAAATATATATCAACAAGATTACCTTGGGTTGCACTGAAAGCAGCGATGACGTTGGACGGGAAGATTGCAACTCGCACAGGGGATTCAAAATGGATTACGGGAGCGGAGTCACGAGCTTACGTGCATGAGTTGAGACATCGTTTTATGGCCATTCTAGTTGGAATTGGAACGGTCGTGGCGGACGATCCCTTGCTGAATTGCCGGATTGAGGGGCGTGGCGTCAGGCAACCCATACGAGTGGTGGTAGATAGTAATGCTCGTTTGGCGTTGGAGAGCCAGCTCGTGCAAACGGCTGGAGTGTATCGCACGATCGTGGCCTATACTCGTTTTGCTCCGGAGGAGAGGGTAAAAGCATTGAGGGAAGCGGGAGTGGAGATGTTGCTTTGCGGGGAGAAAGAAGGACTTGTGGATGTCAGGAACTTGTTGGAGCAATTGGGACAGTTCGGGATTGACTCTATCTTGTTAGAAGGAGGGGGAAGTTTGAATTACACGTTTTTGACCGAGGGACTTGTGGATGAATTATATGCTTTTATTGCCCCGAAAATCGTGGGCGGTATGAACGCCAAGACTCCGGTGGAAGGTATGGGCGTGGAGAAAATGGCTGATGCCATAAACCTTGAATTGAAAAATATACTGAACATTGGTGATGATGTTCTTTTAAAACTAAAAGTTAAAAGCGAATAAGGTGAATGGATTTCGTGATTAAAAGGGAGAGGATGTCGAGCAAGGAAATCTAAAATCATAAATTATAAATCTGGAATTAGCATGTTTACAGGTATAATCGAAGAAATAGGAACCATACGGGGAATCAAGCGAGGAAATCGAAGCGTGGTGCTGGAAGTGCAGGCAAAGAAGGTGCTGGAAGATTTGCAAGTGGGGGATAGTATTGCCACGAATGGGGTTTGCCTGACGGTGATCTCTTTTGCTAACGGGAGTTTCTGTGCCGATGTGATGCCGGAAACGATGTCACGTAGTAATTTGGGAGAACTGCACGTCGGAGACCAGGTGAATTTGGAGAGAGCGTTGGCATTGAACGGGCGTTTGGGAGGACATATCGTGTCGGGACATGTTGACGGGATTGGGAAGATTGTGGGGAGAGAGAAAGACGAGAATGCCATTTGGATTATGATTTCGGCCCCGGCAGAGCTATTGCGTTATATCGTGGATAAAGGTTCTATCACGATTGATGGGATTAGTCTAACGGTTGTGGCCGTGACGGATACGGGATTTACGGTTTCTATTATTCCTCACACGCAGGATGAAACGACGTTAGTGAAGAAAAAGATAGGTGATATGGTGAACTTGGAAAATGACGTGATTGCCAAATACGTGGAGAAATTGATGCGCCCGGCGGCCCCGACAGAGTCGAAAGGTGGATTGACGTTGGATTTCTTACTGGCAAATGGATTTTAGGAAGTTAAAAACTAAAAGATAAAAACTAAAGTTTAAGAGGATAAATTTAAGAGTATCAAGATATGGAAGAATTTAAATTTAGTACGATTGAAGAGGCTGTTGCAGATTTGAGGGCCGGAAAGATGATCATCGCCGTGGATGATCCGGATCGGGAAAACGAGGGGGATTTGATTTGTGCGGCTGAGTTTGCTACATTGGAGAATGTAAACTTTATGGCTTCTTATGCTAAGGGATTGATTTGTATGCCGATGAGTAAAGCCTTGACCAAGAAATTGGGATTGGAACAGATGGTTGCCACAAACACGGATAACCATTGTACGGCATTCACGGTATCTATTGATCATGTGGATACGACTACGGGTATTTCTGCATTAGAACGTTCCGTGACGGCGATGAAAGCGGTAGAGGATGGTGCAAAACCAGAGGATTTCCGTCGTCCGGGGCATATGTTTCCGTTGGAGGCAAAAAAAGGCGGCGTGCTGGAGCGTATGGGACACACGGAAGCTACGGTGGATTTGATGCGGATTGCCGGACTGAAAGAGTGCGGTTTGTGTTGTGAGATTATGCGGGAGGATGGAACGATGATGCGTACCCCGGAGTTGAAAGAGTTTGCGAAGGCGCATAATATGAAAATGATAACGGTGTCGGATTTGATTACTTACCGCAGGAAAACCGAGATACTGGTAGAGCGGGTAACGGAGGCAGATCTGCCAACGAAGTATGGCGACTTTAAGGCCTACGGGTACGTGAATAAAATCAACGGGGAACATCATATTGCTTTGGTAAAGGGGGACGTGACGGATGGAGAGCCGGTGTTGTGTCGGGTGCATTCAGAGTGTTTGACGGGAGATGTGTTCGGTTCTTTGCGTTGTGATTGTGGTGACCAGTTGGCGGAGGCAATGCGTAGAATTGGAGAAAGAGGTCGTGGCGTGTTGTTATACATGCGTCAAGAAGGTCGGGGTATCGGTTTGATTAATAAATTGAAGGCTTATCACTTGCAGGATGAAGGGATGGATACCGTGGAGGCGAACATTGCTCTTGGGTTTAAAGCTGACTTGCGCGAGTATGGTACCGGGGCAGAGATATTGGCTGACCTAGGCGTGAAGAAAATGATTTTGATGACTAATAACCCGTTAAAAATTAATGGTCTGACCGGATACGGTATTGAAATCGTGGGACGTGAGCCGATTGAAATGACTTGTAACGAGAAGAACGAGTTCTACATGTACACGAAGTACAAGAAAATGGGACATATGATTCACGTGCGCCAACGGGAAGAGATTGAAAAATTAAAAGAAGGATTAGAAAATAAATAAATATAAAGACTATGAATTTACTGGAAGGGAAATTACTGGCAGAAGGTCAACGAATTGGTATCGTTGCGGGTCGTTTTAATGAGTTTATCACGAGTAAATTGTTAGGAGGAGCGTTGGATGCTTTCAAACGTCATGGCGGTGATGAGGCAAATATTGACTTAGCTTGGGTGCCGGGTGCTTTTGAAATTCCGTTAGTGGCCAAGAAGATGGCCGAGACGAAAAAGTACGATGCTATTGTTTGCTTGGGTGCCGTGATTCGCGGGGCAACACCTCATTTTGATATGGTGGCTAACGAGGCAACCAAAGGAATTGCTAATGTCGGGTTACAAACGGGAACCCCGATTATTTTCGGTGTTTTGACTACCGACACGATTGAACAAGCTGTCGAAAGAGCCGGGACAAAAGCCGGGAACAAGGGTTTCGAGGCGGTAACTACGGCTATCGAGATGATAAATTTGTTGAAGCAGATTTAGTTTGACGCTATCTGTAAAATGGTATAAATGGTAACTCGGATTTTAAGTATTCGAGTTACCATTTGTACTTTTATTGAATTGTGTCTATTTTCGCCGTAATGGTATCTAAAAATTGTGATTATAAAAGTTGATGTACAAACTAACTCCCACGAGAGCTTGTTTGTTGACAAAAAGAATGCCTTCATTTGTTATTTTCGAGCTCCCTTGTGATAGTACTTCCTTTTTATAAGTAAATGTTATGCAAAATAGGTTGTATTTGAAGGAATACATTGACTTATGGACAGACGGAAATCCTGCTTCTTTTCGGTAAGGTGGTTGGGGAGGCTTATGTGCGTGATGTACAAGAAATGGTCGCAAGTAATGTAGGATTACGGATGATGACAGAAGAGGCTGTGGTGAAAGGTATGCCATTGATACAGAATTTTATCCGGACATTGCATAAAACCATATTGCGAGAGGATTACACTGTATATCGTAATTTACTTGGTGAAATACAGACAAGTTATGTAATTCATGCAGGACAGTATAAGGCACGCCCTAATAGTGTTCAGAAACTGCAAAATCCGCTGATTTCCAAGAAATATGTAGAGCGTGGAGAGAAGGATTGTATCTGGAGAGTGTTTGTGACACAGTGACATCTAAAGGATAGATAGCTTCGTTTTTTTGAGGTTGACAGACTGTTGGGTAATTGTTAGGCGCTATTGCCCCATTGTTGCCCGATCATCGCCCGTATATAGCCGCCATTTTAACAGAATATAAGTAAAAATAACATTGTCGGACCTCGGATAATGGAAAGTAATCGGGAGGCAACAAGGGAGTAACGATAAATTTTCGTGGCTACGTTGCTATAGGAATTCCCATAGATTAGGATATATGGTTGCATTTAATGAATTTATTTTCATATTGCTGTTTGCTTTGTTTAAAAATGTGGTATATTTGTAATGCATATCATATTCGAGGGAGTAGTAAACCTGCTTCAATTTTCAGTGGCAGGCATTTTTTTGCCTGCTGCTGTTGCCGATATTCGGTTCCGTACCCCCGTGGGGAGTATTAATGTGCCCCCAGCTTCCTCGAAGTGATATGCAACGGGTCAGGCGGGACCGTTCTTTTTGGAATACCCGTCTAAATTAATACCTATTATTATGGAAGAAGATGTAAACCGTGTGTTTGCAGTAGACGTGGAAGCACCCGGACAGGTTGCGGATCAGTTATCAATTGAGGAGAAACAAAAATTGATGGAGTATTATTCGAAACAACTCGAAATGATGTCTCCGATTGCGTCACCGGGAATGACGGATAGGGCGGGGCTAGTGACTCTTCAAAGAAGAAACACGAGTTTGATTGAAATGTTGACATTATTTGATCGTTCATGGGCAAATGAAATCACGGTTGTACAAAAAGCTGTTTTGCAATACTTGGCTACCGAGGGTATTCCTAAAAAGGAACGGTTACGAATTGTGGAAGTATGGGGAGATTGGACTACTTTTGTGTTGGACGTTTCCCGCTTTAGAGGATTACTTACCCGGTATTTGCAATATCATCGGCGTCAAATACATGATTTGGAGGAGTTGTTGAATTCCAATGGTGGGTTCTTAGGTGTTGATAAGCCGGGGATGAGTGAATCCTTTAAAGATTACGAGTATGGGGAATAGAAAAAAGAAATTCATACCGGCATCATGTATTTCGGAAGAATTTACTAGAGGGGAGTATATGCCTGATTGCCTGTTAGAAAATAGTTTTTATCGGCAAATGGCGGAAAACCTTAAAAGTTTTAATGTAGATTTGATTTCTGATAATCCATTGGAGACACTTTATAATCATATTTGTCATCTTGACAATTTGTTTTGTATTCTTCGTCGTCCGTGGAGTGTTGAAGTCGGGGAAATACAAAAAGCTTGTGCTTATTATGTCGCTCATGCTAAATTGTCAAAACAGGAGAATGATACCTTTATTGATGTGGTAAATGGTTTTGTCGTTTCGGTGTGCTATTTAACGGAATGGTATGATTTTATCTGTCAGATGCAGCAATTCTTTTGTCATCAGGAAAAAGAGCTGAAGCAGGTGTTTAAGAAGCAGAAGCAAAAAGTTGTGGGTAATGTTAACCCAAACATCGAAGCTACGACTTATTGTATGACCGTGGGAAAAAGTGAAATCTATGGTGTGACATATGAGCAACTTGAAGAACTTTACAGGGCTGTCGGTTTATTTATCAAACGGGAAAAAGCTCCTTTTGACTGCAATATTAAAGGGTATAACAGATATCCGATTAGTATTGATAAGAGTATAAATTTTGACGTACGCAAGGACGTGTTTTTTGTAGATTATAGTCTTGACACGTTTGAATCCAGTTTGAATTGCATGTCTGCTGATCAACTGAAAAGGGTGGCGGATATTATTTCTGAATTCTTGAAAACATATGGCGAGAATGGAGATCGGAAGGTGTATTGGGATGTTGCGGATTATTCTCCTGTTGTGTCTGGTCAGGAAATTTATTTCAGAGTGAATGAAGATACCCGAACCACACATTTCATGACACCTCCTTATGTTCGAAAGCGTATTGATAAGATGGAAGATCGGGGAGTAGAGGTCAGTTACGATATTAATGTGAACGAATTGGAATCAGTAAGTTTGTCTTTCGAGGAATTCATATCGTTTTATCGACAATTGGGGCGTTTTTTGAATTAGTAGTTTATAAAACGAGGGAGTCATTAAATATAATCACTCCCTCGTTAATATTATTTGTAGTACTTTATTTCTTTTTCGGCATTTGTCTCATCCGTTGTTCTTGCATTCGCTGCATCTCTTCCAGCTTCTGTTGGAATTTGGATTTCTTCACGGGTTTCGTTTTAGCGAGTTCTATTTGTTTCAATAGTTTCTCGTCGTTTACGAATTTTCGGATAGCCCAAGTTTGAACGATTGTGATTAACGTGGCGATAAAATAGTAGTAACTCAAACCGGATGAATAACTGTTGAAGATGAACAGGAACATGATCGGCATGATATACATCATCACCTGCATTCCTTTCATCTGGTCATTTTGGGGTTGATTTTTGCTATTATACCACATGTATAAGATGTTCGTGATCGTCATTAACAAACAGAACAGGCTGACATGATTTCCGTAAAATGGGATTGTGAAGGGTAACGTGGCGATAGAATCATAAGAAGCCAAGTCTGTAGCCCACAAGAAGCTTTTTTGCCGTAGTTCAATTGCACCGGGGAAGAAGTAGAAGAGGGCGATCAAAATCGGCATTTGCAAAAGCATCGGTAAACATCCTCCCATGGGGTTCACTCCTGCCTTCTTGTACAATTTCATGATAGCTTGTTGGCGTTCCATGGCTTTGTCGGCAGGGATTTTCTTGTTGATTTCGTCAATCTGTGGTTTCAACACACGCATCTTGGCCTGAGACATGTATGACTTGTAGGTCAACGGGAAAAGAACAAGTTTAATAATCAAGGTCAACAGGAAGATAATCAAACCGTAGTTCAAAGTCACGTTGGCTTCCAAGAAGTTGAAAATCGGAATTACAACATAACGGTTGAACCAAGCGATCCATTTCCACCCGAGGTCTACCAATTTTGGGAGTTCGATATCTTTACCGTATTCTCTCAAAGTCGGATAGGAGTTTGGCCCGAAGTAGAAACGCATATCGTATTTTTCAATGGCTTTCCCGGAGTAAGGTAATGAAATCTCTGCATTTGCTGTTTTCAAAAAGCCCGGGGTTGTGTTGTTGGCCGTGGAAACCAGCACGTTCGGGAATGATTCATTTGCGATGAGTACAGAAGAGAAAAATTGTTGTTTGTAAGCCACCCATTTCACGCTTGTCGGGAGGTCTACTTTCTCGTCGCCAGTCAGAGAAAGATGTTCTACATCATTATTTGAGAAGTTGTAATATACCCCGGTATAGCGGCTTTCAAAGTCCCTGCTTTTTTCAAGCTGAGGCATATCCACTCCCCAGTATAGCGTGAGAAAATTCGTGTTTGAGGCGATAACGTCATTGAGATTGTACGTGTTGATCTTGAAATCAACCATGTAAGAGTCCGGGGCTAATTTGTACTCGAATTCGAGGTATTTACTTTCATCCACGTAAGCCCGCATTGTGAGTACTTGTTCACTCCCTTCTGCATTTAGTTCTTTTTGGTTTGTGTTAGGAACGAAAACCAGATTGGCTGTATTGATTTGCTTGTTCCGGGCGTAAAAATTCAAACCCATGGAGCTCTTGTGGTCTTTCCACAGGACTAACGGAAGAGAGTCGTGGGTGCGATACCCTTTTAGATCAACGTAGTCAATACATCCTCCTTTGGTGTTGATGTGTAACTTGATTTTGTTGTTTTCCAAGGTGTACTGTTCCACCGGTAGGGAGTCTTGCTTGAAAATAGTTTCGGTAGCTTGTTGGGCTTCTGAATTTTGCTGCTGTGCGAAATCTGCTTGGCGTTCCTTTTCCAATGCGGCGGCCCGTTGGGCCTCAACCCGTGCGATAGAGTCCCGGACATGCATGGCCTTCAGTTCCTCCTTGGAAGGACTCATGAAATAGGAGTAGCCGATTAGTATGAGTGCAATGACAACTAAACCGGTTATTGTATTTCTATCCATATTTTAATTTTAGATTTTAAATTTATGATTTTGAAGTGAACCGCATGAAGCGGTTCTAACTGTTATTTTTTAGTTTTATTCATTCTTATGATAAACAAGCTTTTACAAATGCCACGAATAAAGGATGAGGGTTCGTCACCGTGCTCTTGTATTCGGGGTGAAACTGGGTTCCCACGAACCATTTATGGGTCGGGATTTCCACGATTTCTGTTAATCCCGTGTCCGGATTGACTCCTGTCGTGACCATTCCAGCCTGTTCGAATTGTTCGGTATATTTGCTGTTGAACTCGTAACGATGACGGTGTCTTTCCTCTATTTCTTTTGTCCCGTAAGCCTCGATGGCTTTAGAACCTTCTTTCAGCACGCATTTGTATGCTCCTAAGCGCATGGTTCCCCCTTTGTCGGTAACTTCTTTTTGTGATTCCATCAAGTCGATAACCGGGTATTTGGTTTTGGGTGCCATCTCTGTGGAATCGGCTCCATCTAGATGCAGAACGTTACGAGCGTATTCGATAACGGCCATTTGCATACCCAAGCATATTCCCAAGAAAGGGATATTGTTGGTACGGGCGTATTCAATTGCGAGAAGTTTTCCTTCAATTCCTCGTTGTCCGAATCCGGGTGCAACGAGAATTCCATCTACATCTTTGAATATGTCACATACATTTTCCACGTTGATGTCGTGTGCGCTATGTACCCATTTAATATTTACTTTACAATCGTTAGCAGCCCCGGCATGGATGAATGATTCCACGATAGATTTATAGGCATCGTGTAACTCCACGTATTTCCCAACAAGGGCAATGGTGATTTTACGGTTATAATTTTTGAATTTGTACAGGAAACGTTCCCATGATTCTAGATCTGGTTCGTGTTTTAAAGGTAATCCGAGTTGTGAAAGAACGATTTCATCTAATTTCTCTTCCCGCATTTTGATCGGTACTTTATAAATGGTATCCACGTCGATGGACTGGATAACGGCTTTCGGGTCAACATTACAGAAAAGGGCTACTTTTCTTCTCAAATCAGGACCCAGTTCGTGTTCCGTACGTAACACGATAATGTCCGGCTGTACCCCGTTTTCGAGGAGGGCTTTTACCGAGTGTTGCGTGGGTTTGGTCTTCAACTCGCCTGAAGAGCTCAGATAAGGAACCAAAGTCAAGTGGATGAATACGGATTTTTCACCTAATTCCCAACGTAACTGGCGAACAGCTTCGATGAACGGTAAGGATTCGATGTCACCTACTGTACCCCCGATTTCCGTGATCACCACGTCATAATCTTCTTTTGCCCCAAGGAGTTTTATGTTTCGTTTGATTTCATCCGTGATATGCGGGATGATTTGTACTGTTTTGCCCAGATAATCACCGCGGCGTTCTTTCGTGATCACGTTTTGATATATACGTCCAGTTGTGATGTTGTTGGCCTGCGATGTCGGGATATTCGTGAATCTTTCGTAGTGTCCCAAGTCCAAGTCGGTTTCTGCTCCGTCGTTGGTTACGTAGCATTCTCCGTGTTCATAGGGATTCAAAGTTCCGGGATCGACATTGATATACGGGTCCAATTTTTGGTTTGCAACTTTATACCCTCTTGATTGAAGCAACTTTGCTAATGAGGAAGCAATAATTCCTTTTCCTAAAGAAGAAGCAACTCCACCCGTAACGAAAACATATTTTGTTGACACGATATAAATATTTTATAATTATTTCTATATTATACATCCAACCGTTTGAAAATACTTGAACTTTTTGTTATTCAAGGAATAACAATCAAATGGAACAAGTATGTTGAAACTTAACGGCAAAAGTAAGAAAAAATATCATACAAACATAAAAAGAGGCACTTTTGAAGCGCCTCTTTTTATGTTTGATAATCTCAACTTAAATCATACCATCGATGAGTCTCAACTTTTCTTGCATTAATGCTAATTTGTGGCGAGCATTCTCGATTTTGTTAGAAAATTCTTTGACCAAACTCTCGGAATTACTTGATTTGGAGAAAAATCCGATATTATTTTCCCAAGCGTGTAGATCTGTTTCCAGTTGCTTGATCTTGTTGACTAATTTTTCCCTTTCTTGAATAATCTTGCTGTCTTTGTCATCGCTATTGTCAAACGAGTTGATTTTGGATTTGAAACGTTCGATGTTTTTCTCGAATTCATCAATGTCAAGTTGGTCGAAGTGATCGTTGATCAATTTACGGAATTCGTTTTGAACAGCTTCCTTTTCTTTGATTGGCACGAATCCGATTTCTGCCCAGCGAGTTTGGAAAGTTTTTAGTGCCTCGATGTCATCGTCATTGTTACCAGTCAGTTTAAAGTTGCGAACTTCCTCGATCAGTTCTCGTTTCAATTCAAGATTCTTTTCTTGATCGGAAGAAACGTTTTTGAATTGTGCTGACTTGCGATCAAAGAAATAATCACAGGCCGACCGGAAGCGATTCCATATCTTGTTAGACACTTTCTTGGATACGGGACCGATTGTTTTCCACTCTTTTTGGTACTCGATGATTTTCTTTGTGGTAGTGCCCCAGTCCGTGCTATCTTTTAAAGCCTCAACTTTCTCGCAAAGTTCTATTTTTTTAGTTAAATTTTTATTCTGTAAGGTTTGTATTTCCTGGAAGTATTGGCGTTTTCTCTCGAAAAACGTATCGCAAGCTGCCCGGTAACGTTTATACAGGCGATTGCGTTCCTTGAGCGGAATTGTTCCGGCATGTTTCCATTCGGTTTGTAGGGCAAGAACGTTGTCCGTGGCCACGTTCCAGTCGGAAAGTTTCTCAAAAGAAACGGTAGCATAGTTTTCCAGTTTTGTGCAAATGTCCTCTTTGATTTTTAGGTTATTGTCCTGTTCTTCTCGGAGGTTGTCAAAGAAACGATGGTAAGCACTATTGATCTTGTCCGTCACTTCTTTGAAGCGGTTCCAAGTTTCTTCTTGAACTTCTTTGGCAACCGGTCCGATTTCTTTCCATTGTGAATGGAGAGATTGTAATTGTCGAAAGGCATTCCCAATATTATTGTCTTCGAGTAGCGCGTTGGCTTGCTCAATCAAGGCATTTTTAGCATCCAAGTTCTTTTTCAGATCAAGATCCCGTAACTCTTTATTAATTTTGATATAATTAAAGAAGTTCTCCACGTGGTGGTGATATGTTTCCAGCAAATTACTAGCTTGAGCTTGTGGAACCATACCCGTGTTTCTCCATCTCTCTTGCAGATTTCTAAAATCTTGGTACGTTTTGTTCAGAGACTCTTCGTGTTGAATCAGATCCTTTAATTCCTCGATAATCTGAAGTTTTTCTTTTAGATTCTGTTCTTTCTCGTCTTCCAGCTTTTTGTAATATTCCGATTTTTTCTCCCGGTAGGTTCTGTATACGCTATAAAAACGTTCTTTGGAATTGTCCTGATAATCGAATGCTTCAGCCGGACTCCCGTCTTTGGTGAAATCGGCTAATGCTTTATTGTATTCTTTTTGGTACTGAGCCTCGAAAACTTGGGGTAGGGAATCCAGAACCTTTAGGCGTTGCACGGGAAAATCGTCTATTAAAGATTTCATGTGAGAAATGATCTCATCCGTGTTAAAACTGGAGAAATCCCATACCGGAACTTCCTTTTCGGGGGCTTTCTCTATCGGTGTAGGTTGACCCTGAACTGAAACTTCATTTTGTGTTTCATCATTTAAAGTATCCGGAGAAATTGGTTCGTTGTTATTCAACTCTTCGGCTTGTTGTAAGTTTTCTTGCTCCATAACTGTTAGTGTTTTTACGCATTCAACTCACGAAATTAATGATTAATTCTGATAATGCCAATTTATAATGAGTAAAAAAGCGAAAGGAAGTTCTTTTTGGATTTCAAATGTAAAGCACGTATCTTTGACATTTATAATTGAAGCTTATGTTTTCGTATATTCTGTATGGTTTTGTATGGTTGATTAGTTTTCTTCCATTCCGGGTTCTCTATCTGGTGGCGGATTTGAACTATTTGTTGCTTTACTATGTGATCCATTATCGGCGTAAGGTCGTGAGGACGAATTTGTGCAATTCTTTTCCGGAGAAAAGTTTGCAGGAGATCAAGGTGATTGAACGAAAATATTACAAGCATTTGGCTGATTTGTCTATCGAGTTATATAAGTTGTGGCATATGTCCGAGGCTTCGATCCGAAAACGTTGCGTGTTTAAAAACACGGAATTGCCTCAGGCGTATTTTAATGAAGGGAGAAGCGTGATCGGGGTACTGGGCCATTACGGTAATTGGGAATGGATGTCTTCTTACAGTTTGTGGGCAACGGGAGCGGATTTTCTTGCTTTGTATAAACCGATTCGTGATAAAGTGACGGATCGAATGATGAAACAAATTCGCTCTAGGTTTGGGGCGGTTCTTGTGGCAAAGGATGACACGTTGCGGGTTATTGCCCGCTATCGTTCGGAAAATCGTTTGTTTCTGGCTGGCTTTATCGGGGACCAGACTCCTAACGGGCGTAATTTGAATTTCTGGATGAACTTTTTGAATCAAGACACCCCGGTTCTGCTCGGCACGGAACGAATTGCCCGGAAGTATAATATTCCGGTGGTTTCGGTGCATATGCGTAAGGTGAAGCGTGGATATTACGAGGTCGAGTTCGTGGATGTGTGTGCAAACCCGTCCGAGTTACCTCAAGGGAAATTGACGGAAATGCATACTCGTTTATTGGAATCTTTTATACAAGAAGAGCCGGAGTTTTGGTTGTGGTCGCATAAGAGATGGAAGCATAAGAGGGTTAGAAGTTAAAAACTAAAAGTTTGAAGAGGTTAAGATGTTAGCCTTGTACGATAAAAATCTAAAATCATAAACCTAAAATTAGAATGGCGAAGCGGGTAGCTGTTATTATATTAAATTGGAATGGAGAAAAATTGTTACGGGAGTTTTTACCTTCGGTTGTGAAGAATACGAATTCTGATTTGGGACGTGTTGTGGTGGTAGATAATCATTCTACGGATGGTTCATGGGGGTGCTTGGAGCAAGAATTCCCGGATGTGGAACGGATCCTGTTCGAGGATAATTTCGGATTTGCCGGGGGCTATAATCGGGCGATCGAGATGATCGAGGCGGAATACGTGGTCCTTTTAAATAGTGACGTGGAAGTCACTCCCGGCTGGTTGGAGCCGTTGGTGGCTGTTTTGGATCGGAATGAGGGTGTAGCAGCTGTACAGCCGAAAATATTGGCATATCGGGATAAAAATAAGTTTGAGTACGCCGGTGCATCTGGGGGATACATTGATTACTTGGGGTTCCCGTTCTGCCGCGGGCGTGTGATGGATACCACGGAACAGGATTACGGGCAGTATGACGATGAAGTAGATGTTTTTTGGGCGACGGGAGCTGCTTTATGTGTCCGGCGGGACGTGTATCGGGCGGTCGGGGGACTGGACGAGGCCTTTTTTGCGCACATGGAGGAGATTGATCTTTGCTGGCGATTGAAAAATAAAGGATATACTTTAAAAGTGTCTCCTTCTTCTGTTATCTATCATCTGGGAGGAGGCTCGTTACCAATGAATCACCCGAGAAAGTTGTTTTTGAATTACCGGAATAATTTGTTGATGCTACATAAGAATTTGTGCGGCAAACAGCGTAAAAAGATATTTTTGGTGCGTGTTTTGTTAGACATGATGGCAGGAGGTCTTTTCCTGTTAAAAGGTCAATGGTCCAACACCCGTTCGGTTATTCAGGCGTACAAGGCTTTCTGGGAAATGAGGAAAGCTTATCCGGTTCCTGAAAGTTTTGTGAACCTTTCGGGAATATATCCTAGGAGTATCGTGTTGGATTATTTTTTGCGGGGTAAAAAGAAGTTCTCGGATTTAAATTTTGGATGATGATAAATAAACCTTCTGTGCGAAATGTTGTCATAGAGATATAGGCTTTAACGTTATGATTAGGAAGCATGAACGAGATAAGTGATGAAGATATTGTAAAAATGTTTCATTCCGGAAATGGAGAAGAAAAAGCTTTTCGGTTACTAGTAGGAAAGTATAGCGAGAGGCTTTATTGGCATATCCGTAAAATCGTGATAGGACATGAAGATAGTGATGATGTGTTGCAGAATACCTTTGTCAAGATTTGGAAGGGATTGAGGGAATTTCGCTATGAGGCGAAATTGTTTACTTGGATGTACCGGGTGGCAACGAATGAGGCGATTAATTTTTTAAGTGAAAAACGCCGAAAGACTTATGGGAATTCGCAAGAGATTACTCCCAGCTTGGAGAATCAGTTGGAAAGTGATAGTTTTTTTTGTGGAGATTCGATCCAGAGAGAGTTGCAGAAAGCCGTGTTAAAATTGCCGGAACGTCAGCGCCTAGTATTTAATATGAAATATTTTGATGACATGAAATATGAAGATATTGCCGAAGTGTTGGATGTTACCGTGGGGACGTTGAAGGCAACTTATCACAATGCGGTAAAGAAAATCGAGGAAAGTTTGAAGATTTCAGATACTTTACCTTCGTTTGAGTAGTTATTAGACAATAGAAAATGGATGGTTATGGATAATTTGGATGAGAAATATAAGTCAAAGAACCCGTTTACGGTGCCTGATCGTTATTTTGATACATTGGGCGATCGAGTGATGGACCGGATAAAGGATGAAGAAGGGGATATCCGGAAAACGAGTTTGTTTCAGACGTTGAAACCTTATCTTGGTTTAGCTGGATTATTCGCTTTTGCAATGATTGTCATGCAGGTGCTGCTACCTAATTTGGTGGATGAAAATCGGATGTTGTTGGAGAATGGAGAACAAGCGAACACGACGGCACAAACAGAAGATGAGAATATTTTCGATGCAGATTTTAACCCTTCTCGTGAAGAGATTATCGAATATCTGTCACAAGAGACTGATCCGATCGAGTTTTTATATGCAGAGCGTAGGTAGAATAAAATGTACAAGCAAGATATATGAAAAAGATAGGTTTGATTATATTGATGATGGGTTTTGGCTTTTCTTTATTGGCCCAAAGCGGGAAATTGAGTGAAGATAAACGGAAAGAGTTTGAGGCCCAGAAAGTAGCCTTTTTTACCCAAGAGATGGATCTGACCCCGGAGGAGGCTATCAAGTTTTGGCCTTTATACAACGAGATGCAACAGAAAATTCGTGTCGAGAATGATAAAATACGGGAATTAACTTGTCGGAAAGATAAAAAAGAGATCCCGGAAGTGACGGAACAACAGGCATTGAAGAATTTGGAGACGATTTTATCTGCCGAACAGTCTGTACGAAATATTAAGAAAGAATATATCGAGAAGTTGATCAAGGCATTGTCTGCCAAAAAAGTATGGATGATGATTGAGGCTGAACAGAAATTCCATCATCAGTTGTGGAAGAAGATGGGGAAAAATCCTGTTCCCGAGCGAAAATAATTGATTGCGTGAGTGAATTCATGACTGGACGTGAAAAAAAAGAAAAAAATCACGTCAAAAGCTTGCGAGAACGATAAAAAGCACTACTTTTGTGAGCGCAAATGGAGAGATGGGTGAGTGGCTGAAACCAACAGTTTGCTAAACTGTCGTACGGGATACTGTACCGGGGGTTCGAATCCCCCTCTCTCCGCCACTAATTTTGAAGCTCGTTTCGGGGCGTAGCGCAGTCCGGTAGCGCATCTGCTTTGGGAGCAGAGGGTCGCAGGTTCGAATCCTGTCACCCCGACTACTGAAAATTAAGGGGTTATGGTAAAAGATGATCCCTTTTTTTGTATCCTAAAATGTAATATTCTTCCTTTTTTCGTGCATTTGTTTGCAAATAGTGGAATTTACACACTTTTTGAAACACTATCGCATTTCTGGTTTACATCTTGGTTTACATGAGGGGGATAAACCCCGTGAAAATGGCTAAAAATAGAAAAGCACCTACATTCGTAAGTGCTTTAAAATGAGAGCGGAAAACGGGACTCAAACCCGCGACCCCCAGCTTGGAAGGCTAGTGCTCTATCGACTGAGCTATTTCCGCAATCTATTTATTTATAGTAACTTACAAAATAATTTGTATGCTTATTACCTCTTCTGCTTACATGGTTGCTTACATGAAATGTAAAACAAAAATCATTTGTGAATAATTATATTTGTTTATATATCAATAGTTTAATTGCCTGTTTTTATAAGCAAAAAAATGAAATTCTCTCTAGTGTAAAGAGAAATTTCTAATGAAATTCATAAGATAACAAGTAAAAATGATATTCTACTGATTATCTTATCCTCAACACTTCGAAGATATTTATTTTCTATATAATAACAAATCGAAGTGTAGCTGGTGAAAATTTAGCTAGTGTTGTTCATAAGTCTTTATTTTATAAATTATCTAATATGTTTTTGTTGTATGTAGTTGAATTTGAACTTTATATAAAATGATGTATTTAGATTATTACAAATATAGCAAATTCTAATTTTGAATTCTTTATAAATAGTTCTTTTTAGCTACTATTTTGATGTTTAATATGAAATTTGTGATGCAAATTAGATGAGGTAACAAGGACATTTTAAAGTGATTTTTTCACTACTATTCATTTCTAGTGGACAGTCGTGATGTCGTGTTCTTATTTTCTTTTTATAACTTCAATGATGCAAACAACAATCCCAAGAATTAGTAAAATGCTCCAGATTGATGCCACGATACTTTCTACCCATATTAATAATGGGAATAAGAAAAAAATTCCTACCAATAGGATTATCCATCCTATGCAGCCAAGTGTATCTTTTGTTTTGCTGCCTTTATTTCCTTTTGCTATTACAAATGCAAGAAAAAGTCCGATGAGAAGCAAAGGGATAGCTATTTTTAAAGAATCTCCGATCTGCTCTCCATCCGGAAAGCCGAAGACTTCAAAGCTCCTTTGGTAGCGTTGAGCTAGACACGTGTTTGATACTAAAAGTATCGCTGTTGTCATTAGAACTGGAGGAAATCTACTTTTCATGTTTTTATAGTGCTTCTAATGCTTCTTTTGCTTCGGTATGTCCTTGTGTTGCTGCTTTTCTAAGCCACGCCACCCCTTTTGTTATATCAGCAGGCACTCCTGTACCAGTAATATAATAAACACCCAAACTAAATTGTGCGTCTGCATATCCTTGCTCAGCCGCTTTTTTCCACCATTCGATCGCTTTTGCTTTGTTCATGTATACACCTTCTCCTTTAGAATAACAAACTCCCAATTCGAATTGCGCTTCTGCATATCCCTGATTGGCTGATTTCTGATACCATTCTGCCGCTTTTACTTTATTCATTGGTAATCCTGTTTCACCATTTAAATAAAAATTCCCTAAACTATGTTGTGCTAATATATGTCCTCGTTCCGCCGCTTTTCGCACCCATTCCACGGCTTTAACTTTGTTCATGGCAACCCCGTTGCCAGTATAATAACATACTCCCATGTGCCATTGTGCATCTACATGTCCTTGCTCCGCAGCTTTCTTAAAATATTCTGCAGCTTTATATTTATTCATTTCTACTCCTTTCCCTATTTCATAGCAAATGCCTAAATGGAATAGAGTTTCCGGATTGTTTTGTGAAACTGTTGTTCCATATTTATTGTGATTAGAAATAGTTGTCTGGCTAGCAGCTCTATTACGGTCTGTAATTCTCAGTACCAATTTATGCCCAACAGAAGCCCCGTAATAATCCATATATAGTTCGGCTTTTTTCGTAGATGACTCCCAAAAGTAATATATGAGTCTTGTAAACCCCTTATGAACAACTTCTTTTAGGCATTGGGGATTTCCCCAGCGGTTGGTTAATTGTTCTTTAAGGATTGTGACCATATCAAGTCCTAATTTGAATTCAGAAGCATCGCCTTTTCTAATCAGTTCAATAGACCGTACATACCCATCCTTGGCAATAAGACGTGCTGTGTCCATTTTAATATAAGCGACAGTATAAAAATCAGAATCTGTTATTTCATATACTTGGTTGCCATTTGTTTCTTTTATGTATCTTATTTTTGAGGTGATGGAATTATCTTTAACAAACATTCCGATAGTTATACCTTTATAGGTCGGATCATTTTCCAAATTCTGTAAACTTTGTGCGAATAGATTTACATAGCATAGAAGCATTAGAGATAAAATGATGCATTTCATAACTTTTTATTTTATATGTTTATATTCTTATTCCCTTTTTGTGGCTCTTTTAAGTCGGGCATTACAATAAGCCCAATCCAACGGTAAGATAGTATGTTCCCAATTGCTTTAATCATTCCTTCTTAAAACTTTTCCGTCGCTAAATACAACTGCAAGAGGTCTTAGGCTATACTTTACGTTGTTTTGTTTTGCATAATTTCTCACCTGTAATAGCTTTGAATCATACACCAAAAATGATACATAACTATGATAGAAAGTCATTCCCGATCGCATGGGTTGAGTATTGGCTCCTTCACGGGCGTCTTTTACAATATCTAATGTTTGAGGGGTGCTTCGATACAATATTTCATCATAATCATCCTTCATGATTATTTCATAACGCACAGAGGTAATAATTCGTTGATCGAGATTTGCTGGTCTGCCAATTGTTGTATATGCAAACCAACCATAATCTGTCCAATGATATTTAGGATCTGGTGCAACTCCAAAACCATGTAGATTTAAATATATTAAATCATTTATCTGGTAAGTTTTGCGAATAGAATCCTCCATGTGTTCTCTGACCTCCTCATAATTGTGCATCTGATAATTGATTTCAGCGTATTCGTAATATAAATCGGTGGTGTCGTGAATGTATCTGTATTTGAATGGATTAGAGAAATTGACTTGATAATTTTCGGTATTCCAAATAGCCATACGTTTGATATTTGTCCTGTCTATAATCATGGTATCAATATTAGAATTTGCATATTGTTTTATGATGTCATATCCAAGACAACAAAAGCTCTTATCAGATATGGTGATTAATTCTTGAGAAATATTTCTGTTGTTGAGAAAACGAGGATCGCGATAACCATGGACTACTATCCCTCTACTTATATAAATTGTATCTGCCTCTTCCCACGAGTGGTCCGGAGTGCCATACCATTTGTGGTATAAATCCCATAAGGAGTCTACTGTTGAAGATGGTAACGGACCAGGGTAGTGATATTTTTTTGTTTTATTGGATATTTCCCACATAGACTTTAGAAGGGCAAAAGATTGTGAGCCCTTACCATAAATAGACCATAGTGATGTTTCGCTGCCTAAATAAGAAGAATCAGAACGTAGCACAATACTCACTTTACTGGTTATTTGATTGTCGTAATTGTCATATATATATTTGGCGTATTTCTGTAATGCCCATGAATCATCTATCTCGTCAATGATTTTCCTTACATGCGATATACTATCTTGTCCGAATTTAATTGCACTTAAAGGGTCACGATTTGGTGTGCAAGAAAATATTCCAACAGCAAGTAATACAATCGCACAAACCTCAAGACTCTTTCTAAATATACTTTTCATAGCAAAATAATTTTAGCAGATTGTACTTTTTTTCACGAAAAAATTAATCATCAAAATTTCCGACAGAATTTTGTAAGCTATACCAATCATCAAGAGACAGGAATATTTGATTGTTTTCCAAACCATGTATTCTGTTGCGATATTTTTCGCAATCGCCTTGAAAACGGATGATTTTACAATGAATTTGATCATCATATCCGGTATTGTCTTCGATGAAAGGTTCTAATTCGCATAACTCGTCATAAGTTAAGTTTAATTCTTTTGCTAATACTTGCAAAAATTTTTCTTCTCGTGATTTTGTGTATCTCTCGTCTGTACCCATAATGATAAATTTTTGTGCCTTCTAGCTCCCTCGAAGGTTGATTTATTATAGTAAAAAGTGTGAGAACTTTAGTTTATTTTTATAAACAAAACACTTTAATTTTATTCTATTTTTCCATTTTGGATTTAGCTCTTTTTTGGAGTTCTTTGAAGGATGGGAATGTTTTTTTCTCTTTTTCGGTTAGGTTGGTGAAGATTTCGGTGTATATTTCTTGGGCTTTTTGAGTTTTTCCGGCATTTAAATAGAGCGCAAGAAGCTGGGTAAGCGTGTTACTGTATTGGGTGTCGAATTCTCACTCGTTAGTTTGGTGGATATGCCGTATTTTCTTGTTAGATATAATTAATAACGAATCGATCAGGGGATCATCATTAGGAAGTAAGTTGAAAAATTCTTGTAAATAATACAGTGCGTTTATATTTTCACGAGAATATTTTTTGTTCGGTAATGCGTCGAATCGTTCGTTCGCTTTAATTAGGTATTTTGTTATGGCAAGAACTAGGTCTGTAAGATATTGTTCTTCGATTGAATCTTTTTCAAGTTGTTGTTTGAGTTGTTGGAGGTAAAGTGCCCCTAGGAAGCTATTGGTGCGTGCGAAGTCAACCGAAGTGGTGTCTTGTAATTGATATAGTTTTTCTAAGCGATGTTGTGTGTAAGTGATGGCTTGTGGTAAATCTCTTTGTGCGCAATAATTATAGACTAATTGCTGAAGATTGTAGAAATAGAATCTCGGGATATTTCCACCAAAAGCGATGACTCCTTCCATCATGTGGTGGTTAAACTCTCGAATCTCGATGGCTTTTTTGTTTGCTGTTTCTTCGTCAAAGGCCTTGAAGTATAATTTAATCATTGACTCGCAGAAAGGGACATAGTTGAAGCTGTATTCTTGATACATCATAATGTTAAACTGATTCTTCTCGAATATGTTTAATGCTTTCTTGTAATTTCTGTTGTCAATGTATTTTTGAATTTCTTGACAAGCTTTTTCGCCTTCCGTGCGTTGCGGTTCTCTGGGGTAGTTTTGAAGTTGCACGATGGCGAGGCTGTCAAAATAAACGGAATCACAATCACCACGCATGATGACTTGTGTAATAGAGTCTAAATGAGAATATTCTTGCGCAAAGATTTTCCCAGAAAGACCGGGCAAAATAAGTATCCCAACTATAAAAAGACAATAATTAAATAATTTTTTCATCACGCTTATATAACTTGTCTACAATTCCCAGATAGACTATAAAAAATACAAAAGCGTGGGAACTTTCAGTTTATCTATCTTCAGGTATCGCCAAACACCTTTGCAGAAATAAACAGTCACCCCACGCCAAACCATTATATATAACAGAATTGTATATATGGCAAGCATGAGCGTTTGTACCGTTTACCCTTCTGCATAAAATTTGGCGATTTTGAAGATAAGGATAAAACTAAACGCCTTTTACTAAATATATTACCGTTCAGATCACTCTAAACAACATACAAAAATAAATAATAATTGGCATTTTACAAACACCCAGCAGGGGTGACTGGAAAGCAAAAGTATTAAATTTCAACGTGAATAGCTTGTAACCAGCCTTAATATGTAACCATTCTACAATTCACCTCTTCTTGGATAGTAACAAGATCATGATAAAGATAATAACCGCAATAAATTCCAACCTTGCTGACCTTGGGTAAACGGTGAATGTAGCGACAACATGGATGATGAAAGTGATCACAGCCATCACCATGATCCATATTAAACTCCTTTCAAATTTCTTGTCTCTCATCTATGTTATATAATCACTCACGTTAGTAACCTCCCTCCGAATAACTGGAGTAACTTTCCTCACCGACTATAACATGATCCAGACAATTCATGTTTAACAACCTGCAAGCCTCCATGATGTTTCTTGTTACTTTTAAATCCTCCGGACTGAAAGCTAAATTCTGGCTTGGGTGGTTATGAAAGATGATTGAACAGGTGGAGTTAGTCTTTAGCATTAACTGTAAAACGGTCCTTGGGTCAATGATAGTGTTCTCTTGATTACCTACACTGAGCCTTGCAACACCCAACACCTTTAAATTTCTATTTAACAACATGATCCATGCCTCTTCATGGTGATGTAAACAACCATCGAAAAAGGGTCTGATTAATTTATATGCCTCCATCGCCATCGTTACCTTTGGTCTGTCTTTTGGCTGCACTTTCAGCTTGTATCTAATCTCTACCTCCGATAATCTTGTTAAATCATCGAAATCTAGATTCGGTTCTATTCCAGTTTTAATTTCTGGTGATAAATATTCTTCTTTCATTGGTGATAAATTTAATTGATAAGACATTGATTTAAATAGAAATGAAAAAAGTGGAGAACTTTCACTTTAATCCCTCCATCTTTTCGATTTCTCAAATGGAAGCTAGGGGGCGTTAGAGAGTAAATAATCCAAACGTTCGATTAGCACTAAATTTTTTTACACAGGGGGGGGATTTTATATAAAGTAGCCTTTTAAATGATAATTCCCCTTCAACACTACGGTAAAATATATATACTATATAATAATAGTCCAAAGTGTTGAGGGGGAATGGTGATTCACTTCGTTATTTTTTTATATCCTTCTTCTTTTTATAAAATTATCAAGTTCGGCATCGATTGAGTTGGTGTGGATTTATCCATGATTTGTTATAAAAAATAATTGATTTGTTTCTTGCTATTATATAGCACATAAAAAAAGGACAGGATTTGATGAAAGTTATATCCTTCAATCAAACCCTGTCCTTGGTATCGTTATTTATCTATCTAACCTCTTCAAGTAAGAGATAAGTCCATCTAGTTTCCCTTCCTCCACAAGTTTTAAAAATCGCTTGCATAACTTGTTAGATTCATCCTCTAAATCTTTATTAATTCTGATTCTCCGCAAACACACCTAATATTTTTAGTATATTAGCGCTCAAAAAGCAGGGATTATGAACATATTCAGT
>CALUKD010000035.1 GCA_944321125.1 Candidatus Butyricimonas faecavium | reverse complement strand
TTCTTCTTTTTCAACATCTCCTCAATCTTTTTCTCTAGTTCTCTACCCCGGAGATTTTTAGCCACGATGCGGTTTTCTTCATCTAGGATAAAGGTACAAGAGATACCTTTCACTTGGTATTCGGCAGCGATTTTAGAATTTTGTCCTTCCAAGTCGGAGACATTTCTCCAAGTCGACCGTCCTAACCGATGACAGCCAACCAAGCAGCAATAGCTTGGTTCACTTCATCAGAGTTCAATTTGTAATTAATTTCTCCCGGACATTTACTCTCGAACCGCTGAAAACATTTCTCAAAATCAGAGACTCTCAAATCCCAATATATCTCTCCCGAATCATAATAGGTTGTTCTTACCGGAATCATTTCCAAGCCGTTAACTACTCTCTTTGGCAAAGTATCCACGACATGTGGGTACAATCTAGCGTTTGCTACCATGATGCAAGATAAGCATACAGATAAAGTCAAAATTATTTTTTTCATGTCTTCATGTTTTTTAAGATTAATAACATACAAACCTTTCCGATACTTACAAACAGCCTCAAAAGACTTCTGGTATCTTAGTTTCTGCTTGTATCAGTTTTAGGGAATCTCTAGTAATGTCTCTTCTATCTATCAACCAAATTATTTTTCCGACCAATTTATCCCTTAACGCAAAAGCCTCTTCCTTTTTCATCGAAGGTCCTTCCTTATCTAAATCAATAGGTTTGATATCTAACAGAAACTCTTTCGGTCTCCAAACTATGTTCATCTTGTCGGTAGAATCTACCGACCTGATTTTTTTCAAGAATTCGATATCAAGATCCCAATGAGAGAAATCAAATTCATAATCCTTTGATCTAGATCGGACAACATAACTAATTAAGACACCATTCCAAGAATCAGTTCTTATCCGCATTACACCTTCCTTAATCCTATCTTCATATTTCGGATCATATTCTTGGGAGGTGAATATAACATATACATGTTCAGGCCCAGGTTCAACTTTTGTGAGCACTGGATTTATACTGTCTTGCATGTTGAACGAATTTGCTTCATCTACCTCTACGTTTTGGGAATAAATAAAATTTACACCACTCCAAATAGTAAATAAAAATAAAATAGATTTTTTCATAATATTTCAATAAGGTAATTCATAGCTTTTACAAAACGAGTTTACCGTTTTCTTCTTCTCATATGATAATCTTTGATATACCGGAGATTCATAGGTTCCACTATACACTAAATAATCTAGGGCAAAACTATGTTGAGATAATCCAAGAGCTTTTCTAACCCACTCACGATACATGGAACTTTTAACCATAAATGCATGGTCCTCATCATTGTTTGAGAACCCTTTATTATAACGATAAATATGATACAATTCATGTATAACAACAAAAATAGCTCCGTTGTTCGACAATTGACGATACTTGTCACTAATATATATTGTGAATTGTGGCCTATACTTTGAAGGACGCATTTCCATGATAACATTATTATCTTGACCCTCTATCACAGCATACTCAACCCGAGTTAAGTCTGCAAAAATTGCCATCAATGTAGAGTCATTAGTAATTTCCAAGGCTCTTTCCAACATTGCCTTAAAACGAAAAATAACAAAAGGAGCATCTACTTTTTCACCGTAAGAACGAGTATATGACTGCAACGTACCTAATTCCGTATTTACAACATCATGTTCTTTTGTACACGATGATAAAATGAATACTAAATTTACAATTAAAAATAGGAAAAGTTTTTCTCATCATTAAAAATATATATTGAAAAATATACACTTACTGTTTAACTTGCTACTTCTTATCAGTATTATGGATGTTATTAAAAAAAACAATCTTTCTTTCAATCAACACGTTAAGAATAAAAATCACACCGATAAGCATCAGCAGTGTTGAAATAAAATGCGATAGACAGAAAACCATTAACAACACACCCGCAAAAAAGGCGACACTCCCAAAAATTAGTTTAAACCTCCTGTTCATAATCTTGATTTTTAGAAGTTGTTTTAAAGTAATTTAGTTCTCCCCAAAGGACATTTAGAATTTAGGATTCAAAATGACAAAGGACCATGAGTGAAAGAATCGTTAAATCTAAAATCTCTACATCTAACATGCCCTAGGGGAGAACCGGGAAGGAGTTTTATCTATTCCTTATCCTTCTTCTTTTTCAACATCTCCTCAATCTTTTTCTCTAGTTCTCTACCCCGGAGATTTTTAGCCACGATGCGGTTTTCCTCGTCGAGGATAAAGGTGCAAGGAATACCTTTCACTTGGTATTCAGCAGCGATTTCTGATTTTTGTCCTTTCAAATCAGACACACACTTCCAATTGCAACCATCCTGGCCGATGGCAGCCAACCAAGCGTGTTTGTTGTCATCGAGTGAAACACTGATGATTTCCAACCCCTTCGGGCGGAAGCGTTTGTAAATCTTTATCAGGTTCACATTCTCTGCACGGCAAGGTTGACACCAAGATGCCCAGAAATCGACAACTTTTACTTTAGCTTTCGTCTCATGCAAAGAAAGTACACCACCATCGGATAACGGGGCCGTAAAGTCGGGAGCAATGGCTCCTATCGCTAATTTTTGAATCTTTTTCAGTTCGGCAGCGATTTGTTTGCCATAAATGGTAGCTTTAGCCTTTTCTCCCAAGATATTATAGCGTTCTTCCAACTTCGTTTCATCAAAGGATTGTGACAATTTGGCATACACAACATAAGCGGCCACGTATGTATCGCTATACTTGTTCAACAATGCCAATTCTTCAGTCTCCACTTGAGTTATTATCTTTTTGAAATTTTCCCGCAGTTTTTGTGCTTGTGCAGGATTCGCCTTAGCTTGTGCTTGCAATTGCTGTCCACTTTGTATCAGATATTTTTCCAAATCGTTGAACTCCTTCAATATTCTTTGAGCCTCCCCACCGCCTTCCACGAGCAATTCATTTGTACCCGCAGTAATCGTGTAATTCGCATTCTCCAGCATAATGGTTGCCAATGCCGCATTTCTCTGGACCGGCATCAAGTAAGCCAACGTCGTTTCCGACATCCGGCCCGTGAACTCGAAAGCTCCATTCGTGATGACCGCCTCTCCGATATCAATCAAGCCCTTTTCCGTGAGAGCCACCAACAGTAATTTCCCGTTGACGGAGTTACCCACCTGGCCCGTAATTCTGTAACTATCTCCTTGTGCCACGGATAACATGACACAAGCAAACAACGTGCATATCGTAATTAAAATCTTCTTCATCTTGTCATTTTTAATCCAAAATTTAAAATCTAAAATTTAAAATTCACTCCTCCCGTTGTCTCGGTACTTTCAACGCCGGTTCTTTCTCTGTTTTCAGACTAGTTTTCTCGATAACCAAACCATCCACAATCATTCCGGCGGGATAGATCATTGAGGCGGGATAGTAATTCGGAATAAAATTCATCACCTCTTCTTTCGAAGATATCGCCACAATCTTCTGTAACTTCGTTAAATCGGGCATACGGAATCCGGCTGTGCGGACACGGGTTTCTTTTCCGTCCTTAAGGTCAACGCGGTAGACTACGGGAACTGACCCGGCAATTCCTCTCGCGATATAAGCACACGATTGTCCGGCATCCTTTGCCGCTTTAATAAGTATCTTCTTCATCTTCGCATGGGAATCCCCCTTATCCACCTGTACATGAATCGTCCCGACGCCAACCGCAATGGTTGGACTTTGCGGAGAAAACATAAAGCGAGCACTGCCTGTCGATTCCGGGGCTTTCAACGCAGGAATCCGTCCGTTCAGCATCTTTTTAAATACACCTCTCTCAACCAACGTCATCTCTGCTGCCGGAGTAACACCATCCCCGTCCATCTCGTAATACCCGTATAACGGGGTTCCGTTATACTCTTTCATTGTCGTATAATTCTTAATAGTCAATCGACTATCTATAATCTTTCCACCAAACTGATCTTCCAATCCACCACGAGACGGCCCAAGCGAACGGTTCGCAATCAGTCCTCCGCGATACAGAAGATTACCGGACAAAATCGTTGCCACGGCTCCTCCTTCAAACATAACCGGCCCGTTGTAATATTCTTCCACTGGAGGAGCTGACTTTAATTGCATCAAACTTTCGGCAAAGGCTTTCACCCGCTCTTTCATTTTTTCAATAGAGAGAATTTCTGCCGGGTTCAATAACGAGAGCGAGAAAGAATCGCCGACAGTCGAGCCGTCATCAGCACGGGCCTCCGCAATAATCGACAAAGTCACCTGTCCGCCCGGCTCCTTTAATTGCACGCCTTCCGAGGTTAACCGGTAAAGGTCTATTTCTGTTCCACTAATTGCCACGCTGGAGTTATAAATATCTTTATACTCTTTAAATACCGCCGAAGCTTCGGCTACCAACCGTTCCAAAACCGCCTGATCAATCTCGAACTTCATTGTCCGTTCTTGTATACGGGTAACGGCTGGTAGTTGCTGCATTTCCGGCAAAGCAGCCATCTCGGGCGATTGCGGATTCTGTTGCAAGAAATTCGCTTTTTGCGCCATCATCCCCAACGAATACTTGTACATCATATCCGACGATTCCCAAAACCCGCGACGAATCACGTCATAATCCACCTCAGCCGGTAACTTGACCGGAACAACCTGTTCGGAATACTGCACATCATTATTACGTTGATAATCCCCTAGCATCATCCGCGCTCCCCCGTTCATTTGCCACGGTGAAACTCTTGAAAACAGGATACCTCCCAACGAACCGGCTACCGAGAAATATCGGAAACGGGCTACCGTGTACGAGATATAGTAAGGCTTGGGGCTATTCGGTAACATCAAAGCAGCATTATTACGGTCCAATTCGGCACGCATCGCCGCAAAAATAGTTTCATCCGTGTCCCTGACAATTTTATTTTCCGGTTTCGGTGAAGGTAAAACCGGGGGAATATCCCGGGCTTGTTCCCGCCGCTGAGTCTCTATCTGGCTCACGAATATCGTGGGGGATATCGCCGTTACAGGTACCCAACCCGATTCCGCGCCACAAGATCCCGTAAACACGCTCGGCTCGTCACCGGCTGCTGTAATATTGGAAAACATTGACAATGGCGTTCCAATCAAATCCACACCCCGCACCAATTGGTCCGGACGACCGTCCACGAACACCCGGTACACTTCCAAGGGAGTCACGTTAAACGAGTTCAAACTTCCTCCCTCGCCCGTGTAGGTGAAACCGCTTGTTACCGAGCGAAAGTAATAACCGTATTCTCTTCCTTGTTTCTTGGCTTCTTCCACCAGCATGGCACGCAATTCATCTTCCGTGTAGGGACGATTGGTTTCGATAATCAAGTTGGATTGCCGGGACACGGGATCACCCCCTCCGGAAGTACGCCCGTGACCGTTACTCACGGGGAAACCGTCCAACGGAACCCGGCTCATAAGGAACTCTTTCAACACGCCATTCACCACGTTATCCACCCGACGCGCTTTCACGCCCTCGTCATCATACACATAGTGACCGTACAAATCCGTGTTGGCATAACGCTTTTGCAACGGATCGCAATATACTTGAAACTCCTCGGGCAAAACCTGTTCCCCTACCATTTTTTTGAAGGTCTGACCGCCTGATTTTAAACGGTGGCCCTCCAAACGATGACCGAAAATTTCGTGAAAAAACACACCACTCGCGGGTCCCGAAAGAATTGCAGGGCCAGTGTAGGGATCGGCCACCGGAGCATCCCGCAAAGCCAATAAACGTTCAATCATGTCTTGCACGTCCGCAATGATCCGGCCATTATCCGGTAAATCCTCCGGCTTGTAGGCGAAATAACTTATATTCAACGGCAAATCCATCCCGTCAGCCGCTTTCAAAGATGCCGTTAACATTATCCGGGTAGACACACGATTCTGCACCACCACGCTCCCCTCGCTATTCACAAAATAGGTCCGTAACACTTGATAACTAAAACTGGCTGATCCTTGACGCAATTCCGGACAACTCTTGAACACGGCAGAAACCTCGTTCATCCGTTGCTCCCAAGATTGTAACATCGCCGTATTGCGGTTACTGACAACCACGGGGGGCTCGTAATAATGTTCCACCGGAGCCTCCGAAAAGCACGGTGCTTTATCTTCATCCTCCACGCTCACCGCTGCCCGGGTCTTTGTTTGGTCGTATACGTTACGGGCATACTCGTAACGTCGTAAAGTTTCCCGCCAGATGGCTTCCCGGATGGCATCCGGGGCATCATTATCCAGAGGTAAAACAACTCCCCGCACTCCTTGAGCGTTAGGTCCGACAACACTTCCCTGCCCGTTATACTTAAAATTATCCAGTTCCGGACTTCCCAACCGGATTTGCGGTACCAACGTTCTCATACGGCTTTCATCGGCAGTTGTCACAGCCCCGAACGAACTTATAACCGTCATATTATAATCGTCCATCGCCCGCATATTCATGTAATAGGGGATATTGTCCTGTTTCTTTAACTCCTCCATGCTGTACTCCAATTCCTGTTTCATCAATTGCAAGAGTTTATCCTCTTGCTCTTGACCGAATATATTGGAGAAACTCAATAACAATATCCCACTAAAAAAGAGTCTGATGAAATGACTTATTTTTAACATAGTTTCTTTGTTGTATTCGATGGACGACCGTAAAAACGATCGTCCATGGCTATTTACTTGTAAAGAACAATATCTCCCAATCTGCACGCCCAGTTGCCACTCAGATCAATACCGTCACGCAACGTAAGCCGAACATACCTCACATCTCGAGAGCCCTCAGGCATCTTCAACAAGGTTGCTTCACCTAGGGCACGTCCCAATTCATTCGTTTCCAAAAAGGTTACATCCTTCCAAACTGCCCCATCAGCAGATGTCTGTGCAACAATCATTTCCGGCATGAAATACCGTGCACTTCTATCACTTGCGGTCTGAATCTGCGTTACCTTGATCCCCCTGATCGAAGTTGTCTCCTTCAATTCCATATACATTTCATAAATTCGCATCTCTTGTTGCGTACTAGTTGACCACGCGGTCGCTACATTCCCATCTACCAGAGCATCCCAATCCATGTAAACATCATCTACGTCACAATAAACCTTATCGCCATTCTCATTTTCCTTTAAAGCTGACGCCGGAATAATCTCTAAATCATCAGGAACTGCAGAATACCCCATATACGTCATAAACGGATACACCTTATTGAAATAATGCATTGTACTAACCGTATTATGACCATAGTAATCAACCTTCAAACCCAACACATCCGCTTCAGCCGCTTTTTCCAGAATGGCGTAACTCTTTTCCGGAGACTTAAGTATCAGACTTTTATCCTGTGAATTAACTTGTTTAGAAACAAAATGCCGATTCTTACCCACCACAAGCTTCTTCAAATTGGTACAAAAAAGTATATCTTCCAAGGATTCGATGGAATAATCCAATTCCAATTCCTCCACATTTTCAATAAATTCCAAAAATGCATCTTCTTTCTCTTGTGTTTCAGTTGAATAACCATAACGTGCCGTGATAGCATGCACGAACCCGGCACTGAAATTTTTCTTCCGATTAATCGTCACCGGATCAAGGACAACCGTATCCGGAGAGTTTTCCAACGTCCCTTTTCTAAGAATATAAACCGAGTCAGCCGGATTCATACTCACGTCATCTATGGTGATTAAAGCATCGTAACTGGACGGATTCTCGAATTCATAGTATTTTGTCTCTCCCCCGGAGTTTTTATATTGTAGTTTTATTTCCACAATATTGGCACTATACTGGTCAGAAAAGAAAATCATCTTCCCATTCACGAAAAAGGACTTGAGAATCCCTCTCGAGAAAGATCGCATCAACTCATGATCCCGCGTATAAGGCCGTCCGGAATACGTCTCCACCAAAGATTCGTTTCCAAATTTATCCACGGCACTCACGTAAAATTGGTATGTCCCATCCACCAAGTTTGTCAACTCGTAAGATGTAGCCGTACCCGGAAGATATACCGAATCTCTTTGACCTTCAAACATCCACGCCACCTTTATTTTATCAATCGTGGCATCTGTACCATTTACCCAACTGAGTATTAATCGTTCCCATCCCGGAACAATATCTAAATCGGAGCATTTTGCCACGTAACGAATTTTTCCATCACCGGCATAGTCGCTATAGGTATCCTCCAAACTCTCGTTACAACCCACCAGCAAAGCTACCATTGCCAATAATAAGTTGATTATATATTTTCTCTTGTTCATAGCTTAATTCTTTTTTACAAAAACCTCCAACTCATGCAAAGTAATATACTTGTTTGTATTAGGCATTGCCACCGGATACGGTTTTGTTTCAAATGTTTGATGTACTATTATTTTCAGATAACGATACGTATTATCCTCCACAGGGAATAAAACATCCACGAACAATGGCTCTGCATCATCGAATTCCTCCATCGTTTTCGGAAGGTTGACGTTTTTCTCTATATGACGATAACTCCACTTGTCATTAACCGTTTCAGCATTCGGATTCTGGTTCAAACCACCCAAGTATACCCATCCCGCGGCATCCGGATCTGCTGTTGTACTGTTGCCATACACCGATAGGTTACAGGGTAATTTGTCATCATACCATCCAAGCCATACCGTGCCTAATTCCACAGGACCTTGAGCGTGCGTAGCTTGCGTGGGAACAAGGGCATACAGACGAACCCAAGCCGGAGTTTTCTGCTCTTTCAAATCAAGCACCATCGGTTTGTCAAAAGCATAGGGGCCCGCCAAAAAAGTCCCATATACGTCATAACCTGTAAACTGGAAATTGGGACCCGATGCGGAAAGGAAATAATCCATACGTTCTTTTCCTTTCAAATCTCCATCAAACAGGTATTTCACGCCCGTCTTCGCATTCTCATTCTCAACGGAGAGTCCTCCGGTATTGAAATCATCAGCCGTTACCGTCCATTGTTCAGTTAGGAAAGCGTCAATGTCAGGATAAATTTCCTGTTTCACTCGATATCCCTGGAAATCTTCCGTGCGGACAACCACCGTATACTTCTCCAATTTCCGATCCAGTTCAAATTTAACGGTATCACCCCCTTGAGTAATTGGGAAACTACTAACCGGTATCGTATCCGGTCGATGAGTCAACGGATTTTCTCCCAAGTAAAAAACATGAGCCATCCCCGTGGCTACTCCAGAAGTTTGATAGGCCACCTGAAAACCATTCCAAGTTGAGCTCACTTCAAGATCCTCGAAAAATGCCCAAGGCGCACTGGGAAGTGTAGAAAAATTATACTCCTGCGATGCAGACTCCTCGCGGCGGTGATTGACAAAAGAAACTCGGGCAACAACCTCCTTCTTCTCCATAAAACCATCCAGCAGGAGTGAATCGCTCCCGTAATCACAAACTTTCAACACATCACGTCCTTGCCAGTTTTTATAACGAACATTCATAGCAAATATATCCCTGTCATTCGGCAGCGAATAGTACATCATCGCACCACCTGCCACGGGTGTAAATTTGATTTCCAACCCTTCGGTCAACGGCGTGAAAACAACGTCATCATCGTTGCAGGCCGACAAACCGAACATCAATAATAAAATCCATATCGAATTCTTCATCATCTTATTTTTAGAATTAAATTCTTACAATCGTACATCCAAAATCTACAATCATAAATCGTAAATTCATTTACCATCCCGGATTTTGTTTCATTCCAGAGATCAAAATCTCCTCGGCTTTGAAAGGTGTAAAATAATCTCGGGGAGCAATAAATTTATAACTACGTCCCACCTCAACCGGTCCATTCTCGTTATTATAGAATGTACTGGCCGTTGTTCCGAGAATATTCCAACCGTATGCTTTCCCGTTCATCTCCTGCTGAGCGGTCATCCAACGACGAATATTCCAGTAGCGATGCCCTTCGAAAGCGAACTCGATGTTATACTCTTGGCGTATGATGTCCCGCATCCCCTCTTTCGTATCCACTTTTCCGGGATTCAGTGAATAGTTCTTCCAAGCTTCCTGTACCGGAAGAATTCCAGCCCGAACACGTACTTTATCCAACGGTTTGTACACGTGTTCTTCATCCGGAGACTCTAAGTATTCGTTCCAAGCTTCCGCTTGCATCAAATACACTTCTGACAAGCGAAGAACGGCCATAGTCTCATTCGTTATACCTTGATAATACATTTTAGTAGGAATCCACGAATAAATCCATTTTTTCAACCAGTAACCACTGATGTTCTGGTAATCATTGCTGACAATAACGTCTTTTTGGGTCCCCCAAGGTATTTCACCCTTGTGTGCCTGCACGAGCAAATTGTTATCTCGGTTCTGCGTGTTTAGTCCTCGCTGCCAATACATCCGGTCTCCCGCAATGGAGGCATAAAAACGGGGTTCCCGACGCAAATGAAGTCTTATTACATCGGTATTCAATGGAACCACTCCCTCATAAGACTGAGCACTCTCTGACCCTAATTTATATCGGTTACCATAATTCCAGTAAGCATCCGCGGTTATAGGTAAACCGTTTTCCGTGTAATACATCTCCACCATTTTCATGGACGGAGAGAGACAACCATATACAAGAGCTTCGAAATGATTGTCATCACCCTCCAAACGCGGGAGAATATATGTATATATTCTAGGCATTCCACCTTTCCACTCCAAAAGATATTCCTTATTATTGAACATAGAGTACGTGCTTTGCTCGATATCATCCATGTGGTTCAAAAGGGTGGTTTTCTTACCGCTTCCTTTCGCCGGAAACTCCCGGTCTCCCTCCGCACAAATTTCAGCCGCCTTGTCGGCAGCTTCCGCGGCCAACCTCCATTTTTCCCGGTCATATTTAGTATTAAAAAGCAATTCCCCGTTCTTGTTCTTAAAATTGGCATAAAATATATTCCCGTTGAAAAGTGGAGAAGCAGCATAAACTAACGCCTTGGCTCTCAAAGCAGCAACAGCTTCTTTCGTGAAAGAGAACCCATAGAATGCATCCCGTTGGGAGTGTCTCGGAATATCAGGTTCGGCCTCGTCTAGCAACCGGACAATCTCTTTGAAACAGGTATCCACCGGTTGCCTCGGCAATTGGTAATCTTCCACCTCCAAATCCACAGGCATATTTTGCGGAATCAAGCAAATAGGGCCATAAGTACGAAGCAATTCAAAGTAGATATACGCCTTCAGAGCCTTCACGTCTGCTTTCCACCAGGCTTTAGCCTCTTCCGTCATATTGTACGTGTTGTCGATATTCTCAAGAAAAACATTAGCCCTTCGGATAAGTCGATACATACTCAGCCATATATTCCCGTAAGGCTCTTGTGACATCTGCTGACCGTTTGCCACTAAAAAACCGGGCATTGCATGGTTTGCAGTGTATAAAACAGGACTAGGCGTAAACTCATCGGCTCCCATGAAAGCGAGATTATTAGCACTCGTTACTACAGTCATCAAATCCGAATAGAGTCCCAACCACCATTTCTCCACTTTCGTCCGTTGTTCAAAAACCGATTCTATCGTTTCAATGTCTTTCTCCGGAACCATATCGAGATAATTACACCCAGGCAACAGAAAAAGGCCACAAAGTATAGATAATAAATATTTTTTCATCATCATGTATATTTAAATTTAGAAACTGATATTCAACCCGGCCGACCACGTGCGCTGTATGGGGTAATTGAACCCGTTGTCACCTAACTCCACGTCCCACACCTTGAAATTAGTAATTAAGAAGGGGTTATTGACACGAGTATAAAATTTTACGTTCTGTATTTTTAATCTATCAAGTACCTTCCGGGGAAGATTATACCCCACTTCGATAGCCGTACAACGCAAGAAACTACATTTCCGCATAAAATAGGTCGAAAAACGAGGTTCTGCACTGTTACTATACCAATTCTCTTGCGGATTATGCATATTAATGGCTTGCGTAGAAAGGCGCGGCCAAAAAGGACGTTCTTTCATGTTGTCCTCACTCCAGTGGTCATCATAAATTGCTTTCAGCATCGCCCGATCGTCCACGAACGGACCGATTTTCATCGGGTCCATAAAAAATGCACGCTTACCCGATCCTTGGAAAGAGAAATTAAATTCAACGTTTTTATATTGGAAAGTACCACTAAAACCGTAAATTACACGAGGCGTGGTTGGAAAACCAATATACGTGGCATCATTCACATCGATTGTGCCATCCCCATTTATATCACGATATCGAATATCCCCCGGCATCATCATTCCAGTTCCCCCCTGATTCGGAGAATTGTCGATTTCAGCCTGTCCTCGGAAGAGTCCTTCAGCAATGTAACCGATTCTCTGTGATATTTCTTTGCCTTTTTTCCGTTGCCATTCCGGCGTGTTGGTAGCCTGCTCGATTTCCAGGTAAGTCGCTTTATTGTAAGTGAAAGTACCGTTCAAAATCATCCAAAAATCGGGAGAGAAAGCGTGTTGGATTTTACCTGCAAGATCAATACCCCGAGAACGGGTTTTACCCACGTTACCGATTTGCAAATATTCCAAACCGGTTGTCTCCGGCATTGTATAGCGGTAATCAATGATATTGTGGCGGATTTCTTGATAAATATCAGCATTGATTTCCACGATTCCATTAAAGAATTTTGCTTCGATTCCAAGATTCACCTGTTCGGCAATCTCCCACGTGATTTTGTCATTCGGATAAGATTCGACAACAACTCTCTCCACTGGATTCCCTGAATTACCGGGGTGCCCCACACTCGTTGATCCCAAAATAGGTAAATGGGCGAAACGCGGTTTCGTAATGATACCATCGTTTCCGACTTGTCCCCAAGAAAGACGGAATTTCAGGAACGAAAGCCAATGAGAGGTATGATTGGCAAGGAAAGGTTCTTTCGATGCAATCCAAGCACCTCCTACCGCGGGGAAAAAGCCAAAACGATGTTTTTTAGCGAAACGTTCGGAACCATTGTAACCGAAACTCGCCTCTAGAAAATATTTGTCCTTAAACCCATAGGTTCCGCGCATCGCCAAACCTAAGTTCCGTTGGGGAATTCCATCCAGCACTGTCTTTACTTCCGAATACGTAGTTTCTTGTCCGCTGAGCACGGCTGTTAAACTGGTTTGGTGGTCACCCCAAGCCGCCACGTGCAAACCCCTCAACTCATAACTCATCTGTGTGGTTTGGCTACGCTCTTCTGCCTGAGACTCTCTAGATAGAGTCCTATATGAACCATCCGGTTGTATCGCTGTCAGTTGGTGTTTACCTGTTTCGAAATTATAATTTTTTAAGTTATATTTATAAGGACTGGTATTATACGTGTTAGAATAGTAACCAACTTGGTTCAGAGATACGGAAGCCCGCAACTCCAATCCCTTGAGAATGGGTGACAGATTATGTATATACTCTGCCCGCGCTACCGCAGAATAACGGCGACGGTCGGTGTATCCCTTGTGAATCTCCATGTAAGGATTGGCATTCGGTTTCGTATTTGTGGCACCAAAACGAATGTGCGGCCAATTATAAGTGTCATCAGCCGGATAAACAGCTGCAAAATCTACCGGAGACACGTTGAAGGCCATATAGTAAGCCTCTTGCACGTTCGCTCTAGGCCCCCGATATTTATCCAAATTGGCAGAAGTATTAATATTCAAGCGAATTCCGGCACTTAGGTCGATGTTCAAGTTGGTACGGAAAGAGAATGTATTATTCTCAATATTTACTTTAAACTGATTCAATCGGTCAGTTTTTAACATTCCCTCGTCCCGGGCATAATTCACCGATGCATAATATTGCACTAAACGAGTACCGCCCCGAATATTCAATCCTGCACGGTGATTAATAGAATAGTCTTTGAACAGAATATCGTACCAATCATTAGCCGGGTATACAAAGGAAGGATACAGGTCGGAACCCGTACGATCGATGCGCTCCACGCTATATTGGGGCGTCGCAGCCGGGTTACGGGAGAGTAATGCCCGGTTGTACATCTTCATGTAAGTCACGGGGTCCACCACCTCGATCTCTCTTGTCGGCATACTTAACACCGCTTCGTAACGCACGGAAGTATAAACACTTCCTTCTTCTCCTTTTTTCGTAGTAATCAGGATAACCCCGTTTGCCCCGCGGGCCCCGTACATGGCGGTAGCCGAAGCATCTTTCATCACGCTGAACGTTTCGATGTCTTCCGGTACCATACGGGAAAGATCCAACTTGGAAGATTCTACTCCATCAATAAGAATTAGAGGATCGATGTTAGCATCCGTCTGGAAAGAAGTAATACCCCGGATATAAAATTTCGTGTTCATTTCGTCCTCTGTCAAAGCCCCGGGAATCCCTCCCGTCTGCCAGCCGATCATACCAGAAATTTTTCCAGCGAATTGAGTAGTCAAATCACTGCTTGAAGATTTCAAGGTTCTCGCGTCCACGGTGGTAATAGCCGAAACAACGCTCTCCTTTTTTTGTTCCCCGAAAGCAACAACAGTTACCTCCTCGATATTCTCTGCCGTGGGGTTCAAACGAATATTCAATTTCGTTTTTCCTTTGAGCGGCACGACTTCCGTCTTATAACCGATAAAAGAAACCCGTAAAGCATCTGTCGGGTGCACGTTGATCGTGTAATTCCCATCTGTATCCGTGGCTACCCCTTGAGTGGTTCCCTGAATAAGTACCGATGCCCCGGGAATAGGATTTCCTTTCTCATCCACAACTCGTCCGGTCACGGCAATCAATTGCACGGGTTTCTTTTCCCGCATAATAATCACGATTCGGTTCTTCTCTAAGACATAGTCATACGGACTATCTTTCAATAATGTATTAAGAGCTTCTTCCACGGTAACATCCGTTACTTCTAAGGTGAATCTCCGGTTTTTATCTACCGCCCCGTTACTTTGGAAACCGTAATCAAGTCCTGCCTGCCGATTGATTTCGGCAAGGATTGTTTCCAGCGTGGCACTTTTCATCGAAATCGTTACTCTCTTCTGGATGACCTGAAACACACTGGATGTGGCCCCGAAAGTACTCTCTGGCAAAGCACTTAGCGTCGCGGATACCAAGAATATGCACAACGCGATTTTTTTAGCGATATGAATACCGCCGATGTGATTTTTTTGCATAAATTTGTCGTACTAATTAATTTTAAATAGTAAATTCGATTTACTGTTTGACGGTCGCTATGATAAAGGCTCAATTTTATTCGATAGCGATTTTACATGAAATTATCCTGCCTGGCGGGATAATTTTTTGATTCAGGATGTTTACTGCACGGTGTAATACCCCCTTTCTTTTATAAATTTTCGATTTGTTACTCTTTCAAGGAACGACACAACTTCATCTATCGGTGTCGTTTTATTTAGATTCATAGTGACTTCTATTTTATCCAGTCCTTCCCGGGATTCAAAAGAGACCCCATACCAAGTAGCAATGTCTTCCAACACTAGATCCAAAGGCTTGTCCCGGTAGCGAAACACACCGTCTAACCACGCCGTGGCGTACTGCACGTCCACAGGTTGTATCTTGATACCTGCCGATGCCATATCATAAGACACTAATTCCCCGGGACTAACCCGAACTTCTTTGTGACCGGGGGATTTAAAACCGATCTTCCCCTCGATCAAAACAGTTTCGATGGTTTTTTGAGGACGTTCTTTCACGTTGAAACGGGTTCCATAGACCCGGATTTTCGAACCGCCGACACTGATCTCGAAAGGGATATCCGATTTGGCCACGTTAAAATAGGCTTCACCCGACAATTCCACCTCCCGCTGTTTGCCGATGAATGTTTCCGGGTATTTCAAGCTACTTCCGGCATTCAGCGTTACCTCCGTCCCATCGGCAAGAGTGACGTTATAGGTAAACCCGGAAGGGATGATTAACCTGTTGTACACGATTTCCCGCACGGCTGGCATGGTATCGTAGATCACCCGGTCGTCTGTAATCCAGATATTCGATTTCCCAATCGTTGAATCCATTTCCCTCTCTTTCAGGTTCAACTTATTGCCATCCGCTAGAATCAATGTCGGCACGGCAACCTGATGATCCGTTTTGAGGACACGAGGTATTTCTGCCACGCCAAGATTTTCTTTTACCCCTCTATTCATCCACAAAGAAACAAACACTAACCCGCAACACAGGACTGCTGCCACTGAACCCGTTCCCCACATCACGCGACGACGTAGCCTCAGGCGACGTAGCCGACGGTCAAACCGCATTCCCGCGGCCTCCACTTCTTCATCCGAAGGAATTTTCACGTTATCCAGAATTTCTTCTATATCTTTTTCGGTCTTCATATCTATACTTTTTTATACATATATAAACCGAAATAGGAAAAACTACCGCGGAAAAGTGATTTATTTTGAAAATAGTATAAGACCCTCCTATTTCAGCATTGTTAAGAGGCTTGGCAGGTCCTGTAAAATTGAAAAAAGACTTTATTATATTCTATTTTTCTAAATTCAATAATCTTTTAATCATTAGAATTATTTTGCTTCCCGTTCATTCGTTTTATCTCTTTGTCAAAATCTGATTCAAACAAGCGGTCTTGAACTATACGATATTTTTCAAATTCGCTCTCAGCAAACGATTTTGCTATTTGTGCAGTAACCTTTCCACTATTTTGCAAAATGTCTCGGTCATCGGCTTCCAAAAACTTATCAAGCCGTTTAGCCCAATCATCCATCGTCATAGGAATATGTCTTTTTGCTCGGTCTTCCGCTAAATCCAAATAAGCATTGACAATACGCCCTAATGATTCTAATTCTGTTTCTGTCAGATAATTTTTGGCAATGGAGACATCCGTTTTGACAATCTTACCGTTAGGACTCTTTTCCCATGATGTTAACCCCATGTGCTCTTTTTCGGCATTTGCTCTTGACATTATCAGTTCAGCAGCAGTATGACCATGTATCGCATAATGCAACTTATTTTGAACCTTAGCAAAAAACTCTTTCGTGATTACAGCATCTTTGTTGTAATCCATTGAAGTCGCATAGATATCCGTTATCTTCTGGTAAAAACGACGTTCACTTAATCGGATTTCACGAATTTCGGCAAGTAGGTGCTCAAAATAATCTTCGTCAAGGAATGAGCCGTTTTCCATCCGCTTTTTGTCAATCACATAGCCTCTTATTGCATAATCCTTCAAAACAGATGTTGCCCATTGGCGAAAAGCTGTTGCCCGACCGGTATTAACACGGTACCCCACGGAAATAATTGCATCTAGATTGTAATGTTTGGTCCTGTAAGTTTTACCGTCCGATGCAGTTACCGAGAATTCCTCGGTAACTGAACTTTCATCCAATTCGTTCTCTTTGAATATATTTTTAAGATGTAAGGATATATTGTCTGTTGAGCAGTCAAATAGAACCCCCATTAACTTTTGACTAAGCCAAATCGTTTCGTTCTGAACTCGTACTTCAATGCCGTCTTCTTTTGCCTGATTAGTGAAAATGAGAAATTCGGCTGTACTATTACGGATTTGTAGTTTCTTTTTTTTAGTCATACTTTAAATTTCCTATTGAACGTAAACTTTATAGAATGTTACGACAATTCGTTCTTGGTAAAATTTCTGCAAAGCAATAGTATATTAGTAGAAATAAGTAACTCCCACATATCAACATTCAGTACTTTGTCGAATTATTAATGCATTTTGCAAATTTAGTGATTTAATTTAATAACGTCACCCCTATTTATTATTTAATTTTCAACATGATACTTCAAAGTTGTCTCACCACCCCCCCACGAAAGTAGCAGTTATCCTCATGCTATTGATTAGCATCGAACTTTACTTTTCTTGGCGCCTTATACCGTTTTTTATCAAAAAAGATTTACATTTGCATAAATAAACCTATATTGAATGTATGTCAAAACAGAACGACATAATTCTTTTGGAATCTTTTAATCGGCGTCACCCGCATGCATTCAGTATCGTTTATCGAATGATATATAGAGAATTATACCTATACGCCACCCGGCTTTTTGAATCCCTGAATGTTCCGGCAGAAGATGTTATACAAGACATTTTCACCGATATATGGCTTCGGGAATCCGTCCAATTTCCCTCGATCCTTTATATCAAGACATTCTGTTTCATCGCCTTGAAAAATGCTTATAAGAATAAAATCAAGCATCTGGGGTATCAACAACGTTTCGAAATGGAATGTAAAGTCGAAAAAGAATTTACAGAAGACATCGAGCAAGTGGAGCTATACCATTCCCTGTACGAATCTCTCAAATTCCTACCCGACGATTACGCCACGGTCATCCGCATGTACCTCGAAGGCTGGAAACCCGAAGAAATCGCCACGAAACTGGGCCTCGCCCTCCAAACAGTCTACAACAAACGCCGGGAGGCGATCGTTATTTTACGGAAATATATGATGAAGTAACTAATCGCTTATCTAGCTCGGGAACCCTATGGTTATAATCTCCCTCGTCCTTTTCATAGCCCTTTATAACCCTTTTCCAATATACCGGGGAAAAATGTTTAACAAATGAAATACCATATAGGAAAAATAATTATATTATCCCTCGAAAACGGAAATATCACTAACTTTGGCATAAAAACGAGACTATGGCAACTACAATTATATTTAATGCTTGCATCATCACCATGAATGAACGCATGGAGTTGATCAAAAACGGTTCTATCCGGATAGAAGGGAATCAAATCAAAGAGATCGGTGAAGGTAAAATTGAAATCCCCGATGCCGAATATTTTGACGCCGAAGGTATGATCGTGATGCCCGGCTTTATTAACACGCATACGCATATACCCATGACCATGCTAAGAGGATATGCCGATGACCTTCCCCTTCACACGTGGCTGAACGAACATATTTTTCCGGCAGAAGCACGCATGGTGACCCCGGAGAACGTGGCCATCGCTTCCCGCTTTGCTTTTATCGAAATGATCAAATCGGGTACAACCTGCTTTAACGATATGTATTTCTTTGAAGACATTATTGCTGCCGAAGCCAAAAGAGCCGGAATACGAGCCGTGGTAGGAGAATCCCTGATCGACTTCCCAACGCCAAGCTTTCACTCGGTAGATGAAGGAGTTGCACGCTGTGAATCCCTTGTACAACAATGGTATGGTGACAGCTTGATTCATCCTGCCATTTGCGCCCATTCTCCCTATACATGTTCAAAAGAGACACTGCAAAGAGCCAAAATCTTATCAGAAAAATACAATATTCCACTCCACATCCACGTGGCCGAAACTCGTAAAGAAGTGGAAGACCTCTTGGCTCAAACCGGAATGGTTCCCGCTGAATACCTTTATTCGATCGGGCTGTTGGATAGAAATGTTGTTGCCGCTCATTCTGTTTGGCTAAACCCCAAAGAGATCGAATTATACGCTCGTACCCAAACCTCGGTAGCCCATTGCCCGAAAAGCAATCTAAAACTTGCCAGCGGCATTGCCGACACGGACACATACCTGAAAGCGGGCATTAACGTCGGCATCGGCACCGATGGCACGGCAAGCAACAATACCCTCGACATGGTGGAAGAAATGCGCTTTGGCGCCCTCCTCCCCAAAGGCACCCGTTACAATCCGGAAGCCATTAATGCCCACACGGCATTACGCATGGCCACGATCAACGGGGCAAAAGCCCTCGGCATCCACCACCTGACGGGGTCTTTGGAAGTAGGTAAACGGGCTGACCTGATCGTTATTCACGCCGATGCCAGTAACATGATGCCCGTGTATGACGAATACTCGGCCCTTGTTTATGCTTCCAACAGCAAAAACATTCGTTTCAGCATGGTGAACGGGAAATGGATTATGCGGAACCGGGAGATTATAAATATTGACAAAACAGGTACGATGGAGTCCATGAAACAGATTGTTAATTGTCAAATTCATAATACAAAATGACAAGTCTTTCATTCTCGACATTCGATTTTCAATTTTCAATTATATTCGCTAGTTTTGCAAACCTTTTTATAAAGAAAAGTGTTTATAAATACTATAAACCCTATTAGATATGGAAAATAAGAATTATGGAGGACTCGACAGCGAGTTTACGGCATACGAAACTGCCGAGATTGTAGTTTTGCCTGTACCTTATGATGGAACAAGCACTTGGTTGAAGGGAGCTGATAAAGGTCCGGATGCAATTCTGGAAGCATCGGCCAACATGGAACTCTATGATATTGAAACGGATTCCGAAGTATATACTCATGGTATCGCAACCTTGGAACCAGTGACAGAAGCCTCGTCTCCGGAAGCCATGTCTCAAGAAGTTGAAAAACAAGTAGACAAGATATTAACCGACAAAAAATTCCCGGTTATTCTGGGAGGAGAACATTCTGTCAGTATCGGTGCATTCCGGGCCTTTGCCAAACATTATGAAAAATTCTCTGTTCTGCAGTTAGATGCACACTCCGATATGCGTAATGAATACGAGGGTTCTACTCATAACCACGCTTGCGTGATGGCCCGGGCCAAAGAAGTGGCAACCGTGGCTCAGGTAGGAATCAGAAGTTCAGCTATCGAAGAAAAAGAGAACATCATGCAGGATCGTATTTTCTATGCTCACGATTTGCATGACGCTAAGGAAGGAAACAACTGGATGTACATGGTATCGCAAAAATTACACGACAACGTGTATATCACTATCGATTTGGATGTTTTCGACCCGGCAATTCTTCCGGCAACGGGAACCCCGGAACCTGACGGACTTTATTACAGAGAAGTATTGAACTTCCTCAAATTGATTAATGAACGTCACAATATTGTCGGTTTGGACGTGGTAGAACTTTGCCCTAACGATGTCAACAAATCCTCTGATTTCTTGGCCAGCAAGTTGATCTACCAGATATTGAGCATCAAGTATCAAAACCAGTCAAATAATTGACGATTTATGACTTACGATTAAAGCATTAGTTTAGTGCGGCTGGAATCTAAAATGACGAAATTGAGTCAATAAGGTCCTCATAATTGTACCTTATATTTTTAAGATAAATAAAATGGAAAAGAAAGATTTATTAAAAGACACTATCAAACACATCGACATCAAGTCGTATGACTCAACCCAATTGATCGACGCGATGCGCGATATGTCATTCACCTCTCGCGACACTGCCAGAGCAACCGATATTTTGATGATGATGGTTGGAGAGAAAGAGTGTACTAATATTCTTACCATTGCCGGAAGCACCAGTGCTGCCGGATGTATGCAGGTTTACGTGGATATGGTTCGTAACAAAATGGTTGACGTGGTAGTTTCTACCGGTGCGTCTATCATCGACATGGACTTGTTCGAGGCCCTTGGTTATAAACACTACAAGGGACATCAAGATGTGCCTGACATGCAATTAAGAGAACTTTACATTGACCGTATTTACGATACGTTCATCGACGAAGAGGAATTACAGGCTTGCGACCACACGACTTTCGAGATCGCTAACAGCTTGGAACCGCGTCCTTATTCTTCACGTGAATTTATCTGGGAAATCGGTAAATGGTTACACGAAGGACATGCTGTTAAGAAGGACAGCTTGATCCAAACCTGTTATGAATGCGGAGTGCCCATCTTCTGCCCGGCATTCTCTGATTGTAGTGCAGGTTTTGGTATCGGTAAACACCAATGGGAGCACCCCGATAAACACGTGTCTATCGACTCTGTAAAGGACTTTGTCGAATTGACCCAAATCAAGATCAAAGCAGGCACAACCGGTTTGTTTATGGTAGGTGGTGGAACCCCGAAGAATTTCGCTCAAGACACTGTTGTATGTGCTGAAATCCTAGGGTTTGACGTGCCAATGCACAAATATGCTATCCAGATCACCGTGGCCGACGTTCGTGACGGGGCTTGTTCTTCTTCAACCTTGAAAGAGGCTTGCTCTTGGGGTAAAGTTGACGTTACCTACGAACAAATGGTTTATGCTGAAGGAACTACCGTTATTCCCGCTATCGCAAGCTACGTTTATCACAACGGACCTTGGAAAGAGAGAGAATACAAAAACTGGAACAAATTATTCCAAAAATAAATGAAGAAAAAAGGCTGTCTGGGATAGACAGCCTTTACTTTTTGTATTTACCCTTTACTTTCATATACCTACTTATTTTCTTTTCCTCCGCAAAAAACGAGTCATTGAAATTGCCTGTTTGTGGAAAATAAATAACGGTAAAGATACTCCGATAACCAACACGGCCAAAACAAAAGCCGTTGTCAATCCGTTGCGGAATATTTCTACAATCAAACTGGGGAGAATCTCCTCATCCTCCGTTCTCATAAAACGAATCAATGCCAGAATCGTCTTGTAGGCATACATTCCAGGGATCATCGGCAATAGTGAAGGAAATGAAAATACCTCCGCCGGACAATGGATTAACCGGGCAAAATAAATACTGAACAAACCGATCGTGAAGGAAGCACATAACGTTGAAGGGATCAATCCCACCCCCATGTGATTCAACAAATAAAACCGAAGCGCGTGCCCCACGGCTGCCAATAAAGCCGATATAAGGATTGCTTTCCTCGGAGGGTTAGAAATTACGGCAAAACCTACCGCCGCAATAGCTGCAAAAATTCCGTCAAGTAATATTGATGATAGTAAACCCCAAGTCATAACGTATCCAATCCTAAAATCAATAATGTTACAGATAATCCCAATGCAATGCAGATAATAAGTATGGCCGCATTTATCGCCCGGGCCACTCCTATTAACACGTGGCCTCCCAAGATATCAATGATCGAATTAATCAAAGGCACCCCAGGGATCAGATAAAGAACACTGGATGCCAAAGCAATATCCGGGGTTCTACCCCAATCGAAACAAGTCCCCGCAGAAGCGATAAACGAAGCAATAAAAGCTGAAACGACAAAAACTACCATATGATTCACGTGGCGCTCCATCATTTCCTGCCTTACCCAAAAACCCACACAAGTTGCCGCACAAACCAGCATCATGGCAATCCCGTCTCCCCCGAATAGTCGACAAAAAGCCGCATTTGCCAAAGATACTAAAGCCAATACAATCCAACGGGAGATTCGAGGTTCATTCATCACGTCATGGTAATGCGCCACGAGTTCGTCCAATGACAAATGATGATCATACGCCTCCCAACTCAACGCACTCAATTCCGAAATCACCTGAAAATTAATGGCCAAAGGGGGTATCTTCCGTACGTAAGTCCTCCGGATAGAATAATCTTCCGGATGCTTGACTGTCATCGTAATATTTTTCTGAAAAATCGTCATATCCACCCCGTACCCAAATGATTCCGCTATCCGGGAAACACTTCTTACAGCCCTAGCCGTATGTACGCCTACCCCCATCATACTGGTGGTGTAGTCCATCAAAAAATTTGAAAATTCCTGAATATCAACTTTCTTTTCCATACTATCCGATAGTTATAATTTACTGACTTCCCTCCATTTTAGAAGCCGCAAATATATATTAAAATTCAGAAGAATGTTGTATATTTACTTTTTGAAACGGGAATGGAAAACAGGAAAATAATTCATATTGACATGGATGCGTTCTACGCTTCTATCGAACAGCGGGATCACCCGGAATACAGGGGGAAACCGATTGTCGTGGGGCGTCCGGAGAAACGAGGGGTCGTGGCTGCTGCCAGTTACGAGGCCCGTCGTTATGGCATACGCTCTGCCATGCCTTCCATGAAAGCCAAACAACTTTGTCCCGATCTGATATTTGTCGGTTCCCACATGGAATATTACAAATCCGTCTCCATGCAAATACATTCCATATTCCATGAATACACGGATATTATCGAACCACTGGCTCTTGACGAGGCTTTTTTGGATGTAACCGAGAATAAAAAAAATATCCCGTTAGCCGTCGATGTTGCAAGAGAAATCAAAAGAGAAATCAAAGAAAAACTAGGGCTTATTGCTTCTGCCGGAGTTTCTTACAATAAATTTCTCGCCAAAATTGCTTCCGATTATAAAAAACCTGACGGGTTATACACGATTCATCCCGACCGGGCTCCAGCCTTTATCGCCAAACTCCCGATCGAAGCTTTCTGGGGCATCGGAAAAGTTACCGCCCGTAAAATGCACTCGTTAGGCATACACACGGGAGCCGATCTGAAGAAATGTACATTAACATTTCTTACCCGCAATTTCGGAAAAGCCGGAATTTTGTATCATGAATTTGCAAACGGTATCGACTCCCGAATAGTTTCCCCCGAAAGAATTCGTAAATCCGTAGGTTGTGAAAATACATTTGAAAATGATCTGACAAACTACATCGCTGTCATCATAGAATTGTACCACGTCACAACAGAACTAATCCGGCGGTTAGAAAAATCCGACTTTAAAGGCCATACCCTCACGTTAAAAATTAAATTTCACGACTTTACCCAAAAAACTCGTAGCGTCACAATGGCACACGAGTTACGTACAAAACAAGAAATTCTTCCTCTTGCTAAAAAATTACTCCAAGAATTAGAACTTACTCAATTTAGGATTAGGCTTATAGGTCTCTCTGTATCAAATCCTTTTGATGAATTAATTTCCGATGGCCCCTTACAGTTAAAAATTAATTTTGATTAATTATGAAACCTTTACGTTCATGAGCCGTATATAGGCATATATTTTGAATGTAATCATAGTGTAACCGAAACTTAATACATAAGTGACACGGTTACGATGAAAAACCGATACTTTTGTATCGTAATTCAAAAGAGACTTCGATTTTTTTTCATAAATTTGTTATTGGTATTTTGGGTCCCCGCTGAGACAGCGCGGACCATTTTTATTTTATATTCGTCCCCAACCCGTCTGTTTGTTTATTCTATTGTAACACCATTAGGCGGGATATAGGCTGCACGGATGCGAAGATACACTCCTGTTCGGCGAGTCTTTCCGGTTGTTCCATTTTCATCGGTATAAGGATCATTCCAATCAGTCTTCGCATACATTTCTTCATGATCAATTTTACCATTTCCGTTTTCATCAACGGGATCTTCAAGGGCTTTGGTAGCACGGGCATAATTCTTATCTTCACGATAATTCCATACAACTGCCCAAAACCGCTCTTTCCCTGCTGCTGATGACCAATAGAAATGTTTCTGGAATTCCGGATAAGTATTATAATACTTAGTAAGCGTATACTCCAACTGGCGGATACCGGGCAAAAACCAGCCACCAGATGATATGTTATATACGTTACCGTCAGCGTTACGCTTATTTTTATTGTAGCAGTACTCGGCCGCAGATTCCGGTTTTTCATTTAGGTTCATTTGACTCTGCCCGCTTTTCTCTATGATATTCAGAGTGGCTTCAAGTCCATTATAATAAACATTGCACCATTTATCTCTTTCGAGCAAGGGACTTCCCAAATCTTGACCATTCCCCCCCCATTCCAATCCATCATAGACAGCATCATTTGTATGCTCATTGAGTGGGTCATAATGTTGGAGATATTCCTCGTAGGCTTCTATATAAATTGTTTGTGTCGGATTATTATTATCTCCCGGCACCGTGACTGGCAATAACCCGTGCTGCACAATTTCTATTGTCTTCACACGCGGAGTTTTTTGGTTATCTGCCGTATAAGTTAAAACAACGTTCGCCTTACGCTCCTTAGTACTAAGGTTTTCATCCAAATAAAAATAGATACGATCACGGCTGGCATCCACCCTACAAGTAGTATTATTAGCTAAGGTATTTGTCACCAAATCATACGTAAAATATTTACGTTTGCCATGACCGGCATGATACCCTTTCCCTGTTCCTTCATTAAAGACTATCAGATGATCATTCTCCGTCCACCCGTCCGGTAAAGAACCGTTTGCCATATTTACAGCAGGTACTTTTTCCATACGTATCCATTTGTGATTATCGGGATCATCAATACTGACAGTCATCTTCGGATTCTGATCATCTTCAAAAAGATAAACATCCATCGGGGTAACACAGAAGTGAGCATCATGATCACGTTCACGCAACATGGCGATGTGATAAGCGTTACCCTGTGAAGTAATATTGACTCGCGCATCGAAAGTAATATGTTCCGGATTATTACCCACGTTAGTTAACCCGGTGATAGAGACATTATTCTGGTAATGACGGTTACGTCCTACTTTGAAATCGTTAGTATGGTTACCTCCGAGATAGAATGTGAACTCCGCCTCGATAGTTGAATTGTCTTGTTCGACAGGTAGTGATGGATCACCGTTATAAGTGGTATAATAGGCGTGCATCTTAAAATAAGTCGCATCATCATTCGCAAGCTGCGGTTTCCACCGCTGTTTATCATCCTCACTGACACCTTGGGGGTAGTCGATATTCTTACCATTGGTCGGTTGCAGGTTCTCAAACATATAAAATGTGAGCTTCAATGGCTCCTCATTGTTATATATCACGGTGTTACTCTGAATATTCGGCATATCACGTTTCTTACCATCCAGTTTACTTTCTCCTTTTTCCGGTTCCGTGAAAGGAATTGCCGTAGGCATATTGTATACACCCCATTCTGCCATCTGCAAACGAGGTAATTGCTTCGTTGCATCAGTGTGGTCTGAATTTATACTAATATTAACGTCGATTCGTGCCATTAGGGCTTTTAATTGTAAAATAAGAGAACCTTTTTCCGTCAATTTTATCGAATTTACCTTACCTACCATCGGCATACCTTCTTGGGGAAGTTTGGTAATATCATCTCGACTATAAGATGTATAATTTGAAGGATCATAAAGATATTCATCAAACAATTGTTTGGGGGTCTTCCCGTCTTTACCCTCTTTGGGAAAGTTGTCCGGAAATCCATCGTTGTCAGCATCTGTCACCACCTCCGTCGCCACGTTTGCCAACGCATAAACCGTAGCCATTGCCGCTTTTTCGGCATTGTCACCCGTAAAAGCAGAGGTAGGGATATTAACACTAGTCACACTCTGTCCAGGAGCCATATATCCTTTGAAAAGCCTATCATTTTCATCCGATTCCAGATAATTCCCAGCCTCGTCGAAGAAAAACAGATAAAGTTGGTTAATTTTCGACTCCTCATTTTCTTTAATGATATTACTCCGGGTGGTAACCTGCTGTACCAACATATCCTGACTGATTACTTCTATGGTGAAACCATCAGTAAAAGATTGCGTACGGTTTCCAAATTTTTCCTCATTTGTACATGCTATCAGCACAGACAAACATACAAAGGCTGATAATATACACTGAAATACTGTTTTCATCTGTATCTTGACTTTATTGAATGGTTATATCGCTATCTCCCCCGTCATCCCAAGCTCCACCTGTAGCCGCCACAAAATTGAGCAGAAACGTCTCGCCCACAAAATTCAGATTAGCGGTATATTTTACCCCTGATCGAGGCATAAAATCAGACGGACGTTCTGCTTCTGCCCTTTTCTCTTTTCCTTTATAAGTATATATGACCTCCACTTTAATATTTTTTCCAAAATAAGTACCTCCGGAAGCATCACTCAATAACAGCAGGTACTTACCGCTAGGGTTAACTGACTCATTGGCTTTCACTTCCTTTGCCCCATCGAATATTTTATACACGCCACTATATGTACCGGAACAAGTATAGAAATCCGCATCATTGGTGTTCTTGTTAAAATCAATCGTCATAGAACGAGTGAATTCTCCCGACAAAGTGATACTTTTTATGGTAATTGTTTCGTCTTCCCCATAATTATAATTGTTTACAACAAAACCCAATCCCACGAGGATGTGGCTGAAGTTGAAACTGATATTACCCGAAGTGCGCAGATGGTTATATTCCACAGCAATCATGGCATCGGGGATCTTTTCATCATCCAACAGAGAAGTATTTTTCTCTTCAAACGGCATGGTGAAAGTAATCTTTGGAGCGTCAATAGTACTTGCATTGACAGGAGCATCTATTTTAAAAGCATCATACGGATAATAAGCAAAGAATGTATAACGAAAATTATCGGAATCTGTGGCTTCCGGGTTATCCTGCGCATTATACCACTTTTTCAGATTTTTATCCGCCCCCTCTCCTGTATAGGTATAACTACAAGACGTACCGTTGTAAGTTACTTTTTGTTTATAAAATACATCGGGAAAAGCGTTTACCTTTTTGATATCCCACATGGAAGCCCCCGACCCCCAATCTCGTTCAGTCGTACCGCGCTGGTAAGGCACGCAATACCCCAGTACACCAAACGAGCCTCCCTCGGGAAATACGTCGTAAAAAGTACTACGCGCAGACTTCTCCACCGAAACCGACGGAATCGAAAAACAGATGTAATCGACAGAAGATAATCCCTCCGATTCCTCCTGTGAACAAGAGGTATAAAATAATAAAACCCAAACTACCGAAAGAAATAATTGATGTCTCATATTTGTCTATACTTAATCGGATTAATATCAGGTATCAGATTGTTGGGTCACATCGATAATGACATTACCTCCAGAAGTTTCACGCCAAGGAGTTACCGTGGGTACATCAAAAATAATATAACCTCCCCCGGTAATAGTAAATGTATAGCGGTAGGCCTGTGCTGCAGACCATTGGGCTACAACATCCACAGGTAAAGAATAAGTTACTCTTTTATTTTTCTCCACCTCAGTGCTGTACGTCACAGTTACAACAGGTTTCTCCAGTGTTTGAGGAATAAGTAATAAATCACCTGACACGTCTGTATTTTCAGAAGTAGTCACAGTAGTGGTCTTTTCTACAGAAATTATACCTTCTTGCAGATTTTTCCAAAGCGGATTTTCACTTTCGGTATAATTACCGGAAATACGTATACCAGAAAGTTCTATACCCTCTACCGTGGCATTTCCTCCCTCACTCCTCGCAACAAACTGGACTTTTGCCAATAAATGCTGGAAATTGAACACCACTGCATCAGGTATATTATTCTCTGAAACTCGAACATCCATACGGGAAGCAGTCATCAGGTCAATTCCCCGCGTAGCATCAAAATCTGTCACGGCAATATTACCCTCACTAGTACAAGAGACATTAATTCCTTCGGAGGGATAAACGGCATAAAAATCATAAACATAACCAGAAAACCAGTAACGGGTTCCACCCGTATAATTCCAAATACCTCCCTCTCTTGTCACGGTCTCTTTATCGAAATCTGTTAGTACGATCTCACCATCCATAGGAGTACGATAACCCCACACATAGAAGCTACTGCCATCAGGTAATGACGATCCGTTCACTGCAGATCGGGATTGAGCAGACGTGATAAAACGAATGGCTCCATTCTCATCCATACCCGACTCATCCACATTTACACATGCTCCCAACAAGACAGTAACAGCCAGTACAAGCAATGGTTTGATAACTATATCTTTTATCATAATCCTTGGTTATATGTCAAAATGCCATGTGAGTTAGCGGCTAAGAGGGGACATTCAACCCCTCATAGCCTATATAAGTTTAGAATAAACAAAATAATTATTTATTTAATTCCATCTCACCACCATCTGTATAATCAGGCCATTCATCAACTTTTGGATCTGCAAATTCAATAATATCCATATCTGTCCCCGTAATAGTAGCTTCATAATTGTAACGTAATCCGGATTTCCATTCATAAGAAGCAATGTTAGCAGTAAGTACTTTTGTTACTTCACCATCTTCAGTTTGAACTTTGGCATTAAATGTCACTTGCAAATCAGAACCCTTTTGCGGGATGACAACCATTTCATCGGATTTTCCTGCCGTAGTTTGGGTTGTCACAAAGTCATCACTCACAAAGTCAATAGTTTCACTTCCCTCTTGACACACAATATCATTCTCCTCTAAAGTAAACGTACCCGTATTCTTTATCCCTTTTACCGTGAGCTCTGAAATAGTAATGTTATTACTTCCCAAACCACTGTTCAACGTGAATTTTATCATAGCCAAAGCATGCTTAAACGTATACTCAATTGCAATATTAGCCTCATTCAAATTTGTCGTAGAAACAGCCATAATCAAATCCTTCTTCTCGCCGTTATTCACCTTATAATTCGCAATTTTTAATCCCTCTTCTCCACTAAATGTTACCCCCTCATTAATTTTTGAACCACCATCGGAATAAGCTGCAAAAGCATAAGTAGCAGCTTCCCATTGCTTCAAATCATCATATCCCCACTTTCCCTCTTTTTTATACACTTCTACATTATTAAAAAAACTTGCAGCATTTTTTGTCCCCATTACATAAAAACGGTCGATTCCTTCAGCCGTTATCGTCTCAATAGATGCTCTCGTTGCCTTCCCAACAAAAGCATTATCAAATTTGATAACATTACTATCCGCAATTTCTGTTACCTCTTTGTTTGTACAGCTTGCCAATGCCACGATAGTTACCGCAAATGCAAATAAACTTTTTTTCATATTTACAAAAAAATTTAATTAAACATAGAATCAATTTCCATATTATTATTACTATTTTTCAATTAATCGGCAACGGTATATCAATATAATCCCCCCATCCATCTACATTTACATCGAAACCTCCCCCGACTCCTCCCCCCTCTTCATCCGTAATCTTCAAGCCTTCCACCACAATAACCCCTCCACGAGGTTGTCCTTTCACTTGTTTGGTAACATCGAATTCAAACGTTTTGAACTTTCCGTTTGTCATTCTCACTTCAAGATTCAAGGTATAATACCGTTCCTCCGCTGTTCCCTCTTCTTCTCCCCGTCCATAATATTCTCCCGGATAAGCGGGTACTCCGAAAGATTGCACTAACGCCTCAGCCCCATAATCCTCCACCGTACAATCAAACATTACCGTTGCCGTTTTTTCATCCGTATGCCCGTCATTCAAATAAACGGACTCAGCCATTCCAGCCAAAGCACCACGGGCCAAAGCCACATACTCTCTACCTTGCTCAAATTCATAACGTATCATATAAGTATAAACCAACGGATGTAAGGTGACGGACAATTCCGTCGGGACAAGAGTCTTCTCGGCAAGATAATCTTCCACATACGCCCCGTAAAGCATATCGGGTTGGTTTACGGTCCGCTCCCCTGCATGTAATTCCTTAAACGACCCTCTGGTGATACTACGTGTTGTAGCTGTAGCAGACACCGAAGCGGTAATCCCCTCAAACACGATGTACTCCGTATCATTGTTATAAAACAACAGATTATGTGTTCCCTCCGGCATTGACAACCGACCGCCTTCTGTGGACAAATTACTTTCAATATTTTGTCCGTCATCGGTATATACTTGTACCCGTATACCATCAGCCGGTTCGGGACGTAAATCATCATAGCTACGCTTCCATTCGTCATCCCACAACTGTTTCCAATCGTAATCGTAGGTACGTTCCCATTCTTGTTCCCACTCGGACACCATATTTACCTTCACCGAATACGAGTGTTCTCCATGGTTGTAACATAAATCCTTACGACAACTTACAAAAAATAACATCACCCACATAACACCAAGACTTACAGCGATACTCCGTAATATTATTTTCATCGCATACCTCCTTTCTTCCTGTTGACGTCCCACAAGCGCCACACAAGGGAGAATTTCAGTTTCAGAGGACCGAAATAATTTAACCGATTCGTCTGTTGGTAAACATAATGCCCGTCTATCGGCAAATATTCCTCGTACTTACTATGCATGTATCCCATACCGATACCCGCCTCAAAAGAAAGATAACGACCTACCGGAAACATATAACCGTAACTCACACCCACCATTTCAGCTTCACCCTTATAACCACGTCCACCATTCTCCAAATCATACCAAGAGAATCCCCCGAATAAACCAAGATAATGCCCGTGCCATGGTGCTTTGGTTTTAAACCAGTAACGTCCCTCAGGGCTAATCGTGGCAAGCTGATAATACTTGTGCTTACTGTCTATTTTCCACCACGCAACCTCTCCTTCCAAATTAATCGACCAGCGATTGTTAATACGGTACTCCGCTTCCAGTGAAGGCATAAGCACGATGTCGTATATCAGGTTCGTTTTAAGGGCAAAACGATATAACGGTTCCTCAACGGATACAATCTCATATTCTGCAATTGTATCCCGACACGGCATATCTCCGGTACCTTCATTTTCCTGAACAATTTCCACCAAAGGAAGCACGGTAGAATCTCTTCCTACCTCTTGAACCGGAAGCACGTCATAATGCAATTCAATATACACGTTACGCAGTTCCGCAAAAAAACGTTCTTGAAGTACCCGGTACACCGTACCGCCGCATAAATCCATCAACTGTTTCTTACGCCCGTTTACAATTTTTCCATTCGTGTCATACACCCATAACGGTGCGTGACGCAGAATTTCCAGAACCTGTTCCCTAGCCGGCACGGACGGGTCTTTTTCTACCAAATCGGCCAGACCGTCCCAATCCACTCCTTCCGCTAGAACATATACTAAAGAATTCGGAAAAGTTACACGGGAACGGATATATTCGAGAACCTGCCCTGCACGCCGTTCACTGAGTCGCCGATTAGCCACGTCCATTCCGCTTGGAGAGGCATGACCTTCCACATGGAGGGAAATAATATGCTTAGTCGTATCAGAAGATAAGAAAACCATACGCCTGATAAAATCATCAAGTACTTTCCGATTATCTCGTAAAGAGAAATCCAGCACGGAATAACCATGATGAAAATAAAGGCGAATCGAATCAACTGCCGGTGTTGCACAAATATATTCACAACAAAAGACAATAAAGAACAACACTAAAACATGACGTTTCATATCCCTGTATTTCAAGCCTTTACATTTCAAAAAACATATAACCGCCTACCCTCTCTTTCTAAGAGAG
>CALUKD010000034.1 GCA_944321125.1 Candidatus Butyricimonas faecavium | reverse complement strand
TTGATGTTAAAAGACACCGTGTCATTAATTACGATAAAGAAGGAAGATACATCCCAATCTGTACAAAACACGTATTTTTCAAGTACTATACTCAAGAGAGTCCATCGCTTTTCTTTTGGGGAGAGACAGACAGAAGAGACTATGTCGAAGCCCTTAATGAGAAAATTTCGCCTTACTATAAACAGGATAATAACGATACCACTATACTCAACTTGACAAATGGAAACTACGACACTGAAGAATTTGCTTTCTGAAAACAATCCTTACGGAATAAGTGGAATTACCATACCACGGATTCAACGTGCTTATGCTCAAGGCCGATCTGATGCGCATGCAGTAAAGACTCGTGAGCGTTTTCTCTCTGCGATACATGCTGGATTAATAGACGATGGTTTGACCCTTGATTTCATTTATGGTAATATTCAGAATGGTCTGTTGATTCCTCTTGATGGACAGCAACGACTAACTACTCTTTGGCTACTTCATTGGTATGCATATAAAAAAGAGTGTATCAACGACAAGCGACTCGCAAAATTTTCATACAACACACGTTATAGCGCACGAGACTTTCTTATCAAGCTCGTTAACTATAAACCTACCTGGAAAACACGCCTTAGCGATGAAATTAAAAATGAGGGGTGGTTTCCTATGGAATGGATCAACGATCCTACAGTTAGAGGAATGCTCACAATGCTTGATGAAATTCAAAAGCGTTTTGCCGATATTGATAACTTATGGAATAAGTTAGATAAAATTAATTTCTATTTCCGCGATATTGAGGAAATGGAACTAACTGATGACATTTACATCAAGATGAACTCCCGTGGAAAACCACTCACTGACTTTGAACATTTCAAGGCTGAACTCTTAAAGATTATACGTTCCGAAAATGGCGATGCAACTGCCGCTAAACGCATTGGTCTAAAAATAGACCGCGAATGGACCGATTTACTTTGGATTTATCGGGATAAGGCTAATCTCGTTGATAACGGTTTTCTGAACTTTTTCCGTGTAATTTCCCTTATTCTGATTTATAAGTCAGACCAGTCTTCGTTAGATTTCGATTTAGAAGATGACTTCAGCTTACTGGAAAGACTTTATAAAAATCAACCCCAAAATGTAGAGTTCCTCGAACAAGCCTTTGATTGCATGGTTAATATTCAGAATAAGCCTCTACTCTCTAATTCATTGCCTTCTAACTCAATTGATGATTTCTTCAATTCCTACCTGTCAGCAAATTATCATGAATCCGGGAAAGTTGTAGTATCTCAACAGATTACAGACCTCAATATTTTCAAAGGGGTATTGACTGGAGCGGCATTGCGTAGAAACACGCCCTATTGGTTAATAATGCTTTACTCCTTCCTCATCTATTTAATGAACTATGACAAGATAAAAGAAATAGATTTCCGTCGACGCTTACGTGTGGTAGTGAATCTACTCAAGAATTCCAGAAATGAGGTTGTCGATACCCCTAATGGTGATGCAGGAAATCGTATGCCCGCAAATCTTCGTCAGGTAGAAAATATTATTCTTTCTGGAGAAATTGCAGATAGAATAATGATTGATAATGACGTGAGACAGAATTTCAATGTAATTCAAATGGAAGAGGAGCGTCAAAAGCTCCAGTTCACCAATGAACATCCCGAGCATTCTGCGGATCTCTTTCAGTTAGAGGACTACTATCTGATTCAAGGTCGTACAGATGTTGTTGGGCATGAGAATACTCATCTTTATCAGCGATTCATCCAGGTCTTCAACACGTGCTCTCGCAATGCTATTGACTGTGCAATGTTAGCAACATCTGATTACAGCCAAAGGTTAAACAATTGGTGTATTCAACTTGGTTCAGGAGATCAGAATGAAATCGGAGACAAGGCTTGGTTCGCATTATTTCATCCGACAGGAAAGATTGCAGATTTCAACAAGACAAAGAAATCATTGCGATCTCTGCTTGAGACTGACGTAAAAATAGACGACAAATACTTGCAAGATAGAATCGACGCTTATCTGTCAGAATGCCGAACTAAAAATCAATACGATTGGCGATATTACTATATAGCGTATTCATGTTTCCGGCCCTGGCGCTATGGCAAATATACAATGTATGATGATCAACCATATGCTCTTGTTGCGTTGTTCTCTGAGAAACGAGAATCATCTAATGCCTACCAATGTATGCTTAAAGCACTCATTGAGAATAAAGCAGTAGCAAATTCTGTAGAGTGGTATGATATCCGTGCGCTTTCTTACAGAAAAGGGCTATTGACATGTGAAAACAATGCCTTTGTTTCATACTCTTTGAATGACGATAAAGAGCGTGCCAGATTTAGCATTCCACAAAATAAAGAAGGTATTGACACAGTTGACCGTATCCAGTATTTTAAAGATTATAGAAAGGATAATAATTGCTGGATATATCAGTAAAATTAGTGTAAAATCATGAGTAAAGTCGCTTACTTCAATTATAGAGCGGCTTTACTTAATTTTATAGAAAATGAGTGTTTTATACAGCATTACTATAGAGAAAATACTAATTACATCAACGGCAAAAAGTATCTAGCCAAATCTGCGACCGTTAGCATCATCGGGGACTGGGACACCAAGGATCTTCCAAAGGAAGACTGGAAGCAATGTTCTGATGATACCAATCTCACCCTCTAATTGAATATCCAACAAAAAGGAGATGTTATAAGGCGATTTTACCTCTATTGGAATAGATCGATAAGAAAAAACGTTAAAAAAGTAATCTTTAAGACGCCTATAGTTGTTAAACGACAAACAATTGATAATCATTCCGAATACGGTACCACATCGAAGAAGATGCAGAAAATAAGACTATCCAATTTTTATAGTACAGTTATTACAATCAGTTTCCAATTTTACAGCCCATTTTGGCGAAATAAACCCTGACATGCCCTATCTTTGTAGACGAGGTCAGTCGAGGCCCCAAAGGGCCGTTTTTGCCTCTTTTCACTCTGTTTTGAGACAGGCAACGAAGAAAAATGTTAAATCTTCGATTTTTGACGAAAAAACAAGTAAATTTTTGAGCAGTCTATCTTTTAAGTCATAAACTACTGATAATCAATCCACATAATGTACTGCGTCGAGAAACAACACCTTTCTAATCCACCACGAAAGTTATTTATAACCTATATAAACTACCAAAGCTAAATAACAAGGTGAAACTATTTTTTATATGCCTTTTATGTCGTTGTATAAATATTAGTTGCTCGTAATACATACGGTAATAATAAAACAACATATCTATATGTTTAACTATTATTGTACAAGCAATATTCATAAAAACTGAAATATTAATATCTCCCACAAGTAACAAACTTTAAAAATCACATATGTTACAATATAGAAATATTTACGTCAACATTTTGTTTTACGGATTAATTATCATAAATTTGATATGCATGCATTAAAGAAAGAAAACGCTAGGTGTTTGTTAGTAAAAATTTAAAACTTATTATCATGAAAACGAAATCATTAATCGTATTAGTAACAAGCGTTGTGATTGCAGTGATCACGTGTAGCTTCACGATGAAAAGTGATACGCAATGGATAACTGTTTCCGGTTATGTTGACAACACCAATGGAGATGTTATAAGTCAGGTTGATGTAACCTGTACTTTAAACAGAGACAATACCCAATTAAGCAAAACTCAGACCGATCCAGAGGGCTATTACTCTATCCAAGTAAGACAATCAGAGTCCTGTACATTAAGCTTTAGCCACGCTAACTATGTTCCACAAGACAAAATAGTGTCTTCTAGCACTGACATAAATGATATGAATGTGACCTTACGTTCCCAAGAGGAATAAACCTACCCTTTAAACTTTTACCTTCCTCTGGAAATTCCAGAGGAAGTTTTACTTTTGTTGAATTCATACACAAATATATAACAAATAAAGTACAGAAAAGTACCAAATAATACCCCTCGTTCAGAGCTCATTCGAAGGTCAAACGTTGCTTATCCATGCTCGTATGAATAAGCTCTGAATAATCTTCGAATGATCAACGAAAAAGAGGCAGTTTCTCGAGAGTATCTCCATAGCTTCTCTTACGGTTTTTACACAACTACGCAATAAGACACTCTCTTCCCAGCTTATAGCAAACTTATCTTTCAGCCTACCTTTCTCTATCCTTACACTAAGACATCAAGGGAATACAGACACGACACTAACATAGCATATACATACGTCAGTGTTTATGCTATGTACTTGATGTGATCATGCTAGGTTCATGATCAAAGGAAAGGATAGTTTAACCTTAGCGAAAGTGTTGACCATCTCTAAAGAAAATTCAATAAAAAACCACAAGCAAATTAACACCAGCATAGCTATAAAATGGCAGAATATTTGATTTTTGTAAAAATATATTATATATTTGCGGAAGTTGAAAAACTAAGTGCGGAAGAGTTCGCATTTTAGATATTATGAGTTTGTTCTAATCTTAAACTGAAAAATCGCCAATTTTTACAACGCTAGATTAGACATCGAATTCATGCTGAATAAGCGTGGGTTGTTGTCTATTGGTGTTGTGGGCGTTTGGCGATTACCAATAGTTTTTACTGTAATTAATTGATATTTAAATAAAAAGCCCACTTTGTTTTGAAAGTGGGTAACAAATCAGTAACAAAATAGCCTTTTTTATTGGGCTTGTGGGCTTTTCTGCTACAAATATACTGAATCTAAATTAAACAGCCTAATTAAAATGTCCAACCTCTATTGGTGTTCAATAACAAAATCTTATTCGATAACAATTAAACGATTGTAAATATGCTTATTATAAACATATTCTTCCATTTTTCCTATAACTATTTTCCAATCGGTTATTAATGACAAATTTTGAAGTTGACCATTTGAATAAAAAAAATGAATATTAGCGGTTAGATAGTATTTAAGTTCTTTATTCTTAGAGCTTTTATTCAGTTCTTCTAATTCACTCTTCAATTCTCGTGTGGGGTCTATTGTTGCAAAATCACTGTCATAGTCATATAACCATAATTCCAATCTACCACAAATAGATTCAAAATAGCTTCCATTATGCCCCCCATCGGATGAGATATATCCACCGCCACCGCCATAATAAAAGGTCTGGGAATATTCTCTGCCTGTGACATATTCTGTTAAGTAAGAATTGTCTGTTTCTTTTTCACTGTCTTTGTCACACCCACAGAATAGAATTACTGTGAAAATCATAAATAATACTTTTTTCATAATCTGTTTATTTGAATAGTTGATAAATCATATTACAGACCATGTAAAAAATAACGTGGGCTTGCACGTTATCGGAGTAAAGGTACGACCAAGTAACCCACAGACCAATAATAAGTACAGCCCACGCATAGCACGGGCGTTCACTCATTATTCAACGGTCTGTAATTTTATTGGTCGTTTTTTACTCCATTGAATAATAGCTAACGCTAATATTTCCAAATTTTACGAGGCAAAGATAAGTATAAGTCAATAAAGGACAAAGAAAAAGGGCTGAATCTGTATTATTGTAGAATGCTACATAACCACATAGAATATTTTAGATTTTAGGGATATACTCTAAAATTTGCACTTGGGGTCTCTACCTGTTACCAATTTTTGGTAACAACATACAACTTATTATAAGGGTCTTGTAATTACACGTATGCTCCAACATTCTTAATCTCATCATCAAGTTCCCTTATATCTTCATCGGATATAGAAACACCAGCCTTGTTTACCACTTCAATAATTTTCTTTTTTAGCCTTGTGTAGCACTTCCTGTCATCAAACACTTTTGCATCTTTTAGCTCTTCCAAAAAAGCCGTTATTTGGCTTTGGTCGCTTTGGCTTATCAAACGTGCCACCAACACATCAAAAGCATCTGAAACGGTCTTAATTTCACTCATAACCTCTGTTTTTAGCTGGTTTAACTTGGATATTGAAAAATAGTGTGCCTGCCACTTCCTTACAAGCAACCTGTAAAACTCACTTTCTGATAATGTTGAGGCTTGCACCTCTGGAACTCCTATTTGTTGAGGTAGTCGCCCGTTCAATCTCATTTCATACTTTAGCAAATTGGTTCCAGCAAAACCGTCTGGCATTATCAACCTTTTGGCATCAGCATCAGCCCTTTTATCGTAAAAACAAAATACTTTGGGTTGCTGTTTCCCTTTGTGCTTATAGTACAGCGTACCTACATCAAAGTGATAACGTGCCAACTTGGGCATATCGCCCAACTTTTTCAGATATTCATCTACTGGCTTCCTCATTACAAACTGTGTTCCAAATTCAAGCCCTGTAACTTTTGCCTCTCTCATATCAATGTGCAAAGCGTCTGATAGCTTTTCTATCGCTTGGACGGTGCTATGTCTGTCAAGTGGATAAGCATTGCTTGGATATAGGTATTTTGCCAAACTGCCTATAATGGAGTAACCGCCTGTATAGATAGACACTTTCAACCCGTCCAGACTGCCAAAGGTGCAAACTTCCCCCGTTTTAAGGTCGGTTTGCTCCTTTGCCTTATCCAGATAACCACTTATGTCTGGTGTGCCTCTCATTCTTGGATAGAGTAGCTTTAACTTATCATACATTGTTACCAAAATTTGGGTACAACCTACAACTTATTATAAGGAACTTCTTTATTTGGCTTGTTTCCTCAAAGCGTCCAATACTTCATTAAAGCCACCCATCACAAGTTGTTTGCAATAAGAGGAAATCAAGACTTTTGCACCATCTAAAACAATCAATTCAATGAAAGAAGGTCTAATCTTTCCCGTTTCTGTTACCGCTTTATCGTCTTGGTGAACAATAAACAAAAAGCCATCATCTTTATACTCAAAAAACGGGTTAACCTTGTTCTTGGCACTGTATGTCTTGTCTGCCAACGGGTAGCCATAAGCAAAGCCACTTAGTTTACCGTCCACAAAATAATCTTTCAAACCTGTAAAATTCAAGCCATTTTTAGCCTGTAGCCTTATAGATGGAACATTTGCGCTCTCTTTCATCTTTTCCATAAGGTACATTGATACTTTACCATTCCTGCCTGTAATGGCTTCTATCGGTGGATAATAACCCGCCTGTGTTGTTACTACATATTTGGGTGTTTTCTTGCTTGTTGCATCAAATTCCAGACGTGCATAATAAAGAATATTGGGCGTTATCATAAGTTTCCCCCTTTCTTTCCTGTAATCACGTAGGCAATAGCCTGTTGTTCTGTTTCCTTAATGGTCGCTACTCGGTTCTGTTTCATCCACGCTTCTACCTCTGAACGGTCAAAATATATTTGCTTCCCGTTTGGACGATAATAGGGTATCTGGTGGGTACACGTTAAGCGGTACAAGTGGGATTTACTTAGCCCCGTCAATAAGGCAACATCTTCCAATGTTAGCACATTTTTTGCAGCCAACAAGGAATAAACCAATATTTTGTTAATCTTTTCTTCCATTGTCTTGGTATTTATATGGAAGTTGTGCCTTAATGCAGTACGTTGGTCGGTTCTGCCTATTTGCACATTCAAAGCGGTGTTACCAACTATCACCGTTGTAAGAACAATGCAAACATAAACAAGAAAATCAACCTGATAGCAAACAAAAAAATAGCACTTAATAGCCACTCTATTTGTGCCTATTAAATGCTACTAAATACCATTTTAAAGTACTCTAATTAGACAACAGGGTGTTTTTCATGCCGTCTATTTCATCGTTGGTAAACCTATCCTCGTTGATATACTTGTTGTAGTTACTTCTATTCCCAATATCGCCAAACTCGTCTTCTACAGCTTTGAATGTGGGTTTTGTTATCCAACCTATTTGTATTGCTACTTTTATAGTTAATGCTGCCTCTTTTCCTTTTTTCCCTTTCATTACAGCGTGTAACCTTTGAAGTCTGAAACCATCATCGTTTTGCAGACATTTTTTAAATGGTTTACTTTGTCGCCCTTGTTTTTGAACGGATTTTTGTTTATTTGGTAAACGAAATAATTTTTCTATATGTAGACTTTCTTGGTTATTATTTATTGCAAATTTGCCGTTTAAGGCATTTTCTATTTGCCTGTAGAGGGTGGCACGCTCTTTTTCTTTTTCTTCAATCATAGCGAACGTTACACGTTCATACTGGGATGCGCCATCATTCAACCACCTGTTAATTTTTCTCCACTTGCAAAGAAGTTCAGTAAGATACTCTTTCTCTGCAAGCCCTTTTTGGTCTTTATAGCCTAATATAAAGCCGTTTTCATCAATATTATAGTATTCATAGTTTTGTCTATAAATACCATCTACCATATCCGTTATTTCCGTGTCAGATAGAATGTAATCAATTTCTGGAATTTTCACGTTACCCACTTTATTTGTTAAACACGTTATTTACAAGGTTTACCGCCTCATCTTTTTTCTTATCCACTATCTTGGCATAAATGGTAGTAGTTTTCACCTGTGTATGTCCTAACAGTTTGCTTGTTGTGTACAAATCAGCCCCTAAAGTGAGCATCATAGTAGCGAAGGTGTGCCGGGCGGTATGAAAAGTTATCGTTTTTGTGATACCGCTATTTTGTGCCCATGTTTTCAGTACCACGTTGATATAAGTTGCATAAGGCAAATTAAAGACTTTATCAGTGTCCTTTGCATCGTCCCGTTTGGGCATCCACTTCAAAGCCTCATCAGACAAAGGCAAATACAAAGTCTTTTGGGTTTTCTTCATTACAATCTTTACCCTGTATTGGCTACCGTCTAAAATAATATCACCCCACGTTAAAGCCTGTATATCGCCCAATCTCAAACCACAAAAACAACTGAACAAATAAGCCTGCTTGGTCGGTTCATTGATACACTTAGAGGCTATCAGCAATTTAATCTCATCAACCGTCAAATATTCACGTGTGCTTTCTGGTATCTTTATCCTATCGTCTGGATTAATCTTTGTGATAGGGTTGTAAGGTATAATTTCTTCTTTTACAGCAAGGTTTAAGGCACAATTCAAGCATCTAAAATAACCTGCTGTTGTTACTTTAGCCATTAGTTTACCGTCTTTCCTTTTGGCGTTATTCAGATAGTCAATAAAGCCTAAACAATAAGGCTTATCAACTTCTTTCATTGTAACGGTATCGCCTTTGTACTTTATAAGGTGCTTTATTGCTTTGTCGATCTGGATATGAAAAGCGGCACTTTGCCCCGTTTTTAGTTTGTGGTCGCTATAATGCCTCATCCAGTCAATCAAAAGCATCTTGGAACGAGAGATGTTTTTTGTTATTCCTGCCTCATCGTTTGTAAGTTCTATAATCTTTTGTGCCTTGATAGCGTTTGCTACCTGTAAGGTATTTGCATTTCTCGCCTTTGCCGTTTCATCCACTTCTGGAATGATATACAGCTTTAAAAATTCATAGGTTCTTTTACCATCCTTGTAAATATCCAGATAGAGGCTTTTATTGCCATTGGATAGACTTTTTGCCCTTAGCTTGATAGGTTCTTTGGCTTTGAGGGCTTTTTTCTTCTTTGCCATAGCTATAATGTTGATTTGTTACCACTGGCAAATATAGACATTTTTTGTTACTCGACAAATGCAAGTAACAAACAAGTAACAAAAATAACTCAATAATTACCAAAAGAAAGACAAACCAAGCCTCATTTCCTATTGTGGTAAATCACTCAAATAACTGATAATAATTGCTTTTAGTTGTAGTTTGATTGATGTTGTTTTTTGTAGTGTAGGTTATTGGCGATGCCTCAGTTTAGATAGAATTGACAATCCTCGCTTTCTTATTATAAAACTTTTACTTTGGAGGATTGGGTAAAATAAAATAGCAAATTATGAATACATTAATTGCGTATTATAAAGGGTCCTCTGGCAAAAAATCCTTAGGAGAACATTTTAGAATTTTTGCAATTTCATTTAGGTGGGAAATATTGAATTTCTTTTTGCCTTTTTCGAATTTATTTATATAACTCATACTGTAATTGAGCGCAATAGAAAGAGCCTCTTGAGTCATATCACGTGCTTCTCTTTTTTCTATCACTTTTTGAATAACAAATAAATCTATAGGCTTCATTATATGGTTTTTATTTATATACAAATAAACGAATATTACACGCTTAATAAACTGACCTATAAGTCATGTTCTATTAAGATTAATTTATGAAACCACTAGTTCACTAACAATAACCTTAACTAAAAAACAATCCAATGAAAGAAAATCACGACATCATCCATGAAGAATTAAAAAAATTCTTTTTAAATGAAGCTTTAACACTTTGCCCTTCTGCACTAATAGATATTCCAGAAAGAGGGAAATTATGGATGCTACATATACATCTGAAAAGAATAAATAAACTCATGAGTACATTACATAACCAAGACTTTAGTGGGTATATGACAGAGATGCAGGAAGCATTGAGTTACTATCTCGTGCCAAATAATGAAACTAAGAAAAAGAAATTAAGGCAAAACGAACACTCAACCGATTTCAATCAATTTGCAATACGATTACCACAACTTTCAGATACAATAGAACATTATTACTTGTATATCAATCATCGTTTAAAAATTTTAGAACGAGTGATAAAACTTTATTTCCCAGAAAATTTTAAGAAGACACAATTACCCCCTAAAATATAAATAAAATGCAGTATCAACCCAAATTGTCAAACTCTTTAAAAATTCGCCCTCCACCAAGCGAGGGTAAGATCTCACTCTGAATTAAAAAAGAGGGTGCTCGAACACCCTCTTATAAAAACGAGACAAGCGAATAAGCTTGTCACTTAACCTAAATACAAAAGTATGAAAAAAATGGATTGTCAGCGCAAATCTATTCTGAATTTGCGTGTAGCTAGTATTATGTTTTTTGCGTTCTTCGCTTACGTCCCTTTGATGGTAAAAAGCGAGCCTTTACAAGCGAATCCGATCCAACAGGATTCTATTGTCAAACATCTTATAAAGGGGAAAATACTGAACAAGAAAAAAGGGCCATTGCCCGGTGTCACCGTGCGACTGGATAGCACTCTGATAGGAACCTCCTCGGATAATAACGGGAATTACCGGATGTTCCTCCCGATCAACAAAGGGCGTCTTGTTTTTTCTTTTATCGGGTATAAAACAAAAACGATTCCTTTTAGTAAGGCAGACACCTTACTGAATGTCATTCTAGAAGAGGACGTGTCCGAGCTCGATGAAGTACAAGTCATCGCCTACGGGGAACAATCACGTCGTAATCGTGTCGGTTCCATGTCTGTCGTGAAGGCTGACGAGATCAAGGATCTCCCCTCCCCTTCTATCAATAACCTTTTACAAGGCCGGGCGGCCGGGGTGGATGTCACGAACATGACAGGGGCACCCGGTGGTGGCGGTTCCCCCATCGTTATCCGGGGGTATAACTCGTTGGCAGTAGAGAAAGAACGTATTACCTCGGACCCGTTATGGATCATTGATGGGGTACCCATGTTCAGTTACACCTCCGAGCTTACCGGGCTAAACACGATTGCCGAGATTGACACCAAGGATATCGAGTCCATCCAAATACTAAAGGATGCAGCCTCCGCGGCGATTTACGGTTCCCGTGCGGCAAACGGCGTGATCATCGTGACCACCAAAAAAGGACACCGGAATCAAGCTCCCACGTTCTCGGTAAATATATCGCAAACATGGGTTACTCGCCCCTCTTTACCGGATATTACCACGGGAAACAGGGAACGAAGACACAGGATGCAAGCCATGGAAAATTACCGGGAGTCCGTTTATGACGAAGCAACGAACATGTACCGCCCGGTTCAATCCTATGAAGATTCTTACAAAAACAACAAGAACTACAATTTATTCTGGAACAATGGTGACGGACTGGATCTTCCCATCGTACAAGATAGCTTGAACAAATTCTATAACAATTCCACGAACTTGTTCGACTATTATTTCCGAACCGGGAAAGTAACCGATGCCAATATCCAAATATCGGGAGGTTCCAACACGATCGCTTATCATGTCGGACTGGGATATTACTCGGAAACGGGCGTGCTACGCAACACGGGATTTAACAGGGTTAAACTCATCACTAACTTGTTTATCAAACCCTCCGAGAGCGTCGAAAGCAACATCCGTTTTTACTTGGCCCGTACCGGACGGAACAGGGCAGGTAAAGGGCATGATGCCTATAATTTCTCCAATGACAGGAGTGACTTGGAAACCATTCCGGATGAATTACTCTCGACCTCAACCCTCATGCCCGGTCCGAGGACAAAAGCTTTTGATGAAACGGTCCGACGTTTCAACGAGATTAAGGAGAAAAACGAATCTTATAGGCTAAGATCATCGTTCGATCTGGCGTACACGATCGTGGAAGGCTTGAAACTGAAATCGTCTCTCGCTGTCGATTTCTCCATGCAAGACCAAAATATATTCATTCCCTCCGATCTGAACGTGGATCACAACAGTTACTCGGCAGGCAACAACACGATCAAGATGATGTGGTTAAACGAGAATCTACTCTCCTACAACAAGATTTTCGCTGACAATCATAGCATTGACCTCCTTCTCGGACTCTCGTTCCAGGGAGACATCGCCAAAAGTAAGGGCGGGTATGGTAAAGGTGCGCCAAGTAACCTGATACAATACGTCACGTGGAGCGGTAACGTGTATGACACCGAGAAAGACCTACAATTAAAGGATTTCAACTCCGACCTAGAAAGAAGCACGATGGTAGGTATGTTCGGGCGGGTAGCCTACAACTACAAGCAGAAGTATTTCCTCTCCGTCACGCTCAGAAGGGATGCCAGCTCAAAGTTCGGGGAGAACACACGCTGGGGAACATTCCCGTCATACGCTATCGCCTACACGTTCTCCGAGGAACCGTACATGGATTGGGCACGAGATTTTCTGGACTTCGGGAAAATTCGATTAAGTTACGGGAAGTCCGGGAAACAGTTTGAATATCCTTATTTCGCTTTCGGAGTGCTAATAGTCAATAACATCCCTTTCCACGGCAACCAAACCATAACCCCTTACTGGCCGAACGGGTTAATAAATCCCAAACTAAGCTGGGAGGAAACCAAACAATTCGATGCGGGACTGGATTTGGAGTTTTTCGGTAACAGGCTGAGTTTAGAGCTTGACTATTATTATCGATACACGGATAAGTTATTGGCACAAGTCACTCTGCCGGGAGATTATAATGCCTACACGGCCCAATGGCAAAATGCTTACGCAATCTCGAATCAAGGAATTGAACTACAAATCAAGGCAGACTTGATTCGATCGGAGAAACTGCACTGGGATTTCAGTTTTAATATCGCCCGTAACTGGAACCGATTTGAAAAAAGTAACAATGGCATGGATTTCACGAACCTCGCAAGCAAACATAATCTAAACATTATTGGGAAACCGTTGAATGGAATTTATGTCTATAACGATGAAGGGTACTATAATTCACAAGATGAAGTGCCACTCTACTATGTCAATGGCAGACGGAAATATTTATCGTCCTTGGGAAACCAGATTTACTCTTCCGGCGACCGACGGATACAGGATGTCGATGGAAACGGGCAGGTTGCAACCATGGTACCGCTCTTGGAAGACCGGGTGTATGGGGGCTCTCCCCTACCGCTTGCATTTGGAGGGATTGTCTCCACGCTGAAATGGAAAGGGATTGATGTAAACCTATTGTTCTCTTACAAGCTGGGAAGGCACGTTTTGAATGCGGGAAGAGGTGCTTCGGTTGGTACTATCCTGAGAGCAAACACGGCAGAAATGATGGTCCCGATCCTAGCCGATCTTGACAAGGTTTCTTTCTGGCAGAAACCCGGTGACAATACCGACTTTCCGATCAACGAGCTGGAGAACGGGAAGAATAATTTCGCCACGAATTTGAAAAGTAACGTGGAGAAAATCAATTATTTGAAACTAAAAAGTATCTCAATCGGGTACATACTACCCGTATTCCCGAAGCAATCAAAACATTACGCCCGTGTATTCATGTCCGTGGAGAACGTGTTCACCATCACCAATTCTTCGAGTCCCGATCCGGAATCCATCGACATCGTTACCGGGGTTGACTCGAACAACAACTACCCGTTGGCGACAAGATTCACACTAGGATTAACTTTAAATTTATAAGCACATGAAAAAACGAATCTATCTAATTTTGCTGTTGCTCCCGTTAGTGAGTTGCAATGATATGTTCAAGAATTTTTTGAATGAAGAACCCGAAACTCTCGTCGCGAACACGAATTTCTGGAAAACGGAAAAAGACGTCGAGTCTGCCGTGTATGAACTTCACGTCATGTTCAGGTCTTGGGGTGGATACGTTGAAACACGACTTTACCGGGACAGGGGACTCCCGTTCGATTATCTCGGTTTGATCTGGAAAAATATCTCGGACAACGAATTACAAAAGGATATGGACATAACGAGGGCTCCAAGTTGGCATGGGGAATACCAAGCGATCGGGATGTGTAATTTCATTTTAGGTAACATTCATCGGGCGAAGATTCCCGAAGAACGCATTAATTATTACAAAGGACAGGCACTGACGATACGGGCTTACCTGTATTTCTATGTTTTACGCACGTGGGGCGATGCCGTGTTAATTACAGCTGAAGGAGATGTTGGGGAAAAAGCAGTAACCCCGTGGCGGGAAATCATGAAAGTCGTAATAGATGATCTCGTTGAAGCCACGAAATTATTACCCCCGGTGAACGAGATGAAAGATGCCAATAACACCCTGGTTACAAGTAAGCAAATACCTTCAAGGGGAACAGCATTTGCCATTCTCGCCCATGCATACGCTTGGCTAGCCGGGTTCGGAGAGGAACCGGAATATTACCAGAAAGGCATTGATGCTGCCACCGAGGTTATCCAATCCGGTGACTACTCGCTAGTGAATAATCCCCATGAAATTTGCGAGATCGTGTTACCCGGTAACAGTCAAGAAGGCATTTTCGAGATAGATTTTCTGAACCCCGAAGCGGTCAATCGGTCCGGGAATGGTTTACCGGGTGTCACTCAAAAATGGCCGGCAGATCCGAACGCCACCCCTTCTACAAGGAGGACCTTACTCCGCTTGAATAACGAGAGCGCCATGGTCATGTTTCCGGATAGTAATGACAAGAGACGAGAGGAATATTTTTACAAGTTGGACTCCATGGCAGAGGTTAATACCTCTATCACACAAGGTGCCGCATATATTTACAAATTCAGGAGACCACTGCTGCACACAAGTGGCAGCCAACTCGGTAAGCTCTTGGGATATGACCTGAATGAAATCCTGATTCGTCTCGCGGATATATACCTGCTCCGGGCTGAAATGAGAGCGAAATCCGGTGATACTCCGGGGGCAATAGCCGACTTGAACGTGATCAGGAAACGAGCTGGAGCAAAGGAATATACCCCGGATGAAAACTTGGAAGAAGCGATTGCACTAGAAAGAGAGAAAGAATTATTTCTCGAAGGGATATGCACGAGATATTTTGATATTGTCCGCAACAGGACATTCCGTGAAAAACTCAGGGGTAAATTCAAGACCCTCTCCGACCAAGATGTGAAAGACGGGGCTTTATTCTTCCCTATCTCTTTTGACGCCTTTCAAAACAATACCAAAATGACACAGAATATTTACTGGAAGAGAAATGGATTCGCAATTTAAACCTTACAAGATGAAAACAATACTATTTATATGCATTACCGTCACCCTTCTCGCAAGCTGTGAAAAAGATTACCAGCATGACACCGGGCTGGCAGACGGTTATCACGATTGCTCGATGATGGACTACCTGAGAAGTGACCATAACAACTGGGATTCCATTGTCGTTGCCATTGAACATGCGGGATTAACCGAAATTTTCGAGGGGATAAATCCCGATTACAAGGAAATCACGTTTTTCGGTCCCACGAATATGAGCATTCGGAAATTTTTTCTCGAACAGCCAGAAAAAATCTACCAATCAATCCGGGAAATACCCGTGGAACTCGTCAGGAATATGATCCTCGCTTATCTGGTCAAAGGGAAAAAGATGAAAGAGTCTTTTGATTACGAAATAAAAGGAACACTCATGGGAGGAACGGAAATGTATTCCCTGAATAACGTCAAACTCCGGGTATATCGCACACAATCCGAGTTTAACGGAATCCCCGACATCGGAGCGGAGGGGCTAAAAATTCATGCCAAAATCAGTGGGCAGATGGCAAGCATTGCCTCGTCCGACATAGAGACAAATAACGGGGTAGTACATTCCCTGTCAAACAGGTTTACATGGGTTGAATTATAAAATGAATCGTATGAAATATATATGGATGATGATATTATTTTCCACCTTGCTATATGGTGGATGTAAAGATGTAAAAGTTGGGTACCTGTTCACGCATAATGCAAAATACAATCCCGATTCAGTAGTATTCAAGGCACATCTCGATGATACCAATGACGACGATGCTCATAGGAAGAAATTCGAAATCCCGTGGCAAAGTCAATCTCTTGAAGGAGTACAAGGCACAAACCCGATCCGTTATTCAATTGAAAGAATCGACTCGGATCATAACAGTCCGGAAATTCTAAGCCAGTTTTCCTCGGTTCAGAAAGGCGTCATTCAGTTACCGTGGAATCATTCAGTTCCTCAAGGTAAATACACAATATCTCTACGAATTAGTAACGAGGGATATAGTGTTGTAGTAGACTCGATGATTCTGGTTATTATCGAATAAAATACCTATCATCAAGTTTACTAAAAGGGGTTCTGTTTTATAAATATTCATTTTATGCAACAGTTCTCCTTTGTTTTCTAAAATTGCAGAAAGTTCTCAGGTTATTTCTGCAATTTTAAGAATTCTACAATATAACCTTCCTGCTCATATACTTTCCGGTAATGATGAATCATTTCAATCAGACGATTCAAACGTGGATCAATAACCTTCTTCTATACTTGATTCGCATAAACGAACGATTTATTTTTAATAAAAAAGGATCGACTTTCATCGATCCTCATTTGTAGCGGGAGCCTGACTCGAACAGACGACCTTTGGGTTATGAGCCCAACGAGCTACCAACTGCTCCATCCCGCAATATAAACAAAACTTCTTTCGTTTTGCGAGTGCAAAGATAGAATATCTATTTTACATTTCCAAATATCAAATGATAAATTATGCTTGTACTACATTAAAATGAAACAAATAATTAATAACAATCCTTGTCTATTCTAAAATAAAATGACAATTTTGCATCGTAATAAATATCAAATCAGATTTATAAACGACACTATTTATGAAGAAAAGTTTTACCTTTTTGAAAGTTAGCTACATGGCCATACTCTTGAGTGTTATAGGAATTTCTGAGGGTCTTGCACAAGGACTTAGAACTTCTTATTTCATGGACAACGTGCCAGCCAGACTTAAAATGAATCCAGCCTTACAGCCTGCCAGAGGATATTTTAACATTCCTGCTATCGGTGCCATCGGATTGTCTGCAACTTCCAATAAATTGAGTATCGATGATTTTATCGATATTATTGAAAACGAGAATGATTTTTTGACTAGCGATAAGTTCATGAATCGTCTGGACAACAAAAACACGATGAACATTGACTTGACATTGGACCTTATTTCTTTCGGTTTTTATAGCGGAAAAGGATTTTGGACCGTAAATCTAGGAGCACGCTCTATTATCAGCGCTTCTATCCCGAAGAGTATGTTCGAATTTGCCCGTTATGCTAATATCGACCCAGATCTCAATGAGAACCTTAACCTTGATTATAACATTAAGGATATGGAACTCCATGCTGATATTTTCACTGAAATAGGATTAGGATATTCCCGTCCGGTAGCAAAAGATTTAACAGTCGGCGGACGCGTGAAATTTTTAGTCGGATTAGGAAATTTAGACGCTAAAATAGACCAAATCCATGCAAAAGTAAATACCGGCGACGTTTCAAGTTACCAATCTTGGAAAGTTAAAACAAAAGGACGGTTGGAAACTTCCATGAAAGGATTGGAATTTGGTTATAGTTCAGATGGCGGGTACATTGATGATATTGATTTTGATTCTCCGGGAGTATCCGGTTATGGTTTTGGTATTGATTTAGGTGCAAGCTACAATTTATTAGGTTGCATCAATATATCAGCTGCCATTATTGACCTTGGTTTTATTAGTTGGACAAAATCATCTACCACAATCGCTACAACTGACAGTGAACATGATTACGGTGATTTTACCAATTTTAATCCAGATGAATTTGATCCGGATAACATTGAAACTTACCAAGCAGGGGATATTTTCGACTTCGATTTGATTCAATTCCAAACGGAAGAAAAAACCAAAAGCCGGAGCACCAGTCTTCGTTCCACTTTGAACCTTGGTGCAGAATACACCCTTTTGAATAACAAACTGGGATTCGGTCTATTATCTTCCACTCAATTCACTCAACCTAAAGCTTACTCCGAATTAACATTTTCAGCAAACTACCGTCCGAGAAACTGGTTCGGGGCAACATTAAGTTACTCATTCTTGCATAGTGACTTCGAAACGTTGGGAATAGGCTTGAAATTAGGCCCTGTTTTCATTGGTTCAGACTACTTGATGACCAAATCAGCAGGCGATGCCAACCGGGTAAATGCTTACTTCGGTGTTAGTGTTCCTCTTGGCAAAAAGAGATTGGATTATCGCCGATAATAAATCTTCAGATTCAAAATGAGAGTGTGTTAAAACTTCCTATATTTCCGGTAAGATGAATAACTTATCCTCTGTTTATAGAGGAGGTGGCAACGAAGTTGAGGGAGGTTTATATGGAAAAAAAAGTTTTAAGACACTCTCATTTTTTACATCCTCACACGGGCACAACTTTCCCCAAAGAAACGTACCAAATATAACCAGACACATCGATATACCCCATCTGTCGCAATGTTTTACAATAGAAACCGACCTGTCGGATATACGATTTTTCTTCCTTCTGACCGAATTTGTAATCCACAACAATGGCTTTTTTCCCATCAACCATGACCCGGTCCGGACGAGCTTTTCCCGAATTGCAGAAAAGTATATCCCGTTCGTTAATAATTTTATATTTCCCATTAAACCATTCCGAATGGAGGGTGTCATTCAAATAAGACATTATCTGCTTCCGATAATCCGCACTCTCTACTAAAGTTAGTAAACCGGAACAATACATATCATTTACAGCCCGATCGACATCATCCACTGTTTCGATACGACGGAAAATTTCATGTAATATTTTTCCCTCGTCAACAGCAGAAGTCTCTGTCGTTTCCGGATCAGTATAATCTTCATATTTATACCGGATACTCACCCGATCGTTTAATTCATAAATCGGATATTCTGCCAGACTTAATGTATCATCGTCTTTAACTTTTTCCTTACCGGTTACCAACCGCTTCTCACCGATGACCAGACATGAATTCTCTGAATTCCATTCCGACATTTCACTTTTCTCCAAAACTTGAAACAAGAAAGCACCGATATTTGAGGGTTTTCCTTCTTTCGTTATCTTGGGAGCATAGGGCAAAACATACAACTCCCGTTCCGCCCGCGTGAACGCCACGTACAACAGATTCAAATTGTCAACGTAAGCTTTCACGTGTTCATTGAGGTAATCCTTCCGGAAATGACTATCTACCAATTTAGAGGAATAGTTTAATGGCGCATATTCCAGCTCCCGGAAACCTTCTTCCCGGTTTTGACACCATATCCGGCGTCCGTGACGGGTGTCATCGAGATCCCAAGCACAAAAAGGAATAATAACCGTTTTGAATTCCAATCCTTTGGATTTATGTATCGTGAGAATACGCACGGCATCCACTTCTTCCGAAGTGGATAACACCTTTTTATCCTTCTCTTTCTCCCACCATTCAAGAAAAACAGGAATACTATTCGTATTATTTTTCTCGTAATCAAAAAGAATATCCTGAAAAGCAATCAAGTAAGGTAATTCTTCCGTTCTTGTCCGTAAACCGAAAGCCTCGATAATCGATTCCGTGATCTCAAACAAGGAACTAAATGTCAATTTCTCGGGCTCCCGTAAAAAAGGCAAGTCAATCGCATCAAGAAAATTCTCGTCCGTACTACCAGCCTTGAAAAGCACATCTTCCCGTGAAGTATTTTCTCCCCGGACAAACGTGCGGTAATTATAAAGCAGCACGGTTCGATTCACGGCATCATATGGTTCCACCATATAACGCAACACGTTAATAATTAATTCCACGTAAGGCGACGAGGAAACGTATAACGAATCATTAGATATAAAAGTGATCGGGAAAGGAATGTTCTCCCGTTTGTTATATTCTATCAAGTAATCGGCAACGAAAGCCCCCTCCTTGCCGTTACGCACAAGAATGACGCAGTCTTTTAACTCCCCGCCTCGACGCATTGTATCGTTGATAACATCCACAACGGAATCCATGATCTTCACATCCCCCCCCTCCTCTTGCTTTTCTTTACCGAAACGAATCTCCACATACCCGTTTCCCGAACGGCTTACAAGTTGCTCCGGATGGTGATAGGCCTCCGTGATTGAACGAGAATAAACGTTTTCTTCCCCACATTCACTATCGTACAACTCTTTTAACTGCCGTGCGGCCAAGATAAAGAAACGGTTATTGAATTCCACCACCTCTTTGCAACTCCTCCAATTATGCTCAAGAATCACGTTATCTGTACCGAATGTCGCCAAATCTCGCTCCACCCCTTCTGCCAATAGACGCCAGTCCCCGTTACGCCAGCGATAGATGCTCTGCTTCACATCCCCCACGATCATCGCCCTTCCTCCCTCGGAAAGAGTGTTCACGACAAGTGGCAAAAAATTTCCCCATTGCATCGTGGAGGTATCCTGAAACTCGTCTATCATGATATGCTTGTAGAAATTTCCCGTTTTCTCAAACAGGAAAGAGGTATCATTCCCAGCAATCAGCATATTGAGTAAACGAGTCGTATCACTCAGTAACACAAGTCCCTTCTCGTCACAATAATCCCTCACTTCTCCGTACAAATCATTCAGAATTCCGAGCTGGTAAAGATTCTTCGAAAGTAAAACCGCCGACACGTAATCCCGAAAATTCTCGTCGTAATATTCAACACTTTCCCTCAAGTTCGTATTCAGTTCCGGATAGACATTCTCGATTAATGTCCGAATCGAAGAATCATGCTTTTTCGTCACCCATTCATCCGGGTTATCAATTGCCTTTCGGGCTGAATCGGGAATCTTATCCAAACCTTTGTCCCGCAGCTTGTAAAAATAATTTATAAAACTTCGCTTCCCTCCTTTGAAATCCTCCGCATGCAACCCACTCTCCTCGATACACCGGCAAGCAGATTGACCGAACATCTCCATGCGATCCTCGAAACGGGAAGTCACGCCTTGCAAAAATATCTTGTAGTCTTTCAAAAACCCACGATCGTTAAACTTTTCCCTCACCTCCTTGTCAAAAAGCATATAGCTCTCACCAAATAACTCCTTCCCTAGCTCCGCGATCTTACTCTTCACGCTCCACGATTTAGCATCCTCCACGCTATCACTCATCAGCTCGGTGATCCACATTCTCAACTCCTTATCCTTATTCATGCGTTGCATCACCTGATCCACGGCCCGCTGCAACACATAGTCACTATCCAACTCGACATTATACCCGGGAAATATCCCTAGTTCACGAGTAAATGCTTTGATTACCCTCTGGAAAAAACGATCGATTGTCGTCACGGATAATCGCCCATAATCGTGCAGAATCAAGGTGCGTAATACTCCGGCACGTTCCTTCACCTGCTCATCAGTCAATCTTAACGTCCGTTTAAGTTCCGCCCGGTAATCGCTCTTCTGCCCTTCTGCTAGCTTGTTCAACTCTCGCACAATACGGGATTTCATCTCTTCCGTGGCCTTATTCGTAAAGGTCACGGCAAGTACGTTTTTATACTCAGAAGAAGCATTAAAAACGATCTTGAAATATTCCATTGTTAAAGCAAAAGTCTTCCCCGCCCCGGCAGAAGCCCGATATACACGCAACATACAATATGAAATTTAGAATGTAGAAATTAAAATGTGTACCAAGAAAATCCTTTATCACATTCTAAATTCTACATTTTACATTCTAAATTATTAAAGTCTAGAAGTCAATATCGCTCTCACGTTATCCACGTTCACATCGTCGATACCACCTAGGGCAAAATCTCCCCGATCACGGAAACGCTTTTCGATGCGGTCGATCGTGTCAATACCCACGCCGTAATCAGACAAGCGGGTCTTCACTCCCAATTCATTAAAAAATTGTTCCGTACGAGCAATCGCCAGATCTGCTGCATCGGGTTGATCCGTGTCAATATTCCACACACGTGCGGCATATTGCAACAGTTTTTCACGACGTTTGATCTTCGTGGCATTCATCACCCCCGGTAAAACAATTGCCAATGTAATCCCGTGGTCCAACCCGTTGAAAGCCGTCAATTCGTGACCGATATGGTGAGTTGACCAGTCTTGCGATACTCCGCAGGCAATCAATCCGTTCAATCCCATCGTGGCTGCCCACATAAAGTTAGCCCGATCCTCATAGTTCGGTTTCTCGGCATGAACCAATTTCGGTCCCAATTCAATCAGTGTTTTCAAAATTGATTCAGAGAAACGATCTTGAATCTCAGCTTGTTCCGGAAATGTATAATATTGTTCCATGACATGCACAAAAGTATCGACCACTCCGTTAGCCACTTGTTTCATGGGTAATGAATAAGTCACCATTGGGTCTAACACCGAGAATTTCGGAAACACGTGACGAGAATTGAATGCAAGTTTTTCCAACGTGGATTGACGAGTGATAACTCCTCCACTATTCATTTCTGATCCTGTAGCCGGAAGTGTCAACACTGTTCCCAATGGGAGAGCCGCATTTACCCGTGCACCTTTTGCCACGATGTCCCAAGGTTCATTACCCTCGAAACAAGTGGCGGCAGCAATAAATTTTGTTCCATCAATTACGGAACCTCCACCCACAGCTAAAAGAAATCCCACATTTTCTTGTTTTGCCAGTTCCACAGCTTGTATCAACGTTTCGTATCTCGGATTCGGTTCGATACCTCCGAACTCTACAATGTCAAATCCTTGCAACGCATCCATTACTTGTTCATAGACACCATTTTTCTTGATGCTTCCACCACCGTAGGTCATCATAACTTTCATCCCTTTTGGAATCCACTTTGCGATCTCGGCAATTTTTCCTTTCCCGAAAAGAATTTTTACGGGATTGTAATAATCGAAATTTCTCATGCTTTAAAATCGTTTATAACTGTTCCATAATTTTGGTTTCATCCTTAATACGTTTTTCCAAACGTTTTATGTAATCCGTAATATACTCGGATAAATTATCACTGATGTTATTCGTTTGTAATGTTTTCAAGGCCGCTTCCAATAAAGCTTTCGCCGATGAAAAGTTACCATCTTTTTCGTAGAACCATGCCAAGTTCACCGCAGCACGAGCCGCTACCTTGGGTTTCAAGTTCAATGCCGCATTCCATACCCTCTGAGCCTCTTCATCATTCTCGTTCTCAAAATAATAGTAACCGAGATTCAACAAACGATTATTCATATAAATCCTACGTTGCTCAGGTTTCCATGTTGGCGTTAAACGTTCTGCATATTTTATACCGTTATTGTAAAAGAAATTACAAATTATATCATAGCTGTTTCCCTCGAACAGCATCTCGTCCATATCATCCAACTTGTGAGTAGTTGCAGAGTCCACCACAACCCCCTCCGGATCGTATAAACGCACAAAAAGATTGGAATCAAGCATCAACCGACTCGCATCATCCAATCCAAACTTACAATATTCCACTGCAAGCACGTACATTTGTCCTGAAATTTTTTCCAAAGCAGCAATACCTTCCGGAGAAATCGGTGCAGGAGTATACCCATCTGGAATATACCCCGTGTTCAATCCCAACCCTTTAACTAGTAAAATAGGTTGTACCCCGTTACGTAATCCGTCACGCACCCCGTTATAGAAATGATTCACAACCTCATCTCTCCTTAATTGTAAACTAGAAAACAACTGGTATGCAGAGAGTGAATCCGACTCATGCACAAGTTTTCGATCAATAAACAAAATCTGTGCATTCTTGTTTCCGATATTCAACTCCCCAGGATACAATACGTCAATATTCAGCACTTTGTAACTACTACATGAGACCAAAAAGCCCATGAATAAGAATGCCCCGACTATCCTTAGCCCGGCCTTTATCCTATATTTTACACGCCTTTCCATGAAATTACTTGTTTGTTTTATTTTGAGGTTACAAAAAGCGAGCCACAATCATGATCTGACTTTTCGGCAACCATTCAAATACGATGTTTTAAAAGTAGAAATATTCCGGGAAATAACCAAACGGTCACTAAGGAAAAAGATTCAAGTTATATCATATTCACATTTCGCAACATCAAGACCGAACATCCCCAAGAACACGCTTGATAAAAACAATATGAACCGTATTTTCGAACGATTTTATAAAGGTAACAAATTCAATTCGTCAAAGAATAGAATTAGGATTAAGCCTAGCTATCGGACAGACCATCACATTTAAATGGGAAGATCACAGTAACTTCTAAAACCGGAGAAGGTTCCTGTTTCACAGTTCAACATCTGATAAGAAAAAAGCTGTCTAAAAAGTAAATAGACAGCCTTTTTTCTTCATTTCAGAAGGTTGTTTAAAAAGTGCTTAGAAACAAGAATGTGGCAGATGAGTTTAGACTCCTTCCCTTATTGTCTCGCATTCTTGACAATTATAACCAAGCTTTTTTAAACGAATATTACATATTCATTCCACCACAAACGTGGATCGTTTGACCTGTCACATAAGCAGACAAATCAGAAGCTAAGAATACACATACCTTCGCAATATCTTCCGGAGTACCACCTCTCTTCAATGGAATTTTAGCAGCCCATTCCTTACGCACATCTTCTGATAATTGTGCGGTCATATCGGTAATGATAAATCCCGGAGCCACAGCGTTGGCACGAATATTACGAGAGCCAAGTTCTTTAGCTACGCTCTTTGTAAATCCGATAATTCCGGCTTTAGAAGCCGCGTAATTTGCTTGTCCAGCATTACCACTCACACCAACCACGGAACTCATGCTGATGATAGAACCCGACTTCTGACGTAACATAATGGCAGACACTGCTTTCGTGAAATTAAATACGGATTTCAAATTCACATTAATCACGGCATCCCATTGTTCTTCGCTCATGCGCATCAACAAGGTGTCTTTCGTGATACCAGCATTATTCACAAGTATATCTACACGTCCGAATTCTTTAACAATCTCATCCACGGTAGCATTCGTAGCCGCAAAGTCTGCAGCATTCGAGGCGTACATTTTAGCTTTTACACCCAAAGCAGCAATTTCTTTTTCGGTTTCCTGAGCTATTTCATCATATCTTAAATCGGTGAAAGCAATATTCGCTCCTTGACGGGCAAATTCCAATGCCACAGCCTTTCCGATTCCTCTTGATGCCCCCGTGATGATGGCAGTCTTTCCTTCTAATAACTTCATAATTACAGTTTTATTTAAACCTAAATTTAAACCGGAACCACTTGTCCCATGATCCCGCGGCGGGAAAATCCCAACCGATCAAGCGACAAAGTTAGTTAATTAATTGAAAACAGGAAATTAATTGTTTATTATTGCATTTTCTAATTGAATCTAAGTTAGATATAAATTTAATCAATCTCAACAATTACTCATGGAACAAAAAATTCAACTCAACGAACACAACAAACAAGAATATCCTCCAATGCACACGGCGGAACACCTCTTAAATTCTCAAATGGTCAAATATTTCCACTGTGAACGTTCCTTCTCTGCCCATATCGAGAAAAAGAAATCCAAATGTGATTACCACTTCACGACAGCCCCTTCCGCCGAAGACATTGCTACCGTAGAGCAAGCCGTAAACGACATTATACAACAGAACATCAACGTGGAAGAAATCTTCTACCCGATCGATCAAGTTCCGGCCTGTATTAACCTCTCCCGCCTTCCTGAACCGGGAATTAAGACGGTACGGGTGATTCGTATCGGAGACTACGATCAATGCGCCTGCATCGGTCTCCACGTCACCAACACGGCTGAGATCGGAACTTTTCGCATCATCTCGTTTGATTTCAATGATGGAGTATTGCGTATTCGTTTCAAACTTGGAAAATAAAACAAGGGTAAATGAACTTTTTTGTAATGTCTGCATTACAAATTGATTATTTATTTCTACTTTTGCGCTAACGATTGCGAGTAACTATATATTTAAAATAAAAATATCATGAATCTCCTTGAACAAATCAAAGAAAATGCGAAGAAGTGCAACAAACGCATTGTACTTCCGGAAGGAACAGAAGAACGTACGTTGAAAGCAGCCGACATCTTAATCGGTGAAGGTATCGCTCAAATCATCCTGATCGGTAATCCGGCTGAAATTGAAGCGTTGGCCGAGAAATTAAAATTGAAAAATATCGGTAAAGCCACGATCATCGATCCTGCAAACCACGAGAAAAAAGAAGCGTATGCAAACCTTTTGGTTGAACTTCGCAAGAGTAAAGGTATGACAAAAGAACAAGCCCTAAAACTCGTTCTTGACCCGCTATACCTTGCCACTTTGATGATCAAGAACGGTGATGCTGACGGAGAAGTTGCCGGGGCCAAAAATGCTACCGGAGACGTATTACGTCCCGCCTTACAGATTGTTAAAACCTTACCGGGTATGTCCGTAGTATCAGGTGCATTCCTGCTATTAACCAACAAACCGGAATATGGAGAAAACGGCCTAATCGTGTGTGCTGACTGCGCCGTGTTACCCAACCCAACTGCTGAAGAATTAGCTCAAATCGCCGTGGCTACAGCCGGAACAGCCAGAGCTATCGCTAAAATTGAACCGAGAGTTGCCATGTTAAGCTTCTCTACCAAAGGGTCTGCTAAAAACGAATTGGTTGATAAAGTAGTAAAAGCAACTGAACTCGCCAAACAAATGGCTCCCGACGTAATGATCGACGGTGAAATGCAAGCCGATGCAGCTCTCGTGGCATCAGTAGGGGCTAGTAAAGCTCCGGGAAGCCCTGTGGCCGGTAAAGCCAACGTGTTAATTTTCCCCAGTCTTGAAGTCGGAAACATCAGTTATAAACTTGTACAACGAATCGCTGGAATTGAAGCCGTTGGTCCTATACTTCAAGGTATGGCTGCACCGATTAACGATTTGTCAAGAGGTTGTTCAGTAAGCGACATTGTAAACCTCGTTGCCATCACGGTAAATCAAGCTGCAGCAAAATAAATCAATTTATAAAGTTTATAAACTATTATAAACTCAACAAGTATTACCTATTCAAATTAAATTATAATGAACATACTAGTTTTAAACTGCGGAAGTTCCTCTATTAAATATCAATTACTTGACATGGCAGGAGAACCGACGTTACTCGCTAAAGGATTAGTAGAAAAAATCGGTTTACCCGTAGGAAGTTTCACCCACAAACCGGAGGGAAAAGATAAATACGTGGTAGAAGAACCTATCGCAGACCATACAGCCGGGATCGATCTGATCTTAAAAGCACTGGTTGACCCGAAACATGGAGTAATCAAAGCCTTGACGGACATTAATGCAGTGGGACACCGTGTAGCTCATGGTGGTGAATTCTTCGCCCAAAGCGTTCGTGTTGATGAGGATGCCAAAAAAAAGATTGCAGCTTGCTGCGAATTAGCTCCACTCCACAATCCCGCAAACCTAAAAGGAATTGAGACAATGGAAAAACTGTTACCGGGTATACCACAAGTAGCAGTATTTGACACTTCATTCCACCAGACTCTTCCCAAAGAAGCATATATCTACGGGCTTCCGTACAAATATTATGAAAATTACCGCATCCGTCGTTACGGATTCCACGGAACCTCTCACAAGTTCGTCGCAGAAAAAGCATGTAAAATACTGGGATGGAACATCGAGGAGAAAAAAATCATTACTTGTCACTTGGGTAACGGCTCATCCATAACCGCTATCAACAAAGGTAAATCCATTGACACATCCATGGGTTTCACTCCTAATGCCGGAGTGATCATGGGAACCCGCACGGGAGACCTTGATTTGGGGGCATTGTTATACATCTGTGAAAAAGAAGGTTTAAATGCAGCACAAGCAAATGACCTCGTGAACAAGAAATCCGGATTACAAGGTGTATCTGAAGTTTCTTCTGATTGCCGTGACTTACAGGCTGCCGCTGAAGCCGGAAACGATAAAGCCCGTCTTGCTCTCGATATTCTCTCTTACGACGTGAAGAAATACGTGGGTAGCTACGCTGCCGCACTAAACGGGGCAGATTTGATCGTCTTCACCGGTGGTATCGGAGAAAATGACAGCGAAGTACGTGAGCAAGTATGTACCAACATGGAATACATGGGTATTCACTTCGATGTTGCAGCCAATAAAGGAGTTCGCGGACAAGATAAAATACTGTCTACTGCCGATTCCAAAGTAACTGTGATGAGTATTACCACGGACGAGGAACTGGTTATCGCAACAGATACCATGAATCTCGTAAAATAAGTTATTTCCCACATAAAAAAAGAACGATCTGTGATGCAGATCGTTCTTTTTTTATTCACCTTCAATCATCATTACTGAAAGGATAACCGATTGATTTTCTTTCCTGTTAGACCTTGAATCTCTTGAATTTTAGGCTGTTCTTCTTGAGAACAGAATGTTACCGCAGTACCAAGGTGTCCTGCACGTCCGGTACGCCCGATACGGTGTACGTATGTTTCTGCCACATCAGGCAAATCATAATTTATAACGATCTCCAACTCCTGAATATCAATCCCTCGGGCTGCAATGTCCGTGGCCACCATCACCCGGATTGTACCTGCCTTAAAATTCGACAGGGCTCGTTGGCGTTGTCCTTGTGATTTATCCCCGTGAATGGACTCGCTTTTGATTCCGGATTTTTTCAACAGACGTGATATATTATCCGCTCCGTGCTTAGTACGAGAAAAAACAAGTACCGACTTTTTCTCTTGTTTCAACAAGGAAACAAGAAGTTTCTTCTTTTCCGGTTTCTCTACAAAATAAACGCCCTGTTCCACCGTGTCGACAGCAGAAGAAACCGGGGTCACCTCCACCCTTGTTGGGGTTGAAAGAATACTTTTCGATAAATTTACTATATCTTTAGGCATCGTTGCCGAGAAAAACAGCGTCTGGCGCTTTACCGGCAGCATAGGTAACAAACGTCGTATATCTGCAATAAATCCCATATCCAACATCCTGTCGGCTTCATCCAAAACAAAATACGTGATAGAAGAAAGATTCACGTATCCCTGCCGAATCAAATCAAGCAAACGTCCCGGCGTAGCGACAAGAATATCCACTCCCGCCTGCAACTGATCGGTCTGCGTTCCCTGTTTCACGCCACCAAATATAATCGCATGCCTAATCCCCGTATATTTCCCATAATCCGTGATATTCTCCCCGATTTGAATAGCTAATTCACGGGTCGGCGTCAAGATCAAAGCTTTAACAGCTCGTCTTTTCACGATACGCCCCCTATTACCCTGTGCTTCCAAACGCTTCTCAATAGAACGCTCAACGAGTAAATGTTGTAATATCGGTATTGCAAATGTTGCCGTCTTACCGGTTCCGGTTTGGGCAATTCCCAGCATATCACCACCACCAAGAGCCACGGGTATCCCTTTCTCTTGTATCGGGGTGGGTTTTTCATATCCTTTTTCACAGATAGCCTTAAGAATAGGCTCCGCAATTTCTAATTCTCTAAATGTCATAATAATAATTGTTACGTTTAAAATTGCCTTTTGCTATTTTTAGTTCGTACATACAAATAGACTATTCGGGCAAAAAATTGTCTGAACAAAGAAAGCTACAAAGGTCAATTCAACGATGAAAAAAGCCGGAGGAAACATATCCGGAAAATACAAAGAAGACAAAGATCAAAATGAACTCACAATGTTTTACAATGCAAAGATAGCTAATATAATTCAGTTGACACCATATTTCTTGAAACAATTGCAAAATCCTTTATTTCGATAGCCTATTTCACAGAAAAACGAAAGTTTACTTCCTTTCGTCTAGCTAATTCGTTATATTTGCCAATCAATCATTAAAAATGTAAAAGATGGGCATGTTCCGTAAATTTCCCCGCACCTTTTGGGTTGCTAATACTATTGAATTATTTGAACGCTGGGCATGGTACGGCTTCTTCATGCTTTTTGCCAATTACCTAACAGGATCATCCGATATGGGTGGCTTGGAATTCTCACAAAGTCAGAAAGGAATACTGATGGGGGTGGGAACCGGGATACTCTACTTCCTGCCCGTCTTGACCGGAGCTATCGCCGACCGCTACGATTACAAAAAAGTACTGGCTCTGGCTTTTGCGATATACACGTCTGCTTTCATCCTCCTGCCCATGTTCTCCACGTTCACAGGGGTATTTCTCATGTACCTTTACTTGGCCCTAGGCGCAGCCTTGTTCAAACCAATTATCTCAGCCACGATAGCCAAAACCACGACGGATGAAACGGCCTCCATTGGGTTCGGCATTTATTACATGATGGTCAATATAGGCGCTTTTTTCGGCCCGATGGTTACTCTTTTGTTCAAAGGATCGTCCAACCTCGTATTTTACGTATCAGCAGGCATTATTACGCTAAATTTCATACTGCTCCTTTTCTACAAGGAACCCCATCGGAGAATCGTGCAACGGACCTCTCTTACTCGCACTTTCAGGGATATATTCAGAAATATGTTCAGCATCGTAAAAGACGTGAAATTTCTAGTATTCCTACTCATTATAGCCGGATTCTGGACCATGTACAACCAACTTTTCTTCACTTTGCCCGTCTTTATCTCACAATGGATTGACACAAGCATATTGTACCATTTCTTCGAAAAGTACATTCCTTTTATCAGCACCAACTACAGTCCGGCACCGGGAGTCATGGATGCAGAATTCGTGACCAACTTCGATGCCCTCTATATTATTATTTTCCAAATTATAGTGTCAAGTGTCGTAATGCGTATGAAACCCCTTAAATCTATGATTTCGGGATTCTTGGTCTGTTCCATAGGAATGGCTCTTACCTTGTTCTCACAAAACGTACTATTCACGCTCGTTGCGATACTAATTTTCTCACTGGGAGAAATGGCAGGATCTCCAAAAATCACGGAATATATCGGTAGGATTGCCCCACACGACAAAAAGGCTCTCTATATGGGATACTCCTTTATCCCCGTTTTCATCGGCAACATCTTTGCTGGAATCATCTCCGGTACAGTCTACCAAAACATAGCAGATAAAGTGATGATCACTCGTCAGTTCGTTGCCGAAAAAGGCCTTCAATTACCGGAAGGCTTGTCAAATAATGCCTATTTCGACCATGTAGCCCAACAGGTTAACCTTACCCCTCACGAGTTGACCAACCTACTATGGAACGAATATTCCCCCTCCGACATATGGATGGTGATACTGGCAATCGGATTAGGTACAACCTTGTTACTTTACATCTACGATCGTGTGATTAAATAAAACTAAAAAATGAAGTGATTATAAATCTAAAATTACTCATCTTGCTGCAAGCAATCAATAAAGCATTATATTTGTGCTCGTAATACTAAAATAAAAGCAAAACATGAAAAAGAGTTATATTGTAATAGGAGTAATTATCGTTATCGTGATTGGAATTTTCATGTGGTTCAAAGGAAGTTACAATCAGATGGTAACCCGGAGTGAAAATGTATCCTCCCAATGGTCAAACGTGGAAAATCAATATCAACGTCGTTTGGACTTAATTCCAAACCTCGTAAACACGGTAAAAGGCTATGCGGAGCATGAACAGAACACGTTAACCCAAGTCGTGGAAGCCCGTGCAAAAGCCACGCAGATGCGAGTGAACTTTGATCAACTGGATGAACAAACTATCCAAAAGTTCAATAATATGCAAGGTGAACTTTCCTCTGCCCTCTCTCGTTTGATGGCTATTTCCGAACAATACCCAGACTTGAAAGCTAACGAGAACTTCCGTGACTTACAAGCCCAACTGGAAGGAACAGAAAACCGTATTGCTGTCGAAAGACGTAAATTCAACGAGGAAGTGAAAAGCTACAACGCTTATATCCGCTCATTCCCCAAAAACTTCGTTGCCGGAATGTTCGGTTTCACCCCGAAACCTTATTTCGAGGCTACCGCCGGTGCGGAAAAAGCTCCGGAAGTTAAGTTTTAATTTATGATTTTTTGATTTACGATTTATAATTAGAATTTCAATTATAAATCGTAAATATTCAAATTCGTAATCTACAATCATAAACCATTAAATCATAAACTCAACTTATGTCTCCCGAAAAAGCCTTTACCAAACAACAGAAAGATGTCATGGTAGCTGCTATCAAGCAAGCGGAAAAAGATACGTCCGGGGAAATCCGGGTACATATTGAAAACCGTTGCAAAATAAACGTACTTGACCGAGCTACCGACGTTTTTGCCCATCTAAATATGCACAAAACGGCACAAAGAAACGGAGTACTGATCTACGTGGCCCTACTCGACCACAAATCCGCTATTCTCGGAGATGCAGGAATCAACGCCAAAGTACCTGCAGATTTCTGGGATTCTATCATGAAAAACATGATCGGGAAATTCAAAGAAGGAAAGATCACGGAAGGTATCTGTGAAGCTGTCACCACCGCCGGGGAACAACTAAAAGAATATTTCCCCTATCAGGCTGATGACATAAACGAACTTCCAGACGAAATCTCCTTCCAGTAAAGGAATATCACGGTTTTGTGCGGACAATCGTTCTTTAATTTGTAATTTATAGCAATATGATAAAAAGCTTCTTCATATTATTTGCCCTCATCACGGGAACCCTGTTCACCGTTCACGCCCAAGATATTCCGGAACCCATGACCCCGAAACGTATCGTGAATGATTTCACGGGATTATTCAGCACCCAAGAACGGGCAGCACTGGAGAAAAAACTCGTAAATTTCAACAATAACTCCTCCACTCAAATTGCTGTAGTCACCGTGCCTTCACTTAACGGGTACGACATCAACGACTATGCTGCTCGTCTCGGAGAAAAATGGGGTATCGGTCAAAAGGGAAAAGACAACGGCATTGTCATTCTGATTAAACCAAAATCCAGAAGAGAAAAAGGAGAAGTAGCCATTTCCGTCGGTTACGGGTTAGAGGGAGTTATTCCGGATGTAACAGCTTCCCGTATCATCCGTAACGAAATCATCCCTGCTTTCCAAACAAATAATTACTACAAAGGCATTGACAAAGCCACGGATGTATTAATAGACTTATCTAAAGGCGAATACACTGCAGACGAGTACAAGAAAAAGAACGAAGGTAGTCCCTTTGACATCGTAATCGGATTCATCGTTTTCGTGATCATCCTATCACTCATATTCCGGAAACGAGGTGGCGGTGGCTACTCGCCCGGTCACACCTCCAGTAGCGGCGGTTTCTTCATCTTCCCCATGGGTGGCGGCAGTAGCGGCGGTTTCGGTGGATTCAGTAGCGGTAGCGGTGCATTTGGCGGTTTCGGTGGTGGTTCATTCGGTGGCGGAGGTTCTAGTGGTAGCTGGTAACAACCAATTGATCAACGGATCCATTCTATAAAACGGTCGGCGTACTTAATATACAGCAACACCCACACCAAAAAGCGGGCAAAACGCCCCACGAGCATATAGAAAGCAGACATCTTCGGACGGACACGATAAAATCCGAGGGCAATGGCAAACAGGTCACCCACGATCGGCAACCACGTGAAAAGAGCAAGCCAAACACCATAACGATCCACGTGTCCTTTCTGTTGCTCCAGCTTTTCCCGCTTCACCTTGAACCAACGCTCGATCCAATCCCAACGTCCCAACCATCCTATCCAGTACGAGGTCAATCCTCCCAACCAGTTGCCTACCGTGGCTATTGCCAAACATCCCCACACGTTTCCTCCTAATGCCAATACACCAACCAACAACACATCAGCGCTCATCGGGATAATCGTTGATGCAAGAAAAGAACCGATAAACAACCCCCAATATCCTAAACTTACCAGTGTATCCATACTCTAATTCATATCATCATTCTTTCTTCGGGTCACGCAAAAACTCCAAGTGCCATACTTTCTCTGCCTTACGACCCAACAACCAAAAAGATACAGCCAGTATAAAAAAGAATAACCCCGCATGCATAACATCCCATAACAGGGAAAAATATAACGTGTAAATACCCAATAGGAAAAAAGTAATCCCAAACCCCTGGGCAACAACATCATCCCGTTTCAAACCTATAAATATGGCAATCACTGCACCCAAAAGAATCAACAAATTCCAAGTCCACAACTCCACCTGTTTTGTAGAATACCAGCGAATCCAACTTTCCGAATTTCCGAATATAGAAAGAAACCATAACGAGATAAATAGGTAGAGCATCCCAACCACGTATGTCGAATAATCAAAAGTCGCGAACCATTTCTTCTTAGCTAGCAGAAAACGACACGCCACCAACAATCCCCCGAAAACCACGTAACGCTGCGGGTAATTCAATCCCAAAAAATGATTGCTCCAGTCAGTCAAATACCCCGTCTCAGCCCCGAACCATGCTCCTAACGACAACAGGGCAAATACCCACACCTGCACTGATGAAAAATAAAAACCCAGCACACCATAAATCACCGCCGCCAACAAAAAAAGCAACGAGAAATGCCCGCTCCCATTATCTAGGGCCGCTCCTAAATACCCAACTGAAACTGCCGTCAGCAGTACACCAAGAAAAAGAATTGTCTCGTTACTGAAAACCTTGTAAGGCACCTGTTTCCGCCGTTTCCAACCCCAGTAAAACACCAAAGTCGCCAGCACGGCAAATATACCGCTAGCCAAAGAATAAGAAGAAAAAAATAATCTCTCGAGCAAATCCATGATCAAATGATCCGCTAGCACCGATATCACAGCAATCACCCCACAAACAATGGCAATCCAGAACGAATACTTTGCCAATTCCTTCCATTCGAAAGAACGCACCATATAACTCCCTTTCAACCGCTCCGCCGTACCCGAGTCAATCGTACCTTCCGCCTCCCATCGTTCGATTACCCGTTTCAACAAATCCCCTTGTGATTTATTTAACTTCATACCTACATTCTTTTACAATTCGACGTAAAGATAGAAAATAAATATAACCACACGAACAATTAATTATTTTACCTTTGTGGTGTAAATTGAAAAACTATGCAAGGAAATACCTTTTATCAGATACGTCGGGAATTGCACCAACATCCCGAACTCTCGGGACACGAGGCTCAAACAGCCCGTTTCGTCGAGGATAAATTACAGGCGTTCAATCCAACTAAAGTCATCCGCCACGTGGGTGGTCACGGGCTACTCGTTGAATACTTCTTCTCGGAAGATGGCCCAACCCTCCTATTTCGAGCGGATATGGATGCTGTTGCGGTACAAGAAGCAAACGATATACCTTACTATTCACAGAATCCGGGAGTAGCACATAAATGCGGGCATGACGGCCACACGACCATATTACTCCGGTTCGCCCAAATGTTGTCGGAACATCCGTTGACAAAAGGACGTGTACTACTTCTTTTCCAACCGGCAGAAGAGAACGGGAGCGGATCAAAAGCTGTGCTGGAGACAAAGGTATTGGATTATTACAAGGTCGACAAGGCGTTTGCCCTACACAATATCCCGGGTTATCCTACTTCCGCCGTTCTCTGTAAAGAAGGCTGTTTCACGTGTGCCGTGGTAAGCGTTTCCATCACACTTACGGGAAAAACATCACACGCAGCCGAACCCCAAAAAGGTATCAGTCCCATTCCCGCCACGCTCAACATTATTAACGAGTTATTACGCTGGAATAACACCGATATTCAATCCGACACCTATTTTCTCTCCACGATCGTGGAAATTCACATCGGTGAAGAAGCATACGGCGTATCGGCAGGAAACAGTATAATTCGGGCCACATTCCGAGCCAAAACCGACAAACTCTTACACCAACATGCTCAACAACTGAAAGAGTTGGTCGCTACCGAATGTGAACGTACTCCCGACTTGCAATACGAGATGGAATGGTTGGAACCTTTCTCCGCTAATGAAAACGACCCGCAGTCCGTGAGTCTAATTAAAAATGCAGCCCTTCGCAATAATCTGCCGTACATAGAATTACAAACACCGTTCAGTTGGGGGGAAGATTTCGGGTTATTCACGCAACAATACAAAGGAGCCATATTCGGTTTGGGTTCCGGAGAAAACTGTGCCCCACTCCACTCCCCACAATACGATTTTCCGGACGAGGTGATTGAAACGGGAGCAACCCTATTTTACACGATCGCCGAAGAAAATCAAAAATTATAATGTAGGTGTGTGTATATATACTTGTACTGTAACCTCGTTAGTAGGTTAACGATAAGTCAACTACACGGATCGTACTTTTTTGATTAATTTCTCCTTGAAATACACTTGAGATATCAAGGAAAGTACGATTCAACACTCCTGCAAGTTACTCGCAATAACAAAGGAATTAGAAATATATCACTTATTCCGTCGCCGCCTCATAGACACCCGCCCAAGGGAAATTCCAATAAGCCTCTTTTTCAGCGGTAGGCCATATCCTAAGAGGAATATAAGTTGTTATGCCACTAAATGTTTCATCAGGTATTTCTGTATAATAAAATGGGTTCGTTGCTTTTTTATAGATCACAACCTCGTCATCCAAAAAATCTCGATACTCCTTATAAAGTCCTTTCCTATTCTTGGTCATGTATTTCATGTAATCTCCCAAATCAAAAAAACGATCATGTTTGGCGTACTCTACCATAGGATAACAATAAACATCATTTTGGTTTATCGCAGTTACATTCTCTTTTTGCCCTTGCAAAACTTCACGGGTAAGATTAAATAAATGTTTCATCCCGTCCATCTTTATTAAAGCAATCGTACCAAACCGATTAGATGCATTATACGTATTATAATAATCCCAGAATTCATTACACACTTTCACTAAGTCATTCTCCAAATCTGTCCCCTTTCCCCAGAAATAAGGCATCACCCGGGCATAAGGAAAACCCGGTGCTGGTAGTTCAGCCGGAGATGCAATCACGTATTTTGCCTTCTCCCGTAAATCATAAAGCACCTCAATAGAAGACATCAAGCAAGCATCAAATAGGATAAACTCCAACTTTTCCTTATTAAAAGGAATCGCCTTTGCCATATCCCGGGTATCCATCTGGTTTGACCCGGTATAATCCGTACCGAAACTACGGGTCAGAACGGGCTCGGCATATAACATCTGATTACTCCGGACAAATCCCCCTGAAGGAATCCATCCCGAAGCGTGTGAACCGAGAATCAATCCATACGAATCTGACGGGTACAAATCCTGCATCTCGTTCAATACCTTCTTCAGAACTTCCGGATCCGCGGAATCCATCTCCTCGTACTTTTTGAGCAGTCGCTTCTCCACTTCTTTCCCTTTAAACTGGAACGTGTAAAGCTCCGGCATGGCATTGGGACCATCAAAATAGATCACGATATTCGCATGATAACTCTCCTTCCAAGCAGACATCATGGAAGTGATATTCTTCTGCATATGTCCCGAAAGATTATTATCTCCCGCTAAATAAACCATCAACGTCCTTGTCTTCTGTGGCTCCACGTCATTTTTCTCGCAAGACACGAGGAAAAAGAAAAGAAGCACCCCTATATATTGAATAACTCGCATAACTTCCTTATAATAATCATATAAACTTGTGCAAGATAGTAAAAAACACCGATATATTTCCATCTTATCAAGCCTTTCTTTCATGGATGACAAAATCATACACGAAAAAGATATGATGGAAACACTAACATATAAAAACATATCATAGTTCCATTATCAAATGAAGAAAGGATTAGTACTTAAGGTTATCACCTGATAATCATAGAACAAAAACCTATCACCTTCGGTACAAAGACGTTCCTGAACGTCTTTGTACCGAAGGTGATTCGAAGTTGATACGTCTTTAATCCCTAAGTACATCGAATATACAACGGGTAAACACCCTGTATTATCCTGAGAAAAGTTTACTGTAAATCTAAGTAAACCTATGTCAGAATCCTTAAAAATCATCAAACGTAATC
>CALUKD010000033.1 GCA_944321125.1 Candidatus Butyricimonas faecavium | reverse complement strand
AAATTAGTGCACTGCAACTCTTTTTTCAAAGATATATTATTAACCTATATTTTAATACTGCAAAAGTAAATGTCTAAGACGGCCTCTTTCTTTTTACACTTCACTATTTCCTCAAACCAACGTCGTCAAATGCCGGAGAAACACTTCTTCAGCAGATTGTACCCAATCCCGAAATGTTCCGGTATTTGCATTGTGGGTCGGAATATATTCTACAAGACGTGAAACATCGAAAGTCGTACTCTCGATTCCCGCCCCGGCTCCAACCGCATCGGCAGCATTGATTTCCTGCTCCACATGGGTAGGAATCATCATCACCGGTTTTCCCAAATACATCGCCTCGCAAACCGATTCAAATCCGGCAGTAGTAACATATCCCGAACATCCTTGCATATATTCCAAAAACTTCACGTCATTAATCCGGTGGAAGGTCAAACGGTCATTCACTCGAAAAACCGATGGAGCGTTTTTCCTATCCCAAAAGAAATGAGCCTCCTGATCCGGATGGGATTTATGCCACTCTTTTACCTCATCGGCATAACCGGGGTTCAACATATAACCTAAAATATATCCCTTATCTTGCGGGACAGCTTGTAACACCTCTTCCCGTAAAAGTGGCGGTACGACGGCCATTCTCTCCCGGTAGAAGTCTTTTAAGGGATAAAATGAAAGAGCTAATGTTTTCGTTGCCCCGATACTGCACAACGTGTTATTCAGACGTAGTAACATTTCTTCTCTTCCCGTTCCGTTCCCATACTGGTAATCCGGATGCTTCATTAGAAACTGATGAGCAATACAGACAAAAGGAACATGTTCCCGGAAACGCAGATTCATTAGACCGGCCAGCATCTCGTAAAAATTTATTACCACGTCCGGTTCCATCTTTTGAATATGACGATGAATTAAATTTACACTCTTCCTGTATTCCCGTAATTTCTTTACCGTAATATTAAATAATATACTTTTAGTCAGTTTCACCTTCTTGTGATCTTTCCCGTAACAGAAATTCGGGCTGACAAAAGTCTTTACTTTTACCCCAATCTTCTCCAGAAAGAAAGCGGGAATTTCCCGGTTACTACTTTTCCCAACCAACACTTCCACAACTTCGTGACCGTGACGACGTAGCATTTGCGAGAGCGAAAGGGCCTGTGTCAAATGGCCTCTCCCCTCACCTTGAACAATAAATAAATATTTCATACCGCTAATTCCGTGTGCAATATAGTTTCAGGTTCCGCACCTCGTACACCCGTCAAAGCCTTTTCTTCGATATACACGTTCCAATTTCCATCATAATCCTCGGTCAAGGCAGAGAGAGATTCCATCCAATCCCCCGAATTCAAATAAAGTACGTTCCCGATCATTTTTTTCTCCGGGTAATGGATATGCCCGCAAATTACCCCCTGACAACCCTTTTTTCCGGCAATATCCACGATATATTTCTCGAAATCACTGATATATGAAACCGAAGCTTTCACTTTCAATTTGATTTCCCGAGCAATCGAATAATAGGATAACCCCTTCTTCAAACGCCGGCGATTGTAAATCTTGTTCACCCACAACAAGAAAGAATATCCCACATCTCCGACTTTCGCCAACCAGCTCATGGAAGAGGTTACTTTATCAAATACGTCCCCATGCAACACGTAATAACGTTTATCTCCACTCGTGTAAATATAATCCTTCACAACAGAAATATTCGAAAAGGCCAGAGGAATTACCCGATCCAGAAAATCATCATGATTTCCCCGCACGTAAATAATCTTCGTATCATGGGAAATATCAAGCAATACTTTAATAAAATTCGTATGACGACGACGCCATTTACTGTTTTTCCCCCGCATAAGCGCCCACCCGTCGATTATATCACCGCACAAGATAAGGGTATCGCAAGAATGTTGTTTTAAAAAGCGGGTAACTTCTTTCGTCTTCGACCATTTAGAACCGAGGTGGATATCCGAAAGAACAATTGTTTTGTAATGTTGCTGTTTCTTAGGCATATATTCATTCCTAAATTACTTACACAAAGGAAGAATTGTATTGTTAAGAAACGGTTTCCAAAATATGAAATAAATGTTTCGACATTTCTCGTTCATTTCTGTACAAATAATTAAAAAGAGTTTTATAACTTGCTACTCGATAAAATTAAAAAATATGTACAATTTTGATCAAATAATAGACCGTCGGAACACCAGTTGCGTGAAGTACGACAATCTTGTAAACGTGTTCGGTTGCACGGATATTCTGCCCATGTGGGTAGCGGATATGGATTTTCAGGTAGCCCCAGAAATTCTCGATGCCGCCCGTGAATGTTGTGAAAAAGGAGTTTTCGGGTACACATTCCGAAGTGATGAAGCCAAACAGGCTTTTGCCGATTGGGTTGCCCGCCGTCACAATTGGCAAGTGTCTACCCACTGGCTATCGAGCAGTCCCGGAATTGTCACTGCTTTGTCATTAAGTGTACGGGTCTACACGCGAGAACACGACAAGGTAATGATTTTCACCCCCGTTTACCCTCCTTTCTATGCCGTAGTAAAAGATAATAACCGGGAACTAGTATGCAGTACCTTAAAAATTATAGACGGACATTACCGGATTAATTGGCAAGATTTTGAAAACAAATTAAAAGACGGGGTGAAATTATTAATCCTGAGTAATTCACATAACCCGGTAGGACGAGTATGGACCACGGAGGAACTTACCCGGATAGGTACATTATGTCTTCAATACGGGGTTACAATCCTCTCCGATGAGATTCATTCAGACTTGGCTCTTTTCGGCCACAAGCACGTGGTAATGGCTTCCTTGTCCCCGGAGATTGCAGCCATCACCATAACCATGATGGCTCCCAGCAAAACATTCAATATTGCAGGCATGATGAATTCAATTGTCATCATCCCATCTCCCGAATTACGTCAGCGCTTCGAAAAAGAACTTTTATGCCTGCATTTAGATTTAGGTAACATTTTTGGTCATGTCACACTTGAAGCTGCTTACAAGCACGGCGATATATGGTTAGACGAAATGCTCTCTTACCTCGAAAAGAATATCATGTTTACCGATCAATTTTTACGCCAAGAACTTCCTGTCGTGAAAATGATTCCACCGGAAGGCTCATTCCTCCTCTGGCTAGATTTCCGAGATACCGGATTATCCCATAAACAACTTCAGGAAAAACTACTCCATGAAGCCAAACTCGGTTTAAATAGCGGTACAGATTTTGGACCCGAAGGAGAAGGATTTTTCCGTATGAATATCGGATGTCCGCTTGCCACGGTAAAAGAAGGTTTAGAACGCTTGAAAAGAACGTTTAAATAAATCATAAGGTCTATAAGGTCAACAAACTCCATGATCTTATAGACTTTAAAACTTTACAGATTTTGATCCATTAATATTTACAAACAATTATTCTTGTTTTTTTATTCCATCTGTAATATTCATTACAGAATCCTCTTGTTTCTATCCGTATCTTTGTTATAAGAATCATAAACAATAACAATATGAAACGGACAATTATAAAAATAGACGAAGAGAAATGCAACGGTTGCGGATTATGTGTACAAGGATGCCACGAAGGAGCTTTACAATTAATAGACGGGAAAGCCGTCATGGTAAGTGACTTATATTGCGATGGACTGGGAGCCTGTATCGGGGAATGCCCCGTCAATGCCATCGAACTGGAAGAACGGGAAGCCGAGCCATACAGTGAAAAGGCTGTAATGGAACGTATTGCTCCTAAAGGGGAACACGTCATTCTAGCCCATTTGCGCCATCTGAAAGAACATGGTGAAACAACACTGGTAAAACAAGGATTAGATTATTTGAAACGTCATAACATCAGTATCAACCTACAAGAATTACATCCCACTCCAAAACTCGGATGTGGTTGCCCCGGTTCAATGGCAAGGGAACTAAAACCTATCACAAAGCCTATGGTCACACCGTGTTCCGGTAATTCAGAACTTCGCCAATGGCCCGTACAATTACATTTACTAAACCCACAAGCCGGGTATTTCCAAAAAGCAAATGTATTACTAGCCTCCGATTGTTCGGCCTTTGCTTCCGGTAATTTCCACGAACGTTTCCTAAAAGGCAAAATTCTGGCTATTGCCTGTCCGAAATTAGATCACAATACGGACTCATACGTGGACAAACTCCGTAGTATGATTGATGATGCAAAAATTGACACACTCACGGTACTCATCATGGAAGTTCCCTGTTGCGGAGGCCTATTACAAATGGCCCTAAAAGCAAGACAACTGGCCACGCGTAATCTTCCGATTAAAAATATTATTCTTTCCGTGGAAGGCGAAGTAAAAAGTGAAGAATGGATGTAATATCATAAATATATCATGCTGTAAAACATTAAAATACATATAAAATAACGTTCCTTTATTATTAGCTTTGCAAGCTCAAAAAAATAGATGGAATATGAATATTGATTTTACAACAATTATTGATTATATCGGAACGTTTGCATTCGCTATCAGTGGAATACGCCTAGCTTCAGCCAAACGCTTCGACTGGTTCGGAGCATACGTGGTCGGGGCGGCAACAGCCATCGGGGGCGGAACGACACGAGATTTGATGTTGGGACTGACACCTTTCTGGATGCATCAGCCTTCTTATTTAATTGTAACAGGATTAGCCCTGCTGTTCGTGATCATATTCGGGAAATATGTTATCCGGTTGAATAACACGTTCTTTATTTTCGATGCCATCGGTTTAGGCTTATTTACCGTGGTCGGGATCGAAAAAAGTCTCGTTGCCGGATTCCCCATATGGGTTGCCATTATTATGGGAATGACCACCGGAGCTGTCGGAGGAGTTATCCGGGATATTTTTATCAACGAAGTTCCACTTATCTTTCGTAAAGATATTTACGCTATCGCCTGTATACTGGGAGGATTGATTTATTTCGCCTGCGACATTTTTGCCGTGGGGCATATCACCACACAAGTTATCACTGCCGGAAGTGTTATTTTAACCCGTGTGATCGCGGTGAAATATCATATCAGTCTTCCTGTACTAAAAGGAAGTGAAGAAAGCCAATAACATACAAATAGGGCCGTATCCGAAAGTACGACCCTATTCCGCCCACTACGACAACATCTTACTTCACTATAATTTTAAAAATATCCTCTTTAGTATAACAATAACCATCGTTACTTATTTCTATCGACATAATATAAACTCCTTCCGGAATTTCATGTACAAATGGAATACGAAAAATACCCCCTCCATTAATCATACAAACAGTTTTCATTATTTCTGCATCCCCTTTTCCCTCTACTTTTACATTCGTTATCCGATAACGAATCGGAGCGGTCCCCAATACTCCCTGTATTTTCGTTGATACCCAATCTGCCTCATTATGCCAATGCAAATAACTATCCTCTGTCCATTCTAAAGGAACGACTAATGAATCCGGTACATAAACAGCCTCATCCGCCTCCAGATAACCGACCGTCACCTCATGACAAGATAATACCATGAATATAGATAGGGATACAAAACCCATAATTATAAATTTCACCATAATTCTATCATTTTTATAAGTTACCACAATAAAAATTGTAATCCAAAGAAATAACTATCCCAGTATTTGTCTGTATATCCGGACAGGCTAACGGAACTCTTTTCAAAAAATCTAACGACAAACAATTAAGGGTAAGAGGACCTGCATCTTCTACCCCGTAAGCAGAACTGGCAACCGTATAAAACCATAAAACTCCTCCTCCTAATGTAGTCAATTCCACTCCTCCTGCCTTTTCAGAAGAAGCACTCGTACCAATACTACCCTGCGGGATATCTTCCATCATATAACGTCCTTTGATTATATGACGCAACACCATTTTTTCACACATCTCTTTGGGTATTTCATTCACACTCCTATACCCGCTATCTTGCATCCAATAACGAATAGAATGGTTTGTCGGTCCCAAAAATGTTATCTGATTATCAACATCATCTTTATCAAATAACAATGATAGGTCTGCACGTTCAATTACACGTACAATTGTATCCCAGTTATACGAGTCCCCTCGTAGATACTCCAACATAGAACAATCATGAATTCCATTTGAAATTCCCGTATCGACATAATGATATTTTGTATTACAAGCTCCTAAAACAATTAACAACATTATAATAATTAACTTTTCCATAATTCTTTACTTTCTATTAAACCAATATGTATTTTGTATCATTTTTGCATTTAGGTAAAATGCACCAGATCCAACCGGTAAGAAAAGTGCCCCGTTTTCCACATCTTGTTCCGTTAGCAAACCATACACTTCTTCCTCTTCTTGATGAGGGAACGGAAATGGAACAAATACTTTATTCTTAGGCAATTCCGTTTTATAATATCCCTCATTCCTCATAATATCAAAATAACGGTGATCTTCAAAAATCAATTCTTTCTCCCTCTCCCGAAAAATAGCCATTTGCAAATCGCCTGTCGTATATTCAACAGCTTTCGCTCTCCGCTGCACGACTTGTAGATCCTGTATTGCCCCAACCGTATTACCCAGATGCATGCGAATTTCAGCGCGCAATAAAATCAAATCAGCCAAACGCCAAATCATTTTGTTCACATCAAAACTCTTCAATTGTAAAGTCTGACCAGAAGATGTAGATGTACTATATAACGGTTTTCTATATTTATATTCAAAAGCATATCCTCCACAAGCCCTTGCACTGTCCGAATTCGTTGTGTACAAGTTTGGTTTATAAAAAAACGCCTCTTTTCGCTCATCTGTCCCCCGAAACATATCAAAAACAGTCCGAAGAGTCAGTCTCCACTGATTCTCTACAACATCTCCCGGTAGAGCCCCCGGAACCAACGGAAAACTAACAAACCAAAGAGCCGAGGTAAATTCAGAAGCCGTTCCATCTTGACCGTTCAACTCAACTTCAAAAATACTTTCCTTACCCCCACGCATATTCAACGTATTAGTTACAAGCAATTCAGCAGTACTTTCAAGCTCATAAAATCCGCACTCATCCGTATCAATCACTTTAGATGCATAAAAATCAGCGTCTTCCCAACAAGCTCGTTTCTCTTCTTTGCTTAATTTTTTACCCATAGAGGCTTTCCACGCACAAATATGGGCTATTAAAGTAGCAGCATTACCCTTACTACCATATTGCTTTGAAGTAATTTTCGCACCATTTTGATCCACTAAATTTTCATGCTTATCCAATAACATAAAGGCACGCTTGGCACAAGCCAATGCTGTATCTAACACTTCAGTCATCGGTTTCTTAGAACGAGCCTGAGTATCTTCCGTATGACCGGAAATCACGGCGTCCCCCCAATAACGAGCCAATTGAAAATAGCATACCCCTTTTATAAAATTTGCCTGCCCGAAATAAAAATCCAGCCGTTCTTTAGAACATACCGGAGTTTTTACATTATCAAACAGCAAATTACACTGGTAAATCACATCATAATAATTCTTCCAACTGGTTCCAACATCATTCCAACTATGATAGCGCATAAAAACATGCGGACTTGGAATATATCCCGAAGGAGAATCATCCGCTTTTACTCCGGCATATTCCAAAGTCTCAAAAGATCGAAGTGCCCAAACTAACATGGCATGCATTCCCCTTGTCAACGTGGCAATATCCTGTTCATTTTTATAGAAATTAGTAAATGTAACCGAATTCTCCGGTTCAATATCCAACATACTGCTACATGAAATATTTACACACAGCACAAAGAGTACTAATAATTTTATCAATTTTTCCATAGTTTGTTTCCTCTAAAAATTTACGGTAAGTCCCAAAGACATCTTTCGAGCCAACGGATAGTAATTAAAACTATCTCTACCCGTGAACATATCCACAACTTCCGGATCTAAACCGGAATAATTAGTCAACATAAAAAGATTCTCTCCGGTAAAAAACAATCGCATAGATGACAATTTTATTTTCTTCACGATCTTCTTCGATAAATCATAACCAATCGTAAACTGCTTTAAACGAATAAAACTTACGGTTTCCAAATTCGATGTCCATTCGCCAGAAAATTGCTGTAATCCAGAGCTATAAGCAGCTAATCTCGGATAATCCGTAACATCTCCTTTTTTTTGCCAAAAAGAAACCTTATTCAAATTTTCAAAAATAGGATACCCCACTTCTCCTTGTAATGACTGAATATTATATGTTTTATACATTTTACGTCCAATCGAGTATGTAAAAAGAACATTCACCTCGAAACCTTTCCATCTAACCTCGTTCACCCATCCTCCATAAGCCAAAGGCAAGGCACTACCCTGATAAACCATATCCGTGGAACCAATCATTCCATCACCGTCAATATCTAAAATCTTCCTCATTCCTTCGTCATAACGAATCGATGCATTTCCACTGCCATTTTCTCCTATATACATTTTATCTTTATTACCATTTTGATCGAAAACAAATGGAATCTCGTCGTCAGACTGGTAATACCCGGCATCCTCATAAAGGAAAATAGAATAAAGCGGCCGTCCGATAATATATTGTTCTACATCCCGTCCCGTATAGCTCTTTTTAAAAAGATTCCAATTACGGGCTATATTAAACTTCATTCTCCAAGAAACAGCTGTCTCGCGTAAAATATCTGCTTCCACTTCCATTTCTAATCCTTCATTAGAAACTTTCATCGCATTCTGCCACTGGCTTGTCATAAAATTCCAATTACCACTCAAAGGAACATTGTATAACAAACCTTTTGTCAACTTATAGTAATAATCCAGTTTAAACTTCAAACGATAATTAAATAAATCAATATCTAACCCGAAATCGTATTGGTCACTCTCCTCCCAAGTCAACCTACGATTAATCATTCCTCCTGTCGGACTCGGGTAAATTGTGGTTTGTCCCAAAAACGTTTGGTATGGAACCATCACGCCATGCGCTAAATAAGGTTGACCGAATTGCTGACCGGAACGTCCCCAAGAAACTCGGAATTTTCCAAAATTTAACCATGACCAGTTCTCCATAAAATCTTCTTCCGAAAAAGCCCAACCAACAGCCGCAGAAGGGAAAATAGCCCAACGGACCTTTTCCCCGAATACGGATGAACCATCTTTACGCCAAGTAGCTTCAAAAAGATAACGTTGTTTAAAATTATATGCCAAACGCCCATAATAACTAATCAAGACCTTTTCCGTCCGATTCGTTTTAGCATTTTTTAGATAAACAGTCTGTCCATTGATATCCACGGAAGTCCCATCATCCATGATATAATGAATTTTATCACTTGCACCTCCCGATCCCGATGCCGCAATATAATCATTTTGATCCGATTGATAAGAAATTCCCAATAACGCATCTATATTATGTTTTTCATTAAAAGAAGTTTTATACAATAACATATTTTCGTTCAAAATCAACAGATTTCTATCAATCTCCCCTATCGAACTATTCAACCCGTTTTCAGGATCTAATGTACTCGGACGAAAACTATTCCTCATCGCTTGATTATAATCGACAGAACCAAGGACAGACAAACTTATTCCTTTATATAATTGATACCTCAAACTCAAATTCGCCCGTAAACGATAAGATTCATTCTTTTCTATAGCCGTATTCAACTCTTTCAACAGTTCATCTTCATTAATTCCCCCTGCGGCAAGAGTTGAAGATGTTTCTTTCGGATCGACTGTCAATCTCTCAACTTTCGCTCCGGACATCGTACTACCAGACCCCGCTCCCCGACTTCTATCCGTATAAGCAAAATATAATCGAGTATCTAAACTCAAATTTTGAACAGGTAATACCCCCAAATTTACAATCAAATTCACTCGGGAAAAATCACTCCCGTACATGATACCGTCTTCCGTATAGTAGCCAGCTCCCACAAGATAATTCATCGTTTCACTTCCTCCGCTTGCTTGAATATTCGCATTTACAATTTTCCCTGCACGAAATACATAACGGAACCAATCTGTTGAATTATTATAAAACGGGTTCAATGAGTCTTGTAACACTCGTTGACCTGCAATATTATTCATCGCATTATACCACCAACGGTCATACAATCCCCTTCCGGCTTTTCCTTCATCATATCCCGTGGGAAAAACATATCCTTCAGAATAATAACCAGCCATACGTTCATTCTTCATCACATCAAAAACATAAGCCCGCTCTGCACGTCCTCCCGTTTGTACTGGGGTTTCCGGCAATATAGAATATGTATAAGATATATTTGCAGAAAAACTAGCACGCCCGGCACGCCCTTTTTTAGTCGTAATCAAAATCACTCCGTTTCCAGCACGCGAACCATAGATTGCTGCCGAAGCCGCATCTTTTAAAACTTCCACCGACTCAATCGTTGACGGATCTATTTCCGCCAAAGCGTTCGTTCCTGTAACGGGAGAAGTAAACGAATGCACAGGCACTCCATCAATCACGTATAACGGTTCCCCATAATCACGCCCGTCTCCCACAAACAAAGAATTATACCCGCGAATAGCCACAATACTCCCCCCACCTCCGGGAGATCCACTTTGCGTATTTATTTCCACTCCTGCCATTCGTCCTTGTAATAAACTCTCAAGACTCGCCGTAGGAATCTCTTTAATATCGTCAGCTTTCACTGATGATATTGCACCTACTACTTCACGCTTCCTTCGTTCTCCATACACAACAACCGTAACCTCATCAATATTTGTCAAATCCTCAATCAATGTAATTCTAAGTGTATCGGATGAAATTTTAAAATCCACCTCCTTTTTCTGGAAACCAACAAAACTCAATATTAACGTACCTTGCGTGATCGGTAAACGAAAAACAAAAATTCCTCTATTATCCGTTGCGGTACCAATATTAGTATTCTGCAATCGTACTGTCACCCCCGGCATTGGAATTCCTTTTGTATCAGACACTATACCAACGATCAAATGTTCTTTTAACACCGAATCACGAGTTACATTTGAGTTCCTATTTCTCAAAATAACAACGTCATTCACAATCGAATAAGTTAACTTCGTCCCCTTCAGCACTTGTAATAAAACATCTTCCAGCGGAACATTCTCCACATCAATGAAAATATTCTTCACATTACTTATTTCACTATTGTCAACATTATAAAAAAATCCATAATCCGTTTGTAGTTTCAGCGATTGGATCACTTTCTCCAATGTCACACCATTTAACTTTAACGTCACAACACTGTTTTGAGAATGAAAACCGGCGAATACATTCATCGGCACGGTAAACAAAAAAAATATCAAAACTCTTGTCATGAACCACATTCTTCGAAAACAGTTCCTTCTAAAAGAAACGTCCCTACAATTTTTTTTCATACATTTGTTCATATTAAATAAAACATTATCGGAACAGCACAGGCAAAACGTCCGTTCCATTATTGTTATTGGCAAGGAGGAGCCGTAAACTTCTCCTTGTTTTTTTATTATTCAGTGACCGTAACGACTCGTTCATTCACGCTAAACCGTATTTCTCCCGCTTCCGCAATGATTTCCAACACTTCTTCCAAACGAGCTTGTCTTTTCATAATTCCAAAAAAACGTTTCTTTTTCAAATTCGAATTCTGATAAAAAACATCTACATCATACCAACGGGATATTTTACGCATAATAGATTCTAAATCATCATATTGAGAAACAAACAACCCATCCTTCCAAGCTATATAAGGAAACACCTCCACAGAATTTATTTTTACTTCACCTGACTGTTTATCCAAACAAAATTGTTCACCTGCAACAATTTTATAAAAGTCTCCTTTTTCCATTCCTTTCACATTTATCCCAACAGATCCCTTTACTAAAGTCGTCTGCAACACACCCTCATCCTCATAAGCCATCACATTAAATTCAGTTCCATAAACTTTCACTTCTTCCTGCAAAGTTTCAACAATAAAAGGCTGTTTATCCCCAAAAACAATAAAATACGCTTCCCCCTCCAAAAAAACCCGACGCTCCTCCATCCCCACAAAAGATACCGGATAACGTAAACGGGAACCTGAATTCAGATATATTTTCGTTCTATCAGACAATTCAACCACATACTCTCCGGAAAGAGGAACGATCAATTCATTATAGACATTTTTTTTATCTGCAACCGAACTCCGGCCATAACGTAATATTCCTGTTTCAACCTTTATTTCCACACAATCCGACTGAAAAATTCTTTCTGAAAAAGCTGAATCAATAACAATTTCTTGTCCTTCTCCTAACGAGAGTATCACATTCTTACTTCCATGAAAAACTTGATTTTCAAGATAATCCTTTCCGCTCTCTTTCGAACGATTATCCTGCCAAAACAACATTCCGACCGTCACCAACAACAAAAGCGAAGCCACTCCTCCTACCCATTTCCAAGGACTTACAAAATAGAAACGCCTCTCTTTAACAGATACTCCTTTTCCCCATCCTCTCGGTTCCGAATGTTCTCGTAGCATGATTTTCTCTTGTTGCCGACAAAAGCATTCATAATACTTTCGATGTTCATCACACTCCGCATACCAAATGTCAAAAACCTTCTGCTCCTCTGCCGAAAGTAACTCATTCATCATTTTCCGATAAAGAAGAGATACATTAATAAAATTCGATTCACACATCTATTTACATTTTATAGCTATGACGGAAAAAAGAAAAATAGGGTGAACGAAAAAATCAGAAAAACATATAATTAACAAATAAATCTCTCTTTTATCTTCTGCGAAACAATAAATAGAAAAAGATTTAACCGTTGGTCAACCAATCTCACTCTCAAATCTTGGTATGCCTTTTTCATATGAGTTTTCACAGTGTTGACGGAAATATGCATAACCTCAGCAATTTGCAAATAACTCATTTTCTTATATACACTCATTTTTAAAACATCCCGTCTCTGTTCAGGCAAATTCTCAATTTCTTCTTCCAACCGACAAATCAACTTTTCTTGTTCAAAAATATCAAAATCACCCGTGTAATAAACCGCATCAAACAATTTCAGGTCCAAAGGATCGACAACCTTAAGTTTCCGTAAATAATCCACGCAACTATTCTTTACACAACTGTACAGATAAGAACGCGTATATTCTATCTGATCCAAGTTCGAATGGGACAAAAGAGACAAGAAAACATCTTGAATCATGTCCTCTGCCGTTTCCAAATCCCCCACATAACTCTCGGCAAACAATACCAAATTTTCGTAGTACCGATCAAATAATACACCCAACACACCACATTGATTTCGCTCCATAACCTTGTATATTTTAACAAAAACCATCCTATTCTGGACAAAAATACACAAAAAAGTTTTCGTTCAAAATATAACTTGATTTATCTTACTAAATCGTCTATATAAAAAATTGCCGAAGAACCGTATTTTGTAAATAGAACTTAATTTACAAAATACGGTTCTTCAGCAACACGAAATCTTGAGTGGTTCAATAACAAATCTAATCGTAAATCTCCTCTAAAACGGCGTCCAACTGCGCTCCCCTCATATTAGTCCTGAAAATATGTCCCCCTCTGTCTAAAAGGATACAAGTCGGTACTCCCAACACATTATACACCAGAGTAACCGGACCGTTAAATTCTCCCGGATCATTTAATTGAGTCCACACCATATTCTCTTCTTTCATCGCCTTTTTCCAAGCCTTATCATCCCGATCTATCGAAATACTGACAATTTCAAACCCTTTATCCTTGTATTCTTTGTATACTTCCCTCAAATGAGGTATCTCTCCCCTGCACGGACCACACCAAGAAGCCCAAAACTCTAACATCACGTATTTTCCTTCAGGTACATATTCTGATAATTTCACCTTTTCCCCCTCTGCATTGACCAACTCGATATCTGGATATTTTGCACCAACTGCTATTCTTTTCCCATTTTCCGCCAATGTCCTAAATTCTGTCGTTTTTGTTGTATCCGGCCATGCTTCATTAACCAATTTTACCAATTCATCAATCTGTTCCGGGGTAATCGTCACGTACATATCTTGAAAATATTGTTTGGCTAAATCATATCCGACAATCGTATGAATATTACTTTTTACAAATTCCCACTTTATATCAGCCAATTGCTTTTCTAACGTCATTATCTCCTTGGCAATTTTAATTCCCGCCTCTTTATTAAAAACACCATTCAAGGCAGGAAGATGATATTCTTTCAAATACCTCTCGTTAACTTTCCCCAAACGTTTATTCAAATCTTTTCCTTCAGCCAAATATCTTTGATAAAGATCCTCCATCACAGACCCTTCAATTTTAGCCGGTTTCTTATTAGGAGTCCAAAAAGCCGTTGTCAAACTATCAATGTTTCCACTAAAAACAATGGATGAATTTTCCAGATAAAACGTACTCTTCGTCATATTTCTTTCGGAGAAAGGCTGACCTTTTCCCGTTTTATCAATCTCGATCGAATATAATCCCGGTTCATTCACCACTCCTTCAAAAACAAATCGCCCATTCTCAATCACCGTACTATCAATCTTTACCGGTTCCGGATAGTCTACTTTATTCAAAAACACTCGCATTCCATCAGACTTTCCCGAAATATTACCGTTAATCGTGTAATGGGGTTTATTTTGGCAGGATACACCTGCCAAAATACAAATCAATATAATAGCAAATACTCTCATTCCTTTCTATTTATAATGGATTTTGTTCTAACGCGTTATTTCCGGCTAATGCTTGTTGAGGTATCGGAAATATCAATTTAGCATCAGACGTAACTGTTGGTTTTATATCTTTAATATCCAAATCCCCTTCTTTATGATAACGTACCAAATCAAACCATTCTTCATAAGCTTCTCCCACTAACTCCAACCACTTGTGTTGACGGATCATTTCCAACAGCTCGGCATCCGGTATCGTATTCACGTAATCTTCGTCATAACCGGCACGATCCGTAATTACTTTCAAACTCGTACGAGCTGCTTCATAATCTTGATTATCGCGAATCGCAGCTTCAGCATGAATTAAATAAGTCTCCGCCAAACGCAAATAAAAATAAGAATTACTTTTCTGGTCACTTGTATTCTCTCCGTTCAAAGGGTATTTCCCATTTCTATTTGGCCCGTAAGTATCCGTCGCAAAAGCCACGGCAAAACGTTGGTCAAAACCTTCCCCTGTATTAATATTCCCATCTTCGGCTCCTCCGACAAATGCATCAGCAATCGTTTTAGTGTACGTACCCGCGCTAGTCAAATTCATATTCAAAATAAACCTCTCCTTAAATCCCATGGCATAAGGAGCAAAAAACGCTTCTGAAGACTCATGTCCCTGCTTAAATATATTCGCAAAATCTGTTTCCATGATATATCCGGCACCTTCGGCATGATCAAGAACATCTTTTGCCAATACAGCCGCATCATGGTATTTCTTTTGATACAACAAAACTCTTGCTTTTAATGCTTTAGCTGTCATTTGACTTATATAATAATGTCCCTCTGCAACCTCCGGAGCCATTTTTATCGCATCATCCAAATCATCATTTATTGATTGGTAAACATCAGCCACGGAACTTCTTGCCACAGCTTTCGTGTCCTCCATACTCTTCTCGACTAAAACAATTCCCAGAGGAGATGTTGCATCATAAAACTGCCCAAAAGCACGTAGCAAGAAAAAATGAGCCATCGCCCGATGAAACTTACACTCGCCGATCATCTCGTCTTTACGTTTCTCGTCAAGCCCAACAGCTTTACCGGCTTGTAATTGTTCCATCACAACATCGGCATAATTGACAATCCGGTACAATGCCACATAATAATCAGCAATCGAACTAGTCTCTGGCTTTACTTCATTTCTCGTAAAAGCCCCTCCGTCAGTTCCACTACCTGATAAGGCGCCGGACAAAAATCCCATATTAGGTGAAATCATACTGACGCCCTTATCCCTCCACAATTCATATATCCCCCTCAACGCTAAATTTGCAGAACTCTCATCCCGGATCAGCACACTCTCCTCTATCACGTTTTCCGGTTTTATATCATCAATATCCCCGATTAAATCACAAGCAGCCAAACCCATGACCATCAAAAAGGAAAAAGCTATAAATCTAAACTTCATCATAACATTCATTTTACAGATAATTAAAAACTTACCCTAATTCCGAAAGTAAAAGTTTTACTTAACGGATAATTATCATTACTATACACTCCTTCAATCATAGGATTCGTTCCAGCCAATGTATTATCTCCCACTAATTCAGGATCGAGTCCCGGCCAACCTGTCCATGTCCATAAATTAGAAGCACTCACATATAATTGGGCAGACCCCAACCAAAGTTTCTTCAACCACATCTCCGGCAAATTATAAGAAAGTGTAATATTTTTTAATCTCAAATAAGAAGTTTCAAACACATATTTGTCAGAGATTTTATCATTACCATTCAAATAAGTCGTTGAAGAAACCAGACGGGCATAGCGGGCATCCGTATTTTCCGGAGTCCATGTATTACGAAACATTTCTCGCGGGAGATTATTCCCCAAAACAGAACTAGCTCCGGTTTGCAATTCATTCAGCACGGCCTCCCCCCCCTTAGAGAATTGGAATACAACAGACAAACTTAGATTCTTATAAGACAAAGAATTAATAAAACCACCGAAGAAATCCGCTTCCGGTATAGCGATCACTTCACGGTCATCAGTTGTTATCCTCTTGTCACCGTTCAAATCCTTAAATTTATAATCACCCGGTCCGGTTGAAGCATCCTGATAATATCCTTCATCCTGATTATAACGACGGGATTCTTCATTACATTTATCAACCTCCGTATAGGATTGAAAAATTTGATCTACAACATATCCTTTTAAAGAACCTGCCGGATACCCCTCCATAAAATAATCCATCTGATAACTATTCAACGTTGCGCCATTCAATTTCTCAATCTTATTCCGATTCAGGGCAATATTAAACTTAGATGACCATACCCAATCCGAATTCCGAATAATATCACCACCGACCTCTATTTCAACTCCCTTATTTGACAAATCGATTAGATTTGAATAGTAAGTCATACTCCCTGTTTCCAAGGCAACCGGAGAAGGAGTTAAAGCTCCATCCGTATAACGGTAATAAGCATCCACACTTCCATACAAACGATGGCTAAAGAAAGAAAAATCAACACCTCCGTTATATTCCGTTGTCATTTCCCAACGAACATCCCGGTTAGGAAATGTTGTTTCCCGCAAAATTGTCGGTTTACCTCCCCACAAATCATTACTAGCCCTGGTATACAATTGTTTATAAGCAAAATCTTTTATATTCGTCGATCCCGTTTGTCCGACACTAAAGCGTAATTTCAAATCGTCTATTTTTGAGAACTCTTTCATAAATTCCTCATCACTAAGCCGCCATCCCAAAGAAAGAGAAGGGAAATAACCACGTTTATTACCCGGACCGAACTTAGAAGAAGCATCGGAACGGAAATTTACTTCTGCCAAATAACGCCCTTGATATGAATAACCGATACGACCATAAACAGAATTCAAACCTCCCGTAGTTTTATTGTCAGAATAGTATGATACTTCCTCGGCTGACCCGATATTATTCAATATACCATCATCGGCAAACCCTTGGTATCCAGTACTCCATCCGTTTGAAAATGTCCGATCCCAACCATATCCGACCATAAAACTCAATTGATGATCTTTTATATTCAAATTGTAATCAGCTCGGAAATTTATAGACGTGGCTGTCATATTGCTATTAGAGACATCGCGAATAGACTTAGACTCAACCCCAAGCATTGACTGGTCGGCCATCGCCACGAGTGGAGTAAAAGAACTTCCTTTATTTTGAAATGAAGCAATATTAATATCCCCCCGGAGTTTCAAATTATCCAGAATACGATACTCTGCATAGGCACTTCCCATAAACTGATAAGCATCCTGTGTATTTTTAACTTCCCGCTTGGCAACCGGATTGGCATCCAGAATCGTCATGCCATAATAATCTGTCGGCAAACGGGTGAAATTACCCTCTTCGTCATAAACAGAAAAATCCGGACGAACAATCCACGGTTTCAAATCTCCTTCCGATATTCCGGTTGCATCTTTCCGACGAGAAAACGTGTATCCCATCGTAACCCCGCTCTTTAAGCGTTCCGTAATATTCGCATCAACAGTCATCCGGGCCCCATAACGATTCAACTTATCATTAATATAAAGCCCTTCCTGATTCGTAGAATTAAAAGAGAATCCATAATTGATCATCTTTCCACCTCCTCGAATACCTAAATTAAATTGTTGACTTAAAGCATTTTTATTCTGTATTTCCTTTACCCAATTGGTATTAGCATCTCCAATCGCACCGTCCAAAAAACCATCGAAAGAATAAACCAGATTACCACCGTTATCAACGTCCATTCCGATCATCGCAAATTGTTCTATGGAAGGCATCATCAAACCCCATATCGTAGATTCATCCACGTTACCTGAATTCATCATATCAATGGAATTCCGTATGATTAATTCCTGCACCTCTTTAAACTCTTCCGTGTTTAAAGGTTTATATTGCTTGATTGCATTACCGACGGTTACGGCATAACCAGCAGAAACTGTCATTTTCTGATTACGCTTACCACTCTTTGTCTTCACGATAACCACCCCGTTTGCCCCTCTGGAACCATAAATCGCCGTGGCAGCAGCATCTTTCAACACATCAATACTTTCAATATCGTTGGGAGCAATAACTAACAACGGATTCATTCCTCCACGCTCAACAAAAAACGGGACATCATCAATCACATATAAAGGTTCATTCGTGCTTTCTGAAACCGGAGAAGTGATACCACGGATATTCAATCTTGCCGGAGCCCCGGGAGCCCCGCTATTTTGCGTTACCATAACACCTTTAATAGCCCCTCCCAACATTCCGTCAAACGAAGTTGCACTACTGGAATACTTTTGCAATTCATCCGCATCAATAGAAGACACAGAACTTGTCAAATCATGTTTCGACTTTGAACCGTAACCGATAACTACCACGTCATTCAGATTCACTTGCTCATCCTCCAAAATCACATCAATTTCCGTCTGCCCGGTATAAGCAATCTCTTTCGTCTGCATTCCCACGAAAGAAAAAACAAACGTTATATTCGGTTGTACCGCAAATGACAAAGAATATTTTCCATCAATATCTGTAGCCACACCCAATGTTGTACCTTTTATCAACACGGAAACTCCCGGAAGAGGTATTCCATCCTTGTCCACCACTTTACCGGAAACCTTTGTTTCTTCCACTTTCTTCGCAGTTTCCCCTCTTGCCACGATTGCAATTGCATTCCCTTCGATCGTGTAAGTATACGGTGTCCCTGCCAAAACCTGATCCAAAACCTTCTCCACGGTTTCTCCCTTCACGTTTATATCCACTTTTTTCAACTTATCCATCTGGTCATCGCTATACACAAAATTGTAAGTTGTTTGTTTGCGGATTTCCGCAAATACCTGTTTGATTGTTACATCCTTAAGATTAATTGTTACTCGTTGCGGGGATGCGGAACCGGAAGATGCCCAAAGATTCGTTGCTGAAAACAAACCTAACGCCATCAACATGAAAACTCTGCAACAAATTCCCACAAAAGTTTTCTTTTCTCGTAAATTTTTCATACTCTTGTAGATTATTAAGATGATTCTATTACCTAAACGACACAGTTTAGGCGGTTAATTGACTTGACGGGAAGTGCTGGTAACGCTTTCCGTCTTTCTATTTAGAAACTATAATATTATTTCCTTCGACCATAAATTTTACCAAAAGAGTCCGTTGTAATAAATTCAACACGCCTTGAAAGTTTTCATTTCGATCCACACGACCGGAAAAACGCTGTGTCCGAACATCATCGTTTTCAAATACTACCCGAACATCATACCAACGTTCCAGTTTTTCCATAATCTGTTCCAACGTCTCTTGTTCAAAAGAAAAATATCCCTCTTTCCAAGCAATATATGCAGAAGCATCCACAACTTTCACATCACACGCCCCTGTCAATACGTTTACCTCTGCCATTTCATTCGGCTTTATAACCCGCTCCACATCTGGATTTTTTAAGGAGCTCACCCCTACACTCCCGCTTAATAACACCGTTTGGACTTTTTCCGCATTGTAAGCATTTACGTTAAAATGAGTCCCGTAAACTTTCACAACGACATCATTTACATATACGTTAAAAGGTTTCCCGTTCTTAGCCACTTCAAAATAAGCCTCTCCTTTTAATTTCACTTTCCGAATAGAATCAGTAAAGTTTACCGGATAACAAAACTCGGTTTCGGAATTTAACCACACGATAGTACCGTCAGACAATTTCACCCGATATTCTCCTCCCCTCGGAATAATTAATGTGTGATGCCCAGTCCCGGCCTGTCTTTCCTCTCCCGTAACCTGCTTGTAAACAATCTCGTTACCTTCGGAAGTAATCCTCCCGTCCGAGATCCCTTGTAATAAACCTTCCTGTTTATCCAATGTAATTTGTGTTCCTTCCTCTGTTACTAAAATAGGTTGAGTATTTCCCCGCATTGCCACCAATGACACATTTTCACCAGATGTTTCCATAGCAGACTCTTTCTGACGCCAGAAATAAACCCCTATAGCCAACAACACAACTAAAACAGCCGCATATCTCGTAAAAACAATTAAATATCTTCTCCGCTGACCTTGTTTTGTCTTCCGGATCAAATTTATGTAACGGGCAAAATCTTCCTTGTATTGCTTCTCCGACAATTCATTCTTTTCATCCAGAGGCTCAAAACCAGCTATCCGATCATAATATTCCCTGTGAGCAGGAGACTCATTCAACCACCGTTCTAACTCTTGCCTCTCCTCATCGGTTAACTCCTCTGTCAAACTACGTTTGATTAACGTCCATTCTAAAGATTCGTCGTTTACCTTTTCCATAACTTTACATTAATTTACCCTAAGACGCCGGAAAAGGACAAAAGGTTAAGACGAAATAAAAATATTTTCAAAAAAAATAATCAAACATTTCAAAAATAACACCAACTACCAGATCACCAAGAAGAATAACCGTTTTTTCAAATCAGGTAACTTCTCTCGAATCATACGGATAGCACTACTCATTTGAACTTTAGCATTATTTTCCGTGATTTTTAACTCTGTGGCTATTTCCTTAAATTTATAATCTTCGATTACACGCAAACGAAAAACCTCTCTCATTTTAGGAGGCATTTTATCTACAATCGCCTGTAATTCATCAAGAACCGAAGAATCTTCAATCGCATCAACCGTATCCGAATAAAGATGGGCTTCCAACATATTCCGATTATACGAATCCCTGATTTTCAAACTTCGCAAAAAACTCAAACAACGGTTACGAGTGGCCATAAAAAGATAAGCTTTCACGGAAGTAACGATATTTAATTCCGCACTCTTTTCAAAAATATCGGTAAATAACTCCTGCACAATATCATGAGCGACTTCCGGATCACATAAGTAATTGGCAGCAAAACGATACAAACGATTATAGTATTGCTTAAACAGGAACACATAAGCCTCTTCTTTCCTGTCTTTTAATTGTTTTACCAGCAACATATCATTTGCATCCATAAACGGTCAGTTTTCACAAAGATATATTTTTTTGTTACACATAAAGTAAAACAAATCAGAATTGTTGTTCCTCGGCAGAATCAATACTAATAGCGATCTCTCTAATAATACCTTTTTCGATATAAACAGGATGCGCATGTTTACGCACGATAGGACGATAATATTCAAAAACCAATGAAGCTAAAAAACAACAGCTCCCGGACAATAAAATAATAACCTGTAAACCAACCAGCTCCTCAACAGCCCCCAATATGATACTTCCCACGGGAGCCATCCCCGTAAAGGCCATCGCCATATATCCCATCACCCGGCCCCGTTTGTCTTCTCTGGAAAGCGTTTGTAACAATGTATTGATTGAAGCCACTGCTGCAATAATCGTAAAACCAATTGGCAGGCATAGCACGGCTGCCACCCAAGGAATTGTAACAAAAGCCATGACAGACAAAGTTATACCCAACAAAGCCCCCGAAAGCATCACAACCTTTCCAAGCCCTAACACGCTTTTTCGGGCTGCCAGATACAAAGCGGCAATGAAAGAACCTATACCAATACACGACAACAACACCCCCAACATTTCACTTCCCCCGTTCAATATCGTCTTCACGTAAGCCGGAATAAACGTCATCAAAGGCAATCCGAAGAAACTGATAGTACTCATCAAAATCAGCAAAGTACGAATGGGCATATTTCCCGCCACATATTTAAATCCATCCCGCATATCCTCAAAAATGTTTTGCTTCACGGGAGTCTCCACCACGGGAGTCAATCGCATCAGCAACAAAGCCACGATCACGGCAATATAACTGATCCCGTTCAACAAAAAACAAATTCCTTCACCCAACATCCCGATCAGCACCCCACCCACGGCAGGACCAATCAAACGGGAACCGTTAATCATGGCCGAATTCAAAGCAATAGCGTTACTTAATTTATCTTCCGGAACCAAATTTGGATAAAAAGACTGCCGGGTCGGATTATCCAAAGCATTAATCAAACCGATCAACAAACTCAACACCATAATATGCCATACTTGTATCACCCCCGTCAATGTGAGAATAGCCATTAGAAAGGCCTGTAACATAGACAATGACTGGGTCAACACCAGTAAATTACGCCTATCAAACCGATCTACAAAAACACTCATACAAGGAGTTACCACAAGTATCGGAATCTGGGCCATAAAAGTAACGGTTGCCAACAAAAAAACAGATCCGGTCAATCGAAACACGAGCCAACTCATAGCAATCTGTTGCATCCATGTTCCAACCAGAGAAATACATTGTCCCCCAAAATAAAGACGGAAATTATAACTTTTCAAAGAAGCGAATATCTGCGTGAAAGCCCCCGAGTTATTCGGTAATAACTCTCGAAGCCCTCGCCAACCACCCAAAAAACTGTACCCGCTCTTACCTTTATTCATTTTATTAAAACAAAATACCCTTGTTAATTTATAAACTTGTAACCTGACAACCTGTAACCGGCAACGTGGTACAGCCATTTCTCCTACAAAAATACTTAGATTTTGTATCATTTGAATCGCCAGCGAATAATTTTACCTATTTTCGCGATAAGAATACGGTTACGCCATGATAGGACAAACAGAAAACAGACTCTCGATTGCAGAAGCACAGAACATCTGCTTGCGAAATAACATCCCGTTTTACACGTACCGTTTACCCGGTTCTCGTGAAATTATTTTCGGGGCACAGCTCTCCAATGACACCCGTATATTTAAGGGATTTGAAAAACATCGGGGAGAAAAAGGATTTGTTATCACGCCCTTCAACCACTCCTCCTGGAGTTTTCCCTTCTTCATCAAGGCCGATCTTTCATTCACGGATTACTTGACTGACAGGGAAGCAATCCGGGATTTACAGAATACCGTTTTCAATACCCCGGAACGTATTTTCACCAAGCAGGACTGCGAACATTTCGAGTACTTGGATGAACTTCGTATGATGATCGACACGCTGAAACGAGAAGGAATGAAAAAAGCCGTTCTATCAAGAACCATTACCATTCCTTGCGATTCACTCCGATTGTCACCCGCAATCTTCGAGCAGATGAAACAATACCATCATGCCTTTTTGTTCTTTGCCGCCATTCCGGGTAAATGTGCCTGGATGGGAGCCTCTCCGGAAACCTTCCTCAAATACGACAGGAACGGATTCTTCACCATGTCACTAGCAGGGACACAACCCGTGGCAACGGCAAAAAATCCACCGGAATGGGGAGACAAAGACATCGAAGAACAACAAATCGTAACCGATTACATTCAAGATACACTTAGGCACTTTTTTACCCGCCATCTCGAAATCGAAGGCCCAATTACGTTACAGGCAGGGAATGTCTTTCACCTTTGTACCTTTTTCAGAAGCGACGAACAACTTCCCGCCGACCAAATTGACGAGCTAGTAGGACAACTTCACCCGACTCCGGCAGTCTGCGGCCTTCCCAAAAAGAGAGCCATGCAGATTATTTCAGAGATAGAGAAACGGGACCGGGGATATTATGCCGGATTCTTAGGACCATTGCAGGCCTCCGGGGCTTTCGACCTGTTTGTCAACCTGCGTACCATGGAAGTATTCGATGATGCCCTGCGGCTATACGTCGGAGGCGGTATTACCCCTCTTTCCGACCCGGAAACAGAGTGGCAGGAAACTTGCCAAAAAGCCGATACTTTACTGAACCTCATACGTCAAATAAATTATGGGAAAATCACATTCTGATATTGAAAGCGTTCGAATTTTTATCAGCCTACTCGTTCAAAAAGGGATCAAAGAAGTCGTTCTATCTCCCGGCTCCCGTAACGCTCCCTTACTCGTGTCTGTCGCACGGGAAAAAAGGTTGAAACACCATGTCATCGTGGATGAACGTTCGGCCGCTTTCTTCGCACTGGGAATAGCACAGCAAACCGGACAGACGGTTGTCCTCATCTGTACATCAGGGACCGCTTTATTGAACTACTCTCCTGCCGTAGCAGAAGCCTATTATCAAGGTGTTCCCCTTCTCGTTATCTCGGCAGACCGACCTGCTGAATGGATTGACCAAGACGACAGCCAAACAATTAGACAACAAGGAGCATTATGTAACTTCGTGAAAAAAAGTTTTCAGCTCCCGACGGCAATCACTTGCGAGGAAGATCACTGGTATACCAACCGGCTAGTAAACGAGGCCATCAATCTATCCCAACGCGATCGAAAAGGCCCCGTGCATATCAATATCCCACTAAGAGAACCCCTATACGGCTTTCAACATGAATCCGTCACGCCAGAACGGGTCATCAAGACACTGCAAGAATCTCCTTCCTTAACCGTCGAAATCTCTCAAAGCCTCCGGGAAGAATTCTTCCTTTGTCCTAAAGTAATGATCATCGCCGGATTTCATGAACCCAACCCGTTTTTGCAACAACACATCAAATTACTGGCAAGCCTTCCCAATGTGGTTATTCTAACGGAAAACATATCAAATCTATCCGTTCCCCTCGTGATCTCCACGATTGACAGGGTGATCTCCACGATTCCGCCGGAAGAAGCAGAAATTTACGCCCCTGAACTACTCATCACGTTTGGGGGAGCAATCGTTTCCCGCATGATAAAATCTTTCATCCGAGAACATACCCCACATTCACATTGGCACATAGACAAACGGACAACACCGCCCGACACCTACAAGTCGATGACCCTGCATATCCCCATGGACACCCAAACATTCTTTGATCAACTCCAACCCGCAGAAATAAAAGCCAACAGCTTGCCATCCAGTTACGCTCACCAATGGCACCAACGGGAAGAAAAAGCAGCACAAACACACGACAACTACCTGAAGCGTATCCCGTGGTGCGATTTGAAAGCTTTCTCCATACTCATTCCCACCCTTCCTACCGGAAGCTGTTTACAACTAGGTAACAGCACCCCGATACGCTACGCCCAACTCTTCCGCTACACTCAGGTGGATCGCACCGATGCCAACCGGGGAACGAGTGGCATTGACGGTTGTATTTCAACAGCCATGGGAGCCGCCTCTACATTCGACGGAATCACCACGCTGATCGTGGGGGACAATAGTTTCCTATATGACTCCAATGCCCTATGGATCAAAAATTGCCCTCCATCATTACGGATTATTGTCATGCAAAACGGGGGAGGAGGTATATTCCGATTTTTGGCAGGTCCTTCCAGCTTGGAAGAAATCGAAGAGTACTTTGAAACCCCTCACAACGTGGATATAGAACGACTTGCCGAAGTCCATCGTTTCAAGGTGTACCGGGCAACAGACGCGACCTCATTAGAAGCAGCATTATCCGAATTCTACCAACCTGGACATTCCCCAGCCATTCTTGTTGTCCACACACCCGAAAAAATAAACGGGGAAATATTAAAAGGATATTTTCAAGCGTTGAAAGACTAATCGAGGGGTTAAAGCCCCTCTCATTTTTTCTTCCCTTAACAGCACACTTATTCATTTATTTACTATTTTTGGGATAGAGTTTGTATATTCTTTTTATCTTAATTTATGGGGATAAGTTATTATTTCATGGACAAGACCCACAAACAGGTCGGACCGCTTTCTTTAGATGAACTTAAACAAAAAGAGATCACGCAAGAAACACTCGTGTGGCGTGAAGGCATGCCAAGCTGGGTACAGGCAAAAAATATTCCCGAATTGCACGAATGTATCATTCCCCCGAAACCACAAATCAGTGTGGTACAGATTATCCTGATTTTATACGCAACTTTGGGTACGATCTTTTTCTTACTCGCCAGCAGATTTGTTTCGGCATTTGTTGCCTCGTGGTTTAACATTTACCCTTATATTCCGGGGATCGTCATTCTCATTATCGGAGTATTGGGCATCATCTTTTTCCTATTTTACAAAAAAAGAAAATACCTACTGAATACAACACTGATAGCTCTACCCTTTTTATTATCTTCCGTATTTTCCATTTTTTATTATGGAATATTAAATCATAGCTACCGTTTCCGATACGATCGCTGTATTATGGAGAAAAGATCCGGTGCCGGGGTCATGAATAAATTCGGCTTGGAGATTATTCCCTACATATACGATAATATCGCTCCCAATAGTTACTGGGCTCCCACTTACTACCGGGCCACCTACAACCATAAAGAAGGCATACTCTCCCTTGACGGGACAGAAATAATCCCGTGTATATATGATAACGTTGATACTTGGTTAACAACCAATAATTTTAGAGTTAAATCAGGAAAACTAAAAGGCTTATACAGCCCGGAGGGAAGAGAAATCGTTCCTTGCGAATACACGAAAATTTCCCGCTGGCGAGAAACCTCACTCATCCACGTGGAGATAGAAGACAAAGAAGGACTTTACACCTTGGACGGCCAAGAAATATTACCTTGTCAATTTATCATCTGTAAAGAGTTAAACGGTATATCACTGATTAATCGCGGAGGATTCTCGAAAGATGGTAAAGTCCAGAATGGAATTTGGGGAGCGATCAATAAAGAGGGCAAAATCATTGTCCCCTGTAAATACAATGAAATCATTCCTTACGCCGGTTCTGAACGCATTGAAGCCGACGGAGGATATATCAAGGATATATACGACTTTAACGGAAATTATTTACGAAGCGAATATAAATGGTAAATTATTAAACTATGGAAAACTATTTTTACCTGAACGAAAAAAATGAACAAAAAGGCCCGGTTTCTCCCGAAGAATTAATCAGCAATGGGGTAACAAGAAACACCCTCGTGTGGAAAAACGGTATGGCCCAATGGCTCCCAGCAGGAGAGGTCCACGAACTCGCAAAATTGTTCACGAATGAAACACCCACTCCTCCACCATTTCCTCCCACACCCCCTCAACCTCCAGTAAACAACAATTCTAAGCCAGACAACTGGTTAGTATGGGCTATCCTTTCAACCATATTATGTTGTTTGCCGCTAGGGATTGTCTCTATTATCTATGCCACGAAAGTAGACAACCTTTGGAACTCCGGCCAACAAGAGGAAGCGATAAAAGCTTCGAATATGGCAAGATTATTTTTCTTTCTGGCATTAGGAGGAGGCGTGCTTGCCGTGATCATCGGATTTATCAGCGGATTAGCAAGCGTGATCTTTGGAGGAGGCTATTACTAATATTCGAATGAATGTATTCGTTCGGGCGTTTTAAGAAAATAGGCCTTATTCTGATCATACTACTCGGGATTACATTATTTTTTGTTGATCCCGAGTATTCGGCTTTTATACCCAAATGCCCTTTCCGTTGGTTCACAGGCCTCGATTGTCCGGCATGTGGTAGCCAAAGAGCAATCCATCAGTTATTACACCTGAACATCAAAGGAGCTTTCGGATATAACCCTTTCCTCATTCTCTCCATTCCCTACTTGATTGCTCTCGTAATTACACAATGGTTCGATCCCAATAACCGCCTAGCCCCATTGAAAAGGATATGCCACCATCGAATAACCGTCAACACGTATTTAATCTTAATCATCCTATGGTGGATTGTCCGGAATATCCTACCGATTTTCCGTGATACAACTTCATAAATCACATAATACCTATGGTTCACACTCCTATCAAAGACACTCGTGAACGTCTTTGTACCGAAGTTGATTCGAGAGTGATACGCCTTTGATCCCTGAGATCATCGAATACACACCGGAAGATGAACGGATTTTCCACGGCAAACGAATTCTTTATAATGATCTCACGCTAAAATAAACACATAGCGAAAAAGTAAATTTGGGTAAAGCGTAGCGAATTAGCTGATAAATAGTTCATTACGCTTTGTTTTTTTCTATGGGGCAGAGCCAACGAAATACCACCTCGAAGCCAAACGGTGCAGAAGTTCAGTTACCACCTCGTTACTCCCGTAATGTGTGTAGATTTCTTACTAAAAGGTTCTTTTTCTGCGTTTTGCGTTGATTTACATAGCTACCGGTAACTCGCTAATAACTAATTTTGTAACCAAAAAAAAGGAGTGAGTTATGCGTAGTGCATTCAAGGTATTATTTTACGTGAAGAAAGGCAGCGAGAAACCGAACGGCAACCTGTGGATAATCACACGAAGAAAGAAAACCAACACCGAATCGAACATCCGTCTTTTGGACGTTCCCAAACGTATCATAGAGAAATACAAGGGGCTGGCTCGGGACGGTCATGTTTTTCCCGTTCCGAGTAACGGAAGTTGTAACAAGATACTCAAAGAGATAGGCAGGCAGTGCGGTTTCAAGGTGCGCTTGACCTACCACTGCTTACGCCACACGAACGCCACGACCGTACTTCTGTCTCACGGCGTACCCATCGAAACGGTGAGCCGTCTTTTAGGGCATACCAACATAAAGACCACCCAAATTTACGCCAGTGCGCCCAGAAAATAAGTCAAGACATGGAAACCTTGTCACACAAGTTAGAGGATATGGAGAAGAATATCTGCCGAGCGATATAGCCATATAATTAAAAACAGAATACCGATGAAAGAAAAAAGGAACATTATCACGATGGACGGGCAGGGCAATATCTCCCTGCCGAGCGATATAGGTGCAACCGCCATGACCGAGTGGGAAATCTGCGAACTGTTCGGGGCTACAAAAGTCCGCAGGGCATTATTGTCAAGAATTATACACGGGCGAAAAGAGAAAACGACGGTATTCGTGTCGGTTGTTTCGGACGGCAAGCCCAACAGTCGTTGGAAAGCATGATGATATATCAACATACCAGCATGCCTACATACCAACATATCAACATGCAAGCCTATCACTATGGTGATATTCAACCCATCATAAATATCTGCATTATAAATAAAATCACCAACTTTATAATCTGTATTCATATTCTTTATTGATTGCTAATACATTACAATGCTTATCTGTAAAGAAATTCTTCAATTCTTTATTTCAACAGTTTACGATTTTGATTATCATCACTTTCCAATATATTCATTTGATGGATAGCTATTTGGTTTAGCTTAACAAGACGTTCCCTTTGTGTCATGTTCTGTTCGATAAACACAGCATTTAGATTCTCCATATTCGACAAACAGATAAGTTCATTGATAGTAGCATAATCACGGATATTTCCTTTCAGTTCGGGATTCGCTTCTCTCCATTGTTTTGCTGTCATACCAAACATCGCCACGTTCAGCACGTCGGCTTCATTGGCATAAATAGTGCTTGCCTGTATCGGTGTGACTTCCATCGGAATAAGGTTTTGCTTTATGGCATCAGTATGTATGCGGTAGTTGATTTTCGATAATTCACGTTTCGCTGACCAACCGAGTAGCCTTTGTTCTTCTGTCTTTAGCCGCTGATACTCCTTAACAAGAAGTAATTGGAATTTAGGAGAAATCCACATACCAAAATGATATGCTATATCCCGATGTGCATATGTGCCACCGTAGCGACCAGCCTTAGAACGAATACCGATGGCACTGGTTCGTTCTATCCACGTTTTCACTGAAAGCACAAAATTGTTGCTTCCTGCCGCATTTTTAATTGTACCGAATTCGGTACAATTAAAATCGGGATTATATAACATTTCCCATTCGCCAAGATACTCGATAGTGCTTTTAAGGCTAAGCCAACGGAAGATAATATGCTCTTGCAGTTGGCTTCTTGCCATGTCTGTAAGACTGATGTAGTCTTCTTCATTGTACTTGACAACGCTAATATCTGTATTTTGAACGGTAATTTTTGTCATGGTAATTGATACGTTGATTTTCAATCACAAAGGTCGCTACAATTTGTGAGATTGCATTCTTTTTAATGGACTATTTACAAAGATAGAATGTAATTTTTTGATAGTAGGCATTATTTCCCAAATAATTATTATACCTTTGTAAATACAAAGAGTTATTTGACAGCATAGTACCGCAAATCTCTGAAATTTGCACGGTTTCCAAATCGTTACCTCTGCTTCTTGAATAATTCGCTAAAAATTTATTTTTCAACTGATTAAGTCAATCCGAGAAAAATCTAAAATAAAAATTATCACGTACATTTGTCCTTACACTTTGTAAAAACTAAAAATAACATACCGGATATGTCAAAAAGAGAATGGACTACAATCAAAGAATATGAAGACATTCGATTTGAATTCTTCGAGGGGATAGCTAAAATCACCATTGACCGCCAAGAAGTTTACAACGCTTTCCGCCCACAAACAAATTTCGAGATGCTAGATGCGATGAACATCTGTCGGGAACGGAATGACATTGGAGTTGTCGTGCTCACGGGAGCCGGGGATAAAGCGTTTTGTTCCGGAGGTGACCAAAAAGTAAAAGGCGTAGGAGGCTATATTGATGAAAACGGAGTACCTCGCCTCAATGTCCTCGATCTGCACAAGGCCATCCGTTCTCTTCCCAAACCGGTCATTGCCATGGTAAACGGATATGCTATCGGAGGAGGCCATGTTCTTCACATCGTGTGCGACCTCACAATTGCTTCCGAAAATGCCCGCTTCGGACAAACAGGCCCCAAAGTCGGTAGTTTCGACGGGGGATTCGGTTCTTCCTACCTCGCTCGCCACGTCGGTCAGAAAAAAGCCCGCGAAATTTGGTTCCTCTGTCGCCAATATACAGCTAAAGAAGCCGAAGAAATGGGCATGGTAAATAAAGTAGTTCCTTTCGACCAACTGGAAGATGAAACCGTGGATTGGTGCAAAACCATCATGCAACGTAGCCCGATGGCCATCCGCATGATCAAGCGGGCATTAAATGCCGAGCTGGACGGACAACACGGACTAATGGAATTCGCCGGGGATGCCACGCTAATGTACTATCTCATGGAAGAGGCACAAGAGGGTAAAAATGCTTTTCTGGAGAAACGTGACCCGGACTTCAAGAAATTCCCGAAATTCCCGTAATCATATAAATTTTGCAATTCACCATGTTACAAGCAACATATTCAAAATACTTGTTGAATTTTAAACAACCCGCGGGAACCTCCCGCGGCATTCTCACGGAAAAAGAAACTTGGTTTATCAAAATCTGGCATCCGGAACAACCCGAAATATACGGTCTGGGGGAATGTGCCTTGTTCCGAGGATTAAGTGCAGAGGATACGCCCGATTATGAAAAGAAATTGGCATATATCTGCCAAAACATCAACACCCTCATTCCCAATGAACTTAAAGGATTGAGTTCCATACGATTCGGTTTAAGTACCGCCATTGCAGATTTAAATAATGGTGGTAAACGCATCATTTATCCTTCCCCTTTCACCAAAGGACGAAAAGACATCGAGATTAACGGTTTGATCTGGATGGGCGATAAGGAAACTATGCGCCAACGGATTATCGAAAAACTAGATGCAGGATTCCATTGTGTCAAACTGAAAATCGGGGCTATCGATTTTGAGGAAGAATTAGATTTATTACGCTATATCCGAAAACAATTCAGCAAAGAAGTTGTTGAATTGCGAGTAGACGCAAACGGGGCTTTTACCCCGCAAGAGGCTCCCCGCAAACTAGAAGAATTGTCTCGCTATGATATCCACTCGATCGAACAACCTATCCGCCAAGGACAATGGAAAGAAATGGCTATTTTATGCCGGAATACACCTATTCCTATCGCCCTTGACGAAGAATTGATCGGGATTGAAGTAGCTGACAAAGATAAACTGCTTGACACGATCCGCCCTCAATACATTGTAATAAAACCATCGCTTTTAGATAGTTTCTCGGGTTCATGGGAATGGATTGCACGATCCCGGGAACGCAACATTGGTTGGTGGATCACTTCCGCCTTGGAATCCAACATCGGCCTTAATGCCATCGCGCAATGGACTGCCTACCTTCAAACATTCCTCCCCACGAGTACACCCCAAGGCTTGGGAACAGGACAACTCTACACGAATAACTTCCCTTCACCCCTAGAACAAACCGGCTCAATTATCCGGTATAATCCACGGGTAAACTGGGATTTATCTCAAATTTCATTCTAAACGTCATGGAAATCAATATTAAGCTTAACGGAATTCAACACAAAAATCTGGAAACGATAAAAAACAGCGTTGATCCCGATATTGCCTCTTTCCTGCAAGAATGGTATGATCCCAAAGACTACGTCATCGGACACACGTCCGGCTCCACAGGAACCCCGAAAGAAATTCGTTTACTGAAAAAAGATATGCTTGCCTCGGCACACCTCACGAACGAATTCTTTAATATCCGCTCATCATCCAACTTACTACTTTGCTTGTCCCCGGACTACATCGCGGGGAAAATGATGATTGTCCGAACAATTCTTTCCGGAGCAAACCTGATTACAGTAAAACCCAGTTCTTCCCCTTTACAAAACATCACGGAAGACATTGATTTTGCCGCATTGGTTCCCATGCAAGTCGTGACAAGCCTATCTTCCCCGGAAACAGCTAGAAAACTGGCTCACATTAAACAGATCATTATCGGCGGGGCCGCCGTATCCCCGATGCTGGAACAACAACTTCAACAAATCCCAACAGCCTGTTACGGAACCTATGGCATGACAGAAACCGTATCACACATTGCCCTCCGGCAAATAAACGGGGGAAAAAAATCCCCCTGCTACTTTGCCCTAGGAAACGTCACGTTTGAAAAAGACAAAAGAGAATGCCTGATCATCCATGCCCCACACTTACAGCAACAAACTTTTGTTACGAACGACATCGTTCAACTCGCAGACTCTACACACTTTGAATGGCTAGGACGCCATGACAACGTGATAAACTCCGGGGGAATCAAGTTATTCCCCGAAAAAATAGAATCTCGTATCGCCTCTCTCATTCCCCAACGTTTCTTCATTACATCCGAACAGGATTCCCGTCTGGGAGAAAAAGCAGTTTTGGTAATAGAATCTGCATCTTGGAGCGCAACCGAATGCCAAAAACTATTTAGCCAATTAAGATTATACCTCCCACCTTACGAAATCCCTAAGGACATTTACTTCCAAGAACATTTTAATGAAACCTATTCCGGCAAAATTGTTCGAAAAATAAAATAAACCCACACGAAGAATCCAGATACTTTCTTATCTTTGCCCCGCTTAAACAAACGTTTATAATGAATTATAAAGAAGTCATCGACAATATATATAACGAGGTAAAACCATTTTTCGGCAAAGGCCATGTAGCCGACTACATACCAGCTTTAGCTAATATTAATCCCAAACAATACGGAATTGCCATAGCCACTCTTGACGGTCAAATCGTCGGCACAGGAGATTACCAAACCAAATTTTCCATTCAAAGTATTTCAAAAGTCTTTACTCTCGCCATGGTCGTTCGTCACATGGGAGGTGACCTGTGGAAATACGTGGGCCGGGAACCTTCCGGAACTCCATTCAACTCGCTGGTTCAATTAGAACACGAACAGGGAATCCCGCGTAATCCGTTTATCAACGCCGGGGCTCTCGTGGTTACGGATAAAGTGATGAACCTTTACCACCGCCCCAAAGAAACCATCCTGCAATTCGTGAGAAGCGTGGCCGGAAACGATGACATTTACTATGATAAAACGGTGGCCCAATCTGAATTGGAACACGCCAGCCGGAATCAAGCCTTGGGGCATTTCATGAAAAGCTTCGGAAACATCGATAACGACGTGGACTCGCTGATCGACGTGTACTGTAATCAATGTAGCATCGCCATGACGTGCGAAGACCTCGCAAAATCATTCTTGTTCCTAGCTAATCATGGGACCAATCCACTCAACAACGAGAATATCCTTACCGTAAGCCGTTCGAAGCGCCTCAACGCACTTATGCTGACCTGCGGTTTTTATGATGAGTCCGGAGAGTTCGCTTTCCGCGTGGGAATGCCGGGGAAAAGCGGCGTGGGCGGAGGCGTGGTAGCCATCATCCCGGGTAAACTTAGTATCGCAGTGTGGAGCCCGGAGCTGAACGAACACGGAAATTCATACATGGGAATCGAGACTCTAGAACGATTTACCACGAATATTGGGATTTCTATTTTTTAACGAGAGTATTCCTCGTTACAAATTGTGAGTTTACCAGTTAAATATCCAAAAAATAATGAGAAAAATAATATTTTTACTGGTAACACAGTTTGCCCTTCTTTCATGCCAAAAAGACAATACCATAGAAGGGCAGAGGGTACAAATCCCGCTTGAGAGTAACGCTTCCGAGGAATTTCCCATAAACCACCTGCATCTGTTCGCCATTGATCGGGATAATCATATCGTCCGCCACGCAACGTTTACATCATTGGATATCCATAATAACACGTTTCATGCCATTCTCCCGTTGGGTAGGTACAGATTAGCCCTCATAGCCAACGCCCCCAAGGAAAGCATTATTATCCCGGAAACTGGGAAAGCCCTTGAAAACTTATTCCTTTGCCTGCCACATGAGGAAAACACCAACCAAGAAATCAACAACATCTCCACGGCTCTACAAAGTGTCAACGTCACGGAAAACAAAAATACCCTTCCCCCAATCCGGCTCTTCCCGAGAACGGGGATATTACAGTTTTCTCTCCACGAGATTCCCAAGGAAATATCCGACCTAAACTTAGAATTATCTTTCGTACCATCCTCGGTCAGCTTCTCCGGATCGACCACGAATACTTTCGGCACGATCACGAAACCCGTGGATCCCCAAGGGAAAACCATGATTCGAACCTTCCCGACCCAAAAAGGAGAAGCCACTCTTTCTATTACTTACAATGAAGACAACAAATCAAAAAGAAAAATCATTCCTTTCCCGGAGGCTATCGACACGAATCAAATAATTCACGTGGATTGCAACTTTCCGGAACTAACTGAAGGCGGAATGCGGGGAAACGGGAAAAACCTACTACGAAACGGAGATTTCGAAAAATGGAGTAACCCGGAAAAAGAACCCGACAATTGGCATTTCTTTAAAGATGGAAAAGATAGTATCGCTCTCAAGATCACGGGTATAAAAGCTCATTCCGGTCAATCCGTTTACCTGCAACGCAAAACTTACCTATACCAAGATATAGAAATTGAAGCCGGTAAACGTTATGAAATAAAAATGCATGTAAATGCCCCATCCTCTTCTTTCCCGTGGAAATATTACTGCTATTGGCGTAAAACCAAAAGCACGGCACTCCCGGCAGAACACAACAAACCCATACAAGCCCAAAATTACTTGAAACGAACAGATGGCTGGATCAACGTATTCAATGGCAAATCATTCACTGCCCCGGAAGGAGCAAAACTTTTACGTGTAGAAATCCGTACCTACGGTAAAGAGACCACTCTCAACGAGGGAATATACATTGATGATTTCAGCGTAGAACTCGTGGAATGAAACTCATTCTCAACACAAAATCATTGAATTCCTTTTTTGTTTTAAGTAGAAAAACTAAATTCGCGTTTCAAATTGTAATATAAATAAGATTCACATCATATGGGAAGAGCGTTCGAATACCGTAAAGCACGGAAGCTAAAGAGATGGGGCAATATGGCCCGTACGTTTACTAGAATAGGAAAAGAAATTGATATCGCTGTAAAAGCCGGAGGTCCGGACCCAGCGAATAACACACGTTTACGTATACTTATCCAAAACGCCAAGGCTGAAAATATGCCGAAAGAGAACGTCGAAAGAGCTATCAAACGCGCCGTTTCAAAAGATACTTCTGACTATAAGGAGGTTGTTTACGAGGGATATGGTCCTTTCGGTATCGCCATCGTGGTAGAAACCGCAACCGACAACAACACCCGTACCGTTGCCAACGTACGCCACTGTTTCAATAAATACGGTGGTTCTTTAGGAACAACCGGTAGCTTGGATTTCTTGTTTGAGCGGAAATGCGTGTTCAAAATTACCCGTCCGGAAAATTTCGACCTAGAAGAATTCGAATTGGAAATGATTGACTATGGTGCCGATGAAATTTTCGAGGATGAGGAGAATCACGTAATCATCTACGGTTCTTTCGAAGCGTTCGGAGCCATCCAAAAATATTTGGAAGACAATCACTATGAAATGGTAAGTGGAGAATTCGAACGTATCCCTCTTGATACAAAAGAATTAACCGACGAGCAAAGAGAAACCGTGGACAAACTGCTGGAGAAATTAGAAGAAGACGATGACGTAACCAACGTTTATCACAACATTAAAGAATAATTTTCTTGCAGATTAAAATATTGTTGCATATTTGCACCCGCAAAACGGTTAGAAGCCTTTGCAACAGGGAAGACTTCGTAGCTCAGCTGGTAGAGCAATTGACTCTTAATCAGCTTTTAATATACAGAAAGCATTAAAAAAGAAGCACCTACTTTTTTGTAGGTGCTTCTTTTTTTACCCATTTTTTAGGCTATTTTGCCCTCTAATTAAACCATGAGTTAAACCAAGAGTTAAACCGAAATCAGTTATGACTGCAGGAATTAACATCTTGTGTTACAAATCAAAAACACTTGCAAATGGAGAACATCCTCTAATGCTTAGAGTATGTAAAAATGGTAAAAAGAAATACATCAGTTTAGGTCTATCAATGGCAGAACAATATTGGGACTTCACCAAAAACAAACCTAAACCCAATTGTCCCAATAAAGAATATATTGAAACACTTATCGCTGATAAAATCAAAGAATACATTAAAAGAAAATTCTACTCCTTATCCAGAAGACTATTATAATGAGATAAAACATAAACATGATGAAACAAAATTAAAGGACAATAACAAATCACTTATATAATACAATAATCAAAATTTGTCCTCATCAAAAAAGCAAATAAAAACAAATTCATCAATAGAATAATAATAATAAAATTCAAATTCACCTCTACATCTAAGAAAATATATAAGACTAAATAACAAGATGAATTGTATATACCAACTAGAGAAAAAATTCACCCAACTTAAATATTTAACCATTAGTTACTCGTAACATCATGGTTTTCTCCTCTACATTCACTATTTTTGCAAAAAGAGCATCTATGAAACAAGCTATTGTCAATAAATTAAGAGAATTTTTCATGTTACAGCCTGTGGAAAAAGCATGGGTGTTTGGTTCTTATTCTCGTGGAGAAGAATCAAGGGAGAGTGATATTGATATACTTGTACGCTTTGACAAGAATGCTAATGTTACTCTTTTCAAGTATATCGGTATCGTGAACGCTTTACAATCTCTTCTGCACAAGAAAATTGATTTGGTGGAAGAGGGACAGTTGAAAGATTTCGCTAAAGAATCAGCAGAACAGGATAAAATATTAATTTATGAGAGAAAAGCTTAAAGATATTAACCGTTTATCCCATATAATAGAGGCTATTGATAACTTGTTTGAATTTACCCAAGGAATCAATTTTGAAGAATACAAGGGTAACAAAATATTACGTTTTGCCATTATCAAGAATTTAGAGATAATTGGAGAGGCTGCATATTTGCTAACGAATGAATTTAAAGAAAGGCATCCGGAAGTTGAATGGAAAGTGATAATTGGTATGCGTCATGTTTTGGTACATGGTTACTATCAAATTAGCGATGAAATGGTATGGGCTACCATTCAAACAGAACTACTACCATTAAGGGAGAAGGTTGAGCGATATAAACAAGAACTAGAATAAAACACCAGCATGGATAAATAAAAAAGCAATAGAGGTAGTCTATTGCTTTTTTATTTACAAAATCATCATGAATTTAATCATACATATTTATTCAAAAAAAGCTACGAACTACATTCAATAGCCCAAAATGAGTACTAATTTAATGTGCTGATATAGAGAAACCGTGGACAAACTGCTGGAGAAATTAGAAGAAGACGATGACGTAACCAACGTTTATCACAACATTAAAGAATAATTTTCTTGCAGATTAAAATATTGTTGCATATTTGCACCCGCAAAACGGTTAGAAGCCTTTGCAACAGGGAAGACTTCGTAGCTCAGCTGGTAGAGCAATTGACTCTTAATCAATGGGCCGTGGGTTCGAGTCCCACCGAGGTCACTAAAGAAACCACCTAGAAAGTAGGTGGTTTTATTTTTGGGAACTTGTATACAAGTTTACAGCCAAATATCATGCGTTAAAATTTATCTCACATTTTCCAACTTCCTCTTGGCTTCACCGGGATCACTCAATTCACTTGAGATTTGATGATTTCCCGCTTTCTAAATTTCGCCTCGGAAAGTTCAATCGTTACCTGCCGAACGTGGATAACTCCAAACCACTTCGCGCTCACGTGGCAGCGAAATTCTCCGTAAAGCAGTATATAAATTGCCTTCCATTATTGTCCGGGGATAGTCCATCTTTTCGTTATGGTTTCCCTACCCTTGCGCTATATCATGAACATAGCATGAACATAGCAACTACATAACATGAACACTGGCCGGTGTACATGCTCCGTTCGTGTTATGTTGGAACTGCGTTGATGCCCGCGGGCAGGGGTAGAGGAAGGATTAGCAGGGGGCAGGCCTCCCCCGTGTAAGAGAAAGTTTTTGGCCAGTAGGTCCCCATGCCATTGATTACAATTTAAACCGGAATCTCGTTATCACTTCAACGGACAACAAGGAAAATCTTCACCGGTTCCTACCGTCAGAAATAAAAAAGAAAACTTACATACAATTGGGGACCTTACTTGATTGTTGTAAAATTGTACATAATTTCCAAAACAATAAAATTCTCCGATTTGCTATAATCAAAAACTTAGAAATTATTGGCGAAGCCTCCTATCTACTCACGAATGAATTTTAAAAAAGCATACCGAAATTGAATGGAAAATTATTATTGGAACGTGTCATGTTCTAGTACACTGTAGTTTCCTGAAATAGGTTTACTTAATTTGACATTTAATAAATTAGACATTCTCTTGTTATGATAATTTCC
>CALUKD010000032.1 GCA_944321125.1 Candidatus Butyricimonas faecavium | reverse complement strand
CATAACTTAATCTGTTTTCTGTTACAAAATTATTCTTTTTTATGCGCAACTGTCAGATTAAGTCTTGACTAATTCAAATAATGATAGAATCAAATTGAGGATAAATGGGAAAAGCCCGGTTAAATACCGAGCTCTATTTCAAAATAAAAGAGTCTCTTAATAATGTTGAACCGTCTAACTTTTTGGGGTATATTGGGATTAGAGACGCCTTCTTTTTTATTCCACGTATAATACCAATCCTTTCAAATATTCCCCTTCCGGGTGGTAAATGCTAATCGGATGGTCGGCCGGTTGAGTTAACTGATGTAGTATTTTTACTTTTCTGCCTGTGTTGGCAGCTGCGGTAAACACCGTTTGGCGGAAGATATCTTTCGTCATGACTTGTGAACAGGAAAAGGTAAAGATTAATCCACCAGGTTTTATCACCTCGATACCTTTACGATTCAGTTTCTTGTATCCTTGAATGGCATTGTTTAACACGTTCTGGTGTTTAGCAAAGGCGGGGGGGTCAAGAATGATCAAGTCATATTTGTTGTGTGATTTATCAAGGAATTTGAAGGCATCTTCCACGAATGCTTCATGGCGTGTGTCTCCAGGGAAATTGAGTTCCACGTTTTTCTTGGTTAATTCGATAGCTCTAGCAGAGGCATCGACTGAATGCACTAATTTTGCCCCGCCTCGCATGGCGTAGAAAGAGAAACCACCCGTGTAACAGAACATATTGAGTACGCTTTTGTCTTGAGCGTATCGTTCCAGAAGTCGTCTATTTTCTCGTTGATCAACAAAGAAGCCGGTTTTTTGACCTTCCAGCCAATCTACGTTGAATTTTAATCCGTTTTCGATAGCAATAAAATTATCAGTGTGACCGTACAAGTAACCGTTCTTTGGGTTAAGCTCTGCTTTAAAAGGAAGAGTTCCTTCCGATTTGTCATATATGGCAATGAGTTTATCGCTCATGACTTCCAATAGGGCTTTTGTGATATCTTCTCGGGCTTTATACATTCCAACGGAATGAAATTGTACAACGGCAATCCCTGCGTAATAATCAATGACAAGTCCCGAAAGATCATCGCCTTCCCCGTGAATGAGGCGGTACACGTTGTTGTTCGGATTAGTTGCCAAGCCAATGGCGACACGTGTTTGGTAGGCTTGACGGATACGTTCTACCCAGAAGTTATAGTCAATCTGCTCTTCCTTAAACGTGAGGACACGCACAGCGATACTTCCGATTTGGTAGTGGCCCGTGGCGAGATATTCGTCATCGCTGTTGTACACTTGAACGACGTCACCTTCCTGCACGTCACCCTTGATTTTGGCTATTGCCCCAGAGAAAACCCACGGGTGCAGTCTGTATAAAGATTTTTCTTTACCGGCTTTTAGGACTATTTTGCTCATAATTATTCATGTTGCGATGTGAGGTTGTTCGTTAAGATTATCAAGTGACAGGTTTGACTGTGACTTGATGGGGCAAAAGTAGATAAAAAAGCGGTAAAAAAATACCGGGAACGCTATTTTGCTGTTTCCCGGTGTTAAAATTTTTTTGCTACACGTTCAAAATTTCTCTTGCTTTGTCTAGAATGGCCGTGTCATCTAGGACGACTAATCCCCCGTCTGGTCCTTGTTCAACATGTATACCTGCGCTTGACCCCCCGTTGTCATAATTATCGGCTCCGAAGTAGTTACGTACGGTGTCTGTACTGATACCTAAGTCTTCTGCAATTCTCTGCATACTTCCGTGAGGTAGCATGTCTTTGATTTTTCTCAGCTCGTTAAAAGTAATAGTATAAGTCATAAACGTAGTAATTTTAGAGGTTTTATGTGCAATAAATTTATGAATATATTTTGACAAAAACAAATGAAAAGTTTATCGTTTACATTTTTGTTACAAAAATACTTCTTTGTATTGTATTGAATATTAGGTATTTGTTTTGGTATTTAGATGCAATTTATTTAATAAATAAATTTATTTCGTGCAAGACACTACTTTTTGTACCTTTGTAACCGATATAGTTTTAAAACGTAACATGTATGGGATTTCAGGATTTAAATATAAGTAAGCAGATATTGATGGCATTGGAAGAAGCTGGTTTCGAGAACCCGACTCCTATTCAGGAAGAAGTATTTTCGGTCAGTCGCTCCGGAAGGGATCTAATTGGTATTGCCCAGACCGGTACAGGAAAGACACTGGCTTACTTGATCCCGATGTTGATGAAATTGCATTATGCGCAAGGCTTGGTGCCGCGGGCGTTGGTAATTGTTCCCACGCGGGAATTGGTGGTACAAGTGTGCGAGAGTGTTGAATTATTGACGGAATTCATGGACATCCGTTGTGTGGGAGTGTACGGGGGGACCAATATCCGGACACAACAAGATCGGGTGTTTGAAGGTGTGGACTTGCTCGTGGCAACTCCGGGGCGTTTCATGGATATATATTATAATGGTATCATTCGTACGAAGATGATCAAGACAGTTGTGGTGGATGAAGCCGATCGGTTGATGGACTTAGGTTTCCTACCACAGTTGAAAGGGATTTTCGAGGTATTACCGGAGAAACATCAGACAATGTTGTTTTCCGCTACTTTCTCAGAGGCGGTGGAGAGTTTATCTCATGATTTCTTGAATGATCCGGTGCGGGTGGAAGTGGCCCGTCAGGCAACTCCCGTGGCAAACGTGAAACAGTATCGTTACGATGTACCAAATATTTCTACAAAAATCAATTTATTGAAGTTATTGCTTGCCGACAAGGAAAATTTCAAGAAAGTGATGATCTTTACCGAGACAAAGAAAAATGCGGATCGTATAGTGGAGCGTTTGGCGGATCACTGGAAAGGAGAGTTAAGCGTTATTCACTCGAACAAGGCCCAGAATACTCGTCTGAAGGCTTTGAGGGCATTTAAGGAAGGGGAAACTCGTATCATGGTGGCCTCCGATGTGGCAGCTCGCGGTATTGACGTGCAGGATGTGAGTCATGTGATTAATTTTGATATACCTTCTTTAGCAGAAGAGTACGTGCATCGTATCGGGCGTACGGCTCGTGCGGGAAAAGAAGGAGTCGCTATCAGTTTCGTGTCGGAAGTTGAGGAAGATCGTTTCATGGATATTGAACGTCTGATCAATCAGGAAGTTGAAATATTTGATTTGCCTGAAAAGTTGGAAATTTCTCATTTGTTATTGGAAGAGGAACAGGTGCAGACAAATAATATTGTCTACCAGCGAGGGAAACCGCAAGGTGGGGGAGCTTTTCACGTTAAAAAGGCGAAAAATACATATACTGCCGAAGATAACCGGAGAAACGTGATGAAAAAACGAATGGCAAAGAAAAAGAAGAAGTAAAAAAGATCAAGAAATTCTTGGTCTTTTTTTTTATTTTTCTCAAATTTGCTACGATGAAAGATAAAAGCGTCATATTAGTAAGTAAACTTTTCTTGAATATTAAGAAACGCGACACCTTTGTTGGTTAAAGGTGGCGGTTTTTCTATCTCCATTTACATGCTAATTTTATTTATGGCCTTCCGGTCATTTCTTAAGAATTATATTACAATTAATTTATATCATTAACTATTTAAAGTTTAAAGATTATGGAATTACCTTTTGCAGAATCGTGGAAGATTAAAATGGTAGAACCCATTCGTAAAAGTACTCGTGAAGAGAGAGAGCAATGGATTAAAGAGGCTCATTATAACGTTTTTCAATTGCGTTCAGAACAAGTGTATATTGATTTAATTACAGACTCCGGTACGGGATCTATGAGTGATCGTCAATGGGCGGGCATGATGTTGGGAGATGAAAGTTATGCAGGTGCTTCTTCTTTCTTTAAGTTGAAAGATATGATTACTCGTTTGACAGGATTTGAATACGTGATTCCGACTCATCAGGGACGTGCTGCCGAGAATGTACTTTTCTCTTACCTTGTAAAAGAAGGCGATATTGTACCGGGTAACTCTCATTTCGATACTACGAAAGGACATATCGAGGGACGTAAAGCTATCGCTTGGGACGTGACTATCGATGAGGCTAAAGATACCCAGCTGGAAATACCCTTCAAGGGAAACCTTGATCCGGTAAAACTGGAAAAAGTGTTAGCCGAACACGCTGATAAAATTCCGTTTATTATCGTGACGATTACGAATAATACGGCTGGAGGCCAACCGGTTTCTATGAAAAATATTAAAGAAGTTCGTGCAATTGCCGATAAATATGGTAAACGTGTATTGTTTGACTCTGCTCGCTTTGCCGAGAATGCTTATTTTATCAAGACCCGTGAAGAAGGTTATCAAGACAAGACGATCAAAGAAATCGTGAAAGAGATGTTCGAGAATGCCGACGGAATGACGATGAGTGCGAAAAAAGACGCTATCGTGAATATGGGAGGCTTCATTGCAACCCGTCACAAAGATTGGTATGAGGGGGCTAAAGGTTTCTGCGTGCAATTCGAAGGTTATCTGACATACGGGGGAATGAATGGTCGTGATATGAATGCTTTGGCTATCGGTTTGGATGAAAATACCGAATTCGATAATTTGGAAACTCGTATCAAGCAAGTAGAGTATCTGGCAAAACGTTTGGATGAATTCGGAATTCCATATCAACGCCCTGCAGGTGGTCATGCATTGTTTATTGATGCACCGAAAGTATTGACTCATGTACCGAAGGAAGAATTCCCGGCTCAAACGTTGACTGTTGAGTTGTATTTGGAAGCCGGTATCCGCGGTTGTGAGATCGGGTATATCTTGGCTGACCGTGATCCGGTAACTCGTGAGAATCGTTTCGGTGGTTTGGATCTTCTCCGTTTGGCTATTCCGAGAAGAGTATACACCAATAACCACATGGATGTGATTGCCGTTGCTTTGAAGAATGTATTTGATCGTCGTGAGCAGATTACTCGTGGTTTCCAAATTACCTGGGAAGCACCGTTAATGCGTCACTTCACCGTTCAATTGGAGCGTGCTAAATAAAAAAAGGGGCGGGAGCCCCTTTTTTTATTTCAAACTAGCTAATGCAGCATCATAGTTAGGTTCATGAGTGATTTCTGGAACGAGTTCTTCGTAAATAATCTTTCCGTTTTCATCAATAACGATAACAGCGCGAGCTAATAATCCGGCTAGAGGTCCGTCAACCATCTCAACTCCATATTTTTCACCGAAAGCGTGATCTCTGAATGCAGAAAGAGGAATTACTTTGTCAATTCCTTCTGTGGTGCAGAAACGTGCGTGTGCGAAAGGAAGATCCTTAGAGATTGCCAATACAATGGTATTGTTCATTTCAGCCGCAAGTTTGTTAAACGTACGTACGGAGGTTGCGCATACACTGGTGTCAAGACTGGGGAAAATATTTAGAACAACACGTTTACCTTTTTCGCTAGCCAAGGTTAATTCAGATAAATCTGTTTTCACTAATGAGAAATCGGGAGCTATAGAACCAACTGAAGGTAGGTTACCTTTCGTGTTTATGTTATTGCCTGCAAGTGTTATTTTTGCCATAGTGTTTTGAATTTTAATGTTTGACTTATTATCATTTTTCAAATATATAATTTTAATTTTGTTCCGCAAAAAGAAAATTTATAGCTTGTTCAACGAGTATATCGAAATAAAGTTTACGGAAAAGAATAAAATTTTGTTGGGTAGAATAGCTGTCAGTTAATCCTTTTGGGTTACAACAAAAATATAACCCACTAATAATATTTTGATTTTTAGTGGGTTGTATGATAAAGTTGTGATCCGGTTGGGATTCGAACCCAAGACCTACGGCTTAGAAGGCCGTTGCTCTATCCAGCTGAGCTACCGAACCGAGTGTCATTTATTTTTAACGGTGCAAAGATAGCGGTTTCTCGTATAAATACAAACATTCGAGTGTATTTTTTAAGATAAAATGAATAACTTTTCCCTTGTGATTCTATTTTCATAAGATTACTTGGGTATTTGTTGCGGGATAACTTTATAATATGTTGTTTGGATGACGACATCGTGCGAAAGTTTTAAAGAGGAGAAAAAGTTTTAGTTGATGAATATATGTTAAACACTATTTATAGTGTTGTATATTCAAATGTATATTTATATATTTGTATATTCAAAAAAGGAAATATGGAAACAGAGTGTTTTAAACAAGAAGAGTTGGAAAAGTTAGCTTACGTTTTGAAAGCAGTAGCACACCCGAATCGTTTGAGAATTATATGTTTACTCTCGAAAAACGGGGAGATGAGCGTGTCGGATATATGTGACCGGATGGGATGCAGCCAAGCGTTAATTTCGCATCATTTGACCGATATGCAGGCGAAGGGGATCCTGTTGATTCGACGAGAGGGACGTAATGCTTTTTATAGAATGGCGAGTGATCATGTCACGGAGGCCATGCGGTGTATGATGAAGTGTACGAAGTAAGTCTGTGAACTTTATGAGAGGATGGACGTTATAAATGATGTAAATTGAACGTGATATTATGGATAAATTCAATGAGTTTATTCGTGGAGAAATATATATAACTATATAACCCTAAAATCTAAACGTGTATGAAATATTTGATTGTTGGTGGTGTGGCGGGTGGTGCCTCGACGGCAGCCCGTTTGCGTAGACTCGATGAAGGCGCTGAAATTATTATGTTCGAGAGAGGAGATTATATCTCCTATGCTAATTGTGGTTTACCTTATTATATTGGAGAGTTGATTTACGAGCGGGAGAAACTTTTCGTGCAGACTCCGGAAAGTTTTGCCGCACGGTTTAATATAGAAGCTCGGGTACGTTCGGAAGTGGAACGTGTAAACCCGGAAAGGAAAACGATTACAGTACATAATTTGGACTCAGGAGGGCTTTATGAAGAGACGTATGATAAATTAATCTTATCTCCAGGGGCGGTTCCAGTTCGTCCACCGTTGGAAGGGATTGATACGGAGGGAATTTTTACCTTACGTAACGTGAACGATACGGATCGGGTGAAGGAGTATATCGAAGATCATGATGTGAAACGAGCCTTGATTGTGGGAGCTGGGTTTATCGGTTTGGAGATGGCAGAGAATTTGTACGAGTATGGGATTCAGGTGTCAGTAGTGGAAATGGCTGACCAAGTGATGACTCCGGTGGATTATGAAATTGCTACTGTGGTACATCAACATTTTAAATCGAAAGGTGTTGGTTTACATTTGCAGGAGGCAGTGACAGCATTCCAAGCCGTAGAGGATGGTATTGACGTGGTGTTAAAAAGTGGTTTGGTGTTGCGGGTTGATATGGTATTGCTTTCTATTGGGGTACGTCCGGAAGTGAAATTGGCACGTGAGGCCGGGTTAGAAATTGGTGAGACGGGGGGAATCAAGGTGAACGAGTTTTTACAGACTTCTCATCCGGATATTTATGCTGTAGGTGATGCGATCGAGTTCCCGAATCCGGTGAGCGGTCGTCCGGCATTGGCATTTTTGGCAGGGCCGGCCAACAAACAGGGCCGTATTTGTGCGGATAACGTGGTGAAAGGTAATTATCAAAAATATAAAGGTTCGATTAATACGGCAATTGCTAAGGTTTTTGACTTGACCGTTGGAACAACCGGATTGTCTGCTAAAATGTTGGATCGTTTGCAAATTCCTTATAAGGAGGCGATCGTGCATGGAGCATCTCATGCCGGATATTATCCGGGAGCGATTATGATGGATATAAAGATTAATTTCTCGCCGGAGGGAGGAAAGTTACTAGGCGCTCAAGCTGTAGGTATTGATGGAGTGGATAAACGGTTGGAGATGATGTCTGCCGTGATTCGGAATGGTGGAACGATTTATGATTTGATGGAATTGGAACAAGCCTATGCACCACCTTATTCGTCGGCGAAGGACCCAGTGAACATGGCTGGATTCGTGGCGGATAATATGTTGAGCGGAAAGGTGAAGATGATTAGTTGGCGGGAGTTAAGGGATATGGACCAGTCCAAAGTGATGTTGGTGGACGTGCGTACAGCCGAAGAGTTTGCGATGGGAAGTATAGAGGGAGCCGTGAATATTTCCTTGGATGGTTCACGGGAGGAATACCAGAATCTGCCAAAGGATAAAATGATTGTGGTATTCTGTGCAATCGGGTTACGGGGGTATATTGCAGCTCGGGTGTTGATGCAACGTGGTTATGATGTGGTGAACCTAAATGGGGGGTACAAGACATATTCTGCTGCAATGGCGGAACAATGCAATCCGATAAAATATGTGGAACCGGAAGTAAAAAAGCCGGTGGAGGTAAAAGTTTCGGATAAGGTGGTGGAGGAGAAATCTCTCGTGATAGATGCTTGCGGATTACAATGTCCGGGTCCCGTGATGAAGTTGAAAGGCGGGATGGAGCAACTAAAGGCTGGGGAACGTTTGGAGATTAAGGTGACTGATCAAGGGTTTTCCCGAGATGTGGTGTCATGGGCGAAGATGACGGGAAACCGATTGGTGGACGTAAAGGAGGAAAAGGGTATTGTTACAGCTGTGTTGGAGAAGGGGACAGGAGTTTGTCCTGTGGTGAAGGAAGGAGCGGGAAACAACAAAACGCTGATCGTGTTTAGTGATGATTTAGACAAGGCGTTGGCATCGTTCGTTATCGCGAATGGGGCTGCCTCGATGGGGCGGAAGGTAACCATGTTTTTCACTTTTTGGGGATTGAACGTGATCCGGAAAGAGCGTTCCGATGCCGTAAAGAAAGACACGATGAGCAAGATGTTCGGGATGATGATGCCTGCCGGAAGTCGTAAATTGTCTTTGTCGAAAATGAACATGATGGGTGTGGGAACTCGGATGATGCGGAAGGTGATGCGTAACAAGCAAATCGATTCGCTGGAGAGCTTGATTGAACAAGCCCGTAAGAACGGAGTTGAGTTCATTGCTTGTCAGATGTCCATGGATGTGATGGGGATCACAAAAGAGGAATTGGTTGACGGGGTGAATGTTGGCGGCGTGGCGACTTATTTGGAACGAGCAGAGGATGCAAACGTGAATCTATTTGTTTGATTAAAGACTTTATTATTGAAGGGGATTGCCGTAAGGTTTCCCCTTTTTTGTATTTTATGAACTACCATACCCTGCCGGATTTACGCCAGCCCTTTTTGTAGTAGTTTTCGCTTAGATGGTTGATCATGACTCCTTTTGACGTGCTAGCGTGAGCGAAATAGCCGTTTTTGAGGTAGATTCCTATATGGTTGAGGGGTCTTTTTTTTCGTTTGGGAAAGTTGAAAAAGACAAGATCTCCCGATTTCAAACGGCGTTTCCCAATACGCTGACAATCTTTATTATAGATACTGACAACGGTGCGTTGCAGGGATTTGTGATAGACATTTTTATACACGGCTCCCACGAATCCCGAACAATCGACTCCTGTACGAGTTGTCCCGCCATATCGATAAGGAGTTCCCAACCAGTGGCTGACCTCTTCCAGCAAGGGAAGGTCGTCTTTCCGGTTCACGGTAAATCCTAATTTACGGGAAAGCTGTGCTGTTTTGCTTTTCTGGATGGCGAGTTGTTTGGATGAGGTACAAGACGAAAAGAAGATGGCCAGTAAAAGAATCCCGATATATAGCGTGTTAAATTTTAATGTTCTCTTCATAGTCAGTTAGTTACTGAATAATGTTAACAAAGATATAAAATTTGAGAGAGAAGTTTATATGTTTTTGTTATTTTTGCTTTTGAATTGATGTTAAAAAAAGTCTGAAAAGATTGAAACTTGTTATGGGGTAAAAACGTAAACCGAAAAATGAATTATCTAGCACATATATTTCTTTCGGGAGATGACCGGAGGGTTCAGATTGGGAATTTTGTTGGAGATGCTGTAAAAGGACGGGCTTACGAGAATTATCCATCAGGTTTTCGGGAGGGTATCTTGTTGCATCGGGAAATTGATGCTTACACGGATCATCATCCCGTGGTTCGGGAGGTGATAGATTTGTTGCGAGGTGATTTTGGACGTTATTCCGGTGTTTTGGCGGATATTTATTTTGATCATTTACTGGCAAAAAATTTTCGGCGTTACTCTGGGCGGTCATTAAAGTGGTTTGCTTTTACTTTTTATGGAGCATTACTCTTAAATTATCATTATTTACCGGAACAGTTTAAAAACTTCCTTTGGCATTTTATCTTGACGAATCGGTTGGTGCGTTATGCATCCCTTTCCGGGATTAAGCATTCGCTGGAAATCATGGTGGAATACAAGAATTTGAGGATTAATCCGGAGTTAGCCGTTGTTTTTTTCAAGAACAATCAAGGTCGATTACAAGAATTGTTCGATCGTTTTCTACCAGACGTTCGGGAAAGGTGTCGTTTAGTGTTGGAGATGGATATAATTTGTTAATTTTTAATATAAATTGGTGTATGGAAGAATTATTTACAAGCCCCTCTAATGTATCATTAGACGTGTTTTTGACTAAAATGATCGATTTGGGAATATCGGTCGGTTCTAAGATTTTGTTAGCTATCGTGGTGTTCCTAGTGGGGCGTTGGATCGTTAGGCGGTTGAACAAGCTGTTGGCGAAGATATTAGAAAAACGTCACGTGGAGGCATCTTTGTCTACGTTCGTGAAGAGTTTGGTGAATATCACGTTAACATTGTTGTTGATTATCGTGGTGATCGGGGTGCTTGGCATCGAGACTAGTTCATTTATTGCCCTTTTTGCATCTGCCGGTGTTGCTATTGGCATGGCGTTGAGCGGTACGTTACAAAATTTTGCCGGTGGAGTAATGATTTTGTTGTTCAAGCCCTTTAAGGTTGGAGATACGATCGAGGCACAGGGGCAGACAGGGACGGTGCGAGAGATTCAGATATTCAATACGATTTTGGCTACTCCCGATAATAAGATTATCATTATTCCGAATGGTGGTTTGTCAACAGGGTTGATGAAAAACTATTCTAAAGAGGCTACCCGTCGTGTGGACTGGGAGTTCGGAATTGCTTATGGAGATGATTATACGAAGGCGAAAGCTGTGATTGCTCGTTTGCTGGATGCGGATGGTCGTGTGTTGAAGGACCCTGCTTATTTCATTGCTTTGACTTCTTTAGGAGAGAGTTCGGTTAATGTCGTGGTACGTGCTTGGGTGAACTCAGGGGATTATTGGGGTGTTTATTTCGATATGAATGAGAAGGTCTATAAGACGTTTGCCGAGGAAAATTTGAATATCCCGTTCCCGCAGCTGGATGTACATTTGCATAAACAGGCAGAATAGAGTTCTGCCGTTGCAGGTTATTGGTTGCAAGTTGTTTTAGTAGAAGTGGTAGCGATGGAAAGATGGCTACCACTTTTCGTTTTGTGGGGGAACTTTGATTCTTTGTGAAAAGCGTTAGTTTTGTGGGGGAAAAGGAACTTGTAACCTGTATATCTGTAATTCGCCGAAGGCGATACTTAAAATAGAATTGTTATGTTACTTCTTTGGTTAGATTTGAATTCTTCGTATGCTCATTCTTCACTGGCTCTTCCGGCGATTCATGCACAAGTAGAAGGAAAAGAGGGGAATGTAGAGTGGAAGAAAGTTTCCGCAACGATTAATTCAAACGTGGGGAGTGTGGTGGCCGAAATTGTGGCAGCCCGTCCGGATGTGGTAGCAGCAACGGCGTGGTTGTTCACACATGAGGTGTTGTTAAAGATTACGTCCCGGGTGAAAGCATTGTTACCAGAATGTACGATTATATTGGGAGGGCCGGAGATGTTAGGAGATAATGAAGAATATTTACGTCGTAATAGACACGTGGACTGTGTGTTTAGAGGGGAGGGCGAACTGGGATTTCATGAGTGGTTAAACGTGTATGATATTCCGTCTCGGTGGAATGAGGTCGTGGGAGTGTGTTGGTTGGATACGGAGGGAGTGTATCATGATGGGGGATTAGCAAAGGTGATGGAGTTTGACCGGTTGATGATCCCGGAACACAGTCGTTTTTTTGATTGGACGAAACCATTCGTGCAGTTGGAGACGACGAGGGGGTGTTTTAATACCTGTGCTTTCTGCGTGAGTGGGGCAGAAAAGCCCGTGCGGATGTTATCTGTGGAGCGTGTTCGAGAACGTTTGATCGTTATTCGAGACCATGGTATCCGGGATATTCGGTTGTTGGATCGTACGTTTAATGGGTCTTCCCAGAGAGCGATCCGTTTGTTAGAGTTGTTTCGAGAGTTTGCTCCGGGAATGCGTTTTCACTTGGAGATTCATCCGGCTTTGCTTTCTGACGAAGTGAAGGAGTTGTTGCGGGAGTTGCCTGTCGGGTTGTTGCATCTGGAGGCGGGGATTCAGAGTTTACGGCCAGATGTGTTACAGGCTTGTCATCGAATCGGTGATTTACGGGCAGCTTTGGAAGGGTTGCATTATTTGGCATCATTACCTAATTTGGTGGTACATGCTGATCTGATAGCGGGGTTACCGCTATATTCGTTGGAACAGATGATTGAAGACGTGCGGGTGTTGGCAGGGTTCGGGACGGGGGAAATACAGTTGGAGTTGTTGAAATTATTACCCGGAACAGTAATGCGTGCAGAGGCGGAGGTATTGGGAATTGTTTATTCCCCAGATGTACCCTACGAGGTGTTGCAGACGGAAATGATGTCAGTGGAGGATTTACGTCAGGCTCGGTTATTGTCTCGTTTGATTGATGGTTTTTATAATGCTTTGGCATGGCAGGAGGTGACTCGAAAGTTGATAGGGAATGATGAATATTTCCTACCGAATTTTCTGCACTGGATGGAGAGTAAGGAGTTGTTAGAGCAACCGCTTAGTTTGGAGCGACGGGGGGCGTTATTGTATGAATTTTGTGAGAGGTACTATCCGATGTTTCTTACTGATATTTCGGTGGCATGGATTGTCGCGGGAATTCCTTTCGCAAAGGAGCCGAGCAAGCGTTTGGAACCGTGGAATAAAGAGATCCCGGAAGATGTGGTGAATGTGATAGGGGAATACGAGAGTGTGATGCGGGTGTATCATTTGCAGGGAGAAAAGGATGAGTATTGGTTCGGTTTCGATCGGGGAAAGTCGGCGTCAAAGCCATTGTATGTAGGGAAAAGGTAGGGGGATTTTAGATTTAATGATTTAATATTTTAGATCCCTGCCGCAGGGGGCAGACGCTTGGAGTTTATGAACTTTACAAAGTTGATAAACTCTTTTATTCGTTTACCCAGTTATTAATCATTTGTCGACCTTGGCGGGTGATAATGGATTCAGGATGATACTGGACACCTCGGATGGGGAGGGTTGTATGGTAGAAAGACATAATGTGGCCTTCTTCATCGAGGGCGCTGATGCGGAAGCATGGGGGGAGGGTGTGGGGATTGACGGTCCATGAATGGTAACGTCCTACTTGTACGGGATAGGAGAGTCCATGGTAGAGGATGTCAGTAGGATCGATGATTGTAAGGGGGCTTTCGTGGCCATGCTTGGGGTGGGGTAGTTGTTGTAGACTGGCACCAAAAGATTCGGCGATGGCTTGGTGACCGAGGCATACACCGAGAATATCATGGGTGTTTTTGCAATGCTCGATGAGAGTAAGGAGATTTCCGGCTTCGGTTGGAATGCCCGGTCCGGGAGATAGTAGGAGCTTGTCGTAGCGGTTGAGTGAGGAGAAGTCTATTTGGTCATTATAGACGATGTCGAATTGGCAATGTTCATTCTCCCGGAGGATTTGAACGAGGTTGTAGACGAACGAGTCATGATTATCAATAACAAGAATATTTTTTAATTTTGAATGCTCCATTTCATCTTTCTTTGTAGGGTTTGTTACCGGTTTTTCTCTCGCAAAAGTAGGAATTCGGTGGAAAATAAACTACTTTTGGCTCTTGTGTTTTATCATATAAGTTGTGATTATGGTGAAGAGAAAGAATTGGTTTTCCCTGTTTTTCACGAATTATTTGGGAGTTTTGAATGATAATTTCCTGAAGACATTGGCATGCTTTATTTGTATTGCTTGGGTAGGAAAGGAGAATGAGTCGATGGTTGTAACGCTGGCATCAGCGGCATTGGTGATTCCATATTTGCTGTTTTCCCCATTGGCAGGACGATTGGCAAAGATATATAAAAAGCGGAAGATTGTAGTTTGGGCGAAGTTTGCTGAGATGTTGATCATGATCGTGGCTGCAGTCGGGTTCCTGATACACTCGACGGGAATGGTATTGTTGTCCATTTTGTTGATGGGGTTGCAGAGTGCGTTGTTTTCTCCCTCAAAGTATGGGTTGATTCGTGACATAGGAGGTGAAGAGGGGATTTCCTATGGTTCGGGAGCTATGGAGATGTTTGCTTTTGTGGGTATTCTAACAGGGACATTAATGGCAGCCTTTTTGTCTGAGAGTGTGACGATTCCGATTCTGTGTCTGATTTTGTTTGGGGTGGCACTTTTCGGTTGGTTGTCGAGTTTAACTATTCGGGCGAACGAGAGTGAACCGATGAAAGTGAGTCAAGAAACATTAAATCCCGTGAAATTTGTGAAGGATATGTTCGTGCGGGCATTGGCATTCAAGGGATTGAATTTGGTGGTTGTAGGACTAGCCACGTTTTGGTTTATCGGTTCGATGATCCAGATGGTGCTTATCGTGTACTGCCGCTCGGATTTGGGAATGAACGATTCGGAGACGGGTATCGTGATGTCATTGGCAGCCGTCGGTATCGGGGCAGGATGTTATCTTGCCGGAGTGCTGTCTCGTCGGGATGTCGAGTTGGGATTGGTACCTTATGGTGGGATTACAACGGGATTGACATTGCTGGCAATATTCGTTTTTGACGCTCACGGGGTGGTATTCGGTATACTTGTGTTCTTTGCAGCGTTTTTCAGTGGGATGTTCAAGGTGCCGTTGGATGCTTGGATTCAGGCGAACGTGAAGGGGCGGGAGTTGGGGGATATGTTGGCTTATTCGAATCTGATAACTTTTTTGTTTATGTTGATGGCATCAGGGTGTTTCGGGGGGATGACGATGTTTTTTGATACGAAGTACGTGTTTGTCTTTCTTGCCGTGTTGACGTTTGCAATTACGATTGTTTTGTTTTCGTGTGTGGAGGAGGTGAGGGTAAGGTTTAAGACGTTTAGATTGAAGAATTAGATATGGGATATAAGAAAATATTGGCGGCCTTTTACCGGGGTGTTCTGAGCACTCGTTACCGGGTGCGCCTTGAGGGGAAGGAACTACTGACCGAGCGACGGGCAATGTTATTTTTGCCTAATCATCAGGCATCAGTTGATCCGCAGATCGTTTGTTCTCAATTGTTGCGTTACATGGATGTGTCACCGCTGGTCACGGAAGGGTATTTTAAGATCCCGGTGGTTGCTCAAGTGTTACATTTGATGAACGCTGTGCGGGTTCCGGATTTAGAGAAGGGCCGCCGGGGAGTGGAGATCGTGGCGGGATTGAATCGGGTGGTGGTTGATGCGTTGGCGGCAGGGCGTAACGTGTTGCTTTACCCGGCTGGACAGTTGACGAATAGCGGGTTAGAGCGTGTGGGAAATAAGCAGGGAGCTTGGCAGGTCTGCCATCAGTTGCCGGAAGGTACCCGCGTTGTGGGTATGCGTATTCGGGGGTTGTGGGGGAGTATGTGGTCAAGGGCTAAGACAGGGCGTTCACCGAATTTTGCGTGGACTTATTTGAAGGGGATTTTTTACGTTTTGGCGAACTTGTTGTTTTTCGTACCTCGGCGTGATGTGACGATTACTTTCGAGGATATTACAGACGATGCAGTGCGTTATGCTACAGAGGGGCGGCAACCTTTCAACCGTTTTTTGGAGAATTTTTATAATGCTTTGGGTGAGGAGCAACCTTTGTTTTTAAAACATTTCTTTTACGTGAAGGGGCGGGGACACTAACAGTCTTTGGGGTTATGAATATGATTACAGCTAACGAAGTTCGGGCATGCATGAATGAGGCAGGAAGCCGGCGAGAACCATTTTTGTTCGGTGTCGATTTCGAGTTGTCGGAAGGTTTTTTCGTGTTAAATCCGTTGGGACAACAAGAAATTCTTTTTGAAGTCGGGGGTGTTACTAATTTTTCTGAGAGAGAAGGAATGTTGGGGAAAGTTTCGGGAAGGAGGTTTTCTCCGAATCCGGTGGAGTATGAGGTTTACCAAAAGAAATTTGCTGTAGTGCGGGAAGGACTGGCTCGCGGCGATTCTTTTTTGTTGAACTTGACGATGGCTACAAAGTTGGAGATGGACTGGACGTTGGAAGAGATTTTTCATAGGGCCCGATCACCTTATCGATTGTTGGTTCCGGGCCGGTTTGTCTGTTTTTCACCGGAGATTTTCGTGCGAATAGATGAAGGAATGATTTCTTCCTATCCGATGAAGGGGACAATTGATGCCTCGCTGCCCAATGCAGAGCGGGTAATTTTGGAGGATTACAAGGAACGTTCAGAACATAACACGATCGTGGATTTGATTCGGAATGATCTTAACCGAGTGGCGGAACAGGTGGACGTGCGGCGTTTCCGGTATATTGATCGTTTGCAGGTGAGCCGGGGAGAGATTCTTCAAGTGAGTTCGGAGGTAACTGGACGGTTGACAGGAAATTATTATTCCCGTTTGGGAGAGGTGATTTTCGGGATGTTGCCTGCCGGGTCAGTTTCCGGGGCTCCGAAACCATCGACATTACATATTATTTCCTGTGCGGAGGGCGGACGGAGAGGGTTTTACACGGGTGTTTTCGGGTATTTCGACGGGAAGAGATTGGATTCGGCAGTGATGATTCGCTATATAGAGGAGTGTGATGGGCAGTATTATTTTCGTAGCGGTGGGGGAATCACGATTAACAGTGATTGCCGGGCAGAGTACGAGGAGGTGTTGGCAAAGGTATATCTGCCGTTTGGGAATGGGGAAAGTAAGTAGTTTTAAAGATATATTATGGAGAGTTTCATAGAAACGATCAAGGTACTAAATGGGCAGTTTTATAATTTAGAAGCTCATGAACGAAGGGCAAAGGTCACGGCTAAGGCTTTTTTTGGGAAGTCTCTTGCATGGGAGGTGGAGAGGATGGTTATTCCGAGCGAGATGAGTTCCGGGTTGGTGAAATGTCGGGTGGTGTATGATTCAGAGGTTCGGGAGGTGTGTTTTCAGCCTTACAATATGAGACGGATCAGGAGTTTACGACTGGTGAACGGGGATGGCGTGGACTATCGGTACAAGTCGACAGATCGATCTGTATTTGCTCGTTTGTGGGAACAACGTGGGGCGTGTGATGATGTGTTAATCGTGCGGGACGGATGGGTAACGGATACTTCTTTTACGAATGTGGTATTCGAAGATTCAAGAGGGGGGCTTTACACACCGGATACCTGTTTGCTTGAAGGAATCCGACGACAAGGTTTGCTAGATGCGGAGAGAATTCAAATGTGTCCGATTAGGGTTGAGGATATTCGCCATTTTCATCGGGTGTTTCTTGTGAATGCGATGATCGGTCTAGAAGATGAAGTTAGTGTTCCAGTGGTGAATATTGTGGAGTAAAAATTTTCGTAATTCTAATATTGGTTTATTCTGGATTACAGTAAACTTTTTTAGGGTAATATCCGTTGTTTACCCGTTGTGTATTCGATGTACTTAGGGATTAAAGGCGTATCAACTTCGAATCAAAGACGTTTCAAAGACGTTCACGAACGTCTTTGAAACGTCTTTGATAGGTTTTTATTCTATGATTATCCAATGACTATTTTGGGTGTTCATCCTTTCTTTAATTGATAATGTGTGGTGGTATTGTGTTCTCGCATTTGGTGAATGTATAATTGCTGTAATTTATACCTTTCGTTTTGTTGAATATGATATGTGAATTTATATATATTTGGTTTTTAGTGTATTGTTATTTTTGTTGTAAAAAAAGTGGGTTGAAGTGGTTTAAAGTGGGAAATAATTTTATAACTTTACATCATAAATTAGGAGAGTAATATGTTGTCGTTTATCGGAGATTATACATGTAAGCTAGATAGCAAAGGACGAGCAGTTGTCCCGGCTGTTTTTCGTAAGGAAATGCAGGTAGCGGGAGAGGTGTCGTTTGTGATGCGGCGGAATATTTTCGATGAATGTATTGACGTTTATCCAAAAGAAGAGTGGTTAAAATTGATTGCGGGATTGAGGGAAAAGTTGAGCCAGTTTAATCGGGAACAGGTGCGTTTTTTTCGAGAATTTTTTCGGGGGGCACAGGAAGTGGAGTTGGATGGTAACGGACGTATATTGATTTCACGTAAGATGTTGGATAACATCGGTATTGAGGGAGATGAGATCGTGATGGTAGGGCAAGATTCAAAAATCGAGATTTGGGGGAAAATAAAGTATGAAGAGAGTACGATGGATACGGATGAATTTGTACTTTTGACGTCGCAAATCGGATTGTAAGGTTGATGAATTAATTGCCTATTGACGAGATGTTTATAGATTTTGTTTTAAAACTTTAAATTTGTATAACCATGTATCACGTGCCAGTATTGTTGGAAGAGTCCGTTTTAGGGTTGAATATTGATCCGGATGGGGTATATCTTGATTTGACTTTTGGGGGTGGTGGACATTCGAGGGAGATTTTAAAGCAATTGAAAAATGGTTGCTTGATTGGTTTCGATCAAGATTCTGATGCGCTGGTTAACGTGCCGGATGATGATAGATTTATTTTTGTGAATCATAACTTCAGGTATTTGCGGAATTTCCTGCGGTATTGCGGATACGATGAAGCGGATGGAATTTTAGCTGACTTGGGCGTATCATCGCATGAGTTTGACGAGGCGGACCGTGGGTTTTCTTTCCGATTTGATGCTGAGTTGGATATGCGGATGAATCAGCGAAGTCGCTTAAAGGCCACGGATATTTTGAATACATATAGCGAGGAGGATTTAACTCGGATTTTTCGGAATTATGGGGAAGTGGATAATGTAAGGCGATTGGTGGATTTAATCGTGAAGGCTCGTGCTGAGAAGATTATCACTCGTTCGGAAGAATTTTTGCAGGTGATTACTCCTTGTGTACCGAAACAAAAAGAAAAGAAGTATTTGGCGCAAGTGTACCAAGCTTTACGTATTGAGGTGAATGGAGAATTAGAGGCATTAGAGGATATGTTAAAGGAGGCAGAACGTGCATTGCGTCCTGGTGGACGGTTGGTGGTGATTACTTATCACTCGCTGGAAGACCGGATCGTGAAGAATTTTTTGAAAAGTGGTAATTTTGAGGGAAAGGTTGAGAAAGATTTTTATGGGCATGTGAAACGAAATTTCGAGTTGGTAAATCGGAAGGTGATCGTGCCATCGGAGGAAGAGATTGCAAGAAACCCGAGGGCGAGAAGTGCGAAGTTGAGAATTGCGGAAAAGCTGGAAGATTGAAAGATGTTAAATTTGTGATTATATTCATTCTTTAAATTTTTAAATTAATTGAGTGATGTGGTTTAAGAAGAAGAAGGTAAAGGATTTTGTGCCACCGTTACAGGAACAGAAGGAGGTGCTGGGGGATTCTATGAAAGAGTTGCTGGACGGGCGTTTGCTGGCAGATACTGTGTTGCGTAAGAACATTGGATTTATTCTTTTCCTGACTTTTTTGGGGATCATTTATATTGCTAATGGGTATGCGACAGAGAAATTATATATGAAGAAAGTGAGTATGGAGAAGGAGTTGAGTGAGTTGCGTTTTGAAGCAATCACGACAGCGTCGGAGTTGATGCGGATTAGCGTTCCTTCGGAGGTGGAGAAGCGGATTCAGGAGGCAGGGTTGGATTTGGTGCAGAGTAAGGAACCACCTATCAAAATTAAAAGATAAAAATTAAAAGTTTGAAGTGAGAACTAAAAGATAAAAGTGAAGAATACTATGATATAATAACAGGCTAGGGACTAAATGATTTTACGATGAGGAGTGAACTTTTAGTTTTTAGCTTTTAATTTTTTAACTATAATATGGCAGCATCTATAAAACATGAATTGGCCGGACGGTTGGGGCTTGTGTACCTGATCGTGATGGTGATTGCTGCCCTAATCGTAATAAAAGCTTTGCACGTGCAAATATGGGAGGGGGATAAATGGAGGAAGATGGGACGTTCTGTGTCGTTTAAAGATTTTGAAGTGGCACCGAACCGGGGAAATATATACGCGGATGATGGGCGTATCTTAGCGAGTTCGGTTCCTTATTATTCACTGAGATTGGATTGTAAGGCGATTCCGGACACGTTATTTCGGAAGAAGGTGGATAGTTTGTCGATGATGTTGTCCCGCTTCTTTAAGGATGCCTCGATGGCAGAGTACCGGAAGAAGTTGTGGCAAGGAAAATACGGGGTGAAACCGAATCGTTATTTACTTGTGAACAAGAAGAAAATTTCTTATACAGACTTATTGGAGATTAAAAAATTTCCTATTTTCCGAGAAAGAGGTACGAGGAGTGGACTGATTTTGGAGCAAGAGAATGTGCGTTTACAGCCGCATCGGGATTTGGCCTACCGGACAATCGGTTATCTGAATGAGGCGAAGGATGGTAGCTTTGAGGGGCGTGTAGGGATTGAGGGGGCTTTCGAGAAACAGTTGCGAGGAGAACCGGGGCGGAGTATCCGGCAGATGATGTCTGGACGGTGGGTTTCGGTAACTGTGGATGATCCGGTGGATGGAAATGACGTGGTGACGACAATTAACGTGGAGTGCCAAGATATTGTGCAGGGGGCTTTGACCCGGCAGCTGGAGCATTATAAAGCTAATGCAGGGACTGCTATTTTGATGGACGTGAAGACGGGAGATATAAAGGCAATTGCGAACGTATCGAAGACTGCAACGGGCTATCGGGAGGTACTGAATAACGCTATTGGGGATGCTGCGGAACCAGGGTCAGTGATTAAGGCAGCGACGATGGTGGCTTTGTTGGAAGATGGGTATGTTCACCCAGAAGACACGGTTGACTTGGGAAAAGGTGTTTATACGCATAACGGGGTGACACTGAGAGAGGCGAAGTCGCCGATTGGTAAGGTTACAGTACAGGAAATTTTTGAGCGTTCACTGAATGGCATTACGGAATTAGTATATGAGCATTACAGGCAGCAACCGGAGAAGTTCGTGAACCGGTGGTATGCAATGGGCTTGAATAAAAAGGTGGGGATCGAGCTGGCGGGAGAGGCGGAGCCTTATATTAAGTATCCGGGGGATAAGACTTGGAGTGGTACGACCCTGCGCTGGATGAGTTTTGGATATGAATTGAAAATTACTCCTTTACAGGTGTTAGCTTTTTATAATGCATTGGCGAATGATGGGAAGAGAGTGAAACCGCGTATCGTGAAGGAGATTCGTAACGGGAGCCGGGTGGTAGAACGGTTTGAGCCGGAGGTGGTGAGTAGTCATATTTGTAGTCGGCAGACGGTGGCTTACATGAAACGGATGATGGAAGGGGTTGTAGAGAATGGTTCGGCAAAGAATTTAAAGAATGCGGCTTGCAAAATTGCAGGAAAGACGGGAACGGCGAAGGTGGCTGCAGGGTCGAAAGGGTATAATTCGGAACCGAAATATCGGGCTAGTTTCGTGGGATATTTTCCAGCAGATAAGCCGATGTACTCGTGTATCGTGGTAGTGGATAATCCATCACGGTCGGTGGGCTACTATGGGAATGTGGTTTCAGGTAGCGTGTTCAAGGAGATTGCCGATAAAGTTTACACGATGGCATCGTTGATGGGAGATAATAATGAGGATGAGGAGGAGAAGGATGAGACATTGCCAATCAGTCAGAACGGGTTGAAGAGTGATTTTCTAGAGATATATGATGAGTTGGGAATTAACGTGACAGAGGATGAGGCGAGGCGTGCCGATTGGGTGATGACTTCGCGGGATAAGGAAGGGACGGAGTTCGTGTTAAAAGCTCGGAATATAGATATGACTTTGGTGCCGAACGTAAAGGGGATGGGGTTGAGAGATGCATTGTACTTGTTGGAGAATAGTGGATTGAAGGTTGGGGTGAGTGGTATTGGTACCGTGAGACAGCAATCGTTGATTCCGGGCGGGAAGGTTAGAAAGGGAAGTTATGTACATATAGAATTGAGATAATGTAGAGTTTAGAATGAAAAGGACTGCTACCCCTAACCCTTTCTTAGACAGAAAGAGAAACGAACGAAAGAGGGCATTAGATGTTGGTGTTTTCCCCTTGTGTAAGGGAGGGTTAGAGGGGATAGTTGAGAAGTTAAAATCTACAATTTAAAATTAATAAGTCGAGATGAATTTAAAAGAGCTGTTAGACGGGGTTGCCTATGAGATAGTGCAAGGGAGGTCGGATATAGAGGTTAAAATGATACACTTTGATTCGAGAAAGGTCGGAGAGGGAGATTTGTTTGTTGCCCAAAAAGGAGTAAGTACGGATGGGCATGGGTATATCGGGAAAGCTGTGATGGCGGGGGCCGTGGCTGTTGTCTGTGAGGAAGTGCCAGAAGAGTTAAAAGTCGGGGTAGTTTACGTGAAGACGGATAATTCTTCGGAGGCGTTGGGGGTGATGGCTTCTAATTTTTACGGGAATCCTTCACGCCAGATGAAGGTAGTTGGGGTGACTGGGACGAACGGCAAGACAACGACGGCGACACTGTTGTACGAGTTGGTACGTTTATTAGGAAAGAAAGCGGGACTTTTGTCTACAGTGTGTAATTATATCGGGGATGAGAGGGTACACGCTACTCACACAACACCGGATGCGATGGAGATTAATGAATTGATGAGGCGAATGGTGGATGCCGGATGTGAGTATTGTTTTATGGAGGTGAGTTCGCATGCCATTGACCAAAGGCGGATTAGCGGGTTGGATTTTGACGGGGCGATTTTCTCGAATATTACACACGATCATTTGGATTATCATAAGACTTTTAAAGCATATATAGAAGCAAAGAAAGCGTTTTTTGACCGTCTGCCGAAGAAAGCTTTCGCTTTGACGAACGGGGATGATAAGAATGGGAGGGTGATGTTGCAGAACACTGTGGCCCGTAAATATACTTATTCTTGCAAGCGGATGGCAGATTTTAATTGCAAGACGTTGGAACGGCATCTGGATGGAACGTTACTGTTGTTGGATGGTAGTGAAGTGTGGACTAGGTTTGTAGGAGACTTTAATGCTTATAATTTATTGGCGGTTTATGCTAGTGCAAGGTTGTTGAATTTCGAGAAAGAGGAATTGTTGCCCGTGATGAGTATGCTGGTGCCGGTGTCCGGGCGTTTTGAGACGATTTTGTCGAACGAAGGGGTGATGGCTATCGTGGATTACGCACACACGCCAGATGCATTGGAGAATGTGTTGTTGACGATTAAGGAGTTGAAGAAAGAGGGGATGGTGATCACGGTAGTTGGTGCCGGGGGGGATCGGGACCGGACGAAACGGCCAGAGATGGCGGAGGTTGCTTGTCGACTGAGTGACCGGGTGATTTTGACGTCCGATAACCCGCGAAGTGAAGAACCTATTGCAATTATAGAGGACATGCGTGCCGGGGTGCCGAACGAGGCTGTAAATCGAGTGTTGGCAATTACCGACCGTAAGGAGGCAATTCGTACAGCGTTGATGCTGGCGAAAAAGGGGGACATAGTACTGGTGGCCGGGAAGGGACACGAGGATTATCAGGAGATAAAGGGAGTGAAACATCATTTTGATGATAAAGAGGTTATTAAGGAAATATTTAAGTTGTAGGTCATGTTTTATCATATTTTTGATTATTTAGAACAGTTTGATTTCCCGGGAGCAGGAATGTTTCAATATATCACGTTCCGGTCGGCTTGTGCGGTGATTTTGTCGTTGTTGATTGCTACTGTGATGGGAAAGCGTATTATACGTATTTTGCAGAAACAACAGGTCGGTGAGGAAATTCGAGACCTAGGACTGGAAGGACAAATGCAAAAAAAGGGGACACCGACAATGGGGGGAGTGATTATCTTGTTGGCGATTCTGGTACCGGTGATTTTGTTTGCCCGGTTGGATAATGTGTATATTCAGTTGATGATTGTTTCGACGATTTGGTTAGGGCTGATCGGTTTTTTGGATGATTATATCAAGGTGTTCCGGAGGCATAAGGAGGGTTTGAAAGGACGTTTCAAGGTGATAGGACAAGTAGGGTTGGGGTTGATCGTAGGGGTGACACTTTACGTGAGTGATGATGTGTTGATCCGAGAGAAGGTTTCCATTTCGGAGGTTGGAGTGGTGACTAGTACGGTGGACGAGGGATTCGTGTCCGAGAATAGCCAGACGGTTTTGACAAAAGATATTAAATCAACTAAGACAACAATCCCTTTTTTCAAAAATAACGAATTTGATTACGCATGGTTCGGGACTCTTTTCGGGGACTATGCAGAGGAAATAGGTTGGATTGTGTTTATTATTATTACTATAATAATTGTTACGGCAGTGTCGAACGGGGCGAATCTGACAGACGGATTGGACGGGTTGGCAACAGGAACTTCGGCTATTGTGGGGGCGACACTGGGTATTCTTGCCTATGTGTCGGGTAATATGGTGTACGCGGATTATTTGAATATCATGTATATTCCGCATTCGGGAGAGCTAGTGGTGTTTATTGCTGCGTTTATCGGAGCAACAATTGGTTTCCTGTGGTATAATTCGTTTCCAGCTCAAGTGTTTATGGGTGATACTGGGAGTTTGTCATTAGGAGGAATTATTGCCGTGTTTGCTATTATGATTCATAAGGAGCTGTTGATCCCGATCTTATGTGGTATTTTCCTTGTGGAGAATTTGTCGGTAATGATGCAAGTTAGTTATTTTAAGTATACAAAGAAGAAGTTCGGAGAAGGACGACGGATATTCTTGATGTCCCCGTTGCATCACCATTTCCAGAAGAAGGGGATTCCGGAACCAAAGATTGTGACACGCTTTTGGATTGTAGGGATTGCGCTGGCGGTGTTAACGATTGTGACGTTGAAGATACGATAAAAAGAAATTTAAAATCTAAAATGATGAAACGTTTAGTTATTTTAGGAGGAGGAGAAAGTGGAGTGGGAGCTGCCAAGTTAGGAAAGAAATTAGGGTTCGAAGTTTTTTTGTCGGATAAGGGAAAGTTGTCGGACAAGTATAAACGAGCGTTGGAAGAATTGGGAGTGGAGTATGAAGAAGGGCAACATACGGAAGAACGTATTTTCACCGCAGATTTGGTGGTGAAGAGTCCGGGGATTCCGGATAAGTTGCCGATGGTTATGGGGTTGAGGGAGAAGGGGATCGAGGTAATTTCCGAGATCGAGTTTGCGGGACGATATACAGATGCGAAGATGTATTGTATTACGGGAAGTAACGGGAAGACGACAACGACATTGTTATTGTATCATATATTGGAGAAAGCTGGTTATGACGTAGGATTGGCTGGAAACGTGGGAAATAGTCTGGCGGCCCAGGTAGCTGATAGTTTGCACCAAGTTTACGTGGTGGAATTGTCGAGTTTTCAGTTGGACGGGATGTTCCAGTTTCGTTGTGACACGGCAATATTGACAAATATTACACCGGATCATTTGGATCGGTATGATTATAAATTTGAGAATTATGCGAATTCGAAGTTCCGGATATTGAATAATATGCGGAAAGAGGATTTGTTTATATATGGTTATGACTGTGAGATGGTGCGGGAGAGAGTGGAACGAGGAGATATTGTGCCGAAGGCAGTCGGGTTTACTTACACGAATTGCGCAGGGGTGAACGCTAACATGGACGGTGACACGGTGGTGGCTCATTTGGGCGATCGGGAGTTTCGGATTGCCAAACAGGAGATCACGATTCAGGGACGACATAACGTGTATAATGCTATGGCGGCAATATTGGCGGCATTGAAGGCCGGGGTGAGTGACGAGGATTTGAGAATGGGACTGACAACTTTTCCGCAGGTAGAGCATCGTTTGGAAACAGTAGACGTGGTGAACGGTGTTACTTATATTAATGATTCAAAAGCAACAAACGTGGATTCGGCTTGGTATGCCTTGGATAGCATGCATGCTCCGGTGGTATGGATTGCCGGGGGAACGGATAAAGGAAATGATTATAGTGTATTGTTTGATTTGGTGAAGGAGAAGGTGAAATTATTGATTTGTATGGGAATGGATAATGAAAAGCTGATCAAGGCTTTTTCACCGATCTGTGAGGTGGTGGATACTCATAGTCTTGATGAGACTATGGAGGTAGCTTATTGCCGGGCAGAAAAGGGAGATGTGGTGTTGCTTTCTCCTTGTTGTGCCAGTTTTGATTTGTTTAAAAATTATGAGAATAGAGGAGAGATGTTTAAGGAGAAAGTGAAAAGCTTAAAATTAAGAGTACACTAAAATGGATTAAGGGTGTATGGCAAAGCCGGGAAGGAATTTTAATCTAAGATCTGAAATTTTAAATCAAAATTAGTATGTTAAATCTAAAGAATAAAGTGGTATTTAAGGGGGACCGGACGTTGTGGTACGTGGTTATCGGGTTGATGCTGGCTTCGTTAATCGTGGTGTATTCATCAACAGGGAGTCTGGCGTTTCGTGTGCGTGGAGGGAATACCAGTTATTATTTGATTAAACAGTTATTCTTGATGTTCGGGTGTATGGTGGTAATTCTGACGTTACAGTCGTTCCACTACAAGTATTTCCTTTCATTTGCCAAGATCGTGCTAGGAATGTCGTTGATATTTCTGCTGTGGGCAAAGTTTGCGGGGACAACGTTGAATGATGCGGGGCGTTGGGTGACAATTCCAGGAATCGGGTTTACGTTCCAACCTTCGGAAATGGCAAAGTTGGGGATTATTATGTACTGTGCCCGTGCAATTGCTTTTGAACAGACGGAGAAATGTTGTAGCAATAATGTGTTGTGGCGGATGACGTTGGTGGTACCGGTGCTGTTCTTGATTTTTATGGAAAATTTCTCGACATCGGTATTGTTGGGCGGGGTTTGTCTAGTAATGCTGTTTGTCGGTCGTTTATATTGGAAAACTTACGTGAAGTTGATTGGGGTAATTGTGGGATTGATGATTCTGATGTTGGCGGTTGTTTTTGTCGTTCCGGAAAAACATTTGAAGTCAGCGGGACGTTTATTGACGGTGAAGAGCCGTATCGAACATTTCGTGAATCCGAGCGAGACGGATAGTGACGATTCGTACCAGTCGGATCAGGCGAAGATTGCCGTGGCAAAGGGGGGATTGATGGGCTTGGGACCGGGAAATAGTGTGCAGCGGAATTTCTTGCCTCACCCGTATTCGGATTTTATATTTGCTATCATTGTCGAGGAGTACGGGCTGATAGGTGCCGGGATCGTGATGTTACTTTACTTGATTATTTTATACCGGGTGGGGGTGATTGTGCGACGTTGTACAAGGATGTTTCCAGCGATTCTGGTGGCTGGATTAGGACTATGTATCGTGTTTCAAGCACTGGTTAATATGGGGGTTTGTGTCGGACTTTTTCCCGTGACCGGACAGCCATTACCGCTAGTGAGTATGGGAGGTACTTCCCTATTGTTCACAAGTGCATCTTTCGGGATGATTTTGAGTGTCAGTCATACTTTCTCGGAAGAGGGAGAACGGGAAGAGAAGGAGAAACTAAAGATGGCGGCTCAAGGTATAAACGAGGAAGAAGAGAATGAGGAAAATTGAACATGAAGATATTTGAGATATGAAAAAAGTTATTATTAGTGGAGGCGGAACGGGAGGACATATATTTCCTGCCCTTTCTATCGCGAATGCGCTGAAACGGTTGAATAAGGATATAGAGATTCTGTTCGTGGGGGCAGAGGGGAAGATGGAGATGGAGAAGGTGCCGGAGGCCGGGTATAAGATTGTGGGATTACCGGTGAGAGGCTTACAACGTAAGTTGACGTTAAATAATCTGAAGGTGCTGTGGAATTTGTGGCGGAGTTTGAAGAAGGCCAAACGAGTGGTGCGGGAGTTCAAGCCGGATGTAGTGGTTGGTGTCGGGGGATATGCTAGCGGACCGATTGGAAAGGTGGCCACGAATGCGGGTATTCCGTTGGTGTTACAGGAGCAAAATTCTTATGCCGGAGTGACTAATAAATTGTTGGCGAAGAAGGCTGTCAAGATTTGTGTGGCTTACGAAGGGATGGAACGTTTTTTTCCGAAGGAAAAGATTATATTTACAGGGAATCCCGTACGGAAAGATTTGTTGAATGCTATGAATGAACGGGCGGAAGGAATTGCTTTCTACAGGTTAGACGCGAATAAGAAGACTGTACTGGTTACCGGAGGTAGTTTAGGGGCCGGGTCGATTAATAAAGCTATGGTAAGGTGGTTAGAAAAGATTGCGGGGTGGAAAGACGTGCAGGTGATCTGGCAATGCGGGAGTTATTATTACGAGGAACTAGAGGTGCAGTTGAAGGGACATGTGCCGGGAAACGTGAAGTTTATGCCGTTTTTGAAACGGATGGATTTGGCATATGCTTGTGCTGATTTGGTGGTGGCAAGAGCAGGTGCGGGTACGATTTCGGAGTTGTGTCTGTTGGGGAAAGCTGTGGTGTTAGTACCCTCTCCTAACGTGGCAGAAGATCATCAAACGAAGAATGCCATGGCACTAGTGGATAAACAAGCTGCTGTAATGGTGAAAGATGCCGAGGTCGTGGAGCATTTGGGAGAGGTGATAGAACGTCTGTTGCAGGATGACGGGGAACGGAATAGTTTATCCGAGCATATTTTGACACTGGCTATGAAGGATTCGGATGAGATAATTGCAGGGGAAATTTTGAAAATAATTTAAAATGTAGCATGTGGAATTTAGAATTGAATGGTTTGCCATTTTGAATTTAGAATTTTAAATTTATTGTATGGAGATTAAGAATATAAAGGCGGTGTATTTTGTGGGCATAGGGGGAATTGGAATGAGTGCGTTGGCTCGTTATTTTAAAGTAATGGGTTACGAGGTGGCAGGATATGACCGGATGTCATCACCGTTGACACGAAAAATGACAGACGAGGAAAGATTTGAGATTACTTATGAGGATGACGTGAAGAGTATTCGAGAGGTTTTTCGAGATAGGGAGCATACGTTGGTAGTATATACTCCGGCGGTACCGCAGGAAAACCGTATTCTTAGTTTTTTTCGGACTAACGGGTATGCTTTGCATAAGCGGGCTGAGGTATTAGGTTTTTTATCCCGTAGTAAAAAAGCACTTTGTGTAGCGGGAACACACGGGAAGACGACTACTACGACAATGCTGGCTTTTCTGTTGAATCGTTCGCACGTGGGATGTAGTGCTTTCTTAGGTGGAATTTCCTCTAATTTCGGTACGAATTTGTTGATTGATAAGAATTCGGATTACGTGGTGATTGAGGCGGATGAGTATGATCGTTCTTTTTTGCATTTACATCCGGAAATAGCAGTAATCACGGCTATGGATGCGGATCATTTGGATATATACGGGACACGTGAGCATTTGATCGAGGCTTTTGAGGAGTTTGCCTTGCAGACGAGAGGTGAATTGTTTTTACGTAAAGGTTTGAAGTTGAAAAAAAGAGTGATTACCGGATATTATGCTGCCGAGGAAAAAACGGATTATTACGCCGATCGGTTACGAGTGGATAACGGGAGCTATTTGTTTGATTATATAGGGAAAGATGTAGAAATAAAAGATTTGAGAATGTGTTTCCCGGGGCGGGTGAATGTGGAGAATGCGACGGCTGCTATCACGGTGGCTTTGTCTGTAGGAATGACGCCGGAAGAAATTCGAGTGGCTTTGCCTTTGTTTAAAGGTGTTTCCCGAAGATTTGACGTACACGTAAAGAATGATCGATTGATTTACATTGACGATTATGCTCATCATCCGCGGGAGATTGAGGCGTCTCTCTCTTCCATTCGGGAGATGTGGCCAGGTAAGAAGTTGACGGTAGCTTTCCAGCCTCATCTGTACTCACGAACAAATGATTTTTACCCGGAGTTTGCGAAGAGTTTGAATCTTGCGGATCAGGTGATTCTATTGGATATCTATCCGGCACGAGAGCAACCGATTCCGGGAGTAACGTCAGGGTTGATTGCAGATCGGCTAAAGGTGCCATTCGTGAGGGTGACAAAAGAAGAGTTTCCGGTATACGTGAAGGAGAATGTGAAAGAGGGAATTTTTATGACCGTGGGAGCTGGAGATATTGATCGTTTTATTCCAGTTTTTACAGAGATGTTTGGAGGAGTGGGGTGTTGACCGGATTATAGGATGAAATGGTGATACTGTAAGTTACAGGTTATAGATTTGGATGTAATTGATCAGAGATAGGAATTTGAATTAGAAATTTTAAATTTGTGGGCTGGGAATAGAGATGAAACGCATTTTACCTTACATATTATCTTGCATTTTGCTTGTATACCTGATAATTGTGCTTACCTTTGTGGCGACAAAATCGGGGGAGGTAACATGTAGGGGGGTACGGGTTGCTGTCAAAAATACGGATGTTAACGTGTTTGTCGACGAGGAGGATGTTATGACGGCGATAAAGAAGGGATATGGAGACATTATGGACAAAAGTATATTGACGGTGAATAAAGATAGTTTGGAAAGGGTGCTTGTCAAGAATCCGATGATTAAATCGGCTCAGGTTTACTACAGTTTAGACGGTTATATTCATGTAAATATCCAGCAACGTGAACCTGTTTTGAGAGTACTAACAGGTGAGGGGTATTACGTGGATTGTGACGGGAGGGTGATGCCGTTATCTTCTAAGTTTACTTCCAGGGTTGTTGTGGCGACTGGTGTTATAGATAAGAAATTCGCTTGCGAAAAACTGGGGCCTTTTGTGATGAAATTAAAGAATGAACCATTTTGGGATGCGTACATCGAACAACTGGTTGTGAGGTCGAACGAGGATATTGTGATGATTCCTAAAGTAGGGGATTTTCGGATTGTATTGGGAAAAATTGATGATTGTGAGGCGAGATTGGAGAAGTTAATGTTGTTTTTGAAGTATGGTATCATGAAGAAAGGGTGGAATCGTTATAGAGAGATCAATTTGAAGTTTGACAACCAAGTTGTTTGTGTTAGAAAATAAAATATTGGATATTATGGGGTTTGTAGCTTCTTTGGATATGGGGTCTGAAAAAATGGTGATGGCTCTCGGAGAAAAGTTCGGGAGAGATTGTCGTTTGGTTGGTATCATAAGTGTTGCCTCACAAGGAGTTAAACGAGGCAAAATTGTTGATAAACTTCGAGCAAAAGCGTGTATCCAACGTTTGTTGGATCGTTTTAAGAGTGAGTATGAAGTTCATATTGACGCTTTGAATGTCGCTTTAAGCGGGGTGTGGGTGAAACAGATTGAAGACCGAGAGAATATTAAGTTTTCTCGTCCGAAAAGTATAGACCAAGGGGATTTACAGGAGGTAGAGAAGAAATGTTGGAGCGTGATGGGGGCTAGTGACGAAGAAGTGGTGGATGTTGTTCCATTCGCTTATTATGTGGATAAGGAGAGCGAGGTGAACCCAGTGGGGGTTACGGCGAAGCGATTGGATGTTCATTACCACGTGTACGTGGCAAGGAGTAGTGAGTTGAAAGATTTGAGGGATATGTTTGCGAATCTAGGGATCGATAAGATAGATTTCTATTCGGTGGCTGGGGCCGCACAAAAGGCTTTAATTACGGCAGGATCGGATATGTTTAATTTTGCTTTGCTTGATCTGGGAGCGGATAGTATCAAAGTACAGGTCTTCCAAGACGGGCTTGTCTATTTTGATGAAGAATTGCCGTTGGGATGTGGTTCGATAGATCGAGATATTAATACCGCATTTTCGATTAATGACATGGAGAAGGCGCGCAAGTTGAAGGAAGAGTTCGGTATGGCCTTACGGGCATCATGCAAGAATCGGAAAATTATGATTCCCGATACGAAATATTGTATCGATAGTCATGATTTGGTACATGTAGAACAATCCCGTTTAGAGGAATTGTTGGAAGGAGCTATTTTTCAAATGCAGGAAAGTGGTTGTTACGAGGATTTAGATGATGGGATTTTGTTGACCGGAGGTGGTTGTCAAGTGGCTGGGATCGAAGTGTTGTTGTCAAAATTATCGGGACATTCGGTCGGATTTGCAAAGGTGATGAGTGTTAAGGCGGATCGGGAGTCTAGTTTGAAGGTCCCGGTGTATTTTACAGCTTTAGGACTGTTACAGTGTGAACGTCGGGAGGTGAAAAAGGCCAAATCTGGTGGATGGTTTAGTAATTTTTTTAAAGAATAAATAACATAAGACCTTTCAGCTATGCTTAATGAAGATGATTTATTGGTTGTGAATATTCCACCTCAGGAAGAATCGATTATCAAGGTGATCGGAGTGGGTGGAGGCGGTAGTAATGCCGTGAACCATATGTGCCGTCAGGGTATTCGGGGCGTAGAGTTCGTGGTGTGTAACACGGATATACAGGCGTTGCGGATTAGTCCCGTGAAGAATCGTATTCAGATCGGTAAGGAGCTTACCGAGGGGCGTGGAGCGGGAAGTTTGCCGGAACGTGGCAAACAGTCAGCTATTGAAAGTCTGGATTATATCAAAACGATATTGGAGCGTAACACGAAAATGGTGTTTATTACGGCAGGTATGGGAGGTGGAACCGGGACAGGTGCTGCGCCTATTATTGCCAAACAAGCTCGAGAGTTGGGAATTCTGACAATTGGAATCGTGACGATCCCTTTTAGTTTTGAGGGACGGAAACGGGTGGAACAAGCTATGGAGGGTGTTGATGAGTTATCGAACTATGTGGATGCCCTGTTGATTATCTGTAATGAAAAATTGCGGGATATGTACGGGGATTTGAAGTTGTCGAAAGCGTTTGAGATGGCGGATAATGTGCTGACGATTGCGGCTAAAAGTATTGCAGAGATCATTACGTTGAAGGGATTCGTGAACGTGGATTTTGCAGACGTGGAGGTAGTGATGCGGAATAGTGGGGTAGCGTTGATGGGTGCTGGTGAATCGATAGGAGAAAATCGTGCATTGGAGGCAGTGAAGATGGCATTAGAATCCCCTTTGTTGAATAGTAATGATATCCGGGGAGCATCTAATATATTATTGAATATGCTGTACGGTAGTAAGGAGATCACGATGGATGAGATTACCTTAATTACCGATTACGTGAAAGAGTTGGTTGGAAACGATGTGGACGTGATTTGGGGTGCGGGTAAGGATGATGCTCTAGGTGACGAATTGCATGTAGCTGTGATCGCTACCGGGTTTAACGGTTCTCCGATTGAGAGAAAGAAAACAAATATTTCTTTTAAGGTGGAGATGGTGGAAGATTTGGAAATGCAAACGGTGGATGCCCGGAAGTTGGAGGAAGAAGAGCGAGTGCGTAAGCAAAAGCAGGAAGAAAGCCGTCGATTGCGTCAACGGCGAGAAGAACGGCGGCGGGAAGTCGGAAAACGTCAACGGGCTATCGTGTTTGACGATGATGATGACGATGAAGTAGTTCGGGAAGATGAAACTCATCGGAAACGAATCGAGGAGTACGATAGGGAGTTTGAACTGGAGAATGGACGTAAGCGGGGAAAGAATGAGGTGCCGGATGTGGACAGTTGGTTCAAACGTAAGCTAGGGAATATGTTCAACGAGGATATGAATAGGGATTCACAAATGTAATAATGGACGATCATGGTAGACGGATTGATAAATTTTAACCAATTTGAGATTACTACCCCGATTATTAAAGTGATCGGAGTCGGAGGTGGTGGCGGTAATGCCGTGGAATACATGTACAGGCAAGGGATTTGTGATGTGGATTTCGTGTTGTGTAATACCGATTCGCAAATTTTGGAGCATAGTCCTATTCCGACCATTATTCAATTAGGGAAGACCTTGACTGAAGGACGGGGAGCGGGGAATCGACCGGAGATCGGAGAGGCTGCCGCTAATGAGAGTATTGATGATATAAAAGCCTTGTTGAGTACCAATACGAAGATGGTGTTTATCACGGCAGCAATGGGAGGGGGGACTGGAACTGGTGCGGCTCCCGTGATTGCCAAGATTGCCAAGGATATGGGTATTTTGACGGTGGGTATCGTGACGATACCTTCTCGCTTTGAGGGGCCGAAACGTTTGGACCAGGCTCGTGAAGGGGTAAAAAGATTGAAAGAACATGTAGATTCTTTGATTATTATAGATAACGAGAAGATACAAAGGATATTCGGATCGCAAACATTGTCGAGTGCATTTGCCAAGGCTAACGACGTGTTGAATATTGCTGCCAAGGGTATCGCGGAGATTATTACGTTACCGGGATATATAAATGTCGACTTTGCCGATGTGAGAACGGTGATGACTGATAGTGGAATTGCTATTATGGGAGCGGCGAAAGCTTCCGGTGAAGACCGGGCTAAGCGAGTAATTGCCGAGGCTTTGAATAGCCCTCTGCTGAATAAAAGCGATATATTGGGAGCCAGTGACATCTTGTTGAATATTACATCCGGGACGGATGAAATTACGATGGATGAGATGAGTGAAATCACGAATTACGTGATTAAGGAAGTAGGTGATAATGCAGCTATTATTTGGGGGGTGGGAACCGATGAGGCGCTGGAAGATGCAATTTCTGTGACGGTGATTGCTACTGGCTTCCCCATGGAGGACGTGGAAAACACGTTCACGAAACCCTTGAAAGGAGTTGCTTCCGTGAATGATACTTCGGAAGAGGCTGTGGATGCCGCTCGTACGAAGAAAATCAAGGACGGGGTAAAAGATTACGTACAGGTCATTTTAAAGGAATCGGAGGTTATGCTTCAACCGGATCTGTCACCCGAAAAAATAGAAGAATTGGCAACGACTCCGGCGTATACTCGGAGACATTTAAAAATAGACAGACTTTGATAATTTTGGATTAAAGGATTTTGATTTTAGATTCGAAAATCATAAGATGATTTTGGAGAAGGGATTTGAATAGAGTCCATTAGAAATTAGAAGCTTAGGGAAGATTGCTTAGGCAACTTTTAGATCAGAAATCAAGAATCAGAGATCGGAAATTACAAGTGTAATTTAAAACAATTTAATGGAAAAATTTAGAGAATTAGGATTAGACGGGGACATTCTTAAAGGAATCGCAGATTTAGGGTTTGAAACACCGAGCCCGGTACAAGAGAAGGCTATCCCTGTTATTTTGGGCGAAGAAAATGATTTGGTTGTGTTAGCCCAGACCGGAACCGGGAAAACAGCGGCTTTCGGATTGCCGTTATTACAGAAAATTAATCCGGAATGGAATAATGTACAGATATTGGTTCTGAGTCCCACACGTGAGTTGTGTATGCAGATCGGGAATGATTTGAAGAACTATTCAAAGTATCTTCCGGATATTCGTGTGACCTGTGTGTACGGGGGGACGGATATTAGGAGACAAATGAAAGAGTTGCAGAAGGGAGTACACGTGGTTGTGGCGACTCCGGGACGTTTGGTTGACTTGTTGAACCGGAAGGCATTGAATATCGAGACCGTATTTGCCGTAGTGTTGGATGAGGCTGATGAGATGTTAAATATGGGATTCCAAGAAGACTTGGACTTTATCTTGAGTAACACGCCTAAGGATAAAAATACGTATCTGTTTTCGGCGACGATGCCGAAAGAAGTTGAACGAATTGCCCGGAATTATCTGGTAAACCAGAAAGAGATTGCTGTGGGCAAGAAGAATCAGGGTGCGGATACGGTGTCTCATCAATATTATATGGTTCGTGCGAAAGATTGTTACGAGACATTACGCCGAATCGTGGATTGTGCTCCCAGTATGTATGCTATTATTTTTACCCGTACAAAAAATGACGCACAGGATATAGCGAAACATTTGCAGCGTGACGGGATTGATTGTGATGCATTGCACGGGGATCTGAGTCAAGCTCAGCGGGATAATGTGATGAACGCTTTTCGGGCGAAACGTTTGAAAGTGTTGGTGGCAACTGATGTCGCCGCCCGCGGGTTGGACGTGGATTGTTTGACACACGTGATCAACTACAATTTGCCGGAAGATGTGGAGAGTTATACGCATCGTAGCGGTAGAACGGGGCGTGCCGGAAAGGAAGGTATTTCCATCGCAATTATTCACTCGAAAGAGAAAGGAAAATTACGCCGGATTGAAGGTATCTTGAAAAAGAAATTCGAGTACAAGCAAGTTCCGGTAGGAGAAGAGATTTGCCGGGCTCAGTTGATGTTCTATGCAGACAAAATTTTAGCATCGGAGGATCAAGAGGATGTGGATCTGTATGCTCCGGATGTGTATGAAAAGTTCGCTGAGCTATCGAAGGAAGAGTTGATTCAACATTTGGTATCCTACGAGTTCGGTAAGTTACTGAAGAAATACAAGAACACAGCGGATTTGAATATCGGAGAGGATGACCGGGGAGGTCGTTCAGAACGCGGTGAGCGGGGAGATCGACGTGATCGTCGGGGACGTGGAGAAGATACTGTATACAGTACATTTATGCTGAATGTCGGTCGGGAAGATGGATTGACACCTCGTGATTTAATGGGCTTGATTAATAAATATTCTCGTCGCCGGGGTATTGGAGTTGGAGGTATTCGTATTTTTGATACAGATACTAAATTCGAGATTGATGAGGAGAGCGCATCTGATTTTGCTGTAGATTTCAGTAAGGTTCTCTTTAATGGTATTCCATTAGAAATAAAAGCTATTTCTACTCGTGACAAAGGACGTCGTCGGGATGACCGGAGTAGAGGGGAGTCTGCTGGAAGAAGGGAACGTCGTGATCGGGATAAACGAGATAGTCGAGGAGGTGGACGCCGGGAAGAAAAAAGTGGTGGAAAGAGAAGAGGAAGACCGGGAAGTGATCCGAAAAAGCCGAGAAACTTCAATAGATCGTCTTCTCGCAACTAGAAAATAATTTGTACATTTGAACATGGGAAATGTAAAGTTTACTTTACATTTTCGCATGTTCAATGATTATATATTCAAATTGAAAAATGATGGAAATTAAGAGTGCCAATTTTGTGATAAGTAACACGGATGTGAAGAAGTGTCCGGATCCGGATAGACACGAATATGCCTTTATCGGGAGATCGAACGTGGGGAAGTCTTCGTTGATTAATATGTTAACGAACCACAGTAAACTGGCCAAGACGTCTAGTAGTCCGGGAAAGACTCAATTGATCAATCATTTTTTGATTAATAATGAATGGTATCTAGTGGATTTACCTGGATACGGGTATGCTAGAACATCTAAATCTCAACGAGGCCAATTTAGTTCCATGATAAAGAATTATATTTTAAAACGGGAGAATATGGTGTGTCTTTTTGTGTTGATAGACAGCCGACATGATCCGTTGAAGATTGATCTGGATTTCATGGAGTGGTTGGGAGAAAATGGAGTTCCTTTTGTAATGGTCTTTACGAAAGCTGATAAATTGACAACCACGGAACGGATGAATTGTATTACCAAGTATCAGGAAAAGATGAAAGATACATGGGAAAGTATGCCTATAGCGTTTATTACTTCTGCCGAAACGAAATTGGGACGTGTAGAACTATTGTCTTATATTTCAGAGCTGAATAGATTGAAATTGGAATAATTAAAATTTTGGATTTCAGGCGTATGAGACTAACGCTTCTTTGTATTGATGATTAGGGAATCTTTTAATCTGAAATCAAAATCATAAATTGTAAATCACAAATTAACATGGAGGCTATTGGATTATACCAATTGAATAGTTTGGTGAAACGGGAGTTAAAGAATCGTTTCCCAGATAGTTTTTTGGTGATAGCCGAGATTGCTGATGTGAAAGAAAATCGATCCGGGCATTGTTATTTGGAGTTGGTGGAGAAGAGGGAGGAAGATGATGCGGTAATTGCTACAGCTCGGGCTACGATTTGGGCTTTTACCTATCGGATGTTAAAACCTTATTTTGAAACAACGACGGGAAAATCTTTACAGAAAGGAATCAAGGTGCTGGTTCGTGTTGAGGTTGTTTTTCATGAGTTGTATGGGTATTCTTTAAATATAAAAGATATTGATCCTACTTTTACTATTGGTGATTTGGAGCGGAAACGGAAGGAGATTATCGATCGATTGACTCAAGAGGGGATGATTGATATGAACCGGGAGTTAGAATTTCCAATGTTACCGAAGACCGTAGCTATCATATCTTCTCCAACAGCTGCAGGATATGGTGATTTCGTGGATCAGTTACATCATAATGCTTACGGGTATGCTTTCCATACAAAGTTGTTCCCTGCCATAATGCAAGGCGAGAAGACAACAGAGTCAATCATTGCTGCTTTGGAAAAGATTTACGAATACGAATCATTTTTTGACGTGGTGGTGATTATTCGAGGAGGAGGTTCACAAACGGATTTGGGTAGTTTTGATTCTTACGAACTGGCAGCTAATGTGGCGCAGTTTCCAATCCCTATTCTTGCAGGTATTGGACATGAACGAGATGAAACGATCGTGGACCGAGTCGCTTATCGGAGTGTGAAGACCCCGACAGCGGCAGCAGCTTTTCTGATTGAGTGCTTTAACGAGGTGAATGGTGTGTTGGAAGAAGCGAAGGAGACTTTGGTTAGGGAAACTAGGAGGATATTGCAGGAAGAAAAAACTCGTCAGATGGTACGAATCACGGAGTTTAAGCAGTTTACTCGCCTGTTTTTAGAAGGGCAGGCAAATAATCTAACCTTGGCGTCTCGGAGAGTAGAGCATGCCTCAAGGCTTTTGGTACAAGATCGAATCAATGGATTGGGGCAATTAAAAATGAAGGTGGAAGGGAAGATTGGGGCGTTATTGGAACGTCAAAGGAGTCGATTGGAAGATATGCAAAAGGCGGTAATAAATAAAATGATAGAATTGTTTACGGCTAACCGTTATTTTTTAGAGTTGGCAGAGACTAAAATGAAGTATGTTAATCCGAAAAATATACTGGAAAAGGGATTCTCAATTACTCGTGTCAATGGAAAGGCTGTTCGGGAAACGGATGGTGTAAAAAAAGGGGATGTGCTTGAAACAGAATTGTTCAGAGGAGTTATTCGAAGTGAGATTAAAGATATTGAAACAAACATCTAATATAATCGGTTATGGAAGAAAAGTTGACATATAAATCTGCGATGGAGGAGATAGAAAGTTTGATAAAGTTATTGGAAGAAAATAAGTTGGATGTAGATGAGTTGAGCGAGAAAGTAAAACGGATGGCGGTACTTGTTGAATTTTGTAAGGGCAAATTACACCGGACGGAAGAGGATGTGAACAATGTGTTGAAATCAATTACCGAGTAATGAAATTCGGCTGGCTGTTTTTATTCATGTTGATTTCTGTGGACTCTGTGTTAGGGCAGATTCGAATAGAGGAACGAAATTTGTGGGAAAGGGATGAAGTGAAACATGCAGCAATAGGAGTTTGCGTGAAAAATGTGGAGACAGGGCAGGTTATGTACGAGCATAATGCGAAGATGGCATTGCGTCCGGCTTCTGTGGTTAAATTGCTTTCTTCTGCGTTGGCCTTAAAAAGAGAAGGGGATTCTTTAACTTATATGAATTAGTCAAGACTTAATCTGACAGTTGCGCATAAAAAAGAATAATTTTGTAACAGAAAACAGATTAAGTTATGA
>CALUKD010000031.1 GCA_944321125.1 Candidatus Butyricimonas faecavium | reverse complement strand
TAATTGATCGTTTATTTATATTTCACACCACTTGACTACTACATTCTTATTCTCCAAAAGATAAAACAATTTCTCAGTACTAATATCTATTAATACTCTTCGTATATATATGGAAAAACACACTAAAATGTTTCAAATTCACTCTTTTATTGACGTAAATCTTCTATTGTTACATTTGTTGGTAAAAATTTATTGGCATTCCCTCCATTCATGAATATATCGCGCACGATGGTCGAACTGATAAAAGTATGTTCGGGAGAAGTTAAAAGGAAAACGGTTTCCACGGAAGAATCCATCGCCTTGTTTGCCTGACCAACAGCACGTTCGTACTCGAAATCAGCAGCAGTACGTAAACCTCGAATAATGAAATTAGCACCCATTTGCTCGCAAAAATCTACAGTCAAACCAGAATAACTCATGACAATAACATTATCTACATCTTCGAAAACTTTACGAATGATGGCAATCCGGGTATCCACGTCCAGAAACTCTTTTTTAACCGCATTAATCCCCACGGCAATAACGATTTTATCAAACATTTTTAATCCACGTTTCACGATTTCTTCGTGTCCGATTGTGAACGGATCAAAAGATCCCGGGAATATTGCGATTCTTTCCATGACGTACTTATTAAATTTCACCAGAGTTACGGATAAAACATCCGATCTCAAGTTACAAATTAAAATCATATTTTTGAAGATTCAAAAAATTTGTTAGTTTTTCTCAGATATTTCAGGTATATTATTAGGAAAATTATTTTCTTTTGAATAGATTTGATCCAGAATTTAAAAGAACACATAACAATTAATTCTTATAAAACATGGCACGAAAATTACTAATTAGAGATCTAACACTTAGAGATGGTCAACAATCTTCATTTGCGACCCGAATGAACCAAAATCAAGTGGACCGCGTATTACCTTTTTACAAGGATGCCAAGTTCTACGCAATGGAAGTATGGGGAGGAGCTGTTCCCGACTCCGTAATGCGTTATTTGAACGAAAATCCATGGGATCGTTTGGAAAAAATTAAAGCCGTTATCGGTGATGTGTCCAAATTGACCGCCCTCTCCAGAGGTCGTAACTTATTCGGTTACGCTCCTTACACAGATGAAATTATCGAAGGTTTCTGTAAAAACGCTATCGAATCAGGTTTAGGAATCATGCGTATTTTCGATGCCTTGAACGATGTGAACAACGTGAAATCTACCATCAAATACGTGAAAAAATATGGTGGTATGGCAGATTGCGCTGTTTGCTACACGATTGACCCGAAATATCCGAAATTAAGTTTGATAGACAAGTTGAAAGGGAAAAAGAATCCCGAACCCGTGTTCACAAACGAATATTTCTTGAATAAGGCAAAAGAAATGGAAGCTCTCGGAGCTGACATGATCACGATCAAGGATATGAGTGGTTTGATTAACCCGGCTCGTATTTCCGAGATGATGCAGTTATTCAAGAGCAATTTGAAGATTCCGGTAGACTTCCATACTCACTGTACCCCAGGCTATGGGTTAGGTGCCGTTCTTTCCGCTATTGTACACGGAGTTGACATCGTTGATACCAATATCTGGAATTTCGCAGGCGGTCCTGCTGCTCCGGCTATTGAACTGATTTACATTTTCTGTAAGAAATTAGGTATCGAATTGGATGTAAACATGGAAGCTGTTGCCAAGATCAACAAAGAGTTGTACACGATTCGTAAAGAATTGGAGGCATACGATGCTGTTAAACAATTCCCAAATCCGTTCAACCCGCTTACAGATACACTTCCGGCTAACATTGACAAATTATTCTATGATGCTATCGCTGCTGCCAAGAGTAACAACGAAGAGGCCTTGTTGAAAGCTTGCCATGCTATCGAAGCTTATTTCAACTTCCCGAAACCGAACGAACTCGTGAAGAAAGCCGAGGTTCCCGGTGGTATGTACACCAATATGGTAGCCCAATTAAAACAATTGAACTCCATGGAGATTCTGGAAGATGCCATGAAATTAATTCCGACTGTTCGTTTAGCTGCCGGTCTTCCTCCTTTGGTAACTCCAACCAGCCAAATTGTAGGCGCTCAAGCAGTGAACTGTGCCTTGGACATCAAGAATGGTAAACCGATGTATTCTAACGTATCTAATCAATTCGTGGCTTTGGTGAAGGGTGAATATGGAAAGACTCCGGTGCCTGTTGATCCAGAATTCCGTCTGAAAATTGCCGGTACCCGTGAAGAGATCCCGTATGATACATCAAAATATCAAATGCAAGAAAATCCTGTTTTGACCGAATTCGGTGGGGTAAAATTGGCAGAGAACGAGAAAGAAGTCCTCTTGATGGAACTTTTCCCCGCTGTCGCCAAAAACTTCTTGACAAAACAGAAAGAAGCTCGTTACATGGCAACTCATAAAGCGACTCAGGCACAACAATCCGTTGAAGTTCAAAAAGAAGAACCGATTACCGGGAAAGTAGTTGAAGCTCCAATGCCGGGTAACATCTTCAAGATCCTTGTTAAACCGGGTGATGTTGTAAGTAAAGGACAAAACGTACTTGTATTGGAAGCCATGAAGATGGAAAACAACATTACAAGTGATTACGCCGGAAAAGTAAAACGTATCCTGACTCAAGAAGGAAAATCCGTTACTGCTGGGGCTAAATTGATCGAGATCGAAATCTGATTGGATTAGCAATATAATAAAAGAGGAGTGGTAAAAGTCAATGTACTTTTACCACTTTTTTTATTCTAACAACATACCATAAAAATTTACTCCTGCCATCATGACAGGAGTAATATATTAAAATTCAAACCATTTTTTCTCTCGGATCAACAAGGATTAATATTTAGGAAAACCAATCTCTTCCCCATTCTCTGCAATATACTCGTCCAACGTCTCACAATCAGTATCCTCATCTTCTTCATACTCCATGGAGAGATTGTTTACCCGGGCAAACTGATGGCAGCTTTTGAAATCTGCATATCGTTCCTCAATCTCTTCTTCAAATAACGCAACTCGCTCGGTCTCCGGCATCCCCTCCAATTCCTCTTCATGTTCCTGCAAAATACCCAGAATAAATTCTGCCGCCCAACTACCTAATTCACGTTCCAACACCCAATCAGATGAATGTTCATCCAGTATACGGTATATTTCATGTAAATAGGGAGTATTCCCCCAATCTTCATATAGCTGAATCAGGTCGTCATCTTCCCCATATTCTTCTTTTAGCCTTTCTAACACCTCATTATTCATGTCTCTTGATTTATTGTATTCGACGGCTAAATTAAGAAAAAATATTAACATTACATCGGCCAGGCAGAATTTGGTTCAACCATAGGTTCCAGGCTCAACACGGAATTCGGAATCGGGAAGTACAACAACTCCGGATTATCCCGTCCAACTAATGACGGCACGAGTTCGAACGCTTTGTCAAAACGTACCAGATCCCACCAACGTTTACATTCCGTGGCAAACTCCAATAAACGTTCATGTAAGATAGCAGCATCGTTTTCTTCCTGTGTACCGTTCACGAACTTATGATTTGCATAATTTTCCCCGTATGCTCGCCGACGTACCTCTTCCATTTCAGCAGTAGGATCCTGTTTTAAACCGTTCTTTGCCTCCGCTTTCATTAGCAACACATCAGCATAACGATACAAAATGATGTCATCAACGAAATAACGCACACCGGATTCCACAGTACCACGACATTTCATTGCCATCGTCCCATAGTAACTGCGACCGCCGTCTTTCGTTTTGTAAATCTCCAGGAAAGTCACATCCCGACGGCTGTCCTCTTCGGAATACTGGGTGCGTAAATGTTTAGAAGGAGAAAGTTCCATCAATCCTCCCCCGGCACCGATCGTCTCCAATATATCCGGTTCTATATCCGGAGACAAAGTAGCAGCCGAAATATGCATCATATCAAAATAGTTGTTGCTTGCTTCCACTTTTTTGTAGTTGATGGCCATCAACACTTCATCATTTCCCTTATTTTCATAAGCAAACACCTCTTTAAAATCAGGTAATAAACGAATACCACTTATCTGCTGTACATCTTCACAAGCCGTCAGTGCTGTCCGGAAATCAGCCTCACCTCCATTCATCCGACGAGCCGTCCACAAGTAAACATCTGCTTTTAATGCTAAAGTAGAAGCTTTAGACCAATGGTTTCTCCCCGTCTCGAATGCATCAGAAGGAAATAGCTCAAGCGCATCCTTCAAATCATCTTTAATTAAAGTGAACACTTCTTCCAATGTAGCTCTTGCTTTATGAACCGTGGAAGCATCATATTTTTCCATAGGCTCGGTACGTATCGGAACACCACCCCATATTCTAGCCATCGTGAAATACACGTAAGCCCTCATCGCGTGAGCCTGAGCCAACAACAATTTTCGCGTATCCTCGCTAGAAAACGTGATCTCCGGTACTTTGGTCAAAATCAAATTAGCCGCATTCACCACAGAATAAAGTCCTTGCCAGCTTGGACCGAAACTGGCACTCAAATCATTCTCCCGGTACTTCATGTAATTATCTCCGACAATCGCCTCGGATTCCAACGTCTCACTTCGCAATTCGCCCCAAATGAAAAGGTTCTCCACGGATTCTGTCCTCAATTTCACATACATACCGGCCAATCCTCCCTGTGCATCTGATTCTGTTTGCCAAAAAGAGTCACTCGTGATAACACTTGTCGGATCGACTTCCAACAAGTCGCATGCCCCAATGGAAAGACACATTCCCACCCCAAGGGCTATATGATATAACCGTGTTCTTAATCTACACATAATACTTCTGTTTTTCATGGATTAAAGTGTTATAGATATTCCTGTAATAATGTTCTGGGGAATGGGATAACGTCCGTTATCCTGCCCACCTTCTTCGGGATTCAGTCCTTTGAAATCGGTGAAATAATGAAGATTATTTCCCGTCACGTGAACCCGGACTCCGGCAAGACCTATTTTACGTAACAGACGCTTTGGTAATTCATACGCTAAGGTCATTTCCCGCAAGCAAAGGAAATCACCTTTCTCCACGTAAATATTACAATTTACCGGAAGGTTATAGGATTGATTCCAAATATAACATGGCATAGATGCTTGATCACCCTGTTGTTTCCAAGAATTTTTGGCCATGTTTTTCGTCAAGTTTCCATCTCCCTGCGAATTATTATCCATAAAACGAGTGGCATAATTATAAATTTTATGTCCCAGTGTATAGTCAAAACGAACAGAAAAAGTTAATCCTCGAAAACTGAATGAATTGGTAAATCCACCATTCCATGTCGGATAAAAATTACCAAGATACACTTTATCTTTCGAATCAATCTGGCCATTTCCATCCACATCTCTGAATTTGGCATAACCACCGTATTTTGTCTTGTCATTTCCGGGAATTAACGTGTTCACGACCGGATCATTTTGAGCCTCTTCGTCAGTAGCGTAAACACCTTCCAATACATGGCCATAGATATCGCCGACACGTCCTCCCTCTTGCAAGCCACCCATCCAGGCGTAGTCTTTCTTAGAAGGAACCCACACATATTCTCCACCAATACGGTTATTCTCCGCCCCGTTCTCCGGCAAACGTAAAATCTTATGTTTGGTGTGCGTTGCCGTCATGGCCACGTTCCATTGCAAACCGGACCATGCCGGAAGAACTGCTGCATTCACCTCTAATTCGATACCCTTATTCTCCAGACGCCCAAGATTCGTATAAATACTTGCAAACCCCGTTGAAGGAGGTAAAGAAAGAGAAGTGATCAAATTATCGGTAACCCGCCGATAGTAATCAAACAAAATACCTATCCGATTATTGAGTAAACCAATATCAGCACCAATGTCAAAAGTTTTAGATTGTTCCCATTTCAGATCAGGGTTCGGGATCACCGAATTCAAGATAGCAGAAGTGCCGTCATATATATTTCCCACCGAATATTCTCCCCGTGCTTGGAAATCGGACAAACCACTGATATTTCCCGTGACACCGTAACTAGCACGTAATTTCAAACTCACGATATTCTGTAAAGGAGTCCAAAATTTCTCGTTATGTACATTCCAACCAACGGATATTCCGGGGAAGAATCCCCATTTGTGATCATCACCCAGATTAGATGCCCCATCATAACGAGCGCTGAGTGAAACCAGGTAACGATCTTTATAATCGTAATTTACACGAGCAAAGAAACCGGCAATAACCTGATCACTTTCATCACCTTTTACACTTTTAGCAATAGCCGAAGCATTCAATGTCGGGATCAAATCGGTAGCAGCTCCACTTCCCTTGGCCTCAAGAGTTGATTTTTCTCTACCGAAATAAGAAAATCCTGCTTTCACATCCAGATTATGCGATTCGGCAAATAATTTCTGATATCCCAGGACCAAATCCATCTGTCCTTGTATGGTTTTGTTATAAGATCCCGTGGCTTCCCGCGAATCATTGTAAGTCATGGAACCGTTCCAGTAAGCCGGGATAAATGAATAACCGTCATACGTATATTTATACAAGGATAATTGCGGAGTGAAAGAAAATCCTGGCAAAATTTCCCAATCAGCAGCAATAGAAAGAGACAAATTGTCTTTACTATTTTTCCGCACATCATTTTTCAAGTGATACACGGGATTCCCGATACTCCGGTTTTGTCCCGGAGCTAGCGTTCCATCCTCGTATGTATATTTGGCTGTCGGTGGTGTCGTGGCTGACCGATAGAAAATGTCTGCCAAGCCAAATACTTCATTATTGGAAGAAGTCGTGTACATCACTCGTCCGACCACGTTCAAGTTATCCCGTAATTTTATACTCCCGTTCAAACTGAATGATAAACGTTTGTACTTGGTAGTAATTGCGGTACCCTCGCTATCCATATACCCAAGTCCCGCATAAAAAGTAGACCTTTCATTTCCCCCGGAAACCGTCAAGTTATGCGAATGAGAATAAGCCGTCTGGTAAATCAGATCTTGAAAATCCGTATTCTTAAAAATAATGGTCTTGGACGGATCTATCGGGTCAGGCATACTTTCCCAACCTTCATTCAACTTATGTTTGTTTTCTTCTGTTAGATATTGAGTCGTAAAAGAGGTATTTTTAGTCAAATCGTTACCAGTACCAAACCCAAGAGCCGAGCCTAAACGATCCATAGCATTAGCATTATACCGGGATGCATAAACCATACTTTTCCGATTCAACTCGATATATTCCCTTCCACTGGCCAAATCGTATTTCGCTCCCGGTTCAGAAACCGTTAGTCCATAGGAATAAGTAGCTTGCACTTTCCCCGGTTTCCCGGTTTTCGTGGTCACGATGACAACTCCATTAGAAGCTCTTGCACCATAAATTGCCGTAGATGCAGCATCTTTTAGCACTTGTATGGATTCTATATCGTTACTATTAATATCTGCCAGATCGGTACGAATGATCCCGTCTACAATGTAAATTGGGGCTGCCCCGTTCATGTTATTAATAGAGGTACCGCCTCGCACAATGATTCGCGGAGCCGCACCGGGTTGACCGGATGTACTTTGCACTTGTACCCCGGATACATTTCCTTGCAGGGCAGTAGCAACATTAGCATAAGGTACATTTTTCAAGGCCTCAGCCGGTAGTTTCGTAATAGATGATGTCACTTTTTCCCGAGCCTGCGTACCAAAACCAACCACGACCACTTCTTTCACTCGAATTCGGGAAGGTTTCATATTAACATTCAACACCTTCTGGTCCGGAGTTAGTTTAAAATTCCGAGGTTCGTACCCGAGAAAAGAGAATTCCAAGGTGGGTTCCTTTTCTGTAAATTCTAGCAAGTAATCCCCGTCAACACCCGTAGTAACCCCATGAGTCGTACCTTTTATCAGGACCAAAACCCCGATCATCGGTTCCCGATTTTCATCTAGAACCCGTCCTTTTATGACACGTTTCCCTTCTTTTTCCCTTGTTGCACGATCTTGTGCATGAGCCGAAAACGCAAAGGTCAAGAAGAGAAACGCACATAAAATTATACTTACAAGCAAACTTCCTGTTTTTTCCATATTGATTTTTTTATATTATCATTTAGTCATTCAAACTGCAAATCACTATTTTATATATTTCTCAAAGATTATACCATATTAAATAAAAAACATTAACCTCATGTTTTTCAAAATCATACAAAACAAATATTATAGTAAAAATGAGGAATTTCCCCACCAAGTTGAGGAAAAATACCACACTTACAAATTCTAGTTAAAAGCCGAAGAACGTATGAAATATTTCTGTAACTTTGAGTGCGGTATAATTCTCCACGAGAAAGCCGATGTGCAATCTTTTATTAGTTTAGTTTTAAACACACATAAATTTGAATATCATGATGAAGAATTTATTACTCATTCTTTGCTTTTTTCCCATGTTGGCATTAGCCCAGGAAGAAGATCAAAGCAAATACATGGTCGGAGCCGTTCCGGAAGTAAACGGAAAAGTAGTTTTCTCACAGGAAATCAACGCCCCAAATCTTTCTAAAGATCAAATTTTTGATGCCATTCTGGCATGGGCGAATACCCGTTTCAAGACAGATAAAGGAAACTGGGGAATGGTTGCCTATTCGAACAAGGAAGAGGGACAAATTGCTTGCTATGGAAACGAATACATTGTTTTCGCTGATAAGACTTTTTCTCTGGATCGGGCAAAAATAAACTACCGGATGAATTTTGTTTGCACTCCCGGTAAATGCAACGTGGAAGTAACCAACATCACCTACCTTTACCCGGAAGACAGCCGGGAACGTTTAGCTGCCGAAGAATGGATTACGGACAAACAGGCGATGAATAAAGATCAAACTAAACTGATCAACCGGATTGCAAAATTCAGAATCAAAACTATTGATCTGGTTGAAAGTTTGAACGAAGGGGCGCAAAAAAGCTTAGGCACACAAAATGCCCCTGTAGCCACAACGACAACCACAACGCCCCAACAAGTTGCTCCCGTGCAAACCGTAGCCACCATATCTGCCGCCCCGGGAGATGCTTTACAAGGCTACAAACGTATCGCTCCCGACAAGATTCCGGGAAATATTATTAAAATGTTATCCGAGGACTGGATGTTAATCACGGCTGGGAATGACCAGCAGTTTAACCCGATGACGGCAAGCTGGGGAGGTCTCGGTAACCTGTACAACAAACCGGTGACGTTCTGTTTTATCAATCCCGCACGCTACACTTATGACATCATGGATAAAGGGGATACCTATACATTAACTTTTTACACGGAAACTTACCGGGAAGCTCTGAATTATTGCGGGCATAATTCCGGTAAAGACAAGGATAAGGTAAAAGAGGCCGGGTTAACCCCGATCACCACTCCTTCCGGTAGCAAGGCATTCTCGGAAGCCTGGATGATTATCGAGTGCCGCAAAATGGTTTCTCAAACCATCAACATTGACGGTATTTCTGACCCGGAACTAAGAAAACAATGGGCCGGCAAAGCTATGCACAAAATGTTTATCGGAGAGATTTTGAATGTATGGGTAAAATAATCCATAATTGAATTACCCTACTCTTATAATAGCTTTGAAAAATCACGATAGCTAATCTATCGTGATTTTCTTTTTTAAATCTTTCTTACCTTTGATCACTTTCACAAAATCAAACGTTATGAACAGGGTTAATTATTGTATCCGTGTAGTTTTATTGCTAGTTACCGTTTTGCTTTTCAATCGGCTTAATGCACAAGAAATACGTTTAAAGGTTATCAATCCCAAAGGCGAGCCTCAATTTGGAGTATACGTGGTCAATCCTAGAAATCATTATTTACTGACTAGCACCGATATTGAAGGGGAATGTGTTATTAAGACCTACAAACTACACCCTAGTGATTCGTTACAATTCCAAGGCATGGGGTATCAAACCGTAAAATACAGTGTGAATGATTTACTTCGCATGAAACGCCTTGTACTTGTTCCCCTGGCATATGAACTGGAAGAGACGAATGTGGAAAAAGGGATCTCAATGAAAGAACTTTTAAAAAGAGCCTCCTCAAAACTCAAGAAACAGGCTCCCGGCCTCGAACCGATATGCAAATATTTTGGTAAAGCCTTATACGAAAAAATTACCGAATGTGAAGAGAATGTAGTAGAATACCGTCGGGAGTACGGTTATTATTTCTCTTCAGGTGATGTTAAATCACGAAACACGTGGGATACGGATTTTCGATCTTACATCGTCCCGTTCCACGTTGCCAGAAGTTACAATCTCACGAACGATGGAAAAGACACGCTTAAACCCACATTCATAACAGACGAAGAAACCCGTTTTGATGTCGGAACTCGTAAAATATTCACGTTTATGCGAAGTATTCAATTATTCGGTCCTTTATTCAGCGACATTCGCAATTACGATATTTATCCCCTAGAATCAGAAAATTCTGACTACCGATTTGCCTTCAAGACCAAAAGTAGCGCTTATCCTCAACGAACACGCCTCACGTGTAAAGGTACTTTCACCATTGACGGGAACCATCATGAATTGAAGTCCATGGATTTTGATTACGTGGATTACCAACTACTCCGACAAGTCCTTTTATCCAAACACCGTAAGGTAAATTCCCCATTTTCAACAAAGGCCAGTCTTTCTTTTGCTTACACTCCGACCAAAGAATATTACATTCGCTCCTGCACGCAAGAGACCACTTGGAAAGATGATCTTGGAGAAAATTTCATTGTACTGGAACAACCCTCCCGAAGTTCTCCTTCTGCCAATCATTTAGTCGAAAAAGAAGCTTTCTACTGTTTCAATTACCAGCAGGTTCCAGCCAGATGGCAGACTGCCCGCATATTATCCAAAATTCACCTGGCACAACGTTATTCCATGGGTACTTACGAGCCACAAGTTTTCCGAGAACTTACACCATTACTGGATAACCGGAAAGCCATACAGGATTTGAATCGATACATGGATATCGAACAACAATTTGAATTGCATTCAAATCGTCCCTACTACGAACAGTATCTTATCATCGGAATTAAAAGTAACAAGATTCCAAGAGTGGATATTCACGGGAAATTGACCTCAAACCGGGAAGATTTGTTCTCCTTGATAAAAAAATTCGAACAAGAAACTGAATAGTTTATTCCGGAATTTCAATCTTTTCGCCTAAATGACGAGGTTGTTTGTTGATAAAAAAATCGACAAATACTTTTACCCGGGCCAACAATTCCCGCATTTGCGTCTTTAGTCCCTCGTAAACGCTCACGTCTTTAGCATTATACCCGATAGCATGTATCCCGTAGTGACGAGCCAGATAGATCGCTCTTTCATTGTGAAATTGCTGAGAAATAACCGTCACGCTATCCTGTCCGAAAATCTCTTTCGAACGTACCATAGAATCGAGCGTTCGCAATCCGGCAAAATCCAGCACCAATGATTCTTTCGGGATGCCTCTATTCACCAAAGAATCTTTCATGGCCTGAGGTTCATTATAATTATGGCGGCGGTTATCTCCACTGATCAATATATACTTAATTTTACCTGACTCGAACAACTCCTCTGCGGCATCAATACGATTCTTGAAATAAGGATTGGTTTTCCCGCCTTTCACCCGGGGAGAAGTACCCAACAACAAACCAACTTTATTATAAGGTATAAATGTCGTATCTCCAAAAACTTTTCCTTCACTGTATTTGGAAATCCGATAATTACAAAATAATATTCCCAGACAACACACGAATACAGGCAACATGATACCATAAAAGAACACACGCCTCACCACTCGCCACCATTTAGGAGTTTCCATCCGGGAAGGGCTGTCTGTTGAAATATGATCCTGCCGTTTTTTCAATACCATTTTTACCTTCTTTCCTACAAAGATACGGATTCAAGTGATATTTATTACCTTTACTTGTCACAATAAAAATAACTTTTATGCTAACCCTTTCTCAACTCTCTCAATTTCTTAAAGATAACCGAACAAATTTTGAGATCATACAACATACCCATCCCATCCTTTCTGGACACCCCCTTAAAATCAACCCGCAAGATATAGTTCGTCTCGTCCGAATTACTATTCTCCCGGATGAATGTTTCGTGTAAATAAACCGATTCGGTTTCCCTCGGTATCTAAAAAGTAAGCAAAATAATCTTTTGATCCCTCACAAGTTTCACAAGGTTCCGTGGCAATCTTTCCCCCGGCCTTCCTCACCATGGCTAAAGATTCATCCATATTTTCCGTATAAAATGAAATCGTAATACTGTTAGAGGTTGGCAGGTATCCTTTTAAACTAAAAATACAGCCGATCGGTTGCTGATCACCGGAAGAAATAAAAGCCATTTTCTCTTCCCCGTATTCGACAATCTCCAGTTTCTCTCCGAAAACCGTCCCGTAAAACTGAACTGCCCTCTCCATGTTGATAGCAGGAATCTCAAAAAAAGCTACGAATGTTTTCATGTTGTATTTATTTTATTGATTAACACAACAAAAGTACTTCCTTATCACCCCTCAATTATTGGAAAAAAGAGACATTCTCTGTTCCGATAAAACTTTTAGTTCCTTCTATACACCTAGAAACCATTCAATACTATCGGCATCCTCGGAAAAACACATTAATTGAAAAAGAGTTGACGAAGTATGACCGGTTAAAGCTTTGATTTCATTCGCCAGATGAGCCGCATCGTAATATCCGGTATGGAAAGCCAATGTTGCCAAATCAACCTCCGGCATTCGATTTCGAAATTCCACGGCATACAGAAAACGTATCACCCGTAAGTATTGTTTCGGCATTAATCCCACGTAAGTCGAAAACACCCGTTCAAATTGCTTTTTACTCAAACAAGCATAACCGGCCAGTTGTTCCACGTTAAACATTCCCCGACACTGTAATAAACGAGTCATGACCATCCGCATCCGATTATTCTCAAATTCATTCCTTCGCTGCAAACGACCTAACAAAAATGTCTCCAAACCATCCACCCGTTCGTCAAAACTGGCAAGATTCATCATTTGTTCTTCCATATCTTTCCCTTCTCTTCCCAACACCTCTTCCAGAGAAACGTATCGGTTTATCAGCTCATTCAGCGGTAAATGCAAAATGTCCCGTACCCCCACAGGGGTAAACACGACCGACATCAGCCCCACCCTACCCGTGGGTAAAATATCTATAAATTCGGTTCGCTGCCCATAAAGTGTCGCCCGAGGATGAGATTCTTCTCCATCGGACAGAATAAGTTTGTACGAATCCCGATAATAAAAAACGATTTCCATGAATCCCTGCGGAGTAAGACGATGCGGCTCGCACGATGGACACACATCCTCAAGATCCAACATCCAATAATACTGGACATATCCGGATAATTCCCGACAAGGCGGTCTGTATTGGTATTTACTCATTCGAGGAGGAATAACACATGAACCAGTGCGTCACTTTTTCACTGTAAGTCTTTGAAATCGGAATATCGGGAACTTTCTCAACTCCAAATTCCAAATAGACTCCATCTTTCTCCCGACGGATTACTTTAACATGCTCAAAATTCACCATATAGGAACGATGGCACCTCAAGACATTCGTCCCTTCAAATGTCTCTTCCATTGCCTTCAAAGTATTACGTAACATGAATTTTGTCACCACGCCTTTATTCAAATACCAAATCTGCACGTAATTATCCGCAGACTCGATATAAAGCAAGTTCGAATGTTTAATTGATAAACGTAATTCACCTTTCTCATCCCGAAAAGCAATAACACTCGCCCCCCCAGTATCTCCCTTCATCTCTTCAAGCATCTGTAACTTCTGCTCCTTATCCCGCCAAGAAAAATAAAGCATTAAAATCGCATAAGGCAATAAAAGGATTAATGACGTGTTTTCTGAGGCCTCCCAAAAAGTTTCCATCACATCCCTCTCCGGCCGTAAAAAACAAGAATAAACCGTGTAAAAAGTAGACAGAAAGAAAATTTCCAACACGATCCAGATACCATACTCTATATAATTAAGTGTATGTTTCCTCGTGTAAAAATACATAATCACACGACTGATCGCCACGGCAAGTACTCCGGTAAGAATGACCAGACTCGAAAAAATGAAAAACTTAAATTCCGATACCGGATACCACGTCAGAGAACTGAAAGGTTTGTAGATATTGATAAAAATCAGATCAAAAAAAGCAGTGAATAATACCAGGCGTATCAAATTTGATTTCTCGTAATAGTAAGCTGGTATTTTTCGGATCAACACGTTCATCTCTCTCTAATTTTTATAAATTTCAAACAAAGATACATTTTTCTCGTAAAAAATTTCACCCCTAAAGAGCAAATTTCATCCCTAAATATGAGATTTTGTCCCTTTAGGTTCAGGTGCACACCATTAATTTTGAAAACAAAGAATTGTGGTGTTTGTTTGTATTAAAATTAATCGCAAGAGCCATGGAAATCTCAACTAGAACAAAACAGTTAAAGGCTATTTTTTCTTATGACAAGAAAGTTATCCTAGAAGATCAACCACTGGAAATTCGTCCTTATCATTTTATCCAGAACATGGGAGTAAATGAAATAGAACAATTTCAGCAATTGCTCCCGACAAATGAATTTTGTTCTATCCCGGACAATAACATTCAGGAGAACAAAAGTTTTTCGTATACCATATTCACGCCTAAAGGATCACGAAAGACGAACCAGGCAATCCTGTTATTACACGGGCTGAACGAACGTAACTGGGACAAATACCTCACCTGGGCAGAATATTTATCCTTAGCCACGGGTAAAGCGGTTATTTTGTTTCCGATAGCTTTCCACATGAACCGTACTCCCGGTAACTGGTATAATCCAAGAGCCCTTATGCCTTGGGTAGCTCGTCGTAAGCAAGAAGTGGAACATCTGAATAATTCCACGTTTGTCAACGTGGCATTAAGTTATCGTCTATCAGACACCCCTTTGCGTTTTTACATATCCGGAAAAGAGTCCATGTTCAATTTATGGCAGTTATTCCGGGAAATAAAAACCGGACAACACCTCCTGTTTGAAAAAGATTCATCCATAAACATTTTCGCCTATTCCATCGGAGCGTTCCTATCACAGATTCTGATGCTTGCCAACCCGGAACATCTATTGGATGATAGTAAACTATTCCTCTTCTGTGGAGGCTCCATATTCAGCCAAATGGACGGAAGTGCCCGGGATATCATGGATCAAGAGGCGTATAGAAGAGTTAAGAATTATTTTCTGAATGATTTCCTGACAAAAAATGATGAACATCAAACGCTCCCCGTTTTGTATGAAGATGATTTCATGGAAAAAGCGTTTAAAGCGATGATACGTCCCGAGGTAATGAAGAATTACCGGGAATCATTTTTCGAACGAATTCAAGACCGTCTACGGATTGTCACGCTTAAAAAGGATACGGTAATGCCAACACAAGGAGTTATTGAAGCACTAGGCCCCAAATGTGTTGATACTATATTGGAAGAATTAGATTTTCCGTACGAGTATTCTCATCAAAATCCATTTCCCACCAACACGGGAGCCACACCTGAAATGCTTTATCAATCTTTTACCGGAATATTTAATAAGGTAGCGAATTTCCTGTAACAGACAAAGAGATTTCACACGAACACTTCCCTTAAAACGGAAACAATAAAGGCAACACTAAAACCATCACGATACCCATAATCACCTGCAAAGGTAAACCAACCTTCACGTAATCCATAAATGTGTACTTCCCAGCAGACATCACCAGTGCATTAGGCGGTGTCGAAAAAGGAGATGCAAAACACATACTTGCTGCTACTGTCACGGCAAACAGGAATGGATAAGGACTTACTCCAATATCTAGTGCAGCCTTCAAGGCTATCGGAGCTAAAAGGACTGCTGTCGCTGTATTACTGATAAACATGGTTAACAACGAAGTTGTAAAGTAAATCCCCGCCAACAGGATAATAGGCCCGAAATCACCCAAATAACTGACCAAACCGGATGAAATCATGGCTGATGCCCCCGTTTTCTCCAATGCTAACGACATCGGCAACATGGCTGCAATCAACACGATACTTTCCCAATTAATCGTTTTGTAGGCATCTTCCACATTACGTAAACATCCGGTCAACACCATCAATAAAGCAGCTACAATCACGGCAGCCACGGGAGCCACGGGAATGAAATCGAAAACCATCGCAATAATCATTAGAATCATAATCGTTGCCGCAATCGGGGCTTTGTGGTCCAATGTCACTTTTGCAGCCTCTGCCAATGGTTGACCGACAACAACCCATTCCGATTGCACTTCATTCAAACGGGCAATATCTTTCCACGTTCCCTGTACCAACAAAGCATCCCCCGAATGCATCTTTTCATCTTTCAAATCCTGTAAAAGATATTTTCCTCCCCGCTGGATTCCTAATATGTTAATGTTATATTTTTCCCGAAAACCGGAGTCTTTTACAGCTCGATTAATCAATTGAGAATTCGGCATCAATAAAACCTCGGCAATACCGATCTCTCCGAACACCATATCATGTGGAACTTTTTCTTCCGAAACTTCCGCCGTATGTGTATCCAATAAATCTAAATTATTATCTTTCGTCAATAATTCGATTTGAGCAAAAGCTCCCAAAACATACAACACGTCACCTATTTGCAAGGAAGTATTCGGGCCTGCCAGTTCCTGATCAATCGTCTTCATAAAAGGATTCTGCGACTTTGATTCTCGCCGGATTTCCAAAATCGTAACATTATATTCCCCGGTTATATTCAATTCGGCCAACGTCTTTCCTCGAAATGTAGAGTCCGATTTCACACCTACCCGAAACAGATTCTGAGCAATTTGGTATTCATAGGCTAAATCTTTTAATGATTTCTTCCGTGATTTATTCTCCGTCTTCTTCTCGCCCTTCTTAACCAGAAACATCCGACTTAAAGGTATCAACACAACAATTCCAATCAACACGCAAATAATTCCAACCGGGGTAAACGAAAAAAATGACAATCCCTCAAATCCACCCTCTAACAAAGCATTTTGAATCACAAGGTTAGGCGGAGTACCTATCAGCGTCGCCATTCCTCCCATGCTACTCGCAAACGCTAAAGGCATCAAAAAACGGCTAGGACTAACATTCGCACTAACCGCCATACTGACCACAATCGGTAACATCAGAGCCACGGTTCCCGTGTTACTCACAAATGCACCGATGGCAGAAGTAACCAACATGATTAAAATAAAAAGCTTCAACTCGCTCTTACCTGCCAATTGAAGTATTTTACTACTGATCATTTTAGCCAATCCGGTTTGAAATATGGCCCCCCCCACCACGAACAACCCCACCATCATAATCACGATGGAATTAGAAAAACCTGAAAGCGCCTCCTCCGGGGTTAATATACCACATAGTATCAAAAGTACCAACGCACAAAGCGCAACCACATCAGACCGAATTTTTCCATTTACAAAAAAGAAAGCAGATAATGCTAAAATAATCAGTGTTATAACCATAAATTAAACTATTATATCATAAATCACTCTATCGACCCACCCACAATGTCCATCAACTCGGCCGTAATATTCTGTTGTCTCAACTTATTGTATTCCAATTGCAAGTTTTTCAACAACTTAATAGCATTATCATTTGCCATTTGCATAGACAAGATGCGAGAGGCCTGTTCTGAAGTCTGATTTTCCAGTAGGTACCGATACATCGTGGAATGGATAACCAACGGATAAATCGTCTCCAATATCTCTTCGCAATCCGGCTCGTAAATATATACTTTATTTCGTTCTTTATCTGAAAGAGCTTTCGTTTCCTGAGGTACCCACGGAAGTAACTGCTCCCGACTGATGATCTGTGTTCCCATACTCTTATAATGAGCATAAATAACTTCGACCCGATCCACATCCTTCTCCAAAAAACGATGAATTAATTCATCTGCCAATGCCGTTGCTCCTTCTGCATATTGTTTTTTTTCGAAAAGATCGGGGATCGGCATAACCTCCACCCCCCTCGTTCGTTTTATATCGTTCACGAGCTTTCTCCCCACGGGATAAACGAAAACAGGCGATTTAACCTTACCATCATACTCTTTTAATGTCTCCAATAATTTCTTGTATAATAGCAGGTTAAAAGCGCCACATAAACCTTCATTGGCAGCAAAAATAACAATTGCGACCCGTTGAACCGGACGATCCTGACTTAACGGAGACTGATAATCATTAATTTCACTTGCAATATGATCCAGTATATTTTGCAACTGTTCCATGTAAGGACGGGCATGATTCAATGCATTCTCAGACTTTCTCAACCGGGCAGAAGAAATCATCTTCATGGCTCCGGTTATCTTTTGAGAAGAATGTACCGAATTTATCCTTCCTTTCAATTCACGTGTTGATGCCATAATTTTTACTTTATGAACTAATTAAAAGTCTGCCCCACTTCCGTGGCTACTTCTTCTAATAATTTAGATACATTCTCATCCAGAACCCCCTCCCGCAACGGCTCTAAAATCTCTTTTTGGTATTTGGATCGCAATATCTCCAGAAACATCTTCTCAAACTCGGCTACATGTTTCAAATCCACGTTACGCAACAACCCTTGTGTACCACAATAAATCACGGCAATCTCTTCCTCCACGGGCATCGGCGCATGCTGGGGCTGAATCAATAACTGAGCGTTCTTACGTCCTTTATCGATCACCATTTCCGTCACTGAATCCATGTCTCCTCCAAACTTAGAGAAAGCCTCCAATTCCCGGTACTGGGCTTGGTCAATCTTCAATGTTCCGGCAATCTTCTTCATGGCTTTTACTTGAGCATTACCACCGACACGAGATACAGAAATACCTACGTTAATTGCGGGACGTACCCCTTCGTTAAACAATCCTGCCTCAAGGAAAATCTGCCCGTCCGTGATAGAAATAACATTGGTCGGAATATACGCCGACACGTCTCCTGCCTGAGTCTCGATAATCGGCAATGCGGTTAATGAACCACCTCCTTTAGCAGTGGGTCTCAACACATCCGGCAGATCATTCATCGTCTGTGCCATCTCATCACTGGATATAATTCGTGCTGCCCGTTCCAACAAACGAGAATGTAAATAGAATATATCTCCCGGATAAGCCTCACGCCCGGAAGGACGACGCAAAATCAAAGAAATCTCACGATAAGCGACAGCCTGTTTGGAAAGATCGTCATACACGACTAATGCGTGACGACCACTGTCCCGAAAATACTCCCCAATCGTCGCTCCCGCAAAGGGTGCATAATAACGCATAGCTGCCGAGTCGGATGCGTTTGCCGCAACAACGACCGTGTACTGCATCGCACCTCTCTCCTGCAACGTGTTCACCAACATGGCTACAGATGATGCTTTCTGACCAATAGCCACGTAAATACAATAAATCGGATCACCGTTATCGAAATTTCTTTTCTGGTTCAAAATCGTATCCACGGCAATAGATGTCTTTCCGGTCTGACGGTCTCCGATGATCAGCTCCCGCTGTCCCCGTCCGATCGGTACCATGGAATCAATCGCCTTGATCCCTGTCTGTAACGGTTCTTTCACCGGTTGACGATAGATTACCCCCGGAGCCTTACGTTCCAACGGTAACTGTATTAATTCCCCTTCAATGGGTCCGGCTCCGTCGATAGGTTCACCCAGCGTGTTGACAACCCGTCCAAGCAATCCCTCACCCACCTTCACGGAAGCAATACTTCCCGTACGTTTCACCGTGTAATTTTCCTTCACCCGATCACCGGCATTCATCAGAATCACTCCCACATTATCTTCCTCCAAGTTCATTGCAACTCCACGAACCCCGTTCTCAAATTCCAGCAACTCGTTAGCCTGCACATTATCCAACCCGAACACGTGGGCCACCCCGTCACCAACCTCCATCACGGTTCCCACCTCTTCGAAAGCCATCTTCGTATCGACCTCCTTGAGTTGCATTTCTAAAATATCTGATATTTCATTCGCTTTCAACATAACCCTAAATAATTTTAGATTTAATGATTTTAGATTTTAAATTCCGGCCTCACAAGGCTAACACGTTCTTCTTGTCATCCTCCCGAAGGATTCATTTATAATCTAAAAATCCAAACTGGAGACTCATCTCCTTCAGCTCTTTCATCAGTGAGGCATCTAGTTGCCGGGATCCAATCTGTAATATAAAACCTCCGATAATCGAGGGATCAACCTTATGGACAAACTCTATTGTCTTATCAGTATGACGCCGCACGAACTCTTTGATCTTATCCATCGTCTCGTCCGACAACTCCATCGCCGTGATGATCTTCACCCGGATAATCCCGTTTGCTGCCCGGTAAATCTTCTGAAACATCAGGCAAATTGACCTGACATACATTTCCCGGTGGTTTCTTATCAACAAACGAATACCCTTGATGTATGCCTCTCCCGGTTCTATCCCGATAGCCGTGGAGAGCAGCATTTCCTTATCCTCGGGTGATAACAACGGATTTAACAAAGCTTTCTGCAAGTCGGGATGAGCGATATAATTTTTCTCGAATAATTTCATCTTCTCATACACTGCATCAGCAGCATTTAACTCCTGCGCGTATCGAAACACGGCCTTTGCATACCTTCGAGCAATCAATCCTTCGTCCATACTCTCCTCCTTTACTCTTTATTCTCAAGCTCGTTCAACAACTTACCGATCAGTTCCATCTGGTTCTTATCGGTAGCCAAGTCCTTACGCATCACTTTCTCTGCAACTTGCAAAGACAAAGATGCCACTTGTTTACGCAATTGTAATTCTGCTTCCCGTTTTGCCTGTTCTATCGACAAGTTGGCAGCTTCCCTCACTTGTTTTGCCTCGTTTTCTGCCGCTTTTCGGGCTTCCGCTATCATCTCCCGTTTCAGCCGTTCTGTCTGCTGCAATACCTCTAATTGTTGCTTACGGGCTTCCGTCAACAAATCTTTGGCATCCTCTTGCGCCTTTTCGCGATCTCTTTTAGCCTCCCGGGCATACTCTACGCCTTTATCAATAAAATCAGCCCGCTCGTCCATCATCCGGACAATAGCCGGCCAGGCGTATTTTGCCAGAATGCCGAAAAGAATCAAAAAGACAACCAGCATCCAAAACACTAATCCGAATTCCGGTGTAAATAATGACATAGCTTCTTTTTATACAAACAATGCTAATAAACAAACGATAATTGCGAAAAGAGCAACACCCTCGATCAAAGCCGCAATCACGATCATATTGGTTCTGATATTGTTAGTCTCTTCCGGCTGACGGGCAATAGCATCCATCGCCGAAGAACCGATCTTACCGATACCAATACCTGCAGCAATAGCTGCCAAACCAGCTCCAACACATGCACCTATCTTAGCCAGACTTAACCCGGCTGCTGCTACTTCCAATAAAATCAAACTTTCCATAACCTTATTTATTAATTTTAGATTTAATGATTTTAGATTTTAAATTCAAACTTTTAGATTTAAGTTTTTAGCTTTTAACTTTCCTCACTCTCGCCAACCCGATAAAGATTGTTGAAAGCAACATAAACACGTATGCTTGAATAAACCCGATCAACACGTGAATCAAGTTCATAAACACGGCAAACAATACTGAAAATACAGCTGTAACACCCAATACCACCTGTCCCATCACACTAAATAAAAAGATTAACGAAATCAGCACCAACACAATCAAGTGTCCTCCCAACATATTAGCGAAAAGACGAATCATCAAGGCCACCGGTTTCGTGAACACTCCGAATATCTCGATAACAGGCAATAAGGGTACCGGACATTTCAATCCCATAGGTACATCCGGCCAAAATATCTCTTTCCAGTACTCTTTCGTCCCGGAAACATTAATCACCACGAAGGTACACAATGCCAAGACTAGCGTAATTGACATATTTCCCATCACGTTCGCCCCACCTGGGAATACAGCTATCAACCCCATCATATTGGATACGAATATAAAAAAGAACAATGTCAACAGATAGGGTGCATATCGCTTAGATTCCTTTCCTAGCACACTGACAATAACTTCTTTATATAACATTTCGACGATCATTTCCAGACCACCCATTCCCTTACGCGGGGCCTTAAACTTTTTCCTTTTATAAAATCGAACTAACGAGAACACGATCAACATCGTGATCAGCCCGCTAATCATCACGGAAAAAGCGTTTTTGGTGATAGAAAAATCACAAGGACGATATTCGTCTCCGGTAGCATCTACCCCCACGATCTTCCCTTCATAAGCTCCTTCCCCGGCAATATGAAATCCTTTATATGTTTTCCCGTCTGCTAAACGTGAAGAACTGAAAAAATACCATTCCCCTCCATTATCCCGAACAATCACGGGCAGAGGTATGGTTACCTTTCCGATAATCGTCCATCCATACTCGTCCCCCAAATGCTCGAAAATAGTCCTTTTAGGGTCAAAAGCCTTATCCTCCCGTTCCTCCTGCTGCATCACGGAATCCACCCGCACGGCAAGCTCGTCCTCGACCTGTTGCGATTCTTCTCCGCTAACACCCGTTGCGGCCAGTCCAACCGCACCCGCAGTCAGTGTTCCGACCAATAGAATAAATGTCAACAATATATATTTCAAATCATTCTTCATAGGTGCATCAATTTATACAAACCACCACATTATTGTCCCGAACTTCCACAACACCCCCGCAAATCTGTACACTCTTTTCCTCTTCAACCCCTTTATAGATAATTTCTCCCGGAGTCAATGTAGATACTAACGGCGCATGATTTTCCAACACGGTAAACTGCCCCACCGTACCAGGCAATTTCACCATTTGCACCTCACCTTTATAAATCACTTTCTCCGGAGATACTATTCTTAAAATCATGACCTTAATTATTTTAAATTTTAGATTCTCTAATTCCTTTTCTTCGCTTGTTCAATCATTTCTTTCCCTTTTTTGATCACATCATCAATGGTTCCGGCATTCATAAATGCCTGCTCCGGATATTCATCCATATCTCCATCGAGAATCATCTTAAAACCTCTAATCGTTTCTTCCAACGGAACCATAACCCCAGGAATTCCGGTGAACTGTTCAGCCACGTGGAAAGGTTGCGATAAGAAACGTTGCGCCCGACGAGCCCGTGCTACCACGATTTTATCCGAATCAGATAATTCATCAACACCCAAAATTGCAATAATATCCTGCAACTCGTTGTAATGTTGTAATAATTCGACCACTCTTTGCGCGGTTTGATAATGTTCTTCTCCAACAATTGCCGGATCAAGAATACGCGAAGAAGATTCCAATGGATCTACCGCCGGATAAATACCCAATTCGGTGATCTTACGACTCAACACCGTCGTGGCATCCAAGAAACTGAACGTTGTGGCCGGTGCGGGGTCTGTCAAGTCATCTGCCGGAACATAAATGGCCTGAATAGAAGTAATTGAACCATTCTTCGTGGAAGTAATACGTTCTTGTAACTTACCCATCTCCGATGCCAATGTCGGCTGATAACCTACTGCTGACGGCATACGTCCCAACAGGGCCGAAACCTCCGACCCGGCTTGCGTGAAACGGAAAATATTATCAATAAAGAACAAAATTTCTTTTCCACCAGCATTCGAATCCCGAAACATTTCCGCAACCGTCAACCCGGACAAAGCCACTCGTAAACGAGCCCCGGGAGGTTCATTCATCTGTCCGAAAACCAATGTTGCTTGCGACTGGCTCACCTTCTCCATATCCACGCTCTCCAAATCCCACTTCCCCTTAGCCATCTCCTCTTTGAACTTGTCACCATAGTTGATAACCCCCGATTCTATCATCTCCCGCAACAAATCGTTCCCTTCCCGGGTACGCTCTCCGACCCCCGCAAACACGGAATATCCATTATGTCCTTTGGCAATATTATTAATCATCTCCATGATTAACACGGTTTTACCAACTCCGGCACCCCCAAACAGACCGACCTTTCCTCCTTTAGAATAAGGCTCCAACAAATCGATCACCTTAATTCCCGTAAGCAGCAATTCCTCCTTAATAGACAAATCTTCAAATTTCGGTGCCTCCCGGTGTATAGAACTTGTTTCTTTGTAATCCAATGGGGCCAGGTAGTCGATAGCATCACCTGTCACGTTCAACAAACGTCCCTTAATCTGGTCCCCCATGGGCATCGTCAAGGTTCGCCCTAAATCCAAAACCTTCATACCGCGATATAAACCGTCGGTTGTATCCATTGCTACACAACGCACTGTATCTTCTCCCACATGTTGTTCCACCTCGACAATCAACTTCGAGCCATTCTCCCTCTCAATCTCCAAAGCCTCGTAAATAGGAGGTAAGTCAACTCCTCCACCTTCAAAAATGACGTCCACAACAGGACCAATCACTTGTGTCACGTATCCGACTTTCTGTGTCATAATATATGATTTAAACGTTCTTTAAATACTAACTTATAACTTTAACGTATATTCACTCAGAATAGTTTCTTCCCGGCCATACTATATTTAGGCCATGTACTAGATTCCAATGATACGTTTATATGATTATTACAAATTAAATAATCATCTTATTCATCCAGTAAATATAAAATCCCTGGATATGTTTCATAGACAAGTAATCAAAGATTTCATCACGCCACGCGTCATGACTATTCTTTCCATCAATATCTTTTTTAAGAATCTCTTTCGCAGAACTCACCCGTTTGTCTTTTTGAATTTCTACGTCCTCAGGTAAATCCACAATATCCGTCAACATAAATGACTTCTCCAGAAAATCATACACGGCCGTCAGATCAATTGCCGAAAAAGTAGCTGTAATCTCTGAACTATTCATCGATTCTCCGGTGGTCTCCACTCTTCTTTCTCTTGGCATGTCCTCCGGCATAGCTTGCCCTCCAAAACAAACCATCAAAAGTAAAATTGGTATCGCCCGCAAAATCCACTTCATAATTCAATCTATTTAAATATTCAATAAACAACTCTTCCGCTATAAAGCAATTTCCGTACCAAAACTTAATCTTTTACGAATACTAAATTTTCATTTTATTAAAATTGGGGATATTCTAATACAAGAATACCCCCACAATCGACACACTTTTACCGATTCACAGCTTAATACTCTCAAGAGCTTTCAATGCCACCTCATCCTTGGCATCCAACGTTAATACTTTAGAGAAAAATGACTTCGCCTCCCCGTATTCTTCTTTTGCCGGATCAGGATTCCCATTATTTTTTGTGGTAATAGCATCAGCAATCACGTAATGATAATATCCCAAGTATTTATAACTTTCTATCAGTTCTCGTTTATAACGTTCCGGTTGTACTGATCCTATTTCTATCACTTTCTCATAATATGGTTTTGCCAACCCCTTCGTTGTTTCCGGATCAAGCATGGAATTTACCCGGGCCCGCCAAAAATAACTCACGTAACTATTAGGAACTTGGATACTTAACTCTTTGAATAAAGTATCTGCTTTTATCAGCTCTTCCTTTTGCAATTCCGGCACCGAATCCTGGCAAGCCAGATTATAGTAACATTTCCCCAGTTTCAACAAATCTTCCGCAGCCGGTTCCTCCACAAAATCAAAATATTGCTGATAATAGACCACGGCCGAATCCAAATCTCTATTTTTCACGAAAAGATCCGCAATATCTTTCAATAACTCCTGACGCTTGCAATCCGCATTCAATGCCTTTTTATAATAAGTAATTGCCTCATTATATTCTTTTTTCACGGTCAACTGTTCCGCGTAACAAAGATAATCCTGACAAATCTGACTCTCTTCGGGAGTAGATTCTATAAAATGCTTTATAGCCTCCAGACATTTTTCCCCATTCTCCCGTTTAGAAAGGCAATAAGCATATAAACGTTTTGCCACCAAATCTTCCGGCTTTTCTTTCAACACGGATTGAAGTACAGGCAACATCTTTTCATACTGTTTATCGAAATACAATATACCGGCATACCGCAACAAATGATCCTGATCATAATACCCTGACTGAATAAATTTAGAATAATTATCAGCAGCAGCCTTACTATCTCCGGCCATTTCATACAGCTCCCCTAATATACAATAGATACCACAAAATTCCGGGGATTCTTCCCGGGCTTTATCCAACTTTTCCAACGATAAGGAACGATTGGCCGACATATACAAGCGAGCCTGTTTTAAGTATGCTCCCACACAATCCGGACTAAAATAAGCGGCCATTTCGTATTTGGCACAAGCCTCCCCAACTTTCCCCTGTGCAGCCAGAATATCTCCTTCCACCAAGTACGGCAACCCACTTTTAGCATCCAACTCTCTCGCCTGATTCACGTGTTCCATTGCTTTTGTCATATTACCTGCATACAAATATGCTCTGGCTATTGCCAACTGCACGCCGGCATCTTTCTTGTCTTTTTTGCTTGTAAACACCTCTTTGAACAACTCTTCACCGTCCATATCTTTCCCCAATTTCAACCCAACTAACCCGATCCGGTTGCAAGAATAGTCAGGCATAAACTCTATCCCTTTCTGGTAGTATATCCCGGCAGAATCACGAAGTCCCAACACCAGATAACATTCTCCCAAATAGTAACAGGTTTCTGCTTGCAAGACACCCTCTCGTTGTTGCTTCAAATTATCGAGGAAAAAAGCCTTGGCAGCCCCGATCATTCCCGATTCATAAAGATCTATTCCGACCTTATTGTCTGCTGCCTTCACGCTCGTCGCTGCCAGCAAGCAAAATAATCCGCATATAATTAATTTCGTTTTCATGATCTTAAAATTATTCATTAAAGTTGGTCCCTCACGTTCACGATATTCACGGGCATCGTGGCAGGTAACAATCCGGCTTTCAATATGATTCGCTGTCCTCTTGCTCCTGCAAAAAAGGAGGTTAACCCGGTTGGAAGCGCGCTCCGGGGATCATTCAGTAAAATGTATATATCACGAGATAATGGATATTGCCCCGTGTAGAGGTAATACTGGTAAGGCTGGTAACTATTCCCGTAAGTAGGTAACTCCGCACGACTGATCCGTACCACCTGTATTTCTTTTCGAAAATCCCGGCATAAAGAATCCTGTTCGTCACTAATCCAATTGACCCCGATTACCCCCATAGCACCGGGAGTTCGAGTAACATACTCGATGACATCCCGATTCGTTCCGGCGGCATGACATCGATCAGACAAGTTACCCCGCCCGCATATCGAATCCAGCACGTAACGTACTGTGCTGGAATTCCGGTGGTCAAACACGACTTGTATTTCTCCCAATTTCGAGTCCGCCGACAATTGGTTCCAACGTGTTATCTCACCGGAAAATATTTTCTTTAAAGTACTCACGTTAAATATCGAATCGGCATTTTGCCTGTTTACAATCAAAGCAACACCATCAGTAGCTATCTTGATGGACTCCGGAAAAAACTTATTGCTGTGGAATGACTCTAATTCGTCCCCCGATAAAGGGCGTGTGGCCAACACCCAGCGCACGCTGTCGCGTAACAACAGGGTTATTGCATCCACTTCACTCGTATATATCGGGACGATACCTGTCTGATTATATTGCGCTTCAAAAACTGCAATCTCTTCCTCGGCCAAGGGAAACAGCGTTTCGTCGACTGCAACTCGAATTACCCCGCTAAACAAGGTATCTTGTACTCCTGAAGTTTTCCCTTTACAAGCCACAAGGGAGATCAGGCATAACATCCAAAAGCCGATTCGAATATTCATACCTTTTTAATTTTAGATTTACGATTTTAGATTTAGTAATTTTCACTCGCTGTCCAACGCTTTCTTTTAATCACCTAATCGGCAATCACTAAATCACAGAATCATTTCTTTTATTGTTGTAATTTAAACGTGATCGGTAAAGTGAACCGCACGGAAACCGGTTCACCCCGCTGTCTTCCGGGAATCCATTTACGCATGGCCTTTACCACGCGAACGGCTTCTTTATCCAGCGTCGGGTCGACCGTACGCAACACTTGTACATCACGTACCGACCCGTCCCGTCCGATCACGAATTGTACGATTACTCTTCCCTCTATATTCATTTCTTGGGCAATAGAAGGATACTTGATCTCTTTACCGATCCATTTCATCAAGGCAGCCATACCTCCCGGATATTCGGGAGCTTGTTCCACCACTTGAAAGACCTCATCTTCACTTGCCACGATCAATTTATGGTCTTCCAGATCAGCAATATCCTTACCGTTTTCCTCGTCATTACCCTTCACGTCCGCCACGGAAATCGCCGCTTTCGCTTGATTCACCTCATCCTGCGTTTTAATCTCGTCTTCCTCACGAACCTCTTCATCTTTCTTAATCACGGGAGCCGTGAACTTAATCGTTGTCTTCAACGTCGGTGGCGGCGGAACATTCACCGCCACGATCTTGTTCTCTTCCTTCACCTCCGGCAAATCCATCTTCAAATCAGACAATTCCGTCACCGTAACCATCTTTTCCTGCGCCTTAACGGGTGTCAGGAAACGAACAAAAGCCGGAAGAACCATTGCCAGAACCACACAACCTATAATCACGACATAGGCCGTCAAGTGACGCCGGGGAGAGTGTTTACGCAACTCGTAAGCCCCATAATCCTTATTCTTTCCTTCGAATATCAGATCACACCACTCTACCGAATTTACATTTATATCCTTTGCCATGGTCTTATTGTTTTAACTCCCGGTACTCGATGACTTCTTTCAAATCATCGGCATACCCGTCGTGTGTCTTATCCTGTAACAATCGCAAATCCCCCGGAGTTATATCCATGATCGCGTACCGTCCGATATTACATATCTGCATCTCATCGAGCACATCAATCAAATTTTTGTAATTCGCAAAATCGGTAGCCTTGATCAATATAACGGGAGAATCCTTATCTTTTCTGATCTCGGCAGCCTCTTTCAGATATTCCTCGTTCGAGATCTCCAAGTTTGCTTTCTTTTGTTTCAATTCCCGGATCTTCTGCATCACCACCTGATTACGTCCTAACAAGATTGCACGCAAACCGTTCGGGGAAAAATCGGTTTCCTGCACCATATCGGGATTCTCGTAGTCCGGCTCTCCCATATAATAGTACACTCTCCCCTCCTTACCCAACAAAATAGTCATTGCCTTGGAAGCCTTCACCTTGTTCTGCTCCTGCTCATTCAACAAATCTTTCCTCGGCATACTGATTTCCATTGTCTGGGGTTTACTCATGGACGTGCAGAGCATGAAGAAAGTAATCAACAACATATTCATATCCACCATAGGCGTAAAATCCACCCGGATACTGAATTTCTTCTGTTTCCCTTTCTTGCGTTCCCCGCTATCCTTTTGTTGTATTTCTGCCATAATAAATAAATTACAAGTTATAAGGTTCTATCATACCTCCGGCATATTACGCAACGAAGTAATCAAGTTATAACGATTCTCCCGCAGATCCTGCAACGTTGCCATAATATCCTTAATCAACGGGTAAGGAGTTTTCTGATCCGCCTTGATAGCGATCACCAAGTCCTTGTTCACCTCCCGGGCAAATTGCATCCACGATTTAAACTGGTTATTCGTGCTATCACAAGGAATTCCATAATTCATGATCACTTTATCCTGTTCTTCCGATGATAATGCCAAGAATTGTTTCATTCCCTGAATAGGCACCCCGAATGAATTACACAGACTGAATTTTTTCAATTCCTGATCCGAAAATTCAATCTGATAACTCTCTCCCATCTTTTTCAACACCTCGATACGATCCTGTGGTTTATCCAGTCCCATGAACACCTTTCCCGTTGGCTCGACTAAAATAGAGACGATATTTGATTCGGGAATCTTGATCTCAGAAACCGACTGCGGCGGGTTCACCTGCACCGGTTCTTTCTGGATAAACGTGGAAGTCAGCATGAAAAACGTCAACAACAGTACCGTCACGTCGCTCATGGCCGTCATGTCGATGAACGTTGATTTCTTTTTAATTTTCTGACTCATAACGTATATATTAACAAGTGTATACTAGCGTTGTTTAATCGTGAAACTCTGTACCAAGTAAGCCCCGATCTCGTCAATACTATGCGTGATCCCGTCTATCTTACTAGTGAAAAAATTGTAAGCAATCACAGCACACGCCCCGGTTGCAATACCGAAAGCCGTGTTCACAAGAGCCTCCGAAATACCGGTAGAAAGGGCAATAGAATCCGTTCCCCCGGCAGAAGATAATGCCGCGAAAGACTTGATCATCCCGATTACAGTTCCGAGCAATCCCATCAACGTCCCTAAAGTCGTGATCGTGGCTATTACCCCCAGATTCTGTTCCATCGTCGGCAACTCAAGCATGGTAGCCTCTTCCAGATCTTTCCGTACTGCCAACTGTTTCTCTTCTTTCGACAACGTGTCACAAACTGACACCTGTGAATAAGTAGAAAGCGATGCTTTAATCACGTTTGCCACGGTTCCTTTCTGTTCGTCACAAGCTTGGCGAACAGCCTCAATATTCCCCTCCTCAAGATCACTCTTCACCTTCGTCACGAATTGTTGCAAATTCTTCTTTCCTTTTGCTCTTTTTAAGGCAATCAACCGCTCCACGCTTAAAGTCAATACCGTAAATAACAAGGTCTGGATAACCGGAACGATGATCCCCCCTTTATAAATCGTACCTAGCAAATTTCCCTGAATAGGATGATTATTCGGGTCATTATTAATAAAATTAGCCGGATTACCATACACGAAATGATAAATAACCATTGCCAGTATAAAACACAGAATGATTATCGGAAATGCAGAAATACCTAAACTTCTTCTTGTTCCTTGTTTTGTTGCAGTCTTTTTCATAGGAGTATTTTTTATATTTTAAATGCTTTAATATTATAATGCCACGTATAATGCCAAGAAAACCAAACCAAATATGACTAACATGATCACGATCGGGTACAATGTCTGAAATAATGCCGAGTTGGTAAAACCCTTGGCATTTTCTTTACTATTCTCCATAGGTCTACTATTATTATTCGTTTATGAATAAATTCAATTTTATAATACACTGAAAAATAAGGATATAATTCGTCCGTCCGTATCCGAAGAAAGATACCATAATTACATTAGTCACCTCTATACCAGCATGTCATATCAAAACACGCTTTCAATGAGCGAGTACAACTCACCGGTACCACCATTCGTGACACTGGACAAAACGGACCTAGGAATAGCTAAATAATGATTTTACACAAATCGAACACGTAGAAACCTTGAAGATGTCGAAGTCCCAGCAAATCGGAAAAATACCCGTAAGTCTTTTCTTCCATCATCCGGAATTCACTTCTACGTGACGCAAGTTCTGTTTTCCGATAGAACGAGAGGGAGAATTGTTCCCGACTTCCATTATTAACAATCTGCCGACTTGAAAACTCTAAAGTTCGTTCAAAAACTCCATGCTGATCAAACGGGGTAGTGGAAACCTGGAATTCTTCCGACGCTTTTTCTATGTTCTCCTTATCAGAAACAGGAATATTCCCCTTGGAACCTTCACTTCCAAAGAGATTTACCCCGATGACCAAAAAGAGGAGTAACAACGAAAAATATCGAAATATCAATCCTTTCATTTCTCTCTATTTACGAAACCAAAAATACACATATTTTCCAATTCTCGCAATTTTTTGACTTAATATATAGTTAAATTTCTCAAATTTTTGCGTTTCATTTATTCATTATACGGAAACGATGATTAATCTAGTTTCATTTCCCGCAAAAAGATTTCAACATTTTTATTTGTGACAATAAATGTACATCTTTGTCCCCGTTTTTAAAATTCAAGTCATGAGAATTAACTCACTGTATTACAAACAGAACATCAACATCGCCTTCCCGATCATGCTATCATTAGCCGGTCAGGCGATCGTACAAATGGCAGATAACATCATGGTAGGACAACTTGGAGCCCCGGAATTGGCAGCCGTGTCATTAGCGGGAGCAATTATCATGAACACGATGGTTGTCGGCATGGGTATTGCCACCGGCCTAACCCCACTTGTGGGCCAAGCTCATGCGCTTGATGATAAAGAACGTATAGCCGGATTTTTCCAAAATTCACTTCTACTGAACACAACCGTGTCACTCGTACTCACCCTTTTCTTGTTCATGCTCATGCCCTACCTTTCCATGATGGGACAACCCGCAGAAGTTGTAGAATTATGCAAAGGATATTATATCCTGACCTCATTCTCGGTCATCCCGTTCATCCTGTTCATGACATTTAAACAATACATGGAAGGAATTGGAAACACGAAGGTAGCCATGGTGATCACGATTTCATGCAATTTGATGAATATTTTCCTAAACTACATATTTATATATGGTAAATTCGGTGCGCCATTCCTTGGGGTAGCGGGTGCGGGACTAGCGACATTAATCTCCCGCCTGATGATGCCTATTGCTTTTTTTCTTTACATCCATCGTTCCCAAATATACAGTCCCGTATTTCGTTTTTTTCAATTTAGCAACACGAGCCGTCGGAAAATCAAACAACTATTACAAGTCGGCTACCCCATAGCCGGACAAATGGTCGTGGAATTTCTATCCCTCAGCCTCATCACTGTCATGATGGGATGGTTAGGCACCATTGCCCTTGCGGCAAATCAAATTGTCATGTCCATGATTTCACTTACATTCATGATCTCCAGCGGAATCGCCGGAGCCTCTACCATACTCGTCAGTCATGAATTCGGGCGGGGAAATATCGGGAAAATGCGTCGTTACGCCCATGCTTCTCTCCGCCTTGCCGTTATTTTCATGGCTGGAGCAGCCGTGATCTACGCCCTTTTCGGGGCCCCCATCGCATCCATTTTCACGCCCGATCCCGAGGTGATAAAAGTGGCTCGCAACCTATTCTTCGTGGTTGCCGTGTTTGAAATCTTCGACGGATTACAAGTAACCGCACTCGGAGCTTTACGAGGCATCACCGACGTGCAACGTCCCATGATCTATGCCCTCGTTTCCTATTTATTTGTCGCCGTACCGCTAGCATATATTGCCGGAATTCTGCTCGACTTCGGAGCTCCCGGACTACTCTCTGGATTCTGTGGCGGCCTCATGTTCGCTGCCACCCTCTTCATCCGTAGATTCAATAAATCAGTGAGGAACATTCATCTACGGCGAGTTACAAGCTTATAAATTTTAGATTTATGATTCATGATTTTAGATTAAAGGATATACAATTGCCTTGTGCAGTTGGACTCTAAAATCTAAAATTTAAAATCATAAATTAATAAGGGTTTTTAACTTTTTTTCTTGTTTATATCATGAATAAACCGTAACTTGCATCGTATAAACAGGTACGAATTAGATCCATATAATCATGAAAATAGAAGTATATAAAACTGCCGAAGAAACATTGCGTTCAATGACCGAAACTTTGATAACGGTGATTAAAAAAAGTAAATCGAAACCTTTTCATATCGCCCTGTCTGGAGGTTCCACGGCACAACAACTCTTCAAATTATGGGTAAAAGAATACCGGAATAATATCCCTTGGGACATTCTTCGCTTTTACTGGGTAGACGAACGATGCGTGTCGCCGGAAGACGACGAGAGCAATTTCAAACATGCCGAACGCCTTCTTTTCATGCCTCTGGATATTCCTCAAAATCACATTCATCGCATTTGGGGAGAACAAGAACCTAAAGTTGAAGCTGAACGATATTCGGAAATGGTAAAATGGGAACTCCCCGGCTACTCGAATATGCCCCGTTTCGACTGCACGATACTGGGCATTGGGGCTGATGGACACGTGGCCTCCATATTCAGTGATTCGATGAATCTACTGACCGACCAACGAATTTATGCGGTTTCACACCACCCGAAGACCGGACAACAAAGAATTACAATGACAGGGACCGTAATTTTAAAAAGTTCGGCTATATTAATCCCCGTCATCGGATCTGATAAACAAGAAATCATGGAACATCTCGTGCAGAAACAAGGAATATACCCGGCGTCCTATATCTTCTCTCATGCATCAACAGCAACCCTCTTCACAGATCGGGTTACAGAATAAAAAAAGGTGGTTAAAAAACCACCTTTTCTTATATCCAAAATATTTTAGAATCTTTTCTCGAAACTACGGCCACCACCGTTACTGCGACGATCACGACCGCCACCATTACGGTTAAAACCGCCACGACCACCGGCCGGACGATCGGTTCTCGGTTTTGCTACGTTCACGTTGATAACCTTACCATCGTACTCAGCTTGATTCAATTCATCAATAGCTTTTTGCCCTTGCGTGTCGTCAGACATTTCCACGAAACCGAAACCTCTTGATCTTCCGGTTTCTCTATCCATGATAACTTTTGCTGAAGAAACTTCACCGTACTCTTCGAATAATTCTCTTAAGTCACTATCATTCACGTCGTAACTTAAATTTGAAATGTAAATGTTCATTAATACAAACTTTAAAATTAATAATTTAAATACTTGAGGTTGGATCTTGTCTAGAAAAGTCTGCTTAACGATACATTTAAAATACGATGAAGGCAAACGCTCTGTAGCGATCAAATCAAAACTCAAAATCACGACAAATCTACGATAATATTTTTAATAACCAAACAATCCGGGCCGTAAAAATAACACGAGGGTAATAAAAACATATTACCCTCGAAAATAAGCACTAAATCAGTGACATATCCTTCTTCTAGGATGTCTTTTAGCCTCCCGTTCCTCGAATTCGGTCTTGTCAAATTGCTCTTGTTGCATCTGTTGTTCACCGACCCAACTTTTGTCTTGTTTTGAAGGAATATTCCGGGCACGCCGGTCATCACTCGCCACTTTCTTCTTCTTTTCTTCACGTTCTTTCATAACCTTCTAATTTTTTATTAATCCATGGGAGAAACTTCCCATCCTACCTATATTATACGTCCTCGAAAATAGAGGGTTACATACCGTATTCCCGATTCATCCTTGATATAAAAGTTTTACAAAAAAGAAGAATCTCACATCTTTTTTGTATGTTTGTATCGTTAACTCTATTATTCAACATGAAAGCACAACTCTGTATATAGCTACGCTCCTTGTATAGTATTCCGATTGCAGGCACAAGCCTGCCGGGGACAGAATATGTTTCCGGGAACAGAGTTTATACCCTTTTTTATTTACCGAACATAACAAGTGATCCACTCTTGTGGAAATAACTTGCTATGTGCTATTCAAGTTGAATCATGAATTTTACAAGCAAACAAATCTGGCTCATCAACTATCCAGTGATGATGAGCGTGTTAGTCGAACAATTAATAAATATCACGGATGCCATATTCCTCGGACATGTCGGAGAAACAGAACTAGGAGCCTCCGCCATAGCAGGAATGTACTACCTTTCCCTTTACATACTGGGATTCGGGTTCAGTCTCGGCTTGCAAGTAATGATCGCCCGCCGAAACGGTGAACAACGTCCCACGGAAACAGGAAAAGTGTTCTTCCAAGGATTATTTTTTCTGACCACGCTCGCCGTCACGCTCTTCGGCCTGTCTAAAATATTCACTCCATTCATTCTACAACGATTACTGACTTCCCCGGAAATATACGAGGCTGTTATACAATATCTGGACTGGCGAACATTCGGCTTGCTTTTCGCCTTTCCGATGCTGGCCTTCCGGGCATTTTTCGTGGGAATCACCAAAACCCGTATACTCACCGTCTCTGCCGTCACTCTAGCAAGTATGAACGTGTTACTGAACTATCTGCTGATTTTCGGTACCGGGAAGATTCCTGCCTTGGGCATATCAGGTGCCGCCATAGCATCCATGATCTCCGAACTGGGAGGATTACTCGTGCTGGTCAGCTATACTCGTTTCAAAATAGACAAACAACATTACGGCCTCTTCGCCATTTTTAACAAACGACTCATGGGACAACTTTTCCGCCTCTCCGTCTGGAGCATGATGCACTCCTTTATCAGTGTGGCACCCTGGTTCCTTTTTTTTATTCTCATCGAGCATCTCGGTACCACGCAACTAGCAATTGCCAATATCATCCGAAGTATATCCACGATCTTCTTCGTCATCGTGAGTTCCTTTTCCACCACCACGGGATCACTCATCAGTAACTTGGCGGGAGCCGGGGAAAGAAAACAAATCATGCCCTTGTGTCGGAAAATCATTCGTCTCGGCTACATTCTTGGCACCCCGTTAATCGCGATTGCCCTGTTATTTCCCCACACGGTCATGGGCATTTACACCCCGAACAAGCAACTCGTGCAATTAGCCTTCTGGCCCTTTGTTGTTATGTTATCAAATTACATTCTCTCCCTTCCCGCACACGTATTCTGTAATGCAGTGTCAGGAACGGGGGCTACCCGTGTTGCATTTATCTATCAATGCATCACGATCATCATATACCTTATTTATCTCACTACTATCAACCGGATCGAAGAAGTCCCGCTAGCAGTATACTGGACATCGGAACATCTTTACGTACTCCTTCTTTTTCTTTTTTCATGGTTTCATCTAAAAAGAACAAACGGAAAAATCGTGAATCTATAATAAAAAACGAATACAGCCATGAACTTTTTTAGACTGTATTCGTCATTCTCAATACCAAACGGCGCCGATCATTAAAGAAACGCATACGCTCCTTCTCCCCGTTCACCGTACCCAGCGAGGATGGGTGCTTCAACGAACTCATCCAGCTTTTCAACCGTTTGAACATCTCCAAGTCAAAAGATAGTAACTCGTATCAAGATTAATATTTAGATAGATAAAACGCACCAACTTCCCTAGTAACAAGATTAACTCTTACTGCAACTCTTTCAACTCATCGGGTGTAAAAATAAAATCTCGTAAACAGCTGATTGTAAAGATTTCTATAGGGTCTGCAAACTCTTCAAAACAATAACCCAAATACACCCTATCAATTTGCCCTCTTTCTTTTTTAACCACACCATAAAACCTATCACGTGCTTCACCCCGGCCCATTACTATCGTCAGTCCCGTTCTGACGCTCCAGCCAGTCAAACATAATTTGGTACACCTTTCCCCGTACCTCCTTGCAGGATAGAACTAAATCGTGCAGACCACCCAAGACCGACACGATTTCCACCCGTCCTTGAATATTCCGAGTTACCCGTTGAATGTCTCTCACATTCAATATTGCATCACGGGACTGCACTTGTTCCTCGTCCAAAAAATTCGAGACAGACCTCTCCGAATGTAAAACCAGTACAGATTTTCGCATTTCAAAAGGTTACCTCAACTCCCGTTGTGCTTTATGAATAGCCCGAATCCATCCCAAATTAATTCGGGGTGCAACATGCGGTTTCCAAGCCAAGTCATACTCCCACTCACCCCGACTCTCCTGGTGTAAAAATTCACCATATTGCTCCGTAAATCCCCCGACAATCTTTATTTCCGGTAAAAAACCTCCCACGAACGAGACAAACGGGATACACTTCTTCACAAACCAACTTTTATTAAAATCAAAGAAAGGACTGTTCAACATGATCCCTTCAAAAAGAGAACAATCCCCGTGTTCCTTAGCGTAAAGCGTGGCAATCAAGCCTCCCGTGGAATGTCCTAACAAAACAGTTGTCCGGCTTCCCTCCTCCCGGATCATTTGCAAAGCAAGTGTGATTTCCTCGAAATAAGTCCGAATATCCCGAATATCATTAAATTTCTGATGAGATAACCATGAACGCCCATATTTTCGCAAATCCAGCGCATAAAAATGGAAACCCCGTTCATTCAAACGACACGCCATCTCCCTCTGGAAAAATAATCATTAAAACCGTGAATATAAAGCACCGACTGACTGTTTCCCGTATCTGACAAGCGGCGAACAAGCGTGGCAACCGCCGGTCCCTCGTAATCATCCCGTAAAGAAATCGTCGTTCGTTGAAATCCCTCGCCCAATATATCTTCCTTGTAAAAAGTGTCCATTATGCACCTGTTTTTTGTTCTTCCAACCGGACAACCACCGACAAATATACCCATGAACCCGGTCACCTCGCCATCGAAATTAAGTATAAATTTTCATATTTCTATACTTTCGCCTATATTTTCAATATATCCCGCCATCCGGTAATCTCGAACCTAATATACTCAGCCACGATTTGCTCAATTTCCTGATCCGCTATCTTATGCATGATAATTTCCTCCAACAAAGTAAACATCCACACAGAATGAAGATGGATAAAAAAATCGGAAAACGTCACGTTCAAAACGGGATACCTGCATTTCATTTCCGAAAACCACTCTTTCACCAACTCCGTGGAACGATCGGTAAAACTCTCCCGGAAATTCGCAAGGGACGAACCTTGAGCCCGGAACAACAATAAGATCAGCAATTCTCGGTAGCGACGAATCAGCACAATATATTCGTCAACTGCCTCCCGAAGATAAACTTCGCTCAATATCTCCATCACATCGGCCCCGTAATGCCCATGATGCTTTTCCAGCATCCACTCAAAAGCATGAGTAACGGGATACACGATCGAGCAAAAAAGATCATCCTTACCACTAAAATAATTATAAATATTTCCCAACCCGATTTTCGCCATCTCGGCAATTTCACGCATGGACGTTTTCTGAAATCCTTTCCGGAAAAACAATTCTTTTGCAGACTTCAACAACTCTTTTCTAATGTCATCCTTCAACTTTTGCATTGTTTGGTTCATTATTTGAACGTAAATAAACAACTAATCACACATCTTGACAATCCCTAAAAATAATGACTTTACCTGTTCAAGCTACTTGATATGGGGGAGGCTCATGTTTACTATAATTCAGAAATTTTCTGTTAAAAACTCACTATTTTTAGGGATTGTCGCATTCCCCCCAGAATTGTAATTTTGTTTAAAATAAAATCCATATTATCATATGACGAAGAAAAAGACAAAAAGAAATGTTGACAAACAAAATATAACGCATCCCACAATCAAAATCACCCACGGAGAGCTTGTATTTCTACAAGCTCTCTTTTTTGAACGGTTTTAAATATTGTTCTTTATTGCAAGACATTGAAAATTAATATAACAACCATGAAGAAGAAAGGATTTATCAACAAGTTTTTCCAAAACGCTAGAAAAACAGAAGGATTTCTAGGCAAAATGATATTAAGAGGTATGAACAAGGGACACGCCCCCTTGGCACGCTGGGCTAGATCCTGCCTAGTATGGCAACCGGCGTGGAACACTCTCGACATCGGCTGTGGCGGTGGGGCCAACTTGTCGGAAATACTGAAACTATGCCCGAAAGGGTATGTTCACGGCATTGACATCTCACACGAGAGCGTGGTATTTGCCCGCAAGAAAAACATGAAACACCTCGGCACACGCTGTTTCGTGGATCAAGGAAGTGCAGACCAACTTCCGTATGCCGATTGTTCATTCGATGTTGTTACCGCTTTCGAAACAATCTACTTCTGGGGCGATCTTAACCGGGCATTTATTGAAGTGAAACGAGTGCTGAAAGACAACGGTTTCTTTCTAATCTGTTGTGAGGCAAGTGACCCGACAAATGAAATCTAGACAAGCCGCATAGAAGGGATGGTCGTGCATCCAAGCAGCGAACTAAAATACATTCTTGGCCTATCCGGCTTTACCAATATCATCCTACACAGAAAAAACAAAGAAGATTTGTGTATCGTGGCACAAAAACAAAGTTCAAACAATTAAATAATATATCATGAATACATTAAAAAAACTTCAGCAGTACATGGGTAATCGAAAAACACTTTTGCCCGTATCCATGGCATTATCTGCCCTTAGTGCACTGGCAGGTATGTTGCCGTACATACTGATCTGGTTTATTGTAAGAGAATTACTCACCCCTGGCGAAACTATCGTTTCCAGCAATATAGAAATTTACGCATGGTGGGCTGCCGATCTAGCCGTGGGTAGCGTGATTCTTTACTTTGCAGCCCTGATGGCATCACACCTAGCCGCATTCCGAGTCGAATCCAACCTGCGCCGTGAAGCCATGTGTAAAATCGTACATATGCCTCTCGGCTTTTTCGATTACAACACCAGCGGGCGCATCCGTAAAATCATTGATGACAATGCAGGAATCACCCACAGTTTCCTAGCCCACCAAATGCCCGATCTGGCAGCCACGTTCCTCGTTCCACTCGTTGCGGCCATACTTATCTTTTCATTCGACTGGCGGCTCGGCTTTGCCTGCATGGTTCCCATCATCATATCCATGATCGTGATGGGATTCATGATGGGTACCAAAGGACGACAATTCATGCAAAACTACATGACCGCCCTCGAAGAAATGAACACGGAGGCCGTGGAATACGTGAGAGGAATCCCCGTGGTGAAAGTTTTCCGGCAAACTATCTACTCGTTCAAGAACTTTCACAAAAGTATCAAAAACTATAATAACATGGTATTCGGCTACACCCGAATGTGGGAAAAGCCCATGTCATTCTACACCGTCATTATCAATGGTTTCGTATTCTTTCTAGCCCCGCTGACCATCCTGTTGATCGGGAGCACGGGAAACTACGCCCCGGTGTTACTCAATTTTTTCCTGTTCGTCCTTATCACCCCAGTCTTCTCTCAAAGTATCATGAAAAGTATGTATTTAAACCAAGCCTTTGGACAAGCGGGTGAGGCTATCGGACGTCTCGAAGACCTGATTTCTTATGAGAAGCTCTCCGTGCCGTCCTCCTCGAAACCGTTAAAAGACTTCAGTATCCAATTTAACCAAGTATCATTCCGCTACCCGGGAACGACACGAAAAGCAATAGACGGCATCAGTTTCAGAATTCCCCAAGGGAAAAGAGTAGCCCTCGTCGGAGCATCAGGCGGGGGAAAAACTACCCTAGCCCGGCTCGTTCCTCGCTTTTGGGAGACCACGGAAGGCCAAGTAATGGTGGGCAACATCAACGTGAAAGATATCGCCCCGAACGAATTGATGCAACATATATCATTTGTATTCCAGAATACAAAATTATTCAAAACAACCCTACTTGAAAACATTAAATACGGTAATCCCACTGCCACATTACCCGAAGTCGAAAAAGCCGTGGACATGGCTCAATGCCGGGATATCATTAATAAACTTCCCCTTGGATTAAACACAAAAATCGGTTCGGAAGGAACATACCTTTCCGAAGGCGAACAACAACGTATCGTACTGGCCCGTGCTTTCTTGAAAAACGCTCCCCTCATCGTACTCGATGAGGCTACCGCTTTTGCCGATCCGGAAAACGAACACTTGATACAACAAGCCTTGAAAGAACTGACTAAAGGGAAAACCGTGTTGATGATCGCTCATCGCCTGTCGAGTATAACCGATGCCGACAACATCCTAGTCATAGACAAAGGAAAAGTGGCAGAACAAGGAACACACGTCGAATTAATCCAACAACAAGGAATTTACAATCATATGTGGAACGAATACCAGCAATCCGTTCGCTGGACCATTGGAAAGGAGATCACTCATGCTTAACACGATAAAAAAACGTTTTGCCCTTTCAACACAAGGTGCGAAAGACTTCTGTAAAGGAACATTTTTCACTGTCCTACTTGACATTGCACTGATGCTGCCGGCTGTTTTCGTATTCCTATTTCTCGAAGATTATCTTCGCCCGGTATTTACCCCATCGGTATCCGTGACACACGGTATTCTCTATTACAGCCTCCTAGGGATTGCCTTCATGATCGTCATGTACATCATCGCCGTTTTACAGTATCACGCCACCTACACCACGGTGTACGATGAAAGTGCCAACCGACGGATCTCCCTAGCTGAAAAACTGCGTAAACTCCCCTTGTCATTCTTCGGGGAGAAAAACCTTTCCGACTTGACCGCCACGATCATGGATGACTGCACGGATTTAGAACACACGTTTTCTCATGCTGTTCCCCAATTGTTCGCCTCTCTCATCAGCCTATTACTGATCGTTATCGGAATGGCTTTCTACAATTGGCAATTAACTCTCTCCCTATTCTGGGTGGTCCCGCTGGCGATGGCCATTATTCTCTTCTCGAAAAAAGCGATCCTCAAAAGTAATGAAACCAACTATTTGAAAAAACGAGCCGTAACCGAACATATACAGGAAGGGTTGGACATGATTCAAGAGATTAAATCCTATAACCAAGAGCGTGATTACCTGAAAAAACTGAACTCGAGAATCGACACCTATGAAAAGATACTGATTCGCAATGAATTGACCCTCGGCATCCTAATAAACGGTTCTCAAAGTATCTTGAAACTCGGACTGGTAAGCGTGATAATCGTGGGAGCTAACATGCTGGTAAACGGCAGTGTCGACCTGTTCACTTACTTGATATTCATGGTGATTGGTTCACGGATTTACAATCCGTTAAACGAAGTTATGAACAATCTTGCTGCCTTGTTCTATCTGGATGTTCGCATCAACCGGATGAATGAAATGGAATCACTCCCAATCCAACAAGGAAACACGAAGTTTAAACCTAAAAATTTCAATATCGAATTCCAAGAAGTTGACTTCTCGTATGAACAAGGTAAACCCATATTAAATAAAATTTCTTTCACAGCAAAACAAGGAGAAAAAACAGCCTTGGTTGGTCCATCCGGTAGTGGCAAAAGTACCGCAGCCAAACTGGCTGCCCGTTTCTGGGATATACAATCGGGAAAAATAACCCTAGGCGGACAGGATATCAGTCGTATCGATCCGGAAACCTTGCTGCAAAACTACTCTGTCGTGTTCCAAGACGTGGTACTTTTCAACGCCTCCATCATAGACAACATCCGTATAGGAAAACGGGATGCCAATGACGAGGAAGTACTACGTGTCGCACGGCTTGCCCAATGTGATGAATTCGTCAGTAAGATGCCACAAGGCTACCAGACCATTATCGGGGAAAACGGAGAAACCCTGTCCGGTGGGGAACGCCAGCGCATCTCTATCGCCCGTGCCCTGCTGAAAGATGCTCCGATCGTCCTGCTTGACGAGGCAACCGCTTCTCTCGACGTGGAAAATGAAACCAAAATTCAAGCCGGAATATCTGAACTCGTACGGGACAAAACAGTACTGATCATCGCCCATCGGATACGCACCGTTGTTAATGCCGATAAAATAATCGTACTGAAAGACGGTCAGGTAGCAGAAAGCGGATCGGCAGAATACTTGAAAAAACAAAAAGGAATATTCACAAAGATGGTTGAAAGACAGATTACAAGTATAAATTAATCCAAATTCGTGTTCCCATTCGAGAGCAAGCCAATCCCTCTCCGGGAATACGAATTTCCTCTATTATTACTAGGATTTACACACTTTTTGAAACACTATCCTTAATCCCAAATGACCTCTAGTCGAAATACAGCTGAAAACAAAAAATATTCGGATAATATTGGGATGTATTTTAACAAAAAAGCCTGTTAAGTAATCAACTAACAGGCATCTCTGCGGTTCGGACGGTAATCGTACCTGCCGCTTATAATATCTTTTTAATCAGTAACTTATGCGTAACCTAAAATTTAATGGTTA
>CALUKD010000030.1 GCA_944321125.1 Candidatus Butyricimonas faecavium | reverse complement strand
AAAAAAGAAAACCGCAATAAAAAAGACATTTTATCACGATTTTCTTTTAAAAATATTTGCAAGAGACTTAGAATTCATCTTCTTTTTTGTACCTTCTGCTTTGGCGTGTAATTGGGGTCAAGAGGTATTTTTGTCTTGCATAGGAGCTTTTATACCTAATTAGAATAATATTCTTCGTATTTTTTGAAATTAATAGTTTGATAATGCTGATTTTTATATAAGTTTGTCTTTACTAGTGGGGTATAAATAGTATGGAAAAAGTTTTTGCGAAGATAAAACATGGAGATCCGATAGCCTTTGAATACATTTTTAGAATGTTTTATGTACCTCTGTGTGATTATGCGGTTATGATTCTTGGTAATACGGTTGAGGCAGAGGATGTGGTTCAGGACCTTTTTACTCATATTTGGAAAAATCGCCATGAGATTCATGTACAGGGGGCGGTGAAATCTTACCTTTTTTCCTCGGTACGTTTTAGGGCATTGAATGTGCTGAAACACCGGTTGATAGAACGAAAGCACGGGGCATCATTGACAGAATTTATAGAGGATTTGCAAAACTCCGGTTATTCAGAAGAAGAAGTTCAGCGTATTGAATTGATTAAAGAAGTAGTGCAATCGTTACCCTCGCAATGTCGTAAAGTATTCACGATGAATTGTCTTGACGGAAAAACCTATAAGGAAATTTCTAATGAACTGGGAATATCTGTAAATACGGTAAAATCACACATTATGAAAGCTTACCGGGATATTCGAACCCGTGTCGGAATGTATCCTGCCGTATTGCTTTTCATATCTTTGTCATCCGGGAAATAATTGTGACCTGAAACTAAAAAAAGAGGAAATTATATACGATTTTGCGAGTGTGCCTCCCGGTAGTATGTAGGTCTCCTTTTTTGTTCCTGACGGTAGGAACCGGTGAAGATTTTCCTTGTTGGCCGTTGAAGTGATAACGAGATTCTGGCTCAAATTATAATTAACGGAATGGACATACTGGCCGTAAACTTTCCCTTACACCGGGGGTGGCCTGCCCCCTGCTAATCCTTCCTCTACCCCTGCCCGCGGGCATCAACAGAATTCCAACATAGCACGAACGGAGCATGTACACCCGTCAGTGTTCATGTTATGTAGTTGCTATGTTCATGCTATGTTTATGGTATAGCGAAAGGGTAGGGAAACCATAACGAAAAGATGGACTATCCCCGGACAATAATGGAAGGCAATTTATATATTGCTTTAGGGGAATTTCGCTGCCACGTAAGCGCAAAATGGTTTGGAGTTATCCACGTTCGGCAGGTAACAAGTAAACTCACCGAAGCGAAATTTAGAAAGTGGGTAAATCATCAAATAATTACAAAAAAAGTTGTATTTGACTCACCCTTCTTTTAATAACGGTTGTCGTATGTAAAAATGATAACCGAATGGATAATTTAATGCAAAGATGGGAACGGGTGACTTCTTTATGGAAAAAGAACGTGCCACATGGGGAGAATCTTCCGGGAGATAGAGGAGAAGATAGGGAAGTTGTGCGTCAGGTGTTTGAGATTCGTCAGGCGATGAACGGATTGGAGAAACGAAAATATGATGTAGAGCGAGGATGGAGGAAAGTACGTCCGCAAACGAGAGGAATGGTACGTTTGCGGTCCATGGTAAAATATGTAGCGGTACTCTTTTTTCTCTCTTTGGGAATGTATTTTGTAATATCTCATAAGGAGGCTGAAGAAAATAATTTGGCGGGGATTGGTAATATAAAACCGGGGACATCACAGGCAGAATTGCATTTGGCAACGGGAGAATATTTGGTGCTGAATGTCAATCATGTTTTTAATAAACAAGTGAAATCAGGGATAGAGATACGAAATGATACTGCTTCGGGGAAAGTGTATTATCGCACTTCGGATGTTCAATCTATTGATAGTTCGAGATTTAATACGTTAGTGGTACCTAAAGGAGGTGAGTATTCTTTAGAATTATCGGACGGAACCATTGTATGGGTTAATTCAGAATCTTCATTACGATTCCCGGAGGTTTTTGCGAGGACACAACGAGAAGTGTTTTTACAGGGGGAGGCTTATTTTGAAGTGAAGAAAGATACGGATAAACCCTTTGTTGTGCGTACTGAAATGGGAGATATTCGAGTGTTAGGGACAAGTTTTAACGTAAGTGCTTATCCTACTGATGAATTGTGGCAAGCGACTTTAGTGGAAGGTCAAGTTAGCATTTGCCGAAACCAAGGTGAAATATTGATGAAACCTAATGAACAATACCAGATGGATAGAATAACGGGAAAGGGGGTGGTACGGTCTGTTATTCCGGAGTTTTATACTTCATGGAGAGATGGAAAGTTTTATTTTAAGGCATATACTTTTGAGGAGCTGGTGGAACGTTTGGAACGATGGTATGATTTTAAGATGTTTTATACGAATGAAAATATCAAGTCCCGTCGTTTTTCGGGGGTAGTTAATAAACACCAGCCTTTACAAGAAATGTTGAAATTTTTAGAGATGACTTCGGATGTACGTTTTCATGTGAAAGGTAACGTGGTGACAGCAAGTTTATTAGTGAAAGAGAAGAACGGACATAGATAAAAAAGAACGAGAGATTGCGCCTCCCGCTCTATGTTTAATCTATGAGATTAAATAAATAATAATGTAATTACAAATCTATGAAAAAAAATGATGATGTAGGTTTATTCTACTGGAAAAGTAGGATGAAAAAAATGTTATTGCTTATGAAGCTAATGTGTTTTTGGTTTTTAATCGGGTTGATGCAGGTACATGGAACAACTTACGGACAGGCAGAAAATGTGTCGTTCGAGAGAAAGCAGTTGACTATAGACCAAGTATTTAATACCATAACTTTACAATTAAAGTATGATATTTTTTACAGTGATGATGAAATTGACGTGAAACAACTGGTGAAAATTCCTGCGTTGGATTTGAGCGTGGAGGATGTTTTACGAGCGGTATTGTCTGAACATTTGAGGTATCAGTTTATCGGTAAGACGATCGTGATTTTTCCTAAAGGCGAATTGCCTCAGGTTAAGGAAGGTGTGCGTCTTAAAGGTTGGGTGTATGACGAGAATAAGGAAGCAATACCGGGAGTGACCGTAAAGGTCGTTGGAGTATCCTTGGGAACGGCAACCAATGAAAAAGGTTGGTTTGCTATTGATTTGCCGATGTCTGACGGTAGCTTGGAATTTTCTTTCGTGGGCTATAAAACGGTACGGGTTAATTTTACGGCTAAAACAGATACGTTGAATATTGTGATGGAAGAGGATTTGCAACAGGTCGAAGAGGTCGTTGTGAACGGGTATTTTACCCAGAATAAAAATTCTTATACCGGTTCGGTGACCACGGTAAAAGGTGAGGACCTCTTGATGGCATCTCCTACAAATATCCTTAGAGCATTGGCGTTTATGGTTCCCGGCTTACATATCGTGGAGAATAATGAACAGGGATCGAATCCGAATGCTATCCCGGAAATAATTCTTCGAGGGACTACGGCTTTGGCTGTAAATGGGGAATACGGGTTGAATACTCCTCTGATTATTCTTGACGGGGTAGAGATATCATTGGAAAATCTCTATGATTTGGATATGCAGGATATTGACCGGGTGGATGTGTTGAAAGACGCTTCTGCCAAAGCCGTGTACGGGGAAAAAGCGGCGAACGGGGTAATTATTATTACGCGTAAACGGGTGACGGACTCAAAGTTGAGGGTACGTTATAATTTCGTACCGAATGTGCAGTTCCCGGATGTTTCATCGTTTAATTTATGTAATAGCTGGGAAAAATTAGAATTGGAACGATTATGCGGGTTGTATGATTCCAAGCAAGGGGTACAGGATGAATTGTATTGGCAACGGAAAAATATGGTGGAACGAGGGGTATTTACCGATTGGAAGTCTATTCCGTTGCGTAATAGCTGGTCTTTTGATCATTCCGTGAGTATAACCGGACGGGGAAGCGGTATGGAGTATAACGTGACTTTACGTTACGGGGATGTACGGGGGGTAATGAAAGGGGATTTTCGTCAAAGATATGGGATTGGGGTGAATTTAGCTTATAATCACAAAGATATAGTGACTATATCCTATCGTTTGGATATTAATAAGACGGATGCGAAAGATTCTCCTTATGGTTCTTTTGGGGATTGGGTGATACGTAATCCCTATGAAATGCCTAAGGATGAATATGGGGATTGGATTAAAAGTTACAATGATAACTCTCTGGATCGTAATCCTTTATATGAGGCTTCGTTGGAGAGTTTTAAGGAGTCGAAAGAAAAATCCATCACAAATAACGTGAGTTTCCGGTTAAATTTGTTACAGGGATTGTACGTTAATGGTAATTTTAATTATTCACTGGGTGATAGTCGGCGAGATGAATTTATTTCTCCGGAATCGATTTATTTTCTGGCTAGAACCGAAATGGATCAAAAAGGTAGTTATTCAATTGAGGGAAAAGAAAATAGCAGTTGGTCCGGTAATGCAACTCTTTCATATAACTGGATGATTGATGATGAGGGGTCGTTATTAAGTGTAAATGTCGGGGGAACAGTCAGTAAGAATAAATCTTATAATTTCAACTTTTCAGGGATAGGTTTTTTGAAACCGATATTGAATGATTTGGGTTTTGCCTCTGGGTATCCGGAAGGAGCCCCCTCCGGCAATGAGGCTATCAGCACGGGAGTCGGGATATTCGGGAATGTGAATTTTATTTACCAGAATCGTTATTTTCTTGATGGTTCTTATCGGAGTTCCGGTAGTTCCAGCATGAGTAAAGATAATCGTTGGGCACCTTATTGGGCAATAGGGGCAGGCTGGAATGTACATAATGAAGGTTTTCTTGACGGTTCGTTTATCAATATATTGCGTTTAAAAGCTAGTTATGGATTAACCGGGAGTAACACGTTATCCACGTGGGAAACCCGTAGTACCTATCGCTATACTAAAGACAATTTGTTTATTACCGGGATAGGAGCCACCCCGATTACGATGGCGAACGAATTTTTGAAGGCTTCCAAAACTTACGAGTGGAATCTAGGAGTCCAGTTATCTCTTTTTGATGACCGTTTACAGGTGGATTTGAATGTATATAACAAGAATACCAAGGATATGCTTTTGCCTATATCGTATCCGTATTCTGTGGGTATCAGTACGTTGAATAGTAATATGGGAGAACAGGAGAACCGGGGATATGATTGGAGTTTATCCGGGGCTATACTTAAAACCAAGGAACTTCAGTGGCGGCTTACCTTGAGTGGTCAGCATAACCGCGATAAAATAAAGAAGATAAGTAATTCATTGCAATATAGAAATAGTGAGAACCGGGATCAGATGATGGATACCGATCTCTCGGACAAAGGTATTTATCGGGGAACCGCTCCCAAGATACAGTTTGAGGAAGGAAATTCTTCAACCGCTATTTATGTCGTGCGTTCCTTGGGGATAGATCCTGCCACCGGTAAAGAGATTTTCCGTAAGAAAGACGGGAGGCTTACTTTTAATTACGATCCGGAAGACAAGGTTGCCGTGGGAAATACGATACCTAAGTTGGAATTGGCGTTGAGTACTTCTTTTACGTGGAAAAGGTTTTCTTTATTTGCCGGAATGAATATTACTATGGGAGGCTGGATATATAATTCGACTAGAGCCTCGAAAGTGGAGCAGATTGATCCTCGTCGTAATGTGGATCGTCGGGCGCTTTATGAGCGTTGGCATAATCCGGGGGATTTGGTGCATTATATCGGGTATGATCCTTCGTCGTTCGTGTTCGCCCAGACGGAGCGTTTTCTGGAGAAAAGGAGTGAATTTAATCTTTCTACTTTAGGATTGTATTATGAATTGAACCCGGAATGGGTAAAACATATTTACTTGAAACGCTTGCGGATAGGGGTTAATCTTTCAGACGTGCTGCGGGTATCCACGGTGAAGTTTGAAAGGGGGACTTCTTACCCTTATATGCGTGGAGTTAATTTCACGATTAGTCCTACTTTTTAATCTGACTAGATATGAAAAAATATATAATCTTATTTATTCTTGCGTTCGGGATCGCTTCATGTGAAAGTTTTCTGGATGTCAAACCCAAAAGTGAAATCTTGGGAGATAAATTATTTGAGACCCGTGAAGGGTTTGAGGATGCTCTGTATGCAGTGTATACTGATTTGGCCAAAGACGCTTTGTATGGAAAAGTCCTGTCATGGTATTTACCTGATTTATTGGCGGGATATTACATCAAGGAGAATGCGGGTCGCGAATGGGAATTATTATTAACATTTAACTATGCCGAAGCTTTTCAACGTAATATGTTTGATAAGATTTGGATTGATATGTATAAGAACATCAGTTATGTGAATAATATTATTCAGAATGTGGAGAACCATAAGGATTTCAAATATTATCGGTTTTACAAGGGAGAGGCTTTGGGATTGCGGGCTTTTATGCACTTTGATCTGTGTAACTGTTTCGCTCCCGCTTACCGGGAAGACACGCGGGATAAGCCGGCAATACCGTATTACGAAACGTATGAACCGTTGGTGTATCCTTTCCGTACGCTGGAGGCAATTTACCGTAAGGTTCTCGATGACTTGAAAGAGGCTGAAGTATTGTTACAGGATGAACCGGATTATCTGACAATGGATAGGAAGGGCATTCCCGGTATCGAGGTTTTCATGACGGAACGGCAATACCACATGAATCTTTATGCCGTGCAAGGATTGTTGGCAAGGGTGTATCAAATGAAGAATGATTTGGATAGCGCCATGATTTATGCTGAAAAAGTGATTCGTTCGGAAAAATTCGAGTTTGCAGATAAGACAAATATGGCCTACGAATATGCTTCTTGTATTTCTGCAAAAGAAACTATTTGGGGAATTTATCCCAAATCTGGTTATGTAGATGAATTACAGAAATGTTTTGATTATCCTGATGACAATGTTAATTCGGCTTTGTTGCCGTTAAACGGTTTCTGGCTTTATCCTGAATTTAACTTGCCGGAGGGAATGGGGCCTGTAGATTATGGTTTTGTGAATCTTTACACGGTTCCGACTTCTGAAGGGAGACAAGATTACCGTTATAACGCTTGGTTCCGGCAACGGGAAGGGGCCGTGGCAAAGCACAGGCGTTTTTTTAAGATATACAAAAATACGGGAGATGTTCCTACCCGGAGGGGACTCAGTATGATTCGGATTCCGGAAATGTATTTGATTATGGCTGAGGGATTATTGAAAAATGGGCAGATGACGGAGGCGAGGGAGTATTTCGATGCTTATACCCGGGCTCGGGGATTTTATTTCAAAGAGGGTGAGGTTACGTTTGACATGAACCTGATTAATAAGGAGTATCGGAAAGAATTCTATGGTGAAGGACGGGAATGGTTTAATCGTAAACGTCAGGAATTACCTATTTATCCCGCTTATTATAGCGTGCTCCCTTATCCTGCTACGGATGAAATATATGTTTGGCCGGTGCCGGAAGGAGAATTTGAATACCGGGAAGGTGGAAAAGAGGGTGTATATCCACCTGTTGAGGATGAAGAACAAAATAATTAATAACAGAAGTTATGAATAAATTGAAACTATTATTCCCTTGGGGAATCGTATTAGCTTATTTGTTGTCTGCTTGTGATACGGATTATATGGTATATGAAGAATCCAAAGATCGAGTATATTTTTCTGTAATTTTAGATCTGGAGAGAAATACGGTATATAGTAGCTTCCCTTATTGGGAGTTAAGTGATCAGTTGACAGTATCTTATTTGGTACATGTTATGGGGTTTCCTGCTGAGAAAGAACGGGAGGTTAAGGTCGAGATCGTGGATAGTCTTACAACGGCTATTGAAGGTAAAGATTTTATATTGCCGGAGAAAATAACTATACCGGCCGGATCTGTGTCTGTCACATCTCCATTGATAGTCTGGAACAGGAGACAAGAAGATGATCCCCGTCCGGATATGCTGAGTGTCGGATTAACAATTGTTGAAAATGAGTCATTTATGCCTGCGTTAGGGTATACGTTGTTATTGTGTTATACTCATGGAGCTATCAACAAACCGAATTTTTGGAGTGAAGCTAGATTGGGACCTTTTTCGGTAGGATTGTTGAATAGATTTCTTGAACAGTACAATTCCCTGAAAGAGAGCGATCCCGTGGTGTATGAATATATTTGTAAATATACCGGAGAACATTGGTCTTCTGATCTTTGGGAATGGCCTAGTGCAGTGGATTATTTGGTTGTGAAATATATCGTGACCCCCTTGTATTATTATTATGAAAAGCACCCAGAACCCGGAGTTGCTATTCCTCCCATAATGTAAACCGTTAAATGGAACAGTTATGAAAAAGAAAGTTTTATATGCGCTGATTATAGTAGTATCGTATTTTTTACCCGGTGCTTGTATTGACGATAAAACCTCTACGTTTAAAATAGATGGTTCCCCTATTGTGATATCTGTACAGGACAGCGTTTTTCATTTGGATTTTGGAAACCCTTTGGTGATAACGCCGGAAGTTTCCCAAAAAATCAAGGATTTACCTTTAAAATATGAATGGAGATGTATTGCCACGGATGGGGATTCCGGATCTGATTCATTACGGTTTATCAGTTTTGAGAAAGAGTTTCGTTATAGTTTTCCTCGGGCAGGTTCTTTTCAGATTCGTTTGAGAGTGGAAAATCAATACGGCAGTAGTTTTAAATATTTTATTGCTAACGTGGAAGCTCCTTTCGAAAAGGGAATCCTTATTTTGAGCAATGATGAACAGGATAATAGTCGCATTTCTTTCCTCCGGTTGAAAGAAGAAGAGGAATTATTGGATGCCGAAACGTCAGATTTTAATACAAATGCATTCTTGCAATCTAATCCGGAAGTTGCGTTGCGGGGAGCAAGGGATGTGATTTTTACGCGTACGGGAGAGTTGTCCTCTGGACCGAGACATTATGTATTAGCTGTTTCTTCCGAATCGGATCAGAAAATTTATTTTCTTAACGGACGTTATTTCTTGATCGAGAATATGTTGAACGTGGGTGATTTTATCCCTAATACTTATCCTACGGTATTATGTGGAAATGGGGATCATATGATGACTGAAATAATGTTTGGGACGAACGATCGGAACGGGGTTCCGGGTGATTATGGTTTTGTATCTATAAGGAGTTTTTTCGTGTATTTGGCAGAAACTTCAGGTTCATACGATAAGATAATCTTGGGCGAGGAAAATCTTGGTTTCTTTGTTAATTATCTGGGGTGTTTTGTTGATAATTCCCGTTCGGAAGTATATGTGGTGCGACAAGGGACATATAAGTATACTTGTGAGAATCGGTTTGCGGGGATGAACATTGTGAATGTTGTCTTTGCTGATAATATCGGTACGATGATGTTTGTAACAACGGATAAGAATGATCCGCAACAAATCAGTATTCATAAAACCGGAACGCGGTCGAGTTGGGAAAATAATTTGGTGATGTTTGAATCCACTCCATATACTTACGCGATAAATGGAGATCTTACGCTGACATCAGACTGCAAGATGTTGGCTAATAGAAAGTATCAATATATATATTATAATCAGGGAAATAAATTATACCGTTGGTCGTATATGGTTCAGGAACCGAAACTTCCTTCGGAACCGGATTTGATTCTGGACGATCCTGATGATGAAATAACTTGTATGGAGATGAGCCCGAATCAAGAGCATTTGTGGGTTTGCGTGTATAATAGAAATGCTAAGACGGAGTTGAAGGGAAAATTATTGATAATTAATCCGGTAACGTTGCAAATCGAAAAAACAATTAACGGAATTTCTGACCGGGCGTTGAAAGTGATGTGGAAACCTACGAAATTTAATGAGGATTATGTTTTTTAAGGTAAGAGGGAAATAGTGTGAGACATGGGTAGAGGCTACCATGATAAATGGGGTCCTTTTTATGCGGTTCACCGGCAAACTCATCCGGTGAACCGACATTTAAAAATAATTAAAATATAAAATGGAAATGAAGATATTGAAATATAATCAGGTTTTGCTTTTGATGATAGGATTATTGTTCCTGACATGGGGCCAATGCCATGGAGAAGAGTATGTTGTTTTGGTAAGAAAGAGTGTACGGGCTGATCAAGAGTGGACGAAAGTTGTTGATAGATTGGTGGAATTGCATCAAGCACGTGTTGTCGAATATGATAACTTGACTTCAGAGGCACTACCCCGATTGCGGGAGGTAAACCCTCGCTACGTGGCGGTCGTTGAAAAACCGGAAGAAATAAATTTGGCGTTTATCGTGGACTTAAATCGGATGAGCCGTGAGGTGGACAAAGATATTTATTGTGATTTTCTTTGGGGAATAATCACGGGGTTTGATGCAGAATCTGCTTTGGCCTTGGTAGAACGGGCTCAAGAACCGAAAGAAGTAAGTTCGGCTTGGTGTATAAGAAATAACGATTTTAACGATGGGAAGTATTTTGAAAAAATGGGGCTTTGCGATTCGCGAGGAATATGGTATGAAAAAGATATAGAGGATAGTAATCCCAAAGAATATAAAATTGACGGACAGGTGGCGTTGGCGGATAAAATGATTCGTTGGGCCGAAAATGTTCAACCGGATTTGATTTTGAATCAGGTGGAAGAAGTGCGTAATCGAATGCCTCTATTACCGGGAGTGAAAGAAGAAAAAGGAATCGTGGTTCCACGGGACGGGAAATTGTGGCTGGGTGATCGACATTTGAATTTTGGCGGGCATTCCCGGATATATTTTTCCCCAATGTCCGGGGCGAGAACTTTTGAAACGCGGGAAAGTATGCCTGTCGCGTGGATAAATGATGGCGGGGTAACTGCTTTTCTCGGTTCTATTGCTTTTTCTTTTCATGGACGGGGTACATGGGGTGCCTTAAAATATTGGTTGACCGACGCGGGGCGTTTCACGTTGGCGGAAGCTAACTTCTTAAACCAACAGGATATTTTATGGCATTTGAACAAGTGGGAGCCGGAATTACTTCATAAATCATTTCAATATAGTGATGATCCTGTGAAAATGATACAACAGTGTTACGCTGCTTATGACGATTTCCAGAGGGAAGAAGGTGCGAATCCGGAGATATTGGATAAATTCGGTTTGTGGTATGAACGGGACCTTTGGGTGTATTATGGAGATCCTTATTGGAATGTACGGGCGAAGGATATGTTTAATGACCAGCCTTATCAGATTACTTCTAGGGTAAAAGGTAAAAAATGTGTGGTTACGATTAAGATATCGGAAAATTATAGTTGGAACAGGGTGGACGGGGATTTATTCATGGATTATTATATGACACATTTGCACGGGTCAGTCGGGGGATTACCCCTTTGTTATTTTTTCCCGCAACGATTGAAAAACCCTCGTTTGGTATCCGGGCAAAAAATTGATTGGGATGTCACGGTGAATAAAGATTTCCTTTTTATTCGAGATGCCTATGGCTTGGAACCGGGAAAAACTTATCGGGTGATTTTAGATGTGGATAAATAGAGGGAATTTTATTTTTGAAGATAAGTTTGTTTTGAGTGGAATTCTTTATTTTTGTTGTCTTATTGATAAACTTTAAAATAGAAAAAATGACAGCAAATTGGTTTGAAGCGAAGGTGAAGTACGTGAAAGTGGGTGAAGACGGAAAAGAGAAAAAAATGTCCGAGTTATATCTGTTGGATGCGATGTCTTATACGGAGGCCGAGAGTCGGATTACCGAAAATTTGAGGGAAATGATTCAAGGTGATTTTTATATCGTCGGATTAAAGAAGTCGAATATCACGGAATTGGTGGAGTCGAATGACGGGAATGATGATAAATGGTTTAAAGCAAAAGTGGCTATTATAGATGCAGATCAGATCAGCGGGAAAGAGAAGAAATCCAATCAGTATTATTTGGTAGCCGGGGCAGATATAGATAGTGCGTTGGCTAATTTGCACAAAAGCTTGTCTACCTATGTTGTCCCTTTTGAAATTAGTTCGTTGACAGACACGAATATAATGGATGTATTTCCTTATTTTTCAGATGATGTGGAACAGCAAGTTCCTTCTAATTTGAAGCCTTTGGAGGACATGGAGGCTAATGTGGAGGGATTTGAATAGGGATATCATTGATATTTAGATATTTCCCCGGTTTAGGTTTTACCGTACTTCCTTTATGAACGGAGGAAGTACGGTATATTAGTTATCATAGATAAAGCTATCTTATAGGAATTTATGATTTGATTATGTTATAGATTTATAGACTTCGCGGGGGCCTTTATTCTTTTTTCGAAAACGTTTGTGAAAAAGCATTGTGCCGAGCTTTATTTTGTTAAAACACATTATATTTAGTTGATTTTCAATGATGTAGTTTTCGTGGGAAATGAACGTGATTTTTTGATTAAAATTTGGCTTTATACTATTAACTTTTTACCTTTGCCGGATTAATTTTCTTCAGGTCGTTTGTTATGGGCAAGAGACATTTTGTTATTGTTTTTAACAATCGGGTGAAACTTGAAAGAAATTCAGACGTATTTGGAAATAATTAATCTATAAAGTTATGAAAACAAGAATAGAACATGATTTACTCGGCAACAAAGAGGTGCCAATGGATGCGTATTATGGAGTTCAGACTTTGAGAGCCATTGAGAACTTTGCTGGTATCAGTAATTATACGATCGGAATGTTCCCGAATTACGTGAAAGCTTTAGCCATGGTGAAATGGGCTGCTGCAAAAGCGAATTTTGAGTTGGGGTTGCTTCCTGCTGATGTTACCAATGCGATTACCGCTGCTTGCGAGGAGATTATTGACGGTAAGTTGGCAGATCAATTCCCGGTAGACATGGTTCAAGGTGGAGCCGGAACTTCCACGAACATGAATATCAACGAGGTGGTTGCCAATCGCGCTTTGGAGTTGTTGGGACACCAAAAAGGTGAATACCAATATTGCCATCCGAACAATCATGTGAATCTTTCTCAATCAACGAATGATGCTTATCCTACTTCATTCCACTTGGCTATTATTTTGACAAATAAGGAAGTAGTAAGAGAAATTAAATTGTTGGTTGAATCTTTCAGAAGAAAAGCAAAAGAATTTGAGCACGTGTTGAAAATGGGACGTACCCAGCTTCAAGATGCCGTGCCGATGACTTTAGGACAAGAATTCGAGGCATATGCTTATACTTTGGAAGAGAATATTGAACGTTTGAACGAGGCTGCTAAATTATTCTTGGTAGAGAATATGGGAGCAACGGCTATTGGTACGGGTATCAACTCAGAACCGGAATATGCCGAAATCTGTGCTCGTGAATTACGTATTATCAGTGGAGAAGAATTTGTTTTAGCTCCGAATTTGATTGCTGCAACTCCTGACACGGGAGCTTGTGTAACTTATTCTTCAGAATTGAAACGTTTCTGCGTTCAATTATCTAAGATATGTAATGACTTGCGTTTGTTATCCAGTGGTCCGAGATGCGGTTTGAACGAGATCAACCTGCCTCCTATGCAACCGGGATCTTCTATTATGCCGGGTAAGGTGAATCCGGTTATCCCTGAAGTGGTTAATCAGGTATGTTTCCGCGTGATCGGTAACGATACTACGGTTATGATGGCTGCTGAAGCCGGTCAGTTGGAATTGAACGTGATGGAGCCGGTAATTGTTTACGCTCTGTTCAACTCTATGCAGATGTTGACGAAAGTAATGGATCGTTTGAGAATCTTGTGTATCGATGGTATCACTGCTAATGCAGATCGTTGCAAAGATATGGTAATGAATAGTATCGGTATTGTTACTGCTTTGAACCCGACTTTGGGATATGAAAATTCATCTCGTATTGCCAAGAGAGCTTTGCAGGAAAACAGAAGTGTTTACGATTTGGTTTTGGAAGAAAAATTATTGACGAAAGAGGAGCTGGATAACGTGCTCCGTCCGGAATTAATGATTGCTCCGAAAAAATTCTACAAGAAAAAATAACAAAAAGAGCTTTAGTTTCGTAACAAAAAGCATTACCTTCGTAAAACTAATTAAATTTAAAGCATAGGTTATGAAAAAAGGTTTTAATCAAATGATTGCTGTTGTGATGATTGCAGTGTCATCCGTGGCTTTCACAGGGTGTTACGGTTCTTTCTCTTTGACTTCCAAGTTGCATAACTGGAATGGGCAAGTGTCTAACGCTAAATTCGTGAACGAGTTAGTATTTTTGGGATTATGCATCCTTCCTGCATACGAGTTGTGTTGCTTGGGTGATGCATTGATTTTTAACTCCATTGAGTTCTGGGGTGGTCAGAATCCGGTTGCCATGAAAGCCGGAGACGTGGAAGAAGGCCAAGTAATGTACGCCGGACATCCTTACCATGTAACCAAATCTTTGAACAAGGTAGTTGTTGCAAGTGAAGAGACTGACGCTGTTGCTGAATTCCAATATTTCCCGGAAGAAGAAGCTTGGTATTTAATGGATGGTCAGAACAAAGCTAAGTTGATGAAAAACACGAAAAAAATGATGAAAGCTGTTGTGGCTATCGACTAATTTTTTTCGGACTTTATAAAAGAGGACGCTTTCGGGCGTCCTTTTTTTTTGTGTCCTTTTGTTGTGTGATAACGAGAATCTACTCGCCGTTTTTGTATCGGTACCTTGAAGGTAAAGGAGGAGTTCGTCGCTTGTAAATGCGGACGTGAATGAAGAATACATTTATACTAACTGATAAATTTCGGATGAATACCGAATACAATATTCTAATTAAAGTGTAGATATACTTTATGAACCTTATTATATATAAGGTTCATATAAGGTTTCTATAAGGTATCTATAAGGTTCATGACGGTATTCGTCTGAACCAGATCCATTTATTATTATGCAACATGCCATTACTTGGTCGCTGACAACCATCATCTTAGCCCTGTTCTGCTTGGATTGTAGGGGTAAACGGGTGGGTTCCTTGGGCGATGGCGAAAATGGAGATGCGACTGGTCTTGGTGTTTTAACTGATATATCTCCAGTTGATTTTAGTTTTGAAAAGGCGTTTGACTTGGGTGGCAAAGGTTTGATTCTCTTCTTTTTGCAGGAGAGGGTCGTCTTCCAGAATAATCGTGGCCGCTTGGGCAGCCTCGTTCAGGATACGTCCGTCTTTACCGAGATTGGCAACTCTCAGGTTACAAGTCAACCCGCTTTGTTGTGTTCCTTCGATGTCTCCCGGACCGCGTAGTTTTAAATCGACTTCGGCAATCTCAAAACCATCATTCGTGGAGGTCATGGTTTCGACTCTTTTACGGGATTCGTTAGATAGTTTGTAGGAGGTCATCAGAATGCAATATGATTGTTCGGCTCCTCGTCCGACACGTCCGCGCAGCTGGTGCAATTGGGATAGTCCGAAACGTTCGGCACTTTCAATGACCATGATGGAGGCATTGGGGACATTTACCCCTACTTCAATCACGGTGGTTGCCACTAGAATACGGGTTTCACCCGAAACGAAACGTCTCATGTGTTCCTCTTTTTCAGCCGGTTTGAGTTTCCCGTGCACGATGTCTGCCGTGTATCCCAAGGGGGCAAAATAACTCATCACGTGTTCATAACCTTCTTCCAAGTTCCGGTAATCCATTTTTTCCGATTCGGAGATCATGGGGTACACGATGTAGGCTTGCCTGCCGAGATCCAGCTCTTTTTGGATAAATTTGTAGACTTGTAAGCGTTTGGATTCGAAAGCGTGATATGTGGTGATGGGTTTCCGACCCGGAGGTAGCTGGTCGATCACCGATACATCCAAATCACCGTAGAGGGTCATGGCGAGAGTTCTGGGAATGGGGGTGGCCGTCATGACGAGCATGTGTGGGGGAATCGTATTCTTTTGCCATAATTTGGCTCGCTGGGCGACACCGAAACGGTGTTGCTCGTCGATAACAACAAGTCCCACGTTTTTAAAATTTACCACGTCTTCCAATAGGGCGTGCGTACCGATCAGGATTTGCAAACGACCGTCAGACAGGGCTTCATGAATGACCTCACGCTCTTTTTTCTTGGTAGATCCCGTCAGTAGACCGACGCTGACCGGGGTGTCTTTTAGAAGCTCGGATATCGTTTCGTAATGTTGGGTGGCGAGTATCTCCGTCGGGGCCATGATGGCGGCTTGGTAACCGTTGTCGAGGGCGATCAGCATACACATCACTGCGACAAGGGTTTTACCGCTACCCACGTCCCCTTGCAATAAGCGGTTCATCTGCTTGCCGGAACCGCAATCGGAACGGATTTCTTTAATGACCCGTTTCTGCGCATCAGTTAAGGGAAAGGGCAGGTGATTGTAATAGAAGTTGTTGAAATAATCCCCGACTGTGGTAAAAAGATGGCCTTGGAAGGCTGCCTTACGGTTGAATTTCAGCTTTAGGATGTTGAGCTGGATGTAAAACAGTTCTTCAAATTTAAGCCGGTATTGGGCCTTGCGGAGCATATCCGGGTTTTCCGGGAAATGGATATTGTATAAGGCCTCGTGCAGATAAATTAAGTTGTGTTTCTTGATGAACCATGCCGGGAGGGTTTCTTGAATCCTGCCGTTGATGGCTTTGAAAATATTCGCTTGTATCTTGTTGATCACCCGGGAGGTCAGGTAACTTTTTTTCATCTTCTCCGTGGTCGGGTAGATGGCTTGGAAGCCTACGAGTTGCTTGGCGCTTGTTTCGTACAGGTCCATTTCCGGATGGACGATGTTCATCTTGTGGTTGAAGATGGTGGGTTTGCCGAAAATCAGGTACTCCTTGTCGGGAATGATCTGGCTGGAGAGATATTTGTGGCCCGTGAACCAAACGAGTTCCAGTTCCCCGGTCCCGTCATAGGCCGTGGCGACCATGCGCATTTGTTTGCCCACACCGACGGACGTGAGGTTCGTGATTTTGGCTTTTACTTGAATGTAGGGAAGGTCTGAGGTGAGTTCCCGGATCGTGTAGATACGGGTTCGGTCGATGTATTTGTAGGGGATGTAATAGAGCATATCCTCGTAGCTTTGGATGCCCATTCCCTGCTCCAGTAACGAGGCTCTTTTCTCTCCAACACCCGGTACGAATTTTATGTTCAGTCCTGCCAGTTCCAAAATGCAAATTTTCGATAGTTCATTTCTCGAACGAAAGTAAAAAAAATAGATGACTTTAGTTGAGCATATCGGGAATAAATTTTAATTTCGTGGAATAAATCATTTGGACAGACAGTTTACCGGGAGATGTATAATTATTTAAAGCAACGATTTAAACATGCCATTCGTTTTCGACATAAAAGAGGGTTCGGGGTGCATTCTCCGTTCGTTTTTGATTTGATCACAAATGTAATAAAGGAAAAAGCGGTTTATTACGATTTCGAGCGGATCGAGGCGATGGGGAACATTCGGGAGAAAGAACGGAAATTGTATCGTTTGCTTTTTCGGTTGGCTGAATACTTTTCTTACCGTAATATACTGTGTGTCGGGGTGCGGTCTCCGTGGGCTTCTATGTATCTGGCGGCTGTTTCAAAACAGATGGTGTTGCTGGACGGGGGAGGTGTATGCCCGGAGGCCGAGTACACGGAACGAGTAAGGCCGGGAGATTTGAAAGGTTGCAAGATCGATATGATTTTCTTGGGTGAGGCGTTCGAGGAGGATTGGGATGAAGGTTGGGAAGAGGTGTTGCGAGAGCACAGGCGAGGCCCGTTGTGCATTGTGATTAAAGATATTTATAAGGGGCGTTTTAATTCGTTAATATGGAGACAGTTGAGACGGGAGGGAACGGTTTCGATCGACATGATGTGGTACGGGATCGTGTTCTTTGATGTGCGGTTACAGAAGGGGAAGTATAATATGATTATATAAGTTAAAAGCTAAAGGTTAAAGACTAAAAGCTAAAATGGGAGGGGGAGGTTTCGGTGTGGTTGGACCCTAGAATTTGAAATCATTAAATCTAAAATAAGCATGAAGGTATACACGAAAACAGGAGATAAAGGAACAACGGCTTTGATCGGGGGAACCCGGGTGGCAAAGAATAACGTGAGGCTAGAGGCTTACGGGGGCATTGATGAGTTGAATAGCCATTTAGGAATGATTCGGTCGTACCCGATTGCCGAGGAGAGTGTGAAACAATTGATAGAGATTCAAAACGTGCTGTTTGTGGTTGGGGCTAATTTGGCGACGGATACGGCGGTGAGTAATATGCAGAAGAAATTGCCTTGTACGGATGAGGATGTGCTCTTTTTGGAGAGGGCAATAGATAAGATGGATGAGGAGTTACCGCCACTACAATACTTCGTGTTGCCGGGGGGCCGTCCGGAAGTATCGGCTTGTCATATTGCCCGTACGGTTTGCCGTCGGGTGGAACGCCGGATTATTGATATGAGTGAGGAAATTGAGGTGGAGGATGTTATTGTGCGATATGTGAATCGTCTTTCCGATTACCTGTTCGTGCTAGGGCGTAAACTGGCAAAGGATTGCGGTTTGGAGGAGGTGAAATGGGTGCCAAGAGGTTGAAAATTACAAAGGAGAATTGAAAATGAAAGAGCCTGTAACTTGCAACTTTTCAATGGCGGAAGTGTTTCGTTTTTTGAAGGAGTTGAGGGAAAACAATAACCGGGAGTGGTTTAATGCACATAAGGAGTGGTATCTGACCGTGAAGGCGGAGCATGAGAATTTCATTAACCGGGTGATTTCAGCATTAGCGGTGGCAGAGCCGGACGTGGACGGATTGACGGCAAAAGATTGTATTTTCAGAATTTACCGGGATGTCAGGTTTTCACCCAACAAAGATCCTTATAAGACCCATATTGGGGCGTATATGGTGAAGGGTGGCAAGCAGAGTCCTCGGGCCGGGTATTACGTGCATATTGAACCGGGAAATTGTATGATCGGGGGCGGGATTTGGTGTCCGGAACCTTCGTTACTAAAGGCTTTGCGGAAAGACGTGTATGATAATATAGACGAGTTCACGGGGATTATCAGGGATCCGGAATTCCAGAGGTATTACACCTTGGAGGGGGAGAAGTTGAAAAAGGTGCCTGCTCCTTTTCCAAATGATTTCCCGGAGGGGGATTTGTTGAAATACAAATCTTACACCGTGTCGAATTATGTGCCAGATTCATTTTTCGAGGGGAAGAATGTGGTAGAACGGTGTGTAGAACGACTTTTGTTGATGCGACCTTTTAATCGCTTTTTGAATTACACGGTGGAGGAAACGTGGAGGTGATCGTGGGGGGCATTTTAAATTTTAAATTTTAAATTTTAGATTTTAGATTCCAGTCGCACAAGGCTACCGCTTGGGGATTAGCCTGTGGTGGTTGGCGGTTATAAAAAGAGGGGAATTTGTGGCTGAATAGCTTTGATAATAAGGAGAAAAGTCGTACATTTGTAATATGGAAAAAATAAAAGAAAAGATGCCGCAGCTTGTGAAAAACGCCACGGTTAGGGAAGATATCTTGCAAGGGATGATAGCCTCATTTCAACTGGAAGGGATAAAAATTTCCCAAGAAACTGCTTATACTATTTTGGAACGGGTGGATTTGAAGCTTAAAATGTGTAAGCGATAATCCGCTCCATTCTGGAGTAGTCTTTTCGTGCTACTTGCTGAACAGCGATAATATATTCATTAAAATCAATCCTTTTAAAGTTTAAGCCGGGATAACCCTGTTTTCGAGCCATGAGGTTAGCGAGGATACGGAAGGTTCTGCCGTTACCTTCCCGGAAAGGGTGGATGAAAAGTAATTCACCGTGTACCTTGGCGATATCTTTTATCAAGGCCTGTTGGTCGGTATAGGAATCGGGGAGTTGGGAAAGAATTTCTTTTTCAAAAATGTGCATACTATCCGGGATAAATCTTCCGGCTGGGAAGACAAAACCACCTTTGGAGATATTTACGGAGCGGAAACGCCCGGCAAAGGAGTAGAGTTCTTTTAATGCCGTACGGTGGATGTCGCAGATATATTTGACTGAAAATTTTGTTTTAGGGGTTAGTTTTTCCGTGAACAGGATTTCTGCCATCAAGAATCCTTCGAACTCCGCTTTGTGAAGAGTCTCCTCGTCCGTGATTCCGAGTAAATTCGGGAGAATTTCTCCCTCTTCGCCATTGGTGGTGTATCTGTTCATGGCCTTGATTTTTAACAAAGTTATAGAAATCCATCAATTACTCCAAATTTATTTATGATTTATGATTTATGATTTATGCTAAAGCCTTATCTTTGTACATTCGGCAAGGCCGAGTTACAAGTTGACAGGTTGCAAGTTACAAGTTCTTGGAAAGGGTAGCGCACCTGCCGATGGATGTGTCGGGATTCAACTTGTACCTGTAACTTGTAAATTTGTAACTAAAAAAGGATGAAAGTATTATTATTGGGTAGCGGCGGACGCGAACATGCGTTGGCGTGGAAAATAAATCAGAGTGAAAGATTAACAAAGTTATATGTAGCCCCGGGAAATGCCGGAACGGCAGAGATAGCTGAAAATGTAAATATTAAGGTAACGGATTTCGAGGCGTTGGCGACTTTCGTGGAAAATAACGCCATCGATATGCTGGTTGTCGGACCGGAAGACCCACTGGTGGAAGGGATTCGGGATTATTTCGAGGCAGATGTCCGTTTTGCCCGACTGATGATTGTGGGACCGGGAAAGGCGGGTGCTATTTTAGAAGGCAGTAAGGATTTTGCGAAGGAATTTATGTTCCGTCACCATATCCCGACAGCCGGTTACTTGACGGTGACGAAGGATAATCTGGAGAAAGGTTTTGCCTTTTTAGAAACCTTGAAACCGCCTTACGTGCTGAAAGCGGACGGGTTGGCTGCCGGAAAAGGGGTGTTGATATTGGAGAATTTGGAGGAGGCGAAAAGAGAGTTGGAATTAATGTTGGGAGGAAAGTTCGGGAAAGCCGGAAATCAGGTAGTGATTGAGGAGTATTTGAAAGGAATAGAACTTTCTGTATTTGCATTGACGGATGGGAAAAGTTATAAGATATTAGGATCAGCCAAGGATTACAAACGTATTGGAGAGGGGGATGTCGGTTTGAATACCGGAGGAATGGGGGCTGTTTCTCCGGTGCCCTTTGCTAATGACGAGTTCAACCGGAAGGTGGAAGAGCGGGTGGTGCGCCCTACAATTGAGGGGTTGCAGAAAGATGGTATCGACTATAAGGGTTTTGTTTTTTTCGGGCTGATGAATGTCGGGGGTGATCCTTACGTGATCGAGTATAATGTGCGTATGGGAGATCCGGAGACGGAAGTGGTGATGCCGAGATTGAAAACGGATATTCTGTCTCTTTTCGAAGCGATGGCCAAGGGTGAGCTGGAACAGGCGGCGTTCGAACTGGACGATCGTTTTTGCACGACCGTGATGCTCGTTTCACAGGGGTATCCCGGGGATTACGAGAAAGGCAAGGAAATCACGGGAATCCCGGATGTAAAGGAAAGTATTGTGTTCCACGCGGGGACGAAGTCGGCTGATGGAAAAGTTGTGACGAATGGAGGCCGTGTAATTGCCGTTAGTTCGTTCGGGAAGACCATGCAAGAGGCGTTGGCTCAGTCTTACGAGAATGTGGCTAAAATTCATTTTGATGGGATGAATTTCAGAAGAGATATTGGTTTTGATTTATAAAAAGATCGGATGATGGGATTTAACGCCATTTTAAAAACCAAGAGGGTTTATATGTTGTATTTGCTGCCATTCATTTTGGCAGCAATTGCCTTTCTACGTTTTACTTTCGGACCGGATGATTTTTCCGTTTGTCCGGATTTGGGCGTTATTTCTATTCCGTTTTTTCAGGAACAGGGTGGCTTATGGTGGAGGGAAATTGGGGTACTGGCTTTGCTGTGTTTGTCGTTTTTGGTATTTTTTGTTGCGGACAGGTATAAATTTTTGTCTCATATTACGGTTCTCCCGGCGGTGGTTTATGCTTTACTATGTATCGGTGTGATCTGTCGTTACGGGGTGAATAATTATTTGGTGGCGGCGTTGTGTGTCGTGTTGGCCGTGGCTCGTTTACAATTGGCCATCGTGAATACGAAATCTAATGCTCCCGTGTTTGATTTCGGGCTTTTTTCTACATTGGCAGTTTTACTTTGTCCGAAATTGATCATGTTGATTGTATGGGCGATTATCGTTCTGCCTTTTTCGGGAAGGGCGACGTTGAAGGATTTGGTGGCGTTGTTTATTGGTATTTTTTCAGTGTTATTTTTTACCGGGTGCTGTTATTTCCTAACTGATCGGTTAGCAACATTACCGAATGTGTTCGTACAGGCATTAGTGAGCGGGCAAGTATTTTGGAAAATCATGCCAGAGAAAGTGGCAGCTTTTGTCGTGATCGGCGTGCTGATTATCGTGTCCTTGCATAATGTCGTGGTGAATTACCCAATGGCGATCGTGGCGCAGAGGCGGGGCATGTTGTCTATGCTATCGATGTTGCTTTTCGTGGGAAGTTCGTTGTTTTTTATCCCGTTTAATTGTCACGGGATCACTTTGATTACAGCGATCCCGTTATCTTATATGTTTACTCAATATTTTATTTCACACCGGACCTGCTGGTTGGGAAACGTGTTGTTTCTGTTGTTTATTGCGGCCTGCGTGCTTTTTGTTTGGTAGGTTAATAAAACGTCAGCATTTCTCCCCGGATATTTTCATTGATCTTGCCATGATCGTACACGATTTGTCCGTTCACGAGTGTCATGCTTACCTGATAGGTAAAGGTCATTTCTTCGAGAGGTGACCAGCCGCATTTGTAAAGTAAGTTTTCTTTCTTCACTGTCCACGGGTGTTTTTCGAAGATGGCAATGTCTGCTTTGTAACCTTCCCGTAGGTAGCCTCTTTTTTCTACATGGAAAATGTCTGCCGGGGCATGACACATTTTGTCCACGATGTTTTCAAGTGTGATTTGACCTTTCTCCATGAGTTCCAGCATAACGATTAGCGAGTGCTGCACCATCGGGCCGCCGCTGGCCGATTGGGTGTACACTCCGGCTTTTTCTTCCGGAAGATGGGGTGCGTGATCTGTGGCGATGATGTCCAAGCGATTGTCATTTAGGGCTTGTAACAGGGCTTGACGATCTTCTTCGGTTTTGATGGCAGGATTCCACTTGACGAGGTTGCCTTTGGTGTGGTAGGCTTGATCATTGAACCAAAGATGATGAACGCATACTTCCCCGGTGATATGTTTTTGAGCTCGGGCCCCTTGATCTAATAATTCCAGTTCTTCTTTCGTACTCAAGTGAAGAATGTGCAGGCGACTGTCGTACTTACGGGCTAGCTCGGCAGCCAGTGAAGAGCTGGTGTAACAACACTCCCGACTGCGGATTAATGGGTGACAGAAGGGAGGAATGTCTTCCCCGTATTGTTGTTTGTACAGTTCCAAGTTACGGTTTATCGTGGGGGAATCCTCGCAATGGGTTGCGATAAGAATGGGGGATTCTGCGAATATTTTTTCCAAGGCTTCCCGACTATCCACTAGCATATTACCCGTGGAAGAACCCATGAAAACTTTAATGCCGCAAGTCGTGTGCGGATCGACCTTTTTAATCTCGTCGATATTATCAACGGTGGCACCGAGGTAGAACGAGTAGTTGATAGCCGAATTTTCCTTGGCAATCTGTTGTTTTTCTCGGAGTAACTCGTTGGTTACGGTGGGAGGTTTCACGTTGGGCATATCCATGAAAGAGGTCACGCCCCCGGCTGCTGCCGCCCGGCTACCTTCCCGGATATCTCCTTTGTGTGTGAGTCCCGGTTCCCGGAAATGAACCTGATCATCGATTATTCCCGGTATGATGTATTTTCCCGTGGCATCAATAATTTTGATATCCCCAGGAATGGAATTCAATTCGCCTTCTATGATTTTCTCGATACGATCATTGTGAATCAAGAGGTCTCCTTGGAAAGTTTTCCCTTCATTTATGATGGTTCCGCCTTGAAGTAATATACGCATATTAATTTTAGATTTTAAATTTTAGATTTTAGATTCCCATCCACTGGCCAATGCTTTTTGTTTATCGTAATTCACAAATCGTAAATGGATTAATTTTCGATTCTCCGTTTTCAGTTTTTAATTGTCTGACGTTTTCCCAAGCTCCGGAGTTTCATCGTGATGACACCCCAAAAGGCCTCGTTGAAGATGCCTCCGCTCATTTTGGACGTGCCGAGGGTACGGTCTGTGAAAATGATGGGGACTTCTTTCAACTTGAATCCTAGTGTCCATGCTGTGAATTTCATTTCGATTTGGAAAGCGTAGCCTTTGAAACGAATTTTATCGAGGTTGATGGCTTCGAGGACTTTTCGGGTATAGCAAACGAATCCGGCTGTGGCATCATGTATTTTCATGCCTGTGATGAATCTCACGTATTTGGAGGCAAAATAAGACATAAGTACCCGCCCCATCGGCCAATTGACAACATTTACTCCGGTTACATAACGGGAGCCGATGGCCATATCTCCTTCTCCGCTTTTACAGGCGTGATATAGTTTGACCAGATCATCGGGATTATGGGAAAAATCAGCATCCATCTCGAAGATGTAGTTGTACCCGTGTTCTAATGACCATTTGAATCCGGTGATATAAGCAGTGCCGAGTCCCAGTTTCCCTTTGCGTTCGATCATGTGAAGTTGCGGGAACTCGGATTGAAGACGTTTTACAATTTGGGCCGTGCCGTCGGGAGAGTTGTCCTCTATCACGAGCACATCAAACTTCGGTTCCAGTTTAAAAACATAACGGAGAATGTTTTCGATATTCTCTTTTTCGTTATAGGTCGGTATGATGACAACTCTGTCGTTCATGGTCTATTGTTTTATAAGTATTCTGTAATCCTTTCCAGTTTATTTCCCCTCGAACCTTTTATCAGGATAAAAGCATCGTGAATTTCGTTCGCTTGGAGATACTCGATCAGCGAGTCCGTGTCGGGGAAGTAACGCGTAAAGGTATAGTTATTTGCAATGGATTCAAAACTCGGTCCCACGAGGAATACTTGGGAAAAATTGTTTTTCTTCATGAGTTCCACGATGTTTTTGTGGGACTCATCGGAAATGGCTCCCAACTCACGCATTTCCCCGATAATCAGTAATTTGTTGTCAGCCTTCATTTCTGCAAAATTGGAAATGGCGACTTGCATACTGCTCGGGTTAGCGTTGTAAGCATCCAGGATGATCGTGTTGTGTTCCGTTTTCACTAGTTGCGAGCGAAGGTTAGAGGGGGTGTAAGCTTCGATGGCGGCCTGTATTTGTAAAGGATCGATATTGAAATATGTTCCTACCGTGGTGGCTGCCATGGCGTTGTCAAAGTTATATCCCCCGATGAGTTTCGTTCGGATGTATAGTTGTCCGTGATGGGTTTTCAAGGCATACACGAGGTAAGGGGTGGTCTGAACGATTTCCCCGTTCGTGAAATGCCCGTTGATACCATAAGTGTATCGTTTCTGGTTTTCTGATAATCGGCATAATAGTTTGTCTCCCCCGTTCACGAATAGGATTCCTTGTTTCTCTTTTACGGCTTCGTAAAGGGCACTTTTGGTTTGGATAATGTTTTCGTAACTTCCGAATCCTTCCAAGTGGGCATACCCGATGTTTGTGATGATGCCGTAATCCGGTTCAACAATCTTGCATAGTTCTTTTATTTCTCCCGGATGGTTGGCTCCCATTTCCACGATACCGAATTCCGTGGAGGCGTCCATGCTTAACAGGGTGAGGGGTACTCCGATATGGTTGTTTAAATTACCTTTCGTGGCAACGGTATTATATTTTTTGGAAAGAACGGCGTAACACAATTCTTTCGTGGTCGTTTTCCCGTTTGTTCCGGTGATTCCCAAGATTGGAATGTTTAATTTCCGGCGGTGGTGGTTGGCTAGTTGTTGCAGGAATTGCAGGGTGTCGGGAACGAGTACGCATTGTGGTGCCATGTCGTAGGCGGCCTCGTCAATAACAACATGTTTCGCTCCTTGGGCCACGGCTTGCGCTGCAAAGGTGTTACCGTTATGATTTTCACCCTTCAAAGCGATGAATATATCTCCATCTTTTACTTCTCTGGAGTCTGTTGTAATCCGGCTGCCTGCCAGAAAAGAATTATATATTGATTCGAGTTCTTTCATCTTTTCATAATATCCGATCAAAGTGACAAATTTATAAAAATAAATGAACCCTGAAATGATTTTGGAGGTATTGATTTTAGATTTTAGGTTTTAGGGGTGTGACCGAGTGGTTTTTTCATTAATATTGCAGGAGATTAATAATATTACAATGAAAATAAAAACAGGTATAGGGATCGATGTCCATCGGTTAGAGCCGGGACTGGATTTTTGGTTAGGAGGTATTAAACTGGAACATGAAAAAGGGTGTGTGGCTCATTCGGACGGAGATGTGTTGATTCACGCGATATGCGATGCGCTTCTGGGGGCTGCAGGATTAGATGATATCGGGGTATATTTCCCGGATACGGACCCCGCATACAAGGGAATTGATAGTAAGATTCTGTTGAAAAAGGTGATCGATATGATCGAGAATAAAGGGTTTACTATCGGTAATATTGATTGCGTGGTATGCTTGCAAAGACCAAAGATTAAAATGCGGACTTTGGAGATGCGGGAGTGTTTGTCTGAAATCATGGGGATTGATGTGGATGAGATTACCATCAAGGCTACCACGACGGAGAAGCTGGGATTTGAGGGGAGAGAAGAGGGGGTTTCGGCTTATGTGACGGTGTTGATTATTAAGTTATAAAAGGGACCCTTGAGAGTCCCTTTTTTATAACTATTTCTTTTCATGTAGTTTCAATACTTTGCCGTCAGGAAGGGTCAGTTCTGCTTCTTTTCCTTTTCCCATCAGGCTTATTTGATCCTTTTTGTACATGAATCCGGAAGCCATGCGTTGTTGCGGTAATTCGTATGTTTGGTCGTCAAGTTTCACGACTGCCAGTTCTTCTGCGGGATAGAACGTTACTTCTACTTGGTATAACATTTTGGTTTTACCGTCACCGCCTTGGTATACCACGTTGATCACGCTTTCTGGAGTTTCGGTGTACAGTGTTTCTCCGCGTTGTTCGATGATCCATTGTCCGTTTACTTGTCTAACGTTATAGGTATCGTCATCTTCCACGTTCCAAGCATAACCGCCTTTCGGTAACTCACGTCTGTTCAGTAGCGGGTGGTTTTCCATGTCGGGAATGAATAGTTCCGCTAACGTGGAGTCTGTTGAGAACACGATGAACGTGGAAAGCGTGGCTTGCGGGTCATTGGTCGGGTTCATGCGAACTCCGGACTCGAATAGGCGGATACACTCTTTTCTGGCCTCAGACCAAGTGTAGCCTGCCGCACTATTACATCCGTGGGCGTCTTTTGCGACACCGATTGCTTTTTCTTCTGTTTTAGGTACGAAAATAAGAGTTTGTTTCCGGTCTTTATCCGTTAATTTCAATTCTTTGTTTTCGATGCTGTATGAATTCATGGCTGCCAAGGTCTGGATATACTCACCCTCGAATTGAAGATCCGGACAAGCCATCATGGTGCTTCCGCCCGGTTCTAATTTGATGGTGTTACCCTCCGTGGAGTATTTCCCGAAAAATCGGTTGCACCCCGAGAAACCGTACATCGTGTTGGTGTCGGTCAGCATGAGGGTTGGTACTCGTTGCGGGAGAGTAGTTTTCCCTTTTGTGGTTGTCATCTCTTTCAGTTGCCATTCATTGGCAGTCAGTTGCGCTTTGTCTCCGCTATTACTTTTACAGCCGGAGAAGCCAAGCGTCACGGCGATCATCATTAAAATAGTTGTTTTTTTCATGTGTGTGTGAATTTTTTACAAAGATACGGTCTAAAACAAGAAAAAGTTTATAACTGTTATAAACTTTTTCTTGTTTTATCGGCGAAGGATTCATTATCAGACTCTTTTCATGAATTCATTCTTAATAATTCGTCGATGTGCGTGCGGTCATTCCATAGCTGCGGCACTTTATTCTGTCCGCCGAGTTTTCCTTTTTCTTTTAACCAATCGTTGAAAAGGTTCGGACGGGCAGCATGGAGGATCAGACGTTGAAGCGACATATCTTTATAGCGTTTGGCCTCGTAGTCTGAGTTTACTTTCTTTAGTTCGGCATCGAGTATATCTGCAAAGTTTTCTAAGTCTGCGGGAGGGATGCCGTATTCGATAATCCATTCGTGGGCTCCTTTTTTATCGTTATCCATGAAGACCGGGGCTGCCGTGAATGCCATGACCGTGGCTCCGGTTTTCTCGCAGGTCTGTTTCAAAGCCTCTATAGCGTTATCAATAATTAATTCTTCTCCAAAAGCGTTGATAAATAATTTTGTCCGTCCCGTGATTTTGAATTTGTAGGGACGGGTGGAGGTAAACATAATCGTGTCTCCGATCATGTAGCGCCAAAGTCCACCGTTGGTAGAGATGACAAGCGCGTAGTTTACTCCGGTTTCTACTTCTTCCAGTAAAAGGGTCCGGGGATTCGGTTTTGTCAGTTCACTAGTCGGCACAAATTCATAATAAACGCCATAGTCCAGCATCAGAAGCATCGACGAGTCGTTGGGATCATCCTGTATCCCGAAGAAGCCTTCCGATGCGTTGTAAGTCTCCATGTATTTCATCTTCGGATCGGGGAGCAAGCGTTTGTATTGTTCCCGGTAGGGGGTGAAGTTTATGCCTCCGTGGATGAACAGTTCCAAGTTGGGCCATACTTCGTGAAGGTTGCTTTTTCCCGTGCGTTCCAAAATACGGTTAATGAGCGTGAGGAACCAAGAGGGTACTCCCGCGAGGCTGCGAACGTCTTCTTTGAGCGTGGTATCACAGATTTTTTCAATTTTCTCTTCCCATTCACTCATGAGCATAATCGATTGGTCGGGAGTTTTCATCATGTTAGCCCAGAACGGGGTGTTGGAGATCAGTATGGCAGATAAATCTCCATAGCGGCAGTTGTTGTTTGTCTTGGATATTTCGCTACTTCCCCCTAGGGCCAAGGTCTTCCCGTTGAAAACTTGTGCGTCCGGGTAGAGCTTATTGAAAATAGAAATAACATCTTTGCCGCCCCGGAAGTGACAGTTTTCCAAAGCCTCTTTACTGACCGGGATAAACTTGCTTTTCGCTGCAGTTGTACCTGACGATTTGGCAAACCACGTGATGGGTTCCGGCCACAAGAGGTTTTGCTCACCGTTCATTAAACGTTCGGAATAGGGAGCCAACTCTTCGTAATGAATGATGGGAAGACGCTCCCGGTACTGTTCGGCTGTCAGAACAGAGGCAAAATCGTACTTTAGTCCGTATTCTGTGTCGGCAGCTCTGCGAAGTAATTCAACCAATGTGTCTCGTTGCACTTGAATCGGATTTTCTTTGAAAAAATCGATTTGTGCTAACCTTTTGCTCGAGAACATGGATATGATGGAATTGATTACGGGCATAGGATGAAGTTAAAAATTAAAAGTTAAAAACTAAAAGTTAGTCCTTGCTATAAAGGTAACAACTATTGTACCATTTGTTATTTTTAATGATCGAAATCCAGTTTTAATTGCGGGTCGAGCAACGTGAAACTTTGTCGATGGTAAGGGGTAACGCCATGTGATAAAATGCCTTCCCGATGTTTTTTAGTCGGGTAGCCTTTGTTGTTGATCCAGTCGTAATCGGGATATTTTTCATGTAATTTTTTCATGTACTCGTCCCGATGTGTTTTGGCTAAAATGGAGGCTGCCGCGATAGCCATATATTTGCCGTCTCCTTTTACGATGCAATGGTATTCGATGTTCCGGTAGGGTTTGAATCGGTTACCGTCAATCAGAATGTGCTCCGGAGTAATGCTTAATTGTGCCAAAGCCCGGTGCATTCCTTCAATGGAAGCATTGAGGATGTTGATATTGTCGATCTCGTTATTATCCACGCTGGCCACAGCCCATGCCAAGGCTTCCCGTTCTATGATCAGGCGTAATTCATTCCGTTTCTTTTCGGATAGTTGTTTGGAGTCATTGAGCATCTCGTTGGCAAAGTTTTCAGGAAGGATTACTGCTGCCGCAAAAACCGGTCCTGCCAGACATCCTCTGCCGGCTTCATCGCATCCGGCCTCGATTTTATCTTGATAGTATTTTAATGTCAGCATAATTAATAGTTCGTAAAGTTTATAAACTTTATAAACTCTATCATTCCTGCAAATATATGAAATACTTTGCAATTTTTCGTATATTTGCGAGGTTGTCCCTGTATACTAATTTTAATTTATCAGAGGTGTTCACGAAAGAAGAGGCAAAAGAGATTCGGGTGAAATTCTGGGAAGGTTTCAAGCGTTATTGCAAGCGGAAACATATTTACCGGAAATGGGTGCTCACGGGGGTGAAGATACGATCCACGCAGTTAAAATTTTATGCGGACCGGGAGAAGGCACTTGTCTTATTCCAAATTGATCATAAAAATGAGTTGCGTCGGTTTGAGGTGTACGAATGTATGTTATCTTATCAGACATTATTTCGGGCAGAGTGTGGTGACGAGTTAAAGTGGGAAGAGGAATATACCGGAATCGAGGGGCAGGAGATCAGTGCGATTTATTTTGAGTTACGGGGTGTGAATCTTTACAGAATGGAGGACCACGAACGGATCTATGCTTTTTTTGCAGAGAAGATGCCTTTGCTGGAAGATCTTTATTACGAATACAGGGATTTAATTAACGAACGATTGAAACAGAACGATAATTAAAACGCTGGATTGCGATGAAAATAAATAAGAGTGGGGCTGCTCTTTCCCGTATTGTGCAAATTGGGGAGACGCTGAAAGAACTTTCCCTGAAGAGTGGGAAAGAGTATTTGCCTTTGAATAGGGGTGTGAACCAAGTGGTGAATATCGACTTGACGGAAGTTGTGAAATCTATCGATTTTAATTCCCCGGAGATACAAGTGTACCCGCATGGAGCCGGACGTCCGGACTTACGAGTGGCGATTAACGAGGAATTTTTTGCCGGGAAGTCTTCGCCGGATAATATACTAATTACGGCAGGGGGGATGCATGCCCTTGATCTTGTGGCACAGACTGTGAATATCGGGAAGTTGTTCTTACCCTCGTACTATTGGGGCTGCTATTTTAAAATGCTCAAGATTCGTTCCGTGGAGAGTGAAGGATATGATCGTCAATCGGATTTACTCTCTATGATCGATCGATTGAAGGGAAACGCCGTGTTGATCAGTGATCCGAGTAATCCGCTGGGAGACAAGCATGATGACGAGGAACAGTTGAATATTATTCGGGCGTTGAATGATGCCGGGGTGGTGATTTTTTATGATTGTCCTTATCGTCGGTTGTTTATGGACGCTTCGGATGATTATTATACGCATTTGATGAATCTGGATAATGTGATTATCACGGAGAGTTTTAGTAAGTCGGTTGGGTTAAGCGGACAACGGCTTGGTTTTATCCACACGTGTAACAAGGAGTTGCATGACGAATTGGAGGTGAGAGTGATGTACAATACGAATGGGATTAACGGTTTTGCACAGGAGCTTGTGTTGCGCTTGTTGACAACGCCGGAGGGGAAAAAGGCCGTGACGGCATTTAAAGAGCGTACTACCCGGGATATTGCTTTGAATATTGAGTATTTACGGGAAAGAGGGCTGTTGGCGGAAGAGTTTTATCATGGTACTACGCCACGAGGTATCTTCGTGATCGTGAATCGTAGTGAGGAAGAGCTATTGGAACATTATATTGGTGCTGTGTCACTTTCTTTTTTCACGAAAACCCGACAGGAGTATGCAAAAGATTATTCCCGTATCTGCGTTTCCGTGCCTCATGAAAAGTTAGTGAAATATTTTGAAACAATTTGATGACTTGGAAGTTTACGATTTAGTGATTATAGTTTTATAGAATCACTAAATCGTAAATCATTGAATTTTTCTAGTCATCTCTTGTTAAGCTAAATTCCTTATCTGCAAATAATTCTGCCAGTCCGGAGATTTGTTTCAGACGTAATAATTCATCTTTATCCATTCCAATATTACGCATAATCCAACTGTCGGACATGCCGGCTTTGGTTAGCTCGGCCACAATTTCGGTCATTAATTCGATGCTATGCGTACCTCTTGCCCGGTTGTGCCGGATGGTGGAAGCCATACGGTTGGAAATATCTTTATTGATAACAACGACCGGGAGTAATCCTTTTTCCCGTTCGAAGATGCGTTGAGATGTTTTCATAACTTTATAGCGGTGAAAGCCATCCACGAGTTCATAAATATCCTTTTCCGGGATGTAATAACAGACACACGGCATCGTGTAGCCGTCTTCCCAGATGGATAGTTCCAATAGTTTCATTTCTGGGGGAGCCACCACATTCGGGTTATAGGTATTGGCAACGACCTTGTCAATCGGAACTGCGATAACATGGTACACGGGACTTTTATATTCTTCCATAAGATTCCATGATAGATTTATATTTTTGCATAACCTTGGCCCGGCGTTCTCGTTCGGCTTTCGAGGGGGCGAACCCCATGTATTTGCAGGCATGGTCGTTTTTCAAGATACAAATACAAATGCGTTTGAATGTGGGGAGTTCTTTAAACTCCGGGATACGTACGTCATCTTGATAATCCATACGCACGGGCTTTTTATCTGTCTTGTAATTTGTCGATTCGCTAACCGTGATGGGGATTCCCATTCGTTGTAGTTTGGCGATGGTTTCTTCTGCTAGACAACCACCTTTGTTTCGCCAGAATTCCATACTTACGGAGAGTTTGTGCAAGTAGTTTTCTCTTGCCTCTTCCGGTAGGGTACAAAGGAGAAATTTAAAGTAAGCTGACCAAGTCATGTTTTCAGGGAGAGTGATAGACTGCCAGCCCATGGCAGATGTTCCCCCGTATAATCCGGTGAAATTAACTCCGTTGACCCGATTGATCATCTTACCCCACGTGTCCGGGTCGATGGCTCGATAGAGTTTTAAACTGGAAAGAGCCTGAGAGATAAACGGGCTAGCTACTCGTTGTCTTTCAAGAGGAACTCCGGCTTGGTAGTAGAGGTCGTACAGGTGATTATAGTCCCATTGAAATTTCCCGTTGGCCGTCCAGATGTCCGTGGTGAGCCAGTCGTATATGGGATAGGCATTAAAGATATTTGTCGTTACCTTGTGTGTCCATTTCAGGTGTTTGTAACTGTGGTAATTTCTGTCCCGGTGGATCGCTTGCCAACGGTGGTAGCTTTCCTGCGTGCGAATACCGATGAGGCAACAGGTACGTTGGGCATTTTTTTTCTGGTGATACCATTCCGCAAACCTGACTTGAAAATCGTAGTCCCACATCTCTTCGGTGTAGAAATCAAAATCTTCTTTGCGGTGGCACGTTTCGGGCATATCTCTAACCCATAGTTCCCGTAAATTGTCATCCCACGGGCGCCAAAAACGTTGGTACATAGAGGTACAGGTGGAGACTTTGAACGGGATGCATACCCGGTAGATTTCCAATAGATCAGCGTTGTCAGCGAGCGTGCGATCCACGTACCGGATTGTCTCGTTGTACTGTACTTCGTAGTCCATGTGGAAAACGCCTAATTTCCGTTTGAGCTTATGCCGACGGATATAGTCAATGCAAAGGTTTAGTAAAACCCCGCTGTCTTTTCCCCCGGAGAAAGACACGTACACGTTATCAAAATCAGAAAAAATTCGTTCTAGTCGGTTTTGCACGACATCATACACACTTTTTTTTATTCTCATAAGCTGGAGGATATACCATTTTTATATACAATTTCCACTCTTTTGAAACTATAAAACCGTTTGTCTTGAAGGTTTCTGCATCTCGGGTGTGGGAAACGGCAAAAAGAGGTTGTTCCCCTGCAAATTCTTTTTTGCGAAGTCAATCAAGGCGGATAGTAACGAGGAATTACCTCCCGATACGTAATAATTATCAATGCAAGCGCCTGTACTCTTTATGTCAATAGGCATAAACCCTTTCACCTCTCCCTTGTTTGTTGCCACGAGCCATTTGTGGTGTGCAGAGGTCTTGAACGGATAGTTGTTATTGTACCGAAGTACAGGGATGCTCATTACCAACGGTGCCACGAGTTGGTATAACCGAGGATCCGTACCATGTAATTTTTCTATGTCCATTGCCGATCGCTTTTTGCAAAACTAATAAAATTAAGCAATGATTCAAAAGAATAATAAACAAACCTTTTATAATGGGCTTTGGAAAGCTAAAGTCGAACGATCTTCTTATCGTTTGTTGATTAATTATTATAGTGGGTTTATTTTTCGGTTTCGTCCTCGTAGTATTCTTCCACGCTGATACAATTGAATGAATAGATCGTTTTGTGATAATATCGTTCGTCCGGATTCAAGCGGGTAGAAGGAAAATGAGGATGGTGGGGACTATCTGGAAACATTTGTGTTTCGAGAGCAATTCCTGAATAAGGGCCATAGTGCTTTCCACCTTTTCCGTTGGCCACGTTGAGGTATTTGCCCGTGTAGACTTGTAAACCGGGGTAATCCGACAAGATGGTAACTGTAATCCCATTTTTCGGGTGGGACAATTCGGCCATAAGTTGGGGTTCTATCGGGTTCTCGAATGTGTAGCAATCATCCAATCCGTCTTCCTGTAAAGTGAGGAAAAGCGGTTTATTAAAATTGAAAGCGTGTTTTTTATCCGTCGACAAAACGGTTCCTGTTGGAATTAAATCAGGAGTTGTTTCCAAGTAGCGTGAGGTATAAAGCCGTAGTTCGTGATTTCCGATATTCTCATCGGTCGGTCTTAGATTGAAATAGGGATGTTGCGTGAGATTCACGTGTGTCGGTTGGTCGCAACTGGCCTCGTAAATCACTCGGAATACGTTGTTTTCAATGGAATAGTACACCGTGACTTCTAGTGTACCGGGGAAACCATTCTCCCCGTCCGGGCTCGTGTAGCGTAGGATGAGATGTTCGTCATCCGGTTGTTCCACATCCCACAGATGTTGATCGAAACCGGGTGTTCCTCCATGTAGCGTATTCCCTTTTTCATTCTTGTTTAGGGTGTAAGTCGTATTGTCAATCGTAATCTCCCCACCTTTGATACGGTTTCCATAGCGTCCGATGAGTGCTCCGAAATAAGGGTAATTTTTCCGGTATTCCGGGGCGATATATTGTTCAAGGGTATCAAATCCTAAAACCACGTCTACAAGTTTCCACCTGCAATCGCGTACGAATATGTTTTTAATAATTCCGCCGAGATTACATACATGAATTTCAAGGCATTCATTTTTGAGAATATATTCTTTCAGTTCCATGATCCATGATTTTAATCGATTCATAAAAATAAGCAATAGAATGTAATTTTCATTCGTATTGAATATAAAATTTTAAAGAAAATGCTTTAACTTTGTAGATATGTGGCATTAAACCCCATTTTAAATTCTAAATTTTAAATTAATTAAAATGGATACAGGCGTGTTGGAAAAAAGATTTGAGGAAATTTACGGAACAAAAGTTGCGCATTTGTATTTTGCTCCCGGACGGGTAAATTTAATCGGGGAACATATTGATTATAACGGAGGACGGGTTTTCCCGTGTGCATTGAGTTTCGGAACTTATCTGGCCGTGGCCCGTCGGGACGATCAGAAGATTGCTTTTGCCAGCATGAATCAAACTTTCCGGGTGGAATGTGATTCGAGTATTTTTGAACATAAACCCACGGAATGGGTGAAGTATCCTTTGGGCGTGGTGAAGGAGTTTGCAGATAGAGGAGTTGCCCCGTGGGGTTTTAATATCTTGTATTTCGGGGATATCCCGAATGGTGCTGGTTTGTCTTCGTCCGCTTCGATCGAGGTGGTGACGGCGTTTATGCTGAACGATCAGTTGAATACCGGATTGGACGTGGTGGAGTTGGTGAAGATGTCTCAACGGGCAGAAAATGTTTTCGTGGGTATGAATTGTGGGATCATGGACCAGTTTGCCGTGGGTATGGGAAAGAAGGAGCACGCTATTGCTCTGGATTGTGGTACTTTGGATTACGATTTAATCCCGCTAAATCTCAATGGATATAAATTGGTGATCACTAATTCAAATATAAAACATGATCTGGTTGCTTCCGAGTATAATGTGCGAAGGAGCCAGTGTGAACAGGCTTTGGACGATATAAATCAGGAATTCAACGTGAAACATCTATGTGATTTGAGTGAGGAAGAGTTGGAGAGGGCGAGGCATCTGATTTCCGATGAAATCGTTTACCACCGGGCTCGTCATGCTGTAACGGAGAATGCTAGGGTGAACGAGGCCATTGATGTGTTACAAAGGGGGGATTTGGTTCGTTTCGGGGAATTGATGAACGCATCGCATCGGTCGTTGAAGGAGGATTACGAGGTTACCGGTGTCGAGATGGATACGCTAGCCGAGGAAGGGCAGAAATTGCCGGGGGTGTTAGGTTCCCGGATCACGGGCGGTGGTTTCGGTGGATGTACGGTGAGCCTCGTGAAAGAGGATAACGTGCAGGATTTCATCGAGAAATTGGCTTCAGTGTACCACGATAAAGTCGGGTTGAATGCCGAGTTTTACGTGGCAGATATTGGTGATGGGGTGAGGAAAATTTACTAAATATAAACCATAACAATTTGGAAAAATGTTGAACACAAGTTTTGAGTTCTGGGATTATTTCATTTTCGGGGCGTATGCCTTGATGATTATCGCCGTGGGATTATGGGTGTCGAGAGGTAAGAAAGGCGTGCAAAAAACAACGGAGGATTATTTCCTCGCGAGTAAATCATTACCTTGGTGGGCCATTGGGGCCTCGTTGATTGCGGCCAATATCTCTGCCGAACAGTTTATCGGAATGTCCGGATCTGGATTTGCCGTGGGACTGGCTATTGCTTCTTACGAATTCATGGCGGCTTTGACTTTAATTATTGTGGGAAAATTCTTTTTACCTATATTTATCAAACAGGGACTTTACACGATTCCCGAATTTGTGGAAAAGCGTTTTTCCACGAACCTGAAGACCATTCTCGCCGTTTTTTGGATCGCTTTGTTTATTTTCGTGAACTTGACTTCCGTGCTTTTTCTGGGAGCGAAAGCTATTGATACGATTATCGGTTCCGGTAACGGGGATTTGTTTATCCCTGCCATTGTCTGTTTGGCTTTTGTCGCGGCGGCTTATTCCATTTACGGGGGATTGTCTGCGGTGGCTTGGACGGATGTAATTCAGGTAGCCTTGTTGATCATCGGGGGGATTATTACCACGCTTATCGCTTTGGATAACGTGTTACCGGGTGGTGGCGTGATTGAGGGGTTTAATCATGTGGTAGACACGGCTGGGGATAAGTTTCACATGATTATTTCGAAAGATAATCCAGAGTTTAAAAATTTGCCGGGTATTGCCGTTCTTATTGGAGGATTATGGGTAGCGAATCTTTATTATTGGGGATTTAATCAATATATTATTCAGCGGACATTAGCAGCTAAATCCTTAAAGGAGGCTCAGCGGGGAATTGCTTTTGCAGCTTTCTTGAAATTAATTGTGCCTTTAATCGTAGTAATTCCGGGTATTGTGGCATTCGTGATGTATACCGAATCAAAGGATCCGTCAGTGACGGCTATGTTCGAGATGACGGGAGGAAATGATAAAGCCTACCCTTGGTTGATCGGGACATTTGTTCCCACAGGTTTGAAAGGCTTGGTGTTGGCGGCATTGGCGGCGGCGATAGTTTCTTCACTGGCTTCCATGCTGAATTCGACTTCTACTATTTTCACGATGGATATTTATAAGCCTTACATGGATCGGGATGCTTCACACAAAAAGTTGGTAAGTGTGGGACGGATTACGGCAGCGGTGGCGTTGGTGATTGCGGGTTTGATTGCTCCCATGATGGCTAATTTCGACCAGATGTTCGTGTACATTCAAGAATACACGGGATTAGTGAGTCCCGGTATTTTGGCTGTATTTTTGATGGGTTTATTCTGGAAGAAGACAACGAACCGGGGAGCTATAATCGGTGTGTTGATCTCTATTCCCGTGGCGTTGTTGTTGAAGTTCCTGCCTATCGAAATGCCGTTCCTCGATCAGATGATGTACACGTTCCTGTTGACGATGGTAACGATTGGAATGGTTAGTTTGGCTACCTGCAAGACGGATGATGATCCGAAAGGCTTGGTGTTGACGTCTGAAATGTTCAAAACCGATAAGGTTTTTAATATTTGTGCTTACGTGATTTGTATTTTGTTGGCTGTGATTTATACGGCTTGTTGGTAGTTTGATAAAGTGACAAAAAATGTTTCGGAGAATAAAAGGTGAGGGTAACTTTTTCTCCGGATCATTTTCATTCAGGAAAATTGCGCTACGAGAATTCTGAAAGAAATAGTAAAGAAATTTTTTAACACGAAATTTAATCGCTTTGTTATGAATGGGTATCATGTTTGTACTCATGATACCACATTCGTTGTTTCATTTATTTCAATAAAGGTAATTGTTCCAACATTTTTTTGATTCTGATTGCGACACGAGGCATTGCTTCTGCGATGGTCAGGCCGACTATTTCTTTTTCACTTGCAATGTCGTTTATGATACGTATTACTTGCTCCATTTTCATGCCGTTCGCATCTGTACCAACGGCAGCGATAATTTCTGTAGGATCTAATACATCCATATCGAAATGAATTACAACTTTCGATGCCCCACACGACTTTAGCCATGTCCGAATAGCATCACTGTTTTCTGTCAATTCTTCACTGCTTATGTTTTTAATGCCATATTGTTTTTGACGGACTTTAATCTCATCTCGTTCCCAATTTCTTATTCCAACCAATAAAATCTTATCAGCTTTTATTTGAGAGGGTAAAATTGACATGAGTTGTTTCTCTCCATATCCCATACACGCCGTAACCGCCATCGCATGATAACCGGCATAAACATCACCGGGTAATGTTATATCGGGATGTGCATCTATCCAAATCATTGCGACGTCACCATCGTATTTATGATAAAGGTACGTGAATGGTACGACGCTAACGGAACATTCTCCCCCGAGTGTTACGATTTTGTTAGGCTTTTCTATATTCAATATGTCTAAAGCAGCTTTTGTTTGTTTTACAATTATATCCCGATCAAGTACTCCGTCCACAACCTTACGTTCTGTAATATCTGTTGTTATAGGTACAACAACTGTTTTTTGTCCATTATCGGGTGCAAGAAAATTGAGAAGTTGTGCGCCTAAATAATAACCTCTTGATGCATCTTCGGGAGTAGGTACTTCTTTTACAAGTCTTGTAATATCTCCACCTTGCCATTGGGGATAAATTAAACGAATTGTTTTATTTTGGGCATAAAGCGTATTTATGCCTAATGCTAATGTTGCTATTGCCATTGTTATTTTCATAAAGTTAATATGTTATTTTATTGATGATTATTTATTTTCATGATTCTTCTTTTGTCTTTATATGATATTGTTATATAAATAAGATTAATCAGTGCCTAAATATTATAAGCTGTCATTCCTGTAATTGGAATATTGTATTTATCCATAACTTTTGCAAAATTATAGGAATGCTTATAATACTGCAAGTACGGTTAAATTATTCATATATGGATAAATTTAGCCATATGTTCATTTCACGTCGTATATAAATCTTCGTATATTTGCGTATATCATTAATATATAATTTCAAGTTTTGAAGTATGTACGAAAAAAAGATTCCTATTGATATTAAATGTGGAGTGAAAATAGCTATGGAAGTTATAGGCGGTAAATGGAAATCCTGTATCATTCAAGAATTAAATGAAGGTGCTAGGCGTCCGAGTGAATTACATCGCCTATTTGACGATGCAAGTCCTCGTGTTATTAACCAACAGCTAAAAGAATTAGAAATACATGGTATGATAAAAAAGAAAGTGTTTGCAGAGCTTCCACCGCATACAGAATACTCCATAACGGAAGATGGTAGAAGTCTTATTCCTATAATTAAAATATTGGAACAGTGGGGAAATAATTTTCGTCCTAAAATGATGGAAATATTAGGAATGTCAGAAAGTAAAGTTTAGTTTATATCTTTTTATATATTCCAAACGAACTACACCTATTTCTATGAACAGCGAAATATTGTTATATGCAGGTGAAGAGGGAAACCTTAATTATACAAAACCGTTGGTACAATAAAGTATATAGTTGCGTTATTTTATCGTATACAGCTAAAAAATTACTTCATCCTAATGGAGTAAAATGATTAATGAGGAAGAGATATATTAAGAAATGAAAAATAAAAAACCCGTCATAAAAGACGGGTTTTTGTTTTATAGTTGGTTGACAACTTCAACACTCTTCATTCCAGTTTGGATGGCCTCGATGTTCATCGGAATCATCTTGTGGTGACGAGGGGGTAAAGATTTTTGCAAACCTTTTTCCACGTTATCAAGTTTCACGATCGGTTTTACCTTTAAGAATCCACCAAGAACGATCATGTTGAATACTTTCGGGTTTCCTTGCTCTGCGGCAATGGCTGTTCCTTCGATTTTGTAGATATTGATATCTTTTCTCGTCGGTTCGTGAGTAATTCCGTTCGGGTCATAGATCAAGGTTCCACCCGGTTTCACCATGCTCTCGAACTTATCCATAGATTGTTGGTTCAGGACGATAGCGGTATCGTATTTCGTTAAGATCGGGGAGCTGATGCGCTCGTCGCTCAGGATAACGGTCACGTTGGCAGTACCACCACGCATTTCAGGACCGTAAGAAGGCATCCAAGCAACTTCCTGATCTTGCATAATTCCGGAGTAAGCAAGAATCTTTCCCATAGAAAGAACTCCTTGTCCACCGAATCCTGCTATAATGATTTCTTCTGTCATAATCTTTAATTTACGATTTATGATTTGGGATTTACGATTCTAAATAATTTAAAATCGTAAATCTAAAATCTCAAATTATTAAATGTCTTTGATATCTCCTAACGGGTATTTCGGGAACATGTTTTCCACCATCCATTTGTTGGCTTCTACCGGGGTTACTTTCCAACCGGAGTTACATGTACTAACGATTTCCACGAAAGAAGTTCCTTTGTCTTTCCGAGTGTTCTCGAATGCCTTGCGGATAGCGGCTTTTGCTTTACGCACGTTAGCCGGGGTGTGAACTGACTGACGGGTTACGTAGCAAGTTCCATCCAGTTGTGCAAGTAATTCTGTTAATTTCATCGGGAATCCGTTCAATTTGGCATCACGTCCGTAAGGAGTGGTAGCAGTTACCTGTCCCAAAAGGGTGGTCGGAGCCATCTGTCCTCCGGTCATACCGTAGATTGCGTTATTAATAAAGATTACCACGATGTTTTCACCACGGTTACAAGCGTGCATGATTTCTCCGCATCCGATAGATGCCAAGTCTCCATCGCCTTGGTAAGTAAACACGTAACGATCGGGGTGAACACGGCTGATACCGGTTGCAACGGCCGGAGCACGTCCGTGTGCTGCCTCTGCCCAATCAATATCCAAATAGTTGTAAGCGAGTACAGAACATCCTACCGGAGAAACACCGATGGTCTTGTCTTGGATACCCATTTCTTCAATTACTTCTGCGATAATTTTGTGAACCACGCCATGGGAACATCCCGGACAGTAGTGCATCACGTTATCGGTAAGCACGGGAGTTTTCTTGTAAACAAGATTCTCCTCTTTTATTATATCTTTTAATTCTACTGACATAGCTTATGCTCCTATAATTTGTTTTTCAAGTGCTTCAACGATCTCTTCCGGTGTCGGGATTACTCCTCCGAAACGTCCGTAGTGTTCTACCGGAATGTTATTAGCCACGTTCAAACGAACGTCTTCTACCATTTGACCGGCACTCATTTCTACAGTCAAGATTCCCTTTACTTGTTTAGACAAGCGTGCAATTTCTTTTTTCGGGAAAGGATAAAGGGTAATCGGGCGAAGGATTCCTACTTTGATTCCTTTTTCACGGCATAATTGTACTGCTTTCTGGCAAATACGAGATGCTGACCCATAAGCCACGAATATGTATTCTGCGTCTTCACATTGAATTTCTTCAAAAAGAACATCGTTTTCTTCCATCAATTTGTACTTCTCTTGAAGTTTGTGGTTGAATACTTCTTGTTTGTAAGAGTCTAGTTCCAAAGAAGTAACCGTGTTGTGAGAACGATGTGCTTTTTTACCGGTTAAAGCCCAATTATCAGACATCTTGTCAATTTCTTCTTGGGTCCAACGAGGTTTGTATTCGCTCAATTGAACTTTTTCCATCATCTGTCCGATAACACCATCAGCAAGGATCATGGCCGGGTTACGATATTTGAATGCCAAATCAAAACCAAGTCCTACGAAATCGTTCATTTCCTGAACGGAAGCGGGAGCAAGTACGATCAAGTGATAGTCTCCGTGTCCACCACCTTTGGTTGCTTGGAAATAGTCACTTTGTGCCGGTTGGATGGTTCCCAATCCTGGGCCTCCACGTACAACATCAATCACCAAGCAGGGAAGTTCTGCTCCTGCCAAGTAGGTTAAACCTTCTTGCATCAACGAGATACCGGGGCTAGATGATGATGTCATTGCCTTTTTACCGCAAGCAGCGGCACCGTATACCATGTTGATAGAGGCCAATTCACTTTCGGCCTGCAATACGACCATTCCTGTTTCCTCCCACGGTTTGCGTAACATGAGAGTCTCCATGACTTCGGATTGCGGGGTAATAGGGTAACCATAATAAGCATCACATCCACAACGGATAGCAGCTTCGGCTAATACCTCGTTCCCTTTCATTAATTTTACTTCTGCCATTTTCGGTAGTTTTTATTCTTATTGTACATTCATTTTGTAAACGGTGATCACCGAGTCTGGGCATACCAACGCACAGCTGGCACATCCAATACATGCTTCCGGGTTTACCATCTCGGAGTAGTGGTATCCTTTACCATTCACTTCTTTCGCTAAGCCGAGAGTTTTGGTAGGACACGCAACCACGCAAAGGTTACATCCTTTGCATTTTTCTTTGTCAACGACGACAGCGCCTCTAAATTTTGCCATAATTGAATTGATTATGATTTATAAATAAATTCTCTTTTTGCCTTATATTTTGTAACACATTTACGGGATAAAATTACAAACTTAAATTGAATCGTGAAATAGTTTACTTGTATTTTAACATTGTTTTACTTTCATGTTAAAGCTATGGTATCGAGCTTTTCCCGATTTAAATTTATTAAATTGAAAATTGGATATGAGATTTTTACAAGGCATTTTCAATTTTCAATTATTTCGTATGGTCCGCCGCAAATCGTTTCAAACGTTCTTCCAGTTCCGGCATCCGTTCAAGTCCGGTTTGAGAAACACAAGCACGAAGGCCTTGTTTCTTGGAACCCGTGTCTCGCAACGGAATGGCTGATATACCGTAATACAGAATTTCTTTCGTGAGGTCTCCACCGGAGAAGCCCGGATAGATAATCGTGAAATAGAATCCGTCGGCGATGGGTTCTTCCAAATCCCGGTCATATACAATCTCGAAACCGTATTTAGTGAATAGTCCTTTCATGGCGTGGGCTCGCTCTGCATATTCTCGTACCCCGTCGAGGATGTTGATGCGTCCCTCGTTGGCTGCTTTCAAGATGGCGGCCATGGCATACTGGCACGAGTGAGTAGTCCCGGATGATAACGTGTAGATGATCCGGTTCACGATGGTGTAACCCAAAGTACCCATTCCCCCGAAACGATCGTGCAGGTTGTCATATTTCCGGTTGTATAAAGCGTCAGAAATACACATGATTCCCAAACGTTGTCCGGCGTAACTGAATAATTTGGAACCAGAGATCATAACAATATAATTGTCAGTGTATTTACCAACTGACGGTTGGAACGGAGCTTTACCCGGTACGGAAAGATCCCGACGGAAATCCATGGCGAAATAGGCCAAATCTTCCAACACGATCACATCATACTTAGTTGCTAGTTCCCCGATGATTTTCAGTTCTTCAGCCGTGAAACATATCCAAGCAGGATTGTTCGGGTTACTGTACAAGATAGCGGCAATGTTTCCTTTGGAAAGATGTTCTTCCAGTTTTTCCCGTAATTTTTCACCCCTGTAATTGTAGACATCGAATGATTCAAACGGTTTGCCGATTACTTGCATTTGTGTTTTCTGTACGGGGAATCCCGGGTCAATGAAAAGAACCGTGTCTTTTCCTTTCTTACATTCCGTTACAGCCATGAATGCGGCGAAACAGGCTTGCATGGAACCTACTGTCGGGATGATACCTTCCGGCTTGATGTCAATGTCCACGAAGTTCTTCACGAACTTAGAACCTTCTTCCTTGAATTCTTTGTGTCCTTCGAGCATCGGGTAGAATTGTGCGCATCCGGCACGTAACGCCTCTATTTCGGCATCGATGCCTATTTTAGAGGGGGCAAGTCCGGGAACACCCATTTCCATGCGGATGAATTTCTCCCCGCTTTCGGCTTCCACCATATTTACCACTTTTACGATGTCGCGTATCGTGGCATCTTCCATATCACGGATCCCGCAAGCTTCTAGCTTCTGGTCAACGATTTTTTTGTCAATTAGATTATTTTGCATGACTATTTTATATGATTTATTCTATTTTTCTCTGCATGTACGCGAGTTTAATAAAAAATTGTCATTGTATATTCCGGAATCGTTTTAAATTTGAAGTGGAGTGTCTAATTTAGTTTGATTCTGAAATTGGTTGTTTCATTTTTTTCTTGTGTTCTGTAAATGTTTCGATATATCTTTGTTTAGAGTATTTTTTAGAAATGGAAATAATTGGGTTCTTCTACTGTAAAAGTCTGTCCTCAATGTTTTACTTTCTTTTGGTAGACGTTGTAGCTCTATTGACAATGGGCTATGCATGAGCGTTGAAAGGGTGATGAAAGGGAATAGGAAGATTATTATCGTTGTATTTGTATGTTTGTATTATCCTGAGAAAAGTTTACTGTAAATCTAAGTAAACCTATGTCAGAATCCTTAAAAATCATCAAACGTA
>CALUKD010000029.1 GCA_944321125.1 Candidatus Butyricimonas faecavium | reverse complement strand
TGTATTGTATCAAGGTAAAGGATCTAATAGAAGAAGATGAATTGTTGTTGCACTTAGTTGTTAATATATCATATAATGTATTGTATCAAGGTAAAGGATCTAATAGAAGAAGATGAATTGTTGTTGCACTTAGTTGTTAATATATCATATAATCTATCTGCAACATGATTTCTTAGAAATTTTATGGAAGAAAGCATACCTGTTACACTTACTTGTATATAATATCATAATCTAAATGCAACACATCTTCATGACTTGATCTCTTAGTTTCCTATAATTAAATATAAAGTAAGAGCTCTATTGTAGAAAATGTGTTGCACATAGTTTTTATATAATATATAAACTAAGTGTAACAATGTTTCTTCTGATTAGAAAAAGGTACTGCTCCAATTCTATATTATATGATAAAATTAGACCTGTACCCACCATCTTTTTCTTAAAGATAAAGGGGTACAAAAAAAGAAATTATTAGCCAAACACACCAAGGATATTAAATATGTGATATTTTTGTTTTATAGCAGCCCTAAAGGCACTTGTTTATGATGCTGAATATATCTATTTTTGTGTTGTTGGAGTGAGAGATCATTCTGGCAGACATACTAGAAAGAGGCATTAATTTATCCTTCATTTGGGAATCTGGTAAATTTTTGAATTGATATAAGGATAAAACAAGTGCTTGCCTTCTCATGCATATTATTCTCAAAATAATATATGGGTTAGGCATGGGCTGTTTTTATTTATATCAATGGTTATTACCAGAACCACCAAGTGAAATAAATTACAGTTTCCATGCCTTCTTTTTGTGTAATGACCTTTTGGAGACTGGAGGGAACAGTTAGATAAAGATGCAAGAAAATTATAATCTATCATCTAATCACCATGAAGAATTTCAAAAAATTGAAATTGCTCCTGACAATTATTCTTGGATAAAAACAGCATATAGTTTATTCCATGAAGAAAAAAATATTATTGAATATCCTATACTGTTTCTCCCCAAACAAGCAAAAGAAGCAATACATAAAGAACCATATTATACAGACATTGTAGAATATTGCAATTCTAAATATCCACTAATATATCCCTCTAAACAATTCCTTGATAATACCAAAAGATTATTAGCAAATCAATATTCCTTAGAATTAAAAACAAAGAAAATCAGAATCAAAGAAGAAGCGATTGGTTGCTTAGAAGTTCTTTTTATTGTCCTTGGTTTTCTTTTTGCCTTATTTATCATTGGTAATTACATGCCACCTCTATTGAGCATTATAACTCTCCCATGTTCTATATTTTTATTTCACAAATGTTTATATTTGGTTCAAATAAATAGCAAAAAAAGGGAAAGTAATTTATTTTACCCCAAACAACTCACAAAAGAAGAATTAAAAAAGTACAATAAACAAAAAGAACAAGAAGAAGAGGAATACAAGGAGGAAGTTATTCTATATAATAAAAAAATATCAGTGCTTAATCAAGAAATAAATGAAAATTTTAAAATTATCTATCCTCAATACTTACATTCTCTGTTTTCCTTTGGAGTTCCATATGTAAAAATTACAGATGCTCCACAAAGAGGATTCTATGAGAACAAGTTATTTGAAGCATTAATGTATGAATTTCCACAGTATGTAAAAGTGGATGTTGAAATAGAAGGCTATTATCCAGATATAACATTAGAGATAGATGAACACATTTGTATTGATATTGAAATAGATGAACCATATGAATTTAAAACTAAAAAAGAAATACACTACATAGGAATAGATGACATAAGAAATGAAACCATCACTAACTGTAACTGGTTTGTTCTAAGATTGGCAGAAGATCAAATCAAATACAATTTAACAGGGTGCATCAAAATCATCAAGGCATTAGTAGACTTTATCAAGAATCCTAATGAAGAAAATTTAGATCAATACCAAAAACTAGCTGATTCAATAAAAATAAAACAGTGGACAAAAGAGGAGGCTAGATTAATGGCCATTCAAGATTCCAGAAAAAAATTTGATAATAAATACTCAAATAATAACGATACAAATATTTCTCAAACTTCTTCAGCAGAAATTAAAAATGACACAGATGAGGCATGTACTAGCATTCAAGTAAAATCAAAAATACAAAACAAAGGACAAGTTTTTGTAGTTCCCCTTAATGAAGAAGAAGGGGTAGATTTTGAAAAGGTTTCTGATTCTAATTTTATTAGAATCAAGATAGTAAGCAAAGAAATTATATCAAGAGGTGCAGCTCTGTTTCCACAAAATAGAATTGTTAGATTAGTTCTTGAAAAAGAAATCATGGAACTGTATGATCTAAAGATAGGAACTAATCTAAATGCCATTTGGCCTAAATGTAGGATCTCAATAAGAGAACAAGTTGGCAAACCATTTTGGAAAGTTGGAGATAAAGTTCAGCAACCTAAAATGACACCTGCAAATGAAGAAAAAGGAACACCTGCAAAAGTTCATTTACATCAAGGATTACCCATTTACAGAAACTTATATTTCTGTATGAATGAGAATGATCCTAACTATGATGATCTCTTAGTTGAGACCACTGAAATGATGAATGAAGAAGAATTTAAAGCAAAATACAAATGATTAAAATTTTTGATAATAAGAAGTATCATGAATCAACAAGAAACTGCATTTTTAATGTTATTACTGCCCATCATTAAAATAGGGATAACTATTTGGGCAGGATATAGAGCAAAAGAATTAAACAGGAATATAGTGGGATGGATAATTTTTACACTCTTTCTCACATTACCTGCATTCATAATTTTATTATGTTTGAACAAGAAAAAGGATAAATCAGAAAAGAAGATTGAACAGAAACCTGTTATCTCTTCTGTTGGTGAAAAAGTGGTAGATAAAATTCAATCCATAAATCTAAAAGTATCCAAGCAACACTTGATCAAAAAGAATTGGGTTCTTCTAAAAGAATCAGAAGAGGAAAGGCAAATATATATTTTTCAAAAAGACCAAACATTATTAATTGCTAATTCTGGAGATGTAATAAAAGGTAAATGGGAAGAAGTTGGGGATAATTCATTGATGATTGAATTTGATAATAAAAGTACTTTATACCAGCCAAGCTATGAAAGTGAGAGTATTTTTATTTTAAAGGTCAATGGGAAAGAACAATATCTTTATCTAGTAGAGGAAAAATTATATGAAGAGGGATATAGAAGTGTTGAAATGGTGATGGGATTAATTACTGCCCATAATAAAAATTCAGAAACACCTCAAACACTCTATACTATAACATCCATTGAAGAACAAAAAGAGCAAAACAGGAGAGTTATATTTTATTACATAATATTCCTTATTATTGTTCTAATAATTGTAGCTCTAACTTCCCTTAATCAATAATTCATATCAACATGAGATAGTAATTGAACACAATTCACATGAGATGGGAGTATAACCACTCCTTAATTCATATTACAAATTCAGATAAAATGGTAAAATATTCAATCATAATTTTAATAACCCAACTATTGCTTTGGGGATGTTGCAGGAGTGAAAGATCAATATTAGAATCTTTTTACAAGGCTTTAGATGGAGATAAATGGGAACATAAAGAGAATTGGCTAAGTGATAAACCTCTCAATGAATGGTATGGTATTACCACTGATGAAAAGGGGAAAGTTGTCAAGATTCAATTAAGTGATACAATGATGGGTAAAGTCCCTGCAAATCTTAAACATTTAAGGAAACTTCAATCCTTGCATTTAGATTGCATGGCAGGAGGGATTAGATTGGAAGTAAACAATTATCCTAGTTTGAAAGAATTAGGATTGCATGGTTATATTAACCAGCTAACTGTTGAAAATTGTTCTGAATTGGAGAAATTATCAGCCACTCCTAAATATTTTGATAATTTTCATATTGACCATTGTCCACAATTATCCTTTTTAGAATTAGAAGGACCTCCATTTGAAACTATAAAAAAAACACTAGATTTACCTTCATTTCCAAAGTTATCTGAATTGAAAATATATTACTTGGCATTGGATCAACTTCACATCAACAACTGTTTTAATTTGAAAAAAATCAACATTTACAACTGCCAGTTAGAAGAATTAGACCTCTCTTCATGTGCTGCTAATTTGGAGTATTTAAAAGTATCTGGCAATGATTCTTTACATATTCTTGATCTGAGTAGATGTGTGAAACTTGATTCCATAGATGTTAGTAGAAATTCTATAACCCAACTCAATATTAGCAACTGTAAGAAATTAAGGTATCTAGATTGTTCTTATAACAAACTTTCAGAATTGGAATTAAATCATCTACATCTTGAATATTTAAAATGTTCTAATAATAATATCTCAAATTTGGATGTTAGTAGTTGTAAAAAATTAAAAGACTTAGATTGTTCTGAAAACCAAATTACAAAATTAGAATTAAATAATCCATTATTATGTACTCTAGATTGTTCTGATAATAAAATTTCCAAATTAGATGTTGATGGATATGAAAAATTGGAAAACTTAATTTGCAGTAACAATAATCTTTTAGAATTAAAAGTTGATAAATGTGAGAAATTAAAGGAACTTTATTGTAGTATTAACAAATTTTCAGATTTAGATCTAAGTCATAATTCAGAATTAATTTATTTAGAATGTTGCTGTAATAATTTAAGAACTATCAATCTAAATAAAAATTTAGAAACTTTCATTTTTCAGGTATCTTCTCTAAAAAAATTAGACCTCTCTAGCTGCACTAAATTGGAGAGAATCGACATTTATGGATCACAAATTACAACCATAGATATTAGTCATCTTGATAAACTTTATTATTTTAAAGCTTATTGCTCCTCTCTTAAGACTATATGGGTATCAAAGAATTTTGAACCCATGGATATGTGGTTTATTGAGGATGATGTAGTATGTAAAGTGAAGAAATAATATGGGGTGAGAGTATCATGTAATCACTCCACCTCCATTTATATTACAAATTCAGATAGAAATTACATTAAAAATGAAAATTATAACTCTATTCTTCTTAGTTATTCTTTTGTGGGAATGCAAGCCTAAATCAACAACAATGTCTTCTAAGGTTGTTACTGATACCATTGCCTTTAACTCAATAATAGGAAAATGGGAAGAAATCCCTATAACAAGTTTATTTGAAAAGCCAAGTAAGCCCAAAGAATATACAAGAAAAGAACTTGATACCCTTAGAGAGGGACTTCAAAACAGCATATTATTTCTATATGATAGACATGAAAGAATCCAAAAGAATGTCACTTTTTACACTCAAATAAATAATTATTTGCAAAAGTACATCAGCAATCAATTTTATTACAAAATCCCAATTAGCAATTCTACATCCCCAGAAGAGATAGAGTTCGCACAAGATACATTTAAAATGAATGAAATCCTAAGAATAATAAAAGATTGTGATCCAACAGGAACATACAAGCCAATATTATATAGTTTTCAAGTGTATCAAAACTCAGCACAAGAATATATCATTTACAAATATTACATGAAACTTTTAAAAAGAATGAAGAAGGAAGAACAAGAAGAACTTGTGAAAAGCCAAGAAAGCTGGAACAAAACTTTACAAGCTGATTTGAGTTTGACTAGTAAATTTTATCAATATGATGAAAACAATATTTGGAATGATTATCATTTGAATATTGCATATAAAAACAGGATTACATTTTTGTTTAGACTTTATTGTAATTATAACAATATACACTCATTCTACCCTTACTAAAATTTTTATAGAGAGATTTTAAGGATGAGTGTAAATAAATATACCTTCTCCATATTCAAAATCGAAAAATACAGGCCACATTCAAATGTAACTATGAATATTCTTCACATAAAATATATAAAACATTTATATTTCATTCATGTTAATTCTTTGTTCAAATTTGTATTAATTTATTATATATTTGCCTATATTTCTCTCAAAAAAATAATACATGGCAATATTCTATCCTCCATATAAAAAAATAAAAGAAGTAGAAGAAACCTTAACTGCAGGAGAAAAAACTTTATTAGTTTTTTTAGAATTGCATTTAGATGATAGTTTTGAAATATTTTTTAAGCCAAACATAGAAGGGAACAAGCTCACTTGTGTAATACTAAGAAAAAATTATGGAGCACTAATTATTCAAATCTTTGATAAAGAATTGAAAGAATATTCTGCAAATCCAACTAATCCATTATTATGGCATGATGATTTAAACAATGAAAATATTTTATCCCCATTAAAACAAATAAGTCTATATAAAGATACTTTTTACGATTACATCCCAGGCTTATTATATAAATATGTTCAAAATCGATATTACCATACAGTTTTTGCTTGTGCTCTTTATTTCCATGCTAACACCTGTCAAGAAGTGAAGAATTTTATCACTACCTATCTGAAAAAGGATGCATCCAAAATAGAGAAAAAAATAAAGTTTTTGGGTAAGGATAGTTTAAGCATACAGAATTTTGGAGAGATTTTACAAAATTCTTATTTACTAGCCAATAAAGAATCAGTTCTTTTTGATGAAAAATTATACATGGAGGTCAAGGAGTACTTGCTACAAAAGAGATATTCAAGAAAAGAAAGGAAAAACATTAAATTGAATGCACAACAGCTGAATCTATCTATCAGTATTCCTAGGCAACAGAGGATAAAAGGGGCAATGGGATCTGGTAAAACAACAGTTCTTGCTTGCAGGGCTATTAATGCATATAGAAGGACAGGTGAAACTGTATTAATTTTGACTTACAATATCACATTAATTAATTACATAAAAAGTAAACTTCAAGAATTTGAAGAGGAAGTTCCATTAGAAAATTTCCATGTGCTAAATTATCATGAATTCATTCAAGCTGAGTTGAATAATTTAAGGATACCTTTTCACTATCCTACAGAGCTAAAAACAACAGAATTAAAAAATCAATACCTAGAAAACAATTATTATTCTAATTTATCTCTATTTGAAAACCATAAAGATGAAATTCAAAAATATGCCACAATACTAATAGATGAAATTCAAGATTACAAAAGACCTTGGATGGATATTATTAAACAATGTTTTTTAAAAGAAGGTGGAGAATATGTTCTTTTTGGAGATGAGAAACAAAATATTTATGGGAATGAACTAGATAATAAAGATGTGAGAACAAATGTAATTGGAGCCCCCTCTCTTTTAAAATTTTGTTATAGATCAGGAGAAAACATAAGAAGACTAGCTTGTGAGTTTCAAAAACATTTTTTCCATGATAAATATTTCATTGACGAATTTGACCAACAAATGTCTTTTGATTTTGAGGAGTTTAAAGGTAGTGTAGAGTATTTCAATTTACCAACAGGTGATCCTGTAATTGCTATTTATGAGATATTGACAAGTAGCAAAACATATCTTTCCCAGATTGAAAATAACATTACTTTGTTGGGTAGTAACAAAGAACAATTAATGGAATTTGAAGCCTTCTATAAATATAAATCTCAAAAAGCAACCAATACAACATTTGCAAATCTAGAATTCAAAAATTTACTATTACTCACTGAATACCAATTAAATACATCCTTATTGACATCAAGTCAAGAATTATCTTTAATCTTGACCTTTAATTATTTGTACATTAAATATCAAGATGATGCTTTTAAAGAAAAATTATATCAAGAATTAGAGGCTAATCAATTATCTATAGATAAATTTCAAAAATGGTACAAGACTTTCAAAGATTGGTCGCAAAAATTCCTAAAATATCAAAATAGAAATTCTTTTCATTTTGAAAAAATGATTGAAAATGCTCAACAAATAAAAAAAAGACATTTTTATACAGGCAGGAAAGGGATCAATATATCAACAATCCATAGTTTTAAAGGTTGGCAAACTTCAACATTATTCTTGCTAATAGATCCAGCTTCAAGAAAAGGATCAGAAGAATTAATATACACAGGATTAACAAGATGTCAACAAAACCTTATAATAATAAACTGTGGAAATGATTATTATCATGATTTTCTAAATAATACTATTAACAAGATCAATTCTCAATAACAATTAATTGAAGAATAGAAGAGATAAAATGTTATATATATGAGATGGGAGTATAATATAATCACTCCCACTCTATCTTTTAACTAAATCTGTTATCCCCCTACCATTAATAAACAACATACATCTCATGCTAAAGAATGGATTAATTGGTATTTTTTGAATCAATTCATGTGGCTTTTCTTTAGATTAAGAAGTCAAAAAATATTTATCTTTTTACCCACTCAGAATAGGAAGGAGACATGAACTTAGGTTTGTGTTTCCTTTCATTCATATGGCTCATTAGGCTAAGATATAAATATTATTAATTATTCACAATTTATCCTGTGTTACTCTAGCATTAGCTTGTAGGAAAATGATATATTCCATTTCAAATTTATTTCCTGTGTTGCTTTAGTTCTAATCTTTAAAATTCAACACATTCTATTAAAAAACTATTCTATCTTGCTTTAGTTTTAACTTGAATGATAGATTAAATATACTTTCAATTTAAATGTATCATGCCCCCTCTATTTGCTTAAAATCAATTGATTTTCACTCTCTCATCAAATTATTTGATGGTGCATAGTATAAGGCTGGGGGCTTAGAAGCAAATGAAGAAACACCTTGCTATTGGACACAGGAGTAGCTACCTGATCCAACAATGCTCCATTTCACTGAATTTACTTTCCAAAAAGGAAAGAAGGGCATTGAAGTTTAAGATAGATTTTAATATGATTTCTGACTGTTTCATCAATTCTCATGTGGTAAGTAATATCCATCTTCAAAAGTAGAAGTACATGGTTTCTTCCCATTGTACTATAACAAAATTCTTGAATAATACAAATATAATACATTTTTTAACTAATTCCAAATTTTTGAGCAATTATTTTATATTTTCCCTATGGTCATACAAGCAATTCTATATTCTGAATATCTATCATTAAGATGAAAAATAAGGCCCTTTTTAAGCCTATACAGCCACTTTCTGCATTGAATAGTATTACACATATCAACCATTAAAAATATCAACAAATGAAGAGAAAAAAGCATTATTTACATTCTGGCTAAAACCATGTCCATGAATCCTTGATTTAAATTTTGTTGCAGATAGATTTTGTATATATTAGCAAGTAAGTGCAACAAAAAAAATATTAACCACAAAAGCATTTATTTACATAAAAAAATCAATATTATGTATATCAATACAACAAAAGAAGACCAAAGACAATAATGAAAACATGGAAGGAAACACTATCATTTTTCATCAAAAACTAAACCAGTAACACACTCATTATCAGTAATTATCAACCCACATAGACTAAACAAATTGTTTTAACTATGTTTTACCCTTTTAGGAAAAAAGGATAAAATACCCTCATAACACACTAATTATCATTATTTTACATCTCACCATATCCACTCACTCATAATCAGGGGGTCCTTGGTTCAAGCCCAAGTGGGACCACTTAAAAATGAAGCAGTTACAAAATCAAAAATGTAACTGCTTTTTTGTTTTCAAGAGAAAATGAGGTGTTTTGAGGTAGATGTTTAAACCAGAACAGATAGTGTTTCAAAAAGTGTGTAAATCCTTTCTTTTTTCATCTTTGCAAATCTATTCATTTTTAATAAAATAATCTTGATTCTAAAAAATTATAAATAGGGTATTTATAAATATCCGCGTTTTGAGCCACGGTCCCCATCAGTAGAATGACGGCCTGTGGATTCGGCATGGCCCCTCTCATGTTAATAACCCTCTTATAATCCCTGTTCAGTCTTTCGATCCAGTTCGTGGTATAAATCATTCCCCTGATTTCCCTTTCATATTTGAAGTATGTAAAATAAAACCTGTACCTGTCATGCTGGTATCTCTTTAGCGGCGGGTAACTCTTTTGCCACCTTTGTATGAACTCCTTGAATACACCGAATGCCTTTTCCGGGGTAATGTCCCATTGGTCAGGAGAGCAGATTTGTTTGAGTTCCTCCATAACCTGTTTCTTATCCCCGGGCTTGACTTTATTCACGATATTCCTTTTCAGATGAACGGTACACAACTGCAGATCCGCTTGGGGAAAAGTATCGGCCAGCGTGTTTTCAATACCGGATAACCCGTCACATACCAACAGGTCCACCACGGCTACACCTCTTTCTTTGAGACCTTCAAAAACATCCTTCCAATTGGTCGCGCTTTCCGTGGGAAAGTTTACCACGGTTAAAACTTCCCTTGTGCGGTCTTCTTTCACTCCCAAAACCGTGTAATAGGCTTCATTGCTCACGGACTCGTCCCGACGGGTGAGGACATACGTGGCATCGATATAAAGAATGGGGTAACGTTTCTCAAGTTTACGCCCCAGCCACGCGTTTACATCTTCACGGGCCGTGTTCAAGAGGCGACTTACCTGACTTTTACTGTAATGCTTCCCGTAAAACTGTTCGTAGATTTTCCCTACCTGTTCGGTGGTCAAACCACTACAATAAAGACTGCTCACCAGTTTTTGGGCTTCTTCTTCTTGGTCTTTCAACACACCTAGTAACATCGGGTAAAAATTGCTGTTACGACTACGTGGGACACGAAGCTCAAACACTTTACGGTCATAGCACACTCGACGATCACGATAACCGTTGCTAACGTCGTTATGTGCCGCGTTATGAACTGCACGTTCGCTATGCATTAAACTTTCAAGACCTTGTTTGACAAGACCTTGGAATCCTTGTTCTCCATTTGTTATTTCGGAGATTATTTCCGTTATTTGCTCAGGTGTAAATTCCATAATAAGTTATTTTTGACTGTTCTATTACAAAAATAAATAAATTGGAATTTACACACTTTTGGGGACACTATCCCAGAACACTATCTTTGTTTTAACTATGTTTTACCCCAAATAAGACATTCCCTATTATATATGTTATTCAAGTGCTGGTAATTACAGAATCTCCCACATTAAAGAGAGCAAATAAACGAACGAAATTAAATTGTAAAATAAAAGAATATTTAACCTAGGATTTATACACAAATATATTCCAAATAAAGGACAGATAAGTTCCAAATAATACCCCTTACCCAGAACTCATTCGAAGCTCAAACGTTGATCAGCCATAACGGAATGTCTAAGCGCCGTTTAAGCTCTGAATGATCCACGAGAAAAAGGTAACTTCTCTATTGTATTTCCATTCTTTTTCTTCTAGTTCTCACTAGAAACGATCAGTAAGGTAATAATTATTGTAACTGATTAACAAATAGGAATGAAAGTTGGTAAAACAACTTTCATTCCCGTTGAAGAAATAACAAAATTCTGATATTTAGTTGTTTACATCTAACTATCCGTAACAACTGATTCCAAAATATCTTTATCCTTCCATTATATTTGTCTTGTTGATAGGACAAATACAAACTATTTTTGTCCTATCAACAAGACAATACTTGATTCTATTAAAGATAGAAAAAAATTTGGTAATTATATTCCATTTTACAATACATGAAAGAAATGCTTGTTTCCATAACCAAACTTCCTCGTCTCTTTGTTCAAGTGAGCCTGAAAGAGGGAGGGAGTTTGCTGTAATTACCTAACGTCTTTCCCTGTACCGGACATCCTTTATCCGAGCGAAACCGGAATATTCCACTCGTTTTGTTATCGAATTATTCACGCCATCCACTTTATAGAATCCCAACTTTCCTCCGTTCACACCACTAACACTATTATCATAAGTACCCACCATCAATTCGAATTGACGGGCCATAAATTCTTCCGAGGGTTCCGGCCACCAATAATTATTATGATACAAATTAAATTTCAACATGGTCACTTCTTCGTTGGCTCCCAAATTGATATTTTTCATTTCATAAGTCATATTGGTTCCCAAATTATGCAAATACACTTTGTTTCCCACACCGTAGAACATATAAGGGAACTGAGAATGGAAAGCAAAGACTGTAGCTTTATCGAAATCTGGGGCGTTCAAATTTTCGTATTTACTCTCTTGCACGAATCCCGTTCCGCTCATATTAATTCCATATATAACTCGTTTCCCAGAAGCGTTTTGCAATATGGCGTACACCAAGCCATTCGAATAACGAGTTCCTTCCATGTAAACTAGATCCATTCCGGTTTTAAAGTCAAACAATCCTCCGACTTCCGGATTAGGAACAGGTGTCAATATCTGGTTAACGTCATTACTTGTCGGGCTCTTGAAGCTCCAACCCACAAAACGTTTATTATCTATATCATAGAACAAGGCGGCCGTACTGTTTCCCGGGTAACGAACCATACTTATACCAACATACGGGGCGACACGGTATTCGGGGGACTTCCCGCGAACAGAAGTATTGATTGGCATTTCAAAAGCCGCTCCCGCAGCCGTTACTAATGCATAAACATTCCCTTTATTTGAAACGGCAAAAATAGCACGTGCAGTAGGAGGGCCCATGTTTGCCAAGGGCATATATTCAACGATGCTTTCATCCGGATCGCTTGGTGCTACAATAAAGTCTGTCGTGTAAATGTTATACATATCACTCGTCTCGAAGGTATTCTGGTTAAGTTTGTAAGTACCTTCTTCCGACATGAGATAAATAACATCCCCCGTGGCAACAGGTGCCGGATAGAATCCGATCTTCGTTGCTTTTTTCAGATCGGGAAGTCCTAACAAAGACAACAAATCATAAGCGGGTTCAATCCGATCTGCCGAAATAACGGAAATCATATCCATCCTCACACGTTCTTCTTCACCCTCGTTACACAATACCAACCAACCTTCGTACGTGGAAGAAGTCACTTTCACGTCAAAAGTTGTAGAATACTCGATAGAGGAACGTTTATCTTTTACCGCAAACCACACGACATAATTCCCCGATGGGATTGAAATTAACGTATCCAAGTTTAACGATTTAGACGGATTCAAATCTACCCATGCTTCATTATATAATTGGCTTCCTCCCTTTAACTCCAGCTTATAAGAAAACTCGAAATTAGGATTTCCATCCTTAATCTCTCCTTCCAATGAAGAAATCACCTTCGGTTGGGCAACAATATGCTCTATACCTCCAAGAATTTCAAGCGTTTCGGGCAAGTTCTCTATTTTAATTTCTGCCATCTCGCTATAATCATAATTCCCCTTGTCGTCATAGCACGACATCAAAAAGAGAATGAACGAGAGTAATATTACATTTTTTATTTTCATATTGACAATTCTTTAAACAATTATTGATAATCAGAATAATCCACCTCGTAGTTCGGGGCCAATTGCATATACTTCCCATCCGAATCCGTTACAGGATTTCCCGCATCAGCCTGCTCTTGTAAATAAATTCGCACGGTTCGAGCGAAGAAGGGAAGTCGTGCAGATTGCATTTTATACCCGTAATAGTTAGCATATTGCCAATCTATCGGGGTTAACCCGCACACTTGATTTACCACCTGATACTTCTTTGCCGTCCATTCTCCAAAATAGTCCTTTTCCGCGTAATTTTTCCAGAAATTGGGTTGCGTATACATCTCGTTAAATGTGAAAACATAACGAACACCACTAATTTGCTCTCCTTTTGCCGTGTAAAGATTCGTGTTTTTATAGGTTTCCAGATAACATTTAAAATGTTCATTCTCTTGCAAACGAAGCACTATTTTCAACGTTTTCTCTAATAAAGTCTCCGTGCGTATGATACGAACCGGCACCTCCGCTTTACTTGTTCCGGCCTTAATTACCAGCGAGTCTAACTCGATCTCGAAATCTTTTCCTTCAACAGCTGTCGTTTCTTCCATATCAACGACAACCTTAAACGGCCGGTCATAATCGACCACTTTCCCCATGGTCAAAACAGGAGCGTACAGTACGTGACTCGTATAATAAGCATTCGTTCCGGCAAAAGAAAAATCGGTCGAATCACCATAATATTCCGTTGTACTACCATAAACAGCATTCGTCAATCTCTGGAAATAAATTCCTGCATCATCGCTAGCGAACACTGGAATTTCTTTTTTATCGCAACTCCACAAAAAGGGAAATGATATTAGCGCAAATAATATTATTCTCAATTTCATAATTCTTGTTTTTAACGATTTTCAATTTCTCCCGCCGGTAACGGAATGGTAAACTCAAAATAATTCGCTCCATTATAATTATATCCCGCTTCATCAATCCACAAGTAATCCGTATTTAACCTCTTGTGCAAGAAGAAAGTTTGTCCTTCTCCCCAGAATTCACGTGCATATTCGTTATTCAATTTCGTTCGCAAATCTCTTTCATTTTTCACGGGCAAAGCAGGTAATCCGCGTTTGGCCCGTATTTGACTCAACCACTCGTATCCATCTGCTAGAAGCGGTTCACATTCGGCCGCGATGTAGTATACCTCACTCAAACGGATTAATGGCATCAACACGGCATGAAAATATTCCAAATCCTTGTCCGGCTTATCGGGATTCTTCTCGTCTTTAGGTTTATCAATCTTTTTATACTTTATAAAAATATCTCCCTGTACCCCCACGCTAGTAGCGGTTTTCCAATGTGTTTGATAACGATAATCCTGACTCTCGTTGCCAAAAAGACTACTCAACACGAAATTGGGTTTAGGCTGTAAGAAATTATTCCCGGCTGTCTCGTCATCAAAATAATACGTGTAAATATCTGCCCGGGCTTTATCATAGAACCCCATCAATACCTCGGTAGAGAAAACCCGATCGGGAGTTCTTTGGTTAGCTAACAATTTATTCGGATCCACCGCGGGAAAATGTTTAGCCACATTTTCATCTGCCAACAACTGGCGAGCTGCCGTTAATGCATTTGCTTTATCCCCTGCATACAAATACGCCCGGGCTTTTAATGCCAAAACAGCATAATAATTGAATCGCAATTGACGATAGCGCAAGTACACTTCCTGATCTTCTTCCAGTGAAGCCATAGCCCCCTGTTCGATCACGGGATCATTCCCCTTAAGCAGTTGTTCTGCGGCATTAATATCCCGCAACACTCGTCCCATTACCGTATCGGCCGCCAATATAGGTAACGCCGAAACTTTATCCGATTCATTATAAGGGATTGCCTCCGCAGACGGATTTTTCACATACACGGGACCAAACAAGCGCAACATATCCAAATGCAAGAAAGCGCGCAAGGCCAAAGCCTCTCCCGTCAACACCTTCTTTTCCTGCTCGTTTAATACCCCGGTACTAATCTCCAAGTTTTTAAGCAACACGTTACAATTTAAGATCGTGGCGTAAGCTGACGACCAAATACTCGACAAATTAGCCTCAACAGTTTCATCCGTGTAATCCGGTTTCACTAAAGCCGTATAATATTTATTCACGGATAGCGGCGTGTAACGAAAAGCGAGGATATCAATCATCTCGTAAGTAAGATTCTTGCCGTAAAGTGTTGAACCGGCTAATTTATTATATATCCCGTTTACGGCTGTATAGAAACCGCCACGCGTAGCAAAAAGTTGTTCCTCGGACTGTTTATCCTTGGGCTGCACATCCAAAAAGTCCGAACACCCGCTTCCCGCGAACAACAACAGGCTTAAATATATGATAACATGTAATTTCATACCACTTGTTTTTTAAAAATTAAACGATAATCCTGCTTCCAAACTCCGAGCAAAAGGATAAGAAATACCTCTCTCAGACTTAATAGAAGATGCTCTAAATACATCACGCATAGAAACCTGCAGTTTTAGATTACTTAAACCGAGCTTCTGAATCCAACCGTCATAAAACTCGTAACCAAGATACACAGACTCCAACGTCAACACGTTCTCCTCTTGCACGAACCGGGAAGACATTGGAGTGGATGCGGCATTAGCGATGTTTTTAAAACGCACAATATCACCCGCTTTTTGCCAACGTTCGTAAAGTGCTCGTTTATCCTGATTTTTATTCAATCCCTCGGTTGAGATATTCTCAACTTTATTGAACAAAGCTTCATTAAACACATCCGCTCCCAATTGATAACGGAAATTCAAACTGAGCGACAATCCTTTCCAATTCAAAGACGTTCCCACTACCCCCTCTATTTTCGGACGAGTATTACCGCAAATAACCTCATCATCATATGAGAAATCATACGTGTAATTTCCATTTTCATCGTAAAATAACTCTTTACCATTCGCCGGGTCAATACCCACCGATTTTACAGCCCAAATATCATCCGGGTCCGCCCCGTCATAATACCGAACCGTATTGGCTCCCTTTCCGCTCGCGTTGAGCAACGACAATTTGTCCCCAATCTTGTCGATTCGTGTTTTCTGCGTACGCAGATTGGCACGTACCATCCACGAAAAACGTTTATCAAAATTCTGAATAATATAGTAAGAAGCAGTAGCCGTCACTCCTTGAGAGGTTTGTTCTCCGGCATTCGTCATATAAGTTGGTGTTCCAGAAGACAACGGCATCCCAATCCGTATCAGAAGCGGGTCCGTCACTTTATGAAAATAGTCAACCGTGATATTTAAACGCCTGTTCAACAAAGTAATGTCAATACCAAAATTTTTATCCAACGTGGTTTGCCACTTCAAATCAGGATTACCCACCTGATTCAAGATAGCACCTAACCCGAAATAATTCATCGAACCATATTGGAATACATAAGTCAACAATGTTTGGGCCGAGTCGTAATTTTGATTTCCGGGATTACCGATAGAAGCCCTCAATTTCAACAAATTAATCCAATTAAAGTTATTCATGATAAATTTCTCCTTGTGCAGATTCCATCCCAAACCGACAGACCAGGTCGTGTTGTATTTTTTAGAAGATCCGAACACGGAAGACCCGCTGCTACGCAAACTAAAATCCATCAGATAACGATCGTCAAATGAATACCCAACGTTAAAATAACCGTTCAAAGAGCGAGAAACACTCTCGTAAAACGTGGGAATTCCGTGTTCCGGGTATCCGTTCGAGAAAGAAGGATAGGTAAAATCCCCATCAGGGAAACCTTGTGCCGAATACCCCTGAACCAAAGACTTGCTTGCATTGAAATTTCCCCCGGCGACCAAATTGATCCGATGGACTCCCAACACTTTAGCCCAGGTCACGCTAAGTTCCCCTTCCGCTTGATTCAACCGGGTATTCGTTGAAGTATATTCCCCCTTCTTCAAGGCTTCCGTATCTTCAAAACGCGTGTCCTCCGGGGAATAAAATACCTCTGTATCATTGTTCCCGTATGTTATTCCCAACCGGGCACGTACACGCCATTCTGTCGTGGGAAAATATTCTGCCACGAAATAATTGCTCAATGAAACGTTCTTTCCCTCATTGCGACTATTCAAATTGTCATTCCACAGCGGGTTGGACGCTTCAAAATAATCATTTTTCTCCAACCATTTCTCGACAATTCCATCCTTATTCCGTTTCTTGAAATAAGGATTCGCTTCCGCGTAAGATTGAAAAGGTACAACAGGATTCTCTATATCCGTCACGTTAATCGAAAACTTGTTAGAGAATTGAAACTTTTCCATCCGATAGATCAAATCAATATTACCGCTGATGATTTCACGCAAAGACTCTTTCATCACCCCGGAAATACCGTTATACCCGACACCCAAACCAAAAAGAAAACGGCCTTCACCACCTTGCACGTACAAAGAATGTTTTTGATTTACTCCCGTGCGTAACGGTTCGGCCAACCAGTAAGTGTTTACCCCACTCTCTATAGCTTCCAATTTCTTGTTATACAATTCATTCAATTCAATTTCTTTTTCCGCGCTCCAATTAGCCGGAGAATACCCTCCCGCCAATTTCTCAAATTCCAATTTTTCCCTTGCATTCATCAAATTATAACTGGTCAAATCCGGCATAGAAAGATTGAGATTCCCGTTATAACTCACCTGAAGTTCTCCCGATTTAGGTTTCACCGTTTCTACCACAACAACCCCGTTAGCAGCTTTCGATCCGTAAATAGCAGTTGAAGCCGCATCCTTTAATATCGTAATAGATTCTATACGATTAATATCCAAATCATTAATTACAGCTAATGACGATTCGAATCCATCTAAAATAAACAAGGGTTGATTAGGGTCAGCATCCAACTCGTCACGCAATCCTAACACGCTTGATTTCCCTCGAATCTCCATGTTCGGCAAGCGATTTGGATCCGAACCGAATTGATTATCTTCCAAAATCGCGAATGCCGGATCAAGCGTCTTCAAACTCTGTAAAATATTCTGGGACCCCATCGTTTTCAACTCTGCTGCAGTATAAGTAGAAGCCGATCCCGTAAAACTTTCCTTTTTACGAGTAAAGATACCAGTGACCACAACATCTTCTAATGCCACTTTTTCTTCTTGCATCGTGATTTTTAACTCTTGATGATATTCACCAACTTTAAACTTTGGAATTGCCACATATTGAGTTTCCATTCCGATAAAAGAAAATACTAAAACCACCGAATCCTTGGGAAGTACTAACGAAAACTCCCCATTGGCATCCGTGGCCACTCCTATCGTCGTCCCCTTAATCAAGATAGCAACTCCCGGTAAAACTTCCCCGCTTTGATCTGTCACTTTCCCCGTTATTTTAAATTCTTGCCTTTTATCCGAAGATTTACTTTGCACTTTTATCAAAATGATTCCTCCTTCAAGCAAGTCCCATGAAAATCCTCTATCCAAAAGCAACTTATCCAACACCTTACCTACAGGTTCATCCTTCACGTTCACGCTCATTTTTCCCAGATCCCGACATTGCTCTTCATTATACACGAAATCATATTTCGTTTGACGTTTGATCTCCCGAAACACTTGTTCTGCAGATACATCCTTCAGGTTCAAGGAAACCTTTTCTTGTGCCGATACCCCAATGGCAGCCACTTGTAACACACAGACAAGGATCAATACGATATTCCATCTCATAACCCTCAAAATTTTTCTATTCCGATAGTTCGGAAAAAGAAGTAAATACCACTTTTTTTTCATAACTTTGAATTACTTTAATTTATAAATTCTCTTTTATTGGCAATTCCCGTTGCACATGAAGAGTGTAAAAGCGGAAGGTGTTCCCGCACCTTCCGTTTATTTATTTCATATATAATATCAATTCTCGACCATTCAATTTATAATTTACATTTACAGAAGAAGTTAAAGCTTTCAATATAATAGAAAAATTCGCATGCCGTTTGATATCTCCAGTAAAATGAAGATTTCTTATTGATTCATCTTGAAATTCAACACTTACATCATACCAGCGAGCCATGATATCCATTATTTTCTCCAAACTTTGATTTTTGAACAAGAAATGTCCCTCTTTCCAAGTCACGTAAGGCAAAATATCCACTTCTTTCACTTCCATCGTTTTATTTTTTCGATCATAACGAGCCAATTCATTGGGCTTAATTTGCCACTCTTGAGTATTCCCCTCCATCTGCAACCCGACACGCCCCTTCACAAGAACTGTTTCTATATAATCTTTATCGTAAGTATTTACATTAAAAGAAGTACCTAGCACCCTTACCCGCACTTGTTCTGCATTCACAACAAACGGTCTTTGCGGATCTGTTACTACTTCAAAAAAAGCCTCTCCTCTTAACTCTACTTCACGAGAAGTTGCACTGAAGTTTACCGGATAACGAAGTTCACTATCTGAATTCAAATACACTATAGTTCCGTCTGAAAGTTTCAAACGATATTCTCCCCCTCTTGGAATCTTTAAAACATGATAATACCCCGATGCCAATTCCTTTACCAAATCACCATACTCCAATTGATTATTTGAAGCAATAATTCCCTGTTCAATAGACATCCGAACAGAATCTGAAAGTTCTATTTCCTCCCCATTTTCCATAAGCAGTGTTGCCTTATGACTTCCCGGTAATATCGTTTGAATTGCAACCGGAACAACTGCCTGTTCCCCCTTCTTTATAAATAAAGAAACACAAATCACCAATAATAAAACAGCTGCCGCACCCCAACGGGAAAATCTAATAAATCTTTTTCTCTTTCGAAGAATGCTGTTTTCACGAATACGTTCCCATAAAACGGAATTTTTCTCTTCACCTTTAATAAAGATTCCCAACTCTTCGCCTATATATCCATCATCTTGTAGACGCATAAAAAAAGCTTCATGCATTGGAGAATCGGATCGCCATTGATTCAGTTCTTCTCTCTCAAAATCAGATAACTTTCCTCGTATACTTCTGTATAAAAGTTCTGCAATGTGATGTTCTAAATGAAAGTTCATGCTTTATTTTTACATCTAAAACACTTGAACTAGCGTTTGGTGTATAGCAATATATTAAAAAAATAATATTTTTTAAACTTCGATCTATAAACTACTGTTTTTCAACAACAAAAGAAAAAGATTAAAATCCTTAATCCGGTTACGCATGTAGTGATTAGCATTATTCTTGTATTTTTTCACCGTATTAATAGATATATGAAGTTGTTTAGCTATCTCTTCGTGTTTTTTCCCCTCCAAACTGAGCTGGTATACTTCTTTACAAGCAGGAGGTAATTCATCGAAAATACGATGTAACATTTCGAAAAGCTCAGCTTTAATTACATTTTCAAGAAAACTTTCCGAGGGTTCTTCCACGAATCCTTCTACATATTTCTGCTTAATTTTTTCATGACGAAGATTATTCAAACAACGATTTTTAACACCTGTATATAAAAAGCTTTTTATCGCAAGTTCATTGTTAAACTTCTTCCTATTTTCCCAAAGAGACACAAAGGTATCTTGAAGAATATCCTCGATTAGCCGTTCATCGGATAAAAATTTATTTCCAAAATAACGCAAAGTAGAAACATACTTTTCGTAAATTTCTTTAAAAGCCGACTCTTTCCCGTCAATAAAATCCTGGATTATATTTTCTTTTGCTTGAAACATTATTCTTTGGTACTTTTCAACGTTTTAAATATAGATATAAAATTTTACAACCATCAAAAAAGAATACAATTTTGTTTTTCATATTCTTCTATACTCCCATTCTTAGAAGAATTCTTATGATCCATATATCACCATGGTATGAAATTTGTTTTATCCGATTCAAAACAACATACATCTATTATCGCGGGAATTATAGTTTGAAATTTGTAGAATAATCTTGTAAACATGAATATTGAAGAATTCAGAGAATATTGCTTGTCCTTGAAAGGAGTACATGAGAAGATGCCCTTCCCGAATGTTCCCGATAAATACAGTCAGGACGTTCTATGTTTTTACGTGGCAAGCAAATGGTTCTGCTTTGTAAATATCGAAGTATTTGATTTTTGCTGTATCAAATGCAATCCAGATGAAATGGAAGAATTACGAGCCACGTACACGGGCATAAAACCCGGATGGCACATGAATAAAAAACACTGGATCAGCGTTTATTTTAACCAAGACGTACCAGACAAGGAAATCAAAGAGCTGGTCAAAAAATCCTACGACATTGTAGTCAAAAGCCTGACAAAGAAAGAACGGGAGGCATTAGCAAATTTTGAGGAATAAAATCTTTCTATTCCTCCTCTCTTTTTCTACCGCAAATACCAAAATCTGTAATTTTGGTATGTATCTCTGTAATTTATATACAAATGAAACGACAGAGGCGATGTAATTTTGCAACATAAAATTATGAACACAACATACTAGAATAATCATTATAAAAAATCATATTATGGCAAAAAGAATTTTAATCCTTTCTTCCAGTCCCCGAAAAGGCGGAAACTCTGACACCTTGTGTGACGAATTTCTGCGGGGAGCTAAAGAAACGGGAAATGAAGCTGAAAAGATTTTCTTACGAGATAAAAAGATTAATTACTGCACGGGGTGCAGCACGTGTAGCCTGCATCATAAACCCTGTCCGCAAAAAGATGATGCCACAGAGATTATTGATAAGATGGTGGCAGCAGATGTTATCGTCATGGCAACACCTGTCTATTTCTACACGATGAGTGCCCAGATGAAAACCTTGATTGACCGGTGCTGTGGTCTCTACACGGAAATGAACGACAAAGAATTCTATTTCATTGTCACGGCGGCAGAAGATGATAAAGAAAAAATGATGCGCACCGTGGACACGTTCCAAGGATTTCTTGATTGCCTGGAGAATCCTACCATCAAAGGGGTTATCTTCGGGCTAGGCGTATGGCATGTCGGAGAAATCAAAGGGAACCCAGCCATGCAGGAGGCATACGAAACAGGGAAACGAGTATAAATTTATAAAACTATGTATCTAGAAAACATTAACTCCCCGGAAGACGTGAAACGTCTTTCCATTGAAAATTTAAATATACTAGCGAATGAAATTCGTCACGCTTTACTAACCAAACTAAGCGCTCATGGTGGACATATCGGTCCTAATCTAGGAATGGTTGAGGCCACGATAGCCCTACACTACGTGTTCAACTCGCCAGTGGACAAAATCGTGTATGACGTATCGCATCAAAGTTATGCCCATAAGATGTTAACCGGACGTAAGGATGCCTTTCTTCATGCGGAAGAGTACGATGAGGTAACCGGTTATACCAATCCGCAGGAAAGTAAACACGATTTTTTCACGATCGGTCACACGTCAACCTCCGTAAGCCTTGCCTGCGGGTTAGCCAAAGCCAGAGACCTGAAGAGAGGCCGTGAAAATATTATCGCCGTAATCGGTGACGGTTCTCTAAGTGGTGGAGAGGCCTACGAAGGATTAAGTAATGCGGGAGAAACAGGTACCAATTTGATCGTGGTGGTCAATGACAATGAAATGTCTATTGCCGAAAATCATGGTGGTTTGTACCAGAACTTGAAAGCCTTGAGAGACTCTGACGGGCAAACACCTTGCAATTTCTTCAAGTCTCTCGGGCTTGATTACATCTACGTAAAAGACGGTAACGACATTACCGCTTTGATACACGCCTTCACACAAGTAAAAGACATTCCCCGTCCCGTGGTTGTACATATCCACACGCTAAAAGGAAAGGGATACACTCTCGCAGAAACCTACAAGGAAAGATTCCACTGGGGTATGCCGTTCAACTTAGAGACCGGACAACCGTTATCTGACGAGGGGAACACGGAAGATTATTGCAATTTGACAGGAAAATTCCTGCTGGAGCAAATGCAAAAAGACCCTACCGTGGTGGCGATTTCCTCGGGAACACCCGCGGTAATCGGTTTTAATCCCGAACGCAGACAACAAGCCGGAAAACAATTCGTTGACGTGGGGATCGCCGAGGAACATGCCGTGGCTCTCGCATCCGGTATCGCTGCTAATGGCGGGAGACCCGTGTACGGTGTTTACAGCACGTTTATCCAGCGGTGCTATGACCAATTGTCACAAGATTTGTGTATCAACCGGAACCCGGCAGTCATTTCGGTATTTCTTGGAGGTTCTGCCGGAATGAATGATGAAACTCATCTCGGATTCTTTGATATTCCACTTATCAGCAATATTCCGAATATAGTGTACTTGGCCCCGACTTGCAAAGAGGAATACTTCGCCATGTTGGAATGGGGTATCAAACAAACGACACATCCCGTAGCCGTTCGTGTTCCGGGACCGGTTGTTATCGAAAGCGGAGAGACCTTTGACACGGATTATAGCGAATTAAACCGTTATAAAATTACCTGTCAAGGAGAACGGGTGGCCATCATCGCACTTGGAAATTTCTACCCTTTGGGAGAATCCGTGTGTCAAAAGTTGCAAGAGGCAACCGGCATCCGGGCCACACTGATCAATCCCCGTTATATCACGGGACTTGATAAACAGATGCTGGAAAATTTAAAGGCCAATCACCAGCTGGTGCTCACGCTGGAAGACGGTGTACTGGATGGTGGTTTCGGGGAAAAGATTGCCCGCTATTACGGGGATTCCGAGATGAAGGTCAAGAACTACGGTCTGAAGAAAGAATTTGCCGATCGTTTTGTTCTGGAAGAACTGTTAAAAGAAAATCATTTGACAGACACGCAGATCACGAATGAGATTCGGGAAATCATAGATAAAAAACAAGACTAAGTTTTAGGTTAATATGTAGCAACCAGCAACTAAAAAAGTGGACACCCCCTTTTTTAGAGCAAAAGTCCGAACTTTTATAAGTTCGGACTTTCAAATATCTCAACAATAAATTCCCCAACAGCTAAATCACCCCGAAATGCCGTAAAGCCTTTTCAATTCCATCCTCATCCACGGAATCGGTAACATAATCCGCTGCCAGCTTTACTTCATCTTCCGCATTTCCCATAGCCACCCCGATCCCGACATGTTTCAACATGAGGACATCATTTCCCCCATCCCCGAAAGCCATCGATTCCTCCAATGATATTCCAAAATAATCCAACATTCTATCTACCCCCACTTGCTTACTACTTCCTTTCGGAATAATATCCGAGAACAATGGATTCCACCGGGTTGCCTCACAATGAGGCATGGCAGCCATAATCGCATTCTCCTGTTCTTTCGTGAAAAATGCCACCAACTGGAAAACCTCTCCTTCGACAGCCTCCCGTAAAGGCAGACTAGGTGGTTGCGGGAAGTTCAGTAAACGAAAAACCTCGTTCGTCCGTTCGTTCGTGTAATTAATATAAAATGCATTTTCATGCACAAAAATACAGGGAAAACTCTCTTGTTCTTCCATGTATCGCACTAAAGAAACCATATCTTCCGATGGCATACTATGCTTATAAATCACTTTCTCCCCCACAATACAATAGCCCCCGTTTAAAGTAACATAACCGTCAAATTGCAGGTCTTCTAAATTATTAATAGCCAACAATTGCCTCCCACTTGCAATGAATACCCGAATACCTTTGGCACGCAAAATTGCAATCGCTCTCTTCGTAGAATCCGGAACCCGATGTGTCTTAAAACTAACCAACGTCCCGTCAATATCAAAAAATACAGCTTTTATCATATCATCCTAATTTCAACGCGAAAATACAGATTTACACAACAATTCTCATTGACCTAAATCAAAATTTATAAGAAGAAGAAAACAGTCGGGAATGATATGGTATCGAAAAGAAGGCAGTATTTCTGTTTTGGTGTGATGATCTCTGCCGGGAGCCGACTGTTTTCTAAAGTTCTAATTTGTCTTCTTGACAAAGTTAAAACATTTATTCCAATCTTGCAATATTTTGAATTTATTTTTCAATCAATTTACCACAATAATGCAATATCATCACAAATCCGTCATGCATACAATAATAGATTGCTACTTTTATTTCTTCTCTTCCTCCGGGGTCACGTTATCTAACCTAAATTCCAACGCCTTCACCGAAATCAATATCTCTTTCACGGAAATTCCCAATGAAATCACCAACAGCAACAAAGCCACACCGAACGTGTAAACGGCCAAAGTTTGTAGACCGATATAGATAAAAAAGGTACAAACCACGCAAAGTAATAAACTGATCACCCCGTAAATTTGCATCGATCGAGCCATGTAGAGCCGCTTCCGTAAATTATCCAGTTGCAATTTGGTCATCGCACTCGGCCGATTCTCATGTTCTCCCTTCAAATTCCGAATCACTTGGGCATACGCCAGAAAACGATTCGTATAAGCCAGCATGATCAACGATATAGCCGAGAATAAAATAGAAGGTGTTGTCAATGTAAGCTCTTCCATAACCGCAATATTAAATACTAAATACTTTACGGGCACATTCGTATCCCTGATTATACAAGTCCGTTAATTTCGTCACGTCTTGCTCAATCCGATCCACCTCCAACGGCTTCTCCGGACGAATCAAGATTACTTTTTTCTCCCGTTCCAACTGTTCCAAAAAATCCAGCGTCTCGTTATAACGTTTATTCTTTATCCTCAAGCTCTCCCGTAACGCCGGATACTTACGATACATAAACCAAGGCAATGATTTCTCTTTTTCATCTTTCCGGTAACCTTTATTACGAGTCAGGATCACCACGTTACGATCGAACCCGTCAGCTATTGCCTTCCGGATCGGGATGGCATCACAGATTCCCCCGTCCAACATGGGTTCCCCGTCCACGTAAGAGATCGGACAAACAAAAGGCAGACTGCAAGAGGCCCGACAAATATTCAGCAAACGTACCGGATCATGCTTTTCCTCGAAATAATTCGCCTCGCCCGTCCTGCAATTACTCGTCACCATCACGAAACGCTCCGGAGAAGTAAAGTAAGTATCATAATCGTACGGGATAATCCGGGTCGGGAAATCGTCAAAAATAAGGTCAAAATCCATGATACTCCGCTTCGTGAAAAAATAGCGAAACCCGATATAATGATACTTATCCAACAAATCAATATTACACCTCTTGGCCCGTCCCCGCTGACGAGAAGCATAGGAAAGTCCGTTACACGCCCCAGCAGAAACACCGATCGTGTAAGGGAAATAAACCTTTTTATCCATCAAAAAATCCAACGCTCCGGCAGTAAAGACGCCTCTCATCCCGCCACCTTCAAGCACTAATCCCGTGTGTGAATCTAATATCATAACCAACAAACATTTTTATCTTCTTTCGAAACAGGTGGAGCCACATCCCACACATCACTCAAATCCGGCCCCTCACTTCCCGCAGCATACGTTCGTAAATGCTCTCCCGGATGTTCCCGCCAATAGTTCACGATCGGATCGATAAACTTCCAACTGGCCTCCAAGGCATCATCCCGCGTGTAAAGCATCGAATCTCCCTGCATGGCATCCAGCAACAAACGCTCGTAGGCTCCCGGCAGATAATTGTTACAAAGCGAGGCATACAGGAAATCCATCCCCACTTGTTTCACCGTAAAACCGCCACCCGGCATTTTCAACCCGAACTTCAACATCACCCCTTCATCCGGTGTCATACGAATAATCAACTGGTTACAAGACGAACCCTCGCATTGCCCCTGAAATAACTTATGCGGCGTGGACTTGAAATGAATTACCACCCCGGAACGTTTGTCTTTCAATCGCTTACCTGTATATATATAAAACGGCACATGACTCCAGCGCCAATTATCAATAAACACTTTCAACGCCACGTAAGTCTCCATGTCGGAATTCGGGGCAACATCCTTTTCTTGTAAATACCCAACCACGGGTTGCCCCTTCGATTCTCCTGCCACGTATTGAGCTCGAACAACATTACGGGGAATATCCTCCCCTTTCCACTGCCGAAGCGAACGTAACACCTTCACAGTCTCGTCCCGAATCACTTCTGGCTCCATCGTCGCCGGGGATTCCATAGCCACGAAAGCCAACAACTGCATCAAATGGTTCTGCACCATATCCCGTAAAGCCCCCGCTGTCTCGTAATACTTCCCCCGATTCTCGATCCCGAGCGATTCCAAGGCATATATTTCCACGTAATCCACGTAGTTCCGATTCCACAGGGATTCGAATATTTCGTTCGCAAAACGTAAGACCAATATATTCTGTACAGTCTCCTTCCCCAAGAAGTGATCGATACGATAAATCTCCTGTTCACAGAACACTTGCAACAAGGATTTATCCAACTCCTTCGCCGTCTCCAAACTTGTTCCGAAAGGTTTTTCCACCACGATCCGGTGCCATCCACCCCGTTCCTTTACGCCAAACAGACAACTTCTTCCAATGTATTTCGTGATTGCCTGCTGGGAATTCGGCGGAGTTGCCAGATAATACACCACCTGCATCGGAATAGCGTTTTCCTCCATCAAAAACATCACCCGTTCTCCCAACTCGTCAGCACCTTCCACGGGATCAAAAGGTTGGTAGAACACTTTCTGCAAGAAACGATCCACCTCTTCCCCGTTCAGTCCTTTTTCCCCTTTCAACTCCTCCAACATCAAACGGATCGACAAACGGAACTCCTCATCACTCATGGATTTCCTTGAGGTTCCTAAAATAACAAAACGCTCCGGCAACATCTGCCGTACATGTAACTCGTATAAAGAGGGCATCAACATTCGTTTGGTCAAATCACCCGATGCCCCGAATATGACTAATACCTGATCCTCCGGTCTATTCATAATTACACATTATAAGTTCCTGAAACCGTCTTTCCACCTTTTCCCGTCCAGTCGGTATGGAAAAACTTACCCCTTTCGGCATCCGTACGTTCATAAGTATGCGCCCCGAAATAATCCCGTTGCGCCTGTATCAAATTCGCTGCGGAATTAAAATTACGTAACCCGTCAAAATAACTCAGTGCCGAGAAGAAACAAGGAGCCGCAATACCGTTAAACACGCAATCCACGACCACACCCCGCAAAGCCGGCAAAGCATTCTCCATTCTCTCGTGGAAAAAAGCATCGAATAACAAGTTCTGCAATCCCGGACTCTTCGTGAATGCTTGAGTAATCCTCTCCAAGAATACAGAGCGAATGATACATCCCTTTCTCCATATTTTAGCGATTGTCCCGTAATCCAAATTCCAGCCATTTCGCTCGGAGGCCCTGCGCATCAAGGAAAACCCCTGCGCGTAAGAGATCAGTTTCGCCGCATACAAGGCATCTCTCACCGCCTCGATTCCAGATGTGTTCAAGGTAATGCAAGCCTCCATATCTCCCACTTTACCCGAGGGGTACTGTACGGACGCTCTCTCTCTTTCGTTCACCAAGGACGACATGAAACGGGCAAACACCGCCTCCGACACCAGCGTCAACGGGTCCCCCTCATCCAAGGCCGCCATCACACTCCATTTTCCCGTTCCCTTCTGCCCGGCCACATCCAGAATATGATCCAACAAATAGTCTCCATTCTCTTCCTTGTAATGCAAAATATGTGAAGTAATCTCGATCAAAAAGCTATTCAGTTCTCCCCGGTTCCACAACTCAAAAATATCTCCCAAGCCGTCATTATCCAACCCGGTTCTTTTCTTCAACATAGAATACGCCTCTGCAATCAGTTCCATATCCCCGTACTCGATCCCATTATGTACCATCTTCACGTAATGCCCAGCCCCACCGGGACCGATCCATTCGCAACAAGGAGAACCGTCTTCCAGTTTTGCCGCAATCGACTGTAGTATATCTTTCACTAACGGCCAAGCCGTCTCCGAACCACCCGGCATAATGGAAGGCCCGTTCAACGCCCCCTCCTCTCCCCCGGAAATCCCGGCTCCAATAAAATAGAGGCCCTTCTCTTCCAGCATTTTCACCCGACGTTCCGTATCATGGTAATCCGAATTTCCCCCGTCAATAATAACGTCCCCCGGAGAAAGCCACGGGAGTAACTGCCCGATCAACTCGTCAACCGGGTCTCCGGCCTTCACCATTAACATGATCTTCCGCGGCAAGCGTATGGACTCCACGAACTCTTCAATTGTATAGGTCCCGTGAAAACACTTTCCCTTCCCTCGCCCTTCCACGAAACGGGTTACCACGCTTTCCCGGTCCGGGTGAACCCGGTTGTAAACAGAGACCGTGTACCCCTTACTTTCCAAGTTCAAAGCCAAATTCTCACCCATTACCGCCAATCCGATCAATCCTATATCTGATATTTCCATCATAACAATAATTTATTCGTAACTCTATTGTACGACGATTCCTTTTAATTTGTTCTTAAATATTATAACAAAAATTACACTCGCAAAATATCCTGCAAAAAGAGAGCCAAAATTGATCGACAAACGAACAATCTCACCCGCCCACTCTCACGTACTGACTCGAAGAGTAGGTCATTCCTCCTTCCCCCGAGAAAAAACAATACAAATGCGCTATCTGTCCCCCTGCCCGTTCCAGCTGAAATGTCATACTCCCATCCTTTCTCCGGGCATCTACTCCTTCCACGACAAAAGGAGAAAAACAACGGTCACTCAACAACACGATCACCCGTAAGCGATCCTCATCCCCGGCTGAAGGCGAATTGATCCCCACCTCCCACGTCAAAGTAACCCGTCCCGCATCATCTGCCGTTACTTCCAAGTGATTCACTTGTTGCAAAACTCCTGCTGTCAAACACAAGCGAGAAAAATCCCCCACATTTCCACACGGGGTAAATACCATCATGTTTTTCTTCATAAAAAGATTAAAACCATTCTGACTTGTCCCTGTCGCCGCCAATTTCCATATTCTCCTAGAAATCGTCTTCGTTAACCGTTGATAAAAAAGAGTTGCCACTCTTAACCGGGATCTTCCGGGATGTTGTCCTTCCGAATCGGCATCTTGAAAATCATTCGCTGTACTTCTCACCCGGATTTCATTACCAACCTTGTAGAAAACCATATTACCAACTTTACCTCTAATCTCTTGTTCAGTCTTTGCCATACAATCTTTATTTTTTTAATTACCATGACAAAAGTACCTTTCCCATCTCTTCTCAACGAATTCATTTCATAAACGACGTCATATTCTCACAAACAACATAAATTACTACACAAACGACATTTACCCCCACACCAGTTTCAGAACACATCCCCTACACTCCCGCTGTAATACCTACAGAAAAAGTACTTTCCTTTCCCCCACCGTCCTCTCACTCCCGCTCCAACTTCGCCCGCTGAGCGAAATTGCACCGAAGATGTTCCGAAAATGCACCGAGATTAACACGGAATTTCTTCCTTTGCTCCAAGGTATTACACCGGAAATTATTCCATAGATAATTTCCCCGCTCGTTATTTTCCACCATTTTAAATTTCCCCTTGAAAAAAAATCTAAACAAATTATTTTATCTTCGCACCGCTATTTGAAAATGTAAATCCATTTTCAATTTTCAACTTTCAATTTTCAATTAAATATGATTTCAGTAGACGGATTAACAGTAGAATTTGGAGACAGAGCACTTTTTAAAGATATTTCTTTTGTTATCAACGACAAAGACCGGATTGCCCTCATGGGAAAGAACGGGGCAGGTAAATCCACGTTATTAAAAATTCTAGCGGGAGAACGCCAAGCCTCCCGGGGAAATATTTCCTACCCGAAAGAAACTGTTATCGCTTATCTACCGCAGCATTTAATGACCCATAACGAAAGAACCGTTTTCGATGAGACGGCACAGGCTTTTGCCCACCTTTTCGAGATGGAGAAAGAAATTGAACGGCTGAATCAACAACTTACCGAAAGAACGGACTACGATTCTCCAGAGTACTACAAACTCATTGAAGACGTATCCGCCCTCAGCGAGAAATTTTACAGCATAGACTCCACACATTACGAGGCGGATGTTGAAAAAGTATTGTTGGGACTCGGATTCCAACGGGAAGATTTCAATCGTCCGACAGCCGATTTCAGTGGAGGTTGGCGTATGCGCATTGAGTTGGCAAAGATGTTGCTTAAAAACCCGGACGTGTTACTACTTGACGAGCCTACCAACCACCTTGACATTGATTCGATTCAATGGCTGGAGGACTTCCTCGTGAATAACGGGAAAGCTGTTGTCGTAATATCCCACGACCGGACATTTGTTGACAACATCACCACCCGAACTATCGAGGTCACCATGGGCCGCATTTACGATTACAAGGTAAATTACTCCCAATACCTTGTACTACGCCAAGAACGACGCATACAACAACAAAAGGCCTACGACGAACAGCAAAAAATGATCGCCGAGACGAAAGAATTTATCGAGCGTTTCAAGGGAACCTATTCCAAAACCTTACAGGTACAATCCCGCGTGAAGATGTTGGAAAAACTGGAAATACTAGAAGTTGACGAGGAAGACACTTCCGCTCTGAGATTGAAATTCCCACCCGCTCCAAACTCCGGTAAATACCCGGTGATCGCGGAAGAGCTTACGAAAGACTATGACGGCCACATCGTGTTCCAAGATGCCCACTTCACGATCGAAAAAGGAGAGAAAGTCGCTTTTGTCGGTCGTAACGGGGAAGGCAAGTCCACGCTGGTAAAATGTATCATGGGTGAAATTCCCTATACCGGAAAACTGACATTAGGCTATAACGTGAAAATTGGATATTTCGCCCAAAACCAAGCCTCTCTCATGGACGAAAGTCTTACCGTTTTCCAGACCATCGACGACGTAACCCCCATGGAATTGAAACACAAAATCAAGGATATGCTGGGAGCTTTCATGTTCAGCGGTGACGACATCGACAAAAAGGTGAAAGTTCTGTCCGGTGGAGAGCGTACCCGATTGGCCATGATCAAGTTGTTGCTCTCTCCCGTGAACCTGTTGATTCTCGACGAGCCTACGAACCACCTTGACCTCCGTACCAAGGACATTTTGAAAAATGCCTTGAAAGAGTTCGACGGTACCTTGATCGTCGTGTCCCACGACCGTGATTTTCTCACCGGACTCGTCCACAAGGTTTACGAATTCGGTAACAAGAAAGTAAAGGAACACTTAGAAGACATCCAAGGTTTCTTGCAGAAAAAGAAAATGGAAAATCTCCGGGAGATCGAGCGTAAAATCTGATAATCAATTTTTTTTATTATAATAAAAAAATATTATCCATCTGTTTTGTTTGAACCAATATTATTCGTAATTTTACGAACAATAAATAAAACCAAACATGGAAACGAAAGAATACACCACAGATCAAGAACAGCTCGCCCGTTTCGCAAAAGCAATGGGACACCCGGCACGAATTGCCATACTTAACTTTTTGGCCAAACAGAATTGCTGTTTCTTCGGTGACATTCATGAGGTCTTACCCATATCGAAGGCCACCGTTTCCCAACATTTGAAAGAGTTAAAGGATTCAGGACTAATTCAAGGCTCCATCGAGCCTCCCAAGGTTCGTTACTGCATTAATCGAGAGAATTGGGCCATCGCCAAGAATTTATTCGTACGCTTATTTGATCATGACAACACGAAAAAAAATAGTTGTTGTTAGTAACAACTATTTTATTAGTTATATTGTTCGTAATTTGACGAAATACAAACATAATAAATTAATATCAATAACAATCAATTAAATTAAAACGTTATGAAAGTGATTCTATTGTTAACAATGTGTCTCGGCCTTTTCGCATGCGGCAACAAAAACACAAAAGGCAGCAAAGCCCAAGAACAACAACCACAAAAAGATCGTGTCGAAGTACTCTATTTTCATGGCAAGCAACGTTGTATAACCTGTGCGGCAATCGAAAAAAATACCAAAGAAACGATGGAAACCCTATTTGCCAACGAACTGAAAGACGGCAGCCTGGTATTCAAATCCATCGACATCTCTCAAACTGAAAACGAAGAGATCACCAACAAATACGAGGTCACGTGGTCTTCACTCTTCATCACAAAATGGAAAAATGGCAAGGACTCCACGGAAAACCTAACCAAATACGCTTTCGCGAAGGCCCTTTCCGCCCCAGATACATTCAAGGCAAACGTGACACAAAAGATTCGGCAACTACTAAAATAAACATCCATGGAATGGTTACAATCTTTATTGGATAGTAGTACTACTCCAGCTTTGACCGCCTTCCTGCTAGGACTACTGACGGCCATTTCCCCTTGTCCTCTGGCAACCAATATTGCCGCCATTGGTTTTATTGGAAAAGACATCGAGAACCGCCACAGGATATTTCGAAACGGTTTGCTCTACACGTTAGGCCGCATCATGGCCTACACGCTCCTAGGCATTATCCTCATCTCAATTTTGGAAAAAGGTTCAAGCCTATTTGGTATCCAGAAATTTATCGGCAAATACGGAGAAATGCTACTCGGACCCGCACTATTATTCATCGGGTTATTCATGCTGTTCGGCCACAAATTCAACCTGCCGTCATTCGGTTTCAAAGGTAATGGAGAGGGATTAGCCCGTCGGGGCGGATGGGGAGCTTTGTTACTCGGAATATTATTCGCCATGGCATTCTGCCCAACGAGCGGCATTTTCTACTTTGGTATGTTGATCCCTATGTCCGCAACATCGGTTGGCGGTTACTTACTTCCCGTCCTCTTTGCCATAGCAACGGCGTTACCCGTACTGGCCACAGCCTGGATTCTGGCTTTCAGTGTACAGCATATCGGCAATTTTTACGGTAAGATTAAAAACATACAAAAATGGTTGAATTGGATTGTAGGCGGGTTATTCACCGCCATCGGGTTATACTATTGTCTGGTTATAAATCTCTAAGTTTTTTCACACGAACAATGTTCGTAATATAACGAATTAAATAAATTAAATCATGGAAATAAAAGTTTTGGGATCCGGTTGCGCCAAATGCAAGACAACCTATGAAATGATCGAAAAGATCGTGAAAGAGAATCAGCTCGATGCAACACTTTCAAAAGTGGAAGACATCGTTGAGCTACTGAATTATGGCATCATGACAACCCCCGCTATCGTCGTCGATGGAGAAGTCAAACTCAAAGGTCATGTTCCCACGGAGAGTGAAATCAAAAAGATGCTCGGTATTTAATAACCTTCTAGTCATGAATAACAAAAAAGAATTAACCATCCTGTTTTGGATGACTGCTATTTTCGCAGTGATCTTTTTCATGCCACTCGGCAACGAGCGGTTCATGACCGCCATTGATGCCACACTCGACCTTGCCCAATGGTATGCGCAAGAACACGTGGTGCTATGCCTGCTCCCCGCATTCTTCATCGCAGGAGTCATTGCTGTATTCGTCAGCCAGGGAGCGGTACTCAAATACTTCGGGGCAAACGCCAAGAAATGGTTATCCTACACGATAGCCGCCATCTCCGGTGGAATCTTAGCCGTTTGTTCCTGCACGATACTACCGTTATTTACAAGCATATACAAGCGCGGAGCAGGGCTAGGCCCTGCCATTGCTTTCCTCTATTCCGGCCCGGCGATCAGTATTTTATCAATTATCCTAACGGCTCGCATCTTGGGCGTGGAAATGGGAATTGCCCGCATAGTTGGAGCCATCACATTTTCCATTGTCATCGGTCTTCTCATGTCATTCATTTTCCGTAAGGAAGAAAAAGCCAAAAAAGAGGAACAGATGAACATCACCCCACCACCAGAGAAACGCCCGATGTGGCAAACTTCATTTCACTTTTTCACGATGGTACTCATCCTTGTCTTCGCCAATTGGGGGACCCCTGCCGTATCCGACAAAGGATTATGGCTTTATATATTTACCTATAAATGGTATATAACGGGAATCCTCGCCCTGTTCTTCTGCTGGTCACTCATCTGGGTTCTGAAGTTACCGGTCACATGGGTATTGCTTGGTGCGATTGCGACGACACTTTCCGCCTTTCTTGCCAACACGTTTATCACTGATGCCAAGCTGGTCCCTTTGCTCCCGATGATTATAGGAATCACGTCATTATCCGTGATACTACTTTTTGACAAACGGGATGATGAAAACCGGGAATGGGCCTTTTCCTCCTGGGGATTTGCAAAACAAATCCTACCGCTATTGGCAATTGGAGTTGTTTTCGCTGGATTTTTATTAGGTTCAACACATGATGACATAACTATCGCCGGGATCATTCCCAATCATTGGATCGAGTGGGCTGTAGGCGGGAATTCACTGCTTTCGAACTTCTTCGCCAGTTTCACGGGTGCATTCATGTATTTTGCCACCCTGACCGAGGTGCCGATTATCCAAGGATTACTTACCTCCGGCATGGGTAAAGGTCCTGCACTGGCATTATTACTGGCCGGGCCATCCTTATCCCTACCGAATATGTTGGTTATTAGTGGTGTCATGGGAGCCCAAAAGACTATCGTGTATGTTGCCCTCGTTATTATCATGGCAACCATATCAGGTTATATCTTTGGCTCGTTCTGTTAAAACTTGTAACCTGCAACTCTCCGTGGGCGAAAAGAAACGGGGTCTAAAAACAGACCCCGCTCCTGCAAAAAAAATATAAAACACAACATTTATTTCCCATGCATGTAGCGCACGAAGACCTCCATGGCTTCATACTCCGCCATTCCCAACTTGTTGTACAAGTCGGCCGTATTACGGTTACGGTCTTCAGCCCGCTGCCAAAACTCGCGAGGATCATCTCCCGGGTAAGCCGGTCCGTTATTTTGTGAACCATGTCTGTAAATCGCTTGCCGCTTGATCGATAACTCGGACGGACTTACCGGCACGGCCATATCTACTTTCTCAACCTCCCATTCCAACCAAGCCCCGCGGTACAACCACACGTAACAATCCTTGAACCAATCATCCTCACACACGACGTCAAAAGCCTGCATGATCGCATCCAGACAAACGCTATGCGTTCCGTGCGGATCGGCCAAATCTCCGGCAGCATAAATCTGGTGAGGTTTCACCTCACGCAATAGATTCACGATAATATCAATATCTTCTTTTCCCAACAGATTCTTTTTCACGGAACCCGTTTCATAGAAAGGCAAATTCAAAAAATGAACTCTCTCCGAGGGGATACCCATAAACCGACAAGCGGCCAAAGCTTCTGCTGCCCGCAAGGCTGTTTTGTATTTCAGCACCTCTTTAGGTTCACTTCCCTCCGGTTTCAGATTCCGGATCGTTTCCTTTACCTGCTTGTACCCCTCGCCGGACACTCCCATATTTTGGGCGAACAAATCGGCTATATCCATCATCTCGTACAGGTAATCATCAAACACGGCGATATTCCCGGACGTTTGGTAAACCGCATGAACCTCATGTCCCTGTTCCACCAAACGGGCCTCCGTACCTCCCATCGAGATCACGTCATCATCCGGATGCGGGCTGAAAATCAACACTCGTTTCGGGTAAGGATTCGCTCTCTCCGGACGGGTTGAATCATCTGCGTTAGGTTTTCCTCCCGGCCACCCGGAAATGGTGTGCTGCATATCATTAAACACGGCAATATTCACCTTATTCGCAGAACCGAACTTCTCGATCAGATCGCTCAAACCGTTATCTTGATAATCTTTATCTTCAATTTTCAAAATGGGCTTTTTCAACTTTTGGCACAACCGGATCACCGCCTTACGAATCAGCTTATCATCCCAATCCACCTTACTCACCAACCACGGGTAATCCGCCCGGGTCAATTCGCTGGCCGCACTCTCATCAATAACAAACTGCACGTTAGAATGCATTTGCAAGAATGTTGCCGGTACCGAATCAGACACCCGTCCTTCCACTGTTGCCTTAATAATCGGAGCCTTTTTCTCTCCCCACGCCATCAGAATCACTCTCCGGGCCTGCATAATCGTCCCGACTCCCATCGTGATCGCTTTCGTGGGTACCAGATTCCGACTTCCGAAATCCTTTATCGCATCCTTTATCGTCAAGTCATTCAAGAACACTTTCCGGGTCTGTGACGTGATAAAAGACCCCGGCTCGTTAAAACCGATATGTCCCGTACGTCCGATACCCAATATCTGGAGGTCTATCCCCCCGGCAGCCTCGATTGCCTTCTCGTAATCCCGACAGAATTTATCTATTTCATCCCCTTCCAGCGTTCCGTCCGGAATATGAATATTCTTCGGGTCAATATCTATATGATCAAACAAATGGTGGTGCATGAAATAATGGTAGCTCTGCTCCGACTCTTTCGGCATCGGCAGATACTCGTCCAAATTGAATGTAACCACGTTACGGAAAGAAACGCCTTCTTCCCGGTGCATCCTCACCAGCTCTTGATACAACTTGATCGGGGAAACCCCGGTCGCCAAACCTAAAACGCACTTTTCACTGCTAGCCGCTTTCGTTTGTACCAAATCCACAATCTCACGGGCAACGGCCTTCACAGCCTCGTCCGCTGTTTCATAAATCTGAACAGGAATCTTTTCGAACCTGTTGGCTCCCTCGCCCTTAGCGATGTAGTTTTTAGTAATCATCATATTTTATCTCTAATTTTCCTCTATTAATAAAGCGAGTACTCGCATTCCGTGTCATCATACAAGTGTTCCATGACCATCATCAACGTACCTAATATCGCAGAATAAACGCCCAAATTACTCATCTTCAACTCACAATGTCCTCGCATTCGAGCCAATGCGTACTTGTTTATCGCTTGTTGAACCGGAACCAGCATCAAGTCTCCCGCTTGTACGATTTCCCCTCCGATCACCACCATATCCGGGTTAAACAAATGTATCATCGTGGCGATCCCCTCTCCCAACTTTTCTCCCGCACGATGCAAAAGATCGATAGCCGAAATATCATCCTTCCGGGCAGCCTCGATAATCTCCTGTAACGGTTTGCCCGCCACATTCTCGATGGCCCGTCCCGAAGACACGGTTTCCAAACAACCGATCTTCCCGCAATGACACGATGCCTCCAGTCCTGAGATACGAATATGCCCGAACTCTCCCGCCATGCCAATACCCCCACGATACAATTTCGAGTTCAGGATCATCCCCAAACCGATACATTCGTTCACGCTAACACACAAAACATTATTCACATCCTTGGCTACCCCGAACGTGTGTTCAGCCATGGCCATCACGTTAGAATCGTTATCAATAAATACCGGGATTTGCAGCATTTCCTCCAAAATACCCTTGATCCCCGGTTGTTCATACGTCAAATAAGTATACGAAGTTCCCTCCCGGTCAATCAAACCCGGAAGAGCGAAACCTGCCACCTTGATCTTTGCCCGATCAACGTTCAATCGCCCAATCGTCTCGTCAATCTTCTCTCGTACGTAACGGAGAGTCGCTTCATCCTCCTGTTCTTCCAATATCGAAGGATATTCCCAAATACCCTCAATCGGCTCATTCTTCAAATTAAAAATAGCTACCCGCAAATACTTCCGACCAATATCCACACCTAATATATAAGCGGCATCCGGATTCAATGAAAACACATGAGGACGTTTACCCCCGATTGAATTCCCGCATCCCCGGTCAATCACCCATCCTTCACCCATTAACTCTTCAATCATGCGGCTAACCGTCGGCGTGGTCACATTTGTCAGACGACAAATCTCCGGCTTGGACAACTCTCCCATCTTATAAAGAAACCCGATAATTGCCTTCTTCTGCAAGTACCGTTTCTCCTTCAATCCCGGTAGAGAACCTTTATTTATAGTGTTCGAGTCATTCATAGCCCTCCGTTTTTCAAAAAATCGTGTTTATTGTTCCACAAATATACAAATACTTTCTAAAATATTTACGTAAGTTATCCTAAAAATGAAAAATATTTTCATTATAATTCCTATATTACAAAATCCTCTCCAAAAACGAATACTTGAAAACAAAAAAAGTGTATTTTTACAAATCACCCATTAAAAGGGAATTTTAGCAACTATGGTAACGAAATTGGAAATACAAAAACACTTGAAATACCTGAAAAACGGGGCAAGTAAAAAGTTCTTCGAACTATTCAATAACTTCGACGAAGAAGACTTATATGACCGTAAGAATTTCACTGGACACATCACGGCAAGCGGAACCATTATTCACATTCCCACCCGTGAAGTCCTGTTACTACACCACAAAACCCTCGACAAATGGCATATTCCCGGCGGTCACGTGGATCTCGATGATGATTCCCTTTTCGGGGCGGCATCACGGGAAGTGGAAGAAGAAACCGGCCTAACAGCCGAACAACTGATTCCTATAAACCTCATCAAGAACAAACCTTACTGCGTTGAGATCAACTCTCATCCGATTCCCCGGAACGAAAAGAAAAATGAAGACCGACACTATCACCACGATTTTCGTTTCGTGTTCGCCTACACCGGGAACAAACAGATACATATAGATTTGGACGAAAGCCTAGATTACAAATGGCTCTCCATTGACGACCCTTACCTCCAAGAAATCATGACAGCTCCCGAGACCCTCGACCTAATGTTATTGGAAGGACTGGAAAACTACGAACAATCCGTCAGGCAGGTACGCCACAATGATTATCTCGTAACACCCTTGGCTAGCTATCTATTCCGGTTAGGGCAACTTCATTACAACCGGGGAAACTTGGAAAATGCCGAAGAAATGTTTCGTCGCTCCATCTCCGCCTACGAAGATACCTACGACGATGAATATGAAACGCCTCCATCCATTTTGGCCGCTTGCTGGAACTTGGCTACCATTTACGAAGAAACCAATCGCCATTTTCAGGGGTCACAGGCACTTGAAAAAGGACTGAAATTCGCAAAAGAATTTGCTCATCTCGATGAAAACTTTTTTACAGAAGTATCTAAGTTCTCGGAGCGAATAGAGTCCGCCCGTCAATCCACAGGGCAACTATAACATCCCTCCCCCTCGAACTCGATTTCCACGGTCAGGTGATCTATGCCCGTCTCCTTCAAACGATCCACGGCATCATGTTTCACCCGGATGGCATCCGCCCGTGGAATATCATCTGCCACAATCAAGTGAGCCGAAGCGATATTCTTTTCCCCCATCTAACGTCCACACATGCAGGTCATGTACGTCTTTCACGTTTGGCACCTCCAGCAAAATGGCCCTTATCTTATCCTCCGGCATGTGTTCCGGTGCGCCTTGCAAAAGGATTCTGAATATGGCATATAAATTCCGGCACACATTCGTCAGGATAAACACTCCGATCCCAACCGAAAGCAATGGGTCGATAAAATACCACCCTGTATAACGAATAATCACACTACCGATCAACACGGCCACCCACCCCAACACATCTTCCAACAAATGCAACATTACAGCCCGCTGGCTGATCGAATTTCCCTTCATCAACCGCAAAGCAGCAAACCCGTTCACGGCAAGTCCCGCCACTGCCAACCACATCATCCCGGAGTAATTCACCTCCGCAGGGTGAAATAAACGAGGAACCGTCTCCATAAACACAAAGATCGCCCCCACTAGCAACACAATCGAATTGATTAACGCTCCTAACGTCGAAAATCGTTTATACCCGTAAGTAAATGTCACGGTCCTCTTCTTTTTTGAATAACGTTCCAGAAAATAAGATACTCCGATAGAAAAAGCATCCCCGAAATCATGGACGGCATCTGAAATAATGGCTACCGAATTCGTCCATATCCCCCCGATAATCTCTATGATGGCAAAACCTAAATTCAAGAAAAAAGCGATACCCAGATTTTTTGTACTCTCTCCATGAGTATGTTGATGCCCGATATGTGAATGCTCGTGTCTCATAATTACATTCTTTAATAACAAAAATACTCATTTTACGAAAGAATGTTTCATTCCTATCCAATAAAAATCTATCTTTGCCCCTCGAAAAAGTGGAAAGATTTGGCTGATTGCAACCACGGAAAAAAAGCGCTAAAATGCATATTAATTCTGAATTCAACCATCCATGTACTTTCCTATAGTTTAATTTACGATTTATGATTTACGATTTCCCAGGATAAATATCCGAAATCTTTAAATCTAAAATCCTTAAATCTAAAATGAATTATGGGATATTTATTTACATCTGAATCCGTATCAGAAGGTCACCCGGACAAAGTGGCAGACCAGATTTCCGATGCCGTACTAGACAAAATCATCGCCTTTGACCCGGATGCCAAAGTCGCTTGTGAAACTTTGGTGACCACCGGACAAACCGTTATTGCCGGAGAAATCAAAACCAAAACGTACGTAGACGTGCAACATATCGCCCGGGAAGTGATCAACCGCATCGGTTACACGAAAAGCGAATATATGTTCGACGGAAATAGTTGTGGGGTACTGAGCGCCATTCATGAACAATCCCCCGATATCAATCGTGGTGTTGTTCGGAAAGATCCCATGGAACAGGGGGCCGGAGATCAGGGTATGATGTTCGGTTACGCTTGCAACGAAACGGATAATTACATGCCGCTATCTCTTGAACTATCACATTTATTATTATACGAGCTGGCACAAATCCGCAAAGAAGGTCAAGAAATGACCTACCTGCGTCCAGATTCCAAATCACAGGTAACCATCGAATACGGAGAGGACAATAAACCCGCCCGGATTCACACCATCGTGATCTCCACTCAACATGACGAGTTTGTCAAGGCCACAAGCTCCACTCCTGAGGCTCAATTGGAAGCTGACGCTCAAATGGTAGATCAAATACGCTGGGACATCATCAACATCTTGTTACCGAGAGTAAAACGCCAACTACCGGAACGGGTACAAGCCCTTTTCGACAAAAATCTGATTCTCCACGTAAACCCTACCGGAAAATTTGTGATCGGTGGTCCTCACGGAGATACGGGACTAACCGGAAGAAAAATCATCGTTGACACCTACGGGGGTAAAGGAGCCCACGGGGGTGGTGCATTCTCCGGTAAAGACCCATCGAAAGTAGACCGTTCTGCCGCTTACGCTGCTCGCCACATTGCTAAAAACATGGTTGCTGCCGGAATTGCCGATGAAATACTAATACAGATTTCATATGCTATCGGTATAGCACAACCTGTCGGAGTTTTCGTGAACACTTACGGAACAGCCAAGGTGAACTTGAATGATGCAGCCATTGCCGAAAAAATTACCACTATTTTTGATCTACGCCCCAAAGCCATCGAGGAACGCTTGAAACTCCGTAACCCCATTTATCAGGAAACGGCAAGCTATGGCCATATGGGACGTACTCCCAGAATTGTAAAAAAGGTATTCACCTCAAATTACTGGCCAACCATCGAGAAGGAAGTAGAACTTTTCACGTGGGAGAAGCTGGATTACATCGAGAAAATAAAAGAGGCATTCAAATAAACGGGAAATTAATAAAATGACGGTGTGTCAAGATTCGCTTGAATATGGAATTTTGACACACCTTATCTAAACGATTAACCGATCCTTACTCTAATCTTGGTCTATCCTTACTCTAGACCATAAACACAACAACTACATATCATGAACATAGCATATACATACATCAGTGTCTATGCTATGTTCATGATATGTAGGAATTGTGTTAGTGCCTTAGCTCAAGGATAAAGGATGGATAAAGATACCCCCTTCCTTCTATAGTGGGAGCTCGAAACTCGGCTTTTGGAACACTTTGTTATTCTCTTCTTCCCAAATAAATCATGATATAATATAATAGGGTAGCCAAAGAAGAAAGTGCGGCAATTACATAGGTATAAGCAGCCCATTTCAGCGCATCTTTAGCATTCTCTTGTGATTCGTAAGTCGTGATACCGGAATTACGCAACCAAGCCAAAGCCCGATGACTAGCGTCAATCTCCACGGGTAAAGTAATAATACTAAACAATGTAGTCATTGCAAAAAGAATTATTCCAATCAATAACAAATTAGGAAAAGTATTGACCAAAACAATCCCCGCCAACAAAATCCATTGCACCCAATGAGAGGCAAAACTCACCACCGGAACCAAAGCAGAACGTAATTGCAACATACTATACGCCTGTGCATGCTGTAAAGCATGGCCGCATTCATGAGCAGCGACAGCGGCAGCTGCCACATTGGCTCCGTAATATACTTCATGACTTAAATTAATAGTCTTGTTCGTTGGGTTATAGTGATCCGTCAATTGTCCTTCCACACTACCAATCTTTACTCCCTGAACCCCATTGTCCCGTAACATTTTCTCTACCACGTCACGCCCAGTCATCCCGTTGGCCGTAGGTATTTTTGAATATTTTTTAAAACGAGATTGCAACTGGTTACTTACTAACCAACTCAACAATGTAAACCCAATAAATATAATCCAAATTAAAGGTAATCCTGTCATATTTAAATAATCAATTAAAGTTTTTCCAAAGATATACAAAAAATACGCCATCGCCCTAGAAGATAATATATAAAAAATACTAATATGAGCTTTCTACATTTATTTTCACCAAGAATAGCATTCTCTATTGCTTTTTTAGAAAATCTTCACTAATTTGTAACCCTCGAATCATTCGAAGAGTTAATACGTTACAATATTAATCTAAACCGTATTATATGAAAACCTATAAACCTAATGAAATTAAAAACATCGCGCTAGTAGGTAGTGCCGGTTCCGGTAAAACCACGTTAGCGGAAGCTATGATGTATGAGGGCGGGGTCATCCCGCGCAGAGGTAGCATTAGTGCAAAAAACACTTCATCCGACTACCGTCCGGTAGAACAGGAATACGGATCATCAGTATTTCCGGCTGTATTATACACAGAATGGAAGGAGCACAAACTCAATTTCATTGACACGCCGGGAGCAGATGATTTCGTCGGAGGAGTTATCTCTGCGCTGAACGTTGTTGATACCGGAGTAATGGTCATTAATGCCGTCAGAGGTATTGAAGTCGGAACAGAAATCATCAGTCGTCATGCCAAAAGACTAAATAAACCGCTCATTTTCGTTATAAATCAAGTTGACCACGAGAAAGCAAACTTTGATCATACGGTGGAACAAGCCAAGGCTGCTTTCGGCTCGAAAGTCGTATTAGTTCAATATCCGGTGAATCCGGGAATCGGTTTTAACCGCGTAATTGACGTCTTGAAAATGGAGATGTACCAGTGGAAACCGGAAGGTGGTAAACCAGAAGTACTCCCCATTCCCAAGGAGGAAGAAGAAAAAGCAAACGAATTACATAACGCCCTGATCGAGGCAGCTGCAGAAAACGACGAGGGATTGATGGAATTATTCTTTGACAAAGGCAGTCTCACGGAAGATGAAATGCGTGCCGGAATCCGTAAAGGACTTATTGCACGGGATATGTTCCCCGTTTTCTGCGTATCGGCAGAAAAAGATATGTGCGTGCGCCGTTTCATGGAATTCGTGATCAACGTGGCTCCCAGTGCCGGTTCCATGCCACCTTCCATCACGGAAGACGGGGAAGAAGTTCCGTATGACGAAAAAGGCCCGACCTCTTTATATATGTTCAACACGACGGTTGAACCTCATTTGGGTGAAGTGATCTACTTTAAAGTTGCATCCGGAACCATCCATGAAGGAGACGACTTGTATAATGCCACCAATGACGCAAAAGAACGTATTTCAACACTATATGCCGTGGCCGGAAAGAACCGGACGAAAGTAACCGAAATGATGGCCGGAGATATCGGGGCTACCGTGAAATTGAAAAATACGAATAACGGTGATACTTTGAACGAAAAAGACGTTCATTATAAATTCGGCAAGATCCAATACCCCAATCCTCGTTTCAGAACAGCCGTCAGAGCAGTGAATACAAGCGACGAAGAAAAACTGGCGGAGGTTCTACAACGGATTCACCAAGAAGACCCGACATTCCTCGTGGAATATTCCAAGGAATTAAAACAAATGATCATTTCCGGACAAGGTGAGTTCCACTTGAATACCATGAAATGGCGTATCGAACATAACGATAAACTGGAAATAGAATTTTACCCGCCACGTATCCCATACCGTGAAACTATCACGAAATATGCTTACGCGGATTATCGCCACAAGAAACAATCGGGTGGTGCCGGACAATTCGGTGAGGTTCATCTCGTGATTGAACCCTACTCGGAAGGAATGCCCGATCCGACAATGTACAAAATTAACGGTGTAGACAGTAAGATAACAGTGAAAGACAAAGAAGTTCTTGACCTTCCGTGGGGCGGTAAACTGGTATTCTACAACTGTATCGTGGGAGGTGTAATCGACGCGCGTTTCATGCCAGCCATTCTGAAAGGAGTAATGGAAAAGATGGAAGAAGGACCGCTTACCGGATCATACGCACGGGATATACGCGTATGCGTATATGACGGGAAAATGCACCCCGTGGATTCAAATGAAATCTCGTTCAAACTTGCTGGACGTCATGCCTTCAGCACGGCATTCAAACAAGCATCTCCGAAGATTTTGGAACCGATCTACGATGTAGAAGTCCTCGTTCCGGATGAATATATGGGAGATGTCATGGGGGACCTACAAACCCGTAGAGCTATCATCATGGGCATGGAAGCTGATACCGGATTCCAGAAATTAATGGCTAAAGTACCGTTGAAAGAAATGCAACGTTACTCCACGGCATTAAGTTCTATCACGGGAGGACGTGCGACTTTCACCATGAACTTTTCCGGGTATGAAAAAGTACCGACTGAAGTACAAGATGAACTACTGAAAGCATACCAAGAAGAGAAAGAGGAGGAAGAATAAATTATAGTAAGGTGTAATAGTCAAGACTTGTTCTGACAGTTTGTTTACTATCTTACCAAAAAACTGTCCGATGACAATTGCGAAGTTA
>CALUKD010000028.1 GCA_944321125.1 Candidatus Butyricimonas faecavium | reverse complement strand
ATTAGTGCACTGCAACTCTTTTTTCAAAGATATATTATTAACCTATATTTTAATACTGCAAAAGTAAATGTCTAAAAGTAAATAGACAGCTTTTCTTCTAGGTTCCCAATTGTATGTAAGTTTTCTTTTTTATTTCTGGCGGTAAGAACCGGTGAAGATTTTCCTTGTTGGCCGTAGAAGTGACAACGAGATTCCGGTTTAAATTGTAATCAATGGCATGGGAACATTAGCCAAAACTTTCTCTTACACGGGGGAGGCCTGCCCCCTGCTAATCCTTCCTCTACCCCTGCCCGCGGGCATCAACAGAGTTCCAACATAACACGAACGGAGCATGTACACCGGCCAGTGTACATGTTATGTAGTTGCTATGTTCATGCTATGTTCATGATATAGCGAAAGGGTAGGGAAACCATAACGGAAAGATGGACTATCCTCTAACAATAATGGAAGGTAATTCATATATTGTTTTACGGAGAATTTCGCTGCCACGTGAGCGCGAAGTGGTTTGGAGTTATCCACGTTCGGCAGGTAACGATTGAATTTTCCAAGGCGAAATTTAGAAAGCGGGAAATCATCAAATCTCAAGTGGATTGAGTGATCCCGGTGAAGCCAAGAGGAAGTTGGAAAATGTGAGATAAATTTTAATACATGATATGTAAGCGTTGATATTGCTCGAAAACGAGGATGCTAACTTACAAATACAGAGATGATAATAAAAAAAATGAGAAAAAAGTGATTTTTTTATTACACCAAATGCTATCCAAATCGCTTTAGTATAAAAGCACAAAAGATGTTAAGTAAAGAGGAACATATAGCCCGACTGATTTTCCTTTATATGCAGGAAATGACGGACGATGCACAGGAGAAAGAATTGAACGAATGGAGAACAGCCTCTCCGAGGCATGAAGAACTTTTCCAACGGATGGTGTCACACGAATATATGGGAAAAAGTATTTCCCGTTTCATGAAAACAGAAAAAGAAGAGGAAAGGGAGTGGCAGAAACTTCGACAGAAAGTGCAATCCAGTCGATCTGTTTGGAAAATAAAATGGTCCCCATATGCGGCAGTTATTGTGTTGATATTAAGTGTAGGAAGTGTTTTTTATTTTTCTGGAAATAAAGAACAAACTGAAATTGTTTCGCTAATTGAGAATGGGGGGCAAATTCCAGGTTCTCGGGCTATTCTGATATTGCCCGATGGACGTAAAATTGATTTGGAAAACGAGATGTTACGTTCTGACCTTGCTCAAAGTGACAGCTTATTATTGTTCAGTGCCAAATCTTTAAGATACAGGGATGTCGATTCTTCCGATACGACTGAAATCTTTCACACACTAGAGATCCCCCGAGGCGGAGAATATTTACTCACGTTATCGGACGGCACGGTTATCTTTTTAAATTCGGAATCAACACTGAGCTTTCCTGTAAAATTTCAGGGAAAAGAACGCAGAGTTTATTTGACAGGTGAAGCCTATTTTAACGTGGCAAAAAATACGGAACATCCTTTTGTCGTGACAGCCGGCGAATTGAATGTACTGGTTACCGGAACTACTTTCGGTGTTCGGGCATATAAAGACGAAAAGGATATACAGACTACGTTGGAAAGTGGGCATGTAATGGTAAGGGTAGAAGGTAAAAGCGTGAAACTTGTTCCGAATAAACAAGCGTTGTTTGATAAATCAACGATGGGATTGGAGGTTCGGGACGTAGATGTTGATTTGTATTTAGCGTGGGCTGACGGGCGTTTAGTGTATGATAATTGCCCGTTGGAGAAAATCCTGTTGGATTTGGGAAGGTGGTATAACATAGAGTTTTTCTACAGTCGGGATGAATTACGTTCATATCAATTTTCATTAAATATGGAGAAACACGAGGCGTTTACTGAAGTATTGGGATTAATCAGCAAAACCGGAGATATACAATTTGAAATAAAGGATAATATGGTTATTGTAAAATAAAAAAGTAGCGCTGCTAACACTACTTTTTGCATTTCACACCTTGTTGGGGAACAAGGCGTGAGGAATTGTTGAATTCAAAAAACAAAGTTATGAAGAAAAATTCTAATGTCGTTGGGAAGAGGCGGTTTTTATTCCTCCTTTTCTTAATTTTTACAACTCAAATTAGTCTAAATGCGCATACGCAGGAAAAAAAGATTACGTTTTCACTGAAAAACGCTTCTTTGAAAGAAATTATTAGTGAGATTCGTAAAAGTTCTGATTATGATTTCGTTTATCGTGATGTGAATCTGGAATCATTTGTCCGGCGTGATGTTATGTTCAAAGATGCAACGGTTGGACAAATTTTAACCGATTGCCTTAAAGGTACTGATCTCGGATACGAGATAAATGGGAAAACAATAATTATTCGTAAAAAAGCAGTAACTCGTCAGGAAGAGAAAAAATCAAAAACAATTACAGGTAAAGTTTCGGATGAAAGAGGGAATGTGTTGCCGGGTGTTACGGTAATTATAAAAGGTACGAACTTGGGAACTGCGACGGACGCTGATGGTAAGTATAAATTGGAAATACCTAGCGATGGGGAACAGGTATTAATATTTTCTTTTGTCGGAATGAAGACTCAAGAGGTTACCATTGGTTCAAAAACACAGTTAGATGTGAAATTACTTGAGGACTCGGAAACATTGGAAGATGTGGTGGTAACTGGTATTTTTACGAAATCCAAGGAAAGTTACACGGGAGCTATTACGGCAGTTTCAGCCAAAGAACTGAAAATGTATAAAGGCCAGAATCTTTTAGCCACGTTGCGTAATATTGATCCTTCAATTAACGTTGTAATGGATAATGCTTTGGGTAGTAATCCGAACGTGGTGCCGAAGATTAATATCCGGGGTAATTCTTCTTTACCCATGAGCGTGGATGAATTGAACAATCAGGCTTCTCAGCAGTTGAATGCTCCTTTGGTGATCATGGACGGGTTTGAAATTTCCCTGACAAAATTAATGGACTTTAATGACGAGGAGATTGAAAATATTAATATATTGAAAGATGCTTCTGCAACAGCTATTTATGGTTCTCGTGGAGCGAATGGTGTTATTGTGGTAACGACCAAGGCACCACAACCCGGGAAATTGAGAGTTTTTGTACAAGCGGGACTCAACATTCAAATGCCAGACCTTTCTTCATACGATTTGTTGAATGCCAAAGATAAGCTGGAATTGGAACGTATCGTGGGGTTATATGATGATAAAGAAAACGTGGTAAATGACCGGAACCTAAAAAAGAGATATAACGAGATTTATTCCGATATATTGAAAGGGGTGGATACGGACTGGTTGAGCCAACCCGTTCGAACCGGGATTGGACAAAAGTATAACTTACGGTTGGAGGGGGGAAATGAAGAATTTCGTTATGGTGTTAGTTTAGGGTATAATTCTATAAAAGGAGCAATGAAGGGTTCTGAAAGAAACACTTTTAGCGGAACGATTACATTAAGTTATTCGGTAAAAAACGTGATTTTTAAGAATCAATTCGGACTTGATATTAATAAGGCAAATGAAAGTAATTATGGTGATTTTTCTGCTTATGCCGTAATGCAACCCTATTACCGGATCAAAAATGAGGACGGGGAATATATCAAGAGTTACACGATCAAAGGAACAACCCAGTATAACCCGCTTTATAATAGTTCATTGAATGTGATAGATCAAAGCCAGTATACATTGTTGACCAATAATTTTTCTATCGAGTGGAATATTTTGGATGGTTTACGTATGCGAGCTCAATTGGGATTGCAAAAACAATTTACCTCCTCTGATAATTTTTTACCCGCGGATCATACATCATTTGCAACAAGTAATAATAGTGAGAATTACTTAACGAGAGGAAGTTATACTTACGGGACGGGGGAAAGCGTGAATATTGACGGGAATGTAACATTGAGTTATTCTAAAGTATTCGCCGATAAACATCAAATTTATGCGGGGTTTGACTACTCTATCGGACAAGATAAAAGCTACAGTTATACGTTTGTAGCACAAGGCTTTTCGGATAGTAAACTGGATTTCCTCGGTAATGCCCTGCAATATGCAAAAGATGGAGCGCCTACCGGAACGGAGGAATTAACCAGACGGGTTGGATTTACCGGTAATGTGAATTACAGTTATGATAATCGTTACTACATTGACGGATCGTTCCGTGTGGACGGTGCTTCTCAATTCGGAAGTAAAAACAAGTTCGCTCCTTTCTGGAGTGTCGGTATCGGTTGGAACGTGCATAATGAAAAAATATTGAAAGAGCATGATGTTGTAAATAGATTGAAAATACGAGGATCGTATGGAGAAACCGGGTCACAACAATTTGAAGCCTATCAAGCTTTATCAACATTCAAAAGTTATTCGGGAGAACGTTATATTCTTTGGAATGGTGCGGAATTAATGGGGTTAGGAAATGAAAAATTGAAATGGCAGGTAACTAGAGAATTGAATGGAGGTATTGATCTTGGGTTGTTTAATAACCGAATCTCTGCTTCTCTTGATATTTACAGCAAGAAAACTTCTAACCTTTTATCGCAAATGGATATTCCTTTGGCTAACGGTTTCTCTTCTTACGTGGATAATGTCGGAGAAGTAAAAAATACCGGGTATGAGTTAATGTTAAGTGGATATCTGATGCGTGATACTCACCGGAATATTATCTGGTCGATAACGGGTAAATTAGCTTACACGAAAAATGAAGTGACAAAACTATCGGATGCGATTAAGAAACAGAATGAAATTTACATGGCTAACGGAACGGAAATTAATTCTTTGTTATTCGAGGGATATGCGCAAAATTCTATATGGGCAGTTCCTTCTGTTGGTATAGACCCAAGTACTGGAAAGGAGATTTATCTGGATAAGGATGGTAATTTGACGACAACTTGGAATTCTTCCAATAAACGCTATTTCGGAGTAGATGAACCTAAATATCGAGGGAATATAAGTACTTATTTTGCTTGGAAGGACTTAACAATAAACCTTTCGTTTGCCTACCAATGGGGTGGACAACAATATAACCAGACATTACTGGATAAAGTGGAAGTGACAAGTGGAACAATTAACCTTTATAACGTGGATCGCAGGGTATTAGAGGATAGATGGCAAAAGGCCGGAGATATAAAACCTTTCAAGGGATATGATTCTTCGACAACGAAAGCCAGTTCTCGTTTTGTAATGGATGACAATGTGTTTCAGTTTCAGAGTGCCAGTATAGAATATAGGTTACATTCTGATTATTTGCGAGATAAATGGAAGATTGAGACGATTAATATAGGAGCTAATATGTCAGACATATTTTACATTTCTTCTATAAAACGGGAGCGGGGTACTTCCTATCCGTTTGCCCGTACGTTAATGCTGAATCTTTCATTAACCTTTTAAAGCATGACCGTTATGAAAAAAATATTATATTATATTACGTTATTTATGACTTTATCTCTGGTCTCCTGCAACGATTGGTTGAATGTTCAACCGGAGACAGAAACTCCAGAAGATGAGATGTTCACGGAAGTGAACGGTTTTAAAAATGCCTTGACCGCCTGTTATATTAAATTGAATTCGGCAAATTTGTACGGATGTAAATTAATTATGACTGATATTGAATTTCTAGCCCAACATTGGTCTTACAGCAAAAGTAATTATAGCAGTCAGGAAGAATTAAAAAATTTCCAGTATGATACCGAATATGCGGAGAACTTGTTCTCAACTATTTATGGTGAAATGTATAATACCATTGCACAGGCGAATACTATTCTCATTAATATGCCGAAACATGGAAATGTTATAACGAACGATGATTTGAGAGCGGTCATTGAGGCTGAAGCATTGTCTATTAGAGCGTTTTGTCACTTTGATATTTTACGTCTTTTCGGACAGATTCCGCAAAATGCCACGCGGATAGTTTCTTTACCTTATGCAAAGACGGTATCCCAAGAAACTATTCCCTATTATACGTTTGATGAATTTGTAGATTTAATTTTAGCAGATTTGGATGCTGCCGAAAAATTGTTCAAAGATCACGATCCGTTATTCGAATATAATTTTAATGAATTAGATAATTATTATAATTCCAGTTATAACGTGGATTTGGAAGATGAATATTTGGGTTTCCGGCGTTTCCGGTTTAATTATTATGCCGTGAAAGCGTTACAGGCTCGAATATACATGTATTTAGGTAAGAAAAGCGAAGCCTATTCGGGTGCAATGGAAGTTATTAATGCCGTGGACAAAAAAGGATCCAAAATGCTAGATTTAGCGGGAGCAGCGGATATTAATGCCAATCATTTTGCTCTTCCTTCTGAATGTATTTTAGCCTTGAGTAATTCGGATATTGAGGATAATATCGGAACATCTACCTCGTCAAGTAATACAACTACGGTACTTTATTTAACCGAAAGCCAATTTGAAAAGGACCTATTTGCAGGGCAAAGTGTGGCAATCAATAATCGGGTTTATTTGTGGAATCGGACACAGGATCTGCAAGGAAATATAAAACCGAAGTTAAAAAAATACGATCAGCCGGAGTCTTCTTCAAGTACGAGTTTGGAAGTGTTGTCTTCCCAGTATCAGGTGATCCCGTTAATTCGCTTGTCTGAAATGTATTTGATTGCAATGGAATCTACGACTTCTTTGGATGAAGCAAACCGGTTGTACAGTATATACATGACTGCAAGAAACGTAGTTGCGGGTCCCCTTACGCAAGAGACCCTGACTACTGAAATCTTACGTGAATATCGTAGGGAATTTTTCGGGGAAGGGCAGATGTTTTATACTTATAAGAGATTGGGAACAAAAAGTATGTTATGGAAGACCGATCGAGAAGTGACGGAAGAGGATTATGTGGTGCCGCTGCCTAGTTCAGAACAGAAAGGAAATTAAAAAGTAAATGTTATGAAAAAAATAAAGACATATATTTTAGGAGTATTTCTTGTATTTGCATTTCTGGCATGCGAAGAGGAAATGGACGTGTATCATGAGTCGATTGACCGATTGAATTTTATTTATGAAGAGTGGAGTGATACGCTTTTGAACCGGACGTTTGTTTTTGATGATAAAACGAGAGTTTTTGATACCGTATGGGTTGAGGTGGCAACTCAGGGATTTGTAGTTGATCATGACCGTCCATTTGTATTGGAACAGGTAATGGGAGATACAAATGCTGCTGAAGCTGGTGTACATTTTATTGCTTTTAATGATTCTCAAGTTTCTTCTCATTACGTGGTTCCTGCCGGGGCAAATGAGGTGAAAGTACCGATCGTGTTGAAACGGGATGCATCTTTGAAAGACAAGGAGTTAACTGTTCGATTCAGAATTGGGAATAATGAGAATTTTTCATCGGGATATCCACAATATCAAGAACGGGTGATAACTGTAACCGATATGCTGGTTCAACCTAAATATTGGAATATGTATGCAACATATTATTTTGCAGGAAAATACGGAAAGGTTAAACATCAATTCATGATTGATGTTACCCGGGATATGGGAATCAAAATAAATGATGACTTTTTCTATGAATTGGTGGGAGATCCTAGTAGCGTAGATATGGGGATGACAGATTATTGGTTTTATTTCTTCACTTATGCCTTGGAAGAAGAGAATGCCAAACGGGCGGAGCAAGGACTTGATGTTTTGAGAGAAGAGCCGACGACAAGCAATCCAGAGGGAGAAATAGTAAAATTTACACGATATGAATTCTAAAATTAAATGAATGAACTATGAAAAAGAATTATATAATGTGGTTTGCCTGCTTGATTGGTTTGCTAATCACGGCTTGCTATGATGACAAAGGAAATTATGATTATAAAGAAATTGGAGAAATACGCATAGAAGGATTAGACGAAAAATATGAGTGTGTTGCTTTCCAAGATGTACTTCACTTGGAGCCGAATGTGACGATAACAGACGGGACCTCTGATTTAGAATATTTCTGGACAATCAACCTTACTTCGGGATCTGCAACTTCTTCTGAACAAATTAAGATAGAATTGGATACTATTGGATGGGAGCGTGTTCTAGATTACCCGATAACGGAAAAAGCCGGATTTTACGATGTGACGTTATGGGCTAAAAATAAAGAAAATGGAGCAACAAGTATAGAGACAGTATCATTAAGTGTAGTGACTCCATTTTCTGAAGGATTTTATTTATTGAAGGAAATAAATGGAGAAACGGATATTGATTTGCACTTGAGAGATGGAAGTTATGTTATGGACATTCTGAAGAGTAAGGATGGACAACATATGCCAGCCGCTCCGGTTAGTATAGGATTAGATCCATCGTATTGTTTTGTAAACGCTCAGGCCGACTATGAGATCACAAAAGCTTTATTTATTTGTACGGAAAATGATGTGCGAATTTCGAATGTGGAGGATATGAGTGTAATTTACACGTATAACACGATGTTTTTAGGAGAAGTGCCTACAGGAGAGAAACCTTATTATATGTGGCGTAATTTTTATGGTGTGGGATATGTATGTGACCAAGGGATCTATTTCTCTACTCAAGCCCCGCTTTATGATCTTTTAGGAACTGGAAAGTTTGGATTACCGGCACTTGTCAACGAGTCAGAGAAAACAAAACCGAATTTTTATGGTGTTATTTCTAATGGATGTTGGTTCTTTTTTGATGAATTAAAAGGGCGTTTGTTATATTTGGATTTTAACGGAAGTTTACATACATTCTCGGATACGGATAAAGAAGGAAAAGAACAACCTTATCCTATTAACGGTATAACTCATAAACTGAAATTCTTTGGGATGAATTATATAGCTGTAAATAAGGAAACAAATGGTTACGCTTTGTTTGAAGATGAGAATAATGCCAATAAACGTTATATTTATGAGTTGAATCTCAGTACTTCAAATATATATAACCCGATTAAAAAGGTGACAGAAGTAAGTTCAGCATCCAAATTGAATAATGCCAATCTGTTCTGTACATACGAAACAACGACAAAGGTGATGTATTTTGTGGCAAATAACCAGATATACATGTATGACTTGGAACAGAATACGGAAGAATTAATAGTTCCAACAGGAATGGCTACCGGAGAAGAGATTACATATATAAAGAATTACTATTGGACAGAGGATACGGATGAAAAAGATAATTTTAATTATTTGGTATTTGCGACATACCAGAACGGGAAGTATAAAATATACATGTATGATATTTTAGGTGGTAAACCTAATGGTTCTCCCGTACGAATTTTGGAAGGGGAAGGAAAAGTAGTGAGTATGCGTTTTATAGATAAATCAATGGAAATGACATCGACAATTCCTGCTCTTTAAAAATATTTCTAATCGGGGGAAGTCATTTATTTCTTGCTTCCCCCGTTTTTATCATTTATTTAATTTTAATATATGAAAATTATAAATAGTATTTTAATGGGGATAGCATGTAGTGCATGCACTCCTTCTGATTTTTATACCCTTCGGGGAACCTTACCTGAAAATAGTAACGCTACGGAAATTTATTTACTTTCAAAAGAGGGAAAAGGCGCTGACACGCTTGCAAGAGGCGTGGTGCACTCAGATCGGACTTTTGTACTAAAAGGAAAGGCTGAGAAACGATTGCTTTATTTAAATATCGGTAAATACGACGGACAAATTTATTTTTATTCGGAACCCGGAAAGTATTGGTTGGAGAAAGTAGGTAATAGTTATTTAGTTGAAACAGAACAGGAAGGTATGCAGTCCCGATTGAATGTTCACCTCAAAAAAATAGAAGAAAATTTGCAGGCAAAATTTGATTTACAAAAACAGATGTCTGAAACAAGTAGTGAAGAGGACTTGGAAGAAAACAAACGTTTGTGGGATGAAGGGAATGATTTGTTTTTGAATATGGTGGGGGATTTTGGAGGAAGTTCCGTGGCTGCTATGTTGGTACAGGATAATATACAAATAATCAGTTATGATTTTAAATTATTTACACGAGTAATCGAAGCAATGGGAAATGGTCCTGATTCTGAGGTAAGAAATGAAATCATAAAGAAATACGAAGTCGCAAAGCAAAAGCAATTAACGGGTAGAGCTCCGGATTTTACATTGCCGGACCTAAAAGGGAAAAAGATTAAATTATCGGATTATAAAGGAAAATACTTGTTGATTGATTTTTGGGCTTCTTGGTGTAAACCTTGTCGAATGAAGATCAAAGAGTTGAAAAAGGAATACAACCGTTTACAAGAATTGGGGATTGAAGTAATTGCTATATCCTGTGATCAAAAAAAAGAAGATTGGTTGAAAGCAGTAAAAGAAGACCAACCGATGTGGAAACAATTGTTAGTTGACAAAAAGATAAATGGAAGTGACACTGCCGATGATTATAAAGTAGAGTTTTTACCGACATTGTATTTAATCTCTCCGGAAGGAATAGTTTTGGATACAAATCCGAGCATGGAAGAGATTGAAACTTTTATAGAGAAAGGGTGATTATATGATGAAAATGTAGAGATAATACTCATTGGGGCAATTTCACGATGACCCCGGACTATATGCGTGACATGGCGGACTCTTATATTACCGATGGTGTTACCATGTTTGGATGCGAGAAGGGATGTTCGTATCGTGAAACGTTACGAGGTGGTAATATCGTGGGACCGAGCGTGTACACCTCTTCATTTTGGGTAGGGCTGAAATATTACGGTGGAGGAACTTGTAGGATACACAGGGATACGAGACGGTGAACATCCCTTAAAGTCAGGAAATAACAGACAGTACAAGCGTGGAATATTTGGAAAAAATTATAATAGAGGCTAAGGAGTATGGTTGTACGGGATTTAAATTGTATAACGATATTTCTTACGATATGTTGAAAAAAATCGTTCCTTTGTGTCATAAACATGGGGTAAACCTTGAGGTATTTCGCAAAATTCCCGGCGATGGCAATGAATGTGGTGAGTGCCGGGGGTGAGGCTGTGTCGCATACTTACTTGATAGATAGAATGGAGAGATTTACTTCCGAATTTGAAGCAAAACGTTTTTCACGGGCTGAAATTGAACGTAGAAATTCTATTTTTCGGGGGATGCAAGGCGGGGAACTATTTTGGATGCCACAATCAAGATATGTATGACAAATAACATGGAATTTACTGCTCGTTACACGAACGAGGGTATGGGATTATCCAACAACAAAAGTTTGGGATACTTGTGGAAACAATTTTTGGAAAGATAGCAGAATTGTAAAAAGTTATATAGATAAAAATAACGTCAGCATATGTTTCAATCTTGCCCGCATGTAATGGTTTGCATTATTTTTATGCTTTTTCACCGTATTCACGGAAATATCTAGTAACTGGGAAATTTCTTCATGAGATTTCCCATGAAGACTAAGTTGGTACACTTCTCGACAAGAAGGAGAGAGTTCATTAAAGACTGTTTGAATCATTTGAAAAACTTCGGATTCAATAATGTTTTCCAGAAAGAATTCTTGATCCTCTTTTTCTAGAACAATTTTTTCTGCGTATCGATTGGTAATGTTTCGACGGCGAATCGTGTCAACAGAGAAACTACGTACGATTTTGTATAAATAAGCTTTTATCGTGTTTTCTGTTTTAAATTCATTCCTTTTCTCCCATAAATTGAGAAAGGCATCCTGTATTATGTCTTCAATGATCGCATCATCATCTACATACTTAGCTGAAAAGTAACGTAAAGTAGCTGCGTATTTGTCATATAAATAGCGGAAAGCTTTATCGCTGTCTTGTCCCCAGAAATTTATTGTTAATTGACTTTCCATGTAAATGCAGTATCTTTAAACCAACGTTTAATAATCATACAAATATAGGTTATTAATGGTTATTTTCACATGAAATTATGTTTTAATTATTTTTTTTATTTTCAGGATGAAAGAGGCTCTAGTTAGTATTTAGTCTTATCATAACAAAATCAGTACTTTCACTATTATTAAACGTTCGTTTTTTGATAGGAGAATTATGCTTGCAATATTATTGTTATAACAATTAATGATAGTCTAGATAGGTTGGTTGTGTTAGATTTATCCGTGTTTTCCTTTTATATATTCATGGAAGAATTTTTTTTATTCCAATCCAATTCTCATATATTATCACTAAATTTGTCATTTTAATATAAGATTGGTAACATTAAAAATTGGGAAAAATGAAAATTATTGTATCTGTAATTTTATTGGCATTTATCACTGTCAGTTGCGGTACGAACAAACGTGTTTACGCACCACCTTTTGAGGAAGAGGAGACAGAGACTGTTGTTGTGAAAGAAAACGTGCAAACCACGGCACAAAATCCCACAAAGAAAACTGAAAATACAAAACCTGTTGTCTCAAAAGAAGAAAACGTGACCATGACTCATGGAGACGTGTTAAAACGGTATAACGTGATTGTCGGTAGTTTTTCAAATGTAGATAATGCAGTGAAATTGCAGGCTAAGTTGAACGGAATGGGGTATCATAGTATTATCATGAAAAATAATGCAGGGATGAGCCGAGTAAGTATAGCTGGGTTTGATGAAGAGGGGGCTGCACGTGAAGAGTTGTTGAAAGTTCGTGAACAATATCCGGAGTTTGCGGATGCATGGCTGCTGATTTCCAAACAAAACTAATTACAAATAAGAATAGATGAGAAAGAGAGGGGTAATTTTACCGCTCTCTTTCTCATTTATCAGATTAATTCGAAACCAATAATATCCGGACCGTTATCATCTTTTTTCTTGGATTCTTCAACTTGCGGAGTAAGTTTTTTTTCTTCTGTATTTATCGTTATTTCTTCTGTGGGCATGGTTGGCGATTTTACTATTTCAGTTTTCTCTGTCATTGCCACAATTTCTTGAACCTCCTCCGGTACAAGTTCTGTAGGAACGAAGATTTCTGTATTTTTATCTTCCAGAGGAATTACTTCTTGTTCTGTTGCCAGTTGTTGCCTAGGAATTGTGGTGGAGGAGTTGCTAACATCAATGACAATATCTTCCGTAGCTTCGTCAATCACAACATTCATTTTTGTTAAGTTCTCTACAAACAAAAAATCTTCTTGGAGAGTACCATTTTCACAACGGAAAACTCTTCCGGGAAAGCGTTTTATAAGGTCATATTGGTGTGTGGCAATAACAACTGTTTTGCCACTATCGCATATGTCTTTCAGTAATTCGACTAATCGGTAGGAAGTTTCTGGGTCAATGTTCCCGGTGGGTTCATCTGCCAAAATGATAGGAGGAGCATTCAACAAGGCTCTAGCAAGTACAATACGTTGTTGTTCTCCACCGGATAATTGGTGAGGGAATTTATCCCGTTTATCTGGTAACTCGACTTTATCCAATACTTCATTTATTCTTTCTTTGATTGCTTTCCTATCTCTCCATCCCGTGGCTTTCAGAACGAATTCCAGATTAGCGTAAACATTCCGGTCTGTCAGTAATTTAAAATCCTGGAACACGATCCCGCATTTGCGTCGCAAATAAGCAATTTGCGATTTTTTGATCTTGCTCAGTTGATAACTGGCAACTTCTCCTTTACCGTAAACCAGAGGAAGTTCGGCATATAGTGTTTTGAGCAAAGACGTTTTTCCGCTCCCAACTTTACCGATCAGGTAAACGAATTCTCCTTCCTTGATCTCTAGAGATACGTCTTTGAGAATCGTGTTTTTTTGTTGCCGAATAACGGCATTTTCCAGTTTTATAATTGTTTCCACCTTGTTAATTTTAGATTTAATGATTTTAGATTCCAACCGCACAAAATCAATCATTTTTTTGTAATCACTGAATCCTTTCAATTCTCCATTTATAGTTTCTTTAGTCCTTTGATATTTGCTTCAGGATCAGTAGAGTTGAATATGAAACTACCCGCCACAAGGGCGTCAGCACCTGCATCCACCAAGCGTTTTCCTGTTTCAAAATTAACCCCTCCATCAATCTCTATGAGGGTATGGGAATTTGATTCTATGATGAGTTTTTTCAGTTTATCAACTTTATTGATCGTCTGTTCAATGAAAGACTGTCCACCGAATCCTGGGTTCACACTCATTAATAAGACGACGTCAATATCCTCAATAACATCTTCCAGCAAAGAGATTGGAGTATGCGGATTCAGTGAAACTCCAGCTTTCATACCCTGAGCCTTTATTTGCTGTATAGTGCGGTGCAGGTGAGTACACGCTTCGTAATGTACGGTCAATATGTCTGCTCCAGCTTTATGAAAAGCCTCCACGTAACGTTCTGGTTGTACGATCATCAAATGTACATCAAGTGGTTTTGTGGCTATTTTTTTTATTTGGGAAACTACCGGAAGTCCGTAAGATATATTAGGGACAAATACACCATCCATGATATCTAGGTGAAACCAATCGGCTTGGCTGCGATTTACCATTTCAATATCTTTCGATAGATGCAGAAAATCTGCAGATAATAGTGAGGGAGAAACAATAACGCTCATTTTAAAGAGTTTAAAGTTTTGAATTTAAGGTTATTTGTACCAGCTAGCATACATAGAGTAAGAATTTACGATCCTTTCTACTTCGTCACGTAAAAGTTCCGGTCCCATTTGTTTTAATTTTTTAGCAGGAGCTCCAGCATATACCCAACCGGATTCAACAACCGTTCCTTTTGTCACCACGCTACCTGCCGCCACGATGGAATTGCTTTCAATGACAGCGTTGTCAAGAATGATAGCACCCATGCCGATCAATACATTGTCATGAATTGTACATCCATGAACCACGGCATTGTGGGCGATAGAAACGTTATTTCCGATATTAGTCGGAGATTTTTGATAGGTTGCGTGTATTGTTGCATTATCCTGAATATTTACTTTGTTACCTATTTTAATATAGTGTACATCCCCTCTCAGAACAGCCCCGTACCATATACTACAATCGTCACCCATCACCACATCGCCAATAACAGCGGCATTTTCAGCCAAAAAACAATTCTTACCGAATTTCGGTGTATGTCCATTTAATTCTCTGATTATTGCCATAATATAATTAAAAATTGAGAGTTGAAAATTGAATTTCATTTTTCCATTTTCAACTTTTCGGTTTGTGAACTCATTTAACGTGTCGAAATTACGAAATATATGGCAGAAAACAAGAGGGGATGGTCTTTTTAAAGATTTCATTTCGAAGACTGGAAAAATTTCTCTGATTTTTTTTGCTTTTAGAAAAAAGGTGTTACTTTTGCATCGCAGTTAGGAATAACTCACGCTAGAGTTCTTAATTGGAATAGTAAATGCGAAAATAGCTCAGTTGGTAGAGCATAACCTTGCCAAGGTTAGGGTCGCGGGTTCGAGTCCCGTTTTTCGCTCACTTTTGAATGCGAAAGTAGCTCAGTTGGTAGAGCACGACCTTCCCAAGGTCGGGGTCGCGGGTTCGAGCCCCGTTTTTCGCTCTTTAAGATGCACGAGTTTTTCGATGCGTCTTTTTTTATTTCAAATCGTATGTTATTTTCGAAAAGTTTCGGCTCATGTGAAAAGTGATTGTGTTTCAAAAAATGCTAAAATTTCTATTGCTTTTTCTATTTTTCTTTGTAACTTGTGAACGAAAGTATTCCTACGTAGTTTTGATGTCATTTGATATCTTAGCTTGATTCTTGCAGGTTATAAATGTAAATAAGTTATTTATGAAAAAAATCATTTCTATTGTTGTAATTTTATCAACCATTATGATAATCTATGGCTTTGCTATTTTTGGGAATGCTGATTATAATGGGAGGACTGCTAAGCAAGAATATGCAACTTGGTGTGTTTATGCTGTAATGCAAATGCATGGAGGTGGCTTGCAACATTACTATGCAAGCTTATATGTAAATAATTTTTTAAATTCACCTAATATAATAGATTGTATGTATATTGATTACAATTCTCTAACTAGAACATACTGTGTGAATATGGCAGGTGTAAAATTGAAAGATTTAGTACGTTTTGTGAATATGTCTCATTCTGGTTTGGAACCAGTTAGTGGAGTTGGAAAAATAGGCGATTGTTATGGTCCTAATCGTTATAAAGATTTGCCTTGTTTAGCCCTAGAGGTAGGAACTTATTATCATGCATTATATTTGGTATATATTGCTATTTTTGATGATAAAATGCCAGATGAAAGTTCTGTAATGGTATGTATAGATCCTGCAAGTGGTGAAAAACTTTCTTTAATGGGAAATAGTGATAAATTAATACTTCGATAATTGTAAGGTTATGAAAAAAATATATATAATTAGTATTACTTTTTTATTATTCAATTGTTCAACTGCAATAAATGATAATAACAAAAAATTCGAATTAGGTGTCGCTTTAACCAGTAGGCAAATTCATGTTATAAAGGATCTCAAAGAAATGGTTTTAGGGTTTACTGGAAAAAGTAGGATGACTGCGATTCCATTTTCTTTTGCTGAAATTTTGAATATAGATAGCACAAATATTACATTATTACCATATTATGATTTTGATACGGCTATTTTTTATGAGGATCCTTCTCCAGAAAAAATACTAGAGAGTCTTACAGTGTCAGATGATTTGTATTTTGCAATTTCAAAAGACGGATGTCTAGCATATAGTTTGCTTGCGAAAAAGAAAGAAGATTCTTGGGTTTTAAGTAGATTTTCAGAAAATTGGGGAGAGGTTATAAAATGGTTCCCTGAAAAGTTGCAGGATGCAGATTCAAGAGATTTTAAAATATTTCGAGCAGGGGGAATCGAGTATTTTCTTTATTATAAAAATGGGAAAACAATCTATTCAACGAATATAGGTCAAGAGATTTCAGAAGAAATATTGTGCGAAACTATATTAGAATCAATTCATCGAGTGGACGAAAATAAAAAGTATTTAGATAGTATAGGTGTGCATTTTTAAGAAAATAAAGGAGGGATAAAACTTTATGTTTGAGTTCCCTCCTCAAATTTATTTGATTTGTTTTTTATTCGTGGAAATCAACAAATACACGACTATCTCTGATTATTCTTGCAATAATTGCTGACTTTCACGTGTTCTGGGTGCTCCTTGTAACGGGCGAGGGCTTCCGCATCTTCAAATGTGGAGATTAATACGGCATCATAGGCCATATCCGATATTTTTTCATTAATACCAACTTGTAGGGATTTAATTTCCGGAATAATACCGACTAGTCGTTCTAGGTTTTCTTTCATAAATTGGGCGTTTTCGGCTTTTGTTTTTCCCTCGGCGAACTCTTTGAGTTTCCACATGACAATATGTTTTAGCATACTTTTGAGTTTTAAATAATACGTTGCAAAAGTAGTCTTTTATAAAAAATAAAACTAATTTTGGATGCAACAAGGGAGATTAGGTGGGGGATTGAAAATAAATGTAAAATAAACGAGTTATGGTGGGAAAGGCCAAAAAATCAGAAGTATCAAAAAATCAGACTGCTACAGATATAAATTTCAAGTTCAGGAGTATTCGCACGAGTTGTAGCGAAGTAATTGATTTTACCGGAAACAAGCATTATCGTACGGTTTTTCGCTTGAACGAGGTCGAAACTTTGTTCGTGGACACGGAAGTAATAAATAAACAGTTTGATGAAAAAGTTTGGGATGCGGAGATTGTAGCGGCTTTGATATATATGCATGGAGAACAACCTGTGCTAGTGGCACAAAAAAGGGGAAAAGTTACAATCCCAGAAACGGAGTCTGTTTTTCGATTTTCAACTGCTTTTTCAGCTGAGGACTTTACAGACTTTAGGTTTCAAGAAGGAGTCTATCGGGTACAGGTGATGATAAATGGGCAGGTCGGGATGTCGGATGAAATCCATTTGTTGGAACCACACGATTTGTTTCGAGATTACTTTCAGTTATTGGATATTGGGTTTGATAAATATGTAGAGGAAGCTCCTGATGTGCAGCGTCCTCACTCGTATCAGGCTTTTTCTGCCAAGGGATTGAAAGACGTTCGGTTTTACTTGGTAGCGGAGAATTTTTTGTCGAGTGAATGGACGTATGAATTTTTAATTAACGTGTTTGACGTTAACGGAATATTGAAAGCCAATCGTGTGGCTAAAGGGAATTATTATATTCCGAACCGGGAAGGAAAGCGTTTGCTTTGTTTCGCCTTGGATTTAGGAGCAGGATTGAGTAACTTCTGGGAAGAAGGGAAATATAGGGTTGAGGTCTTGTGTTTTGATCAGCCTGTGATCCAATTGAAGTTTTCGATCGGAGAACAGGATTTACCCTATAATTTCACTGACGAGATTGCCGAGGTCAACGGGCAGGTACACGAAGTGGTGGGAGAACCCTCAACTCCACAAGATAAAGAAGAGGCTCTATCCCGTTTGTATCAGTTGGTGGGATTGCGTAAGGTGAAAGAGGAAATTACTAGGATGTACGAGCTGGCGGAATTCGTGAAAATGCGTCAAGAAAACGGTTTTAACGATAAACTTCCGTTTTTGAATATGATCCTTATGGGGAATCCGGGAACAGGTAAACATTTGGTTGCCGAGATTACGGGAGAGATGTTTTACCGTTTGGGAGTATTGTCAAACGGGAAGGTTCATCGGTATAAGAGAGAGGATTTTACCCGTCCGGGAATGGTTGCGGAAGAACAGTTGATCCGGGATGCTATCACGAAAAGTATCGGAGGGATTCTATTGATTGAGGATGCAGACGAATTATACCCGACCAATGATCCGAATGATCCGGCCATGCGTATTTTTACCGTGTTATTGGAAATTCTGGAACAAGAGCAACCTTCTTTATTAGTTGTCATGGCAGGGGATGTAATGGCCTTGCAGGCGATTACTGAAGGAATTCCCGGTGTGAAGAAATGTTTTCCTTATCAGTTTGTATTTGATGATTATTCGATAGAGGAATTGATGGAAATTACTCATCAAATGTTGGAGAAACGACAATTTAAGTTTACCCCGGAGGCAGAGAATAAGTTTTCCGATATGTTGAAGGACCGTTGTGTTGTGAGAGAATCTGGCTTTTCGAATGGTAAGTTTATAGAAGAGCGACTGGATGATGCCTTGACACGGATGGCCAAGCGATTGATGACAAATCACGAGGGTACGCATACAAAGGAAGATATGATGTTGATTCAGGTGGAAGACATCGAAACGTTGGAGCAACCAAATCCGAGTAAATCTATTGATGCATTGAATGATATGGTTGGGTCTAAAGAATTGAAAAATAGCCTGATTAGCTATATTAACTATATCTATTTTATTCGGGAAAGACAGAAGCATGGATATGCGGATGTGATTCCGCCTTTACATATGTTGTTTACCGGAAATCGAGGAACAGGAAAGACGACTGTGGCCCGAATGCTTGGGGAGATATTCGAGTCGGCTGGGATTTTGGAAAGTTCTATGGTGACAGTCAGGAGCAGAGATGAGATTATCGGTGATGGTTCTATTCCTCCACAGCAGATTGCTATGTATGTTTTCGAACAGGCAAGAGGGGGTATCCTTTTCTTGGAAGATGCTCATACCTTGTTTCAAGATAATGTGGGGGCTGCGGCATTGAGTGTCATTTTCGGGCAATTGTCACTTACCGATAATGGAGATACCATTGTTATATTGAGTGGTGACCCGGAAGCGATGGATAAAGCATTGGTTGGAAATCCGAGAGTGAAGTCTCTTTTCCCGTATCATTTCCATTTTTCCGATTACACGCCGGAAGAATTGTTGGAGATAGCGATTCAGAAAGTTGCAGAGAAGAATTATACCCTGCATCCGAAAGCGAAAGAGGCATTTAAAAATTTGGTATCCCAAGTATATAACGAGCATGATAAATTCTTTGGGAATGCTTTATTTGTTGAGAAAATGGTGGATAAAGCCATTCACAACCTATCTGCTCGAACCATGAAGATCAGAAAAGAGCGGGAACTTACTAGAAAGGAGATTACGACATTGATGGCCGTGGATATTCCAACAGTAACTTCCGAGCTACCTAATTCTTATAAAGACATTTTTGATGAAAAAGAGATTGCTTTAGCTTTGAAGGATTTGGATCATATGGTGGGACAGACGAAACTCAAGAAACAGATTCATGATTTCGTTGATTTGGCTCGTCATTATAATCAACAAGGGATAAAGTTAAATACTCGCGTATCATTACAATGGTGCTTTACCGGGAACTCAGGAATGGGGAAAGGAACAGTAGCTCGGATTATCGCTCGTATATATAAAGCCATGGGAATTATAGATAAGAGTGAGGTAACGAGTTTTAAAGTAGAGCGTTTACTTGGGTTGACTGAGGAAGATGCTATACAAAGTATCGGTATGGCTTTATTGCAATCAAAGGGGGGACTATTCTTCTTTGATGAAGATTCCAGCAGGCTGAATGAGGTTTCCGGTTTCCGGGATCGAGTAAGGGCGATTCTTGTGAATCAGTTGGCAACGCAACCAGGGGCTTATAATGTGATATATGCAAAACAAGATCCACCCCGTCAGATTATCAATGATGAGGTAGAAAAGGTTTCTGATATGATTAATATTCTTGTTTTTGAAGATTATACGGCTGATCAACTAATGGAAATATTGAAACGTGATCTCGCCACGGATAATACCCGGATGACGAGAACGGCTCAAAAACATATGGAACAATTTATATCTTATATTGTTGCAAATAAAAAACGTAGTCATGCTAGTGCACGGTTAATCAAACTGGTTGCAGAGATGATGATGCGGAATCGGGTACAGCGTTTAGCACAAAACAGGAAAGCGAATGACGTGGAAGCAAAACATTCGGTTACGAAACAGGATGTTGAGATGTTCACACCTGCCATGTTGGATAGTATGACATCAGAAAGAAATACAATTGGATACAGACAATGAATCGCAGAATACTTCATCTTGCTATTCCTTCTATCGTGTCTAATATTACCGTTCCTTTATTGGGATTGGTAGACGTGACGATTGTGGGGCATTTGGGAGCGACAGCTTATATTGGTGCCATTGCAGTGGGTGGTTTGTTGTTTAATATCCTTTACTGGAATTTCGGTTTTCTAAGAATGGGTACCAGTGGGCTGACTTCGCAGGCTTACGGTCGGAAGGATAAGGATGCAGAAATACGGGTACTTGTACAAGCGGTGAGTGTCGGCTTGTTTTCAGCTTTAGTTATGCTGATTCTGCAATACCCGATAGAGCGACTGGCTTTTCGATTATTGGATACGAGTACAGAGGTGGAACAATATGCCATTACTTATTTTAGAATTTGTATTTGGGGGGCTCCGGCGGTATTGGCACAATACGGTTTCACGGGATGGTTTATCGGGATGCAGAATTCCCGTTACCCGATGTATATTGCCATTGTGATGAATGTGATTAATATTGTATGTAGTGCCTGTTTTGTCTTTTTATTTGGAATGAAGGTGGAAGGAGTAGCATTGGGGACAGTTGTTGCACAGTATTCAGGAGTGATGATGGCCTTGGGGCTTTGGTTTTATAATTATAAAGAATTGCGGGGGCGGATTACATTTAAAGGAAGTCTTCAATTGATTGTCATGCGGCGTTTCTTTGCTGTGAACCGGGATATATTTCTTCGGACACTTTGTTTGATAGGGGTGACTACATTTTTTACTTCAACAGGAGCCCGTCAAGGTGATGTGATTTTGGCTGTTAATACATTGCTTATGCAGTTATTTACCTTATTTTCCTATATCATGGACGGTTTTGCTTATGCGGGTGAAGCTTTGTCGGGTCGTTATGTGGGAGCTTGTAATCTGATACAATTGAAACAGGCGGTAAAGGCGTTGTTTGGTTGGGGTGTCGGGTTATCGCTTGTTTTCACCTTACTGTATGGGATAGGGGGAGAGAATTTTTTGGGATTATTGACGAATGACAAGATTGTGATAGAGACTGCCGGGCATTATTTCTACTGGGTGCTTGCTATTCCGCTAGCGGGATTTGCGGCCTTTCTGTGGGATGGTATTTTAATCGGGGCTACGGCTACCCATTTTATGTTATGGGCCATGCTAGTTGCTTCTGGTAGTTTTTTTGTGATTTATTATTGTTTTTCCGGAGCTACGAATAATCATATGTTATGGCTGGCTTTTTTGGTCTATCTTGCGCTACGTGGGGTTATGCAGACTTTATGGAGTCGGAGAGTATTTACTTTAGAATATCTCCAAAGTCTGAGATCATAAATTGAAGATCAGATAGGTTTATTTGCCCGCTTTTTATTATATTCGCGGTGCAAATACGTGTAGTTGAAAATAAACAAATAAAACACATGGCTATAGTATTCTATCAAAAAGATGCAACAGTGTATGCCGTACACTATAAAGAATCGGAAAATCCTTTAGATGTAAGTAAATTAGAATGGCTATTCAGTGGAGCAAAAAAAGTTCAAAGCGATTCATTGGAAAGCTTTTTCGTGGGACCCCGTCGGGAAATGATTACCCCGTGGAGTACTAATGCCGTGGAGATTACTCAAAATATGGGTATTTCCGGAGTCTTGCGGATAGAGGAGTTTACTCGTGTGGAAGATGAAAAAGCGGCTTTTGATCCGATGCTTCAAGCATTTTACAAAGGTCTGAATCAAGATACATTTACCATTAATAGAAAACCGGATCCAATCGTGTATATCGAGGATATCCGGGCATATAACAAGCAGGAGGGATTGGCACTGAATGAAGATGAAATTTCTTATTTGGAAGGTCTGAGTAAAAAATTGAACCGTCGATTGACGGATTCTGAGGTGTTCGGTTTTTCACAAGTGAATTCCGAGCACTGTCGTCATAAGATTTTTGGAGGTACATTTATTATTGATGGGGAAGAACAAGAAGAGTCCTTGTTTTCCATGATCAAGAAAACTTCCCGAACGAATCCGAACCGGATTGTTTCTGCCTACAAAGATAACTGTGCTTTCATTGAAGGACCAACCACGGTACAATTTGCCCCTGCAACACCGGATAAACCGGATTTCTACACGCAAAAAGATATTAATACGGTTATTTCATTGAAAGCGGAAACTCATAACTTCCCGACCACGGTAGAGCCTTTTAACGGGGCGGCAACCGGTTCCGGTGGTGAGATTCGTGACCGTATAGCCGGGGGACAAGCAGCACTTCCGTTAGCGGGTACGGCGGTTTATATGACGTCATATCCGCGTTTGGAGGCAGGTCGTCCTTGGGAATCGGCTATTGATCCTCGGAAATGGTTATACCAGACTCCGGAAGATATTCTGATCAAGGCTTCTAACGGGGCATCTGACTTTGGAAATAAATTCGGACAACCCCTTATCGTGGGTTCCGTGTTCACGTTTGAGCATGTGGAACATGAAAAGACGTATGGTTACGATAAAGTAATCATGCAGGCTGGTGGTATCGGCTTTGGTAATAAAGAACAAGCTATGAAAAAGACCCCGGAAGTCGGCGAACAAGTTGTGCTTCTCGGGGGTGATAATTACCGTATTGGAATGGGTGGTGGTGCTGTTTCTTCTGTAGATACCGGGGTATATGCCAACGCTATCGAGTTGAACGCAGTACAACGTTCCAATCCGGAAATGCAAAGACGGGTATGTAATGCTATCCGGTCTATGGCCGAGAGCGATATGAACCCGATTGTCTCCATTCATGACCACGGGGCTGGAGGACATTTGAACTGCTTGTCCGAATTGGTGGAGGAAACAGGTGGATTGATTCACTTGGAGAAATTACCTGTCGGTGATCCTACTCTTTCTGATAAAGAGATCGTGGGAAATGAGTCGCAAGAACGCATGGGTCTCGTGATGAAAGCAAAGGATGTGGAGATTTTGCAGCGAGTGGCTGACCGGGAACGTGCTCCGATGTACGTGATCGGAGAAACCACGGGGGATCATCGTTTCGTGTTTGAGGATGCCAGAACCGGTGAGAAACCAATCGATTTGGAGATGACGGATATGTTCGGAAATCCCCCGAAAACAGTTATGGAGGATAAAACCAAAAGAGAACATTTTGCCGATGTCGAATATAGTGAAGATAAAGTTGAAGAATATATTGAGCAAGTATTACAACTTGAGGCTGTTGCTTGTAAGGATTGGTTGACAAATAAGGTTGACCGTTCTATTACCGGCCGTGTAGCTCGCCAGCAGTGCGCCGGACCTTTACAATTACCTTTAAATGACTTGGGGGCTATGGCTCTTGATTATCGTGGAGAAAGAGGTATTGCCACTTCTATCGGACATGCTCCGGTAGCTGCATTGGCAAATCCTGCTTGCGGTTCTAGATTGGCTATAGCCGAGGCTTTGACAAATTTGGTATGGGCTCCCATCGAACAAGGAATTAAAGGTGTTTCATTGTCGGCTAACTGGATGTGGCCTTGCAAGAATGCCGGTGAAGATGCCCGTTTATATAAAGCAGTACAAGCTGCCAGTGATTTTGCCATCGAGTTAGGAATTAATATCCCGACGGGAAAAGATTCTCTTTCCATGACGCAAAAGTATGGAAAAGATAAGGTATACGCTCCGGGAACCGTGATTATTTCTACGGTGGGAGAGGTTACCGATGTGAAGAAGATTGTTGATCCTGTATTGAAACCGGATCAAGATTCAGAAATTGTGTATATCGATTTTTCTTTTGATAAATTTCAATTAGGAGGTTCCAGTTTTGCCCAAGTGTTAAACCGGGTGGGTAAAGAGACCCCGGATGTAAAGGATTCCGATTATTTTGTGAATGCTTTCATGGTAATACAACGTTTGGTTGAGGAGGGATATGTTTTGGCAGGGCACGATATTTCTGCTGGAGGTATGATTACGACTTTATTGGAAATGTGTTTTGCAGACAATCGCTTGGGACTGGATATTGATTTTTCCTACTTGGCAGAAAAGGATATAGTGAAAATATTGTTTGCAGAAAATCCAGGTGTACTAATACAGATCAAGGATTGCAAAAAGGTTGCCGCTATCCTTGATGAAGTGGGAGTGGCTTACAATTTTTTGGGACGTTTGGGTAAAGCCGGAAAGTTGAATATCAAGAAAGACAGTAAAACTTTCCACTTGGACATTTCATCATTGAGAGATTTGTGGTTCAAGACATCTTATTTGCTGGATCGTCGTCAGAGTGGTAATGAGTTGGCTCTTGAAAGATATAAAAACTATAAAAATCACGATTTGAAATATAAGTTTACTCCTTCATTCACCGGTAAGCTTTCCCAGTATGGTTTGAATGTCAATCGAGTTACCCCTTCAGGTATAAAAGCTGCTGTTATTCGTGAGAAAGGATGTCAATGCGAGCGAGAAACGGCATGGGCAATGTACTTGTCTGGTTTTGATGTGAAGGATGTTCACATGACAGATCTCGTTTCCGGAAGAGAAACCTTGGAAGACGTGAACTTTATCGTGTTTGTTGGTGGGTTCTCAAATTCGGACGTGCTTGGTTCTGCTAAAGGATGGGCCGGAGCTTTTAAATATAATGAAAAGGCTCGGGTGGCTTTGGAAAACTTTTATAAACGTGAAGATACTTTGAGCTTGGGTATTTGTAATGGTTGCCAGTTGATGGTTGAGCTTGATTTGGTATACCCGGAACATTGCGAGAAAGTAAAGATGTTGCATAATGCTTCTCACAAATTGGAATCTGCTTTCCTGAGCGTGGATGTTGTTGAGAGTAATTCTGTGTTGTTGAAATCATTAGTAGGATCTCGTTTGGGCATCTGGGTGGCACATGGAGAGGGACAATTCCACTTGCCTTATGGACAGGAAGAATATAATATTCCACTTCGATATAGTCATGATACCTACCCGGCAAACCCCAATGGTTCTCCTTTTGCCACGGCTGCAATTTGCAGTAAAGACGGACGTCACTTGGCAATGATGCCTCATTTGGAACGTTCTCTTCATCCGTGGAACTGGGGGTATTACGCAGAGGATCGGAATGGAGATGAAGTCAGTCCGTGGATAGAAGCGTTTGTAAATGCTCGTTTGTGGATAGAAGAGCATAAATGAATATAAATCTTATTGACTAGTCCGCAACCCGTAACGGTTATTTAGGACTAGTCATTTTCTAGCCGAAGTGTAAAAAAGTACAATCAACATGGATTTGCTTAAGAAAAGAATCTTACAAGATGGAAAATGCTTTGAAGGTGGCATTTTGAAAGTGGATAGTTTTATTAATCACCAGATGGACCCGATTTTAATGAAGTCGATCGGGGTAGAATTTGTGCGTCGTTTTGCGAATAAAGATTTTAATAAAGTGATGACCATTGAGGCTAGTGGGATTGCTCCGGCAATCATGGTGGGCTATCTTTTAGAATTACCCGTAGTCTTCGCTAAGAAAAAGCAACCGAAGACGATGGAAAATATGATCTCAACGACGGTACGATCTTTTACAAAAGATCGGGAATATAATGTTTGTATCAGTAAAGATTTTTTGACAAAGGAGGATCGTGTGCTTTTTATTGATGATTTCCTTGCAAACGGAAATGCTGCAAATGGTATTATTGACTTAATAAACCAAGCGGGAGCTCAATTGGTGGGCATGGGATTTATTATTGAAAAAGCCTTTCAACATGGGGGCGAAGTACTGAGAAAACGTGGGATTCATGTTGAATCTTTAGCTGTTATAGATAGTTTGGATAATTGTCAGATAAAAATAAGATAGTCCGGCATGAGTGAAACGACCAATCGTCAGGTTAGCTCGGCCATTATTTATGGAATAGAGGACCGTCCGCCTTTTAAAGAGGCTTTTTTTGCTGCATTACAGCATTTATTAGCCATTTTTGTTGCTATTATAACTCCACCACTAATTATTGCCGGAGCGTTGAATCTTGACTTGGAAACGACGGGTTTTCTCGTTTCTATGGCTCTTTTTGCCTCTGGTGTCTCTACTTTTATTCAATGTAAACGAGTTGGACCTATCGGAACCGGATTGTTATGTATTCAAGGAACAAGTTTTTCGTTTATCGGCCCGATTATATCTACGGGGTTGGCAGGTGGTTTACCTCTGATATTTGGGGTATGCATGGCGGGTTCTATTGTTGAGATGCTGATCAGCAGGGTCTTGAAATATGCCAAGAAAGTCATCACTCCGTTGGTATCGGGTATCGTGGTGACATTAATCGGAATGAGTCTTGTGAAAGTAGGTATTATTGCTTGTGGTGGGGGTGTTATTGCTAAAGAAAACGGTACTTTTGGTAGTTTCGAGAATCTCGGATTAGCTTTATTGGTGTTAGTTTTGATCATCTTTTTTAACCGGAGTAATAATAAATATCTACGGATGAGTTCCATCGTGATTGGATTAGTCGTTGGATATGTTGTCGCTTATTTCATAGGAATGATTGACTTTTCTTCTGTACAGAGTTATTCCGGTGTAAATATTCCCGTTCCTTTTAAATATGGGTTGGCTTTTAGCTGGTCATCGTTTATTGCTATCGGGTTGATTTATATGATTACTGCTATTGAGGCTTATGGTGATATTACGGCTAATTCTATGATTTCGGGGGAACCCGTAGAAGGAGAGAAGTTTATTAAGCGGGCTTCCGGGGGAATCCTTGCCGATGGTTTCAATTCTTTCTTGGCAGGAGCATTTAACTCTTTTCCAAATTCAGTGTTTGCCCAAAATAACGGGATGATACAATTAACGGGAGTAGCCAGTCGCTACGTGGGATATTATATTGCCGCTTTTTTAGTAATACTAGGACTTTTTCCCGCTGTTGGGTTGGTGTTTTCGTTAATGCCGGAACCGGTTTTGGGGGGTGCTACACTACTTATGTTTGGAACTGTCGCTGCTGCCGGAATCCGTATTATTGCCTCCCAGAACATAAATAGGAAAGCCACACTCGTTATAGCATTAAGTTTTTCCTTGGGATTAAGTGTCGAATTCATTCCAGAAATATTGAGCAATAGTCCTGATACCATTAAAAATATATTTTCATCTGGGATCACAACGGGAGGTTTGACGGCAATTTTGTCGAATGTTTTGATACGAGTGAAGGAGTAATTTTAGTTCATGATATAAAAATGATTGGAATAGAAGAGATTTATCCTTTAGCGGTTGAATTCCGGCGTTATTTTCATCAACATCCGGAATTTGCCATGCAAGAAGTAGGGACGCAACGCTATATTGCGGAAGTACTGGAACGAAATGGAATCTCGTACCAAAAAGTGGGGACAGGATTGATCGCAACAGTGGGAAAAGGAGAGAAATGTATTGCGATTCGGGCTGATATGGATGCTCTGAAGGTTAAGGAAGAGACTGGATTATCTTATTGTTCTCAAAATGAAGGTATGATGCACGCCTGTGGGCATGATATGCATATGGCTATGGTTTTAGGGACAACACTTGTTCTTAAATCAGATGAAGATAAATTGAAAGGAACGGTAAAAATTGTTTTTCAACCCAGTGAAGAGAAACGTCCGGGAGGGGCTCGTTTATTACTTCCTGAGCTTTTGAAAGAACCTGTTCCACAAGCTATTTTCGGACAACACGTTTTTCCGAATCTTCCGACCGGAGCTATCGGAATTCGTTCCGGGGCTTTTTTCGCCTCTTCAGATAATATTATTTTTTCCGTGAAGGGTAAAGGTACTCATGCAGCCATGCCACACATGGGATCTGACCCCATCTTGGCCACGGCTTGCCTGATACAATTTTACCAGACATTGATCACTAAATTTCGAGATCCGTTGATTCCGGCTGTTCTTTCTATTACATCTATACATGGTGGTACGTGTAATAACGTAATCCCAGATAGGGTAGAGGTGTTGGGAACGGTTCGGACACATGACAACTCTTTACGATATAAAATATTCGAGTTAATCGAGGAGAAATCTAATTCCATTTGTGATTTATACGGTTGTACGTTCTGTTTGGATAAAACATGGAATGGATTACCAGTGTTGGTGAATGACAAGAGTTTGACCGAATTTGTGAAGAAAAACGCAACAGATTTGCTGGGAGAACAAAATGTAATCTCAATGGATCCTCTTACTCTAGGAGAAGATTTTGCTATTTACTTGGATAAGATACCGGGAGTATTCTGGGTATTGGGTATTCGTCCTCCGGAGCAGGAGAGCATGCCCCCGCTTCATAATCCGGGTATGGCTCCTGATGAGAATGCGATAAAAATAGGTATTGCACTAATGGTGGAAAATTGCGTTCGGATGTTGAGTTAACAAAATTTTTATGAGGCATATAAAAAATCCCAAGGAGTAGAGCCTTGGGATTTTTTTATATTAGTAAGATAATTACTGTAAATCTGCAATATTTACTTCTATTGCGGCAGGATAAATTCTTTCAGGATCAAAGAATGCAACACAACTGTTTACCATATTTTTCAGTTGTAGTTTAACTTTGCCCTTAAAAGCTTCTTTACCATTTACTACCAATGTAATTTCCTTGTTTAGATCCACCAATTTGTCATTCAAGTAAATAATTACTTTTCCTTTTGTTGCGGGTTGATAGCTTTTTTCAAAATCCAGTTCTATACCCCAGTTCGGGTCAATTTCTGTTGCTTTATAAGTAACTAGATCAACCTTTAGGGAAATATTATTTTCCTGTATATCCATTTCATAATAGGTTCTGGATTTCGTATCATCATTAGAACGCTCTTCAACAAATAAGTTGTAGAATCCGTCACGATATATCCCGTCCATTTCGAAATTTTCCCAACTCACATGCTTAGGATAAGGATTTCGGGTATATTGTTTCAGCCAGGGAGTTGTAAGTCTATAATCGATACCGTGTCCCATACCGGGGATAAGTTCTATACGGTGGATAAAGTTACCCGGATTGGCTTTTTCTAATTTATCAAAAGCGTCTTTCGTACGTTGCGTGAGTTTATTCCTGTAAAATCCTCTGTCGTTTGCTCCTGTTAGCAGGGAGAAAGCAATGTTTTTGCAATTTTCAACAGGTGCATTCTTCAGAGGTTCCCCTCCGGCCATCGGACCTGCTGCAGCCAAATAATCTGCGTAGAATGATGCTAACCGTTGACTGCCATATCCGCCTTCTGATATACCGAAAAAGTAAACTTTATTGGGGTTGATTTTTCCAGATACGAAAGCTAAACGTAGCATCTTTTCCCAAGCAAATTGTTTTGCCTTTTGCCACCAACGATAGTAATCTCCCATGTTGGGTATCTGGGGTATGAAATAAACTGATGGAGCATCATCGAATTTTTGACATATGTTGATCCCCGTTCTCCATTCACTGGTTTTATCTCCAGAGCCATGCGTGTATAAATATAACGGAAAACCTTCTTCTGGTTCCGAATCTCCCTTGTATCCCCAGTAATATGGCATGATAGCATTGGGTTCCAGTTCTTGCGGGAGAGTCCATTTTCCCGAGTTTGCTTTCTCCAGTTTATCGAGAGTAATCAACTTTTGTTCTGAAAATTTGTTATTTGCCTCCTTCCACGCATCCCATACGATTTGCTGCATTTTTTTTATATCTGTTGATTTAAATGAACTTTTGTCGTTATAGACATTGGTATTACCTGACAGGTGACCGGAGAAGTAGGTCATAATTTTTTCTTTTGTTTTCACATCCTGTTTTTTCAAGGATATTTCTTGAGCCATGCTATGATTTGAAAATGCAAGGACAATTAACAGACTCAACATTTTGAACGAATAAATGGTATCTTTCATTTTGTTATTTATATTTTGTATTGTTGCAAAACTACAAAAAAATATGAAGAAATGCTTTTTTAGAGCCATTAGAGTGTTCCTTGGGTAATATATTATGCTAGATAACATTCAACAAAAAATGACTGGTTAATAACATTAGCCAGTCATTTACGATCTGTTACTAATCCTAAATTATTATTTGTAAATTTTCCCAGAAAGTTCTCCACGGAGAACCATCAGCCCATTCATGGCTAATGCTCTCATTTCATCTTCTCCGGCATATACTTTTATTGGAGCGATGAATCCGACCATCTCTTTCACGTAGTCAACCAAGAAAGGATTATGAGCGATTCCTCCGGTTAATAGGATTCCATCAACTTTACCTTTTAACACGGCGGCCATTTCTCCAATAGCTTTACCTACTTGGTAAGACATGGCATCTTGTACTAATTTATATTTCGGGTCTTCTTTTGCTTTTATTTCTACTTCGTAAGCATCATTTGTTCCAAGGTAAGCTACTAATCCTCCTGCACCTTTTAACATTTTCTTGATCTCAGCTTCAGTTTTTTTACCACTAAAACATAGTTTTACCAACTGACCCGTAGGAAGGCTTCCTGAACGTTCAGGAGAAAACGGACCATCACCATCCAAAGCATTATTCACGTCAATTACTCGTCCGTGATTGTGTGCACCAACAGAAACACCTCCACCAAGATGTGCGATAATCAAGTTAATATCTTCGTATTTCTTTCCAATTTCTTTTGCATAAGTACGTGCTATTGCTTTTTGATTCAGGGCATGGAAGATCGAAACTCTGGTGAAATCAGGGTGCCCGGTTAATCGGGCCACATCTTGCAATTCATCAACTACTACGGGATCAGCAATATAAGCTTTTGTTCCATTATTAAGGGATTGGGCGATATCGTTTGCGATCAGACCACCTAAATTGGAGGCGTGTTCGCCAAGAGGAGGGTTATTTAAATCGTTAATTAAGGCTTCATTTACCTCGTATACACCGGATTCAATAGGTTTAACTAAACCTCCTCTTCCAACAATTGCATTGATTTCGTTAATATTAAATCCAGCATTCTTAAGTTCGGAAAGAATAATATCTTTCCGGAATTGGAACTGTGAGGCCACGTTGTCAAATTTCGCAATTTCCTCTGCGGAATGTTTAATGTTCTTTACAAACTTCTCAGTTTCATCTTCAAAGATTGCAATTTTCGTGGAAGTTGATCCCGGATTGATCGCAAGAATTTTAAATGACATAGTTTTAATTGTTATTTTAAATATTAATAATTATTCTTTTTCGCACGTTATGAGGTTGCAAAATTTATAAATTGTAAGCAAAACTCAAAGAAAAAGTGATAATTTATTTATAATAGAGAATCAATCCGAATAAGCGGATAAATAAAGGGTATCAACAATAGCTTGAGCGATGATCTTTAAGTAGTATGGGGCATTCTTTATAGAATCTTGAACAGAACGGGCATACTTGCTCATTGTGAACACCTTATCGAAACGGGAAAGTACTTGTTTTTCTGCTAGTCCGACAACGGCATAGACCGGAACATTTTGTTTTTGACATAAGTCTGCAATAGTTCCCGGAATTTTGCCATAAAAGGATTGAAGATCAATTTTCCCCTCTCCTGTGATGACAACTCCAGCCTGTAAAAGATAGTCATGGAAATGGGAGAGTGTTAAGCAGAATTCGGAGCCTGAAACAAGTTGTACATTTAGTAAAGCATGCATGGCGGCAGTTATTCCTCCTGCGGCACCTCCATGTTTCAAGTGGGTTATATCCTTACCAGTATTTTGTTTTAATAAATCGCTCCAAAGTGCCAATTGCTTGTCAAGCATAACAACTTGTTCGGGTGATGCTCCTTTTTGTGGGGCAAACACGGCGGCAGCACCTTCCGGTCCACAAATAGAATTATCGACATCACACAGTATTGTAATATGAATTCCTTTAAATTTTTGCTGTAACAATTCGACATTAATGCTTTTAATATCAATAATATAATTTCTATTTGTAGAGTTGTTGGCAATTGTCAATCCCATTTCCCGAAGAGCCCCTGTACCACCATCTATGCTGGCGCTTCCACCAACACAAAGAATCAGATTATTCGCTCCTTGCGAGATGGCATGATTGATTAAAATGCCGAAACCTGCCGTGTTCGTGTTCAAAATATCATATTCCTCCCGCTTCAAATGTTTCAAACCGCAGGCTTCGGCTAATTCAATGATAGCCGTATGCTCTTTTAAATAATACAAAGCGAAATGCTCACGTCCTAAGGCATCTACTGTTTTTGTCTTGATGGGGGAAGCATGCAGGTAATGTGCCACTATACGGGCTGTTCCATCACCGCCATCCCCTAATGGAAGAGAGATCGTATGGAATCCACATTCTTCTAATTCCGTGGCTAGTATTCGACAAAATTCGAAAGCGTTCAGACTCCCCTTGAATGAATTAGGAGCTAGAAGAATATTATGATTATTAAGATTCATGGCTAGATATTATCGGGATGTGCTTGAGCTCCTTTTTCATTGGCCAATAATTTTTTCCCGTCTTCGAAAGTTTTGCAGTAATCAGGATCGAACAGATTTCTGTCCGGCCATTCTTTTACCCGATCCATGGCACGAACCATCATTCCTTCGATCTTGTGAGGAAAACGCGGTCCAGTCCAATTACTAGTGTTAGTGATAAACGCCCAACAGAATCCGTCCCGTTGACGTTTCAACATGGCACTGGTTCCTGCCAATGTACCAGAACGCCACCAATCCCCCTGACTGTTCGTGTTCATCCAACCAAGAGGCAAAGCGTTTTTCACGCATTTTGTCATGGCCTCCACGCTCTCTTTTGTCAATATGTCCGGATATGAATCGTCAGCATCTATGGCAGAAAGAAAACGTAATAACTCTGTCGGTGAGGCGACCCAGCCACCAGCCCCATAAAGAGCCTCGATATTGTTGCCCCCGTTACTGCGATATACTAGCGTGTCCCGTCCGTCGCATGAACGGATAAGGTCCGCATCCGATTGCTCGTAATATCTGACTTCGTTGAAATATCGGTCTTTATCCAGATTATGAGCTAAATGCATATCGTAACATCCGGCAGGAATGAGAATGCTATCTTGGATAAATTCTTCATAGTTTTTCCCGGAAACTTTTTCTATTACTCTTGATAGTATTCCGTACCCCACGTTTGAATAACACGTACTTGTTCCCGGAGTGAAACCTAAACGTCTGGATAAAACAAATTTAATAATGGTATTCAAGTCGGCAGGAGCCGGAACATTCATTTTTTTTGCGATATCTACCGGGCAGAACATAGGGTCTCCTGCACGATTTGTAAAACCTCCTTGATGACGTAGAAGATTTTCCACGGTGATATTATTTACCCGTTTATCTTTTATCGGGGCATAAAGTGTCGTATCATTCAAAATACCTTCTTCACCGAATACTTTATCATCTAAGGATAGAGCTTTGTTTTCAACTAGTTTCATGATCCCTGCTGCCGTGATTAGCTTGGAAACTGAGGCAATCCGAAAAATGTGGTTCACGTCAGTTTTCACCCCATTTTCTTCATCTGCATAACCATATCCTTTGCTATAAATCAGTTTCCCATCTTTCATGATTGCAAGGGAAGCTCCTTTTATTTCCCATTGATTCATAAAACGTTCAACTGTTTGATCTAAACGTTTCGTTTCAACTAGATCTGAATATTCATTCGTAAATAAATCATGCACCGCTACGGCAAGTGTATCTTGAGGAACAGAATCTTTTTCAACTTGAATTTCTTTCGTGAAAGAATTCCAAGGCCTAAAGCTGATAACTAGAAAGAATAGTATAATTAATATAATATATTTCATGACATCTGCAATCTAAGGAAAAAGCATAATATTCCATTTCAAAAGAATATTATGCTTGCAATATTAGTAAAAATACATTTTTATTCAAAGGGATCAGTTGTGAAACACCTTTAAAAATTCTTACTTAATAAATTGAAATAATATTCCATAATTTTTACCAGCAATGGGTGGTGTGGGTCGAAAGCTATCCCATCGATATGAGCGATAGGTAATACAAGGGGGGAAGTCCCCGTTATAAAGGCAGCTTGATAGGTGGAAATATCCTTATAATTCACTCTTTGTTCCACCACGGTCAATCCGTTTTCTTGACAAATGTTTAATACCCGTTTCCGACTGGTTCCCGGCAAAACATGGGGAAGAGGAGCCGTGTAAAACACGTTATCCCGGATAAAGAATACATTTGAACGAGAGCCTTCTGTTACACAGTTGTCTTGATCGATCAATAAAACTTCTGCAACTCCTTGTTCCTGAATAATCTTGTTTGTCATTTCCCGCAATCCGGAGTTGACATATTTCACTTCGGCATTTTCACGGATAGCATGGCACGTAACTGTATCCACTCCATGCTGATAAGCTTCTTCCGACGGGTAGGAGTGTTTTATCTGATAGACATATTGCTCAATTCCTATAGGAGTAACTCTAAGTACGTATTTAATATTTCCTTCCTTGATATTTTCAAGCTTAATCAATCGATTTAATTGATCGGCCACATGTAGTGAATTCAAATCAATGGCAATATTTGATTTTTTTATTGAATTGTCAAGTCGTAAAAGATTGTCATTTAGAAATATAACTTTACCTCTAAAAACTCGGCACACTTCATATATACTAAGTCCTTCATTTAAGATATCTTCGGAATATTCCTTGTTATCGATAGGTTTATTATTAAATAACATCATAATTTATCTCCTTTTATGCATCGCAAATTTATGCTTTAAAACGATTATATAACCGGAAATGTTCAGAAATTTTAGGGCGAAAAAATGGGACTTGTTACTTTCGATAATTTGCGTTATTTTTGGCTGATATATGGAAACACAAGAGCAAATAGAACGGATAGAGCATTTCATACGTGAAGTAGTTGTGGATGAAATTACTAAGTTACAGGGCGTGGGCTTGTCATATATGCAATTTGTCATCATGGGGCAAGCCATTGAGGTTTTGGGAAGTTTTTTAGATAATAAGCCCATGAAAGCTAAGGGCCAATCGGCCAAACGTTTTTCTCTTGGAGTAAAGAAGTTATTCGGAGGACGTTATCGATTATTAAATGATAATGGTTTCTTATATGATAAACTTCGCAACCAAATGACTCATACGTTCATTCCCGGGAGTGACTTGATATTATTGAACCAAGAGGATAATAAAAATGGATATAAACATTTACAAGTAATTGAGGGTAAATTGGTTTTAATTTCTGAAGTTTTTAATGAAGATATTCGCAAAGCGAGTGAACGTCTTTTAGAAGCCATTAAAAACGGGGTATTATCTCCTAAAAATATTGCTTATTAATACATGGGACAACAAGATAAAATCATATTGATCGGAGCAGGAAATGTTGCTCATCATCTGGCCGGAGCCCTTTTGAAAGCGGGAGAGAATTTATGCCAGATTTATAGTCGTACGCTTGATTCTGCACGGCAACTAGGAATGAGGACGGGAATATCTTATACGGCGGAAGTAAATGAAGTGTATCCGGATGGAAATATTTATATTTTTTGTGTAAGTGATGATATCCTACCATCTATTATTAAGACTATTAGAATACCATATGATGCGTTGATTCTACATACTTCAGGAAGTCAACCGATGGATGTATTCAAGTCATATTCTAAACACTACGGAGTGATTTATCCGATACAAACCTTTTCTAAGAAACGAGAATTGGATTTCAAAGAGATTCCATTATGTGTGGAGGGAAATACAGTTCCCGTGAAGGAACGAATTAAAAAGCTTGCAGAAAAATTATCGGATAAAATATACGAGATAGACTCGGCCCAGCGTAAAGAATTGCATTTGGCTGCAGTCTTTGCCAGTAATTTTCCTAATTATTTGTATCAGGTGGCAGGTAAATTATTAGAAAACCAAGGATTATCCTTTGCTATGTTACGTCCTTTAATTTTCGAAACGGCACATAAAGTGATGTTATTAAATCCGGAAGAGGCTCAAACAGGACCAGCCAAACGGGGAGACGAGAGTATCATGAATATGCACAAGAATATGTTGAAGAATGACAAAGACTTGCTGAAAATATACACGATATTATCGGAAGGAATAAAGGAAATACAAAATAAAGAAGAGACCGAAGATCAAAAAATCTCGCAAGAGATAATAGATATGCCCACATTGTGGTAAATTAGATAAATACGAACGCTATGAAATTATTCAAAGAGGAATTAAAGAAGGTAAAAGCTTTTGCTTTCGATGTAGATGGAGTTTTTTCACGTCATGAAATGAATATAACACCGGAAGGTGATTTGATTCGTACCTCCTGTACTAAAGACGGTTATGCCATGATGTACTGCACGAAGAAGGGATACCCGGTTTGTATTATTTCCGGCGGACAAGCTCCCGGAGTAAGAGAACGTTTTGAGAAACTGGGCGTGAAGGACGTGTATCTTGGTGTGGCTAATAAAGTCGAAGCATTGAACGAGTTCTTGCAAAGATATAATTTGGATCCGGAGAACGTGATGTACATGGGAGATGATATACCAGACTACAACGTGATGAAAATTGTGGGAATGCCGGTATGTCCTTCGGATGCGTGCGAAGAGATCAAAGCTATTTCCCGTTATATTTCAGATACACCCGGTGGCCTTGGGTGTGTGCGGGATGTCGTGTCTCAAGTCCTAAAAGCAAAAGGTGAATGGATGGATACCCAATGTTACGTGAAATGTATGTAAGTTAAAGAATAAGATGTTAGAGATTCTCAAGTTAATACGCCTAAGAACGATTGCGTTTACAGCATTTACCATGTATGCCATGCGTTTCTTTGTTATTCAGCCTGCGTTGGAGAAAGTAGGTTTTGCCCTGCAAATGCCGGAAGGCAATTTCTCGCTACTGGTAATAGCCGTGTGCTGTCTGGTGTCGGCTGCCTATGTTATAAATGATTATTTTGACACGAAAGCGGACCGTATTTCGGGCAATAGACCCGTGATTGTCGGGAAAACAATCAGCCGCAGAGCTGCGATCATTCTGCATTCCATTTTGAATGTCGTGGCTGTAGGAATTGCGTATTATCTGGCGAGAGAAGCTCATCATGCTGAAATAGTATTCTTATTTTTAATTATATCATTGGTATTGTGGTTTTATTCCTCCCGAGTAAAGAAACGTTTTATATGGGGAAATGTCATCGTGGCCATTTTGGCCGGATTAATCCCGCTTACAGTGATTACATTCGAAATCCCGTTATTGAGTGATGTATATTCGGATATTGTTTTGAAAACACATGTTAGTTTTGCCTACGTGTTCTACTGGACGGTGTGTTTCTCGTATTTTCTTTTTATAAATATGCTGATATACGAGATTAATAAGGATATATATAGTATAAACGGAGACCGGGCTGATGGAATTGTTACTTTACCTGTAAAATTCGGTGTTCTAGCAACGAAAAAGGTTATCGTGGGACTAATCATAATTGCCGTTATATCGTTAATTTTGTTTTTGTTGTTTGGATTTGCACAAATTCCGATCATATGGATTTATTTTATTATAGCTTTGATTATCCCGTATTTAATTTACGGCTATGCGATATTGAAGAATAACAATATGAAATTCCAATTGCGAATGATTCGTTTGATCATGGTTTTGTGTATGGGAATCTGTGTATTTTGTAAGTTATGTGAATGATGCATTCTATTAAAAATTATAAGTTAATATTGGCTTCTGCATCGCCACGGAGACAGCAGTTAATGAAAGATGCTGGGTTTACATTCGAGGTCCGTTTGAAAGATGTTGAAGAAAAATATCCCAAGGAGATAGATATGAAGAAAGTTCCGGAATATTTGTCGAAAGTAAAAGCCGAGGCTTTTCGGGAAGAATTAAAGGCAAATGAAGTATTGATAACTGCCGATACGGTAGTTTGTATTCATAACCGGATTTTAGGGAAACCAGCGGATCGGAAAGAGGCTATCCTAATGTTACAGGAATTGTCGGGAAATCGTCATCAGGTGGTAACGGGAGTGAGCGTGACCACCTGCATGGAACAACTTTCATTTTCTTCGCTGACAGACGTGTTTTTCAAGCAGTTGTCAAGTGAAGAGATTGAATTCTACGTGGACACCTATAAGCCATTCGATAAAGCGGGTGCTTATGGGATTCAGGAATGGATCGGGTACATTGGGATCGAACGTATAGAAGGTTCTTTCTATAACGTAATGGGATTACCGATTCAAAAATTATATGAAACTTTGCGAAAAATACAATTTCAATAAATAACATCAAAAATACCAGTAAATGAGAAAAATTGCATTATGTTTTTTTGCTTTCATTCTGCTGACTTTACCAAGTTTAGCTGACGAGGGAATGTGGATTCCCATGTTGTTAAAGAAATACAACATAGAAGACATGCAGAAAGCCGGTTTTAAATTAACAGCGGAGGATATTTATGACATTAACCAAGCTTCGTTGAAAGACGCCGTTATCGGCTTGGGTAATGAAGGTTCTCCGTTTCATCACTTTTGTACTGGAGAGATCGTGAGCGATCAGGGATTGGTGATCACGAATCATCATTGTGCCTTTGGTATGATTCAAGCTCATTCCAGTTTGGAACATAACTATTTACGAGATGGCTTTTGGGCACAAACAATGGCGGATGAGTTAGTTAATCCCAAGATAACGGCTTCTATTTTAGTTCGGATGGAAGATGTTACGGATAAAATCAATGCAGGCTTGAATGCCGGGATGTCTGAAAGCGAACGTACGAAGAAAGTGAATGAAATATGTCGGGAATTGGAAGCCGAAGCCGTTAAAGGAACCAATCTGGCGGCTAATATAAAGCCATATTTTAATGGGAATCAATATTTTCTTTCCGTGTTTAAAATCTTCCGGGATGTCCGTTTAGTAGGGGCTCCAAATTCTGCTATCGGTAAATTTGGTGGGGATACGGATAACTGGACGTGGCCGCGTCACACGGGAGATTTTTCCGTTTTACGAATCTATGCAGGACCGGATAATGAACCGGCAGCGATATCAGATAAAAACGTGCCTTATAAACCGGCTAAATTTTTTAAAATTTCCGCACGGGGGGTGCAAGAAGGTGATTTTACAATGGTCTTCGGTTATCCCGGGACAACAAACGAGTATTTGACTTCCTATGCAATAGATCAAATTGCTTCTGTTGAAGATCCGCATAAGATTAAAATTCGTACGGCAAAATTAGACGTTATCAATGCGGCTATGGAGTCGGATGAATTGTTGCGTATAAAATATGCAGCTAAAGCTGCAAGTGTTGCTAATGCTTGGAAAAAATGGCAAGGAGAAATTAAAGGATTGTATCGTTTTAACACGGCAGATAACAAGAGAGTTCTTGAAGATAATTTCAACAATTGGGCTAAAAGTAATGGAAAAACTCAATATATCGGTTTAACGGATCGTTACAAGGCATTATATGACGCTCGTAAAGAATATATTCTAGCTGCAGCATACGCTTCGGAAGCCGGACTGGGAGGTGCGGAAATCATAAAATTTGCTCGTGAAATAGAGAAGGTGTTAAATAACTATGACAAATTTGCGGATAAGGAACAGCTTAAAGAATCTTTGAAGAATTACGTTGAGGCATTCTATAAAGATTACGATGTGGCCACGGATCAACGGATATTGACCGAAATGTTCAAGTTATATAATAATGAAGAAATCGGAGACCAGTGGATTCCATCAGTCGTTCGTTTAAGTCCGAAGTATGCTAAACTAAGTGCTTATGATCGTTATGCAACCGACTTGTTTAAGAAATCAATATTCACACATAAGGATAATTTGCTGAAATTCATCGACAATCTATCCGAAAAATCAATCACGAAAATTGAAAAAGATCCAATCCTTGGAGTGGCTACCGGAATTTACACGTTGTATGCGGATAAAATTCGTCCCGAATTGAGCAAGATTGAAAGTGAACTGAAATTATTAAATCGTTTATGGATTGCCGGATTAATGGAGATGCAGCCTAATAAAACGTTCTATCCGGATGCGAACTCAACCTTACGTGTAGCTTATGGGAAAGTTGCCGGATACCATGCAACTGATGCTGTTTATTACACACACTATACAACGTTGAAAGGTATTATGGAAAAGGATAATCCGAATATCTATGATTATAATGTACCCCAAAAATTACGGGATTTGTACAAGAATCGGGATTTCGGTCCTTATACTCAAGATGGGGAAGTTCCCGTTTGTTTTATCGCAACGAATCACACGACCGGTGGTAATTCCGGTAGTCCCGTTCTAGATGCGGAAGGTAATTTGATAGGTTTAAACTTTGACCGTGCTTGGGAAGGAGTGATGTCGGATATGCAATATAGCCCGGAGATTTGTCGGAATATCGCTGTTGATATTCGCTATGTATTGTTTATCATTGATAAATATGCGGGAGCACAAAGACTGATAGATGAAATGGTGATCATTCATTAAATAATAAAAAATCGGGAGCAAGACTCCCGATTTTTTATTACCCTAAGCGTTTATTTACAACGTCCCAATTTATAATGCTCCAATAATTTTCAATGTATTTCGGGCGAGCATTCTGCGTGTCTAAATAGTAAGCGTGTTCCCAAACATCAATAGTCAACACGGGTTTTTTTCCATGTTTCAGTGGAGTATCTGCATTACCAGTTTGTACGATTTCCAGTTTACTGTCTTTATCTACAACTAACCAGACCCATCCCGAACCAAATAAAGTAGTGGCTGCTTTAGTAAACGCTTCTTTAAAGACATCGAAACTTCCAAATGATTTATCAATCAATTCTTTTATTTTTCCAGTTGGGACAACCTGTGTTGCATTATGAGCTTGGAAAGTTTCGAAGTAAAAAATATGATTATATGTTTGTGCTGCATTATTGAAAATACCACCTTCGGATTTGATCACGATACCTTCTAAACACATTTTTTCGAATTCAGTACCCACGATTAAATTATTCAGGTTCGTTATATAAGTTGCAAGATGTTTCCCGTAGTGATATTGGATGGTACGTTCACTGATATAAGGTTCTAACGCATTTTCTTTATAGGGTAGAGGGGGTAGTTTAAATTTGTTATCCTCACCTTTTGTATTTATAACCTCTGATGATATCAACACATCCAATTCTTTGTACTCTTCTGTTTTCATATCCTTATGTTTTAAATTAAACTGTTTTTAAATTTACAAATTCTATACTAAGGATACGATAAAATATGAATAAAGTTACTGCTTTTTATGAAAAAAAATAAAACGGGTAGTTACTATTTTTCACTACCCGTTTTTATCCATGTACATGGATGACTCTATTTCTTCAGTTTTGCACCGAATTCTAGTGTTTTAAGATTTATTGAAAAAGTTTTAACAAACCCTTCAATCATTGTTTGTTGTTCTTCTGTTAAGTCCGTAACTTTTAAAATAGACGGGACAACTGCAAGGAGTGTTTTTACATAAGAAGTATTTAAATATACCGTCAATTCATTGTTTATTATTTTGTAATTCAGATCAATAGAGTTAACGGGAATGGTACCTAAAAGCTCTTTAAAACCATTACTTTGTGTACTGACTTTTATAATATCTTTTTGAATCATGTAAGTTGTCTTTAAAGTTATTGGTTGGTCATTCATAGTCATTAATATTTCCATCTCGGTATCAGAAGTAAATTTAATTCCTTGGAAATATTGAGACATATATTTGTTTGCCAGCATAGGGAGAGCCATTTTAATCATGGCAATATTAATCCCCATTTCACTAACTCTCGGAATCCCTTCTGGAAAAACTCCTGATGGAATTAATCCTTCAGGAAAACTAATCTCATCACCATTATATTCAAATTTAAAATGAATATCAACTGCTTTTCCGGAATAATTCCAAATCCCGATAAGGTCTTTATCGCTAATATTATCATTATTATCGCTGCAAGAGAAACATACTACTGCCACAAATAATACAGAGATCAAGTAAATTAATTTATTTTTCATATTGAATAAAATTTAAAATGATTGTTTATAGTTTTATTGTTATAGATGCCCCGAATCGAGAGGGAGCCCCGGATTGCCCGGATTTCATGTATTCTGGCAAATTCTTTCCCACGGGACTGTTGAACATATAGCAAAAGAAATTTTTATCTAAAATGTTCTTACCCCACACGTGGAAATCAATGTGTTTCCCGGAAATACCCAGATCCATGTTCCAAAGGAAATAGGGCTCTTGTTTCATGGTGTTAGCCTCGTCAAAATATTGGGTCCCGAAACCGGTAACAGACGTGGTAGCTGTGAAAGATTTGAATAATGAGCGCTTGATTGCTTTGGAGTACGACATCCCCGTGTTCATCGTGAATTCCGGGGCCATAACAATTTTATTACCCTTGTATTCCTTGGTTAAGTGGTGGTAGTATTCCGAATTACTATATCCCGAGGAAAGGAAATAAACCAGTCGTGGCAGACATTCCCAGCTTAAATCAATTTCCGCACCAATACTGCGGGCGTCTCCTGCGTTCTTGATAATCGGTCCCATCATCTCCATAACGAAAATTTGCTGGTCTTTCCAATCAATATAAAAAAGCGCCCCGTTCAAATTAAACCGTCCATTAGCACTGAAGTATTTAGCTCCAAACTCATAATTCCACAAGGATTCTTTACCGTATTCCAGTTCAACAACCTGCGTGGTCATTTCATTCGAAATGATATTGTATCCACCAGCTTTATATCCTTTAGATATATTCAAATAGGTGGATAATTGTTCGTTCCATTTTTGTAGAATGGAAAATTTGGGCAACCAAGCCGTATAAGAATGGTTTTCATCCCAATTATGATAACCGGTAAACTGGCCTGCATCGTGAAATAACAAACTATCCCGGTAGGAGAGAGACGCTTTCTCGTAATCATACCTGATTCCGGCAGTAATGAACATTCCCGGCAAGAGGTTTTTCACGGTAACTTGTCCGTATCCGGCAATTCCCCAAGTTGAAGTATTGTTATAATACGATGCTTGATCTAAATCCAGCGGGAGAAGTAAGTGACGTTCCATACCAAAAGTAGCCAGGTACTCATTTGTCAGGTCCTTGTAAAAACCGAATGTTCCTAGTGTCCAATCGATTTTCTCGCCTTGGGAAGATTGGTAATTAATCTCTTGCGTGATCAAATCCTGTTTCGATTCCTTTTCATTTTGGAATACATCATGATACGTAAAATCGGCATCTAGAACCTGTTTATCTTTAATCCGAGAATAAGAAGTGATCCAGTTCAACAGGGTTTGAGAAAAATGTTTTTGAATGTTCACGAACGTGGACAATAAATCCCGTTTATAAGATGCGTCTGCATTATAATTAACCCGGTAGCGGTGTACTTTTAAAGAATCAACGGCATGATAAGCGTAGCCATCATCAAAACTATGATTATAGTTCAGACCAAACGCCACGTTCCATGCTGCATCTGTAAACACACTTCCTTGATAACGAATATCGTATGAATCCGATTCGTTCGATTTTCCCCCGGTAAAATCATTTTTGAAATACCCGTCCGTCCGATTATAAGCAAAAGATAATTTGTTATACAGAACTTTATTTATAGGTAAATTAGCCATAATTATGTAATTCTGAGAATTATAACTGGAAACACCAGCTTTTGCTTGCAAAGAAAATTTTGTTGCGGGAGGATTTGTCCGAATATTAATCAAACCGATGATACTGTTCCGGCCGTACAAAGTTGTTTGCGGACCTCGCAGTACTTCTATTTGCCTAATGTCATACAAATCAAATATAAAGGCATTTTTATCAAAAATCGGAATACCATCCACGTATAAACCGACGGGTGGAGTCCCAGATACTGTTCCAATTCCACGGACATAAAGCGGCGTTGATAGTTTCAAGCCACCTTCCTGCATGTAAAAATTCGGAACGATTCCCGACAGGCTCCGGAGATCTGGATTATTCTCATTCAACAAGTTTTTTCCGTTAATTACGCTAAGAGCAACAGGTATCTCGTTAATGGACAATTCCCTCTTTTCAGCCGTGATAACGACTTCTTTCAATTGTTTAATGACACTGAATGTCGAATCATTCGTCTGCACGGTTTCGAACCGTTGTGCGAACAAATGACCGGAAATAAATGTCAATAGCAGAATGCTATATATAATCCGCATTTGATATTGTTTTAAATTAATATATCCCGTGAATTATTCCACTCTTTTTTTTAAGGATTACGACAAGTGGATAGCGGGAGGGGCCCTTAGTGTTAGTAATATAAGGTTCGGATTGTCATAGTGATTAAAATAACCATATTGATCAGTTTTCGATTGATCGTCAGTTATTTTCAAATAAGGAGAGTTTGGAGAGGGTATAATCTCCTCGTCTTCCCTCGTTTGGCAATAATATATTTCGTTTTTCCCGATTCGGTATTCGATAATTCTCTCCTGTCCCGGAATACTTTCTGGGAGTCTTATTTCAGTTTGTGCATAAAAACATATCACAAAGAACGCTGAAACAAGCAAATAAACGAATATGTTTGCTGATGGTCCGATAAAAAACATGGCGCAAATCTATAAAATAATTAGATAGGGATGACCAAAATTCTATGTAAACATCACTAATTAGAACTGTTCTAAATTTTTACAAAATACTATCAGAGATATTGCATTTATAAAAAAGATAGCGATATTTGCATTCGATATAAAATTGTAACGATTACAAATAAGCAATGAATACAGTCCAAGGAACACGGGAGTACTTACTAAAATATAACATCAAACCATCTATGCAACGAATGGCAATTATGGATTATTTGATGGCACACCGGGTACATCCGACAGCTGACGAGATTTATAATGCTTTATATCCGATCATGCCTACTTTGTCTAAAACGACCATATACAATACGATGAAATTATTCACGGAACAAGGTGCGGTGAAAACTCTTGTGATTGATGAAAAAAACGTACGATTTGATATTGACACGTCGAGTCATGCTCATTTCATGTGCTTGGGATGTGGTTGCGTGTATGATCTTCCGGTTGAAAATCAAGATGCGATACAATTGGAAGGAGTAGGGGAATTGATCATTACAGAAATTCATCTTTATTACAAGGGGTATTGTAAAAAATGCGCCGAAGAAAAAAGAAAAAACATATTATTATAACATTTAAAAAGTGCGTTATGAAAAAATTTATTTGTACCGTATGTGGCTACGTTCATGAAGGAGATGAAGCTCCGGAAATTTGTCCTCAATGTAAACAACCGAAAAGCAAGTTCAAAGAATTAGTTGAAACTGAAGGTGCTTTGACATTTGTTGACGAGCATCGTCTTGGTGTAGCAAAAGGAGTTGATCCTGAAGTTCTCGAAGGGTTGAGAGCACATTTCAACGGAGAATGTTCAGAAGTTGGGATGTATTTGGCTATGAGTCGTCAAGCTGATCGTGAAGGTTATCCGGAGATTGCAGAGGCTTTCAAACGCTATGCTTTTGAAGAGGCAGAACATGCGGCTAAATTTGCAGAATTATTAGGAGAATGTGTTTGGGATACCAAAACAAACTTGAAAAAACGTATGGAGGCAGAAGCTGGTGCTTGCGAAGATAAAAAGCGTATTGCTACTTTAGCTAAAAAATTGGATTTGGATGCTATCCATGATACCGTTCATGAAATGTGCAAAGACGAAGCCCGTCATGGTAAAGGTTTCGAAGGTTTATACAATCGTTACTTCAAGTAATCTATTATAGGTTACTCTATATAATAAAAAAGAGATCGTCAAGGCTTAAACGATCTCTTTTTTATTAACAAAATAGCATATTTTTTATATGTATTTTGTGCAACTTTGCCTTATAAGTTCCCGTAACAACATTCAAAATTGAATTTAACACGGAGAATTGTATGAGAACTTATAAATGCGAAGACGTCACTTTATCAAATGGAGGAATTGATTGTAAAGGCTGGTTGTGTAATCCACAAGAAAAAGGTAAAAAACCGGCAATACTTGTTTTGGGGCCTAAAGATGCCTCAAAGAGTATGGTATTATTACAATATGCCACGCGGTTGGCAAACTATGGTTTTGTCGTCTTAGGAATAGAGGAAACTCAGAATGTAAAAGCAGCTATTGATTATTTGAGCTTAAAAGATGAAGTTGATCCCAATAAAATGTATGCCATGGGGATATGTAACGGAACGAATGAAGTTCTGGCCAGTATAGAAGTGGAAAAACGACTGAAAGCTATCGCTTTGGTGGCAGGATGCTATAAACGCAAAGAGGCATCTCGGGTAAAAATTCCGACAATCGTTATTCACGGAGGTGAAAACGAAAAGGGGTACCAATCTGCTCAACGCGTGTACGACACGATCTGTGCGGAGGAAAAATTAGCGATATGGGAGGGGGCTGTTACTCATGCACAATATTTCGAAGATCCTCTTGTTCTGGATAAAACGGTACGGAATGTCTTCCGTTGGTTTAAAACACATTGACAATCACACTATATTAGAATAAAGTCGACTCTAGCTGATAGTGTCGGCTTTATTACTAGTTTCCCCCCTAAGCTATAGGATATAACAAGATTATATTAGGGTTATAATCTCATGCAACCATTTAATTCCCCATATAAAACCCTTTTCCCATCCTTTCCCAAGGGTGATGAAAGGGCGATGAAAGGAAGGGAAATGGGTCGAAAGAGATTAAATCCTTGTTATTACTTTGGTAAAATTCAGGTGTATTATCCTGAGAAAAGTTTACTGTAAATCTAAGTAAACCTATGTCAGAATCCTTAAAAATCATCAAACGTA
>CALUKD010000027.1 GCA_944321125.1 Candidatus Butyricimonas faecavium | reverse complement strand
CAGGAAATTATCATAACAAGAGAATGTCTAATTTATTAAATGTCAAATTAAGTAAACCTATTTCAGGAAACTACAACGGGTAAACACCGGCTCTTACCCTGAAAAAAATTTACTGTAAACCAGAGTAAAACAATGTCAGAATTTAATTTCCTAATTCCAACCCGGATTCTGTTCCAGCTTGGCATCTACATTGGCATCAATCACTTTCTGCGGTATCGGGAATAATTTCCACTCGATTGTTCCCGTGTAAGTCGGATAATCAGCAATGTAATACGCATGAGCCCGAAGCTGATCCTCCATGACAGAGCCTTGCATACGCAATAACGTACACCATCTTCTTTCCTCCATGAACAGCTCTCTTGCTCTCTCATCTAAGATGAAAGCTAAAGAAATATCTCCTGCTGTTGCCATTCGACTACATTGTGCCCGGCTACGTAACTGGTTTATGTCATTTGCAGCACTACCGGCATCTCCCATTCGGAAATAAGCTTCTGCCCGCAACAAGTAAGTCTCGGCCAAACGACAGGCATATTCATCCCGGAAAGTATTCGTACGATTCCCTCCATATACCAAATCCTCGTATCCCCAATCATCCACGGGAGCAAATTTGGTCCATATCGGGTAATAGTGATCCATGTTTGATTCATCTAGCATATCAACCGTCACGATCTGACCGTATTTACTGTGTTTAGTATCAATACACACGAATTCCCGACGGATATTCGCTTTTGAATTCCGAATATCCGTGGCAAAATCACCCGCCCAAATATCATTGATCATGTAATTTGTCGGAGCATTAAAAGAGACTCCCCGGCCACCGACGTAGGCACAGAGATTTCCGCCGGGATAGATTGATTCATCAATATTCGTGTTCCACGGGCCATATCCGGCATCCGATTCCGAATATTCGCTTTTCCAACGCATCTCCCTCAACACGGGAGAAAAACTTCCAGCATAAGGCAAGAAATGATTTCCCCCGAAGTCATGCCAAACCGTCACGTCATTTTGCAACGTCCACAAAGCCTCGTTATTCCCCTCGGCATAATCCAAATTCCCCCGTTGAAAAAGATCAAAAAAGACATCACCGTCCGGGTAATAAGCCTCAACCCCGTTCATGGCCTCACCGGAACCCGGTTTTGCCCGGGAACCGAATCGTTCCATCATCAAAGAATGTAACTCAGTAACCTTGGTCGCATAAAAAATAGATTGTAACAACAATTCCCGATCATCTCCCAATTCGGTAGCCAAAGCTAAATAAGCCTCTGCCAGATAATGATAAGCCGCACCTTTCGCCACATACCCAGCCTCACCCGGATAATCAGGTAAAGTATCTGCTGCATTCTTTAAATCTTGAATTGCAAACCGATACGTTTCCTCCCGGGTCATCCGGGTAAAATCATACCGAGGCTCTTGGTAGAATTTCGTCACCTCGGGAACTCCCCCGAACAACTCACCCAAAGTGAGGTAAGCAAATCCCCGGAAGAAATTAGCCTGTGCCCGTACCTGTGCCCGGTCATTCTCGCTATCCCAGTTCAAAGTCTTTACTTCTGTTCCCTCCAAAGTTTGGTTGGCATAACTCACTAGCTGATAATAGGCCTCGTAAATATTCTTCACTTCATTTTTATCCGTGGACCAAGAAGAGAAATTAGACATCCCGTTACCACTTGACCGCCACATCGGGGTATCAAACATATCGGTACCTGCCCCTTTTAAAAACACATCATTCTGTAACCAATACCGAGCGTGGGCATACATATTCGTCACGCAAGCTTTTACTTGATCCACGGTCTTGAAAGCATCCTCAGCCGTGTAAAACGTGTCCGGATGTTCTTCCAAAAAAAGATCATCATTACATCCGGAAATTCCCATTACCATAGCGGTAAAAATAACCGCAATATATTTTCTAGCTTTCATCATCACGTTCCAAATTTAAAATGTCAAATTAACTCCAAATGAATACATGGCTGCTAACGGATAACCGTAGCTTCCTCCTAACGTCTGTTTGATTTCCGGATCACCTCCAACCCAATTGGTTATCGTGAACACGTTCTTCGCCGCAAAAAAGACTTTCAACCCGGAGATTTGCAAACGGCTCAACCAATCCTGACGGAAAGTGTAGGAAAGGCTTAAATCCTGCAAACGTACGAATCCATAACTTTGCAGCGGAGTAAACCGATTGTCGGCATAATCCACACGGGGGTATTTGTTACTTCTGTTTTCCGGGGTCCACCAGCCATGATTCAAGTTATTATCCCACACGGTTCCCGTTGCTGTTTGGTAAGCATAGGTATTTTGACTCATCCCGTAACCATTTCCCCCAAACACGCCAGCAAACAGGAAATACAATTCCAGATTCTTGTACTTGAGCGTACTACTCAAGCTCATCCGGAAGTTTTCTTTGTTATATCCTAGAATGGTACGATCATCTGCCGTAATCTTACCATCCTCACTCCCGTCCAGATTAGCAAATTTCACGTCACCGGGAGCCGCATTGTTTGCCTCAATGTATTCGATATCTTCTTCTTGTACAATTCCGATTGACTTATAACCGTAAATAGCCCCTAAGGATTTTCCGATAAACAGACTATTGGAAATATCGTCTTTCCCGTCACCGTACAAATCTTTCAATTTATTCCTGTTCAAATAGAACGTAATAGCCGTACTCCAATTCCAATCTTTCGTCCGGATATTCTGCGTGGTCAACGTAGCTTCTATCCCCCAGTTGTCAATCTGCCCCATCGTGGCTTTCATACTTGTCAACCCGTTATTCATCACGGGCAATAATCGATCAAAAATTTGATCCGTTGTCTTCGAGAAATAGCCGTCAAATTCCAAATAAATCCGGCTACCTAACAAACCGAGGTCAAAGCCATAGTTAAATGCCTCCGTTGTTTCCCAACCTAAATCGGCATTCCCGAGTTTACTATAGCGTTGTCCCCAGCTAACCGTCGATTCATTCCCGAAAGGATAACCGATACCACCTTGTTGTCCTAATTGTATCTGGGACAATGTCATGTACGGATCCAAAGATTGATTACCATTCTTACCCCATGATCCTTTCAGCTTCAAATAATCAATAAACGACACCCGCTTCATAAAACGTTCATTAGAAACCGTCCATGCCACCCCGACTGCCGGGAAAACACCCCATTTCGAATTCTTCCCGAACACGGACGATCCATCCCGACGCACGGAAACACTTAAATGGTACGTGTCATTATAATTATAGCTGATTCGTCCCAAGTATCCGATATTGTTATGTTTTGTCTTATCGATATTCGTGATCTTCTGTGTCTTGGCATATACCAACCCATCGGCTCCCAACACGGTATTCCCTTGATCCGAAAAATCACTTCCGGTAATCTTCCGGTAATCATACCGCTTGGAATCTCTCGTGTAAACATAAGTTGCATCTATAAAATGTTTCCCAAATTGACGATTAAAATTCACGATATGATCCATTACCCAATAGGTGTTCTTCGTACGGGCGCTATACCCGTTCGCCTTACTCAAGAAACCGGATAATGCCGAAGCAGAATACCGGTCTTCAGAAGTTCCTTCAGCCACAAAATACCCCTCATGCTCGAAATAATCACGTTCCGCATTCTCCCAAGAATAAGCAGCATTTACCCGGTATGTCAGTCCTTTCAACCAGGGACATTTCACAAGTACATGCCCCTTAATCAAAGTCGTGGCATAAGTATCGTGATCATCCACCGTACCACTATTTACCAGCCACAAGGGATTCGTTAATCCTCCCCCTAGTTCTCTCGGGTATTTTTCCAGTTCTCCATTCGGACGTGTTGCACGACCGTAAGGCGTCAAGCGCAACGCCTGCACTAAATTGTAAGTCGTGGGACCGGAATAATCATTAAAGGTATATCCCATTTGCGTCCCGACTTGCAACCAAGAAGCCACGTCACCTTGCAAACGGAGTGACAATGCCTCTCGCTTATAATCATCTCCGATAATCACACCCTCTTGATCAACGTGAGAGGCGGATAAGAAATAATTCAATTTTTCCGTCGCACCAGACATGGATGCCGAATAACTCTGCATCAGCCCCACCCGGCTCACGTAATCCAACCAATCCGTAGTCTTGCCGTTTTTATAATTCTCTAACTCGAATCCACTCATCCAAGCTGAAGGATCGGCATCCTCCGGCAAATTCTGGGTTGCATTAATTTTTTTTATATAATTTTCCGGACTCAGCACCTCCGGACGATTCGCCATCTCCGACAATGTCCACGATGCATTAAAATTCAACACGGGTTTTCCCAGTTTACCCTGTTTCGTCGTGATCATCACCACCCCGTTGGCAGCCTGTGATCCATAAGCAGCCAAAGAGGTCGCATCTTTTAACACGCTCATGCTTTCGATGATATTAGGGTCAATATCCCGCAAACTCCCCATAAAAATCACCCCATCCATCACTATTAACGGGTTAGATGTCGATCCCCCAATTGATTTTTGTCCCCGTACTTGCAAAGATGGCGCTTGTCCTGCCCCTTGCTGTTGCGACACGGTAATCCCCGTCACCGTTCCTCGCAACGCATCCATCGAATTCGTGTTCGGTAACAAAGCCAAAGGAGATTCTGCAGTATTAATCACGCTCACTGACCCTGTAAAATTTTTCCGGGCAACAGAACCGTACCCCACGACAACCACTTCGTCCAACTCTTCATTATCTATTCGCAACCGAACATTTCGCATACCTTCCTTCTTTAATACTATTTCCCGGGTAACATACCCGACAAAAGAAATCCGCAATACGGCTCCAGCTTTTACCGTTAACTTGTAATTGCCCAAAGTATCAGTTACGCATCCATTTGTTGTTCCTTGCTCCAAGATAGCAGCTCCGATAATTGGTTCTCCTTGTTCGTCAATTACTCGACCAAACATTTTCCATTTTTCCACTTGCGTCGAATCGACTTCTCCCGCAATACCCCGGGAAATTGTTCCCATCATACACAGGCTACCAAGTATTAAAATCAATCCAAACTTGATAAAACCTTTCTGAAAAAAATCTAGATTCTTCATTTCTATATTACGTATGTATATTAATTTTCCAGCAAAAATTCTCGCAATTCTTTCTACACAACAAACACGCCAAAACACAAAGGGAAAAATATCGAATTGATTTTCTGCGGAAAAGGCTTCCAAGTTCCATCATGAAACAACAAGGAGATGTAGAATTTTTACACACAAGACACTGGGATTCCACATCATTTAAATTTATATAAATTTCGATACAAATATTTCTTGTAAAATAATTTACTTTTTTATTGATTTAATAAAAGATCTATTTTAACTTTGCAATACAAAGAACTTTTTCAAATATGAAAAACAAAGAAGCACTCGATACATTACACGACATCAAAGAACTCATGGAAAAATCCACGAAATTTATGTCGATAAGCGGAGTTTCCGCTGTTCTCGTTGGCATTTATGCCTGCATCGGAACCGGTTTGGCCTACTTTATCCTAAACGAACAAAATTCTTTTGACACCTTGTGTAATATACCATTATTAAATATCAACACTACTTACCAGCTCGCATTAATTTGTTTGATCGCACTCGGAGTCCTCACACTTTCTCTTTTTACCACTTTTACAATGAGCTACCAAAAAGCCAAAAAAGGATATAGAAATATCTTTAAAGATAAATCCGTTCACCGTTTACTTTGGAATTTTTTTCTTCCCTTGCTGGCTGGCGGAATTCTTTGTTTCTCTTTAATATGGCAGCAACATTACGGATTGACTTCCTCCATAATGCTCATTTTTTATGGGTTATCTCTCGTAAATTGTTCCAAATATACCTATTCGGACATACGTTATTTGGGTTACGCGGAGATACTATTAGGCCTCGTTGACAGTTTCGTGATCACCCATGCCCTTTTATTTTGGGGCATCGGTTTCGGATTACTTCACATAGCAGCAGGAATATACTTTTATTATAAAGTTGAACACAAACAGTATCCGGCAAGACCGTAACCAAGTGTAAATCGCAATCCATGAAAGAATACTTGGAAAATATAAACAAGGCTTTTGAAAGTAAGGCACGCCTAGGGATCATGTCCATCTTGATTGTCAATGAATCGGTAGATTTCGTGACACTCAAGAATTTACTCGATCTCACGGACGGGAACCTAGCCAGCCACACGAGGAGTCTTGAGGAATTGGGATATATCCAATGCCAGAAACAATTCATCGGACGGCGCCCCAACACAACGTTCTCCATCACGCAGAAAGGCCGGGAAGCTTTTACAAAACACTTAAACGCCTTGGAAGAGTTTTTAAGGAAGCAAAATATATAATTTTTTTTACCTATTACACTTTGAAATTCAAAGTTCTTTTTAAACCATATTAAATACGATACACTATGGACGAACAAACAGCAAAAAATCAAAAAGACAACAGCACACGAAAAAGTCTCAACAAACAGGATTCTTTAATCCTAAAGATTGTACTCATTGCCTTCCTGATCCTATTGTCTTTCATTCCCATGAGCATGATCCGGGGACTAATCAACGAAAGGGAAATGACGGCAAATGCTGCCGCACAAGAGGTTCAACAAAAATGGAGCAAATCTCAAACTCTCATTGGCCCAGTATTAACCATCCCCTATTTTTACCAGAACGAAAAAGGAGAGGATAAAAGGGGATATATTAACTACCTCCCCGAACGGCTAAACATCACCGGAGATGTTAATACCCAAGAGCTCAAACGAGGATTATATGAAATTATCGTTTACAATTCCACATTGGAGATTTCAGGAACATTCTCGGCCAAAGATCTGAAAGAAAGCAATCTACTCCCCGAAAGCAAACCAATAGAAGGTGTCACAATCAATCTTGGAATCAGTGATTTACGAGGGATCAACGAACAAATCGCACTCGAATGGAACAATCAAAAATTGGATTTTACGCCTGGGGTTGATCCTCACAGTCTTGTTATTTCCGGTATATCATCCAAAATTACGCCACAACAACTGTTCGTAAACGATTCGGTCGTACATTTCACGATAAAACTCAAACTGAAAGGCTCCGAGTCCATCCAATTTACCCCTCTTGGCAGAACAACACAAGTCGCCATTCGTTCAAACTGTCAAACCCCAAGCTTTAATGGAGCCTTTTTACCCACAGAACGCAAGGTCTCGACAGAAGGGTTTACGAGTAAATGGGAAGTACTGGAATTCAACCGGAACTATTCACAGATTATCAAAGAGAGTCCCTATCGTACCCCCGCGAACGAGTACAGAGATATGGCAGATGACAATCTAGGCTTCCAATACACGAACTATGCCATCACGGAATCCGCCTTCGGGGTAAATCTCCTGTTCCCGGTAGACCAATACCAAAAATCCATGCGCTCCGCTAAATACGCCTTTTTAATCATCATTTTGACTTTCGTTGTCAGTTTCTTCGTGGAAATATTCCAGAAAAAGAACATTCATCCGGTTCAATATTTACTTATCGGACTGGCTCTATGCTTGTTCTACACCCTATTAATTTCCACATCCGAACATATCGGTTTCACCCCCGCATATATCATCTCTGCTCTTATGACCACGTTACTTATCACGTTCTACATGATCGGCATTTTAAAAATAAAGAAAACGGCATTCACAATCGGAGGGCTTCTAGCTTGCCTTTACGCCTACATCTTCTTCCTAATCCAACTGGAAACCTACGCACTCTTGGTAGGGAGCATCGGATTATTCGTTATCTTGGCAATCATCATGTATTTCTCACAAAAAATAAACTGGTATAATAACTAATAACAACTTTTTCTCTTTTCGGTTGACCGGAAAGAGAAAAATAAAAATCGATTACAATATGAAAAAATTCTGGATTCATAACTTATCCATCACGTTATCCCTACTCGTTGTTTTTTTAGTCACCTTGTACTCGATAGGAATATATGACAACCGTTTCGGCCATTATTTTGCCCTAATGATCTCCGGGATTTCCGGATTGCAATCCATAGTCAGCTTAATCATATGCTTTTACAACATCAAATTTCAAACAACCAACATGATTTTATTGGGAATTATATCCACAATATTTTCCTCGTTAACAACCACTTACACGTTCAACTGCTTATTTATATCATGCTAAAACAGCATATACGGGAATTAATAGATCGTAATTATTAGCTTTATTCCTCGATTTCTTTCTGAAATTAACATCCCGCTTTTTTGGATTTCACCTAAAATGCGTATGTTTGTACAAACTTTTAAATATGGAGATAAAGATTCCGATAGAGATTGTTGAACTGGAAGATAACAGCTTTCACATCATCGTCTCTCTGCAAATCGGTAGCATTGAGGGAGATTTCATTATAGACACGGGCGCATCCGTGACGGTCATAGACAAACTTACACCGTTTAGTTATGAGCCGTTGGATGACGTTTCCGAAATTAATTCCGGAGGAGTGTGTGGAGAAATTAATGAAGTTCAGCTTGTGAATATCACGGCTCTACAAATCGGTAATCACACGGTCGAGAACATACATGCGGCAGTCATTGATTTGCAGTATGTGAATTCTTTATACGACAAACATCTGCAACGCAGGATTGCCGGATTGTTGGGAAGTGATTTTCTAGTCAAACATAAAGCGGTCATTGATTATGGAAATAAGGAGTTAACATTAAAAGTATCTGCCTAATTGTATAGCAATTTTGAAAAAATTGTTATACTTTTGCGCACTAAATATGTGTTAAAAGAAGAATTGAAGCTTAAGTAATTATAAATTCATTAAACAGATGCAGAATAAAGGAGCGATTACACTACTCGCTGTTGCTTTGGCATTGGTGAGTCTTTATCAGTTGTTTTTTACTTATAAAACCAACCAGGTAGAGAACGCGGCGAAAGAGTTCGCCAACGGTAACCCTATTAAAGAGAAAGAGTATTTAGATTCGGTCGCAAATCAACCCGTCTACAATTTCCTCGGTTTAGCCAAGTTCACATACAAGGAATGTAAGGAGCTGGAACTAAACCTCGGCCTAGACTTGAAGGGTGGTATGAACGTGACCATGGAAGTTGACGTGGTCGACGTGGTAAAAAGTCTGGCAAACCACAGTACGGACCCCGCGTTCAATCAAGCAATCGAGGAAGCCGTGAAAATGAGAGTTTCCAGTCCTAAAGACTTCGTGACTCTTTTCGGCGAGGCTTTCGAAAAGATTGCCCCGGGAGCGCAATTGGCATCTCCAGCCATTTTCGGTACACACGAAATGAAAGAAAAGATTAAAGTCGGAGCTACGAACAAAGAAGTGCTCGACGTAATCCGCAAAGAGGCTGACGGAGCAATTGACAACACGTTTAACATCCTTCGTACTCGTATCGACCGTTTTGGCGTTGCTCAGCCTAATATTCGTAAAGCTGATATCTCCGGAAGAATCGTTATCGAGTTGCCGGGTATCAAAGAACCACAACGTGTGAGAGAGTTGTTACAAGGAACTGCTGCATTGGAATTCTATGAAACATTCGACAACGCAAAAGGACAAGATGCAGGAGAAGATGCATTTATCAACTACTTAGCCGCCGCAGATCAAAAATTAAAAGAGGTTCTTGACGCACAAGCCTCCCAAATTACGAATGAAGAAACAACCGTACAGGTAACTGACACAACAAAAGTACAAGATAAAGAGTCAGCCATCCTAGATGCAATCCAAGGAGAATCTGATTCATTGAATACGGTAAGCAGCATGGCTGAATACCAAAAAGAACATCCACTTCTTGCCATATTATCACCCAACATAACTCAACAAGGGCAACCCGTGGGTGGTTCAACTATCGGATATGCCAACATAAAAGATACGGCCAAAATAAACGCCTATTTAAGGTTGCCGCAAGTAAAAGCAGCTTTCCCCAGAAATGCACGTTTGTTGTGGGAAATGAAAGCTGTAAACGGTATGGTTCCTTTACACGCTATCAAGATTACCACTCGTAACGGCAAAGCTCCGCTTGAAGGAGATGCTGTAATCGATGCAAGACAAGACTATGATCAACAAGGTCGTCCGGTTGTTTCTATGCAAATGAATGGAGAGGGAACCAAAACATGGGCTCGCCTGACAAAAGATAATATCGGACGCTGTATCGCTATTGTACTTGACGGTATGGTTGCATCTTCTCCTAACGTAAACGACGAGATCAAGGGTGGTAGCTCTCAGATTTCCGGACGTTTTGACGTGAAAGAAGCAGGTGACCTTGCAAATATTTTAAAATCAGGTAAATTACCAGCACCTGCCCGTATCATTGCAGATGAAGTGGTAGGAGCATCTTTAGGTAAAGAAGCTATCCAGTCCGGTATGTGGTCATTTATCATCGCTTTCGTATTGGTATTGGCCTATATGTTGTTCTTCTATAGCAAGAATGCCGGTTTGGCAGCCGATATCGCATTGCTTGCCAACTTGTTCTTCCTGTTTGGTATTCTCGCATCCATCGGAGCCGTGTTGACCTTACCCGGTATCGCTGGTATCGTGTTGACCATGGGTATGGCCGTTGACGCCAACGTGTTGATCTACGAACGTATCCAAGAGGAAATCAGAGCAGGCAAAGGCTTGAAACTTGCTATCAAGGAAGGTTACAGTAATGCCTACTCCGCTATTATTGACGGTCAGTTGACTACGTTATTAACCGGATTTATCCTGTACTACTTTGGAGAAGGTCCGATTAAAGGTTTCGCTACCACATTGATCATCGGTATTCTTTCATCTTTGTTCACGGCTATCTTTATCACTCGTTTGATCCTTGAAAGAGCTGCATCCAAGAGTGACAAGGTTACTTTCACAACCCCGTTAACTGTAAATTGGTTGAGAAATACCAAATTCCCCTTCTTACAAAAACGAAAAATCAGTTACACGATTTCCGGTATCGTAATTGTACTTTGTTTCATATCTCTATTCACCAGAGGTTTGGATAAAGGTATCGACTTCGTGGGTGGTAGAACTTATACCGTGACTTTCGCACAAGACGTGCAAGTAGGTGATGTCGCCGAGAAACTAGCCAAAGTTTACGGAAGTGCACCAGAAGTAAAGACCGTGGGAACTGCAAATAACGTAAAGATTACCACGAAATACCGGATTGCCGAAACCGGAGCTGATGTTGACGCAAATGTAGACTCATTATTATATGTTGGGTTACAAGAAATTCTTCCTGCCGGAACAGACTACGAAACTTTCCGCAGTGTACACTTGCAACAGACCCAAAAGATTGGTCCTGCCGTGGCTGAAGACATGACCAGAGCTGCTGTTTGGTCGGTATTGTTCGCCTTGATCGGTATCTTTATCTACATTATGGTACGATTCTCAAAATGGCAATATGGTGCCGGAGCAGTTGTCGGTTTGGCTCATAACACGATCATCGTAATCGGAGCTTTTTCTCTGTTTGCAGGCCTGTTACCATTCTCATTGGAAGTTGACCAATCTTTTATCGCAGCCGTATTGACAGTCGTAGGTTACACGATCAACGATACCGTGGTTGTATTCGACCGTATCCGTGAGTACCGTAAACTATACCCGAAACGGGACGATAAACAAGTAGTAAATGACGCTTTGAACTCCACGCTACGCCGTACGTTCAGTACTTCATTATCAACCATCGTCGTGTTGTTAGCCATATTTATTTTCGGAGGTGCGTCTATCAAGGGATTCATTTTCGCCTTGTTAGTAGGTATCATTGTCGGTACATACTCATCATTGTTCATCGCAACTCCTATTTCTTTCGACTTGACCAGAAGATTCAAAAAGAAAGCAGAAGAGAAAAAATAAAGAACATCTCAAGTTTATACAAAATAGCTCCAGTAAAAAGGAGCTATTTTTTTTGTACACAAACTAAAAGATTCGCCCACCAATATGCTAGTAGTCCCCTTTCAACAACATCAAAAAAGTTACAATTTGAAAGTAAAAATGATATATCAATATTAAAGTTGCAATATAATTGGGTTTATTACAATAAATATCCTACTTTTGTAGCGTAAAAGCAGCAATAGAATAATTGAACAATTACTAGTATGCCAAAGCGTCAGATCAGAATCTGTTTAGGAAGCTCTTGTTTTTCCCGGGGAAATAACACCAACCTCGGAGTAATCAAGAAATATCTGAGTGAAAACAACTTGGAAGCAGAGATTGATTTTTGTGGGCATTTATGTGAAGAATTGTGTAGTAAAGGTCCTATTATCCGGATCGACGATAAAGTGTATGAAGAGGTAAACCTCTCGCGTTTGTACAAAATCTTACAAGAAGAATTTCCATGCAATTAAGACCCATCTACACCGAACCGGACAATTGTCAGGATTGCTATAAATGTATCCGGGAATGTCCCGTAAAAGCCATCCGGATGGAGAACAACAAAGCATCCATTATTGAAGATCGCTGTATTTACTGCGGGCATTGTACACAAGTATGTCCGACAGGAGCTAAAAAAATTAGAGACGGGTTAACCCGTGCGAAATTAACCCTCACACAGAACCCGAAAGTTATTCTATCGCTGGCTCCTTCATACGTGAGTGAATTCGAAGGGGTACATTCCAGCGTGCTAATTGCTGCTATCAAGCGTTTAGGTTTCACAAGTGTTTCGGAAACAGCTTTAGGAGCTGAAATCGTTACAGATCGAACCGAAAAATTCCTAGAAAAAGCCGAGAGTGGCGTATATATTTCCTCGGCTTGTCCGGTCGTCGTTGAATATATCCGAAAATATTCCCCGGATCATGTACGTTTTATCACTCCGATTATTTCTCCCATGTTGGCTCATGCCAAGATTCTGAAACAACTGTATGGAGAGGATATAAAAATCGTGTTTGCAGGTCCTTGCATCTGTAAAAAGCTGGAAGCTGATTACTTTAACAATCTCGTTGACGTAGTGATCACGTTCAAAGACCTTAAAAAATGGTTTGAACAATCCAACATCAACTTGAAAAATATCGCCCCGAATCAACCAGAAGCCCATTTTGTGCCTTACCGCTCCGGCATGGGTGCTTACTATCCCATTGAAGGTGGGATGCTAAAAGGAATGCAAGAGGGTAAAAAACAAATACATCACATGGCATTTTCAGAACTTTCAACCGTGAAAGACGTGTTGAAAGAACTCGATTCGCACCGGGAAAACGATTCCATTTTTTTGGAATTACTGGCCTGTAAGGGCGGATGCATTAACGGTCCTGCCAAATTAAGCCATATATCCCCGGCCCTAAAAAGATACGAGATTATCCACCAATCGGAATTGGGAAATCCCAAAAATGATTTCAAAAATATTGATTTGCAGATTTTATTCTGTAAAGACTCTCAAGTGCAAGATCATACCTATACGGAAGAGGAGATCAAACAAGCCATGGCCGTTGTGGGTAAAACCGGACCAGAAGACGAACTAAACTGCAGTGGTTGTGGGTACGATAGTTGCCGGGACTTCGCCATTGCCATGCTGGAAGGACGAGCCGAGGAAAATATGTGTGTATCTTACATGAGAAAAATCGCTCATGATAAGGCCACTGTACTCCTCCAAAAGATTCCGGCCGGAGTATTACTCGTCAACTCGGAATTGAAAGTTGTGGATATGAATCAATCCTGTGCCACTCTCATGGGAGAGGACATTGCCTCTATTTACGAAGTTGATCCCGGATTAAATGGAGTTGCCCTAAAAAATATTTGTTCCTACGAAGATTTATTCCGTGCCGTGTTGACAACCGGAAAAGAAATTATCGAACGACAAGTACGGGAAGAAGATCGAACATGGATTATATCCATCTATAACATACAACCCCACCGGTTAGTTTTCGGGTTATTGCAAGATTTACGCGAACCTTACGTTCGTAAAGAATGGATGCTTGAGAAAACTCAAGAGGTAATCAAGAAACATATGGAAACTGTCCAACAAGTAGCTTGTTTGCTCGGGGAAAATGCCGCATTCACGGATGCCACGTTACGCACGGTAATGGAGGCTTACAAGAAAAATGATCAAAAGAAACCACTCTAATTTCATTTGTCTTGAGAAACAACGGTAATTTCATCGAGGTTGACTTCTTCCAGAAGAATAAAGCAGGTAATATAGTCTGTGGAGATTGTTTTATGTCTCAAAAACTAAAAGGCGAAGGACGTGTCATTAGCGTACTATCAGATGGCTTGGGAAGCGGGATCAAAGCCTGTGTCCTATCCACGATGACAGCAACCATGGCCATGAACTTTACTGCCATGAATGAAAGCATCCTGCGTACCTCTACCTCGATTATGAATACCTTGCCGAAAGATATGGTGCGAAAAATCAGTTATTCGACCTTTTGTATCTGTGATATTGATTGTTTCGGTAACGTGAAAGTTATTGAATACGAAACCCCTCCCTATTACCTATACCGTAACGGACGTTTTATTAACATTCCCAAAGAAAAAATACCGGTAGAACGGGAAGACTTGGACAACACATTCCTGTGGATTTCCGAATTCACACTAGAAAAAGAAGACCGGATTATCTTTTTTAGCGATGGAGTCAGCCAATCCGGAATGGGAACAGCCAAAATGCCTTTTGGATGGGAAGACGGGGCAAAGGAATATATTGCAAATCTGGTAAATCAATATAATGATATATCTGCCAAGGAATTGGCACATAAAATAGTAAATCAGGCAGAAAAGAACGATGGGTACTCGTTGAAGGATGACACGAGTTGTTGTGTTATCTATATGCGGAAACCCCGCAATTTGCTTGTATGTACAGGACCTCCCTATGACGAGAAGAATGATAAATACCTAGCCAACCGGGTACGGGAATTTCAAGGGAAAAAGATCCTGTGCGGAGGGACTACGGCTACCATTATCTCCCGAGAATTGGGAGCCAAAATGGAAGTTGACATGAATATCGTAGACAAAGAACTCCCTCCCATCTCCAAGATGGAAGGTGTCGATCTTGTCACGGAAGGGATCCTGACGTTAGGTAAGGTTGAACGTATCTTAACAGAAGGAGATATTGACCGCCATCGGGAAGCCGGACCGGCAGAAATGATGGTGAAAATGTTGTTGAATAGTGATAAAATTACGTTACTCGTGGGAACCCGTATAAACACGGCTCACCAGGATCCCAACCTCCCCGTGGAGTTAGAGATTCGGAGAAACGTGGTCAAAAAAATAAAATTTTTATTGGAGACTAAGTATTTGAAAGATGTAGAGATTATGTATATTTAGGGGATAAAATCAAAAACAAAACCAACTCACAACATGATGGAAAAGATAAATGTAAAAATATGCGTAGGAACCATGTGCTATGTCATGGGTGGCGCAGAGTTGAGAGATGCGATTGAATCTCTTCCCCAAAATATCCTCGAACATCTTAACGTAAGCTATTCTCCATGTTTAGGGTGTAGCGAAAGCGAGCAAGCCCCTCCATTTATAGAGGTAAATGGTAAACGAATTGCAGGCGTTAGTAAAAATAGTTTAATACAAATCGTTAAAGAGGAAGTAAGAAATGTTGTATGACAATTTTGCAATGCTCACAAAACGTGAGTTACTGATTAGAATTGTAAAACTTTTAAAAGAAAGAAATCTAGTAGATGGCGTAAAGTACATACCCGTGGAAATGCGTCCAAGAAATAAACGACCGATCAAATGTTGTGTGCATAAGGATCGCTATATCTTGAAACACAAGATCATATCAATATTAGGTTTCGAGATCACAGACGAAGAGATCGACTTGATCCCGTTGTCAGAATTTGCACAGAAAGCTCTTGACAATAAAAACACAAAAGAGAATATCCTCTCTGTCGTTCATGAAGCTTGTAGTGCTTGTATGCAATCACAATATTTCGTAACGAATATGTGTCGTGGATGCGAAGGGCGTCCCTGTCTGATGAACTGCCCCAAAGCAGCCATTTCTTTTAAGGGGGGGAAAGCCTGCATCACGCAAGAAGACTGTGTGGGTTGTGGCTTATGTTCTAAAGTTTGCCCTTACCATGCTATTGTTTATACCCCGGTTCCATGTGAAGAAGCTTGTCCGGTAAAAGCCATCACAAAAGCAGAAGACGGCACAGAACATATAGACAAGGATAAATGTATTTACTGTGGAAAATGTATGCAAACTTGTCCGTACGGAGCTATTATGGAACGCTCTAAGATCATTGACATATACAAGAGTATCACAGATCCGGAGAAAAAAATTATCGCCATCCCGGCTCCTGCCATCAACGGACAGTTCAATGCGACTCCCGGCCAAATTCTCTCTGCTATTAAAGCCATCGGTTTTGATGAAGTCGTAGAAGTTGCCTTGGGGGCAGAAGATACCTCTCGCAATGAAGCAGCAGAATTTGAAGAACGTATGCATGAAGGTAAGCCCTTCATGACCACTTCCTGTTGTCCGGCATATGTGGGGTGGGTGGACAAACACGCACCCATGGTAAAACCGTTTGTTTCGGATACTCGAAGCCCGATGGTCTACGCTGCCCGCCGTGTAAAAGAACAATATCCAAATGCAGAGGTGGTATTTATCGGCCCGTGTCTTGCTAAACGTTATGAAGCAGAAACATACGTGCCGGAAGTAGACTACGTAATGAGCTTCGAAGAATTGGGTGCATTTATGGTCGCTTATGATATCAACCCGGAAAATTGCGAGGAACAACCGCTAAACCCGGAAGTAACAAAATACGGTCGGGGATATGCTCAAGCAGGAGGAGTACGTAACGCCATTGTTGCGGCAGTAGGAAATGGTTATACCACATTATCTGTTGAAGGACTTGATAAAAAGAATCAAACGTTATTGAAATCCATGGTAAAGAAACCGGAAGCACAATTCGTTGAAGTAATGGCCTGTGAAGGTGGTTGTGTGAACGGCCCTTGCTCACTGGCTCCACTTACATTGGCTAAACGGCAGATCAAGAAAGCATTAGAAAAATAATATAATTAACAAAATAAAGGCCCTCATCTCAGAGTGCCTTTATTTTATATTCAAATCGTAAATTTACTTCACCATCGCATGGCGATACCCTTTAATTTTATTCCAGCCCCCGCGGGTAAAATCAGGGATTGCCACCGGAGCACTATTGTTCTCTAAAGAAAGAGCAGTCAGTTCTCCCAAACAACACCACTCTGCCAAATCATACACATCCATATCCAATGGCAAACCATTCCGCAAACAATATACCAAACGATAATCCATTATAAAATCCATTCCACCATGTCCTCCCACTTTTTTGGCTTGCTCTTCCAGTTCGATCTGAATCGGGTGTTTATATTTTTCCATCAAAGCTTTCTTTACACTTTCCGGCACAAAGCCATGTGAATTCAAGTTCTCGTGGTCAGGAGCCACATCCGAAGAAACTTGCGTCGGTTTCAGTGCATACCCGGAAACCGGATATTTATTGGCAAATCCTTTTGTTCCTGTCAACTGGTACATCCGGCTATACGGACGAGGTGATACCACATCATGTTGAATCTGGATCGTTTTTCCGTTTTCCGTGCGGATTAAGGTAATCGTGTGATCGCCATTCTTAAAATCTTTTACCTCTTCCCCGGTTTTATTCTTCAAATATTCCGGAGCAGAAACGGCCTTCGTATCCATAGATACCAGATAATTCATTTTATCTCCCCGATGAATATCCAATAGCTGGCAAGCTGGTCCCATTCCGTGGGTAGCGTAAACATCCCCCCGATGTTTCCGATTATAATCCATACGCCAGTTATTCCAATAATAAGGCCAGAACTCTTCCAGATTATGAATATAAGCACCTTCCACGTGTAAAATTTCACCAAATACTCCTTGTTGGGCCATATTTAAAGTTGTCAATTCAAAGAAATCATACACGCAATTCTCTAACATCATACAATGCAATTGTTTCTTTTCTGCCATATTGATCAACGCCCAAATTTCTTCCATGTTCATGGCCGCAGGCACTTCAATAGCCACGTGCTTTCCATGCTCCATAGCATACAAAGCCATCGGGGTATGAGTTAACCAGTCCGTGGCAATATACACCAAATTAATATCATCCCGTTCACAAAGCTGTTTCCAAGCATCCTCGCTCCCAGAATATCCGGCAGCTTCCGGAACTCCGGCTTTCTTCAAGATTGCCTGACACTTTTCAACCTGTTCCGAACGAATATCACATAAAGCGACCACTTTTGTTCCAGGGATATGTAAAAATCGCTCCACCGCACCCGGTCCCCGCATACCCAAACCGATAAAACCCACCCGTACGGTATCCAACTTGGGTGTTACCAGATTTAACACATCCTTTTGTCCGGCCGGACGTTCCGGCACGGGGACCTCAATCATTAAACTCTTTTTAGTTTCCTTTTCAGATACTCCATTCGTACAAGAATAAATTATCCCGCACAAAATGACTGCCACAACAAACACAAATGTTATTTTTTTCATAAATATCAAATTAAAAACACAACAAACATATCATGCGTAAAGATACAAATTTTAAATAAAATCAATGCCAATACCAACTATTCGTCAATTTATTTTAATTCTTCATGGTATAAATAAACTATAAACCAATATTTAGGAGAATCCTTAGTAAACATAGTCCAATACCAGAGGTATCCTAGCCTTTCAGCGGATAAACAAAAAAGTCCATATACCAGTTCTTATCGACAAAAATGCTTCATTCATCGGGAAAAAACTTCTCAACATCTAAATTAATTGCATTCGCTTTCAACACCTTATATTTTTGTAAAAAGGAAAAAACAAAAAGTAATTATGAATATACAAACGAACATTGCAACCATCCTTTTTATAATCATTCCATCCTTGATGGGCTTTTCTCAGGAAAAGCCCACTTCTTCTTGGAATCTAAAGGATTGTATCGATTACGCCCGTAAAAATAATATTCAGGTGCAATCAGCAAAAGTATCACAAAAAAGCAGCAACGTCGATTTTTTACAGGCCAAAGCTCAACTTTTTCCCTCGTTGACATTCAGTAGTTCCCAAGGGTGGGGACACCAGAAAATAGAACAAACGAACGGTAAGTTCAAATCACAGAGTGCCTACACGGGCAGTTATACGCTGAATGGCGGGTTAACTCTTTACAACGGGAGTAAATTAACCCGTTCTATCCGCCAGCAACAAATCACGAACGAGGCGCAAGCTTATCAGGTTAATATGGCAGAAAACGATATCGAGATTGCCGTTACCGAGGCCTACTTACAGATACTTTATGCACACGAATCATTAAAGACAAATCAACAAAATTTAGAAACTTCTGCCGCACAATTGGCACGCTCCAAAGAATTACTGGCAGCCGGCTCTATCGCTTCCAGCGATTACGCTCAAATTGAAGCCCAGTATAGTAATGATCAGTACAATGTAACAATGGCTGAAAACACTCTGACTTTAAATAAATTACAATTAAAACAATTGTTAGAATTAGAACCGACAGACAATTTCGAGGTGTACTTTCCCGAATTGGAAGACTCACAGGTTCTAGAACCCGCTCCTTCCTTAACAGAAGTTTACCGGATTGCACTAGAAACGATGCCCGAAATGAAAAATAGCCGGTTAAACGTTGAATCAGCACAGTTAGAAGAAAAAATTACGGCAAGTGATCGTCTACCCAGTATTTCTCTCAGCGCATCGGTATCCACAAATCATGACTCGGATTCAGATTATTCTTTTTCAAAACAACTAAATAATAGATTAAACGAAAACGTGGGAATCAATATAAGTATCCCTATTTCCAAAAACCGTCAGATTAAATCAGCTGTCGAGAAAGCAAAACTACAAACAGAAACTGCCCGTTTAGAAGAACTAAACACCCGCAAAGAATTGTGGAAAACGGTAGAAACGCTCCATCAAAATGTCATTTCAGCACAAAGCAGGTATATCGCTGCCACCCAAAGCGTGAAATCTGCCACGATGAGTTACAATCTCGTGCAAGAGCAATTCAATGCCGGGATGAAAAACACGGTAGAATTGCTCACGGAAAAAAACAACTACCTCTCCGCTCTGCAAGAACAAATACAGGCAAAATTCGAGGCAATTCTTTCCCTCAAACTGCTTAATTTCTACCAAAATCAACCTATTGAAATCTAATGTAAAATATTAATTATAAAAACAGCATGAAAAAGATTGTCACCATAATCATTGTCATCGCCATCGTCATAGGAGCCTTTTTCCTTTTCAGGTCGGGAAACAAAAAAGAAATAATGTACGAGACCGTCGAGTTAAAAAGAGGTTCTATCAATAACACGGTGACCGCCACGGGAACGATAGAACCTATTACCAAAGTAGACGTGGGTACTCAGGTTTCAGGAACAATTTCACATATTTACGTGGACTACAATTCCGTCGTGAAAAAAGGGCAGTTACTTGCAGAGCTTGACCGTAAGTTATTGGAAGCAGAACTGAATTCGGAAATGGCTAATCTAAAATCAAGTAAAAGCGAATACGAATACCAGGAGAAGAATTTCAAACGCCTCCGTATGTTGCACGAGAAAAAGTTAATCAGCGATACGGAATACGAGGAAGCGTTATATCAATACGAGAAAGCCCAACAAGCATACGAGAAAGCCCAAGCAACGTTGGTCAGAGCAAAGTCAAATCTTGATTATGCCACGATTTATTCGCCTATCGATGGCGTTGTATTATCAAGAGAAGTTGAAGAGGGACAGACTGTTGCCGCCAGTTTTGAAACCCCGACCATGTTCACGATTGCGAATGATTTACGTAAAATGCAGGTAATTGCCGACGTGGACGAAGCAGATATCGGTCAGGTTCTTGAAGGGCAACGTGTTACGTTCACAGTGGACGCCTTCCCGGAAGATACGTTTGAAGGCAACGTAACTCAAGTCCGTTTGAATCCGACAACCGAATCCAACGTGGTTACCTACGAAGTGGTTATAGACGCCCCGAATCCCGAACTAAAATTAAAACCGGGACTGACAGCAAATATCACGGTTTACACGATGGAAAAAGATGATATTCTACTCGCCCCGTTGAAAGCTTTCCGTTTCACCCCGGAAATGACCCCAGAGAATCCGCAAATGCCACAAGTTCCACAAGCCGGAAAAGGAGAGAAAATTGTCTGGCTACAAATGGCTGAAGGAATTATACCCAAAGTAATCAAAGTAGGAGTCAGTGATGGGATCTATTCAGAAGTGAAAGAGGGTATCCAAGAAGGAGTCCGCTTGATTGTGGGTGTTCAACGTAGTAAAGATATTGCCACTCCCGGCGACAGCGGTGAATCCAACCCGTTCATGCCACCACGTCCGGGAGAAAAAAAGAAAAAATAGTCACCGTATAAGATAGAAATCATGGTAAATGATATTATAAAAATAGAAAACCTGAGGCGGGATTTCAAGGTGGGATCAGAAACGGTTCATGCTTTGCGTGGAATATCGTTTTCGATCCGTACCGGAGAATTCGTAACGATAATGGGTACAAGCGGTTCCGGGAAATCCACTTTACTCAATATCCTCGGATGTCTCGATACACCCACCTCGGGGGACTATTACCTTGATGGCATTGCGGTCAGGGATATGGGAAAAAATGACCGGGCCACGTTGAGAAACCGCAAGATCGGTTTCGTATTCCAATCATACAACCTGTTACCTAAAACGACGGCATTGGAAAACGTGGAATTACCCTTGCTTTATAACCCGACCATTTCTTCTCGCGAACGCCAGGAGAAGGCAACGGAAGCCTTGAAAGCCGTGGGACTGAGTGACCGTATCAACCACCGATCCAACCAGATGTCCGGAGGACAACAACAACGTGTCGCTATTGCCAGAGCTATCGTGAATGATCCGGTGATCCTGCTTGCCGATGAAGCGACAGGGAATCTGGATACTCGAACTTCATTCGAGATTCTCACGTTATTTCAACGCCTCCACTCAGAAGGAAGAACCATCATATTTGTTACTCATAATCCCGAAATTGCTCAATTCAGTAGCCGTAACATAGTCCTTCGGGACGGTCATATCACGGAAGACAAAGTTAATCCCAACGTAGCTTCAGCTAAAGAAGTACTGGATACTCTACCCAAAGAGAATGACGATGCTATGGCAAACTAATTAATTTATGAATTATGATTAATCAAATCTAATATCACCAATCAAGTGATCGCTTCTGAATTTCAGAATAGATGCAAATTTGTGTTGTTGGGATCATAAATTTAAAATGAAGAAATTTAAAATAAATACATGAACTACGGAAATTTAATACGAATAGCTTTACGCGCTTTGGCAAATAACAAGTTCCGGGGATTCTTGACCATGCTGGGAATCATTATCGGGGTAGGTTCTGTAATTTCCATGCTGGCTATCGGACAAGGCTCCAAACGTAGTATCCGCGAACAAATATCGGAAATGGGATCAAACATGATCATGATCCACCCCGGAAATGGAAAATTCGGAGGAGTTCGCCAAAGTGCCAGTAGCATGCAGACATTGAAACTGGAAGACTACGAAACAATCGTACGCGATGTTGACCTCATTGATAAATGTACTCCTTCCGTTAACTCAAGTGGACAGGTTATATACGGAGCCAATAATGCCCCGACAACAATTTATGGTGTAAATCAAGATTATCTTGATATCCGCAAATTTAGCGTGGGAGAAGGCGAAATGTTTACAGATCATGATATTAAAACATCTGCAAAAGTCTGTATTGTCGGTCAGACCGTGGTTGATAATCTTTTCACGAAAGGGGAAGACCCCCTAGGAAAAACCATTCGGTTTAATAAAACTCCTTTTCGTATTATAGGGGTTCTGACACCCAAGGGTTATAACTCGATGGGACAAGATCAAGATGATATGATTATCGCCCCATATACCACAATTCAAAAACGTCTATTAGCCATCACTTATATTCAAGGAATATTTGCTTCTGCTGTCACGGAAGACGATTCCGAAGAGGCTATCGAGGAAATATCTGCCATCCTCCGCCAGAACCACAATATAACACCTGGAGATGAAGATGATTTCCATGTACGTTCGCAAGAAGAATTAAGCTCCATGATGAGCACGACAACAGACCTGATGACCGTATTATTGGCCTGTATCGCAGGAATCTCGTTGCTTGTCGGTGGTATTGGCATTATGAATATCATGTACGTATCCGTTACGGAACGAACCCGTGAAATCGGCCTCCGTATGTCTATCGGGGCAAAAGGGCGCCACATCCTGTTCCAATTCCTTATTGAAGCGGTCATTATCAGTGTCACGGGAGGAATTATCGGTGTAGTGCTCGGCATCGGTTCATCACTTCTGATTAAATACGTCATCGGATGGCCTATATACATCCAAATGTATTCCGTTGTACTCTCTTTCTTGGTCTGTACTGTTACCGGAATATTCTTTGGCTGGTATCCGGCACAAAAGGCATCCCAATTAAACCCAATTGATGCTATACGATACGAGTAGATTGCCGGCTCCCCGGCAGTTACAGGTTGCAAGTTTTCAAGTTACAGATCTGACTGAACTTCTTCCATAAACTTGTAACTTGCAAACCTGTAACCTACCACTTTTTTTTATACCTTTGCAAGTGAAGAAAGACGATATAATGCAAAAGACACGAAACAAGAAGATATTAACGGGTGCCATCCACGTGCTTGGGTGGGGTATATTCTTTGCTCTTCCCTTCTTTTTCTATCGCGGAGAGGGTGTTTCGATTACATTGAATAGATATTTGGGATACTGTTTTGTTCCGCTAAGTTGCCTTATTATATTTTACACGAATTTTCTCTGGCTAATCGAACGACAGCTTTTCCGCCGAAAAGTGTCAGCATTCATTTTAAGTAATATCGTTCTCGTGATGCTTTTGGGAGCCAGCCTTCATTTTTGGCAGGACTTTCACCGGAAACATTTGTCAGAACCCGTTCCGAAAGCCTTGAAAGAGTTACAAGAGTCTTTACCGAAACCACCCCGGTACGTGTTTATCGCCCGGGATATGATGCTCATGGCACTAACTGTCGCCCTTAGCGTAGCAATCAAAATGACCGGTGGATGGTACGAAACCGAGAACGAAAAACAAGAATTAAAGAAGGCACAGGCCGAGGCGGAACTCCAAAACCTGAAAAGCCAGTTGAACCCACACTTTCTATTCAACACGTTAAATAATATCTACTCGCTTATCGCAATCAACCAAGACAAGGCCCAGTATGCCGTCCATGATCTTAGCCGTATGTTGCGTCATGTCCTATACGAGAATAACCAACATTTCGTGTCAGTTGATAAAGAATTCGAGTTCATGACAAGTTATATCGAACTAATGAGTCTCCGCTTGCCCAAAAGTACACGACTGGAGGTTTCCATTCCGGAAAGAGGTAACGGAACCATGATTGCCCCGCTCTTGTTTATCCCATTGATCGAAAACGCGTTTAAACATGGGGTCAGTAGCACGCAGGAATCATTTATCAACATCAAATTCGAATTACAGGGAAACAACCGACTCGACTGTCTTGTGGAGAATAGTAACTATCCTAAAAAAGATAACGACCGGAGTGGTTCCGGTATCGGGTTAACTAATTTAAAACGCCGTCTAGAATTACTCTATCCGGGGAAATATATCTTTAAGGCTGAAACCCTTGACAATCGATTTATCACGGAGTTACTTATTCAACTTTAAAACGAAATGATATGACACTGAATTGCCTTATCGTGGATGATGAACCGTTAGCGTTAAATTTACTAGAGAGCTACGTAAACCGGACTCCCTTCCTACATTTGGTTGCGCAATGTGACAGTGCCGTAAAAGCGCTCTCCGTCATAGAGGATGAGCCGATAGATTTGGTTTTTCTGGATATTCAGATGCCCGAACTCAACGGCCTAGAACTGTCTCGTCTCGTGGGTAACAAAGCAAAAATCATATTCACCACCGCTTTCGAGCAATATGCACTAGAAGGCTTTCGGGTTGATGCACTGGACTACCTGCTGAAACCGTTTAATTACACAGAATTTCTCCGAGCAGCCACAAAAGCCTTACGATGGATCGAGATGAGCCGGGTAGAAAATACTTCCACCAACGTACCGGATTCCATTTTCGTGAAAAGTGACTACAAGTTGATCCAAATCCAGTTGAAAGACATTCTTTACATCGAAAGTTTAAAAGATTACATTCGCATCCAAACCGAGGACAAAGAAGACAGCATCCTTACGCTTATGAGTATGAGGAACATCGAGGAGCATCTTCCCGGAGATATATTCATCCGGGTACATCGTTCTTATATTGTCAACATCAATAAAATTAAAACCATTGAACGTAATCGTATCGTGTTCGGAAAACTCTACATCCCTATTTCTGATTCTTACAAGGAACGTTTCATGGAATTACTGGATAAACGAGCAATTAATTGAAAATTGAAAATTGAAAATTGAAAATTATACCTACCTTTGCGAAGAGATAATAAGTCAGTGCTAACATCAAGATAATTTGAACGATTGAAAATGAACACTCAAACCAATCATTCATTTTCAGTTTTCAATTTTTCAATTTTTCAATTGTTATGAGAAAAGACGAAAGATATAATCAACGAGGAGTGTCCGCATCCAAAGAAGACGTGCATAACGCAATAAAAAATATCGACAAAGGGATCTTCCCCAAGGCCTTCTGTAAAATTATTCCCGATTATCTTGGCGGGCAGAAAAGCTATTGTAACATTATGCATGCCGATGGAGCCGGGACAAAATCTTCACTCGCCTATATGTACTGGAAAGAAACCGGGGATTTATCCGTGTGGAAAGGAATCGCACAGGATGCTTTAATTATGAATATCGATGATTTACTCTGCGTGGGTGCCGTAGATAACATTCTACTCTCTTCCACGATCGGAAGAAATAAAAAACTGATTCCCGGGGAAGTGATTGCTGCAATCATCAATGGTACGGAAGAATTAATCGAAGAATACCGGAAGTTGGGAGTCAATATTTATTCCACCGGGGGAGAAACTGCAGACGTGGGAGATCTCGTAAGAACAATTATCGTGGATTCTACTGTAACCTGCCGAATGAAACGTTCAGATGTGATTTCAAACGACCGGATCAAGGCAGGTGATGTAATTGTCGGGTTATCATCTTACGGGCAAGCTAGCTATGAAACTGAATATAACGGCGGAATGGGTTCCAACGGACTAACGTCTGCCCGGCATGATGTGTTTGCTAAATATTTAGCGAAGAAATACCCGGAAAGCTATGACAACTCCGTACCGGAAGAACTTGTCTATTCAGGAAAGTGTAAATTGACAGATGAAATCGCAGGTTTAGGAATTGATGCAGGAAAACTAGTATTATCTCCAACCCGTACTTATATTCCGGTTATCAAGCAAGTCCTTGACAAATATCGGAAACAAATCCACGGAATGGTTCATTGTTCAGGTGGTGCCCAAACCAAGGTCATGAATTTCGTAGAAAATATGCACATCGTAAAAGATAATATGTTTCCTGTTCCCCCCTTGTTCAAGTTGATTCAAGAACAATCGGGGACCCCGTGGGAAGAGATGTACAAGGTGTTCAACATGGGACACCGCATGGAGATCTACGTGGACGAAGAGATTGCTGATGACATTATCACCATCTCTAAAAGTTTTAATATTGCAGCCCAAATTGTTGGCCGATGCTACGACAACGAGGAGGAAAAAGGTAATAAGCTCACGATCATCAGCGAACTCGGGAAGTTCATATACTGAACCGTGGGTTTCTTCAATTAAATTTATATATATTCAACAAAGGCGGGAGATTCCCGCCTTTGTTTTATTTATCCAATCTCGCTCTTATATTATCGGCACATCCGGGAACGGAAGGTTTCATATAGTCAACCTCAACGATTATCCCGTTTTTATCAATCAGCATAAACCGAGGAATAAATTCAATCGCATATTGTTTATAGAAAAAAGAATTTGTTCCTCCCTCCACAATAAACTGTTGCCAAGCCAAGTTCTTCTCCTCAACCATTTTCTTCCAAGCCTTAACTCTAGTGTCAACCGAAATACTTATAAACACGATCCGGTTATCATTTTTAAACTTCTCGTGTAACGCTGCCACATGAGGAATTTCCGCCTTACAGGGGGCACACCATGTTGCCCAAACATCAATATACACCATCTTTCCCCGGAAATCGGATAACCGATATTTTTGTCCGTTTACATCCAACATTTCAAAATCAGGCGCCTCTATTCCATTGCGTATTTTAAAATAGTTCAGATATTTATCCAATTTTTCCTGACAAACCGCAATTGCAACAGAATCTGTACAAACAACTTTGTATTTGTCAAAAACTTCCTGTATATCGGGAGTTTTATCTCCTTGCAATTTCCAGTTCATATAAGCGGTAACATGTTCGTTCTTGACCTGTTGGTCTGAGATTACCTTTTCTACCGTTTCAAAGTAACGGATTGACCGGTCACGAGTATCCGTCTCATTATCTTTGTCCAGATACCAGTTGATAACTCCAAAAATCACGTTATAATCAACCTGATCACGGTCATTTAAGTCAATACTTTGAATAAAAGAGACAAAATCCGGATCAGAATAAACTTTATCAGGATCGATACGATACATGATTCTGTAATAATCCAATCCCAAATAATACGGTATTACGTTTTGTAAATGAGCCCATTTCGTTTGCAACTGTTTATCCGCAACCTTTTCCAACATTTCTTCGGCAACTTGAATTCTCTCGTCAAGTTCTTTCTGATAATCTTTAAAAGTCTCATATTTCCCCGACATCAATTCTTGCTGTAAAAGTGCTAACCGAGACATAGCATATTGGTAATTATTTTCAATTGCTCGATTCCCTTTAAAAACAACACGTTCGCTTCCCTCTTTTTTTAAGTTAACAGTAACTTTTATTTGATCTCCGGGCTGCAAATATAGAGACGTTTTTTCCTTGGCAATAGATAAAAATAATGGGATATACTGCTCATTTTTATAAACAAACGCACCATTTTTATCTACTTGTAAAGTATCTACCACATCCTTTCTACCAACAGGATAAGAAACCGTTAAGCATTCTCCCCGGTAATATTTGATCGTTCCAGATATTTCTATTTGAGCATAGGTAACATTTATCGTTATGCAAAATAATATCAAGAGTAATATATATTTCTTTATCATATAATCATCAATTATTTTAAACATTGAGCCATTTTATCTTCCAATTCTTTCCCACTAAGATCTTTCGCCACGATAATCCCCGATGGATCGATCAACACGGTGTGAGGGATAGCTCCTACTACATATTTTTTTACTGCTTCTTTCTTGATATCAAGAGCCTGCGGCCAGTTCATTTTTAATTCACGAACTTTATTTTTCCACTCCGTTTTATCTTGATCTAAAGAAATACCAATAATTTCAAATCCTTTGTCACCATATTTATCGTACAATTTTTTCAATTCTGCCATTGCCGTACAGCAAGGCTTGCACCATGAAGCCCAAAAATCAATCAAAATATACTTACCCGTTTTTATGTAATCAGACAAGTGAACTTGTTCATTATTCATATCCACCATCATTACATTTTGAAAAGGCTTACCAATCCCTACTGCCTTAAACGTGTTTACTCTTTCCTCTATTTTTTGCACTAAAGGGTGTTCAAAAGCGAGAGAATCCGCATTATCAATAACATCCGCCAATAAACGATCCGGTAATCCCATAATTTCCATTAATTGACTCTTTCCTGCTGGATTATTGATATTTTCTTTTACAAATTCTAATGTCAAAAGACGCATCTCCCGCATATAACCATTACAAATACGATCTAATGAATCAAATACAGGCCCTGTTAATTTTCCAGCTTTATTTAAACGATCCATTTCTCCATATATCTGTTGCATTTTTGCAATAGGTTCGTTTCGAATTTCAAAATGTTTCTGTAATAAATCATTATTCGGAGTTCCGGCTATTTGGATATTCCCCCGTTCGTTCATAGAGATTTTAATTTGGCCTTGTTCCAATACAAACTGTGCAATACATCCCTCTTGATTCTGTTTTTCCACACTAAGTAAAGCCGTTTGGGGAATTGTAGCCGATTGTTCAAATTGGAATTTCCCATTCGAAATCATTGCAGAATCCAAGATTTCAGGCTGCATTTCCTTGTCGTTTAAAAGTTGTAAATAAATGAACTTGCCATCCCATTCTGACCGTCCCAAATCTCCTTGTACAACGGAGGACGGTTCTTTACAACTAATCATGCAACAGATAATGATCGATATGATATTTAATACTTTCTTCATGATAATCAATTAATAAGTATTTTGCTTTATAGCTCCATCCGAAACCTCAATCTCATTCTCTCTGATTGGCAAAGCATATTTTCTAGAATTCTTTTCCAATGTATAAGTAATCGGGGCCTCTTTATCATAAATAGCCGTGGAACTAAACGGATAAAAAGTTCGTGTAATAGAGGATACATCATCGTTAGGATCTTCATTATTATTCAATCGCCGAATATCAAACCAACGTTGTGCAAAGGGCATTTCACGACGACGTTCTTCCAGAATGTAACGAATAGCTTCAGACTGATTATTTGCTTTAATTTTCACCCATTCACCGGGCATTAATCGTTTCTCTCTCAAAACATTCAACGTTTCCATCGCCAAATCATAATCACCCAAACGAGCTTGACACTCCGCTTTAATCAAATACATCTCAGCCGTACTGGGTCCGCTAAGAATATGATTCATTGAAAAAGAAATATACACCGGAAGAGAATAATCGCAAGCATACCATGCTTCTAGTAGTCCTTCTACAAAATGATATTTATAACGTAAATCATGTTCCTGATCGTATAAATCCAATAAGTCTTGACTCGGGAAAAAACCATAAGTAGCATATAAGGTATATAAATATCTCATATAAAGAGTTTCTTTCCATTCGATCCGATTGGTGTAAACATTACCATCATAATTATAAGTTGTAGGAAAATTTACCCCTATACCCATCGCATCGGTCTCTCCCATTTCCGTATTGTAATCCACTAAAGTGCTATACTCCGATAATACATCATTAGCATATTTTAATGCATTCTCATAATCATTTTTATTCAAATAATATCGGGCCGCAAAACCGTTAATACCAGCAGTATTAGCCCTCCAATGTTTGGGTATACCATCCTGAACTAAAGAGGTTTGACATTTCAAAGCCTCTTGCAAATCAGATTCTATAAATTTATACGTATCTTCCAATGTTGCACGTACAAGTGATTCTTCAAAACTCGTTGACTTTTTCAAAGGTATTCCAAGTTCGTTCTTATTTGCCTCAGTATAAGGTAAACAATAGACATTAGCTAACATCCAATGGCTATATGCCCTGATGAAATGAGCCTCTGCTTTCAACCTAGCTTTATCTTCTTTACTTCCCTCCACGTTATCCAACTCTCCAAGCACCATATTAGCCCGAAAAATTTTCCCATATTCTCCGGGATTTCGATACCCGTCACCACCCCAAAATATATCACCGCCAAGGCTGGCTAAATCTTCATAATTCCATAAATAAGCTCTTAATATCACATTAGGGCCGGGGAAAAACATCGGCTGAGCATTATACATTTCCAACGGCACCTCAAAATCATCATTCGCACAAAAGGCAGATAAATTCGGTTCCGTACAAAAATCTTCATATTTGGCAATGAGGGCATCCAATTGATCTATCGTTGAAATAGGAAGGCTTGTACTTTTGGATGGAAGCTCATCCAAATAGTCGTCACAAGATACGAATGCCAATACTCCACAAACGATCAACATTATCCCTCTTAAAAATTCAAATACTTTTTTCATAGTCTCGTGCTTTTAAAAATCCAATTTAAATCCAAAAGTATAATGAGGCTGTAAACGATACGTTCCTAAAGGATTCTCCGGGTCTTCATCATATTTATTATTTGTAATTATAAATAGATTATTAGCTTGTACATATAAGCGTAAAGAAGAAAGCCCCATTTTATTCAATAGTCGAGATGGAACATTATAGCTCAAATTAATTTCCTGTAGACGAACATGATTAGCTTTTTCCACCAAATAATCCATACTTCCTGCTAAAATACCCCATGATTCATAAGTTCTTTCCACATCATTTTGCGGTAACGGTATCATTTTCATCGGGTCACAGTTCAGCACCTCATTATATCGGGCATTAGGCAATGCCTTAGAACGTACATCCGGGTAGTTAAATGAATGACGATTAAAGACATGACCAAATTTCCCGGTAATAATAAAAGAGAAATCAAAATCATATATCTTGAACTGATTTATAAATCCAAGATTATACGGAGCAACTTTGGTTCCCATATCTAACATAAACGTAGTAGCATCCCCACTCGGCCACCCATCCGAAATAGCGAAACGGGTATCCGCATCAGGTCCTTGTATCATTGGTTGCCAATCAGGGGTTTCCTCTGTTCCTACATTATGAACACCCGCATATTTATATGCCCACAACGTCTGAGAATTTTTCCCTTCCACGTAAGCACTTGTCGCATCTCCGTAAGAAAGGTCGGCAGCGTTATAATTTTGCCTGAAAAGTTTGGTTATTTTATTCTTGTTCCATGCAAAATTCAAATTTCCATTCCATGTAATGTTCTCCGAGATCGAAAAAGTAGTCCCTATTTCCAATTCAATTCCATGATTTTGCATCGCTGCATTATTAAATTTCTGCTCGTTAGTTCCATTTACGGAAGGAATTGAAATTGTTGCCAACAAATCCTTTCCTTTCTTTTGATAGAAATCCAACTTACCAAAAAGTTTTCCTCCAAACACAGAATAGTCAATTCCGACATTCAACGTCCCCACTTTCTCCCAACGAAGTGTTGGATTACCGAAACTTGCAATTGTAGCTACCGTTTCATTCGTGTACAAATCTGGTGTAGATTGTAATGAGATTAGCGGTCTAAAAGAAGTACTACTATCCACGTTTCCATTATACCCATATGTAACACGCAGGGTCAAACGATCCAACCATTCAATGTTTTCCATAAATTTTTCCCGGTATAACTGCCAACGCATACCGATTGACCAAAATGGAGAATACCGATAATCCGGATCATCTGTGATAAGGTTAGAGGCATCCGTACGGATACTACCCGACAAGGTGTACTTGTTATCAAACGTGTATGCCAAATTACCATATAAAGAAAAATAACGATTGGTAAAATGTCCGAAACTAGGTGTATAATAAAATGTTTTACTGTACCCCATCCAATCGTTTACCGTAGTCCCATTAGGGAAAGTACCCACAGTCAATCTATCATCGTCGTACCCGTAAACCACTGGATCATTAGTTCCTTTAGAAACCGAATTACTAATTTCTGTTCCCATGACAACATCCAGTTCATGTCTATCAAACCTACGGTTAAAATTCAACTGATTACGGAAATTATACCCGGTCTTTCGGGTCTCACTCCGTTCTAAAATATCACCTTTAGGAAGATTAGGAGTAATCACATTTGTTGTTTTATTCCAAGTAGAAGTAGTATTAACCAAATTTCTTACATAATAGGAGTCTTCATCGTATAAATTATGATCCTCTTCTTGTAGTAATTCATATTGTATTTTTGCATCGTAAGAAAGTCCCTTCCATAATTTTAATGTTATTCCTGCTTGCAAACGAATATTCAAAAGTTGAGTTGTAAGGTCTCGATTATCCATTTCCACAAGAGGATTATAACTCCAATCAGCATAGGGAAACTTCTCTACTGGTACTTGATTTTCAATAATCGGCTGATAATAATCATTGATTACATTCGTATAATTTCCATTTTCATCTTTCAGCATGTCATAAGGTGAAAGTCGCTGAATATCACCCAGTGAACAACCATTGTTATTACTATGGCTATAATGTAACATTCCGGAAACAGTCAAATCCATCCACTTTGAAATCTCTGCAAGATTACGATAATTCAACATATACTCTTGAGAATTAGTATTCTTAAACCGAGATTGTTGCCTGGAATACATTAAAGATAATATATTATTAGCCCGTTGTGAAGCACTGGAAACCGTAAGATTATATTGCTGTTTTACAGGTACAGCCAACATATAACGCCGAATTTGATCACGATTATCGTTTTTCCTCAAGGTATTTAAAATATCATCCCGCTCTCCTTCAGATAGATTTCCAAGGCGATGTTCATTCAAAGCCGTCAATCCTTGAGAAAAAGCTTGGTAATAGTCACGCTGTAAATTCCCATTATTTTCTATTGTCGTCCAACGATTAAATCCTTTCATCTCGTAATCAATTGTTTCCGATGAACTCGCCAAAGGATTGACATAATCAAGATCTAATTTTGGACTAACTTCTACAAAAGCACTTAATTCTACTTTCAATCGATTTCCTGCTTCAGCCTTTTTCGTTGTCACCACGATCACCCCGTTAGCCGCACGTGCTCCCCAAATAGAAGCAGCTGCAGCATCTTTCAATATCGTTACGCTAGCAACATCATTTGGATTAATACTATTAAAACCTCCTTCTACGGGAAATCCATCTACCACAAGTAAAGGCTGAGCATTTGCATACAGAGAGGTTTGTCCTCGAATTTCAAATGTCGGAGTTCCCTCGGAGTCAAGAGTGGACGCAAGTCCTGCCGTAGTACCAATCAATCGTGACGCAATATTAGTTGTCGGCTTATCCAACTGTTGCTTGGAAATTACATTGATCGATCCCGTAGCCCGCTCTTTGGGTAGAACAGAATATCCAGTAACAACTACCTCTTGCAAATCTTCAACAACCTCCTCAAGTACAACCTCTAACATTTTATCCACATCACTCACCACAATTTCCTTGGTTTGCATCCCCACAAACGAAAAAACTAAAGTAACCTTTTCTCCCTTGGTAACCATGAGACTAAACGTCCCATCATGATAAGTAGCCACACCTTGAGTCGTACCTTTTATCATAACCGTAACTCCCGGCAATGGCAATCCCTCCTTATCCCGAACAATACCGCGAAGTTCCCGTTTGACAGGTTCTTCTTCTTTCGGCAAGAATTTTGAGGATATCATCACAATCCTATCTTCCACACGATAACCTAATCCTGTTTCCTTGAGGCACTCTTTCAATACGGTTTCCAAATCAGCTTTATCAAAAGAGACCGTCACTTTTTTCTGTTTTTCCAACAGATTATCACTATACGCAAAATGATAACCGGTTTGCCGGGTTATTTCTTCAAACACTTCCGGTAGTGTAACGTTTGTCATAGACAAACTCAGTTTCACTTGAGCATGGGTGTTTCCCAATACCGTTGAAAAACCCAATGTTAATAAACACACGAGTAGTTTCATCATCAAATAAATCTTTTTAACGACATTAGAACCTCTTCCAACATCAAATTCTTGATTCTTTTGCATAACTTTGTATTTGAATTTAATATTATGTCCTACGCCAATAGGACAATTTAATTAATCAATTCCAGGAAAGTAGCGCTAATACTTTCCTGCTTTTCTTTATTCTGATTTTACAATAATTTCACGATCATTTATCTCGCATTTTACCCGAGCTATATCTCCAATAATATTTAATATTCTGTCAACATCCTCATATTTCGGCAGATTAGCCGTTAAACGTATTCCCCGCACGTCCTTAGAAAGGACAAAACTAACATTGTACCAACGTTCCAACTCCCGTACGACCTCTTCTATCGGCCTATTTTTGAACACAAACCTTTTCTCTTTCCACCCCACATAGTCATTAACATCCACGTCCTGCACGGTTATTCCCGTATCCGTAAGCAAGGCTTGTTTTCCAGGAGTTAATTCCACGCTATTTCCATTAGACTCGGTCCTAACCTTTCCTTTCACCAAAGTAGTATGCTGCATTTCTCCCGGATAAGCCGAAACATTAAAAGAAGTTCCCAAGACATCTACCTGCATTCGGGCCGTCTCAACAATAAAAGGCATGGAAGTATCACGTGTCACCTCAAAATAAGCTTCCCCTTTCAATTCAACCTTACGTTTTTTTCCAGAAAAATAACTGGGATAACTCAATTCTGATTCCGCATTTAACCATACCCGTGTACCATCCGACAGTACCAACATGTATTCCGCCCCTCGGGGAACCTGCAATAGGTGCTGTTGGGATGGAACTGTAGACTTGGAATGATTGTAAACAAGCCGTTGTCCATCATTCTTAAAAATCCCTGCAACAGAATCACTCCCCGTCATCCCGTCAGCATCCAATTCCAACATTCTACCATCTTCCAATACTAAACGTACGCCTGAAGGCAACGCAGCTATTTCACGCTTATTCTCAAGAACATCTGGTTCTGATGTTCCGGTACGCAAAAAAGTTACAATACCGATACACATGATCAGGATCGCCGCATAAGGTATCAAACGATACAATACTCTTCTATCTCTTTTCCTTAAATGAGGCTTTACTTTTTTCCATCCCTCAAGCGTATCAAATTGAGAATATGCCGAATAACACCGTGACTGATAAGACGGGTCTTCTAATCGCTTTAAAAGAGACCGATTTTCCTTTCGTCTTTCAAGCCATTCATTCAATTCAAGTTGTTGTTCCTTATCGGCCAAACCGAAAAGAGAAAGAAATATCAAATGCGCTATTCTTTTTCGCTCTACTAATTTCATTTTTCCTTTTTTTAGTAAAGCAAATGAAAAAAGAAAAGGATGACAAAAAAGTAAATTAATTTATAGAAAAAATTACTATCACTAACGGATAAAGATGTTTTAGCCTGTCTTTCAATACTTTCTTAGCTCGTTGACGTTGGGTTTTAATCGTAGACTCTGCCACGTTTAACGTTTCCATAATTGATTTTATACTCTGTCCTTCTATATAACTCATCTTAAAAATGCGCCTGCATTCAACCGGAAGCTCCTCTATTGCTCTAAATATTTCCTCAAACACCTCTGTCTCCACTTGAAACTCTTCAAAACTCTCGTCTTCCTCTGTAAGGAACTCTCTCATCTGTTCCCGAATCCGAGCTTGATTCCGATTCGTCTTCAAAAAATTTATCGCCTTATTGTATACACATCCGTAAAGATAAGACTTAACAGACAACAAACTGTCAAATGATTTGCGTTTCTCATAAAACCAAATAAAAATTTCTTGAACTATATCCTGAGCAGCCTCCTTATCGTTAATATATTTATCAGCGAAATAGCATAATGATTGATAGAATCGGACAAAAATATATTCGAATGCCCCATTATCTCTGGCATTTAAACGATCAATCATATCCCGCTCATCCTTTTCCATAAACTTTTCACCCATTCAAGTATTCGACAAGGAATTCTTTCTACAAATGTATATGAATAAATTTCTTTTTTTAAACCCTCTATTCAAAAAAACGATGAAATAATACAACTCTTTCTCTTAATATTCTGCACATCATAAAAGAAACCCTTTCCAACATTCTATTTTAGAATTAGAAAAGGGTCTTTTTACCGTATGATAATCCGAGAAGCTTTTTTATATTTCACTTCATCTATTTCAATTGCAAGCCAACTTAAAAAAGGATGACAAAAAATAGTAATTTTTTACCCGATAAATATTTTACTTTCTCGCCGACTGCAATATCTGTCTAATCTGATTTCGCACATTGATCTGCGCACTATCCACTTTCGCTCGTTTAGAAGGAATAAACAAATTCTTATACTTAGCTTTTGTAATTTTAAATTTCATCTTTTCCAACGAACCATAAATATCAATACCTAATTTGAAAGGTACCGGAGATTTCAACACAGAAATATGATAATTAAACGTCATATCTATCTTATGCTCACCCCCTACAGCAACCTTGTAACGATCTACCTCGACTAAGAAGGGAAATACTTCAATCATGCCATCCTTTATACGAAAATCCACGGCTACACTATCAATCAAATTGCGTTCTTTATTTTTAAACATCAACATCTTAGATATCTCCGAGAACGTCTCTCCATCCATTAACACCAAATCCTTACCATCAATGTAAGCCACGGCTCGCAATGTCGGCAAATCAACCATCATAGTAGAGTCCAAATCAGTTTCTGCTGCCATATGGAAATCAACCAAACCATCAAAAGACCGTAACATGGGGACGATAGAATCTAGAGATGGCATAAAATCAATCAATGCCCCCACGTCAATATCATCCATTTGCAAATCGAAACCAGCGTACGCCTTTTCTTTCCCGGACGCCTTGTATAGCATCGTGGTTTTCACATCCGCTGCCATAGAACGCATGCTCAAATCAGACAATTCAATACATTGATTTTGCATCACCACTTTCCCGTGAATACTATCCAACTCCAACTTCCCGTACAACACCTTTTTTATATTTGTTTCAAACGTGAAATCAACACCGGGGGGAACAACAAAAACAGACATAGTGGAATCAGCCACATACGTGGAGTCAGCTGCCAAATCTACATCAGACAATTCATCCTCACTCAATTCCTCTTCTGTTCCCCACTTCATATTCATTCGGTTGGCAGCCCCAACCTCCAAGGCCTTCATTAACTGATTACAATTAATCATATTCGATCTTACCTTTAGATTAGCTTTCAAATCTTCCTGTCGCAAAAACGCACCTGCCAAATTATACACTTCTCCGGTTAACAAAAGATCAGAACGTCCCATCTTCAACTTTGCACCATTCAATTTAATATGACCGGGATTTAAAGTAATCTTTGTCCCCGGCATATGCATTCGCAAAGGAAACAATGGAGTGTACACCCGCATATCCTTAAAACTGACCACGCCACTGGTAAGCCATCGACGTTTATTTTTTCGATCCGGAATCCCCGAAAGATCAAATCCGGCATTTGCTAACCGCAAACGATTCCCCTTGGCTCTCACCCGTAAACTATCCATATTAACCTTCGTTTTAACCAACGGAAGCTTTTTATCTTCCGGCGAGGGCTTCAAGGCAAAATTAGCGGTACTATTCCCCATCTTGAATCGTAGGGAATCCCCCATGGACAAATCAATCCACCCGAAACGAATATCAGCCGACATAGAAGCAACAGCAGTGGTATCCTGCAATGGAGAAGTTTTTACCTTCACGTAAGAAGTGTCCATGTGAAAGGCCAAAGCACTCTTCCACTGAATATCAACACTATCGAAACCAAAGATTCCATTTAATAAGTTCTTTCCCTGCAAAATAGTTTTATCCTCCATGTTAGTCCCGAATCCCAATATCATTGACTTCGAGTGTAAACTCAAACTGTCTTTTTGACTGGCTAACAAAACATTTTTCAACTGACATCCCCCGCGAATATCCAATTTTCCATAGTTTCTATTCTTTATATCAGCTAGTAATACATTTCCTTTTAATCCAGCATTCAAACTTCCCGTTAATGTCACCCCTTCTTGTATTGGAAATATTTTGGGCAATATAGAGAAATCAACGTCTGCTTTCACACTTGCAGTAATCAAAGGATTAGAAAGCAATTGATCCACCCGACCATTTAAATCCACATCTACATCTGTACCCTTCACGTAAAACCGATTCAATTTCAAAAATGAAGGCTGTTCTTTCTGTAAATCAACAACTCCTTCCAAATCAACATCCAATTTATCCAAAGAATAAGGCATACCCGCATATTTCACGGAACCTTCATTTATTTTGAAACGAGCATCTAACACGGGAACCCGATCCTTTCCATATTTTCCCTTCAACGTACCCTGACACAGAACCTCTCCCGATACGGTCACATTTTCATCATGTTTAAGTACCGTTTCCGGAACCAAGTCAAGTAAAGTTTTTAAAGAAGGTACTTTTATTCCGAAAGTCAAGTTCACATCCAGCAAATGATTTAACGTATCTGCCTGTAAACGTCCCCCTACTCCGAATTTCATTCGATTAACCCTCATAACAGCTTTATCCAACACGTAAAGCATCGAATCTCGGTCCAAACGCATCCCTGTTTGCAAACCAAACCGTAAACGCTTTACGAGTAAATTACCTTCCTGCCAGAAAAGAATATTTTTGGCTTTCACATCCAACTGCAAATCAGCTTTTCTCTCCATAAAATTCCCATCGATTTTCAATCCGAACCCCTCTAATCGGGCATAAAGCTCATTTGCTCGATCATCAAACACAAGTTTTCCTCCCTCGATACGAATGTTTCGAATATCTATACTTTCAATCAATTTTTCTTGAATTGTATCCGTCTCCACCATGTCCACGGAATCCTGTTCAGCAGACTCCCGCATCACATTCCAACCAGGCACTCCGTTCGTGTCAATATAAGCGTATATTTGCGGTTCTTCCAATCGTAACTCTTTCACGACAACTTCCTTTCGGGACAAATAAGCCATCGGATTCACGATTAGCCGACAACGCTTAAAACTCATCAATGAATCGGTAGCGGCATAAATATTCTGTTTCGACGAATCCTGAAAAACTTTTGTCACCACACTACCATTTCGCATCTCAAGACCAAATTCCGGGAAAGTCGAGAAGAAAGTTAATTCAATGCCGTCAAAATGTACTTCTGCATTCAAAAATTCATTAGCACTTTTCTCCACGATAGGGGTCAACTTCTCAGGAGTAAAGATAAAATTCAATACAAGACCTATCGAAGCACACACTAATACCACCAATACCAACAGTGAAATAAAGAAATACTTTAATAAGCGCCACATCACGATTTCAATTTAATGATCCGATTAATTTCTTAAATTAGGTGATTTCCACCCGTTAACTAACATTTTTCAATCGTAAAGCAAATACTTTTCTCTCATCTTCATAAACTCTGCGACCTCATCTTGCCATCCGGCTCGAATCTCTTCTTCCGCTACTCCTTCTTTCAATTGTTGCTGTACTTTATCGTTTCCTACCAGCTTATTGAACAAAGCATTAAAGAAGGGTTCCTTGCCTTCATACTCTTGATAAGCCAGCAATAACCAAGCCAAATTCAAACGTTTCATTTTTAAAATAGCGTAATATTCCCCCCGTAAATCCATGCCGTAACAGGTTTGCCCTTTACACTTTGGATGCATACTCATTCCCTTGATCGGGCGGGGCACATAAGAATAAGGCATACCTTTCAAACTTGGATGTCCAAACACTTGAAACGGATGTAATGTTCCACGTCCCTCGTTAACCACCGTTCCTTCGAAAAAACAAGTTGACGGATAAAGCATAATAGAAACAGAATCCGGCAAATTCGGGGACGGAGCATAAGGCAACGTTACGGGTTGTTCCCGGTTCCATCCCTCGCAAAGAATCACTGTCAGATTACAAATTACACCGTCTTTCAACCAACCTTCTCCGTTAACCATTCCGGCATATTCACCTATCGTCATCCCGTATACGACCGGAACCGGATGCATCCCGACAAAAGATTTAAACTCTTTCTGTAAAACCGGACCATCCACGTAGAAAGCATTCGGATTAGGACGATCCATCACAATCAATGGAATGTCCTGCTCCGCACAAGCTTCCATCACGTAATGCAACGTGGACAGATACGTGTAGAAACGTACCCCTACATCCTGCATGTCAAAAATCATCACGTCAATTCCCGCCAGATCCTCCGGCTGTGGTTTCTTTTTCTTTCCGTACAGGGACACCACTTTCAAACCACTTCCCGCATCGACATAATCCCCCACGGTTTCTCCTGCATCGGCCGTTCCCCGAAAACCATGTTCCGGACAAAAAATCCGTACCACGTTAATATCTTTGCCCAACAAGAAATCTACACTATGCATAGTGTCTACTCGTGAAGTATGATTAGCCACGATACCAACCCGCTTACCCTCCACCAGATTCCGGTAAGCCTCAAACCGTTCAATCCCATCTTGTACATTCACGGAAATAGCATCCGTACATGCGGATGCTATCACCAAAAATAATATCAAATATCTCATCGATTACTTCGCTTTCTCTTCTTTATCTTTATAATCAATTACCATGGTGTTCAGAACAGCATCTACTTGTTTCATCATATCCCGTTTCTCCTCGTTCGGGTAGTACACGTACCCCATCATATAAATCACCCGCTGATTTTCTTCATCCAGCACCACATTCAATTCGTATGGTCCCGCCATAAAATCATTCACCACCATCCACAAACCACGGAATAACACAGCATAATGCCCATTATACTTATATTGCACGGCAGTATAAGGCACCTCCAGATCTAATGCCATATACGATCCCTCACGCGGACCGGGGATATGTTTTTTCAACTCCTCGTTCACCCGATCAAAAATGATCGCATAATTAAACTGGCTTTCATGCTCATACTTTTCAGTGAAAAATATAATACCTTTACTATTCTTAGTCGTTTCGCTAGATATCCACACAAAATCGGTCGTGTCCTTATTCACGTAATACCCTGTAGGACAATACAACAAGATATTATACTTATTCTTGAATAGGTTAAAGATCCGGGAATCCGCTGTCCGCTTGTAAACTGATATTAACCGATCACGCTCAGCCTTAGCATATATACTTAGAATTTTCAACTTATTCTCATCAAACAACTTGAAAAACGTTTTCCGATCCGGAGCCGCAATTTTTATATACTTCTGGGTTTTAGCCCACGGACTATCTGCATACTGCACGTAAGCAGAGTCAATAGAAGGAGAAATTACGACTTGCAATACATTACGGTGTCCCTTCATGTTCTTGTCGAAATATCTCTCCGGCAAATTCAACACATCAAAAATTGGTTCTGCCTGAGGTAATCCATCTTGATCTTGTCCAAAAAATTCCCGGATCGTGTCACCCACAGCACCATCCCACATGTTCTTTTCGGCAATAACCAATACTTGATTGATTTTCCCGGTTACGGCAGGCATCAGATTCTTCGTAGCATCCTTACAAGAACCTAACATTAAAACCATCATGAAAACAAATACAAGATTTTTCATAGTAATCAATAATTTTAATTGCTAAAATTTACTATTAGCCTCGTCCAAAATTCCTTTCACCGATCCCACGATAATCTTGGCTTCAACCATCACGGGAATACGATATTCGTCATCACTTACCCATACCTTCATATTCTCTCCCCCTTTAAATACATCTCCGGCCACGAGCAAGGGAGAAAACACGTGACACATTCGCCGCCCGCTATCCGTTTTCACTTTCTCTTTTCCTAGGTAGCGAACGTACAAATCGTATACTTTATCGTCCAGTAAAATACGTATCGGGATCTGATCACCTTTTTTATAATTGTCAAAATCCAGCTCCCGAGCATACCATGCCACGGACAACATATCGTACGTATCCGGCAATAATTTAATCGTATCCTTACGCTGGTACTTTCCGATCCGGTGTATATCGGCATGAATTACCCCACTATCATAATCCCACACGTAATCGAAAGTTTTATGATAGTTCCCTTCGTGTGCTTTCCTCGAAAACTCGTAAGGTTTATAGGTCATGTTATCATGATGCGAGATCAATGTATCTCTCAGCTTAAATACCCAATCCCATGAAGGATTGGAATACCCCACGGCAAATATGCACTGGGCATTCGGGTATTTATCGGAAGGCTGTACAGCTATTTCCACCGAACCTGCATTAATCCAGATAAAGCTCCAGTTGTAATAGCCCCTGTAAGTCAGTTTCTCTATCACGTTAGGCAACTTCTTCTGCGATATGGCAGGAAGGCTCACAAACAATATAATTATCAGTATAATCGCTCTCATCGATTAGCTCTATTTCTTTTTTTATCTCCTTCTGTATTTTTCTTTTTACTCGGATCTTCCCTTTTATACGTTTGACTCATGTCAAAGTCTTGCTCAACATCAAAATTCTTTTTCAATTTTATCTCCGTAGGCAAATATTTCACCTCTTCCGGCTGCAAATGTTTCAGGTAATTACCAGTATCCCATTTCCCATTCCCGTTCCGGTCAAGAATAGCCCGAATCATGTAAGTTCCCTCTCCTAGGTAATCAAAAACAACTTTACCATTACCATTAATCGTCCGTTCTTCCAGTACCTTGATCTCCTTATCTCCCTGATAAAGCTGTAAAATAATCGGAGTTGTCGCCTCATTCACGTTCACGATAATATTCCCGTAATCCTCGATTGCTTTCGTTTTAAAATCCTTCACAAGCTTATTGTTATACAATCCGTAAATACTATATATACCCATCGAATCAATCAACAACTGATACTCCGTTTCCGGTTTCCATTCCTTCTCCACGTAATACCTACGAATTTTCAGACTATCATGTTTCAAATTAAAGTCAACCGGGGTCAAGACGGAATCCACCATTTCAAACAACTGGATATTCTTCAACCCGTCCTCCACGATCGGACGATCAAACTCTAACATTATACTCTTGTTCAAATCCATTGTACTACCGACACCCGCACTAATTTCCATAAACTTAATCTCCGGAATGGAATCCTGTTCCTTCTTACGTCTTCCCTTGGGTTCCAGTTTATCCCTGTAATAAAATTTAATCGTATCCGCAAGTAACACTCTCTTACCAACCGAATCCGTCCGCAGATAACTAGCCTCGGCCACGAGCGAATCAATCTTGTACACTAAAGAATCCTTTATCCACAACTGGACCGTGTCCCTCCCGGCTGAACGCTCTTCGATATACCAATCATCCTGGTTGATCTTGTCCAATAAATGCAATCCAAGCAATCGCACCTTTAACTGATGTTCGGCAGGAATACTGAAAGTAAAATCCAATCTCTCACGTTCCTTACGAGCCTCATCAACCAGATACAATTGAGTCTTTTCCTCATCAAACATTGGAATAAATAAGTTTGTCGGCCCAAACATCGTGAAATCACGTCGAACAATCGTATCTTTCGATAAAACTTTAAACTCCATACCTTTCTTCGTCCTCCGTCCTTCAACCACCGTAGTGTCCGGATGAATCGTATCATAGACTGTCATGGGGAACGATATAGTTTGAACCAAAGAATCAATGAAACCCACTTTTGTTTCCGAAGGTACAAACAGATAATTACCCCTCGTATCATCTATCGCCAGAACCCGATAAGTATCATTCTTGATATTAGTCACCCGAAACACACCGGAACTGTCCGTTTTAGCCACGTAATTCGGTAAGTCTGTCAATGGGACAGAATCTGCAGAATTCTGATAGAACATCACCGTGGCACCAAGCACGGGCAACTGCGTTTGCATATCAATCACCTGCCCCCCTAACTCCATCGAATCCAATTGCGGACCAGTAGAAAATACATACCGATAAAAACCGAGCGGATTTCCTTCATTATTATCCACTATTGCGTCAGCAAAATCCAATGTATAAGTCGTGTTCGGTTTCAAAGAATCCTGAAACATCACCCGCACGTATTTTCCCCGCAAGCTCACTCGGGCTTTTTTCTTCATCGGGGGAGACATCACAAATTTCTTATTAATATCCTTTAACTGAACATATTCATTGAAATAAATATCGATCTGTTTTCCCTTAAAATTCGTTGAAAAAGATTCCGGGACCTCCTTAATAACCTGAGGTGGTGTCACGTCCTTCTCTCCACCCTGTGGGTAGCCCCTGTTTGCACAGGCATATATAATCAACGCCACGATAATAGCAACAAAACAGAATCCGTTCCAAAAAAATTTATTCATAGTCCTCAAAAATATTAACTTTACAAAACTAGGGAAAAAAAGCTAAAATCCTTTCAATTTTAGATTTAAGATTCAAGTTTTTTTAGATACTGCCAGACTTTCCTAAACAAGCAACACTCACCCGTATTCCCTTAATTTTACTCAATTCCATCATACATGCCCGAATCGTAGCCCCGCTTGTCACGACATCATCAACCAGCAACACATGGCATCCTCTCACACAAGCCGTATCTCCTAACTCAAAAGCCTCGGCCACGTTATCAACCCGTTGCCCTCGCTCCAAGCCTGTTTGCGAAGGAGTGTTTACCACTCGACTCAACACACCCGACACCACCTGAACCCTTAAAACACTTGCAATCCCCATACCAATCATAAAAGCTTGGTTAAAACCCCGTTCTTTCTCCCGCTCGGGATGCAACGGCACGGGAATAATACAGTCAATCCCGCTGACATTTATCATGCGTTCACCCAACATCTTCCCTGCCCACACACCTAACTCCCGGTTAGAACGATACTTGATAGCATACACCAGTTTATGAAAATCACTTGCCCGGTCATAACGAAACAACCAGTACAAATGCACGATTCCCAAATCATTCGCAAATACCTCATCAGCCTCTTCGTCAACCCCCTCATTCAATGGTAACCCGCTTAAACAAGTTGAACACAAAAAAAGTTCTCCATCAACCAAGACATCTCTACATACCACACACGCACGAGGATATAACAATCTGAAAAAGCTGGAAAAGATAGAAGGAATAGACAACGTCATTGTTTGACAAAATTATACGTGATCGTTCCCGACTGTCGTTCCAAGGCTTTCTCGTCAACATTAAACTCCGATTTCAAAGCTGCATCCACCGCTACCTCCCGCAAAGTATTATCTTTATTTGACTCTACATCCACAACCTCAGCTTTAATAACCCGTCCTTGCCGGTTCACAACCACCGCCACTACAACTATTCCACCAAACTCACACTTATACACGGGAATCGGCAAATAAGTCTTGTAACGCCCTTTTATATTATATGACACGCTACTCTTCCCCACATATACCGTAGATTGGAGTGAATCCAGCATCCGTTCCTTTTTATCTAGCTGAGCACGAATACTATCCTCCTTGTAATGCTTGTTTTTATTCACCCGGTAACGCCCCCCGTAATCACTATTTATTTCTTCCTGAATTTGTTCGATATACTCTTTCACCCGTTCATGAGGCTGGGACTCCGCATTTTTTTTCACCGCATCCTCATTCACCGCCAGCGAACGCAACATCTCGTTTACCTCCTCGTCTGCACTTTGCCGGAGAATCTGCTCTTTCTTTTCCTGCTCCTCTTGTTTTTGCTGAACAATCTCCGGCTCCGGCATATCAATCACGATTTCCATTCTCTGTTGCGAATCCAGCCGTGAAATCCCGACACAAACTAATAGAATAGCAAGCACAAGATGAAAAATCACCGTCCCCATCACGCCATAACGGTGTTCCTTCAACCAATCCAGAAAAGAATCTCTAATAGCGTAAATATCATTTTTCACGTTCATAACTTTACTCGAATTTAATCGCCTTCACCGGACTGATCTTGGAAATCAGCATTGTCGGGACAATCAGCATTAAAACGGTTACCACAATCACTCCTACATTTAATAATATCACGTACCCGAGACCAAAATTAATTGGAACCGTGTCCATATAATACGTCACAGGATCAAGATGGACCACACGAAATATCGCCTGAATTCCTGCCAAAACAAAGGCCAGCACATTTCCCCATAACATTCCTTTGATAATCAATCCCGCCGATATATACAGGAATAATTTTCGCAAGGATACATTCTTATAACCCAACGCTTTCAATATTCCAATCAACGAGGTCTTATCCAAGATTAAGATTAATAATCCCGATACCATATTAAAACCAGCCACCGTGACAATCAAAATCAAGATCACCCACACGTTCATGTTCAACAAAGCCAACCAGTCAAAAATTTGCGGGGCCACATCGGCAAACGTCTGTACCTCGTAATTCCCACTCGTATCATACACGACATTCTCCACCCCCTCTAGCACCTCATTTAATCGCTCCACATCCTCAAGTTCGATAGCAATTCCGGAAACCTCCCCCGGTCCCCAGTCATTCAATTTCGCCAGATGTCGTTCGTCAACCAATACCATCACGTCATCATACTCCTTGAAACCCGTATCGTAAATTCCGGCAACGGTAAATACCCTCGCTCTCGGTGGGTCTTGCACGAAATGGGACGTGACTTTTCCTCCGACATCGATTTCTAACATATCCGCCACGGATGCGGAGATTAATATCTCGTTCGATACCCTTTTTGTATTAAAATCAGGCATTTTTCCCCTCTTCAGATTCTCCCGAAAAAAAACGACATCACTCCCCACATCCATCCCTTTCAAGACAACCCCGTGAATCTCATCCTTACTTTTGAAAATGGCAGGTTTCTCAATATATCCGTACACGTTCTTCACCCCATCCACCTCTTTCAAGCTTTTCACTAAACTCTCCGATTCTCGGACCACTCCCCCTTCACCCACAGAGCCGGGAACAAAAGGCACCACACTCAAGTGAGCCGTGAAACCTGACAACTTTTCAGTAATCTCATACTTAAAACCCGTGATAATAAACAGTGACAATAACATTACGCACAACCCCAAAGCAATCCCAACAATCGCAATTTTCACGATCGGCACCGACACCGATTTTGTGCCATCCCCTTTCAACAACCTACGCGCAATGTACCATTCCAGATTCATAATAATTGAAAATTGAAAATTGAAAATTGAAAAGGTGATGCCATATCAATATCTCAACTTTACTATTACCATCGTGCAAAACTACGAAAACAAAAACAGATTCAAAAAGATGTGTCCAAGAATGTATTCAAGAATCACTAAATATACACCCATTTATATCACTCAGATATCCTTCACCCATTCCAATAACTGTAGTTTCCTGAAATAGGTTTACTTAATTTGACATTTAATAAATTAGACATTCTCTTGTTATGATAATTTCCT
>CALUKD010000026.1 GCA_944321125.1 Candidatus Butyricimonas faecavium | reverse complement strand
TAACTTCGCAATTGTCATCGGACAGTTTTTTGGTAAGATAGTAAACAAACTGTCAGAACAAGTCTTGACTATTACAAATCAATCATAGAGGGACAGGATTTGATGAATGATATAGAATAAATTATTGTTTGTCCTTCTCTCCACTCGATTTTTCCGTCATGGAATTTTTCTACCGGAATTGAAATTGGCTGTTTTAACTTTAAATGGAGACAAATTCTATAGTCTTGATTTTGTAGCTTAATAGATAAAATACCAGAATGGAGGTTACAGGTTAAATAATAACTGGTGATTTTTTTCATCCCCCTTACCTGAAAATCAGGCTGGCTTGTATCTCAGGTTTGTCTGGTAAAATGGTGATTCCAAAATTTATAATATCTTGTATTTAGATAGTTGTCAAGGGGGATGAATAAAAATCATCCTTCTTCAATATTAAAGTACTTTCAATCAACATCCAACGTGAAACAGGGTGGGAAATAAATTATCCCCCTACAAAAAAAATTGGGTGTTAATCGAACGTTTGGATTATTCTTCTTCATACCCCCCAACATTCATTTAGAGAAAATCGAAAATATGGAGGGATTACAGTGAAAGTTCTCCACTTTTTTCATTTCTATTTAAATCAATGTCTTATCAATTAAATTTATCACCGATGAAAGAAGAATATTTATCACCAGAAATTAAAACTGGAATAGAACCGAATCTGCATTTTGATGATTTAACAAGATTATCGGAGGTAGAGATTAGATACAAGCTGAAAGTGCAGCCAAAAGACAGACCCAAAGTGACGATGGCGATGGAGGCATATAAATTAATCCGACCTTTTTTCGATGATTGTTTACATCACCATGAAGAGGCATGGATCATGTTGTTAAATAGAAATTTAAAGGTGTTGGGTGTTGCAAGGCTTAGCGTGGGTAATCAAGAGAACACAATCATTGACCCAAGGACTGTTTTACAGTTAATGCTAAAGACTAACTCTACCTGTTCAATCATCTTTCATAACCACCCAAGCCAGAATCTAGCTTTCAGTCCGGAGGATTTAAAAGTAACAAGAAACATCATGGAAGCTTGCAGGTTGTTAAACATGAATTGTCTGGATCATGTTATAGTCGGTGAGGAAAGTTACTCCAGTTATTCGGAGGGAGGTTACTAGCGTGAGTAATTATATAACATAGATGAGAGATAGAAAATTCGAGAGGGGTTCAATATGGATCATGGTGATGGCAGTGATCACTTTCATCATTCATGTTGTCGCTATATTCACCGTTTACCCAAGGTCAGCAAGGTTGGAATTTATAGCGGTTATCATCTTTATCATGATATTGTTACTGTCCAAGAAAAGGTAATTCACAAGATCATGGATTAGAAGATTATCAAGTTAAATTTTAATACTTTTGTCACACGACACCCCTTTATGGATGTTTGTAAAATGCCATTTATTCTATACCTTTGTTGTGTCACTAGAGCGATCTTGTGATACAGTTTAAATATAGAAGGCGTTTAGTTTTATCTTGTAACTGGAATCTGGACAATTTCAACACACAAGGATAAACGGTACAAACGTTCATGCTTGCCATATATACAATTCTGTTATATATAATGGTCTAGCGTGGGGTGTCGTTTTATCTGTGTGTAGGGAGTCCAGACCCTCAGTTGCGATAATTCTAACAGTTCCCACGCTTTTCTTTTTTTATAATATCTCTCTGGGGAATTGGGATTATATTAAGGCAGGCATGAAAATAATTTTGGGGATTATTGGCTACTTTTTATTCAACTGGATTGGTATATCTATTTTATACTCTCTCATTCAAAAGGATACTCTAATCACAACCATTACAAAATGGAAGTGGGCAATTCCAAGTGTAATAACTGCAATTATTGGCTACATCTGTCATCCAGATGAAAAAAGCTACAAGATAAAATATTATTAATTAATCGATTAAATCCCAAAATATGAGAATAATTTTATTCATTATCACATTTTATACAATCACTTTAGCTAGTTGTCAACAACCACTATCCGTGACAGAACAAATTCAAAAAATACAAAACACCTCCAGTATAGAACAGTCTGATTATCAAAAAATTGTTTACAAAATCAATGATATTTTATCAATTAAGAATGATAAACTTTCAGATATTGGAGAAGAAGTAAAAAAAATGTTCATGAACCAATTACTAGATTTTAAATACACTAAAAATAATGATACTCTATTTATTCGTAATGATTCTTTATTATTCTTTCTGGAAGAAATTGAACAAAATGAAGATGGAGTTACATTACTAAATAACGAAAGACTTTTACAACCATATAAAGATTACAAATTAGTACTAAGTGTAAACTTTTCAAGTAGAGAGGTTAATGGGCATGATATGGATGGGAAACCCTGCAATTTTAAAGTTTTGGATATAGAAAAAGGCTGTTTAGGCATTCTTATCGTGAACAATAAAAATGAAGTTCATGATGCCATAATGTTCAATATAAATATACGGGGGACCTATCCTAGAAATTTGTAAATATTAAGCTCAATAATAGACACATGAAACATACACTAATTATCACGTTATTTCACCTGTTACTATTTACAGGTTGTTCTTCAAATAATCATCTATCATTTGAAAATGATAATATTTATGTCAGTGGCAAATGGGAAAACATTGGCTATTTTGATTTCACTCCTTCTCCTTCAAATACCGGAAGTCCATTAAAAAAAACAACTGAATTTATCAGGATAACCGACTACAGGCATATTGATCAAGCTATATATGATAAATACACATCCATTTTTCAACGTTTAGCCAAGGGCAAAAGAAATATTTATCTCAAATATATAAAGGAAATAGATCAATATGGGAATACCAAGGAAGAAACAGAATACTTGTGTACTATTGATATTGATGAACTTAAAAAATATGAAACATACGACAATTACCTTTCTGGAGGATATGGAAAAAATAGCTTCCTAAGGGCTTATGAAGAATACAGAAGAAATAAAGGAGTACATTAAACAACAATCCGAATTAATGAAAAATAAAAATTATACCCCTATACAACTAATATGTTACCATATTCAACAAGAGTCAGTTTCTTCTTTGAACAAATAAGAAGTAACCGACCATTCTCTGAAATAAATAGAGAATTAAAAGCACTGGCAAAAAAAGTAGAAACACAGCAATTCTATAATTGCACAGGAGTTAATTACATCCTCAAATCAAATTTATGGGGGATTCAAGAGTTTATTACCGTAAAACACATTAATGATGAAGTTGTCTGGATTTCTTTACAAACAGACAATAAAGATGAATACAGACAGATTGAAAGTTATGTACATCAATTATCTTCACAATTTCCTGTTATACAAAGACAAGGTTCTATGACTATTTATGCTATCGGGGATAGTGGTCTATTACTTGGATTATCACCCAAAAGCATGATGAACAAAGACAACACGATGATTGTTTTTAAACCAGAATAATTAATACACAAAATGAACAGAGAAGAATTTAAAATAGGAATAATCACCCATTATATTATTAAAGCTATATTTTGGGCGTTTATTATATGGGTTCTAGTCATGATATTTGATTAAATAGTAAACACATGGGATTCTTTATTGCATATTTAATAGTAACCCCCATACTTGGAGCCATAGTATATAATATTTTTGATTCCAAAGATTGGGAAGCTCATAGTGACAATATAACTTATCTTGTTCTTGCTTCTTACGCAGCAGGAACAGCAGTTTATATATGCCTTGCTCCTATTATATTTTTGTTAGGAGGAATTGCTAGTTTCTTCTAATAGATATTGGTCATGAAACTTCTCTATATAGCCGTTTGTATCATACTAGGGATTGCCCTCCTATCTATTTCTGGAGGGTTTTATACCCTAGTGAGGATAATTGTAACTATTGGTGCTGTAGCTGCCACAATCCAAAACTCTAGTAATGGAATAAATATCTGGAGCATTATCTATGGAGGCATGGCTATATTATTTAATCCCCTTGTTCCTGTTTATTTACATGATAAAGGGGCATGGATGATGATTGATATTATTGCTATTATCTTATTTATTATCCAGATTGTAAGGAATAAATAACAGGACAAAAATTGATGAATTAGATATAGAATAAACAGAATTTGTCCTAATGCTATTATACTAAAAACCAAAGGAATACCAGTACTATTAGAACAAGGAGGTAAGACTATAGCCCAACTAGCTGAAATAGAAAGAAATGAAATTATATTCAGAAAATCAGTAACTGATAAACTAGAAGAACTATTTAAAGAAGGAACCGACGAAGCTGCTATAGAAGCTGGGAGGTTATTAGTTAGAGAGATATTGTATAATACCAAAGATGAAGGAGAATTTATTAAAACTGTAGAGTGATGATAGATTTTGATAAAGTTAATAAATACAAAAAATACTTTGTAGAAGATCCAAGGTTATTAAATCCTTCTGAATCTACTAGAATCAACAATCCATATATAAAAGAAAAAGCATTAAAACCAACTCAAAAGGTTGATCCAGATAGATTTGAAATAGAGAGTTTATTTCCTGGTATTGGTGATGCTATGGATTTAGTTGATATAGAAGAGGCTATTAGTGATAAGAATTATGGTCAAGCTGCATTAGGTGCTGGGTTGTTATTAGTACCTAATGCTATTGAGAAGCCTTTAAAAATGGCAGGCAAAGCTATAAAACAAGGAATTAAAAAGTATGGAACTAAGGCCGCAAATAAAATAGAAAATATATTACCCAGTGTATCAGACAAATTTCATACTTGGAATATAAAAGATAATATTAAAAATGCAGCAAAAGAGGATGTTATTAATGCAAAAAAATCTAGATTATTAGAAAGACCTGCAAATGATTTAGATTTATATAATAAGATTAGATTTGGAAATACTAACTACAATAGAGAGGCTAAAGAATTTTTAGCTGATCAATTTGCTCCACAAGGAAATAATAGAGTAAATAAAATAAACAACCCAAACGTTGTTAAATTTTCAACAAATTTTGATATAGCTCAAATGCCGAGTCCATTATTAGAATTATACACAGATGGTAAAGTTCCTTTGTCTGAATTAATGAAAGATGTCAGACTTTCAATGTCTAATAGAAAGCATATAACTGTAGGAAATAGAATATATAAAGCAGATGGAACATTTGAAAAACTTAATGATTTTAATTTTGGAACTATATATAACCATGAATTAGACCATTATATATCAATTCCTAGTTATTCGGATAAAAATAAACTAAAAAATTTAACACCTTTACTAGATCATACTGATCCATATAATAATACTTTAAATAAGACTGAACTTAAAGCTAGATTAGGACAAATGTTAGATTATTATTTAGTAGAAGGTAAAAATTCAATATCCAAATCTCAACTTAAATCGGCAATTAAAGTAAGAACTCATCCAAATGTTTTTAAATTAATAGATAATCCATTAAAAGGAGAAGTAAAACAATTAAAGAATATAAATCTAGATAAATTATTAGAAACTATAAATACAATGTCTTTAAAACATGGAGGAAAAATTAGTATCTAAACTAGAAGAGTTAATGCAGAACAATTCTGACATAGAATTTGAAGTGAATAAGATGTTAAATAATATAAGGCAACTTGATAATATCGAGGATATAAAAAAGATTCTATCATACAAATTGACTTTGTTAAATTACATCTGCATCTTAAATAAGATATTTAAAGAACAAGGATTAGAAGAGATTCCTTTTAAGATAACAAGTTCTGATAGATTGGATATTTCGTTAGGATTTTAAAATGATTTATAACAATATGAATAATGAAAATAATAGACAAACTGAAAGAAAAATGGATTAAATTCTGGCAGCCAGAGCAGGATTGGGACATTGATATTTGCATAACCAAAACAACTAGAAAACGCCTTGTACATAGAATAGTAGATTTATATATCAACAAAGCTTTAGAACTAGATCAACAAAATCTAGCAGAGAAAATGTTTTACAGTTATGAGAATTTACAACAATATAGTTGCAATATGCTTGATTTTGATTATTTAAATGAGCTAACAATGTACAAAATAGATTCTTTGGAAGATTTAAACAAATTAGGTGATATATTATACTCCATATTGGATAAAATAGAAAACTCACCTAGAAGGGATGAAAAAGAAGAAGTGTTTACTTTCCAGTAGCATTAAGAGATTTTATGAATGTTACATCTTTAAAGAATGGAGGGAAAATATGATTTCTGATTATGATTTAGGAGAAATAGTAGAAGATTTACTGCCAGAACCATCTAACTTTTTTATATTAAGATATTCAAATGGATATATCTTACATTGTCATGTAGGTAAATGTAGAAAATTATATAAAATAGACCCTATAACAGGAGAAAAGATTTTAATAGAAGTAGAAGGAGAAGATACATTTTCTATCCCTCTCTCAGAATTGAAATAACAATTTAAAATGATTTATAACAATATGAATAATAAAAATAATAAACAAACTGAAAAAGAAAACTCTACTCCTTCTATAGATGAAAGTATACAAGTCTATTTAAACTCTCCCTGTACGATGACTCCAGAGGAAATTAAAAAAATTTACCTAGATCCTTCTTTTGATACAGAGGAAATAAGACAAATTTATTTAGATCCCTCTTTTGATATAGAAAACATTAAAGATGTTTATCTACATTAGATTCTAAAAATTTATTTGTAATATGATGAGTACAATTTTCAAGACGGCTTATGACCGTTCCAGTTTGCAAAACTCCAATTATGGTTCCACATTGAGAACATTGGACAAATTCTACATTTACTTCTGTTCTAGTAGTACCATAAGGAACTTTCTTAATCTGGATTTCAAAGGTTTTACCTTTACAATTGGGACAAATTGAATCTTTCATAATATAATATATTAACTTAATAGTATTGCAAATATAATAAAATAACAACAATTTAAAATGACTAATGAATTATGATTAAACAAATAGAACATACAGGAAAAATTAAAGTAAGGGAACTCAAAAAAGAAGTTACTCCAGTAATTATATTCGAAGATGAGTTTGGATTAATTTCTGCATTTATTGAGTATGATTCAAAATATATTCTACTCATGAAAACTCCAAACGGAGATTTTGTACACAATATATCTATATCATATCTAGCTCACGAAGTCTTACAATCTTTAGATAGACCTGATAGAAAAAGACATGAGGAATTAAAAAAGCATGAAGATAATCCAGATTGGTTATATTCGCATACTTACAGATGGGGATCTTTAGTAGACCCAGATACAAAGGAAGTTATAATACAATCGTTTCCTATTTTTATTGATCCTGATGTTGCTTATTCTGAATAAATTTATTTGCTTCTAAAATATCAGTTTCAATACTCAAAGCATCTTGCTTTGTTTTAGTTATAAGGATATGAATACTATCAGGATCTGGATATATTTTATCATTGGGATCTGTGCTATGTTGGTTGATTCTAATACTCAATTTATCAGCTTTTCCACAATAAATAAGATCATGCTTAGGAACGTTCCAAACTTCATAAGATCTAGTATAGATATACACACCAGAATTTTCTGGAAATTCGGCATCAAGAGGATAAGTCACAAACTGATAGATATTTCCAGATTTTCCTTTTATCATGAAAGGATCAATAGATATAATAGACATAATAATGAATTTAGAATTAATAACCACAAATATATAAACAAAATATACTAAACAATGCCAGAATTAAGCAAGAAAAATTTCATAGAAATAGAAGTTGGAGATAATGATTACATATGTAGAGTAGCTTATGACGATTGGGAAAAAGCTAATGGTCTAATGGGTGTTGATGATCTAGGAGATAATGAAGGAATGATATTCGTTTACGATGAACCTCAAGAAGAAATCTCCTTTTGGATGAAAGATACACCAATAGATTTAGATATAGTATTCATCTGTCCTTGCTTTAAAGTTATATCAGTACACACTGGGATAGCTAATACTACAGATCCAATAGTGGAAAATAATGTACAATTTGTACTAGAAGTTAAAGCCAACTCTGGGATTAAAGAAGGAGATGAAGTTGAATTTGATGGATTAGAGGAGTATTTAGAGAAGAGATTAGATAGATGTGATTCTATTATAGAAAATAAAGAAGATATAGAAGAAGAAAAAGATAAAATTAAAACTCTTCTAAAAGTACTAGATCCAGATGGAGAAGTACAATTAACTTTAAAAGGTAATGAAAGAATATTCTCTAGAGCTAATACTAAAGTACTGATTAGACAAGCTAAAAAAGCAGATAAGTTAAAGACTGATTCAGCATATAAGAGATTAGGGAAGTCTATATTTAAATACATGAGGATTCAGGATGAAAATGGGGAAGAGTATGTAGAACCGAAGAAATAGGTATGGCAGTTGATTTTGAGAAAATTAAGAAATTAAAAAGAGCAGCTAAACAACGAAATGCTCAAAAATATAAAGATACATATAAAGATATAGCAGGTAAAGGTACTATTGTTACACAAGATGACAATAATAAAGCATTATATGCTGGTGAGTTAGATGAAGTAACAGTAAGACCTTCTAACTATGATAAGGGTGAGAGATTTGGTAAAGAGGTAATTAATTCCACTAACGAAACTGGTAAACAAATGGCACCTATATTAGGTGGAATGATGATTGCTCCATTTGCTATAGGTGCAGCTGCTGCAAGTACTCCTGCTATTGGTTCTTATCTATCTAATCCTGTTATCACTAATTCATTAAATGCTTCTAAAAATTTCGGTAGAATTGTTAATGGTGTAGCAGGAAGTAATAGAATGAGTCAAACTCTTGGAGAAATAAGCAGAGCGGCATTAGGTGGAATGGCTATAGATACTGGTTATGAATTAGCTACAGGTAAGCCTGCACAGTTAGGAGAGGCTTTGGATGTAAAGAATCCAGTTTTAAGATTTGGTGCCAATATGATTTCTCCGGGAATGTTTGCAGGAATTGGAGTTGCTGGAAGTTTTAAACCTATGACTAAAAATATTACACAAATAGATATATTAAATGATGTTGTAGATAATATTCCATTATTACGAAATGGATATTTCAAATTGCAAGACAGAAGTGTATTAAAAGGAATAAAAACAATTTTCAAAGATTTTAATGGAAGTGAAAAGTTAAATAACTCTCAACCTTTCTTTAATACTAGGAAACTAATCTTAAATAAAGATATAAAAAATAGAGGAGTTAAAATAGGATTAGAAGAATATAAGGAGAATGCATTTCCTCCAATGGGAGCAATAGCTGGAGATTTAAATAGATGGAACACATTGAAAATATTTTTGAACGATAATAAAAGATATTCGAAAAGTGCTCCTATAAAATCATCAACTATAAAGAATAACTTTAAATTTAACAATGCGGATGAAAATGCTTCTTTTATATTAAATACAACTCCAACAAATGGAGTATACACACCAATAGATGACTATGATATTATTGGAATTAATAGATATAAAAATGGTAAATTAAGAACATTAAAAGATATAAAAGGAACTGCAACACATGAAGGAACTCACATGATGCAAAACTTATTTGGTTTAAATTTGAATGATGATCTTGCTAATATTAATCCTTCAATGCCTATATCAAAAGATTTAAAGAAGTTGTTGTATCAAAACTCTGATTGGAGTAAACGTCCTAAAGAACTACACTCTAATGTATGGAGATTTAGAGAAGAAAATAAAATTGGAACAAGAGATTTAACTGATGAAGAAGCTTATAAATTCATTGAACAATATGGAAGTAGACATTTTAATTCTAATATAAATATTCCTAAAGCAATAGAAATTATAAAATTATTACCATCAGTAGGAGGATTAACCATTTTAAATAATTTCAATGAGGACAATAAATAAAGACCAAGAAGATTATATCATATATCCCAAAAGTCAATTACTTTATAGAATGATTAATACATGTTTAAGACTTGCCGAACATTTTGAATATGAAGATTTAATATATGAATTAATCGATATGAAAAAATCTTTAGATAAAGGACTTAATTTTGATGAATTTGAAAAAGAACAATTCAGATTTACATGTGGGGAAGTTAAGACTAAAGAAGATATATTACATATGAAAACAGAGATTGATAAATTAATTAAAATGGCACAAGAATCTCATTTATATGGAAGTCCTGAAAAGGAATATATATGACTAATTAAATAAATGACTTATGTACAAAAATATGTTTAAAGTAGTAGAAACTACACCAGAAATAGAGTTATATAATGGAGTAATTACACATCCAATAGTAACAATCGCATCAGAGTATGTTCCAACAATATATCAAATAATAGAGGATGATCATTGCTGGGTTGTATGTGTGACAAATTTTAAAACAGGGAAATATGATTATGCAACTCATATCCGCTATGAAGTCTGGGAAGCATTAAAAACGCTTGATAGACCAGATAGAGTAAGATATGAGATTCTTAAAAAACAAGCAGAAGGAAATGATCACTGGCAACCTTGGTGTTGAATAATGGAACTAACAACAATTTAAAATGAATAATGAATTATGAAAGCAATAATAGCAAACCAATATCAAACACCCCTAACAGATGCAGAAAAAGCTGGAATACCTAAAGGAGAAAGAAAATCTCCAAGTCCATATAAACAGATAGGTACAGCAACAGAACCTAAATCTAGAATGGAAAATTTCTCAGTGCAAAGTGATTTGTTTGGAGATTTTATTGATAATGGCTCACAACAAACAGTTTTTCAAAACGCAACAGATCCTTCTAAAGTACTAAAAGTTTATACTGAAAGAAAATTTACATCTGTGCCTGAAATTAAGGAATTTCATAAGCAGTGGATGAAACGTAACAGATTACCATTGCAGGAAAGAATAAATTTTGAAGGTTATTTACAGGGAGATAATAGAATATTTCCAGTTTATTCGCAAAATAAAATAGATATACTTGGAAATATATTACCTAAAGAATGGACAACACTACATCTTCCTAAACTTAATAAAGAGATGCACAAACTTGGATATAAAGGAAGTGGAACTTACACTAATGGCAAATTAACAGTAGGTGATATTAGTCCATTTAATGTAGGTTATATAAATGGCAATCTAAGATTAATAGATGCTGATGTATATAGAAAAGGAGGAAAATTATTACTTTATAAGTAATAAACAATCCAAGTTCACCTCAAATGGAGGTAAATTAGATTTTTTATCATTACACTCTTTACACATGGGGACTATATATTTCAATGCAGGAGCAGCTACAAATTCTACATGCCCACCAACCATTATATCTTTATCTAGATAGTAAGGAAATGATTTCTTTCGATACATTTTTTTACCACAACTAGGACAAATAGAAGATGAAAACACTGATGTGCCATATTTATTTTTAAAATAATATTCAAGAGCATTGGGGAGGGCATTATCACCTGTTTCAGAATTTCTAACCTTAACTGTAAGATTTCTTATATCTAAATTAATTTTTTCCATAATGAAAATAATAATTGTAATAACTAATTACAAATATAGTAAAAACAATAATTTAAAATGAATAAACAGATTGATTTAATAAATATGATTCTTCGAAACGAAGGTGGATATGCTAATGACCCATCCGACTCCGGAGGAAGAACATATAAAGGAATATCAGAAAATAATTTCCCTAACTGGAAAGGTTGGAAGATAATTAATAAGCATGAACCTCTTAAAAGAGGAGAATTTATTAAAGATGAAGATTTAGATGAAGAAATATTCAATTTCTACTTAGTGCATTTCTATTATAAATTGAAATTAGATCAAATAAATAATTTATATATATCAGCACATTTATTAGATCATGGAGTAAATGCTGGAATATCTAATGGAGTTAAATGCTTACAAAGAGCATTAAATGATATATTATCTATAGATATTATAGTAGATGGGAAAATTGGGCCAGTAACTATTTCTGAAATTAATAATTCTAACCCAAAAACTTTACTATCGAAGTTGATAGAAGAAAGAGAAAAATATTTATTATATACCCTGTTTTAGAATGGAAAATAAAGGACAAGAACAAATCAATTATATAATACAACAATCAAAATTTGTCCTCATCAAGAAAGCAAATAAAAACAAATTCATCAATAGAAAATAATAGTAAAGTTCAAATTCACCTCTACACCTAAGAAAATATATAAGATTAAATAATAAAGACTTATTCAAAAAATTATTACGAATTAAAGGATTTATTTATCTTTAAACTACAAAATAAACTTCATAAACATATAGATTATGAATAACTTAAATAAAAATATATTGCTAGGAACAGCCATAGGTGATGCTTTAGGCGTTCCTGTTGAATTTGAACATAGACAAGAGTTAGAGAAGAATCCAGTTGTTGGAATGAGAGAGTATGGTACGCATAACCAACCCAAAGGAACATGGTCAGACGATAGTTCTTTAGCTCTCTGTTTGGCAGAATCACTATGCAATGGATATAATTTGAATGATATTGCAGATAAATTTATAAGATGGTACTATGATGGTTATTGTACTCCTTATGGAAGAGTGTTTGATGTTGGTGTTACCACGGCAAGAGCAATATCCTATTTGCAAAGTGGATGTAAGCCTGAACTAGCAGGCATGGATAGAGAAAGGGATAACGGTAATGGTTCTCTTATGAGAATCCTCCCCTTGATACCTTATATCATTAACATGGAGGAAGAAGATAGATTCAGAATAATTGGAGAAGTTTCATCATTAACCCACAGGCATCCTAGAAGCATTTTAGCCTGTATCTCATTATGTGAATTTGCCATACAGTATATAAATCTCCAATCAATAGAGAAAGCCTACCAAACCATGCAACAAACGATGCTACAACTTCTGAAAAAGGAGATGTTTATTGAAGAAGATATTCCTTTTAAAAGGTTAGTAGGCTTATCTTATGAAGAGTTTAAGAATATTGAATTGAAGGATATTCGTTCAACAGGATATGTTATAGATACACTAGAAGCTAGTTTATGGTGCATCTTCAATACTACTAGTTATAAAGATGCTGTTTTAAAAGCAGTGAATCTAGGTGATGATACTGATACCGTGGGAGCGATTACAGGAGGATTAGCAGGAATTATATACGGTTATGATACTATTCCTTCTAAATGGATAGATACATTAGCCAGAAAAGATGATATTATTGGACTAGGAGAGAAACTAGATTCAATATATGGAGGTGTAGAACAATCATTTTAGTTCAAATTCAACCACACACAACAAAAAGATATTAGATAATTAATAAAACAAAGACTTATGAACAACACTAGCTAAATTTTCACTACCTACACTTCGATCTGTTATTATATAGTATATAAATATCTTCGAAGTGTTGAGGATAAGATAATCAATAGAATATCATTTTTACTTGTTATCTTATGAATTTCATTAGAAATTTCTCTTTACACTGGAAAGGAATACAATGTGTTTAATACTTTAATAGAAATGATATGAATAGTATGGGCTAAAAATCGAATATATATCATGTGATTTTTTTTATGAGATGTGTACATGATAGTTTGTGTGTTAATAATGAAATGTTTAATAAATATAAAGTCATTAATCTCTAAATGTTTTACCTAAAAACAGGTAAAACAATAGGTAAAACAAAAGGACTAAAACCTCCTTTTTTTAACCCAAAATCACCTTTTATCACTTGAAAAATTAGAATATCACATCGAAGGGAGAGACTTGGTAAATAAGAAACATTATTATTATAACTATTTGAACAATAATAATATAAAATAAAAAAGCAGCCAATTTATTGACTGCTACCTCTGAGCTGATATCGGGATTTGAACCCGAGACCTCTTCCTTACCAAGGAAGTGCTCTACCCCTGAGCTACATCAGCAACTTAAAAAAGAACTCACTCACTTCCTTCTTTTTCTTTTGAGCCTCTTGTCGGATTCGAACCAACGACCCCGAGATTACAAATCACGTGCTCTGGCCAGCTGAGCTAAAGAGGCATTTCCTAAAAGGGTAAGCTTGCTATGTCGCACCGCTCAACCATCTACCCTTGCTGCCTTCCGACCCTGGGGGAGTTCGACAGGAGCTGGTCGCATAGGACTTACCCGGGCACAAAAGTACAAAAATCTTCTCAGTTACCAAATGTTTTCGTTTTTTTTTATAGACTAAATTTTGAATGTATATTTAATCTATTGGTATATAGAGAGTTGTTTGTAAATATATTTTAATCTTGTTATATAAAAATGTGGAATCATGTAACCTAAAGTGTAAAAATCGTGTATAAATACTAGAAAAAGAAATAAATGTTGAGGACTAAACGATCCAAAAAAGCGTATGCAGACAACAAATAACATAACAAGAGCAGAGTTTTTATCTGATTTAAACGTTTTATTATCCACGAGTGTGGGTTTGAATAGAAATGTGAAGTTGGCATTGAAGAAACTAGGAGAGTACGAACGGGCCGATTGGGTTTATATCGTGAGTATTAACCATGATATGACATTTACCATATCGGAAGAATGGACCCGGACAGGGGAATCTATTTTCCCAGAATCGGAGGAGAAACGCAGTTTCTATTATGACAGAAAATTGGAACAGGATTTAGAAAGGGACAATTATATATATATCCGGGATATAAATGATGTGACTAACGAAAGTTTGAAGAATATCATGCTGGCAATGGGGGTTAATTGTGCTATATTTTTACCTTTATATATATCCAGTCATCTTTTTTCCTTTTTGTGCTTGAGCTGTTGTCATCACGGGGAAGCGTGGTCGGGGGAAGAGATCGAGTTTTTGGTGCAAGTGGCTTCTATTTTATCCGGTGCGCTTGAGAAAGAATTAATTTTAAGAAAACTGGTGAAACATCATGCTTTGTATCAAGATTTTGTCGAAAATCGGGTGGATTACATTCTGCGCTTGAATCGGCATTTGCATATCAGTTTTTCGAATAAGACATTTTATTCTTTGTTCGGGGATAGTCCGGATGATATAATCGGGAGTCGGATCGGGGATCTGATGACTGAAATGGATATTTCATCAAAGAAATTGGAAGAGGTGGTGAAGTTCCCGGAGAACTTGCTAACGTTTAATTCCAAGGTGATGTGCGATGATAAGGTGGTATTTATCGAGTGGTATGCTTATCCAGTCAGATTAGATCGGGACCATATCGAAATTCACTTGATCGGACATAACGTAACTCGTTTCAAGGAGATGGAACATGAATTAACATTGCTGAGAGCCGAATTGCAAATTTTTTCCGAAACCATGTATCCGATGTGGCAATCAATTAAAGATAGTTTATCGGAAAAGAACGAAATTGATAATAATGAATCAATTAATGATTTAACTCAAAAAGTTATAACGTTTAATAGGCTTTACGAGGAGCTTTTATCAAAAATTGATTATAAATTTGTGGCGAATGCATATAGATCATAGCGAATATACAATCCTTTTGGCTGATGATTCTGTTTCGAATTTGGAAAAGATGAAAAGCCTGCTGGCTGGAGAGAATTTTAAATTATTGCCTACTCTGGAAGCAGATGAAGTATTTCTACTTGCAAAGTTAAGGTTGCCGGATATGATTATTATTCGTCTGGCGCTAGAGGAGGGAAAAGGAGTTACGGTTGTCCGTCAGTTGAAACAGAGTGTTTTGACGAAGCATATCCCGATTCTCTATATGACGGTTCCTAACCGTTATGACGATTTCCGGAAAGTGGTCGATCATGAAGGAGTAGAATTCGTTTCTCGGCCTTTAAGTAAACGAGAATTGATCTTGCGAATAAATAATCAATTGCTTTTACTGGAATCACGGCGGATCATCGAGAGGCAGAATGAACGAATTCAAAATGTATCTCGTTCTAAAGATAAGCTATATTCTGTTATCGCCCATGATTTGCGAGCTCCGATCGGTACGCTTAAAATGATCCTTGAAGCGCTAGATCACCAGAAGGAAAAAATTCCGGATAATAATATAAAGAATCTTATTAAGATGCTGCAAGAGACCACGGATGAGGCTTTCCTGTTGCTGGAAAATTTGTTGCTATGGAGTAATAGCCGAAACGGGTTATTACAGCCATACAGGCAGGCATTTTCTTTCACGGAGGCGGTAAAGGAAGTGATCGTGTTGCAGAAGAATATAGCAGAGGCGAAAGGAATAAAGGTTTATAACCATGTTGACCGACCTTTTATCGGGTACGCGGATGTGAATATGATGAAGACGGTGTTACGTAATTTATTATCCAATGCGATTAAATTTAGTTACACAGGAGGGAGTATAAACGTAGATTGCAGGGAAGAAAACGGGTTCTTGACGGTAACCGTGAAGGATAGGGGGCAGGGAATCTGTGAGGAGCATCAGCGGGGCTTACTGGATGATGGATTACATTTTATTTCTTACGGGACGCAGAAAGAGAAGGGGAGTGGGTTGGGATTACAACTCTGTAAGGATTTCGTGAAAATGAATCACGGAAAATTATGGTTTGAATCGAAAGAAGGGGAAGGCACCACGTTTTATTTTTCCATGCCTGTGGGGAAGAGTTTATAAAGTGCTACTTTACAAACTCTAGGATACTTGTTGTAGCTGGCTGTTGCCAGATTTTAATGCCTTGTACATTTTTAACGCTCCCCACGCGTCAGTTGCTGCATAGTGTAATTGTGCGGGAGTCAATCGTGGGGCTTCCCAGTTTGATGTCCGTTGCCGTTTGGATATTTTTACCTTGAAAATAATTGACATTAATTTAGAGAATGACATCTCTTCTATGCCGAAAGCCCTGGCAAATATCTGTAAATCCAGAAAGCTTGCCGGGATGAAATTAGCAAGCTTTCTGAGGCCCCGAATATCATCGCGTATCCCGACACCAATTTTCATAATATTTTCATTGGCCAAAAGGTCCTGTAGCGATTTGGATAGGCCGCATTTGTTCAAACGGAATAAATATACCCGTTTGTCGGTGGCTAGTTGTAACAGACCTACCTGATGCATTACCCCTTTCTTGAATGCTGGTTTGGTTTCCGTGTCGAATCCGATGTACGAATGGGATGCTAAATCATTCACGGCTGCATCAATCTTATCCTCATGATCAATCACGATAATCTCCCCCTCAAACGTAAAGTTTGGTAATTCTTCTATTTCTTCCTCGCTGATCTTCGTTTTATATTCCATGTCAATCTCTCCTACATGGAGTCGTCCGTGTCTACTATTCTATATATTGCCAAGTGTATTGCTCTTAATACGCTAGCACACGCCTTTCCCCAATATAATTCAAAATTGTTATTTAATTGCCATAATGCTTCCTCTATGACATCGGTCATTCCACTGCGATATGCAGAAATGAAATTTTTAAGATCTTGGTAAATATCACAAAGTTTCTCGGAAATCGAATTCACGACCGGTGCTTCACTGTACTGCATATTGTCATCAAAAACCTCTAGGTACTCGTCATTTTCGCCAAGAATCCGTCTTAATCTTGCGAGTAAGGTATTGTAATCCTCTTCTGTTACCACTTCTTCCATCATACCGAGGTTGTCACTTTCACATGAGGGTAATAGACTACCTTTCAGGTAGATGAGCGGGACAAACTTTTGTAGCTTCGAAAGTAATTCGCTGGATTCTTCCTCGTGGGCGCCTTCCAAATAACTGCAGAATTCTTTTGCTACAGCGACGAATTCAATGACCTCCCGGCTATATCCGATATGTTGTAAATCGTCCATAATCTCTTTTTATTTTTCGCTGCAAAATTACCAAATATCTTAGACTATCTGTAATGTGCGAGAAAGTTTTTCATCATTGTTTGAATGTATGGGATAAAAAAGTGCGGCTACGTTCATCACGAAGTAACCGCACCGAGACTAGCAACAATCTACATTCACTATACTCTCCGGCTATGACTCCGGGAATTCTCTCTCTACCTATGCTAGCAATTTTTTATTCTCCTTTTGATGTTATCATCTGTCTGGTGAAATTGTACTATTAATACGCTTTGCGGGAAAAATCGTTGTAGAAATCCCGTTAAAAATCGATAAGAATTGGGTTTGAAATCCTTTTATATACAAAAAGAGAGTTGGAGCAAGTAGCCAACTCTCGTTTATCTAGATTTCAGCGGAAAGAGGGGGATTCGAACCCCCGAATCCCTTTAGAGGATTACACGCTTTCCAGGCGTGCCAGTTCAGCCACTCCTGCATCTTTCCAAATGCGGGGCAAAGATAGAAATTATTTTTAATGAACGTGTATATTCGTGAGGATTTTTAATAATAAATCGTTGAGAACTGGAATTGAGGGTACGGAATGAAATTTTTGCGATTGATTATGTACTAGCGTTGATAATTTGGAAATTAGGAATGTCTGTATGTTTACCGGTTGTTTGTGTTGTGATTGAAGTAAAAAGCGGTCCCATTTGGAGACCGCTATGTCAAGGAATCAAACTAAGATCACTTTTTTTGGTGCGTGCTTCAGTGACCGATTGATTAAAAACATTAAATAATCGTAGTGTGCTTTTCGTATCAAGATTACTCACTCCTTGACCAAACAAATATAGTAATTTTTTATTATTCGACAATGTTAATTTCGTTTAGTAAATTTGAAGTTCCGGCGTATTTGTCTATAATTCACAGAACAAAACGAATGTCAACATGCACACATTTATTATATTTCGGGTTATAGTAGAAGTCTCCGGTCATGAATTTCCAATTTCCGTCACAGGCCAAACCGATTAATTCTCCTTGGGCAATTGATCACCGAACTACCGGAATTTCCTCCCGTGATGTCGAGACCCGTAGCGAATCCGGTGTAAGGTTTACCATCTTTAATGGAGTTTAAGTGTTCTTTGTGTTTTCGTGATTTGTGAAATTGTCAATACCCTGTGTCGTGTAAGGTCTCTATTTTATGATTGTGTTATTTGGCAGACGATAGATAAGTACGCTGATCTGTTGGAGCGATAGGAGTATTTGCCCGGATGAAATCAATCATTGCGTTTACTATGGAAATATCGGTGTGTCGTCCTTTTCCCTTGTCTGGGAAGTCGTATTCAATACTTACATAGTTATTGAGGGCAACTTCATACGTGGTTTTCTCGACGAGAGGTCTACCGTTCTGGTCTTTAAAAATGACATCTATTCCTTTTCCCTGTTGATCTTGAATAATCGTGTAGCTTCCGGGTGATACATACAGGTCTATTGCGTGGTCTTCTTGATTGAAGTGATTTAGTATTAAGGCTTTTATGTCGGTTAAAGATAATTCGTGAAGAACGATATGGTTGCCAAAAGGTTCTATGGAGAGAATGGTCTCCATCGTGATATCTTCTTGGGGAAGTTCGGCAAGACGAATGCCTCCTTGGTTATAAAAGGCGAAATCAGATGCTGTTGAATATAGCATTGCATCAGTTACGATATTGCCGATACTTTCTTGAGATTTGAACGGATGGGAGGTTGTCCCGATAATTTCTTTAAATTCGGATTGTTCCATAAAATAGCTGACTTTTCGTGCCATGCAAGAGTCAACCCGTGTAATTGTATCAATCAAACAGGATCGGTAGGAGCGTTCGGTGAGCTTGTCCTTTTTGAACTTTAATATGGTGAGACCGGCGTATTGCAACTTGAGGCCTGTTTGACCGATCATGACGTTATTTATCTTTTTCGGGCTTTCCAATAGCGTGTGGGAATGCCCCCCGATAATTATATCCAGTTCTGGCATTTGTGTTGCTAGGATGGAATCCTCGTCAACCCCAAGGTGTGTGAGGCCAATCAGTACGTCACATTGTTGCTTAAGTAATCTGTAATCTTCCACTTTGTCGAGATAATGGTCAAAAGTAATATCTTTCAAGTGTTCCGGGTTTGTACTTGGTATTTGGTCCGGCCCTGTTTGCACAAGACCGATGAAACCAATCTTAATACCGTCCTTCTCGATTATATGATAAGGAGGAATACTATCTAGTTCTCCCCGGGAGGAATTGATGTTAGCGCAGATAATCGGGAAGATTGCGTCATTTATTCTAGTCCGAAGAATTTTTTGTCCGAAATCAAATTCGTGATTTCCGAGTGTTCCGATTTCGTAACCTAAATCGTTCATTAGCGAAATAATAGGAAACCCTTTTTCTTTTGCATGATCCACGTGTGGGTTACCTGTGAATCGATCTCCGGCATCCACTAAAATCACGTTCGAGTGTTTCTTTTTTACGCGCTCCACGAATGTGGCCAGTTTCGGAAATTGTTCGATTTTTCCGTGTATGTCATTAGTAGATATAATTACGATCTCTTTTTCCCCGGTATTTTGACAACCGGAGAGGAATATGATCCATAGTAAGATCATATACACTTGTAATTTGGAAAACCCGGAGATGTATAGCATGAAATTTGTACCATTATATTTTCAGGCGGTAAAGATAATTCAAAAGTGGAATTTTTAATAGAGAAAAATTCTTCAGAAAATTCGGGATATATTAAAGAATAAAAATAAACTTTTATTGTTCTTCATTCGTATAATTCTGGTGTGATTTTTGTGATAATAATGATATAAACCATTCGAATAAAGTTATGAAAGCAGCTTTGTTTTTTGAAGATAACCAACTCTGCCACCTTGGTGAAAACATTGGGGAAAAGGCGATTAAAGTATCTACAATTACGACAGAAGATGATAAAATCGTTTCTATAAAGAATAGTGAGGTGAAAAATCGGAATGTGAATTATTTTATCCAGTGGTTAGTGGACTGCGGTATAAAAATGATTTATGTCTCCGGTATTGACGAGAAAATAAAACGATTCTTTGAACAGATGAAAATTATCGTGAACGTGAAAAAACAGTCTGATAAGGCACTTTTATTAGCTGAAATTACTTCCCAAAAGTAATAAATTGGATTTTGCAGTTTATCCCGGGTTTCAAACTCGGGATAATTTTTTACTTCCTTCGATTACAATTATTTTTATTACTTTATATTTGCTAGACGATAATTGTAGAAGAATTGTTATGTCACTGGAAAAAGTAAAACAATATTTTGATAGTCTTGGTTTAGGACAAAGGGTTCATGAATTGACCCAATCAAGTGCTACCGTGGAGGAAGCGGCTGTTGCCGTTGGTTGTGAACCGGAGCGTATTGCTAAAACAATGTCATTTCTGTTAGGGGAGAAGCCGATACTGATTGTTACGGCCGGGGATGCGAAGATTGATAATAAAAAATACAAGGAGTATTTTCATCAGAAAGCGAAAATGATACCGGGAGAATTAGTAGAGCAATATGTCGGGCATGCACCCGGAGGGGTCTGCCCGTTTGTTATTCCCGAGGAAACACAAGTGTTTTTGGATGTTTCGCTTAAACGCTTTGATATTGTTTACCCGGCAGCGGGGACAAGTAATAGTGCTGTCGAATTATCTATCAAGGAATTGGAGGATTGTTCGCGTTTTCGGGAGTGGATTGACGTGTGCAAGGATTGGGCGAAGGAATAAATCGGCTTGTTTTCTAAAATATAGTCCGTCATCGTCTCGAAACGTTGGCGCATCGGGTAGCGGTTGAATCATCGAAATTGCTCATCGATAAATTCGGCTGGAACGGTAATGTGTTTTGTTAATTTGACATCCGTTGCTTTAAAATAGTGGTTCTCCATGTGAAGAATAAACTTCTCTAGTTGCGAGATGAAATCAAAGGATGCGTTCCATACTGGTTTCGGAGACTGTTTCCTCGCCGAGTTCCGGGAGGACGTTCGAGATATAGTCGGCGAAAAACTTGTTCGGGGAGATGATGAAAATATCTTTTGAGATGATTTCTCCTTTTTACGTGTAAAGCAAATAAGCGATGCGGTGCAAAGCGATGGGTGTTTTTCCTGATCCTGCTACCCCTTGTATAATTAGTGTTTGAGAACCTTCGTTTCGGATAACCCGGTTTTGTTCCCGTTGTATCGTGGTCACGATATTCTTCATCTTATCGTCGGTATTGGAACTTAGTTCTTTTTGTAAAACATCGTCATGAAATATTGCGATAATCATTGCGTTGTTCTACGGGCAGGTTATAAATGAATTGTCCCAGTTTGATCTGTAAATCCACCAACTGATCAAAATCATCCGGGTGAAACCGGGATTCCAAGTAATCTCCCTGTTTCTCTAGGGTGGCGATTTTGTTTTTATCATATCCTAGTAAATCTGCAAAATATGGAGAGGCGTAAACGTATTTATTTTTGTAGACATCAACCACAAACGAGCAACTCCAGCTGACTTTAGTCATTTGATGGAGCATAGATTTATCCCGTTCCCACACGGTGTAATCAATGTCATATATTGATAAATGTTGTTTGGCCCACATTTCTTCCCTAGTGATATTGGTAGACTTCATGTTGCTCTATTGTTTGAGAATTTGCATGTTAGAGGATGATGTTATTGCAAAAGTACGAAATAATCAGCGAAATAGCGAAGGTATGTAAAAGGAAGTATGGAAAGCCCCTTGTTCGATGAATGACTATGGTTGGTCTATCCTTTCCCTAGAGCATAGACATAGCATAAACATAGCATGTACATAACATGTACACTGATCTATGTTTATGATTGGTTCGTGTTGTGTTGGTGTTGTGTTAGTGTCATAAGCCAGCGGTAAAGAAAGGTTTTACAAGATATAGCTCATGTAATTTCGGAATCATTGGATAGTCCGTTTTGAAACTTTAAAATATATGCATTGCTATTTATTGTCAAATGAAGAAAAGATTCATTCATCAGAAAAATACCCAATAGTCCCATCATAAAAACCTTTCAAATACGTTCGTGAACGTCTTTGAAACGTCTTTGATTCGAAGTTGAAACGTCTTTAATCCCTAAGTACATCGAATACACACCGGGTAAACACCGGGTATTACCCTAAATAAGTTGACCATAAAACAAGTAAACTTGTGACAGTAAAAACAGGGAGAAGCAGGAGACGTTATCACAGTATGTCGCCATTGTATTATCTTGGAATAAGTTTACTGTAAATCCATGTTTGTATCGCTAAAATGTATTTTGCGGCAACGTGGTATTCCATTCTTTTTAGGTGTAAGGTTATGATTTATGGTGGTGGTATTAATGTAAAATATGCAATATCGGGTAATTATTGATTGTTAATTTGTGGAATGATATTGTTTTCTGTAAAAATGTTTATATATTTGTGATGCATAACATACTCAACGGCGGGGAACCCTGCCATTATGTTGCAGGCATTTTTTTTGCCTGTGAACTCCATACGGCGGTTCCGTACCCCCGTGTGGAGTGTTAATGCACCCACAGCCGTTGAGTGGTGTTATGCAACGGGACAGGCGGAACCGTTTTCTTTTCGCCCTAATCTTGATAAAAAGAAGGCTTATGGGGGTAAATCGTAATCGTATTTTCGCACGGGGAATGGTTAGTCCGGTTTCAATAATTCTTTTGATTTTTAGAATTAAACGAGAGGTAGAGAGAGGGTATCTCCATTGAACGTAAAGAACGTTTGTGTGGTGGGCGGGGAATGTCCGGTGCTTTGTATTTCTTTGTCAGTTTTTATAGAATCTTTGTTTTGAGTGACAAAGGGGTTAATTTGTCATGCTGTAATTGTCATAAAATGATGAGGGAATTATCGTGATTTTAGTTAAAATAAGAAAATAAAATGGAACAATAAATACTAAATATGTTGAGAGGGAAGACAGAAAAATAAAAGAAGGGGGTATTCTATGCCTGAGAAACGTTGAATACCACCCTTTTATGTAATCAATTTTATCAATTAATTAACAATCAAAGTTATGAAAAAAACTTATGACAGGAAAGTTTTTAAGCGAAAGTTACTGTTGAATCGAAGGGCGGTAACCGTGACAATCCGGTTATTTATGATTTTATTGTTGGGCTTTCCGTTATTGACGAGGGCCGGAACGGTAGATTCCACTCGAATGGAGAACCGGGAGGTGAGGGGAAAGGTGGTGGATGAGAAGAAACTACCGATACCGGGAGTCTCGGTTCGCTTGGGAGGAACATCGATGGGAACAGCCACGGACGTGGACGGGAAGTTTAAATTGTTGGTCCCGGCAGACACGGCCACGCTAGTCGTTTCCTTTATCGGTATGAAGACGGAGGTCGTGAAGATTCCCCGGTGGAAAGCGGGAGTGGAACAGGGGGAGTTGACGATCGTGTTGCGGGAAGAGGATGTGAAATTGGAAGACGTGGTAGTGACGGGTATCTTTACTCGTAGAAAGGAAAGTTTCACGGGTTCGGCTTCCACCTATTCTGCCGCGGAGTTGAAGACGATGGGAACGCAGAATATCCTGCAAAGTTTGAAGACGCTGGACCCGGCTTTCGCTATCTTGGAAGATAACCAATTCGGTTCGGACCCGAACAGGTTGCCGAACATGGAGATTCGGGGAAAGTCGAGCATGTTGGGCTTGAGGGATGAATTGGATGCTGACCCGAACCAGCCGCTTTTTATTTTGGATGGCTTCGAGTCAACATTGGCGGCGATTAATGATTTGGATATTAACCGGGTGGCCTCGATCACGATATTGAAGGATGCAGCCTCCACGGCGATTTACGGTTCGAAGGCAGCCAACGGGGTGATCGTGGTGGAGACCGTGAAACCGGAGGCGGGCAAATTGCAAGTGAGTTACACGGGAAACATGAATCTCTCGATGCCGGATTTGTCAAGTTATAACTTAATGAATTCGAGGGAGAAATTGGAGTTCGAGCGGTTGGCGGGAAGGTACGAGCCTGCCTCGTGGTCCACAACGAACGAGGTGGAGTTGAATCGTTTGTACAACGAGAAGTTGAAGGTGATTGCGAGCGGGGTTGATACGTACTGGTTGGCAGAACCTTTGCGGGTGGGCGTGAACCAGAAACATTCGCTTTACGTGCAAGGTGGCGAGGGAAATTTCCTGTTCGGGTTGGGAGCCGGCTATAACGGCGTGTCGGGAGTCATGGAAAAGTCCGACAGGGACGTGATCAGTGGTAATATCGATTTGATTTACCGGATGTCGAAATTCCAGTTTTCGAACAAGTTCTCGTTAACTTCAACCGATTACAGGAACCCGATCGTGGCTTTCAGCGAGTATGCTGCGGCGAACCCTTATTACAAGAAGCGTAACGAGACGGGTACGGTAGAGAAGTGGTTGGAGAATAATAATTTCTTTAAAGCCGCAAACCCGTTATGGAACGCAAGCCAGAATAGCCGGGATGAGGGAAAGAATCTTGCGTTGACGAATTATTTCATGGCGGAGTACTTCCCCACGGTGGAATGGCGAATGCGTGCCCGGTTGGGATTGACACACGGGAATGATGACACGGAAAAGTTTTATTCCCGAAATGACACCCGTTTCGAGAACATGGAAACAATAAAAAAAGGGGAGTATCGTTCCTCGAATACCCGGACAAATCAGATGGAGGGGGAATTGAGCGTCACATACGCAAAGGTGCTTGGTAAACACCGGATTAATCTAGTCGTGGGAGGAAACGTGTCTAGTAATAAATCGCTCACGCAAGGATATTCGGCGGTGGGTTTCCCGGACGGGGATTTTTCCTACCCCTCTTTCTCTAACGGTTACCCTGAAAATGGTACACCTACCTACTACGAATCGGTGTCCCGCTCGATAAACGGCTATTTCAATACCGGGTACTCGTTTGATGATCGTTACTTGATGGATTTTAGTTTGCGGACAAGCGGGTCATCGGTTTTCGGTACTTCCCGGAAGTATAACACCACGTGGTCGGTGGGGGTGGGATGGAATTTACACAAGGAGACGTTCATCATGGATCACGTGGGATGGATTGACCTGCTGAAGTTACGAGCTTCCATCAGTAACCCGGGAAACCAGAGTTTTGATTCGGCGCAGTCGTTACTTACCTATTCGTTCCAGTACGGTTCGATGAACTATTTCGGACTGGGAGCCGTGTTGGCACAGATCGGTAACCCGGATTTGGAGTGGCAGATCACGGTGGACAAGAATATCGGGTTGGACGTGACGTTGTTCAACAAGAGATTTTCGCTGACAGTGGATTACTATTATAAGGTGACCGATCCGTTGTTAATTAAGGTAAGTACCCCGTTGTCTTCCGGTACGGGAACTTACATGACGAATGCCGGGGAACAGGTGTCACAAGGGTTGACCGCTTCGGTCACTTATTATATCTTCCAGAATTTCGAGGAGCGTTTCTCGTGGATGATCCGGGCGAACGTGCGGACACAGAAGACACGGATAGATAAAATCGGCAACCAGCTTTCGACATTGAACGCCAGCGGAAAAGGAAGCAACACGGTAAGGTATTATGACGGTGCGGACCCGGATGATATCTGGGCGGTGAAGTCCGCGGGGATTGATCCTTCCAACGGGAAGGAGTTGTTTTACGCGAAGGACGGGAGTTACACGTATGATTTTTCTTACGATGACGAGGTGATTTGTGGGAACACCCGTCCTGACGTGGAGGGGGTGATCGGTTCATCGTTGAACTGGAAAGGATTTTCGGTGAGCTTGAATTTCCGTTACCAAATGGGGAAAGACGTGTTCAACGAGGCGTTGTACAGCAAGGTAGAGAATATTTCCAGGAGCGACTTGAACAAAAACCAAGACAAGCGGGCCTTGTACGAGCGTTGGCAGGAGGAGGGCGATATCGTACGGTTTAAAAATATCGCTAGTGCGGAGACTACCCCGATGTCTTCTCGTTTCGTGCAGGAAGAGAACGTGTTGACCTTGGAGTCTGTTTATTTGGGGTATGAGTTTTATGACGGGTGGATCAAGAAGTTGGGTTTGAGTAGTTTGAAATTTCAAGTTTCGATGCGTGACGTGTTCCGGGCATCAACGATTCGGTCGGAAAGGGGTATATCGTATCCTTTTGCCCGGAGCATGGAAGCGGGATTGTCGTTTAATTTTTAAATAGTTGAGAGTATGAAATTAAAAGATATAATTTTGTTCGGGGTAATACTGACGGGCGTTGCCGGGTGTTCGGATTTTTTGGACGTGCAACCGAAGGACAAACAGTCGGAGAAACAGTTATTCGCTACGAGGGGTGGATTTTACACGGCAGTGAACGGTATCTACAATAAAATGGCTTCCCCGGCCCTTTACGGGAAGAATCTTTCTTACGAGTTGGTTGACGTGATCTCCAAGCGTTACCTGCCCTTGCAGGTGAGTACTTATTTGACTGCTTTAAGCGGGTTTGATTACACGAATAGTTTGGTGGAGACGGAGTTGTCTAACACGTGGACGGCAGCTTACAACACGATACTGAATTGTAACGTGGTGTTGGAGAATATAGACGAAAGTGTGGGAGTTTTACCCGGGCAGGAAAGCCGGGTGTTGAAAGGTGAGATGTTGGCGGTTCGTGCTTTTCTTCATTTTGATATGTTACGTCTTTTCGGGCCCGTTTACAAGTTAGACCCGAAGGCAGAATCGGTTCCTTACAATGAATCGTCGAAAGTTATGGCTTTACCTTTGTTGGCGGCAGATTCGGTGATTCACGAAAAAGTGTTGCGTGATTTGGACGAGGCTGAAAGTTTACTGGCAGACAGTGACCCGGTGGTCACGGACGGTCCGATGGCTTCTCTGGAAGATGAGCAGGATGTTTACTTGCGTTACCGTCAGTTACGGATGAATTATTATGCCGTGTTGGCGTTGAAAGCAAGGGTTTACCTATATGCAGGAGAGCGGGGAAAGGCTTTGGAGGCGGCTCACAAGTTGCTGGCGGATGCGAAAGTGGACGAGCATTTCCCGGCTGTCGATCCGAATAAACTTTTGGCGAATCAAAGTAATCCCGACCGGGTTTTCTCCACAGAGGTGCTGACGGGAATTTACAAAAAAGACAGGAAAGACATTTATACCGGTTATTTTGACTCGGAACAGGCCGGGAATAATTACTTGCATCCCCGGAAAGATTTCGTGAACACGGACCTGTTTGCCGGGGAGACACAGGACTATCGTTTCCAGACGTGGTGGCAAGTGGCTTCCGGCGTGGGAGAAAGCGGTCACGTGTTTATCAAGTACAAGGGGATCGATAAACCGTCCGGAAATACCGAAGCAGAGTATTTTTATGCTGTTTTCATGTCGTTGATCCGGTTGAGTGAGGCATACTATATTGCGGCCGAGAGTGAACCCGTGTTGGCGGATAAATACGAGTGGTTGAACCGGATGCGTACACGGAGGGGATTACCTGTTTTAGAAGTTGTATCGGAGGAGGATTTTATGAAGCGGTTACGAATGGAGTATTTGAGGGAATTCCTCGGGGAAGGACAAATTTTCTACCTGTATAAACGTCTGTTCAGTAATATCAATGATGATGAAAACGGGTACGACACGAGTACTTATGGTGCGAAAGAGGAACGTTACGTGTTACCCTTGCCTTCCGGAGAAATTGCAAATCGTTAAAATGATAAGATTATGAAATGGAGAAATATTTTACTGGTTTTGGCCTTGTGGAGGCTAGCGGGTGCTTGTGAAAAGAAGGAAATCCCGATGTTTACCACGGATGACGCGGGAATTTATTTTCAACGGGTGACGAGTTATATTTACGGTAGCACGACGGAGAATTACGGGGATTCTGTCGCTTATTCGTTTGTGTCGGCTCAAGCCACGGCTAAAAGTGCGGTGCTTTCAGCCACGGTACGGACGATGGGAAAGGTGGCAGATTATGACCGACCTTTCAAAGTGGTGGTAGATCAAGAGGGAACAACCGCAATCGAGGGGAAACATTACGAGGTGGATTTGGATACGGTAGTAGTTCCGGCCGGGGCTAGTTCGGCTTATGTTCGGGTACGTTTTTTCAGAACAACAGACATGATGGAAAAAGCAGTACGACTGGTTCTTCGGTTGGAAGAAAACGAGTATTTCAAGTGTTATTTCCCCGAGTACAAGAACACGAATGCTCACTCGGCCACGGGTGCGTTGATTCATGGGGACATGTACACTTTTTCCTTGAGCGAGATGTACACGGAACCGAGTTATTGGACTTGGTTCGGGGGAGATTTTTTCGGGAGTTGGACACCTAGAAAATACGTGGTTGTTAACATGGTTTGTGGGTTGACCCCCACGGACTGGAGTAATGCCGGGTATGCCGGGGCTAAAGTGGCGTATGGACGTTTTAGCTTTTTTGCTGTTGCAGTTCAAAAATATTTACAGGAACAGGCGGATGCCGAAACTCCCGAACTGGATTCGGACGGGAGTTATATGCAGTTGGCTCCTTCCTACTCGGTGGATTATTCCCGGTATGAATAATATTAAAATGATGATGTTATGAAAATAAATGCTATTATACTGTTTTTATTTGCTTTTTCTCTTTGTGCTTGTTTTGATGACAAGGGGAATTACGATTACCGGGAAGTGGCGGAGATTACCATCGAGAATGTCCCGGAAGTGATCGAGGTATTGGGAAATTCCGACCATATTATCGTGAAACCGAAGGTGATTTCTTCTCTGGAAGGAGAGATCACGGGGGATAATGTTAATTTTGAGTTTAGTTACAAGATAGAAATAAAGGGGGGAGGGACAATAGAATCCGGGCAAAAGTGGGTGGATTTAAACCCGACGAAGACTTTGGTTTTGGATACGTTGGCGGCATTCGTTGCAAACACGTATGTCGGATGGTTTACCGTGACAGACAAACGTTCGGGTGTACAAACTTCGGCCACGTTTGATATCAAGGTGTCCTCTCCGACTTACGAGGGATGGATGGTGCTTTGTAACGAAGGAGAGGTTGAACGAGTGCGGATGGATATGATTTCGGTGATCTCGGCGGAACGAGTTATCCCGGCTTATGACGTGCTGACCCCATTGGGGTTACCGGAGCTGAAACGGGCTAAGGGGATCGGTTTTTACCCAAACCGTTTTGCTAATCCATCGGATGTTATCTATGTAATGTCAGGTGAAGGAACGTTTAAAATAGACCGGGAAACTTTCAAGACGGATGCCTCGTGGAATATAAACAATATTGATTTTATTATTCCTCCGGTGGACGAGGTGGTTATTTGTTATACCCCGGTAAATAGTTCCGGTTCAGTCGGAGCTCTCGCCAGTATCAGCGTGACGGATGTCGGGAATGCTTATGCGCAGGTTTTTGATGCAGCTGGGGCCGCATTTGAATACCCTATAAACACCTCGGTTCGGGGATCAAACCCCGAATACCGGGTTGCGCCGTTTGTCGGCGTGAGCTTGGCCCGACCAGGAAACGGGTCAACAGCATTATTATATGACGTGGATAATAGACGGTTCGTGGGCTGGAAGTACGGGTATGATGCTGATGCCATGCAGACATTAACCCCGTTACCGGACCCGGAAAATGGCCTGTTTAGTTTTAGGACAGGTATGGAGTTGGTGTACATGGAGAGTACTCGTTATTCCGGTGGCCTCGTTTACGCGATCTTCAAAGATGATGCCGGGAAACGTTGTATTTACGGGATTAACATGTCGGGCAACGGTTTTGTCCAAGAGGCGAAGTACGAGAACTTGAACGCCCCGGATTTTGACAAAGCGACGAGTTTTGCCTTTCATTCCCAGTTTCCTTACATGTTCTATGCCGTGGGGAATAAGGTGTATTTGCATAATTTGGGAACGAACGTGACGTACCCGATGGGTAATATTGTGTTGAATGATAACGAGGTGGTTACGATGTTGAAGTTTAACCTGTACAGGCAGTGTTCCCTGAATGATTTGAACAATCAGTCGGATGAGTTTATGGCCCGGCAGTACGAGTTGATGGTGGGTTCCTATAATCATTCAGCCCCGAATAACAATGGTGGTAGGTTGGGATTCTACCCGGTTGACGGGGTGAATAACAGCGTGACGAAAAGGGTGGAATACGAGGGATTCGCGAGGATAAAAGATGTGGTGTACCGGGAACGGCGGTAATTGAGTATTAGGGATCGAGAGCGTTATGCTCTCTGATTCCTTTTAAATTTGTTCGATAATTTTTGTTGTGAGTTATTATAGAAATCCGCTGTAATATTCTTTAATACTTGCCCTTTTACAGTGAGACATTCAGGAAAATAAATAAGCCTTGTAATTTCTCTTTTAGCATTTGTTTCCCTCGTTTTTTATATGCTTTGATGGAGTCTATCGTTAAATTGAGTTGTTTTGCGATGGATTCGTTAGATTCTCCAGACAGGCTCAGTTTATAAATTTCTCTAATTTTGTCTGGTAGTTCGGTGATGGCTTTGTGCATGAGGAAATAAACTTCTTCTTCAATGATAGTATCTAAAAAGAATTCTTCTGTAGTATTTGTTCCTTCAGGATCTTTAAGATAGCGTTCTTGGGCTTTTCTTCCTCTGATGTAATTCAGGCTTTTGTTTTTTATGGAAGTAAAGAGAAATGATTTTAAAGAGACAAGATCGGGAAATAGTCTTTTGTTGTTATACAGTTCAAATATAACATCATTTACGATGTCTTCAGCGATTTCCGGCTCCTTGACATATCTCAAGGAGAATGAACATAATATCGGATAATATTCTTTAAAGAAAAAACGGTATGCCTCTTCTTCCCCGGCGTAAAGTCGTTTGAGCCAATCTTGTTGATCTTTTTTATGCGTCATTTTTGAATATGTGTGAGCAAATATAGAAAATATATTTGGTATTTATATCTCGATTTATAAGGAAATATAGATTAAAAATGGAGTTAGGAGCAACTTGTGTTTTGTTTTATTCATTGCATCATTTATATAATTAGTGGTGTTTAAATTGAATGGTATAAAAAATATACTTTTTTTTTGACACTTTCATTCATAGGTGGTGTTCTACCAATGAAAAAATAGAAATGGTAGATGAAGGATACTTTTGATATGGCGGAAATTATTCATAGATATTTACTTGGGGAAATATCCGAGGAAGAGCAATATCTTTTGAATAAATGGGTAAAACAAAGAGGAAGGCATCAAGAAATGTTAAGAGAATTTTGTGATAGGGAATATTGGGACAAAAGTATTTTGAGGCATCAGCTGTTTTGTTTTGATAGGGGATATCGAAAATTTGACGAAAGGAGAAGGCGAGTAATCAGACGTGTGAGGAGGATGTGGGTAGCAACGGCTGTTGCAATCTTGAGTTGTGTGGTGAGTGGTACAATCTTTCTGTTGAGGTCTGATTATCAGAAAGGAAATGACCTTGTTCGACAGGAGATCCCGATTGTTCCGGGAGAACGTCGTGCTGTATTGATTTTGGATAACGGACAACAGGTGGAACTATCTAAAGGAGCGATTTTTAAAATTAAGGAAAAATCTACCGTGATATCGATAGAGGACAAGTATATTATTTATCCTAAAGAAGATACTTCGCACGTGGAAGCAAGCCATCGGATATATACACCCCGGGGAGGAGAATATAGTTTGGAATTATCGGACGGGACGATCGTGTGGCTTAACGCCGAGAGTGAATTATCGTATCCGGTGAAATTTAAGGGTGATGAACGGAAGGTTGAGGTTAAAGGTGAAGCTTATTTTGAAGTGGTTAAAAATCCGGATAAACCATTTATTGTGAAAACAAATGGGATGGAGATTCGGGTGCTTGGTACATCTTTTAACGTACGGGCGTACGCGGGAGAGGTCCAACAAACGACATTGATTGAAGGATGTGTGGAAGTTGTATACGGTGAGCAACAAGTAAAGGTAACTCCTGGTTATCAAGTAGTGTTGGTAGATAACTGTTTAGAAGTACAAAAAGTTGATACGTATGTTTGCATGGGGTGGAAAAACGGACTTTTTGTGTTTGATGACCACCCATTAGTGGAGGTATTACGAGAATTAGAAAGATGGTATGATGTACAAATAGAGGTTAAGGATGAAAAGATCAAACAATTGAAATTTACAAGTGATATTCCTCGTTATAAAAATATAAGGAAGGTTTTAGATATTATAGAATTAGCGGTATGTGTTAGCTTTGAGGTAAAGGGGAGGACGATTGTTGTTCAGAGATGATTAACAGATGAAAGTGTTTTCAATGAAATAGGGAAGTGCTACCAACACTCCCCTTAGGTTAGGTATACCTAATAAATTCGTAAAATTTAATGTTACAAAATTATGAAAAAAAGTCAGAATTATGATGTTGGAAGTTGTTTTTACCTCATAAGGAGGGTATTTTGGGGTATTTTACTGGTAATTTCTTTCATTTTTGATGGGAAAGCACAGGATAAGGAGGCACGAGTCTCTTTAGAAGTAAAGGAAACCACGTTACAACAAGTTTTTAAGGAGATTACGCGACAGACGGGATACAAGTTTGTGTATAGTAGTTCTCTTTTGCCAGAAAAGATTAGATTGTCTGTATCGGTGAGGAATGAAACGTTGGAGAAAGCATTGGAACTTTGTTTGAAAGATACGGATTTGGGGGCTAAAATTGAAGAGTCGCACGTGATTATTTCTCCCCGATTACAAAAAGAAAAGAGTTTGGATGTAAAGGTTTACAAGGGTACAGTTGTTGATGTGAATGGTGACGGGGTGCCGGGTGTTACAATCGTGTTGAAAGGTACACACCAGGGAGTGGCAACGAATGCGGAAGGTCATTTTGAAATTGCTGTCCCCGAGGGAGAAAATCAAGTACTGGTATTTTCTTTTGTCGGGATGAAAACAGTCGAGGTGAGACTGAAAAATCAGAAGAATTTACAGATAACGCTGGAGGATGATGTGACAGAAGTGGATGAGGTGGTGGTGAACGGGTTGTTCACCCAAAACAGGAATAGTTACACGGGAGCAGTATCCACGGTGAAAGGGGAAGATTTGTTACGGGTATCTCAAACGAATCTATTTCAGGCTTTGGCGATATTAACTCCGGGTTTGAGAATTGTGGAAAACAATGAACAAGGATCTAACCCAAATTATATTCCAGAGATTATTATTCGGGGTACCACTTCTATTGCCAGCCAAGGGGAATTGGGCTTGAATCGTCCGTTGATTATTCTGGACGGGGTAGAGATTACTTTAGAGCAATTGTATGATTTGGATATGTACGAGATAGATCGTGTAGATGTATTGAAAGATGCCTCCGCCACGGCGTTGTACGGGGACAAGGCTGCTAACGGGGTTATTGTCGTACAACGGAAAAGAGTAACGGATAGTAAATTACGGGTACGTTATAATTTTATCCCTAACGTGCAATTCCCGGATGTGTCGTCTTTTAATTTGTGTAATGCAGAGCAAAAGTTGGAACTGGAGAGGTTATACGGGGAGTATGACGATGTAAAAGGGGAAAAAGATGAGGAATATAATCGGAAGTATCAATTGGTAAGATCCGGGGTAAATACGGATTGGAAGTCCAAGCCTTTACGGAATTCATGGTCTTTTAAACATTCGTTGTCGGTGACCGGGCGAGGGAGTGGGCTTGATTATAGTATTAATTTAAGTTATGGGGATACTCGTGGAGTTATGAAAGGGGATTACCGTCAAAATTATGGTGTTGGTTTTTATTTTTCTTATAACGTGGTTGAAAAACTGAACTTGAATTATCGTTCTAACTGGACAGAAACAGATGCTAAAAATTCTCCTTACGGTTCTTTTGCCGATTTTGTGAAGATTAATCCTTATGATACGCCTAAAGATGAATACGGGAATTGGAATAAAACACTGTCTTTTGGTTTTCGAAATCCCCTGTATGATGCGACAACGGGTGGTTTTAGTAAAAGTACATCTAAAAACTTCACGAATTCTTTAGGTATGCGTTGGGATATTATTAAAAATCTTTATGCGACCGGGACTTTTTCTTATACGCAGGTAGAATCGCAGAGTGATGTATATGATTCTCCAACTTCGTCCACTTGGTCTGAACAAACAGTGAATTCACAAAGAGGTAGCTACGCAATTACGGGGAGTAAAGGGAATTCATGGAATTTGAATTACGCGTTGAATTATAGCAAGTTATTCGGAGAAGAAAATACGACTATATTGAGTGTGCATGGTGGGGGAACGGCTTCGAGCAATCGTCGGTCTAATTTTTCCTTTAGGGGTGTTGGTTTTTTGAAACCAGAATTTAATGATTTAAGTTATGCTTCTTCGTATCCTGCAACAGGAAGTCCATCCGGGGCAGAGACGATTTCAACCTCTGTTGGTTGGTACGTGAATTTGAATTTTATCTATGATAATCGCTATTTCGTAGATGGTTCTTTCAGAACTTCCGGTGGATCGAACTATGGGACGGATAATCTTTATTCTCCTTATTGGAGTTTAGGAGCCGGTTGGAATGCTCAAAATGAGAAATTTCTAAAAAATTCTTGGATAGATTTGTTAAGGTTTAGATTGAGTTTGGGTTATGTGGGGAGTTCTAATTTCGGGGGGATTAAGCCCATGACGATTTATCAATATGATCCGGAAAATACATATAACACGGGATTGGGGGCAATACCGAGTTCGATGGGGAATGATCAGTTAAAAGCTCAACGTACTTTGACTTGGAATGGTGGTGTGGCGATTTCCCTTTTTGACAGTCGGGTGGATATGAATCTGGATGGATATAGGCAGGTGTCGAAAGATTTGTTATTGTCTATTTCTTTACCGCCTTCTGCCGGAATTTCCAGTACGATGGCAAATTTGGGAGAAAATGAGAATTGGGGAATTGAATGGTCTGTTTCCGGGCAAATAATAAAGAAAACGGATATGTTTTGGAGAATAACCGTTAATGGAAGTAAAACAAGAAATAAGATTACCAAGATTAGCAGCAGTTTGAAACGGCAGAATTCGCAGAACAGGGATGAGGTTTATTTGTCATCTCCTAAGTTTCAATACGAGGAGGGTGAGTCTCAAGATGCTATTTTTGCCGTACGTTCTAAAGGAATTGATCCTGCAACCGGGCAAGAGATATTCATAAAAAAGGATGGAACTTATACTTTCAAGTACAATTCGGTGGACAAGGTAGCGGTTGGGTGTACGGTACCTAAAATGCAAGGTAGTATCATATCTTCATTTGCATGGAGATCTGTTTCGTTAAATATGGCATTTACTTATACTTGGGGTGGAGATATCTATAATGCAACCCGTGCGGCAAAGGTTGAGAACATAGATTACCGGGTTAATGCTGACAAACGGGCTTTTACAGAGCGTTGGAAGAAAGCGGGAGATTTGGTTGATTATATAAAAATCGATCAGGATTACGGTTATCATCATTCGGAACGTTTTGTGGAGAGGCAGAATGAGTTGTATTTATCTTCCGTGGGGATTAATTATGACATAAATCCGTCATGGGTACGTCGGGTTGGGTTAAAGAAGTTAATGGTCGGGGTGACGTTTACAGATGTGTTACGTTTGTCGACTGTGAAATTTGAAAGAGGAACCAGTTATCCTTATATGCGAGGATTTAATTTTACGGTAAGTCCAACATTTTAAGATAGTAAGAGTTATGAAAATATATGTTTTGATATTAGGATTGGTTATTGGAATGTGTTCTTGTGATGATTTCTTGACTGTTCGTCCGAAATCGGATATTTTGGAACGTGATTTATTTGCCACGTCAGAGGGGGTTGAAGATGCCTTGTATGGCATATATGCTAGCTTAGGTCACAGCGCTTTGTATGGAGAGGATATGACGTGGGGAGTCGTTGATTTAATGGCACAATATTTTTTGTTGACACCGAATCATGGGAATGATCGTTATGCCATCGGGCAGTTTTCTCATGAGAATACTGATGCTAGGGCCAGATATGGTACAATGTGGACAGAGGTGTATAAAACAATCGGTTATACAAATAATTTGATTAATAATTTGTTGGATAAAGATGAAAATTCGATGAGGTATTATTCAACTTATTTGGGTGAAGCTTTAGGAATACGTGCTTTTTTACATTTTGATTTGGTTCGGTTATTCGCTGCGCATGTGGCAAGAGAGCCGGAAGCTAGAGGAATTCCTTATGTTCGGCAATGGACTCCTTTGGTAACTCCTTTTAGTACGGTGGAGGAAGTGTATACAGCCGTGATTAAAGACTTAAAGGAATCCGAACGTTTTTTGACAAAGGGGATGGAAAAAATAGGTGAAGGAAATGACTTTACGAATATTCCACAGATTCATTTCAATCTTTACGCTTGTCAAGCTACACTCGCCCGGGTGTACTGGATGAAAGAAGATTTGGATAGTGCTGCTATATATGCACGAAAGGTGGTTGAATGTGGGAAATTTCAGTTGGCTCAATCCACGGAAATTAAAGAATTTGTGGCACAGATTATAGCAACGGAAGAAGGAATATGGGGTATTTATAATGACCAATTGACGGAAACGTACCAAAAGAATTTTTACGGTATTAGTCAAACGGGAATGGATGTAACATTGTATCCGAATGCTCTTTATACGTTATTTGATGATCTGTATCCAAGTGGGGTTGATGTGGGAAATGAAATGCGTGTGGGATGGATTCGCAAAAAGACAGGGGATGCCCGAGCCAAAGATTACTTCATGAAATTGCTGTTAGAAAGTAAAATGACAGCAAGTCAACTGGATTACGGGGAGGGGAATCTTGCCGGGATTAATATGATTCGTTTGCCTGAAATGTATTTGATTTTGGCGGAGGCTTTGTTAGAAAAAGAGCCGGAAACGGCAAGAGACTATTTTGATACTTTTATTGCTACACGCGGGTTGAATCGGTTTAAGGATAGGGGAAAATCTCTAACCTTAGAGGACATTAACCGGGAGCGTAAGAAAGAGTTTTTTGGAGAAGGACAAGAATTCTATAATATGAAACGGCAGATGAGGGATGTTTATTTGACAGCAACTTCTCCTTATACTCTTTTGACAGGAACAGAAGAGTTGTACACGCTTTTGATTCCGGATTCGGAATTTGAATACAGGTACGATGATGAAGAGGAAAGTGACATAAATTAAATAGAGTAGCTTATGAAATATTTAAATAGTATTAATTGGTGGATTATTTTGGGTATCGTATTTTTTAGTGCTTGTAGTCATGATTACTTGAGGTATGATATTGATCAAAAAGATGGAATATATTGGACACTGTCCGGAGATTCTCTTGTTTATGGATTTAGTTCGACATATCTTCAAGACTCGACTTCATTAAATTTACTTGTCTATGTCATGGGATTACCGAGTGACCATGATCGTAAAGTAAATGTGGAATTAATAGATTCTTTGACGACAGGAGAGGAAAATATTCATTATTTTTTAGGGAAAGAAGCTATCGTGAAAGCCGGGGAAGTGAGAACTTATTTACCTTTGACTTTATATCGAAATCGGGATTCCGAGATGGCTTTAAAACAAGTTGTGATCGGATTTCGATTGAGAGAAAGTGAAGATTTTCGATTGGTGCCGGGATTGGGAGGTTATAGTCCTTACCGGGTAATTCTTCGATTACAAAAGATAGGACGACCGGTATGGTGGAATAATACGTATTTGGGAGATTTTTCAGAAGAGTTATATAAGGCATTTATGAATCAGTATGCGAGTTTGGAAACAACAAATCCGACAATCTATGATACGTTAGTTCGTTATGCCGGATGGGATCTTTCCGGATGGAATGCGATGTATATTTGGCAAAATTATGAGTATGTGATGGTTAAATATGTTGTACACCCTTTGTACGATTATTATCAGGAAAATCCGCATCCGGATGTGAATATTCCTATGCCGAAGTTTTAATTGTAAATTGTAAAAGGTTATGAAAAAAATAGTTATATATATACTGGTCTCTTTGGCTTGTTTAGGGGTATGGCAATCTTGTATTGACGATGAGTCGGTCGGGGCAATTCGGAATTTGTCGTTGATTGATATAGAAGCAGCTCAAGATACTTTTTATGTAGATTTTGGGGTAGATTCTAAGATTGAGGTTTCTGTGACCCAGACGGGAGAAGGAAACATGACTTATGAATGGGCTTGGGGAGCTGTGAATGAAATAGGTGGGATAAAAGATTCTCTCGAAATTATTTCAACGGATCCCGTGTTACATTATGCTTTTAGGAAATTGGGACAGTTTAAAGTTCGTTTACGTGTGACCAACGAAGATGGTAGTAGTTTTTATTATTTTCAACTTTTTGTTCGAACGCCTTTTCAAGAAGGTTTGTTAGTGTTGAGTAAGGATGAAAATAATGTGGGAAGAACTTCTTTTTTACGCACCAAAGGACAACAAGATGTGATTACAGGGAAGGAGGTGTTTACGGTGAATGCTTGTGAAAAAGTGAATCCGGAAATCGTGTTGGATAACCCGCAAGATATATCATGGTATACAAAAAAATTACTTTTGGTGTCGGAGGGAGGAAAAGTGATTCATCAATATGATAAAGTGACTTTTGATTATCTGAATTCGATCCGGGTAGATCAAGAGTATTCGGAAGCTAGTTTGCGAAAGTTCGTTTTAATTGAGGATAGCCCTGTAAATAAGTCGTTTGCTTGGGGTATGGACGGGAAGATTTGGACGGTTGACTATGATATGGGATTTGTTCTTCCGAGTACAGGATCATTTTCTGAGGAAAAGTATGATAAAGTTTATTTTCAGGGTATAAAGAACGCGTTATTTGTGAATTTTGATGAATCTTATCTCAATCATATGTTGAGTGGGTCATTCCCCAATAAAAGTTTTGCAAGTGATGATATTTTCAAGGGGCAGTATATCGTGAATTTAATGGCAGATGAGGGGAATAGGTTGCATGTGATAACTGTAGATGCAGAAAATCCTTTGTCTGTGACGATAACTTATTTTGATGATATGACGGCCAAAGTAGGATGGTTTGATTACAAGGGAGCTTTTGTGAACCCCAAAAAAATGTCGTATCAAGCAACGCAACCCATAACGTTGACGAGAGAGTCTGTGATGTTGACAAATAACACTTACTATGTGACTTTTTATGCCAAAGGAAACGAGTTGTACGAGTGGATATATAAAGGTTTCACACTGCCGGAAACGCCTCTTATGACGTTAGACGGTGAAATCACGTGTATGCAATTGAGCCCGGACGAAAAGTATGTTTATCTGGGCATATGGAATCCGGGAGCGGAAGAGGAGTTGAAGGGAAGTATCTATATTTTAGAAATGGATACCAAGAAAATCGTTCGGGAATACCGGGGGGTAGCGGATAAGCCATTGAAAATATTTTATAAAAAAGATGATTAAATAAATTGTTTTTTGCATGGGAGAGGCATGAAATATAGTTTCTCTCATGCAAAAATGCGCTAGGAAAGTTTGTATGGATGCAATTTTATAAATTGAAAAATATGAGAGTAGTGCTATTTATTGTAATTTATATATTGGTGAATATTGACTTTTCGTTTGCCGGTTATTTAAACAAAAATATAAGAGACCGGGTAGCGAAAGAGGAAATACTTGATAGTCTGGATAAAAAATTGAAACCGGGAGATGTTTCACCGGATTTTATGGCAGTGGATACTTGTGGACGGAAATTTTCGTTGAAGAGTTTGAAAGGTAAGTACGTGTATATTGATCTTTGGGCAACGTGGTGTTCTCCATGTAAAGAGCAGATCCCTCATCTTCAACGTTTGGAACGGGTCTTCAAAAAGAAGAAAATTGTTTTTGTGAGTATTTCCTGTGATGAAGATCGAGAAGCTTGGTTAAATTATCTTCATCGTAATAAGATGGGGGGAATACAATTGAATTTCGATGGGAATCCTCTATTTCGCGGGGCTTACGAGGTGAAAGCTATTCCTCGTTTTATCTTGTTGGATAAAAAGGGACGGGTGATTGATCCGGATATGACAAGACCTTCTGACCCGGAGACAGATGTGGTATTACGTGCTTTAAAGGGAATTTGATATGTTTGGAAAAATATGGATGAAGTTGGTTTTTACCTTGTTGTTGATTATTTTTTTCACGAGTGTGAATGCCACCTTGCAGCAAGATACCGTGGTGGTAAAAGAGGGGAAGCAATCGGGGATTTTGTTGAAAAAAGGGGATAAAATGCCGGATTATGTTTTTAAAGATTTTAGCGGTAAGCGGGTCTCGTTAAAAAGTTTTCGGGGGAAATATGTGTATATCGATCTATGGGCAACATGGTGTATATCCTGCATTGAACAGGCTCCTTATTTTGAAGAGTTGGAAGAGAAATTCCATAATAAAAAAATCGTATTCGTGAGTATTTCTGTGGATCGTCATCAAGAGGTTTGGAAACGGTTTGTAAAAGCAGAAAAGAAGAGAGTTTTACAATGGGTATGTCCAGAGGGAGACAAGGCTCCTATTCTAAAAGATTTGGGAATTTTGACTATCCCCCGTTTTATACTGTTGGATAAGAAAGGACGGATACTGGAAAGTAATTTCGGGATGCCTGTTTGGCCTCAGACGGAAAAGATATTGTCTGGTTTGGATGGTATTTGAAAATGATGAACTATTGAATAAGTAATTTGTGAGTATGAGAGAAGTATTGAGAAGTGTATTGTTATTATCTGTGTGTTTGTTCCCCGCGATAGCTTTGGCCGAGCAGGATGTAAACGAGTATGAATACGTGATTTTGGCCAGTAAGGCTGTGCGGGAGGATGCAGGGTGGAATAGAGTGATTGACATGTTGAAGACCCGACATGATGCATTCGTTATTCCTTTCGGGAAATGGCCGGAGGAAGCGTTACCTGTTTTAAAGAAGGTTGATCCCCGGTATGTGGCCGTGGTAGAAAAAGCGGAGAATATTACTACCGAGTATATTAAAATGATACATAAAATGAACCGTAAGATGGGGACGGGTATCTTTGGAACTTTTATATGGGGAATTGTCACGGGATATGATGTGGAGAGTGCTACACGTATGATTGAAGATGCCCAAAGTCCCATGATTATCCGTACGGCGTTAAGTACAACTCCGGAGATGAGGTATACATCTTTTTTTGATAAATGTGTTGTGATTGATCCTAATATAAGGAATAATATGTTTTCTAGGCATATAGTGGCATTTCAAGATGCGATGGCTAACGCGGATCCGGAGTTGGCACAACAGGTTGAGCAGTTGAATAAAATAATATCGGAAAAAAGGCAAGAGGGGCAGCCTGTGGATGATTCTCTCTTGTTATTGCAGAAAGAGCATCAAGAAAGACTTCAAGTGAATCGTTACTTGAAAGAGCCTAGAGTTACAGTTTCATGGGGAGAAAAAAGGGAGAAAAACGACACGTTGACAAAGTATGAAGTTGCTGTGGATTCATTGCTGTATAAGTTTTGGGATTTATACGGGCAATTGGATCCGGAATTTTTGTTGACTTGTTCTTACGGGCTGGAGGAATTGAAGATTATTAATGCGCTTAACTATATTATTCGTGCAGATCAGGGGAAATTATATGCGGACACGAAACAAGGAAAGTTGTATTTACCAGCGGGAGAACACCGTCGGGTATACTTGGCCGTGGGAAATAACGGGGGAGCTATGTTTGGCAAATCAGATAATTTGGTGACGGCTTGGATAAAGGATGGTAACGTGAGCGCTTTGGCCGGGTATTGTGTTCCCGAGTGGCATGGACAAGCCGGGTGGGGAACTTGGAAATTTTGGATGACTGATCCGGGGCGATACTCTCTTGCGGAGGCTGTGTATTTAAATACGCAGTTTATAATAAGTCGTTTGAATGAATGGAATCCAAAATTTTTAACGATTGATTATCCAGAGACAGATAATGCAGGACGGGATTACCGGGAGAATCTTGCAACCGTGGGATTGGCAACGGGACAGGAGTTGGTTACGTTAAATCAAATGGGATATTTGTATGATCGGGATGTATTCGTGTATTACGGTGATCCCAAATGGGATGTACGATTGAACGGGGAGGGAAAAGAAGTGCATTATAAAGTTTCCGGGCAACGGAAAGGTAAAAAATATATATTGACTATCCAGACAGATGAGCAATTCCGACGTCAACAGATGACAGGCAATTACTACATGGAGAAACCAGATCCTTTTAATCCGGCAACGATAGGTCGTTTGCCTTTCTCTTATTTTTTCCCGGAGAGACTGAAAGGTGCGAAACTGGCCAAGAAATTGAAATTTGAAGGAACCGTGGAGGTGAATGATAATTTTATTTTTATTCATGATTGTTTTTTCGAACCTAACGAGACGTATAAAGTTGTGCTTTCTGTAGAGTGATAAGTGGATTTTAAATAAATAATGTATGAAAAAGATATTGATTTCAGTGGTGATTATTTTGATGGTGTATCCATGTTTGGCTCAATATACCTATGAGTGGGGAGATGAAAATTATTATTGTCCACCTGTTAAGCAAAAATATAGCACATGGTGTTTTTATGCTTGTTTATCCATGAAGCATGGATAAACAAGCTACATATGCAACAATTTATTGTGTCGAATTTCGTGGAGAGAGTCGTATTACAGATTGTAGTAATTCGTTTTATCATAAAGTATGTACAGATAAAGGAATTAATCGTAATGATGCTGCGGCGTTTATGAATAAATTATTCTGTGTTGTTGATGGTGTTACTTATGGAGGGGTATATACAAACATAGTGCCTGTAACATATTTGAAACCTGGGGTAGAATACAAACAGTTTCCTTTACTTCCAACAATAGGTCTTGAATGGGTCGGAGGTAATTATCATGCGATTGTATTGTTTTATATTGGTATGAGTAGACATGGTACTAAAAACGAGTCTTGGGAGTATGGATATATTGAACCTTGGACTGGAATGCGAAAGTTTGGATATATATATAATTTGGAAATTATAATCTGAATTTTAAAATGTTGAAAAATGAGAAATTTAATTTTGTGTGTTTGTGTATTGTTAATTGGTGCTTGTGCTGATTCCAAAGTGAAAGAAAAATCTGGAACACGTCTCATTGTTGGGAATTTCATGGATGAAAAAGCTAAAGCCGCTTTTGACGGTTTAAAAAAGAAATATGCTTCAACAGAAGCAAGAGGTGAATATGTGTTTCCGAATAGGTTACCTTATTCCTTGATTAGAAGCATTGATACTCTTGATTTGGAAGTCATGCCCTATTATGAGTTTGATTATGAAAAGTTTTATTTGGATCCATCTCCTGAAACTCTTTTAAAATGTTTGGAAGAACCTGATGATAAAGTTTATTTTTCGGTAAAAAAGGACGGTGAAATCACGTATAGCTTGATAGCCGTGAAAAGAAATGGCGAATGGCAATTTGGAGAGTTTGGGGAAGGTTGGGGAAAAGTGATTGCTTGGTTGCCGGCTAAATTGACAGAGGCAGGAACAACTTCTTACAAAATTTTCCGGCCTTGCGGTTTGGAATACGTTGTTTACGAGAGAAATGGCGAGCCTGTTTTTTGTCGAATTACCGGAGAAGAAGCTTCCGTCGAGGGAATGTGTGAGAGTTTTGTGAACATGATAAGACAAGGAAAAGAAGATATGGAGAATTGAAATTGAGGGGTTGTATTGTAATGAACTGTATGTCAGGTATAAAATGCAATAGTTTGTTGCAACTTAATGGCTTTGGAGAAATCACGTTGATTAAGGGTAGCAATATATCCTTCTTTAAGTCCAAATTTTGCATGGTTTATAATACGCTTGAATGGAGAAAGGAAAAAAAGATGCATTTTAATCCGGCGACGATAGGTCGGTTGCCTTTTTCATATTTTTTCCCGGAGAGGCTGAAAGGTGCGAAACTGGCCAAGAAATTGAAATTTGAAGGAACCGTGGAGGTGAATGATAATTTTATTTTTATCCATGATTGTTTTTTTCGAACCGAACGAGACGTATAAAGTTGTGCTTTCTGTAGAATGATAAATGAATTTTGATATGAAGAAAATAGGATTAATAAGTTTGGTTTGTTGGTTCTTTTCCCCGTTTTGCCTGATGGCGCAGGGGGTGAATGAAACGAAGGATTCTGTAAATGTAGAAAAGGTTGATATCTTCAATGTGCTGATGAAGGCAATGGAAAATCAGCGACAGGAAGTTAATGAACAGATTGAAAAAGAGCTTGCTCCGGGAACGGAGGCACCGGATTTTAATTATCCGGATATGAAAGGGAAAATGTATTCATTAAAAAATTTTAAAGGGAAATACGTGTATATAGATGTGTGGGCCACGTGGTGTGGGCCTTGTTGCAAGGAGATTCCTTATTTGAAAGAGTTGGAAAAGAGGATGAGGAAAAAAAAGATTGTTTTTGTCAGTCTTTCCTGTGACGAAAACCCGTCAGTATGGAAAGAAATGGTGAAAAAGGAAAAATTAGGCGGAATTCAGTTGCATATGGGGCGAGACATGAAGTTCCGGGAGGCTTACGGTATTACAGCTATTCCTCGTTTTATTTTGTTGGATAAGGAAGGAAAGATTATAAATGCGACAATGACTTGTCCATCTGATCCGAAAACAGAAAAGACTCTCCATGCATTGAGTGGAATTTGAGAGTTTTCTGGTGTTGATTATTGACTTCAATAATCTTAGGTAGGAATAACTTCTTGTAAAATATTTAAGTCTTGTGGTTTGGAATATATTGTTTTGTAAAATTATTGTGATCATTCGTGGAAAATTAAATTGTAGTCATGAGTCCGGTATTATTCCGGACTTATTTTTTATCGTGGTTTATTTGTCCTACCTTTGCACCCGTTAATTGCATTGGGTATGTAAAATATTGTGGAACAGGTCACGGGGAGCCGTGATACATAAAATGCGTGAACGATAAATGAAAGAGTTAGATTTGACACAAGGCCGGGTGCCAAAAGTATTACTTCAGTTTGCCGTCCCGTTTTTAATTGCAAACGTTCTTCAAGCGTTATATGGTGGTGCGGACTTGTTCGTTGTGGGACAATATGATGATGCTGCCAGTGTTGCAGCGGTAGCTATCGGTAGTCAGGTGATGCAGACCATTACGGGAATTATTCTCGGGCTCACGACCGGAACAACTGTGTTGATTGCCATCGCGACGGGTGCAAGGGACGATCGGCAGATAGCCTCGACGATAGGTTCATCTATTTGGTTATTTGCTTTGGTGGGCGTATTTCTCACGTTGATCATGACGTTGTGTCATGATTCGATAGCTTCATTGATGCATACTCCGGTGGAAGCGATGCGTGATACGAAACATTATATATTGATCTGTTCTATCGGTATTCCTTTTATCATAGGATATAACGTCATTTGTGGTATTCTCCGTGGATTGGGAGATTCAAAAACGCCACTCTATTTTGTCGGATTAGCCTGCGTGATCAATATTATGCTTGATTTCATCTTAGTTGGATGTTTTCATATGCGAGCCGCCGGGGCTGCCTTAGCGACAATTTCGTCACAAGGTATTAGTTTTGTCACAGCGTTATGGTTTCTGCACCGTAAAGGCTTCCGTTTTGAATTTTCACGGCATGATATTCGTTTAGATCGTATCCTTTCAAAAAAGATCGTGATCTTAGGGGCTCCTATCGCTTTGCAGGATGCTTTGATCAATGTCTCTTTTTTGTTGATCACGGTGATTGTGAACCGGATGGGAGTGGTTGCGTCAGCTTCTTTAGGCGTTGTTGAGAAAATCATTGTATTTGCCATGCTACCCCCGATGGCAATATCCTCTGCGGTGGCCACGATGACAGCTCAGAATTACGGGGCAAAATTAATCTCTCGCATGAATCGTTGTCTTTATTCGGGCATCGGGATGGCATTGGTTTTTGGGGTATCAGTTTGCGTGTACTCGCAATTTTTACCGGAAACTTTGACGGGAATATTTACGAATGACCCGGCGGTTGTCGCCGTGGCTGCCGAGTATTTGCGTGGGTATAGTATTGACTGTGTGCTGGTGAGTTTTGTGTTCTGTATCAATTCTTATTTTAGCGGACAGGGAAATTCTGTGTTCCCCATGATCCATAGCATGATAGCTACTTTTGTGGTACGAATCCCTCTTTCGTATCTGTTCAGTTTGATAGATCCTTCTTCCTTGTTTATCATGGGGTTTGCCCCACCAATCTCGACTTTTATTTCCTTGCTGATCTGTATCTGGTATATGAGATACACTAGGAACAGAAATCGAATGATTGTAAATGTGGCGACTTCGTGTTAATTAGCGGGAAGATTATGTATAATAAAATAAGATCAATAATATGAGAGTCATATCCGTGCGGGAAAACCCGGAATATAAAGAAATTGCCATGAAATATTTCCCCTGCAAGTGGCCGGAGGTGGCTCCGGAAATATACGAGGACTGTATCGTACATGCTGTGGGGAGTGATAATGTTTTGCCGCAATGGTACTTATTGGAAAAAGAGGGAATCATTATAGGATGTGCCGGTTTGATCACGAATGACTTTATTAGTCGGATGGATCTATATCCTTGGCTTTGTGCCTTGTACATAGAGGAGGCATATCGGGGGAATGCTTATGCCGTGTTGTTGATGGAAAAAGCGAAAGAAGATACTCGTAAGGCAGGATTTAGTCATTTGTACCTTTCAACAGAACACGTGGGGTATTATGAAAAATACGGGTTTCGCTATATCGGACAGGGATATCATCCGTGGGGTAAGAATTCCCGAATTTACGAGATTGAAGTTGACAAATTGGTTTAAACATAGGACAAAAATGGTATTTTAATGATTTGTATTAAATAATTAGTAATTAAATGTTTATGCTTGCATTCTGGTTTAAACATGGTTTAAACATCAGGCCCAAAATGCATAAAAATGGCCGCAAAAAAGAAGAGAGTCACTTTCGTAACTCTCTCTGTTTCAGTGGTACCACCAGGAATCGAACCGGGGACACAAGGAT
>CALUKD010000025.1 GCA_944321125.1 Candidatus Butyricimonas faecavium | reverse complement strand
TACGTTTGATGATTTTTAAGGATTCTGACATAGGTTTACTTAGATTTACAGTAAACTTTTCTCAGGATAATACACCTATCAAAATAGTAATATATTAGATTACAATGGTAATTATTAACATTCGAGTAAGTCTATCATAACAATTTGAAAACAGGATAATAACTCTATCAGATAGAAATTTCATTTGAATACCCACTTTACTGGGACAAATCACTATTTCTCCGATTACCTATAAGCGTGGAAACAATTGTTTGTATCGAATTCGTGTTAAAATAATTCGAAATTAAGAATAATACCAAGTTTTACCCGGCAACAGCACAGATGGAAAATTCAAAATCGGAGACATTCCAGATTACAATTTCGTAAAGTCAAAAGATAAGATAAAGTATTCTATTGTCCTCGGAGCGGAAAGATACGTGAAAACCAAGTGACAAGCTATTTTTCTGTTATGAAAGCATTACACCAATAGTCCCTACTAACCGATAATTTATGTCGACGTTTATTTGTTATTATCAATTTTATATTATAATTTTGTGAAATATTTAGATGGAATATTACTCTATTGGAATTAATGTATACAGGTTATTCCAAAAGTGATGGAAAATATTGAATTGTATACTCAAAATATTTAAGATGCAACCAGCTCGGAGAGGCCGGACAACTCTTCGAGATATTGAAAGGGGTACATCATGTATCCCTTTCTTCTTTTTAAAAATGCATATTTATTTTTGTCTTTTGCATAATTATAGTGGTGATTTATAAGGTTTATCAACCTTTATATCGTAATTTTGTCAAGTAATCAAAAAAACACATATATGTCTAAGATTGTAGAGGTAAATGTTCAATCCGAAATCGGAAAACTGAATGGAGTAATACTCCATACACCAGGCGAGGAGGTAGAAAACATGACTCCCGAGAACGCTGAGAGAGCGCTCTATAGCGATATTCTAAATTTATCAATCGCACGAAAAGAATACAAACAACTCAGTGAAGTTTTAGGTAAACTCACAACAACCTATCAGGTCAAAGATCTCCTGACAAACATTTTAAAAGACGATGCTACTAAACTAGAAGTGTTGAATCGCATCGAAAAAATAGAACCGTTCATTGCAGAGCAAACACCTAAGGGATCAATCAAAGATCAATTATTGGATGAAGATGCAGAAAACTTGGCACGCCTACTGATCGAAGGTGTTGAAATGAAGCGCGACACGTTGACCAAATTCTTAAATAAAGACTGGTACGACTTACGTCCATTACATAATTTTTTCTTCACCCGCGATGCATCCATGAGCATGTACAACGAAGTACTTATTGGTAGAATGGCTAACGCGGTTCGCGATCGTGAGGCAATCATCATGCAATCTATTTTTGACTTCACTCCCGGATTTAACACCAAAACGTTGAATCTAGCTACAACTCCTGATCCCCTTCGTAAATTAACCATCGAGGGCGGTGACGTACAAATTGCACGGGATGATATATTGGTGATCGGTAACGGTATGCGCACGTCAACCCGTGCTATCGATGCCTTGATGTATAACTTTATCAACCGAAACGAAGACAAGGTTCAACATATTCTTGTACAGGAACTACCCCATTCCCCGGAATCCTTCATTCACTTGGATATGGTATTCACTTTCCTAGATAAGGACAAATGTATGGTTTACGAGCCCTTGATCATGAGTCCGGGCAACTACCAAACGGTTCACATCAAGATTCAACACGGGAAACTAATCAGCATTCGTCGGGAAAAGACATTGTTACACGCTTTGAAAAAACTCGGTATGGACTTGGAACCCGTATATTGCGGTGGAGAGGACGAAACTTGGAACATGGAAAGAGAACAATGGCACAGTGGTGCAAACTTTTTCTGCGTGGCCCCGGGTAAAGTGCTAGGCTACGCACGTAACAACTATACCGTTGAAGCTATGAATAATGCCGGATTCGAAATTATTCGTGCTAATGACGTGATTAACAATAAAATCGATCTAAACAAATACGAAAAATACATGATCACAATCGAGGGATCAGAACTTCCTCGCGGAGGTGGTGGTGCTAGGTGTATGACCATGCCGATTAACCGTGATGCTGTTGTATGGTAAAATGAAAAAGAGACTGAAAAATTCAGTCTCTTTTCATTTCTCTCCTACATACAAACTGGCAATTCCAAAAGTCAACCGCTGTTGAGAAACATTCGAATAACCAGCACTCCGCATAATATCCAAAAAATCCTTCCCTTGCGGAAACGCAAACACTGAAGCGGGTAAATATTCATACGCTTTTCGGTTCCCGGAAATCACTCCTCCCACAAAAGGCAGGATATGTTTAAAATAAAAATTATACAACTGTTTCATCGGGAAATGTTCAGGTGTCGAAAATTCCAAAATAACCACCTTTCCCCCGGGTTTCAATACCCGACACATTTCCGTCAATCCTAATTCAAGATGTTCAAAATTACGCACGCCAAAAGCAACCGTCACGGCATCAAAAGTATTCGAATTAAAGGTGAGGTTCTCACTATCCCCAAACTGAAAATCAAGCTGACCGGATAACCCCTTTGCTTTCGCTTTTTCCCGTGCCACAGCCAGCATATTTTCTGAAATGTCGGCCCCGACCACTCGTTTCACTCCATGTTTCAACGCTTCGATTGAAAAATCTCCCGTCCCGCAAGCAATATCCAACACCAAATCCTTTCGCCCCGCACCAACAACTTTCATTGCCTTCTTACGCCAACTTTTATCTATACCCATTGACAACAGATGATTCAACAAATCGTACTTCGGTGCGATCCCGTTAAACATCTCCTGTACCTTCTCTTTTTTAGCCATGACTTTATTCTTTTATTTCGGAGGCGAAAATAACGAATTCTAATACCTTTTGAAAGATTAAAGATAAAGAATCGTGGAAACTCTCTTAAAAGAGTTCCCACGACTCGAAAATATAAACTCAAATCAAAACCTCCAAAAGAATATTATTTACTGGACGTCCCACTCTCCAAAATACTAACAATCGAGAACAAGGAGAAACAAATACCACCCAAACCGATCAGTACCCGGGCAGGCACGAAAAATGCATTATCAACCGTCGACTCTTCGAAAAGGAATGCTCCCAGAAAGAGAGCCAACAAAGCTGTCATCACGGGAATCAACGGGATGCGATTCGCCAACTTGAACTCTTGACGCCACACCTTAGCCAGTAACAGAATTTTACTGGAAATACTAAAACAGACAAGACCTAAACCGATTAGAATAAAACCGGTTGTATTCACAGGGACAGGCGCAACCAACAACTCAACAATTCCCCCTACAATGCAGATCGTCCCCATGAAAAACACCAGTCTCGGCCAATACTTTCGATCTTTCTCCCCATAATCATTCCTGATCTGACGAGATATACTTGCAACCAACCCGATCAAACTCGTACAAATACAAGCCAATCCGACCATCACGCTCCCGGCAACCAAATGATCACCCCCGGAACCAGACAACAATACTATCGCCCAAACCCACGCTACTGCAGAAAATAAAACGGTTAACCCGATCAACACCGTTTCCGTAGTAGCCGAGAAACCGTTAGGATTAATTTCATCACTTGTCCCGTGTGAATTCACCGGAATAAGCGTAAATTTAGTAGATGAAGTTGCCGCCGTTGAAATACAAGCCGCAATCAAGGACACGCCACAAATTACATGCCCGGGAACAAATAAATCTTGCGGTTCAGGAGAGCTAAACAGATAAATACCCCAGATCATCGTTCCTAAAGCGAATAAATATCCCATAGCGGGTAATAAATATCTCGCAACAGGATTGTACATGTGGATCAATTGCCGAATAATCGTGGCTGCTGTGGCAAACAATGCGATACAAAGTACACCTAATGAAAATACGACCGGCCCCGCTACCCACCGAGCTTCATTATCCCCGTAACCAAAGATATACCCTCCATAGAAAAAGCAAATCAACGCCATCAACAAAGGAATAAATCGAAACAATACACTAATTCCGTAATTCATAAGACATCCTTTTAAATTCCTATGAATATACGGTGATTAACATATTCGGTTACCCCGTTAACTTGAAAAAAATGTAAAATAAAAAAAGCCGTTTGCTACTCTTCGTTCAAAACCCTCCACAATAAATCTTTTAATTCCATGATTCCACTCCCCGTTACGGAAGAAATGAACACGTAGGGAATATCCGGTAAGTCCTTCTCTATCTCAGCCATCAATTCCTTATCAATAAAATCCGATTTACTAATAGCCAGAAGCCGTTTTTTATCCAACAACTCGGGATTATACTGTTTCAACTCGTTCAACAAAATTTTATACTCCCCATGAATATCCTTGCTATCCGAGGGAACCATAAACAACAATACAGAATTTCGTTCGATATGTCGTAAGAAACGAAGTCCCAAACCTTTTCCCAAATGAGCCCCCTCTATGATTCCGGGAATATCAGCCATCACAAAAGAACGGTTATCCCTGTAGTTCACGATCCCCAAATTCGGAACTAAAGTAGTAAACGGATAGTTCGCAATCTCCGGTTTCGCTGCAGAAACAACGGATAACAAAGTTGACTTACCCGCATTCGGGAAACCAACCAAACCAACATCGGCAAGAACTTTCAACTCCAGAATAACACTCCGTTCCACCCGAGGCTCTCCCGGTTGCGCGTAACGAGGCGTTTGATTCGTGGCCGAACGGAAATTCCAGTTTCCCAAACCACCGCGCCCCCCACGAACAGCAATACAAATCTCCCCGTCCTTCGTGATCTCGCAAATCGTTTCCCCGGTATCCGCATCCCGAGCAACTGTTCCCAGTGGAACATCTATAATGACATCCTTTCCATCAGCACCTGTACATAAATTTCCACTCCCACTCTCCCCGTCTTCTGCATACACGTGGCGTTGGAATTTCAAGTGAATCAAGGTCCAATAATTCCGATTTCCCTTTAATATCACGTGTCCTCCTCGCCCACCGTTACCGCCATCTGGTCCTCCTTTGGCAGAACGTTTATCCCGATGAAGATGCATAGATCCCGGTCCCCCAGCTCCACTACGACAGAATATTTTCACATAATCGACAAAATTCGTTGATGCCATTCCTTTTTAATTTTAAATTTAGATTTCAAATTACTTCCTCATCCACCACGTATAAGTCCGGATAATTACGTCCTAACCCGTCGTAATCTAACCCGTGCCCTACCACGAAATCATTCTCCAACGCAATACATTTATAATCAATCGTTAGGTCGTATTTCAACGCTTTCGGTTTATAGAATAACGCTGCCACCTTCACCTGTTTCGGGTGTTTCCCTTCCAATATTTTCTTCATATGCATAATGGACTCTCCCGAATCAATCATATCCTCCAGGATCACCACGGTTCGTCCCGTAATATCTTCCCGCAATCCGATCAGGTCCTGCACCTTTCCCGTTGAGGACAACCCGGCATAAGAAGCAATCTTCACGAAACTAATTTCCGCTCCCTCGATCGTGATATGTTTCAACAAATCAGCCACGAACATAAACGCCCCGTTCAACACTCCCAGAAACAAAGGACGCTCTCCCGCCAGTTCCCGATTAATTTGGGCCCCCACCTTCTCTATTTCCCGGTCGATCACGCCAGCCTCAATCATCAGTCGGAAACACCGATCATGCAATTTGATTCTTTTCATCCTGTGCATATTTGTCTTTTGAATGATAGACCTATCGTCTCTCTAATCCATTTTTTTATTTAACTTTGCACAAAAGTACAACTTTGAATTTAAAATCCGGTAAAAATATGAATCCAAAAGTAAGTATTATCATGGGTAGCACGTCAGACCTGCCCGTAATGGAAAAAGCTGCAAAAGTTCTAAACGACTTTTGTATACCTTTCGAAATCAATGCCCTCTCCGCTCACCGCACTCCGGCTGAAGTGGAGTCTTTTGCCAAAAACGCACAAAAACGGGGTATCGAAGTTATCATCGCCGGAGCCGGAATGGCCGCACACCTACCGGGTGTTATCGCAGCCATGACACCAATTCCCGTGATCGGCGTCCCCATCAACGCCTCTCTCGACGGAATGGATGCTCTTTTAGCCATAGCCCAAATGCCTCCGGGCATCCCGGTTGCCACCACTGCCATCAACGGAGCCATGAATGCCGGTATTTTAGCAGCACAAATCTTAGCCGTTGGCGATAGTACATTAAAAGATAAAATCGTGGACTTCAAAGAATCTTTGAAAAAGAAAATCGTGGATGCCAACAATGAACTGGCAAAAGTAAAATATGACTACAAGACGAATTAATCCACCCGAAAAGATTCAACATAGAATTCCCCTAGAAATTCATTTCAGGGGAATTTTTATTTACTATTCAAAAGAAATAAATGAATTGTAAAACAATATATAATTATCAAATAAAATTTATAGGAAATATCCAAAACAATTTATACCTTTGAAACATCGGCTATTTACGTATATTTAGTCATGTAACTAATTTTCCGTTAACAAGAATTTTAACCCAAACATATACCATGCGACAAATCATATATGTCGTTATTCTACTTTTTATTATCCCCTGTTTCGTGTACTCACAGAGTATACCGGATATTGAAAAACTTTTGGAAGCAAATGATATCGAGCCATCAGAAGATTATTACGATGACATGATCAATTCTTTGATTCGTCTCTCTACACAACCGATTAACCTAAACTCAACCGGGTTCGATAGTCTCAAAATGTTATTTTTCCTTTCCGATGCACAGATCGATAACTTATTAGACTTCCGCAAAAAGCATGGACCATTCAATCACCCGAACGAAGTTCTACTTGTCACCGGAATCAGCCCACAAGACCTCTCTAATATCAAACCTTTTATCCGTATCGGAACATATACTCCTGAAAAACAATCCCGTTATCACCTTTCGCAAGAAATCCTTGCTCGCTTGAAAATGAATCGCCCGAAACAAGCTGGTTACAAAAAATATCGTAGGGAAGCTTTTTTGTATGAAAAGGACTATCTAGCTAAAAAACGAACTCGTTTTCAAGGGCCACCTCTGGGAACATTACTGAAATACAAAATATCAAACAGACAAGGATGGCAAGGAGGCCTCACCTTAGAAAATGATGCAGGAGAAAATTATTTCACGAAAAACCAGAAAACAGGGTTTGACTTTCTTTCCGCCCATATATGCTATTCCCCGGACAAAATCATCCACCGGGTAATTATCGGAGACTACAAATTACAATGGGGACAGGGACTAGTGGCATGGAGCGGCTACTCTTCCGGTAAATCGACTGCCACTCTTAGTAACGAGAAATCAGGAAACGGTATTGCACCCTATACCTCCACCGATGAAAACCGCTACCTACGAGGTATAGCTGCTAGTCTGCACCCAATACGTACGATTTCCACCGAAATTTTCGTTTCTTATAAGAAAACGGACGGTAATCTCACAAACCTTGATACCCTTACCCCGGAAGCCGTGCAAACCGCCTCCCTTTACGAAACAGGTTATCACCGGAATTCCTCGGAATGCGAGAAAAAACACATCTTAAAAGAATTCACGACAGGCCTATCAACCCGTCTAAATCACCGTTACTTTCGCATCGGTATTCAATTATTACATTATAACTTTTCGCCGCCCCTAACCATTGGCAAAGCCTCCTACCAACAATACAACGAAACGGGTAATCAACGCACTCTCGTAAGCATTGACTACAAAACCGGAGGCTACCATTTCTACCTGTTCGGGGAAACAGCACGTAGTGGCAACGGGACATGGGCAACCATCAACGGTTTACGCTACAGCGGGATTCCTCGACTCGCCCTATGTGCCCTCTATCGCCATTACGATAAAGGCTATCACTCTCACTACAATAGCGGTTTTGCCGAATACTCCAACACGACAAACGAAGAAGGATTATACCTAGGTCTCGAAAGTACCCCTTTCCGCAATCTAAAAATTAATGTTTATTATGATCGGTTCCGTTTTTTCTCGCCCCGTTATCAAGCAACCATCCCCGGCAAAGGCCAAGAGATCATGGGAGATGTCACGTTCAACCGCTCTCGCTGGGATTGTTCGTTTCGTTTCAAACACGAAGACAAACCGGAAGACGATAAAACAGGAGAATCCCTTCAATCCGTCTCCCGTGTAAAACAGGAATACAGGCTCCAATTTACCTACTCCATCTGCGAGCAATTAAAATCCCGTACCCGAACCAGTTACACTCGTTACGTAAAAAAAGAAAAACACGAAGGTGGTTACCTGTTCTATCAAGACATTATGTACTCATCCCTCCAAACCAGCCTAAAAGTCCAATTCCGATTCGCTTACTTCGACACGGACAGCTACAACACCAGAATATACGCCTACGAAAACAACGTTCTCTACGGTTACTCCTTTCCCGCCTTGTACGATCGGGGCTTCCGCTCCTACCTCAATCTCAACTGGAAACCCTTCTCTCTCATCACCCTCTATCTAAAAGCCGGTCTCACCTACTACCCCGACAAATCAACCATTAGCTCCTCTCTAACCCAAGTCAACGACAACAAACTATTCGACCTCTCCTTCCAAATCCGCATAAAACTCTAGAAGGGCAAAAGCCCTTCTAAATTTTAGATTTTAAATTGAATGGCTTAATAATTTTCTCTCACATTCCACAGCCTCCATTTATCCTCTATCTTTTAACTTTTAGCTTTTAGTTTTTAACTTTTATCTTTCCCATGTCTCCCCTCCAGCACCCTCACCACGTCCTCCAAGCCATATCCCTTCGCGATTAACAATACGATATAGTGGTACATCAAATCGGCTGCCTCATTTAAAAATAATTCTTCATTATCATCTTTGGCTTCGATAACCAATTCCACGGCCTCCTCTCCCACCTTTTGGGCCACCTTGTTAATTCCCTTTCCAATCAGGCGGGCCGTATAGGATATTTCCGGAGATTCATCTTTTCGTTTTTCCAAATATCGCTGCAAGTAAAACAAGAAATCCTTATTCACGTTCTTTTCTCCCCAGCACGTATCTTGCCCCGTGTGACAAGTCGGTCCCACGGGATTCACCTTCACCAATAACGAATCCCGATCACAATCTACCAGAACCTCCTTCACCCGTAAAAAGTGCCCACTCTCCTCTCCTTTTGTCCACAACCGCTGCCGGGAACGACTAAAAAAACATACTTTCCCGGAACGCTCCGTCTCGACAAGAGATTCCCGATTCATATACCCTTGCATTAACACCACTCGCGTATCTGCATCCTGTACGATTGCCGGAATTAACCCGGCCGCATCAAATTTTAATTCTGTAATATTTACCATTTCATTAAATATTTTATCGAACCACAATACCTTTTCCTTTCAAAAAACATTTCAACTCCGGAATCCGAATCTGCCCAAAATGAAAAACTCCGGCAGCCAACACGGCATCCGCTTTTCCCCGGGTCAAAGCCTCATAAAAATCATCCGGACACCCCGCTCCACCGGATGCAATGACCGGAATATTAACCAAATCCGCCACTCGTCCGGTTGCCTCACAAGCAAATCCTTGATGTGTTCCATCATGATCCATCGAGGTAAACAAGATCTCCCCGGCCCCTCTTTCTTCCGCCTCCTTCACCCATGAAAAAAGTTCCCGATCGGTAGCCACCCGTCCCCCATGACTGTACACTCGCCACTCTTCACCATCTCGACGAGCATCCACCGCCACGACAACACATTGTTTACCAAATGCCGCTGCCAACCGATCTATCAAACCCGGGTCTTTCAAAACACTGGAATTTACAGACACTTTATCTGCACCCTTTTTCAAAAGAGCCTCCACATCCCGTTCCGATGAAATACCACCACCCACGGTAAAAGGAATCCGCACTTGTCGGGCCACCCGTTCCACCCACTCCAAGCGTGTACCCCGGTGATCGAAGCTTGCCGTGATGTCCAAAAACACCAACTCATCCGCCCCTTCTTCTGAATATCGACCGGCCAACTCCACAATATCCCCAGCATCCCTCAGATTCTCAAAATTTACCCCTTTCACCGTCCTCCCCGCCTTCACATCCAAACATGGAATAATTCTTTTTGCTAAAACCATCCTTATTAATTTTAAATTTTAGATTTCCACCCACAAAGTCCACCCTTCTCAATCGTAATTCATAAATCGTAAATTAATTAGCTCTATCCATTCTAAATTTTAAATTCTAAATTCTCATAAAACGCCTTCCCCACGATCACGGAAGAAATCCCCACATTCTCCAACGCTTGAATATCCTCCATCCCACCAACTCCCCCGGATGCGATAAACGTAATATCCGGGTAACGAGTCACCAACTCACGATACAACTCCAAAGAGACTCCCCCCAGCATTCCATCCCGGGTAATATCCGTACACATCACGTTCTTCAACACAGGCATATAAGCCTCTATTAACTCATATATCGTTGTCTCCGTCTCCACTTTCCACCCCTGAACACACACATGCCCGTCTCTTACATCTGCCCCGATAATAACCCGTCCGATCCCGTATCTTTCCAGACACTCCCGTGTTTTTTCCCTATTTTGCTGGGCCATACTCCCGATGCAAACAAATGAGGCCCCCGCATCAAACACCCGACAAATATCCTCGTCACTCTTGATACCCCCGCTAAAATCGACCTCCAAACGAGTCGCCACACAAATTCGTTCCAGCACCCGCCAATTTATCACCCGAGACTCCCTAGCCCCATCTAAATCCACAAGATGCAAACGCTTCATTCCCATATCTTCGAAACGTCGGGCAGCCTCCACCGGATCATCATAATAAGTTTTACACTCATCGTAATTTCCCCGGGTAAGCCTCACGCATTTGCCCCCTATAACATCTATTGCCGGAATAACCGTTATCTTCATTTCTTTTACATTTTTAAAAAGTTTTCAATCATCTTTTCCCCAACCCCGGCCGATTTCTCCGGATGAAACTGGCATCCCCAAAAATTATCTTTACGAATCGCCGCGGAAAAAGCCATCTGATAATCACACGTGGCAATGGTATACTCACCAACAGGCACACAATACGAATGCACGAAATACACCATATCCCCCTCGACAACCCCGTCAAACAACCCGGACTTCAATCTCCGAATTCCATTCCACCCCATATGAGGTACTTTACTGCATCGCCCGAATTCTTTCACCCGCATCGGGAATATCCCTAATCCTTCCGTATCCCCCTCTTCCGAATAAGCACACATCAACTGCATTCCCAAACATATCCCCAACACGGGAACCTTCAATTCCGGAATCACCCGATCCATCCCGCTTTCCCTTAGTTGCCGCATGGCCGCTGCAGCTTGCCCCACTCCCGGAAAGATCACCTTATCAGCTTCCCTTACCACCCGAGGATCAGCGCTACAAACAACCTCATACCCCAACCTCTCTATCGCAACCCTCACCGAAAACAAATTTCCCGCCCCGTACTCTACAATTACTATTTTACTCATTTCAATAAAAAAATATCATAATCCTATTCTTTTCAAATTACCCCCTCTGACTCCCCCTTACACAGGGGGAGAAACGAACGCAAGAAAGCGCTTCAATGTAACGCCGCCGCATATCCTCCCCCTTTCCAAGGGGGAGTTAGAGGGGGTTCAATCTAAAATCACCAAATCTAAAATTAATCCATTCTTCCCTTCGTCGACGGAATCCTTCCTCCGGCCTCTTGCCGGACAGCCATCCTCAAACTACGGGCAAACGCTTTAAAAATAGCTTCTATCACGTGATGCGTATTCTCCCCTTTTGCCGCCACGTGCAAATTACATTTAGCTCCTTGACAAAACGAGGCAAAAAAATGCTTTGTCATCTCCGTGGGAAAATCCCCCACGTACTCCCGGCTAAATGCGGCATTCCACTCCAACCAACTCCGCCCACCCAAATCCAGCAACACCTCCGCCCTCGCCTCATCCATCGGTAAAGCAAAACCGTATCGTCCGATCCCTTTCTTACCCCCTAATGCCTCCGAGAAACATTGCCCCAACACGATAGCCGTGTCCTCGATCGTGTGATGTTCATCCACCTGCAAGTCCCCCTCCACGGAAACCACCAAATCCATTTCCCCGTGCCGGATAATCTGTTCCAGCATGTGGTCAAAAAAAGCTATTCCCGTCTTCACCTCGCCCTGTCCCGTTCCATTCAAATCTAACGCAACCCGTACTTCCGTCTCCGCCGTTTTCCTCACTTGCACCGCCTGTCGGCTTCCCTGTTTTAGAAAACGCACAATCTTTCCCCAAGAATCTGTAGTTAAAACAATAGGTAAACTCTCCATCTTTTCCTTTCCCAGCAATATCCCCCGAATCCCCATATTAGCCGCCAACTGCATATCCGTCAACCGATCGCCAATCACGTAAGAATTCTCTCTATCCAGCATTTCGTTCAAATACGTCTCAACCATACCGATCCCCGGCTTCCTCCGGGGAGAACCATCTCCCGGCATACTCTCATCTACCAGTATCTCGTCAAAAACAACACCCTCGCCCGCCAAAGTCTTCAACATGAATTCATGAGGCGGCAAAAAAGCATCCATCGGAAACCGTTCTGTCCCCAAACCATCTTGATTGCTCACCATGACCAACCGATAATCCGTCTCCCGAACAATCTCCCGCAAGGCTCCAATAACACCCGGAACAAACGCCAATTTCTCCATACTATCCACTTGGTAATCAACTGGTGGCTCTTGTATGATCGTACCGTCACGATCTATAAATAATATCTTCTTCATAAATCACCGAATTTCTTTAATCGCTCGATCAACAAATCATTCTCTTCCCGTGTCCCGACGGTTATCCGCAACCCGCAGCTCAACCGGGGCGGAATATGCCGTACCCGAACAACAACGCCACCTTCCACCAAATATTCATACAGTTCCCGAAAACGCTCACAACGAATCAACACAAAATTGGCCTCCGAATCACAGACAACCTCCAACCAAGATAAATCCCGCAAAACCCCGGTAACCCTTTTCCTTTCCCGCTTGATCGTCTCCACCTTCTCCAAAAAATCGGCATCATTGCGCAAGACATCCAAAGCCCGCCGTTGAGTCAACGAACCGATATTATAAGGCGGTTTTACTTTATTCAAATAAATCACCAGTTCCGGGTCCGCCACGCAAATCCCTACCCGTAACCCGGCAAGTCCCCAAGCCTTGGACAGAGTTTGTAACACGACCACATTCTGATAAGTCTTCTGCAAAGTAACAGCCGACGGCATATCGGTAAAATCGATATACGCCTCGTCTACCACGATAATCCCATCAAAACGAGACGCCACCTCCCGGATACGTTCCAAAGGAATCACGTTCCCCACCGGATTATTCGGTGTACAAAAAAAAATCATTTTCGTAAATTGATCCACGCTATCCAACAACATGTTCCACCCCGGCTGAAACTCCTCGTCCAACTCCAGACACCTCACCTCCACGTCATTCACCCGTCCACATACCTCATACATCGAGTATCCCGGTGAAAAAACAATTACATTATCCTGCCGAGGTTCACAAACCGTCCGGATCAACATATCAATCAACTCGTCACTCCCATTTCCCAGTACCAACCGGGAAACCTCCACCCCCTTCAATCTCCCGATCTCTCGCTTCAATTCCCGCTGAAACGGATCAGGATAACGGTTATATTCCGACGCAAATGGATTCTCGTTTGCATCCAGCAAGGTTACATCCGTTCCCTCGAACTCCGCACGGGCACAGGAATACGCTTGTAACCCCTTTATATTCTCCCTTACTATATCTCCCAATGCTTTCATTCCAAATTCTAAATTTTAAATTCTAAATTCCTAACCCTTACCGCATTCCCGTGTGCCTCCAACTTTTCGTTATCCGCCATCATTTCGATCGTTTTTCCCAAATAGAGCAAACCTTCCGGCGTGATCTCTTGGAAAGTTATCTTTTTCATAAAGGCATCCATGTTCACCCCGCTATACGCACGGGCATACCCGTTCGTGGGTAAGGTGTGATTCGTCCCAGACGCATAATCCCCCGCACTCTCCGGGGAATAGTGTCCCAAAAACACAGAACCCGCATTCCGAATTTCCGGTACCCAATCCAAATAATCCTTCACGCTCAGCATCAAATGCTCCGGTGCATAACAATTCACCAGCTCCACGCACTCTTCCCGGGAACGTAAAACAATATATTTAGAATTCCCCAGAGCCTCCCCTGCAATAACCTTGCGAGGAATTTGATCCAACTGCCTGTTCAACTCCTCTTCCACACGATCAATCAGTGATTCATCGCAAGTCACTAGAAGTACTTGACTATCCGGCCCGTGTTCCGCCTGCGACAACAAATCAGCCGCCACGAACGAGGCCCGTGCCGATTCATCCGCCACCACCATCAACTCCGAAGGCCCGGCAGGCATATCGATCGCCACGCCATAACGTCCAACCCATTGTTTCGCCGCCGTCACGAAACGATTGCCCGGTCCAAAAATCTTATCCACCCGTCCCACACTCTCCGTCCCTAATGCCAGTGCAGCGATAGCTTGAATCCCTCCCACTTTAAAAACACGGGTTACCCCACACAACCGGGCTGTCCACAAAATAGCCGGATTCACCCGTCCATCCCTTCCCGGCGGCGTACAGATCACCACCTCCCGGCACCCGGCCAACTTCGCCGGAACCGCCAACATCAGTACTGTTGAAAACAGGGGAGCGCTCCCGCCCGGGACATACAATCCCACCCGGTCTACCGCCCGGCCTTCCTGCCAGCACCGGAATCCCCTTTCGTTCACGTATTCACACTTTCCGGGAATCTGTACCTTGTGAAACTCCTCGATATTCCCCTTGGCAACCCAAATCGCCTCCTTCAACCCCGCATCCACCAGCCTATCAGCCTCTTGAAACTCCTCCTCCGTCACCTCAAACCGTCCTAACCTCACCCGATCAAAATACCACGTGTACTTCCTCAACGCCTCATCGCCATCTCTCCTCACCTCATCAAACACCGCCTTACACACCTTGTCCAAATCCTCTCCTTTATTCTCCGGACGCTCTAAAATCCTCGTCCACTTTTCCCTCTCTGGATATAATATTTTCTGCATAACCTTAAATTTAATCTATTCATAAAACCTGTAACCTGCCAACCCAAGTGATCGCCCGTGCGGCTGAAATCTAAAATCCAATATCTAAAATTACTCTACCATTTTCTCTATCGGCACCACCAGAATCCCTTCCGCACCCGCCGCTTTCAATGCCCCGATAGACTCCCAAAATTTATTCTCGTTCACCACCGAATGCAGAGAATACCATCCTTTCATCCCCAGCGGCATAATTGTCGGACTTTTCACTCCCGGAAGTATATTGCAAATCTCCTGTAACTTCTCTTCAGGCGCATTCAACAGGATATACTTATTGCACTTAGCAGCTAACACCGCCTTCATTCTGAATATCAACTGTTCCGTTAACCGTAGTCTTTCCTCATCCAACTCCGGATTAGCCACCAAAACAGCCGTTGACTTAAACAACGTGTAGACCTCCGTCAACCCGTTCTTAAAAAGCGTACTACCGGAACTCACGATATCACAAATCGCATCGGCTAACCCTATGCCGGGAGCGATCTCCACCGACCCCGTGATCACGTGTGTCTCTGCTTGAATTCTATTTTGCCTCAGAAAATCATTCAACGTGTTAGGATAAGAAGTCGCAATCCGCTTTCCCTGCAACCAATCCAACCCGGTAAATTCTTCTGATTTAGGAATAGCAATAGAAACCCGGCAACCCGAAAAACCCAAATCCAACAAATTCAATACATTTGCCCGTTTCTCGATCACCGTGTTCTCCCCGATAATCGCCACGTCAACAATTCCATCCTCCACGTAATGAGGGATATCCGAGTTCCGTAAATACAACACCTCCAACGGGAAATTAGAGGCTTGTGCCATCAACTGATCTTTCCCGTTATTAATACAAATTCCACACTCTTTCAATAATTCGAGCGTGTCCTCGTTCAATCGACCTGATTTTTGAATTGCGACTTTTAATTTCACCATTTCTATCTGATTTTATCGTCGCTCTGAATCCGGGAAGGCACCTATAGTATCGAAAAAACAAAACGAGCCCGCCTGAATCCAGGCGAGCTCGTTTATACTTTTTATTTCAAATTACAGCACAACAGCATCATCTCACCTGAATACAGTGATGGCAATGATGATGCATATGATGTAACGTACTATTCATATTTTGTCTTTCTCGTGCTGCAAATATATAAAAGGAAATTGATTATCCAAATACTTTGTACAATTCTTACTAATATAAAGTCAACCAGTAAGTATAAAATTTGCACTTACTTAGTATTACTGCAATTTAACTAATTTAACGTAAGTTCGATACAAGTACAAATTTATATCTCTGAATAATAGTAACATAACATCACACAAAAGAGAAAACCGTTGCGAGGACGCACTCCAATGTTTCAATGTAGCATGTCCTCCCCTATGCAAGAGGGAGTTAGAGGGAGTAGTTAGAAAGATAAAAACCAAAAATTGAAAGATGACACATCACCATTCCGGGACTGTGGAATCTATCTTTTCGAAATAATCACATCATCTCATGCAAGAAATTAAAAAACACCGATATATACCCATTTTTATACGGTCTTTTTCCTAACGGATGAGGTAAATATGCTTTATTATATCGAACTTACCTTAAGTTATCACTTCTTTCCTTTTCATAAGGACAAATTCACGAAAAACTTTCCTTCTTACAAGGAAAGAATGAATAATTTTCTTCAAAAGCATTCAAAAACAAAACGAGCCCGCCTGAATCCAAACGAGCTCGTTTATACTTTTTATTTCAAATTACAGCACAACAGCATCATCTCACCTGAATACAGTGATGGAAATTATGATGCATAATGATGTAACGTACTATTCATATTTTGTCTTTTTCGTGTTGCAAAATAAGAACTAAAAATTATTTTGCAAATTCTAACATTGTTTTTTTAATAGCCCGAGGTAATAACATGGATGCTTGAGGTTCCTCTTCCCCGGCATAAGGTATTAAATTTAAACCTAATTCTATCTTACTACTTTTTGTAACTAAATTTACAATGTCATCTACTAATTGTTTCAAACTTTCATTCGTGATTCCCATATATGCTAAACTAGGATCTAATTCTAATCCGTCTATCATGGGCTTTAAAAGTTCTAACACGCTCATAAAAGGAAGCATCATCTCACGATCAACGTAGGCCCGCATATTTTCTCCTTCCAATTGAAGTTTTAAAGGAATTCCTGTTTCGAGCATTGTCATTAGTCCGGCAGTTGGATCACTTCCTGTACTTCTTCCCAATAAAGATGCAACATTTACTAATATATATATTTGCCCGTCCTTTACATTATATCTTACCAGTCCCTCTTCTGAATTAACCAAAGGAGTTTCACTAGGATTAATCACATCTTGAATACCACTTACCTGATGATAAGAAGCAATTAAATTTCCATCCTCTTTTAGATTTATTTTAGTCAAAAGTCCAGGCAATATACCACCACCTAAAGTTTGTAACAACGTTGTAAATCCAAAATCTCCTTCTATTTCTGGATTTGGATTAATAGGCAATTTTCCATATAGAGGGAAAGCAATAGAATCAATACCTGTTACAATTTCCAAATGGATACAACTAGAAACCATATTATAGCTATCATCCATCTCAGGCTTTGCCAACATCCATTCTCCAACAACCTTAGAAGTCACCTTGAAACTCGTATTCAGACTCAATACCCCTGATTTTACAGCCCCTTCCACCAATACAATCCGATCATCATTCTTATTTTCTCCTGCAAAGGTATAATCATCACCTGCCAACTCTTCAACAATTAAATTTTTCACTTCTAAAGCAGGCTCTCCGGGAATCAATTTATTCAATGTAAGTGTTGCATTTTTCTTATTTTCCGAATTAAAAGAAACCGATGTTCCGGAAAATTCTTTTCCATTCAATTTTAATGCTAATTTATCTCCACTATAATCTGCCGAATAATTTTTAAAGGGATCCTTATCATCATCACTACAACTCGCAAAAAATGCGACACCTAAAATCAATAACAATAAAAACTTGTTTTTCATACTTCATTAAATATTAATTAAACATTGACATTTCCGTCCTCTCCTTAAAACATACACACAATAAACCTTCGTTTTTTGAGCCATGCAGCCTTATCATTAGCAAAAAACGTGCAAATTTAATCAAATATTACAACAGGAATTCAATTTTAACACTTACACTGTCATATCTATTTAATTATCTGATATTTATTGATCATACATTTTTCTACTTTATAGCGATCTAGCTATATTCCATTCCTTCAAATTGATCCTGAAAACGATTTTATGCCCGCTATCAAAAAACGAAGGTTTATTGATAGTCTAACTTGATTATAAAAAGATGTCTAATTAATATTCAATGAAGTATGAAAAACAAATTACTATTGTTATTAGCTTTAAGTATTGCATTTTTTACAGGTTGTAAAAATGATGATAATCCGGAACCACCCACGATAGACAAAATTGTCGGGCAGTATTCCGGAGAAAATTTAAAAGCCACTATTGACGGAATCTCTGCACCGGAAGGAACTTCCGTACAAATTATTCAAAAAGATGACAACACGACTTCTTTCAAGTTAATCAACATAGTTCCCGGCTATCCCGAATTCGAAATTTCCAATGTCAGGTTCGAAGCCCTCAGTCGTACTTATTACAGTCAATTAAAAGGCTCCATAACCGACAATGTCAGTGGATATAGCGTTCAGGCCAACGCTAATATTGAAGACGAGATCATGGAAATTAACATCACGATCACGGAAATTGAAGGAGAACCAGCAAGTGCGGAAAGTTTCTACAACAAAACGTTTAAAGGAGAAATGGCCATCAATCTGGGACTAGCCCCCATAACCATGACTCAACGCGTGTACGTGAACAAGCCATCAGATAAAGACCCGAACAAACTCCGCTTGAGAATCGAGAACTTCTCATTCCAAGGCATCAATCTAGGGACAATACAACTAGACACCATCTCTTTCGTAAAAAGAGGAGAAGTATACGGATTCACGGCAAAAGACCGGGAACTTACAGACTTAGAAATTCCCGGTGTAACAGGGGTAAAACTAACTGCACGCGGAGCTATCGTCGAAGATCACATCATGAAACTGAATCTCGTGGTGGATGCCTCCCCCTTGACTGTTAATGTTACTTTTACGGGAGACACGATCACGGAAAGCGTTGACACTAAAATCAACTTAATAATTGAAGGGGATGCCGTGGCCACACAACCGGATAATTCAAAAACATCCTCTATTTATATTTTCAAAATCTGGGAAACAGCGACTGCCAGCCAACTAAAGCTAACGCCTAAGATTGAACTCCCGAAAGGCGCCACATTGGATTCCATCGTCGTTCGATATTCAGACGGGACTAAATCCATACTCAAAGAAGGTGAATCCATTGATTTCTCCAAAATTGAAGGAGAAAAATACGACGTAAAATATCACATTACTCCCGAAGACGTACGCTATCCCAGCACCAAAACTCTCCGCTTAGAGAAAATGCAGGAATTCAAATCCATCTACAAAATGAATAGCTGGATTACTCCAGAAGGGAAAGAATATCAAGAACCGATGAACATGGCCAGTTCCAATATGGCTGCAGATTTCTTTCCTTTATCAGGAATGATGATCGGTCACCCCGAATTAACAGCAACACCCTATCCCGTTACACAAGACGGAGATGCAGCGAAAATCATAACAAGAGACACGTACGGTAGTTATATCGCATTCATGGCTGTCGTGCTACCTAAAGTTACTGCCGGAACATTATTCAACGGAACATTCGATTTAGATGCCACCGCACCCTTGAAAAGTACCCACTTCGGGGAAGCTTACCGAGGAACAGCAGCTCCCGTAGCCTTCAAATTCACGTACAAATACACGCCTGGAACAACGTACTTCAACACGGTAGTTAAAACAGAGGGTTCCACCACGACAGTTACCGCAGAAGAAATTCCGGACAAAATAGACGAGTGTTCTTTAATCGCCTACTTATACGAAGTCGATTCTTACAACGATCACCTAGACGGAACAAATATCAACGAATCCAAGAAAGTAATTCTAAAAGCTGCTTTCAGTGGCGGGTCCCAAGACAACTTTATAGAAAAAACGGTCAATTTCGAACCCACGGGAAATGGTTCATTTGACCCTGCCAACAAAAAGTACAAGCTTGCCATTGTCTGCACCCCAAGTAAAGAAGGAGATTCCTACAAAGGAGCTCCTAACAGCACGTTATGGGTAAAATCTTTGGAAATAACCTATTAATACACATTGTCCGGGTACATATTAAATATACCCGGACAATTTTTAAATGCTTTACATATCTAGAAATTTCTTTTCCTAACACTACTCGGCTCCCTTGAATTGCAATCCCACCTGCATAGCAGTCGTTACTTCCAACGCACCCGGTAGATTTTCCAAAATCGGTCCAATAGGAACAGATATAGTTTTCCCAAGAATACTAGCCTCGAATGCCATATCCTCCGGGATCAAACTCTCAACCATCGGTAACAGAGGGCCCAATTGTTTCAGCAGCACCTCATCCAAATAAACGTACAACGCATCTTTACCATCCGATCCCACAGTCTTTTCAAAATGCACTGGAATCCCATTAGCCAACAATTGCTCAACAGCACCAAGAATCGGATCCGTTCCCGCTGAACGTCCCTCTTGATCCATATCAACCTGTCGCATAATCATATCCAAGCTCAAAAACACGTAGCAAACACCATCTTTCACGCAATACTGTGCCAGATTCAACGGTGAACTCTGCCAATCAGCCTCCGGTTCCGGATTTTCTTCTGTTACAGTAGCTGTATTATAAGTCGCCACGATATTTCCATCTTCCCTGAAAGTCACGTTTTGTAAATAATTCTTTAGCTCTTTTGCCAACATCGTGGGAGCCATAGTCGCCAGCAATCCTGTCGTGATCTTCATTTTAGTAAATCCCAAATCGACCTCTGTCAAAGGATAATCGTGAGGAGTCCATGCCATTTTTACTGATGAAAAATCCCATGTCTTCATCAACTCATTCTGGGCAAACTTCACGTTCACGTTCATCGTCAACTTCCCTTTCACGATAGCGCCTTCCAAAGTCACCGTCCGAGAGTCATTTTTATCCTCGGCAGAGAACGTATAAACCGAACTGCCGGACTCCAATGGAACACTAGAGAATACGGTTTCACTCTCTCCCGGGACAACCCCTTGCAACTTCAAGGTTGCACTCTTTCCATCCGCAGAATTAAAATCAACAGATTTCCCGATAAATACAGCGTTACTATACTTCAAATCTAACACCCGATCCGTACTCGTTGTAGAATAAATCCCGTTAAAATCTTTCGGCGTGTCTTTATTGTCACTATCGCTACAACTAGCAAAAAATACAATTCCTAAAATCATCAATAATAAAAACTTGTTCTTCATAACATTTCATTTAACTATTTATAATAACTCCACTCTACCTATATAAAGAATATTCCATATAAATCATTTTCCACAAAAAGAGAGTCACATCACCATATGCAACATAACTCTCTAAATCGTCTTGTACAATATTACTATTCAGCGGTTTTCTTTTGCGTCAACACCAATCCCAATTCCGCCGTTTTCCCTTCTTGAATAATCGGTCCCAAATCCGTGATAAATCCAGCGTAACTCTGGAATTCTTCAGGCATAACTTCTCCCAACATGGGTAACAAAGCCATAAATGGTAATAATGTCTCCCGGATCATATAGACATCCATTGTTTCTTTTTCCGTATCTTTCGAGATTTCAAAAGGAAGCCCCTGTTCCAACACGACCATGATCTCCGTCAACGGGTCAGAAGTACTACGCCCAATATCCTCCACGATGCCTGTAATATTTGCAGAGATATACAACTTTCCTCCCACCAAATTATAAAAGGCCATACCTTTAGGAGACGTTGCATATTGTGGATTATTCATATCACTATTGTAAGAAGCCGTGATATTGCCATCATTCGTGAAAGTTATATCTCTCAAAAACGTGGGCAACATCCATCCAAATATGCCATTCACAAACCCTATCACATTCTCTGGAGCGACCTCAGTCTCACCGTATTTCACCTTTTCCTTATCTGTCGTGAAAGTAAAATGTGTAGCCATAATGCCTGCATCCAGATTTCCTACCGCCCAAATACCCTCAATATCCGTGGCCTTATTCTTCACCGCAAGAGTCAGGTTCATTTTTCCTCCTTCAATTTTCCCGGAGACCTTCACTTCCCGGAAGTCATTACTGCTCGTACCTTCCACTGCACTTCCCGTGATCGTCACGGGAATCGCCAATGCCGGTTCTCCCGGAATCACGTTACCCAAGGTCAGCGTGTTACCAGATAAAGCGACACTCTTTCCACTCAATACCATCCCGTCCCTTGACAACTCCAATCCCGAATCTTTATATGTCCCATCATAATTCGGATCTTTGTCATCATCGCTACAAGCGGAAAAAAACACGACGCCTAAAATCAACAGTAATAATAATTTGTTACTCATAATCGATCATTTGTTGGTTAATAATATTTGGAATAAATTCCTAAATATTAATCTACAGCAAAGCGTGAGCCCAAGTTCCAATAAATCGCCTCTAATTCCGCAACATCTCAAAATAACAAGTGTCTATTTTCGCACAAACCCGCAAATCACGTCCTTAGTTTTATTACCTTTGTTCCCGATTAAAACAAATAAACTCATGAAACCCCAGAATTCATCCCGTGCCAAAGCCCCACGTAGCCGAAGTTTCGACGTACAAGAAGAAAACACGCTAATGCCTTTTCTACTACAAGTCTTACATGATCAAAGCAGAACTGCCGTAAAATCATTCTTGGCCCACAAACTCGTGCAGATAAACAATCGCATCACCACGCAATTCGACTCGCCTCTCAAACCCGGGGACACGGTTTCCGTCGGGATGAACAAAAGCGCGGCTCCTTTTCACCATCCCATGCTCAACCTCCTGTATGAAGATGAACATTTGCTTGTCGTGGAAAAGGCAAGCGGACTACTTTCCATGGGAACAGAGCGAGATAAAACCAAGACAGCTTATTACATCCTGAACAACTACTTGAAAAACAAAGATCCCCGGAACCACATTTTTATCCTGCATCGCTTGGATAAAGAAACTTCCGGTATCATGATGTTTGCCAAAAACAAAAAGGTTCAGGAAACTCTACAAAAGAACTGGAACGAAATGATCCGGGAACGGAAATATGTCGCCGTCATCGAGGGATGCCCGCAACCGGAACAAGGACAGGTGAAATCCTACATCAGCGAGAACAAAGCCTTGATCGTCCACTCCACCTCTTCACAAAACGGGAAATTGGCCATCACGAACTACACGACCTTAAAATCGAACCGACAATTCTCACTTGTGGAACTTGAATTGGAAACCGGACGCAAAAACCAAATTAGGGTACATATGCAAGAAATCGGACACCCCGTTACGGGGGATCCAAAATACGGGGCCACGAAAAACCCCTTGCACCGCTTGGCCCTACACGCTTTCAAGCTCACCTTTACCCATCCCATTACGGGAAAAGAAATGAAATTCGAGACCCCCATTCCCACGAAATTCATGACTCTGTTCAAGTAACTGGCTCCGTTCACACTGGAATCGTAGACGTGTCTCGTTAATATATTGATTCTATTTCAAATAAAATCAGGTACATATTCACACACCCGACACGTCAACTTCCCGTTGACTTACTAACGAGACTACGGCACAACTATAATGCAAGTAATACTTGTTACCTTAGAAGAAAGGGAATAAAAAAACGGGGAACACTTCTAAAAGTATTCCCCGTATATCAAAAATATTTTATTTAAAACAATGACTCTATCAACTGGTCATCGGCAAAATTCGGTAACGTCACCTTCAAATTCGGGTTTGCCTCCATGGCACGTTTAATAGCAAAAACAGCACCCTCGTTACGAGCCCAGCTACGACGGGAGATTCCATTATTCACGTCCCAGAATAACATATTCTTCAAACGTCTGTCGCTATCGGCAGAACCGTCCAGCATCATTCCGAAACCACCGTTAATAACTTCTCCCCAGCCTACACCACCACCATTGTGGATAGATACCCAGGTCGCACCGCGGAAAGAATCCCCGATCACGTTCTGGATAGCCATGTCGGCCGTGAAACGAGATCCGTCATATATATTTGAAGTCTCTCGATAAGGAGAATCCGTACCGGAAACGTCATGATGATCACGTCCTAAAATCACGGGAGCAGAAATTTCCCCGGCAGCGATAGCCTTGTTAAACGCCTCGGCAATCTTGATACGACCTTCAGCATCGGCATACAAGATCCGGGCTTGCGACCCTACGACCAGGTGATTCTCCATAGCAGCCTTGATCCAACGGATATTGTCGTCCATCTGTTGTTGAATCTCTTTCGGGGAATGTGTCTTGATTTCCTCTAACACACGAGCAGCAATCTCATCCGTCTTCGCCAAATCCTTCGGGTCACCACTGGAGCATACCCAACGGAAGGGGCCGAAACCGTAATCAAAACACATCGGTCCCATGATGTCCTGCACGTACGACGGGTATTTGAAATCTCCGTTCGGTTTCATGATATCAGCACCCGCACGGGATGATTCCAACAAGAATGCGTTACCGTAATCAAAGAAGTAAGTATCGAAACGAGCCACGCACTTATTGATTGCAGCCACGTGACGACGCAAAGATTCTTGTACCTTTTGCTTAAATAACTCCGGTTCCTCAGCCATCATCCGCTTGGACTCCTCGAAACTCACTCCCACGGGATAGTACCCCCCGGCCCACGGGTTATGCAATGAAGTCTGGTCAGATCCCAGCTCAACAGGAATATCTCCTTCCGCAAAACGTTCCCACACGTCCACCACGTTCCCTTGGTAAGCGATAGAAACTGTCTCTTTCTTCTCGCGAGCCACTTTCACTCGCTCCACCAGCTTATCCAGATCATCAATCACCTCGTCAACCCATCCCTGAGAATGACGGGTATGCGTAGCTTTTGGGTTAATCTCGGCAGTAATGCTGATACATCCGGCAATATTCCCGGCTTTCGGCTGCGCACCCGACATACCACCTAATCCGGCGGTAATAAACAATTTACCAGCTAACCCTTCTCCATGTTTGGAAATCTTACGCCCGGCATTCAACACGGTAATCGTGGTACCGTGAACAATTCCCTGCGGACCAATATACATGAAAGAACCTGCTGTCATCTGCCCGTACTGGGAAACACCCAAAGCGTTAAAACGTTCCCAATCATCCGGCTTTGAATAATTCGGGATCACCATACCGTTCGTAACCACAACACGTGGCGCATCCTTATGCGACGGGAACAATCCCATCGGGTGACCGGAATATAGCACCAGCGTCTGCTCATCAGTCATTTCCGACAAATACTTCATTGCCAGACGATACTGAGCCCAGTTCTGGAACACCGCCCCGTTTCCCCCGTAAGTAATCAACTCGTGAGGATGTTGAGCCACGGCATAATCCAGGTTATTATTCATCATCAGCATGATACCCGCTGCTTGCAGGCTCTTGTGAGGATAATCATTGATATTATGGGCATACATCTTGTAATCCGGACGGAAACGATACATATAAATACGCCCGTATTTCTCCAACTCCTCGGCAAATTCAGGAGCCAGCACGGCATGGTGTTTCGGGTCAAAATAACGTAAAGCGTTACGTATCGCCAGTTTCTTTTCTTCTTTCGTCAGGATATCTTTCCTTTTAGGGGCATGGTTAATCTCCGGTTCGTAAGCCTTCGGAGCCGGCAATTCTGCCGGAATCCCTTCCCTAATTGATTGTTGAAATTCTTGTAATGTCATTATATTATATTTTATTTCACTTCATTATCGAGGCAGATCAAGAATTAACTAGTAATCATTAATTTAATCTCTACTTTCTTCCCTTTTAGCTTTTAACTTTTAGTTTTTAACTCACCAATCAGCTGGCTAAATTAATATTTTCAAATGAAAAAAACACTATTTTTGCCTAACAATAAAACAGAAGACGACATGAATATAAGAATAGGCGACATCGTACGATTTATATCAGACAAGCTAGAGGGCAAAGTTACCGGCATCATTGATAACAACACCGTGAACGTATATTGCGACGAATACGGATTTGAAATTCCTGCATCAGTAAACAACCTAGTAGTCATTCATTCAGATAGCAACATGACCAAAACAGCATCCGCCACGTCCATATCCGGACAGAAAAACGTGGTTATGGAATCGGCCGACACCCTTTATATCGCATTTGTCCCCGAGAACTTTAATAACTTGACAGAAAGTCGGTTTGATATTTATCTCGTGAACGATACCGCTCAAACCAGCCTTTATTCCATCTCGTTTCATGACGGGGAAAAATACACCGGAATCACGGCAGGTAACTGCAATCCGAACACGACATACCTGATCGGCAATTACTCGCTCAAAGAAATAGACACGATTAAAGCGATACACGTGCAATCCGTGTTCTATCAGAAAGGTGTTCATGCTCTTAAAAACGCTATTGACACGCAAATTAAGGTTACTCCGGTAAATTTGTGCAAGGCGGGAGCTTACAAACATACCCGCTGGTTCAATGCCACCTCACTACTCCGACCACTGGACAAGGAATCCATCCTCAAAGAAGAAGGGTTAGAAACCATTCCGGAACAATTTTTACAAAAAACGCCCCATAAAACGGAAGACACGCCCCACAAGGAAACTCCCAAACAATCCAATAGCAACATCATCGAGATCGACTTGCATATAGACAAACTACTCGACGACACGACAGGCATGGCAAACAAGGATATGCTGGACTACCAGATGGACGTGTTCCACAAAACACTGGAACAATACAAACTCCGCCGGGGCCAAAAGATCGTGTTTATACACGGCAAAGGAGACGGGGTATTGAGACAACGCATCCTTTGGGAACTCCAAACCAAGTACAAACGCTTCAACCATCAAGACGCTTCTTTCAAACAATATGGCTATGGAGCCACGATGGTCACGATTAAATAATTAAAGATTAAAGGAATATCCCACGGAACAGACCCAATTTTTCCCGTAAGGAGAATACTCATTCTGTATCACGTCATAATAAAACATCACGGAGATAGAGCCTGTTCCGGTGGGAATAACTCCACCCCCGCCTACCAGCATCGTGGGAACATAACGGAAGTCTATCTTCTTTCCATACGACTTTCCCCAACTCCCCTTTAATTCCGGTTGAATTTGAAGAGCAATATATCGTACCGGATTCACCCGCCCAAATACGTTTATCCCGAGATAATTCATATCATAACGATTGGAAGAATGATGATAATTGTAACTCACCCCACCACCGGCCGAGAAAAACTCGTTCCAACGGTATCCGACCTGGGGAGACACGTCTATACTGGTATAATCCCCAAAGGACATCCCGCAAGAACCGCTTAATGTCCATTTTCCCACTTTCCGGGACACAGACGATTTCAAGGGGACACTCTTTTTCACTGGAGCTTTCACCACTTGACGTTTTGCCCCGGGTTTATAGATCGTGTCCAATCGAAAGCCATTACGATTTTCCTGTGCATTCACCTGCCCGAAAGAAACGATTACCAACAGCAAACAAACAATGCAGTATCTCATCATCATTCATCATTTTAATGGAAAAAGCTGTTCAAAGGTACCTTCAAACAGCTTTTATTTTATTTCAAAAAAGTTCTCTTCAAAAAAAATCGCTTTATGCGTGTAATTCTCCTATGTAACGCTCCGCATCAATAGCAGCACGGCAACCGGTTCCGGCAGCAGCAATTCCCTGACGATAAGTCGGGTCCATCACGTCTCCCGCAGCAAATACACCCGGTACATTCGTCTTGCAAGACTTACCTTCGGTAACGATATACCCTTGCTCGTCGACTTCAATATATTTTTTGAACACTTCTGTATTCGGCGTATGCCCGATAGCCAGGAAGAACCCGTCAATCTTGATTTCCTTGGTAGCTTCTTCCGGAGTTCCCTTCTTGTACACCAAGCGAGCACCCTCTACCCCCATATCAGATCCAAACAATTCCAACGTGTTATGCTCGAACAAAACTTCAATATTTTCCGTTCTGAACACACGTTCTTGCATAGCCTTAGAAGCTCTCAGATAGTTTTTACGAACAATCAAATATACTTTACGGCACAACCCGGCCAAATAAGTAGCCTCCTCGCAAGCAGTATCTCCACCACCTACAACAGCCACGTCTTTTCCGCGATAGAAGAATCCGTCGCAAGTTGCACAAGCACTAACACCAGCCCCGCGGAACGCCTCTTCTGAAGGCAGCCCCAAGTACTTGGCAGTTGCACCCGTTGCAATAATCACGGCATCCGCCTCGATCACCTTCTCCCCGTCGATCGTAACCTTGTGAGGATGACCGGAAAAGTCAACATCCGTCGCGATCCCGAAACGAATATCCGTTCCGAAACGTTCCGCTTGTTTTCTCATATCTTCCATCATCACCGGACCGGTCACGCCTTCCGGGTATCCCGGGAAGTTTTCCACTTCCGTGGTCGTGGTCAACTGACCACCCATTTGCATTCCCGTGTACAACACCGGATTCAAATTAGCTCTCGATGCGTATATCGCTGCCGTATACCCGGCAGGCCCTGACCCTATAATCAAGCATTTAACTCTTTCTATAGCATTTTCTGTTGACATAGACAATTCCTTTCTTTTAATTTACAATACAATTTCACGTAATGGATTGCAAAGTTACCTAAAAAAATGGTTTATCCAATTTTTTTTACCCCATATCCCCGTATTCTCATTCCCCAAACCCATGAAAACCTGCAATCTAAGCCAAAAAGCACAAACAATCATCAGATTTTTCTTTCAACTCCTTGTTTCATTCCAAAATTTTTTACTACATTTGCATCCGCATTTCGGGATGTAGCTCAGCCCGGTAGAGTCCACGTCTGGGGGGCGTGTTGTCGCAGGTTCAAATCCTGTCATCCCGACTACTGAGCATCAGTCAATTAGAGAGGTTTAAACAACCTCTCTTTTTTATTGCGATTAAACATTCATTAAACATTTCGGGTAACTTAATCCCAATAGATACTAACCAACAAATAAAATTCTTTTGGTATTTATTAGGATCACCATCCAGCTTTATTCAATTTATGGGTTACCGATGACAATTTTTATTGTACCCGTGCCATACACTATCCACGCTTTATTACCCGCCATATTTTCTTTTTACCATAACACGCACAACCAACCTTTCTCTCACCCGTTTTTACTCTCTAATAACCTCGCATAGCCAATAATAATTGTAGCTGGCTATTATTACCAGCTACAATATTATTTTGTCTATTAGACCCGTAAAACAGGCATTGTCGTTATAAGGCAAATTCATAAAATAGGAAAACGTTATCCGTATCAGTACTTTATTGTTTTTCTTCCCTTACAAGTTGCTTTATAACTCCTATTTTACTTTCAACCTCTATCTACAAGGAACTACAAGCTGCCAATACTCCGATCAACACCACTATTCCCCCTATATTTAGAATCTTTCGCCCTATCGTTTTTCCACCACGTATTTCATCTTTTTGCTTACGTTCAAGACTATTCAATTCTTTTACAGAAACATCATCACCAACAATTGTGTATTCAAAAAAATATTCTCCTCGCTTCGTGAAACTTTGTTCACACGCTTTTTTAACACTATCCGAAACATTTTTATAATATTCAAATACTCCCCCTTTATTTCTTAAACCGCCATACCCTTTTTCAAATATTTTTGTCCTTACATAAATTTTCTTATGACAGAAAATATATCCTTGGTATTTGTAATAATCAACTCCATTAAAAGTACAATATTTAGTAGAAGCCTGTGACAAAATTAACGACTCTGCATCTACAATTTCTTCGCCTATTTTCACGATATCAACACCCGTCGTGTCAGCACGAATCAAAACATCTACATCGCCATTAAATTCCAATTTTTGTAAAGTTAATGCACTGTCATCCGACTTTATTTTTTCAAAATATTTTTTATTATAAAAATCATTTACAGCGTATGAGATATTCGTTTGCTCTATTACAGGTAAAATTCGCTCTATTTCCTTCTCACGCTTTAATAACTCTTGTCTTTCTTTCCGTTCCTTCTCTTTTCTTGTCTTTTTTTCTTTTTCCTCTAACTGTTTTTGTTCTTCTGTTTTCTGTATTTTTAAATTTCCTTTTATAATTAACCACGCAATCCCTTGATAAGGATTTAAATCCGTATACAAGCTCCAATTATTATTCCTTTTCAAAGAATAATTTTTGTATTCATAGTTTGCTGTTATGATATATCCAAATCTATTTAGCATATCCACAACAGAAGTAATAGCTGAATTTATCATATCCAAATCAGCAGTAGTTTCTACATTTTTTTGTTCAAAAACTACCTTCGTTTTAAGAAAATAAATTCGAGTATCAAATCCTGCAGGCAAACCTTTTACTAATACACAAGAATCTTCCTCTACGACTGTAAACTTTCTTTTTAACGATGCAATAACCTCTAAATTCGACTTTTCATTATCAATCTGTTCAAAAACTTGAAAAACCAAATCTCTATATTCATATTTACTTTTTTGAGCAAATACAGAACAAATCGTCATTCCAAGTGCAATTAAACATACTAACTTTTTCATTGGACTAATTATTACTACCCCTAGCCCCAACAGGATTTTATACAAAAAAGAAAGCGTGGGACTGTTAGGATTATCTGTTTTAGAGGTTCTGGTAAACCTGTGGTACAAGATAAAACGACACCCCACGCAAACCATGTATATAATGAATATATATACGGCAAGCATGAACGTTTGTATCGCCAATCCCCGTACCACGTGAAATTTACCAGATTTCTAAAACGGGACAAAGCTAAACGCTTCCTAATAACCAATATGTCACTGACAAATTACTTTATCAGCACGACAAATATAGTTAATTTTCAACGTTTCACAAACGTTTTTAGGGGTGTCGTGGAACAAATTTATATAAAACTTGACACTCAACAAGATTTTAGGCAAAATACTCCGATGAGGGGCTTTAAATTCTTCTTTACTTATAATTCTTTTAGCCAAACTTATCCTTTAAACCAATAAATTTCACTTCAAATTTGAAAAACTTCAGATTTATTCGTAGCATTACAAAAAAATTAAATTTATGAACTCTCGTAGGCTAGAAGACTTAGTAAAGGAATTCAAAGATGAAAATCATGATGATCCCGTTGTAAATTATTGCTTGTGCCAAGATTCTTTAGAAGAAGCTATTAAAATCGCAGTGTTGTCCAAAGGGGAAAATGGTAAAATGCGTTCTCATCAACGTAGAATAGGACATCACCGCCTTTATAAATATTATGAATGTCTATTAGACCATATCAAAGAAATTGAAGTATGTAATAATTTCGATAAACTCTATAGAATATTAGAAAGCTATAAAGTCGAAGTTAAAGGTATAGGAGAACTTGCATTATATGACATTGCAGTTCGTATAGCTACCTTTATGGAGAAAAAATCTTATACAGCAAGTAATATGTTACCGGACAAAGTTTACCTTCATGCTGGTAGTGAAAAAGGAGCAAGAATACTATTAGGTAGAAATGTGAAAGGAATTCAGCCTAAAAGTATATTTCCAGCTGCCCTTCAATCGTTAACTTGTGATGAAATTGAATCTTTTTTATGCCGTAAGGGGAAAAAACTTTCATTATACAAGGAAGATTAACCATTAAAATTATGGACTCTCCCTATGGACACTGTGGTTGGGTAAATTGGCTGTGGACACTGTCTATAATTTCTTGTATGGTGTCTGAGGCAATCAAATTATTTACATCCTCTTTTGCCAGCCACACCACTATCATCATACCCCCTGTAACAAAACCGCTCACAACAAACACGTTAATCTCCCATATACCACACACTTGATACACTATCATTCCTTTATTACACTAGCAACATGACGCACATTACCCGCCTCATCACCCACATTGTACCATTCATTGACTTGTACCCCCACCATTCTTTCTTTTTAGACACCTACTACAAAAGTATCCATCCCCCCTTATTTCCTTGTTACTATAATTCCTCTTTTAGGCTCTATTAGACAAGCATTTTATTAGGGAATGACAACACCATGATAATACCTGTTAATCCCTGTACGACTTTATTTGACCTCCAATTTTACTTATTTAGAGGCATAAATTACAAATAAAATACCTCAAAATACCCCCGATATTATTCATCTCGACGTCATTTTATTTTTTGATGTATTTTTACTGTGATTCTAAGTTTTACACTGCAAAATATCTATTAGGAATGACTTATCCTAAACTTGCAGTCGCCTGTTTTAGACGATCTTAGCCACCCAATCACGCTACCGAACACTTTACTCGCTTTTAATGTTATACTAGCCGTACCGCTCTATTTGACGACTGTTTTTATATAATTCAACCTAACAATAACTGAAAGGGGTAAACGAACGTGCCAGCGTTTCACTTTTACATTTTTCAATCATTGCTAGGTTGAGTCCTCAAACAGGTCGTTATAGGGATTGTTATCGCCGGGGCGTCCAATTACATTACCGACCACAACTTATTCCCCGTGCGCTTCCAATAGAGGACTTAATACGCTTCTTCCGCATCCCACACCTTCCTGTTTAGTTCACCCACCATGTCCTCGTCCTCGTGGTCACACTTTTTTAACATAGCCGACACCTCCCGTTTTAGGCGTGCGGCTTTCCTGTCACCTTTAATACTGCACGAGTCTATCAATTTAATGATGTCATTTTTACGGCTATAATTCCTTAATAACCAATCGAACAAGCCCATTTTTGTCATCTCGAACGCAGGCTTCACCATGCCAACCTTCACGATATCCTCGTACTTTTGATACCATTCCGCCACTAACTCGCAGCACACGTCACTAGTTTCACCGTATAATTCTATGGCTTTAATTTTACGATCGAAATGGTATTCTAACCATTGACGTTTAAACCTCATCTCGTAGCGTAGAATATGTTTCTGACATAATCCGGGGGTTAGGAGCGGGTCATGATGCTTTTTGGCTTCCATAACCTTGTCATAGAAGTAAAATTGACGCCACTTTTGTTTGTAATACAATGACCCACTCTCGATGATACGATTAAAATTACGTAAAAAAGAAAGGTAAGGGAAATAACTTTTAGGAGAATTATTCATTTCAAGGTTTGCCGCTATATCTACACGTGTGACAAAAGCATCCCTTAGAGGCAAACCAAGGGCAGCACCTATCTCGTCTATGATGTTACCGGGTTCTTCACGTGACAATGTCGCTAGATTACTACCATAACGATATTTAGGGAGGCTACCTTCTATGTGCACGTAAGAAGGTGTAATTGTGACTTGTAAATTCCTGTAAGTACCTATTATACGATACTCGTTACTGCACTTGATATCTACATTTATTTTAACCCCCACCTCTGCCATGAAGTCGATGCTAGTATTGACCATTGATTGGTCTATTGTTAAACCTATTGTATCAATCATTATATTGAACTATTTTTACTTGTTATAGCAATTAATTTATTTTCGAGCCGCCAAACGCTCGTCCATGCGTGTTATAAATTCGTCATTGGTTTCTTGCCGCCGGGCTGTCATCCACGCAAATATATCCTCACGCCGGAACACAAGTTTGCGTCCATAATTACCAGAACGGCAACACGGCATATCACCCCTAGCGGTCAATTTATAAACCGTGTTCTTTTTATAACCTGTCATTTCACAACACACGCCCACCCCAAACACCTCGGGGTATTCTGCTAGCTGTTTTTGGGGTCTATTAGCGTTCTGTACCTCGTCACTTACTTTAGGGGATACCGTTTTAAGGGCGTCTTTAATTATTGCCCGTAACGCTCTAATTTGACCTAGTGCCAAATCCTCCCATTGAGTTTTTAAAAACTCGATATCATCTAACGCCCAAGCACTCGTTACCGCATCTTGATGGTTGCCGTCAATAAAACCGAGTTTTTCTATTGCATTATACAAGTAATCCACGGTCAGCCCCACTTTACCCTCTTTTATTAATAAATCTTCCTTGAAAAACAGGTCATCCAAGTACCCGGGGGCACGATTTAATTTTCCTTGTTTAAATTGATCCACCCGTTTTTCATAGGTTGAAATAAAGTAGGAGTCATTCCACCCCGTAATGGCTGTTTCAACCTCTTTCAACGCTTGTTGAAGCGCTTCTTTACCTCCACGTGCCAGATTTTCTACGTAACCTAGTAAATCTCTCTCGTGTAATTCTCGTTCTTCCCCCTTGAGCAATATTTTGATAACATCGCTCAAGGGCATACTAAAATCAGTATCCATTTATTTATATTATTACAATAATTCTGCTACTTTATCAACCACACTTGTTTCAAAACTATCAAGATACACGTTTGTTGTTTCAAGATTAGTGTGCCCCAATACTTGACTAATTACTTCCCGGGATACACTCTGGTTTTGTAGTGTCATAGCCATAGTATGCCTACTCACGTAACTGGTTAAAGGAAGACGTTCAATACCCAATGTTTTACCTAACTTTTTCAAATTCTTATTATAGCGAACGTATCTTGAACGTATATGGTTATATAACTGTTCTCCACGATAATCTTTTGTTATCACGGGTACAAGATAATTTCCCACAAGAGGCGTGTTTGCTTTAAACCAATCTAAAATCTCTCTTATTGTTTCCGTTACAGGAATCTTTATTGTCTTTACACCTCTTTGATTTTTTATTTTCTGCCGTTTATAAACAATATGTTCCCCTGTTTCCAATTTTTCTATATTCTGGGTTGTCAATGTTGCCATATCTATAAAACTAATACCAAAGCAATAATAGGAGAACAAAAACAATCGTCGGGTGTATTCCATCGTGTAGTCATCTTGGTAAGAATTTTTTGCAAGCGTCAAATCTTCCGACAATAAATACCTCTTGCGTGTTTCTTCCTCCAAACTACTTATTTCAAATCCCCCGTTACCAAAAGGATAGGTTGTTCGAGAAGCTTCATTATCCTTTATTGCCTTGTTTAGTAAGGCTCGTAGGGTTTTCAAGTAATATTTTCGTGTATTACCACAACATCGATCTTTTTCCAAGGCAACATTGAAAGCGTTTACATACTTTAAATCAATTTCTTGAAACAATCGCTCGTTAATTTTTTTATCATATTTCCCCAACACGTGGAGAGTTCGTTCATAAGCTTTTGCGTTACCTATATGATTCGTTTCTTTCAAAATCCCGATATGCTTTAGGAAATAATCATACACTTTACCTCTTTTGGATACACCTAAAAATTGTTCTTCAAACTGGTTTAAAGTCCAATCAACCCGACTTTCCGTAAATTTTCGTAACAAGCTATCTTTCCTTTCCTCGTAATGAGTAAGTAAAGCGTTATATTTTTCATAGTTAGGAGTTGCACGTTTATCCTTTTTATAGCGTGCAGCTTCCTCGTTCCATTGGTCTTCCCTTGCATACATATCCAACGAGATATATTTCAATTTTCTATTTTTTGTAATCCGTAGACAAACAGGATACAAACCATCACGCTTCACGTTACTCTTGTAGAGCAAAAATTTAAATGTTGCCATATTATTTATTGTATTAGCATTCGCACTATTTATTTCCTTTACGACAAAAGTTACAAATAAGTTGTTACACCTGTAAAAGTATTTGTTTGCAAACAAATAACAATGAAAAACCTAGACCTTCCTCCATAAAAATATAGATAAAAACATCTAATAATCAACTCAATAACACACAAACATCTCTTTACACAAAGAATTATACCCTATTTTACACACTTCAAAAAAGTCAAAATTTATTTACTTTTTCCATGTTACAAAATTTTGTCTTTTTACAGCGATGCCAATATTCCCAAACAATAAAAGTTCGATTAAACTTTCATTAAACATTTCATCCAACTTAATACTAACAAAGGTCTTATTAAGGCGAATCAACACAAACACAAAATACAGATTTACAACCAAATACGACTAAATACAATTCATCTTTCTACAGCTGGGGGGCGTGTTGTCGCAGGTTCAAATCCTGTCATCCCGACTCTAACAATTAACCACTTATGATTTTTTATAAGTGGTTTTTTATTTGGTGGTACACAAATGGGATAAATGAATCCCACTTTTTTATCAAAAATTAAAACTGTGTTGTCCTGAAAAAAGTTTACCGTAAACTTAGTAAACCAATTTTAGGAAACTATACCCTCCTTTTTTAATCGAGTTTTCAGCACGCTCCAATATTTACGAGGATTAGGACTATCCGTTAATACCTCCACCACGTCAACTATCGAGAAATACCATCCCCCCTTATCGCTATCCCACACAGTACGAACACTCTTCTCTTCGAATACTTTAATTGTATTTTGTTTCACCATGCCCCTAGCTTTATTTTCACAAACATAGCTATTATGAACTGTTTTACCGCATACTATTTAACAAACTTTGCACACCCATCTCCAAATCTAGTAATCCTTTTTTAGCCTCCAAACCTCCCCCGTATCCAACCAATTTATGGTTACCCCCTATCACACGATGACAAGGAACAAAAATGGAAATAGGATTCGCTCCATTAGCCGCAGCCACGGCACGAACAGCTTTCGGGTTTCCCAGTTTTTTCGCTAACTCACCATAAGACAACGTTTTCCCGTAAGGAATATTCAGTAACTCCTGCCACACCGAATTCTGGAACTCCGTTCCCGTAAAGACTAGCGGAATATCGAACGTTTTCCTCTGACGAGCAAAATATTCATCGAGTTGGATGATTGTTTCCCGGATCACGTCAGAAATACCCTCTTCGTAATCGGCCCCTAGCGCTTTCTGAATCCGTTTATCAATAGATGCCCTGCGTTTTTCAAACATCCAGTCACACAAACAAAGCTTACCTTCGAAAGAGCCAAGAATCAGCTCTCCACAAGGAGATTCATAATGTTGAATTTGTATCATTTCTTCTACTTTTTATTTTTGTACTTTCCTTCAACCACGACCTTTTCTATACAATCAATCCAAATGACAAGTTATAAAAGTAGAACATTATCCCGATATTCCCAAACGACACCCCAAATTTTACTGATTCGTTTCCAGCATCCGGATCAGACAATCCCGTTGTATTGAAAAGTTTGTATCTTCCTGCTGAACATATTTAAGCAAACGAATCCCATCCTGACGCAGTTTCGACTTCAACAAAATATCCTCCTCCACCTCTTCGGAAAATCTCAATAGGTACACGGACGCAAGTTCAATCTTACCAATCCTGTCTTCCTCGTTGGCATACCGATCAATCAGTTCCTGCACATCCATTGTCGCCAGCTCCTTCACGGGAAATCCCAACATTTGCTGGGTCAACAAGTCATACTCGTCCAAATCCTGCTGACGAATCTTCTTCTTGTTTAATATAGCCCTAGCGGTCGCAGAAATAATTTCTTGAATCATGCGCACAAGATAATCCTGTTTTACCATAATACCGTCCTCCAATATATTTACAAGCAAAAATAAAAAATAATATCCACGTGAAGGAATAAAATTCACTAAATCATTTGGTTTATAAAATAAACTACTTTATATTTGCATAAATAAAAAGAATAGCGCTATTTTTTTTGAGAATATAGTTTATAAAATAAACCACTTTACAAACACCAAACACAACAAACATGGAAGAAAAAAAGTTTACAGAGAAAGAAAGTTTAGAACTCATCTCTCAAATGATACAGGCAACCAGAAAGAACCTCGTGAAAGGTCAGGGAAATTACTTCATCATCTACGGCTACACGGCTGCTATTTTGTCGATCATTATCTACACGTTACTCTGCATGACCCACACCCCCTGGTGGTGGGCGGGCTGGTTTCTCATGTTCCTGCCGGTAATCATCCTCTCGTTCAAGGAAAAAAGGAACACCCCGACCGTCATCACTTACACGGACAGCATGGTCAATAAAGTCTGGCAAGTGATGGGAGCCTCATTCTCGTTAACCATGTTAGTCATACTAGCTCTATCATTCATTGTCGGAAAATGTGATTTCATGCTCATGCTCCCGTTATGCCTCCTGTACACGAGTATCGGAACGGCAATCACGGGTTTAGTCATCAGAGAGAAGTGTTTGCTCTACACCCCGCTTGTAGGTTTCGTGCTCGCCATATACATGCTGATGAGTTACACGATAAATAACAGTGCCGCCATACTCTGGAACCTCTACTTTGGCCTGTCATTTGTTGTCATGATGATCATACCGGGACATATTCTGAACAATAAATCCGAAAAACTATGAGAGAATTAGATCCGCTATTACATTCTCAATTACGTCTGGCAATAGTCTCCCTGCTCTTGTCGGTAGAGACAGCGGATTTCGTGTACTTGAAAGAGAAAACGAACGCGACTGCCGGAAACCTGAGCGTACAACTGGAAAAACTCGAAACTGCCGGGTATATCCAAGTGAAAAAGGAGTTTGTCGGGAAAAAAACTCGCACTTCATGTCAACTAACCGACACGGGAAGGAAGGCTTTGGAGGATTATATTGACGCTCTCAGAGAATATATTAACTTGTAAGATACAAACGATTGGATGGCCCGTCCCTCACCAAGGGCGGGCCAAAAATTCTGTTTGATATTTACAACTACTACTCCAACTACTCCTTACACGGGGAGAGAGCCGATATGTCACATTAAAATCTATTCTCCCCACCTCACGACCTCGCCAATTCCGGGTATTAACACGTGTAACGAGTCGTTTTTCGCCATGTTTATCTCGTTCCGTAACGGCTCGTCCCAACGATGGTGGGCCAGCGCATACTTGGAATGATGCACGGTCATCACCTTTTTCGCTTTCAAGTCCAAAGCTGCCCGAATCAAATAATCAGGCATCAAGTGGATATACTTCCATCCCTCGTTATACTGCCCATTCTCAAGAATGGCCAAGTCTATATCCGGAAAACAATCCCCGATCCGGGCAAAATGCGTGTCGTAACCACCGTCTCCCGCCAGATATATCTTCCGGGAAGGAGTTTCAAGCAGAAACGAAGCCCACAGCGTTTTATTGGCAGAAAGTCCTCGTCCCGAAAAATGGCGGGCAGGTAGGCAATGCATGACAAAACCGGAATCTAAACGAGCCTCTTCTTCCCAATCCAACTCGACTATGCACTCCTTATCGAATCCCCAGTACTCAAAATGCTCGCCTACTCCCAAACTGCAAATCACTTTCCCGATGCGATCTTTCAACGCCCGTACGGTATGATAATCCAGGTGATCCCAATGATCATGGGAAATAACCAAATAATCAATATCCGGCATATCCTCCGGGTGATAAACGTCCGTTCCCTTGAACGGCTTGTTAATAAAAGACACCGGGGAGGCCATGCAAAACACCGGGTCCACGAGCACCCGTTTCCCATCCACTTGAATCAGATAAGATGAATGCCCGAACCACACCAGCACATCCTCTTCCGGGTCGATCTGCCGTAAATCCGTTTTCACCACGGTCAACGCCGAATCCGGTTGCAGTCCGGTCTTATCCTTAAAAACGAAGTCCAGTAATCCCTGCAAACGTCCCTTATCCGAAGTCATTAAAGGAGTTTCATGTATATTGCGGAAAGCCCCATCCCGGTAATTCGGCGAACGTTCAATTCTTGCCAACCGTTCTCCCCGGGGAATTCTCCCGAAACTCGGCTGATTCACGAAAACAATTCCGACAATGGCTATAACCACCACAATCGACAGAACAATCCATAGTACCATACGCTTTCTTGAACTTTTTATTAATCTCATAAATACAACTCAAAATTAAATCTATCACAAAAATAAGCAAATACTCCCAACTCGTATGTACACGAATTACAGGTATTCATACCTAAATTACGGATTCCCCTTTCACACCCGTCATCCCCTCACCACGGGACGACGGGGTAACATTATTGTTCGGGAGCAGAAACAGGATTGTGATAGTTATACCTTGAAAAAAGAGTAGCACACCCCATTCATTACCACCTGTAAACGAATCAAGGTTTGTATATCTTGGGTCTCGTCCGTACCTCTCCTTCCAAGTATTCCACTTTAAAAATGTTCACGCAAAAGACAAAAATTGACAGGAGCAAAGGCCCGAAGATCACCCCCATGAAACCAAATAGGGAAAGTCCGATAACCACTCCGAAAATCGTAATCAACGGGTGAGTATCCGCCATTTTCTTCTGTAACATGAACCGAACCAAATTATCGACATTCGAAATCACGACCAAAGCATAGACTGCTAACCCTATCGCCATTCCCCAATGTCCCGTCATCCCCATGTACAACGCCAGCGGGGCCCAGATCAATGCCGTCCCTACAATCGGGATAATCGTGGCGAAACAGGACAAGAATCCCCACAACACGGGACTCGGTGCCCCGAATATAAAATACCCCAACGTGGCAACAGCCCCTTGAATCACGGCAAGCAAGGGAATCCCGATCGCATTCGACTTCACGATCATGTTGAACTCGTGTAGTATATTCTTTTTATTCCGTTTATTAAACGGTAAAATATCGCTCACGTACTCCTCCATATCCCGCCCGCCAATCAGCATGAAATAAAGCACGAAAAGCAGTACCACCACGTTAATGGTAAAACTACTGATGCTCCCCATCAGGAACTGACCGACCTTCGGCAAGGCTGCCAATATTGTATCTATATTCCCTTTGCTTAAAAGATCATACCCTACTTTTTCCCGAATCAGCTCAGCCACATGTTCCACCGGGGCAATCAAGCTATGCGGGTCCAGATTTATGGCCTGCAACTTGTTCACGAATACCCAGACGACAATTGACAGGGGAATAAGAAAACAAAGAATCGTCTCGCATAACAGAAGAATAGCCATGATACTACGTTTCATCCGTTTCTTTTCGGTCAAATACATCATCTGGTTGCGCAGAAGAATATAAATCGTCATGGCACCCAGAATCCCGCTGAAAAACGGCAGAATTTGAAAAAATATAAGAATTCCCAGCAACAGAATAATTGCCACGAGGGAATATCTCCAGTATTGTTCTTTAAGACTCATTTTATCACAATTTAAGTTCACGATATGTCCCCAGACAGATATCCAAATACCCATCCGCCCGGTTATCGTGTTAACGAAAACGACGAAAAAATGTTTAATTTTATATTACCCTTTTACAGTAACCGACAAACTCTTCCTCCTTCATCCCCGGTAAGACGGTACGACAAGCTAATTCAAGACCCTCCGCATCTTTTCCCGATCCAGAATGATAATCTCCCGACGATTCACGGAAATCATCCCCTCGTCAGCCAGCTCATACAACACCTTAGCCAATGCCGGACGGGTCACCCCGAAATATTCAGCCAATTCCTGTTGTGACTTTTCCAACAACACCTTTTTCTTATCGGGAGAGGCCAGTTCCAGAATATAATGAATCAATTTTCCCCGGATCGTCTTGAATGACAGGAACTGCAAACGCCCGGTTAGAAATGTCGTCCGGTTTGCATTCACGGACAGGAAATTACGCAGGAAACTTTCATAACGGCCCATCTGACGGAACACGGATTCTTTCGTGGCGATAAACACATCAGCCTTCTCCGAAACAGTGGCTGTCACCGGGAAATGATTATCCTCGGCAAAAAGAAATGCCGGGGCAAGCGCTCTCGGCGCCCGGATCGTCTCGATTCGCAACATGGCTCCCGAATCATCCGTCATTTCCGCCTCGACCTCCCCTTCCAGCAAGATATACAGGAAACGGCACACGTCTCCCTGCCGGAAAACCACATCCCCTTTCATATAGCTCTTCACACTATAATCAAATCCTTCAATAAACTGCTCTCTCTCCCGCTCGGGAATTCCCATACATAAAGGACTCTCGAAAAGTTGTGCTATATCCATTATCTGCCATTTTTTATGATACACAAATGTATCATTTTCTTTTTTAAGACCTTATCCTACCTTTAACCTTTTTCATCTATGCACGTATAAATTATTGAAAATTAAATTCACGTTTGTAATTTATATTACAACTATTGTTTCACGGACCCCGTACATTTGCGACAAACAAATAGAAAAAATATTCATCAAACACACTAAACCATGGAAAAAATGTTTTGTTATCAATGTCAAGAAACAGCAAAAGGAACCGGTTGCACGGTCCGCGGTGTATGCGGAAAGACATCGGATGTCGCTAACTTACAAGACTTATTACTATTTATCCTAAAAGGAATCGCCCACTACCGAGTACAACTCCGAGCCCTTGATGCCGTTGACCACTCGGCAGATCGTTTTATTCTCGACGGTTTGTTCATGACGATCACGAATGCGAACTTTGACAAGCAACGTTTCGTGGAAAAAATCAAAGAAGCCATCAAGTTAAGGGAACAATTGAAACAAACCTTCCTCGACAAAGGCGGGAATCCCGAAAAGATCACATTCGAAGGTGCCTTTTGGACGGCTGACTCGCTGGAAGAAATGGAATCGAAAGCCGGACACGTGGGAGTTCTCTCCACCGAAAACGAGGACATCCGCTCTTTAAAAGAAATGCTTACCTACGGGATGAAGGGAATGGCCGCCTACACGGAACACGCCTATAATCTCGGACACGAGAACCCTTCCATCTACGAATTCATCGACCGGGGGCTGATAGCCACCACACTCCCACTGTCCGCCGATCAGCTCGTGCAAATGGTACTGGAATGCGGTAAAAATGGCGTTGACGCCATGGCCCTGCTCGACAAAGCCAACACGGATACTTACGGGAACCCGGAAATCACGAAAGTGGACATCGGCGTGCGGAAAAATCCCGGTATACTGATCAGCGGTCACGACCTGCGAGACCTGTATGAACTTCTGGAACAGACGGAAGGTACGGGGGTGGACGTATACACCCACAGCGAGATGCTTCCCGCACACTACTACCCGGCATTCAAAAAATACAAACACTTCGCCGGAAACTACGGTAACTCATGGTGGAGACAAGTGTATGAATTCCAACATTTCAACGGCCCAATGCTATTTACCACGAACTGCATCGTTCCTCCGCATCCGGACGCAAATTACAAGGACCGAGTGTACACGACCGGTTCGGCAGGTTTTCCCGGGTTCAAACATATCGAGCGCAAACCCGGACAACCGAAAGATTTCAGTGAAATCATCGAACACGCTAAAAGATGCCCGGCGCCGGAAGCCATCGAAACCGGAAGTATTATCGGAGGATTTGCCCACAACCAAGTGTTTGCACTGGCAGATAAAATCGTGGATGCCGTGAAATCCGGGGCTATCCGTAAATTCTTCGTCATGGCCGGATGTGACGGCCGGATGAAAGGCCGGGAATATTACACCGAGTTTGCCCAAAAACTCCCGAAAGACACGGTGATCCTTACCGCAGGATGTGCCAAGTACCGTTACAACAAACTACCCCTCGGGGATATTAACGGTATTCCGAGAGTGCTGGATGCCGGACAATGTAACGATAGCTACTCGCTGGCGGTTATTGCCTTGAAACTGAAAGAAATCTTTGGGGTAAAAGACATTAATGAATTACCTATCGTTTACAACATTGCTTGGTACGAGCAGAAAGCTGTCATCGTGTTGTTAGCCCTACTCTATCTTGGAGTAAAGAACATCCACCTCGGACCGACCTTACCCGGATTTCTTTCTCCGAACGTGGCGAAAGTACTCGTGGAAAAATTCGGTATTGCCGGAATCACGACCGCAGATGATGATTTGAAATTCTTTTTGGAAAATTAGTCCATACGACCTGACTTCCCGCTGTCACTAAAAGGCAGCGGGAAAATTATCTGCATAAAAGTCAACCAGACTGACCATTGTCGAACAATCTTTTCGTTGATGAGCTGACAACTCATCAATACGGGATGCGCAATAGCAAGCCTCCTCCCAGAACCTAGGGGAACGTTTATTCTCGTTCTCCCGACAAAACATAAGGGCACGCTCATAAGCATCATGAGCTTCTTCATCCCGACAAACCTCCCGGCAAAAATCACCCATACGGATCAATTCCCGGATCTTTTCCTCTAGCCGTTCGCTATCAAGAACTGCCGTCCTGTAAGCCTTGATTGCCGCATCAATACCCAAGGGATTTAGATGAACCTGCCCCCTACTCGCCGCCGCCACTCGCTTTTTTTCTTTTATTCTTCCCATGCACCAATTACTTAGATTAGACACTCTCACACCCATAAAAAAAGAGACACAAACCAACGTCCTTCTCGGATGTATATGGATTCATGTCTCATTTTCCAGCGCAAAGATAGGAAGAATTTTCAAAACATCCTAATATGTCATGACCATATTAATTGGGATACAGATACAAAAATACGATAGTCCCTTATTTTCATCCGAAAATATCTTTCGAATACTTATCTCTAGGAAATCAAAATCCTATTTCTCAATCATTAAACTATTCTTATACGAGAAATATACCATCTCTTTATCAAGCAAGAATATAAAGATAACTTAAAATTTATTTAAACAAAGAACATACAATCCGATTACAATATCTTTGCAAGCGGAGAAAAACAACCAAACTATGATTCAAACAAAAGCCGACTATATACACGACCGGATAGCAGAAGGAGAACACCAGCAACAAGATTTCAAATTCGAGATTTCTGATGCCCGCAAGATCGCTAAATCCCTTTCCGCATTCTCCAATACCGACGGGGGACGCTTACTTGTGGGTGTAAAGGATAACGGCAAGATTGCCGGAGTACGCTCGGAAGAGGAGATATACATGATCGAGGCTGCCGCAAAACTTTATTGTAAACCGCAAATCGATTGTGAAATGCACGTCCACACCGTAGAAGGGCGTACGGTTCTCGAAGTAATCGTCCCACCGGGAAAACAAAAACCCTATTACGCCAAAGATCACGATAACCGCTGGTGGGCTTACATCCGGATTCTGGATGAAAACATACTTGCCACGCCCGTGCATATCAAAGTATGGCAACAAGCCGGAACCCCCAAAGGAGCATTCGTGCATTACACGGAAACAGAACAGATTCTATTGGATTACCTTTCTTCACACGACTCCATTACACTGAATCAGTATTGCCGTCTGGCAAAGATTACCCGCCCAAAAGCAGAAAACACGTTAGCTAAGTTCATACGGTTTGAACTTATCGAACCATATTTTGACGGGCAACGTTTCCTTTTCAAACAAAACGATAAGAATTTATGAGATTAATTCACCCCTCGGAAGCGCGATAACTCGTCAAACATCATGTGGGCAAATCGCTCGGATGCCCCAGCGTTACCCAGCTTCTCGTTCACCTCATCGTATCCTGCCAACATTTGATTTCGTTTCTCCCCTTCTGAAATAATAAGCGAGAGTTCTCGCAACAGGTTCTTCTCATTCAATTTCTGCATCAATAATTCAGTCACCACTTCTCGCCCGGCAATCAGGTTGACCAACGAAATATATTTCACTTTAACAAAGGTCTTAAACAAGAAATAACTCAACGCCCCTCCTTCCCCACTGTAACAAACCACTTGGGGCGTCCGCAAGATTGCAGTTTCCAGCGTGGCCGTTCCTGACGTAACCAAAGCTGCACGAGCCTGTCGTACCAACCGGTAGGTCTGCCCGTAAATTATCCGCACCTTCACGTCCTGCAAATAAGGAGCATAATCCGCATCACTCATCGAGGGAGCCCCTGCTATCACAAATTCATGATCGGGAAAATGCTTTACCATAGTCAGCATCTTCGGTAACACGTGTTTCAATTCCTGCGAACGACTGCCCGCCACCAAAGCGATGATCGGTTTACCGGACAAGCCATTTACTTGCACGAACTCATTAAATGTTTCGTTCTTGAAAGGACGGTCGTGAATAGCATCCACCAACGGATTTCCGGCATACTGCACGGGATAATCGTACCGGGCATAAAAATCTACCTCAAACGGGAAAATCACGAACATACGATCCACCAACCGCTTGATCTTTTTCACCCGGCCCGTGTTCCAAGCCCAAATTTTCGGGGAAATATAATAAAATACGGGAATACCCGCTTCCTTGATAAATTTAGCCTCCCGGAGATTAAAACCACCGTAATCCACGAGAATCACGACATCTGGCCGCCACGCCAAAATATCTTGGTGGCAGGCTTCAATATTCGCTTTAATCTTGTCCAGATTTTTCAAGACTGTGAGGAAACCCATGATAGCCGTGTTCTTGTAATGACGAACAATCTCACATCCTGCCTCCCGCATCAAATCACCTCCCCATCCGCGGACATCCGCTCTCGTGTCAAACTTTTTCAATCCCTTGATCAGATTAGAGGCGTGCAAATCGCCCGATGCCTCTCCCGCAATAACGTAATATTTCATTAGCTTTTTTCTATTCTTTGGGCAAAGATAGAAAAAGATTTTTCATTTTATACAAACCAACTAGCATGTACTGAAATCAAGAAGGTATTCACATTACTCACGAATAATAAGGTACGAAAGCATTACCCCCGATCAACACAAGATTAGCAGTTGATAAATCAACAATAAAACTCTATCTTTGCCTCCACTAGCAAATTTAAAGTAGATCACATATGAACATTGTTGGGAAGAAGGTGGCATACATCACGTTGGGATGCAAATTGAATTTCTCCGAAACCTCCACTATCAAGCACAGCCTTGAACAAGAAGGATCCGTGACCGTGGGAGAAAAAGATGGGGCGGATATATTCGTGATTAACACATGTAGTGTCACTGATATTGCAGAGAAAAAAGGGCGGCAAATGATCCGGAAGATCATCCACCGAAACCCCGGAGCCTACATTGTCGTGGTAGGCTGTTATGCCCAACTTAGAGCGCAAGAAATCATGAATATCAAAGGTGTCCACCTGGTACTCAGCGCACGAGACAAGTTCAACGTGGTCCACTACCTGAATCATCTCGAAGAACAGAAACGACACGAACCGCACTCCTGTGATATTTTCGAGGTCAAAAACTTCGATCTTGCCTACTCATACGGAGACAGAACCCGGTGTTTCTTGAAAATCCAAGACGGGTGTGACTATTTCTGTTCCTACTGTACCATTCCTTTCGCTCGCGGACGTAGCCGCAGTGCTACCATTCAAGACGTGCTCAAGGCAGCCCAAGACGTGGCGTCCAAGGGTATCAAGGAAATCATTCTTACGGGAGTAAATACGGGGGATTTCGGTAGAGAGACAGGAGAAACGTTCCTCGACTTGATACGGAAACTGGATGAATTGGAAGAAATCCAGCGTTTCCGAATCTCCTCCATCGAACCCAACCTGCTGACAGATGACATCATTCGCTTCGTGGCCTCCTCCCGGCGTTTCATGCCACATTTCCACGTACCTCTTCAATCCGGGAGTAACGAAGTGTTGCACTTGATGAGGCGACGTTACGAGCGAGAACTTTTTGCCGAGAAAGTACAGGAAATCAAAACACTTATTCCCGATGCCTTTATCGGCGTGGATGTGATTGCCGGAATGCGGGGAGAAACCCCGGAAGCATTTGAAGATGGCCGACAATTCATTGCCGGACTAGATATTTCCCAGCTACACGTGTTCCCTTATTCGGAGCGTTCCGGAACAAAAGCTCTGGACATCCCGTATATAGTCCCACAGGCGGAAAAGCATCGCCGAGTAAATACTCTCCTCGATATTTCCGAACAGAAATTACACGATTTCTACACGGCACACGTGGGACAAACCCGCCCGGTGCTGTTTGAAGAAAGTAATATTGCCGGATCTATCGGTGGATTCACGGACAATTACATCCGGGTGGAAATACCTTATGATTCTTCTTTGGCAAACCAGATCATACCCGTAGAGTTGAAAACAGACATTTTCGGCTCATAAATTCCGGACTTCACGCAACACAAACCTCCGGAAGAACACAAATTTATAGAGTAATTTTATATTTTTGTTGCCGTAAAAATTGTATTTTAAACGAAAAATAAGGTATCATGAATGTCTTAGTTACTGGAACAGCGGGATTTATCGGTTTTTATCTTGTACAGAAGCTACTGGATGCAGGACACTCCGTTTATGGAATCGATTCTATCAACCATTATTACGATGTAACTTTGAAACATGATCGCCTGCACGCCTGCGGCATAGACCATCCCGTTCCCGGTAAAGAAATCATATCTTCCCGGAACATGAATTACACGTTCTGCCAGTTGGACTTGTGTGACGCCGAGGCTATCCATAAATTATTCGACACACATCTTTTCGACTGCGTAGTGAATCTTGCCGCACAAGCAGGGGTACGGTATAGTCTAAAACACCCAGAAAGCTACGTGCAAAGTAATGTAATGGGATTCATTAATTTACTGGAATCCTGTAAAAAAACAAACTGCAAAAAATTCATATACGCCTCTTCCTCTTCCGTTTATGGGAATAACCGATCTGTCCCCTTTAAAGAAACAGACACCGTGGATCACCCGATCAGCATTTACGCCGCCACAAAAAAAAGTGACGAGTTGATAGCAAACGCCTACGCCCATCTTTACGGTATACAAACTATCGGGTTAAGATTTTTTACGGTTTATGGCCCCTTCGGACGCCCGGATATGGCACCCATGCTTTTTGCCAACGCCATTCAACATGATGAGGTGATCCGTATCTTCAATAATGGAAATCTCTCCAGAGACTTCACCTATATCGAAGACATCGTGACCGGTATCGAGAAAATCGTGTCAACACCGGGAATCCTGCGAGAAGACGTGCCCGGTACTCCCGCCACGATATACAATATCGGGCACGGTACCCCCATTCAGCTCATGGATTTCGTCCACTTGCTGGAAAAGAACTTGGGTAAAGAAGCTCGTAAAGAGTTCGTCGGAATGCAACCGGGAGACGTTTACCAGACGTGGGCCGATACCACTCGCTTGCAGGAAGACTATGGGTATACCCCGCAAATATCACTCGAAACGGGAATTGCCCGCTTTGCCGAATGGTTCAAATCATACAACAAATGACACGCATCAACAAGATTCGGGCCGTGTATTTCAGCCCAACAGGAACAACACGAAAGATCATAACCGCCACGGCCAAAAGACTTTCCAAAACATTAAAAACCAGTATCGAAGAATACGATTTCACCTTACCAAAGGCAAGAACTCGAACATTACAATTCTCAGACAGCGATCTCGTGGTATTTGGTACCCCAGTATATGCAGGACGAGTTCCAAACATACTATTACCCTATTTGAATACAATACAAGGCAACGGGGCTTTAGCTATTCCCATCGTACTTTTCGGGAATAGGGATTACGACGACGCGTTAATCGAATTACGAGATATTCTTGAAAATAACGGGCTCCACACGATAGCAGCCGGGGCATTCGTGGGGGAACACTCTTTCTCCCGGATATTGGCAAAAGACCGGCCAGACATGAAAGACATGAACACCGTGGATGAATTTGTACGAAAAATCAATGAAAAATACGAAACAAACACACTATTGTATCCCATCCCAGTTTCCGGAACACCTTATCCCTATCGAAACTATTATACTCCTCGTGACCGACAAGGGAATCCGGTAGACATCCGTAAAGTAAAACCGCTTACCAACGATCGTTGTAATGACTGCAAATATTGTGCAAAAGTATGTCCCATGGGATCTATCAGCTATGACAATGTAAGAGAATTTACAGGAATCTGCATCAAATGCGGGGCATGCATCAAGAAATGCCCCAAACAAGCAAAATATTATGACGATGCAAGGTATTTATATCACAAGCATGAACTAGAAGAAGGTTTAACTCGACGTGCAGAAAACTCCTTTTTTGTTTGAAATTTATATAATTTTCATTAAATTTGTAGCACCTAACATCATCAATCAACAAATAGGACAATGATCAAGGAAATATTTAAATTCTCCATTAGAAGACTGATTCAAACGAAAATAAATGGAGGAATAGTTCTTTTATTTGTGGCACTTACCGCAATGATCATTGCAAACTCTCCTTTACAAGAATATTATAATATTTTATTTTCTAAAAACATCACATTCACAATCGGGAACTTCAACCTCTTTGATCGTCATGATGGCAATCCGATGACTTTGCTGGACTTCATTAACGATGCCCTTATGGCCATCTTTTTCTTCTCGGTAGGATTAGAAATCAAACGAGAATTACTTGTCGGAGAGCTCTCCTCTCCCCGTAAAGCCCTGCTTCCGGTAGTAGCCGCTTGTGGGGGAATGATTGTTCCGGTCTTGCTCTTCTGGCTGATCAGCCCATCCGGTCCTGCCATGCAGGGAGCTGCCATCCCCATGGCAACAGACATCGCTTTCTCTCTAGGCGTCCTCTCGCTTTTGGGCAAGAAAGTTCCATTAAGTTTAAAAATTTTCCTCACCGCCTTTGCCGTCGTGGATGATATTGGTGGAATCATCGTTATCGCCTTATTCTATAGTTCACACCTGACCGTGGAGTATTTAATTGTCGCAATAATTATTATCGCCCTCTTGTATATAGGCGGACGACAAGGAATTCATAATAAACTGTTTTTCATACTCTTCGGTATTGTCGTTTGGAGCCTCTTCATAAATGCCGGGATTCATCCTACGATTGCGGGCGTTATCGTAGCATTTACCGTACCAGCCCGTCCAAAACTACATATATACAAGTACGTGAATAGTATCCGGGAAAGCTTGAAAAGATTACCGGAAAATTCAAATGAAATCATATTAAGCAACTCGGAACTTTCTATATTAAAAAGTATCGAATCAACCTCAGATAAAGTGGTTAGTCCTTTACAAGCCATGGATGATGATCTACGTACCCTTGTGAATTATGTAGTGATGCCCCTTTTTGCATTCGCTAACGCCAGTATCTCATTCGAAGGATTTACACTCGCCTCCTTAGAAGGTGTATCGATAACCCTCTTTGTTTCCCTTGTACTCGGAAAACTTATCGGCATTTTCTCATTCACCTACTTCTTTATAAAATGCGGTTGGTTAAACATACCTGATAAAATGAATATGCACTCCCTTTTCGGAGTATCTTTATTAGGTGGAATAGGATTCACAGTGTCTCTGTTCATTGCGAACCTTTCCTACACGGGAATGGGAACTGAAGGAGCCATTTTATTGAACCAAGCGAAAATCGGAATCATCGGAGGTTCCCTGTTTGCTGGAATTTGCGGTTATTTCTACTTGAAATACGCCTTGAATAAAAAAACTCAAAAATCGCTTTGAAAGTCAAATAAAGTCCTTATATTTGCATCCGCATTGGAGAGGTGGCAGAGTGGTCGATTGCGGCGGTCTTGAAAACCGTTGTACTGCGAGGTACCGGGGGTTCGAATCCC
>CALUKD010000024.1 GCA_944321125.1 Candidatus Butyricimonas faecavium | reverse complement strand
CAGGAAATTATCATAACAAGAGAATGTCTAATTTATTAAATGTCAAATTAAGTAAACCTATTTCAGGAAACTACAAGGTACCTATAAACGGGTATACTTGGAAGGCTCACCACCACTTGTAAAAATGATGAATGGCACCATGTCCATGTCCTATTTGATACCCGGCTGCAGTTTCTATGGCCTCGTGCAAATAATTCAAAGCTTTTTCCACTGCTATGTTTAAGGAAAAATCATGGGCTAAATAGGAGGCCACGGAGGATGATAAAGAGCATCCGGTACCGTGTGTGTTTGGGGTAATTATTTTCTTTACCGGATAACGATATTCCAAATCATGCTCACAATCAATTAAAACATCTGTTATCTCTTCACATTCTAAGTGTCCGGCTTTTAATAAGACATTACGGGCTCCGATATTCTTCAATACTGGAATGGAAAGGTATAAATCTTCTTGAGAGCGTATTTTCTTTCCGGAAAGAATTTCTATCTCGTAAAGATTTGGCGTAATCACGGTTGCCAATGGAAATAATTCCTTTTGCATCACGGCTATGGCCTCTTGTTGCACAAGCAAATCGCCGGAGGTCGCCACCATTACCGGGTCCACGACAATATGCTTAATCGGGTAATCGGCTAATACTCTCGTGACGGTTTGAATCACTTCCACGGAATGTAACATACCAATTTTAACCGCATCCACACCAATATCGTCTAAACAAGCCCTAATCTGGGCTTCTATGACATTTACGGGAAGAGGTTCAATGGCTCTTACACCTAATGTATTTTGAGCTGTCACGGCTGTAATGGCAGTCATGGCAAAACACCCGCAGGCGGAAATCGCTTTCAAGTCTGCTTGAACTCCGGCACCACCACCACTATCGGAACCGGCTATAGATAATACTCTCTTGTAGGTTTTCATGGCAAATAAAAGGTTTAGAATGGTCGGGCGTATAACACGAAAATCGTCGGACGTTTATTTATATCCGGTTTCACGTGTTTCCAATCCTTTATTAACATGGTTTTTATGTATTCATTTTCTGTTGTAATATCACAGGCTATTGTAAGGCGTGTCGTGGGGGACAAGGTAGTTATCATATCCTCGAATAATTGCATGTTCCGATAAGGGGTCTCTATAAACAATTGTGTCCGGTTCTCCGTGGCAGATTGTTTCTCGTAAGTTTTCAATGTTTTAATGCGCTCCGGCTTGGCAATGGGTAAATAACCGTTAAACGAGAAATTTTGCCCATTAGCTCCAGAGGCCATCAGTGCCAGTAAAATAGAAGAGGGACCAACTAAAGGAATTACCTGATAATCGTGTTTATGGGCTAATGCTACCAATTCAGCTCCCGGATCTGCAATACCCGGACATCCGGCTTCGGAGATAATGCCCATATCTTGATTGGTCAGATAGGGGAGATAGGTTTCAATATCTTTTATATTCGAATGCTCATTCAAGTCTAGAAAAACGAGTTCATCAATATTTATCGCTTTATCTATTTTCTTTAAATAGCGACGCGTATTTTTTACGTTTTCAGTTGCAAAAACTTTGATATTCTTAATGATATGGACTACGTCATCAGGAATAGTCCGCTCTATCGGTGTCTCCCCAAGTAAATTGGGGATCAAATATAATTTTCCCATAATAAAATGTTTGGGGCAAATATACAGGATTATTCCGAATCTTATTATTTTTGCATGATACAATAAAACGTTCTGTATGGAATTTTCGATGTCAGAATATAATTATTTTTCAGGTTTCAACAGATGAGAGTAACGATTTTAGGAAGCGGAACTTCACAAGGGGTTCCCGTTATTGCTTGTGAATGTTCTGTTTGTCAGTCTACGGATGAGAATGACAAGCGTTTAAGGAGTGCTGCCATGATTGATATTGGGGACAAGAAACTAATTATAGATGCGGGACCTGATTTCCGGACACAAATGTTACGGGCAGGCGTAAAGGACGTAACAGCTTTGTTGCTGACACATGAACACAAAGATCATATTGGGGGACTAGACGATATTCGAGCTTTTAATTGGGTCAAAAATGGTGAGGTTGATATCTATTGTAACCAAAGGACAAAAGACGTTATCAGTAAGGATTATGATTACGCTTTTGCGAAATTCCGTTATCCTGGTGTCCCCGAAATGAATATTCACGTGATAGATGAAGACCCGTTTTGGATTGGGGATATTAAAATAGACCCCATTACAGTGATGCATTACAAACTTCCCGTTACGGCATTTCGTATTGGTAACTTTGCTTATATCACGGATGCGAATTTCATATCGGATGCGAGTATGAAAAAACTGGAAGGTGTCGAATACATGGTGATTAATGCCTTGCGTAAAGAAGTCCACCTTTCTCATTTTACGTTGAATCAAGCCATTGATGTGGTGAAAACCTTACACGTGAAACAGGCTTACATCACGCATATCGGTCATCAAATGGGGTTGCACAAAAGTGTATCGCGGGAGTTACCTGAAAATATTCAACTAGCATATGACATGTTATCATTTGAATTCTAAAATTTTATTGTCTGTTCCGCTTTTCTCTTTGTTTAATATTTATTGAAGGGCAGGAGTGAGTGTGAATAAAAAAGGATTTAAAATTTCCGTTAATCCACTGTTTTTATTACATTTGTGGGATTTAAGTAATATAGGGATGAAATTTAGAATAATACCCTATAAAACAATGCGTTAATAGTGTAATTTAATATTATAAATGGAAAACGTCGGAGAAAAAATTATCAAGATCAACATCGAGGAGGAGATGAAATCTTCGTACATTGATTATTCAATGTCGGTGATTGTGTCGCGTGCATTACCTGATGTTAGGGACGGTTTGAAACCGGTACAGAGAAGGGTATTATATGGAATGAGCGAATTGGGAGTTACGTCTGGTAAACCATTCAAAAAGTCAGCGAGAATTGTCGGAGAGGTACTCGGAAAGTACCATCCTCATGGTGATAGCTCGGTTTACATGGCAATGGTGCGTATGGCACAAAGTTGGTCTTTGCGTTATCCGCTAGTTGACGGACAAGGAAACTTCGGTTCCGTGGATGGAGATAGCCCTGCAGCGATGCGTTATACAGAAGCTCGTTTGATGAGGGTAACCGAGGACACATTAGTGGATTTGGATAAAGATACCGTGGACATGATTCCGAACTTCGACGAATCATTAAAAGAACCTAGCGTTCTACCCACCAGAATTCCTTTGTTACTCGTGAATGGAGCGTCTGGTATTGCGGTTGGTATGGCTACTAATATGCCTCCCCACAATTTGCGTGACACGATCGATGCTATTTGTGCTTATATAGATGACCAGGATATAGAAATAGATGACCTGATCCGGATCATAAAGGCACCGGATTTCCCTACGGGAGGAACAATTTATGGGTATGCCGGGGTGAAGGAAGCATATCACACGGGAAGGGGCCGCGTGGTTATTCGTTCGAAAACATCTGTGGAGACAACTCCGCATGGTCGGGAAAAACTGATCGTTCACGAAATTCCTTATATGGTCAATAAGGCGGAATTGATTTCACGTATTGCAGATCTGGTGAACGAGAAAAAAATAGATGGAATCTCTAATATCAATGACGAATCCGACCGTAGTGGTATGCGTATCGTTATTGACTTGAAAAAAGATGCTATTGCCAATGTTGTCCTGAATACATTATTAAAACATACGGCTCTTCAAACTTCTTTCGGGGTCAACAACATTGCACTCGTTGGAGGTAGACCCCGTTTGTTGAATTTGAAGGATTTGATCCGATTATTCGTGGAACATCGTCATGATGTCATTACACGGCGTACTCAATTTGAATTAAAGCAAGCGGAAGATCGAGCCCATATTTTGGAAGGTTTAATTATTGCCAGTGATCATATTGACGAAGTGATTCGGATTATCCGGGGATCTAAAACGCCGGATGAAGCGAAGAATAATTTGATTGAACGTTTTTCTTTGACGGAGGTACAAGCTCGTGCTATTGTTGAAATGAGACTACGCCAACTAACAGGTCTGGAGCAAGATAAGCTAAGAGCTGAGTACGATGACATCATGAAATTGATCGAGCATTTGAAAGAAATTCTAGCTAGTTTAGAATTAAGAATGCAAATTATCAAAGATGAGTTACTTCAGGTGAAAGCTCAATATAACGATGAGCGTAAAACAGACATCGTTTATGCCTCTGAAGAATTCAATCCGGAAGATTTTTATGCTGATGAAGAAATGGTTATCACTATTTCTCACATGGGATACATCAAACGGACTCCGTTATCCGAATACAAGGTTCAAAATCGTGGGGGGGTAGGTTCAAAAGGGTCGGCTACGAGAGACGAAGATTTTCTTGAACATATGATCATGGCCACGATGCATAATACCATGTTATTTTTCACTGAAAAAGGAAAATGTTTCTGGTTGAAAGTATGGGAAATCCCAGAAGGAACCAAACAATCCAAGGGTAGGGCTATTCAAAATTTATTAAATATTGAGCCGGATGATAAAGTGAAAGCTTATATCAACATCCTCAATTTAAAGGATGAAGAGTATATCAATAATAATTATATCGTATTATGCTCGAAACAAGGAATTGTGAAAAAAACAACCTTGGAGGCCTATTCTCGTCCGAGAGCGAATGGTGTAAACGCAATTACAATTAAAGACGGGGATCAATTGTTGGATGCAAAAATGACTAATGGTAAATGCGACATCATGATAGCCGTCAAATCCGGTAAAGCAATCCGTTTCCCTGAAGAAAAGGTTCGTCCCATGGGTAGAACTGCATCCGGGGTAAAGGGTATTTCGCTGGATAATGAAGGAGACGAGGTAATTGGTATGATTTGCATCGAATCCGGTAAATCCGACGTCTTGGTTGTATCTGAGAATGGATATGGAAAACGCTCTAGTATTGAGGATTACCGTATCACGAATAGAGGTGGTAAGGGAATTAAGACCATCAATATGACTGAAAAAACAGGTAACCTAATTGCCTTACTTGACGTTACGGATGAAGATAACTTGATGATTATTAATAGGTCAGGATTAACGATAAGACTGGATGTTAGTACCTTGAGAGTTATGGGACGTAACACACAGGGAGTGAGATTAATTAATTTGAGAAATGATGATGCTATTGCAGCAGTAGCGAAAGTATCCGCTTCGAAAGAAGAGAATCTTCCGGAAGAAGGGCAGGAGGGAACAGAAGTAGCAGAGTCGAATAATGAAGAATAATTATTTACACATGATATCTAATTGGAACACAAATTTTTAACGTATGAGAAAACTATCTTTTATCATTGCCCTTCTGCTTTGCGTGAATATATCTTTTGCGCAAAAGGGGAAAGTAACATCAGCTGTTAGCTTTTTCACGCAGGGAAAGCTGGATAAAGCGAAAGAACTGATAGATGAAGCTATTGGCCATGAGAATTGCGTAAACTGGGCGAAAGCTTATATGGTTAGAGGACAAATCTATCAAGCGATTTTCGAAACTCAAGATGAGAATTACAAGAAACTCTCCAAAGATCCGTTAAGTGTGGCTTGGGACTCTTATCAGAAAGTTATCCAACTGGACGAAAAGAATAAATTTGAGAAAGATTTAAAGACCCAGTATGCTAATTTGGTTATAGACTTTACTAACCAAGGTGTTATTTGTTACAATCAAGGAATGAAAACGGATGACACCAAAGATTTTAAAGATGCTGTAAACAATTTTAAGCGGGTTTTGGAAATTAATGAATCTCCGTTTGGGACACAAAAAGTAGACACGACCGTTATCTATAATGCTGGAGTTGCCGCACACAAAGCCGGAGATCTGGATGAAGCGATTAAATTCTACAAAAAATCTTTGGAATTAAATTATGAAGCCGGAAAGATTTATGCAATGATAGCAAATATCCTTTTAGGACAAAGTCGTGCCGCTAATGAAGCCGGAGATTCTGTTACAGGAAAAGCAAAGCAAGAAGAAGCTGTTAAATTTTTACATGAAGGACACAAATTGTATCCGGATGATAACTATATGCTGGTTGAATTGATCAACTATTATTTGATGGGTGATACTCCGGCCAAAGCAGAAGAGTTTCTGGATGCTGCCATTAAACAAGAGCCGAATAAAGCAGAATATTACAGGGCTAAAGGATCTTTATACGAAAAATTAAATCAACCGGAAAAGGCTGAGGCTATGTATATCAAGACTCTGGAACTGAACCCGAATGATTTCTTCGCACAATATAACTTGGGTAACATTCATTTAAACCGAGTTATTGAAGATCATAAAGTTGTTCAGGATATCGTTGATGCAAAGGAATATAACGCTGCTTTGGACAAGGTTATGGAGAAATATGAAGCCGTAATTCCTTATTTTGAAAAAGCATTGGAATTGAATCCTAATGACAAGAATACGTTGACTACATTGAAAGAATTATATTTCCGCTTGAGAACAAAAAATAAAGTTTATCAAGAGAAATATGACAAGACAATGGAGGCTTTGAATAACTTGTAAAAATCAAAATAAGAAGGAGAGTTATATATCTCCTTCTTATTTTTGGTATTTAATCATTATCATAATGTAAATTATAGAACAAATTTATATTGAGAATATAAATATTTATTGTACAAATACTTACACTAGAAATGTCATATAAATTGAGGCAATAATATTTTAACAAATAATACTGTATCACAATAAATGAATAATCAATATTTTTACACAACAAATTTCATGATCCTCTAAAAGTTACTATATTTGTAAGTTACAATATTAATATTTCTAAGAAAAATTATTCATGCAAAATAAAGTTGTAATTATTACAGGAGCTTCTTCTGGTATAGGTAAAGCACTTGTTTATGAATTTGCAAAACGTGGAGCAAAAATTGCCATGGGAGCTCGAAATTTGAATGAATTACAGAAAATCGAGACAGATTTAAAATCTCGGGGTGTTGATGCCCTTTCTGTTCAAACAGACGTTACTCAGGAGGTGGATTGTAAAAATCTGATTGAGAAAACAGTTGAACAATTTGGCAAAATTGATGTTCTTGTTAACAATGCCGGAATATCTATGCGGGCGTTATTTGAGGATTTGGAACTGGATGTCATCCGTCGTTTAATGGATGTGAATTTTTGGGGAACAATTTATTGTACTAAATTTGCACTACCTTATATCCTTAGAACTAAAGGTAGTTTAGTCGGAATTATTTCTGTTGCCGGTTTCTTGGGGCTACCTGGAAGAACTGGATATTCTGCGAGTAAATTTGCCGTGCGCGGATTCTTGAATACATTACGGGTTGAGAATTTAAAGAAAGGATTGCATGTTCTTGTTGCTGCTCCAGGATTCACGGCATCCAATATACGAAAAACAGCTTTATTGGCCAATGGACATCAACAGGGCGATAGTCCACGAGCAGAAAATAAAATGATGAGTGCAGAAAGATGCGCTCAAATAATTGTAAATGGTATCGTGAAACGTAAACGGGAAATCGTGATGACACTGGTTGAAGGAAAAATATCCGTGTTTTTAAGCAAGTGGTTCCCTAGCCTGTTGGACAAACTTGCTTACAGTCACATGGCTAAAGAACCAGATTCACCATTTAAATAACAAAAAAGCACATGAGGAATCTTGTACTTGTTATTTTTATATTTCTATTATCTATGAATTCCCTTTTTGCCCAAAAAAGAGAACATATTCGTGTTATACCTAAATTGTCTCATTCTTACGTGTTACCATTAAAACATAACAAGACAGATTCTCTTTATCACACATGTCCTCAGCTCAAATATATTTACTTACGCCATAAGAATCAGCATATTGATGATCCGCTTGTTCGTTATGCGTTGGATAACTTAAAAAAAGAAAGAATGAAATACTATGAGTTATACAAGGCCATCAACACGTTAAGTGATTACGCTGAAAACGAACATATTAAATATATGCTCAATTACGTGAGAAACTATTTTGAAACGGTACAAGCAAAAGAAGAGGCGATTCGTCAAATAGAAGACCGTATTAAAAAAGACAGCATCGATTTTTATAAAGAACACCCGGAAGATTCTGTACAATACGATAAATTGCTGAACCAGAACTTGAAGGTCTTACTCTCCTTTATGGATCAGGATGTGAATTATCAATGGTTGAAAGAAAAAAGTCGTGATTCCGTACAAATCACTTTACTATCAGCTTCTAATCGTCCTAAGAATTTGTGGCTTAATACCGGTAAAACACAATATTATCGTTTCATGGCAGAGAATTTTATTGGTGACACGATCGGCACTTGGGTAAAAGTAATGCCACGAGGGAATCAATTGAAATTCTTTCTGGATGAAAATGTTTATCAATATCGGAGATATTCAGAACCCAAAGAAATGGTTGAAGAATGTCTTTTAGAAGCTCCTGATTCGATGTATTTTGTACTATCAAAAATGAACGTAGGGAAAATATCTCAAAGACGCTGGATGTATTATTCTGATGTAACCTTTTCTTTTGGACAGGGTTTTATCAGTAGTAACTGGGCTAGCGGTGGTGAGAACTCGTTATCGATTCTCTCCGATATAAAATATTTTGCAACGTATAAAAAGAATAATACAACGTGGGAAAACTCTATCCGTTATCGCTTGGGAGCCTTAAAAAGCGGTAGTGAGGATTTGAGTAAAAATGAAGATAAACTGGAACTTCAATCGAAACTTGGAATAAAAGCTTTTAAACATTGGAATTATGCTACACAGTTTGATATGAATACTGTGTTGTTTAAAACAAAGAATAATCCTGATAAAGAGGTTATTGCCGCATTTTTAACACCAGGAAATTTCACATTGTCTTTGGGATTGGACTATAAACCCAAGAATAATATTTCTTTATACCTGTCTCCTATTGCTGGACAATGGGTGTATATGCGTGATACAAATTTGGTTTCTCCTAGTCGTTATGGTTTGGAAGCAGGAAAAAAATTTAAAAGTGATGCCGGTGCTAAAATTGAATTGAAAAACCAGCATGAACTTTTCAAGTTTTTGAAAATTGATAACCATCTGATTATATTTTCCAGTTACTATGAACAACCTGAAAAATTGACATTAGACTGGCGATTAACACTGAATTTTAAAATTAACTATTTCATGCAGACTTCCGTCTATGCCAATGCTGTTTATAACCAGAATGATTCGAAAAAGATACAATTAAAACAAACATTAAACTTAGGAGTATATTTTAGATTTTAAAGCATATGATGAATTTTGAATCTTGTGAGATCAACAATATTGTGATCCATGACATCGGTAATAAATACGAAGACGGAAAGTTACATCTCTCGGAAGCTTGTTTTTTGCCAGATGATATGGATGTTCATAACCTACTTAAAAGTTACTTCCTTGCACCTTTTAAGAAGGATGCTTATTTCCGTTTCTCCCCTATTGAGGATAACTTGTACTACAATTTGGTGTATAATGCGGTTAATTCTATATTTAAGGATAACACGAATTTTTACGAGGCTTCGTTAAATATTGCACAACATTTATTCGACCAATCGAACCATCCAAACATAAAAGCCGGAGAGTTATACATGGTACATTTCAAGAATTGCGTGTTGGAAGAAGGACCTTGTGATGCTATTGGTATTTTCAAATCAGAAACGAAAGATACTTTCCTGAAAATCATCATGAATGATAATAGTTATCAACTGGAAAGCGAGTCGGGAATTAATATCAAGAAATTGGATAAAGCTTGCTTGGTCTTTAATGTTGAGAGTGAAAACGGTTATCGGGTAAGCATTCTGGACAAGACAAATTCCACGGAGGCTGTTTACTGGATGACTGATTTTTTAGGATTGGAACAATGCGAGGATAATTATTTCCAAACATCCAATTATTTGAAGCTCTGCAAAGATTTTGTTCAGGAGGTTTATAACCAAGAAAATGATATTCCCAAAGCGGATCAGATTGATATGCTTAACCGTTCTATTGATTATTTTAAAAAAGCGGATACGTTCAATGAAAACTTGTTCAAAGAGGAAGTTGTCTCCGATCCGCAAATTATCGATGCTTTTGAGAATTTCAAAAACTATTATGAAGAAAAGAACGAACTTACATTAAAAGACCAGTTTGATGTGTCCAATAGTGCAGTAAAAGACGAAAAAAGATACTTTAAGCACGTGTTGAAATTGGATAAGAACTTTCATGTTTATATTCACGGACAAAAGAAGTATATCGAGAAAGGGTATGATTCGGACCGGGATATGAATTATTACAAGCTGTATTTTAGAGAAGAAAATTAATACTTCCTGCTTATGAGTAAAAAAATCAGGAACTTTATTATCATATTAGGTATATTGGTTATTATTGTCGGTATTTGTGTGGGATTAGGATATTATTATATTCTGGCTCCTAATACGAATGTTAAAGATGATGGTATTATTTACTTACGAGAAAATAGTACCATATCACAGGTACTTGATAGCCTGCAACGATACGGGTACATCGAAAATATGCACACCCTCAGTGCGGTCGCCAAGATAAAACGATTTGCTTCACCCGTGAAACCCGGAAGGTATAAAATTCGGGATGGGATGAATAATAATGAGTTAATTAATATGTTCCGCTCCGGTAACCAACTCCCGGTTAACTTCACCTTTAATAATATGCGGACACTGGATGAGTTTGCCGAAAAAGCTCATGAAGAATTAGGTACTTCCAAAGAAGAATTGCTAACCCTGTTGAAAGATTCTGATGTACTTGCCGATTTAGGATTTGATTCCACCACGATCATGGCCATGTTTATTCCCAATACTTATCAGATCTATTGGAATACCTCGGCTCTTGATTTATTGGAACGAATGAAAAAAGAATACCATCGTTTCTGGAATGAAGACCGGATGGCAAAAGCAGCAGTAATTGGGCTTTCTCCGGAGGAAGTGATTACGTTGGCCTCGATCATTGAAGAAGAAACCGCAAAACCTGAAGAATACCCCGTCATCGCTGGTGTATACATCAATCGGCTGAACCGGGGAATCAAATTAGATGCTTGCCCGACACTGAAATTTGTGTTGGGAGATTTCACGATAAGTCGTATCTTGGATCGTTATTTGAAGATTGATTCACCTTATAATACATATATGTATGCCGGGCTGCCCCCAGGACCGATCCGGATAGCTTCTATCAAAGTTATTGATAGCGTATTGAATTATCAAAAACATGATTACTTGTATTTCTGTGCTAAAAGTGATTTTTCCGGGTATCATAATTTCTCTAGAACACTTCGACAACATAACATTTATGCCCGGGAATACCATCAGGAATTGAATAAACGAAAGATATGGAAGTAAAACTACGTGGAAAATAAGAGTATGGCATTGTACAATTGAAATCTAAAATTTTAAATCTAAAATCTAAAATAGTAAATTTCTTTGTAAATCCGAAGGAAAATAGTAACTTTGCGGGCGATAAATAAATTTTTATTACATTAATGTATTAATAAACAATCAGTTATGTTGAATCATTACGAAACCGTTTTCATTACAACTCCCGTTTTATCTGAAATACAGGTAAAGGAAGCGGTAGAAAAATTCAAGGCTGTTATTACCGAAAATGGCGGTAATATCGAGCATGAGGAGGCTTGGGGTCTACGCAAGCTGGCTTATCCAATCCAAAAGAAAACGACAGGTTTTTATCACTTAATCCAATTCGAAGGAGAAGGAACTCTGGTTGACAAACTGGAAACTTCTTACAGACGTGACGAAAAAGTGATTCGTTTCTTGACGTTCAGATTAGACAAGTATGCTTACGAGTATGCATTGAAAAGAAGAGCTAAAAATCAAGTAAAACAAGAGGAGAAATAAGCCATGGCACAGAACGAAAGCGAAATTAGATATTTAACCCCCCCAACGGTTGAAATCAAAAAGAAAAAGTACTGTCGATTCAAAAAAGCAAAAATCAAATTCATCGACTACAAAGATCCGGAATTTTTAAAGAAATTTTTGAATGAACAGGGAAAGATTCTTCCTAGAAGAATTACCGGAACTTCTGTAAAGTACCAAAAGAAAGTAGCAACCGCTGTGAAGAGAGCAAGACATCTTGCTTTGTTGCCCTACTTAACCGACTTGATGAAATAATTTTAAGGAAGGAGGACACAAATGGAGATAATATTATTGACAGATATAGCAAACTTAGGACATAAGGATGACATCGTTGATGTAAAACAGGGTTACGGACGTAACTACCTTATCCCTCAAGGTTACGCTATTTTAGCAACACCTTCTGCAAGAAAAGTTGTTGCGGAAAATTTAAGACAAAGAGCTCACAAAGAAGCTAAACTGAAAGCAGAAGCGGAAGCAATAGCAGCACAATTGGCTGAGGTTAAACTTACTATCGGGGCTAAAACCAGCTCTACCGGTAAGATTTTCGGTTCTGTAAACAGCATCATGATTTCTGAAAGTTTGAAGGAGAAAGGTTTCGATATCGATCGGAAGAAGATTGTGCTGAAAGATGTAAAAGAAATTGGAACTTATACCGCTCTTATCAAACTTCACAGAGAAGTGAAAGTTGATGTTGAGTTCGAAGTAGTTTCAGAATAATTAAAACAAGTCATTAACAAGACTTAAACGTATTTCCAAACATATTCCAAACGCTAAAAGCACCCCTAAAGGGTGCTTTTTTTGCGAAAAGTCTTATCTTTGTATATATTTTGGAAGGACATATATGAGTAAGCAGAGTATTGAGTTGAAAGGAGTACGGGTTCACAACCTGAAAAATATAGACTTGAATATCAAGTTAAACCAATTTGTCGTGATTACCGGAGTTTCCGGAAGCGGTAAATCTTCATTGGCTTTTGACACGTTATATGCAGAAGGACAAAGACGTTACGTGGAAAGTTTGTCTTCTTATGCCCGTCAATTTTTAGGAAGATTGAACAAACCGGAATGTGACTACATTAAAGGAATCCCGCCTGCCGTGGCAATCGAGCAAAAAGTGAATACCTCGAATCCACGCTCAACCGTGGGTACATCCACGGAACTTTACGATTATATCAAACTGCTGTATGCCAGAATAGGTAAAACTTACTCCCCTATTTCTGGTGAAGAGGTTAAGCGGCATAGCGTAGATGATATTTACTCGTATATTTTAGAAGGCCATACCGACCAGACAGTGGTCATCATGGCAAGATTGACCGAGACAACAAATGAAAATCTTCCTCTTTTAATTAGTCAGGGATTCTCACGAATAAAATACGGGGATGAATTTATACGAATTTCCGATTTAATCGAGAAAAATATCCCGTTGGATTCTTTGAAAGAGATGTTTCTTGTGATAGACAGGATTCGGATAAATGATGAGAAAGACACGGTTTCCCGAATAAAGGATTCTGTTGAGACGGCTCTTTACGAGGGAAATGGTACTTGTTATATTGATATTGATGGTATAACACGTTCGTTCTCAAATAAATTCGAAGCAGATGGTATTGAATTTCAAATACCGACTATTAACACGTTCAGTTTCAACTCCCCCATCGGTGCTTGTCCTAAATGTGAGGGATACGGGAAAATACTTGGGATCGACGAGGATCTTGTGGTCCCCAACAAATCATTGAGTGTTTACGATGATGCGATTATGTGTTGGCGAGGAGAAAAAATGAGCGAGTGGAAACATTTCTTCGTACAACACGCTCACAAGATAAATTTTCCGGTACATACTCCTTATTTTGAATTGACAGCTAAGGAGAAAGATCTTCTTTGGAATAGTGAAAACGGGATATATGCATTTTTTGAATATCTCGAATCCAAAAAGTTTAAAATTCAAAATCGTGTAATGATTGCCCGGTATACGGGAAAGACTAAATGCCCGATGTGCCACGGAACCCGCTTGAAAAAAGAAGCCACGTATGTGAAAGTAAACAACCGATCCATCACGGAACTCGTGGATATGCCTATCTCGGACTTGAAAGTCTATTTTGACAACCTCCAGTTATCAGAACACGATAAGACGATTGCCGCACGGGTACTTCCGGATATTCATAATCGGATTAATTTTCTGTTAGATGTTGGTCTTGGCTACTTGACTCTGAATCGTTTATCTTCTTCATTATCCGGTGGAGAGTCTCAACGAATTAATCTAGCAACCTCTTTGGGATCTGCTCTTGTCGGTTCTCTGTATATTTTGGACGAACCGAGTATCGGGTTGCATTCCCGAGACACGGACTGCTTGATACAAGTACTTCATCGTCTTCGCGATATAGGTAATACTGTCGTGGTAGTTGAACATGACGAAGATATTATTAAAGCGGCAGATGAAATTATTGATGTTGGTCCTTTGGCCGGCAGATTGGGGGGAGAAATCGTGTATCAAGGAACATTGCAAAATTTGAAAAAAGCGGATACCCTTACAGCTGATTATATCTATGGAAAGAAGAATATTCCCGTTCCAGAAAAGAGAAGAAAATCAAATCATTACATACTCCTTTCCGGTGCTACAGAAAACAATCTTAAGAATATTGATGTCAAAATTCCTTTGGGGATAATGACTGCTGTGACCGGAGTTAGTGGGTCGGGCAAAAGTACATTGATTAAGACAATCTTGGTACCTGCCCTAAAAAAATATTATGGAGACTATTCAGATCGTACTGGAAGTTTCAATCGCTTGGATGGAGACCTTGATTTTATTCATGGAGTAGAATTTATTGATCAGAATCCGATTGGTAAATCTTCACGTTCTAACCCGGTTACTTATTTGAAAGCATGGGATGATATACGTAAAATATTTGCTGACGAAAAATTGTCGAAATTAAATGGGTTCAAACCAGCACATTTTTCTTTCAATGTACCAGGAGGTCGCTGCGAAGAGTGTCAAGGTGAAGGAATCATTAAAGTTGAGATGCAGTTTATGGCAGATGTCTATCTAGAATGTGAACATTGTAAAGGAAAACGTTTTAAAGATGAAGTTCTGGAGGTAAAGTACAAAGGACTGAATATATACGATATTTTAGAGATGACCGTGAACCAAGCAGTAGAATTTTTCTCTTCCGGAACAAGTCACAGTGAACGAAGTATCGTTAACAAACTGCAAAAGTTGATAGATGTCGGTTTAGGTTATATCAAATTAGGTCAGGCATCTAGCACATTGAGTGGTGGAGAGAGTCAGCGTGTAAAACTGGCTTACCATCTTAGTCAAGAAAATGCAGAACCTACCCTTTTCGTGTTTGATGAACCAACCACGGGATTACATTTTCATGATATTCATAAGTTGATGGATTCTCTGAATGCTCTGATTGAGCGAGGACACACGGTATTGATCATTGAGCACAATATGGATGTGATCAAATGTGCCGATAATATTATAGATTTGGGACCGGAAGGAGGAAATGAAGGCGGGTACCTCGTTTTCGAGGGAACACCGGAGGATTTGATAACATGTGAAGCCTCTTATACCGGGAAATATCTTGCAGAGAAATTGCGGGAGAATAAATAACGAATATGCTCATTTGGAATATTTAAATATGAAGAAGTTAATAGATTTCACTGTCACCGAGAACAAAAGATTAAATCACGACACCATTTTGTTGGTATTACATTCAGATGAATTACCTGAAATTCAACCGGGACAATTCGTGAATGTACGGGTAGATCGCTCTCCATCAACTTTTTTGAGGAGACCGATTTCCGTGCATGACGTAGATGAATCACGCGGGTTGCTCTACCTTTTTATCAAAATTGTAGGATGTGGAACGTCAACCTTGGGCGAGCTACAAATTGGAGATAAAGTAAACGTGATGCTCCCTCTTGGTAATCATTTTTCTCTCCCGACTTCCGGTAAACCTTTACTTATCGGTGGCGGTTGCGGGGTTGCTCCCATGTTGCACCTCTCCCGGCTCATGAAAGCACGGGGATTATCACCTGTCGTGTTGATCGGTACCCGAACAGATAAAGATATTCTTCGAAAAGAAGAGTATGAAAAATACGCTACGGTATACTACACAACTGAAGACGGTTCCTTCGGGGAAAAAGGATATGTCACGCAACATTCTGTCTTGAAAGAAAAATTTGATCATATCTTTTGTTGTGGTCCGGAAGTGATGATGAAAGCAGTTGCGGGGTATGCGAATCAAAATAATATTAATTGTGAAGTATCTTTGGAAAACACGATGGCTTGCGGTATTGGAGCGTGTCTCTGTTGTGTAACCGACACGAAAGAAGGTCATAAATGTGTGTGTACGGAAGGTCCTATTTTCAATATAAAAGATTTAAAATGGCAGATTTAAATATAAATATCAACGGTTTATCTTTGAAAAATCCCGTGTTAACAGCATCCGGAACTTTCGGTTATGGAACTGAATTTCAAGATTTTATTGATCTAGAACGCTTGGGTGGTTTTATCGTGAAAGGTACAACGTTAAAACATCGTGAAGGCAACCCTTACCCTCGTATGGCCGAAACTCCTTCTGGAATGCTGAATGCCGTGGGATTGCAGAATAAAGGTGTAGACTATTTCATCGAGCATATTTACCCAACGATAAAAGACATAAATAGTAATATACTAGTGAATGTATCCGGTTCAACTATTGCCGATTATGTTGCCACGGCAGAAAAAATAAACACTTTGGATCATATCCCGGCCATCGAACTGAATATTTCCTGTCCTAACGTAAAAGAAGGTGGTATGGCTTTCGGAACGAGTTGTGTTTCAGCATCGGAGGTAGTTAAGGAAGTTCGGAAAGTTTACAAAAAACACCTAATGGTCAAATTATCACCTAATGTTACAAGCATACAAGAAATCGCTTTGGCTGTGGAAGGGGCTGGCGCAGATTCGGTATCACTCATCAACACGTTGATGGGAATGGCTGTCAATGTAAAAACTCGAAAACCTGTATTAAGCACAATTACAGGTGGATTGAGTGGTCCTTGCGTGAAACCTGTGGCACTTCGTATGGTTTGGCAAGTTGCTCAAGTTGTGAAAATTCCTGTGGTCGGTTTGGGAGGAATAAGTTGTGCTAATGATGCGCTCGAATTCCTATTGGCTGGAGCCTCAGCCATTCAGATCGGAACGGCAAACTTTATTGATCCGACTGTAACGATAAAAGTAATTGATGGTATTAACGATTATTTAGACCAAAACGGTTTCAAGTCAGTGAAAGAAATTATTGGCTTGATCTAAGAAATAGAAAAACAAAAGCTACATTGAACAAAACTACAATGTAGCTTTATTCTTTTTCATAGTCTTCAAAACTACCATCTTCAAAAAATAATATAATCCGTTTTATTTTTTTGGTTTGTTGCGTGAAAGATCCTACAGAAGCAAGCGGATCTCTAGTTTTTTTTAATTCTGCATTTTTATCAGGAATAACAGATGCAGTCTGTTGTTTCGTCGGTTCCATGTCAAATAATGTTGGTTCAGATATAACCGAACTTTTTTCTTTTTGTACAGGAGAATTATCCATTGATCCGTTTCCCGTAATTAACCAAGTCAGATTGAGATCCGGAAATGTTTTAGCTATATTATTGATAATATCAAAACCAGGTTTATTCCTGCCTGCAAGAATATGGGAAATTGTAGAGGCATTTACTCCTATCATGGCGGCAAATTTTGTTGCAGTCAATCCTTTTTTCTCGATAATTTGATTCAAACGTTCTTGCATAGGTCTGTTATTTTGTAAAATCATGAGTTACAAATGTAATTATTCGTGTCGAGAAATCAAAATTACATTTGTAATGTGTATTAATTACAAATGTAACTAACGACTCATGATGATATTTGTCAATTTAGATTTTATGGTTGTAATATACTTGTTATCAATATGATTCATCGTATTGATTTCCTTTTATTGCATCGCATACTTTGTTTGATGTTTTAATTACTATTAATCAGTGATTTACACGCATACGAGATGAAAAATAATATCTATACTTAAACTTTATATATACATGTATTAAACACAGAAAATCAACGAATTAGTATTACAATTTAAATCTAATTAACAGTGAATATATTCAAAATTCATCATTATGGTTAAATCATTATTAAATATAAATATCATATACTATAAATTTATTTACTGATATTCAATAATATAAGTTTATATGTTTACAACTGTTAATCCAAGGGATACGTTGAATTAACTGACACTTGTAATAATTACATTTGTACACCCCTCTCCCCTTTTATTAACAATTAAACATGTTACAAATGTAGTACGGTAACTCCATCTTCGTGATTTACAAATGTAATTTTCTCCTATTTTGTTATATTAAACAAAAACTCTACATTTGAAAAATAAAAAATAAAGTCATGAATATACCAGAGAAATTAATTGAATTAAGACGCATTATGGATCGAGAAAATATTGCGGCTTATATCATATCCGGAACAGATCCTCATAATAGCGAATATCTTTCCGCTCCATGGCAACAGAGAAAATGGATCTCCGGTTTTACAGGATCATACGGAACTGTTGTAGTAACGAAAAACGAGGCAGGATTATGGACTGACACCCGCTATTTTATCCAAGCAGAGAGAGAATTGGCTGGTTCCGGAATAAAACTCCATAAATTGCGCATTCCCGGGGCTATAGATTACCCCCAATGGTTGGCAGAAGTACTTGAATCTGGAAATAAAGTAGGAATTGATGGCTTTTGTATGTCTGTTAGTGATGTACGCAACTTGAAAAACGTGTTAGGTCCTAAAAATATAACGGTTCAAGAGCAAATCGATTTGTTGGGTGAAATGTGGTTTGACCGTCCGGCTCTTCCCATGGAGAAAATAATTCGCTTGAAAACAAAATATGTCGGGGAATCTGCGGGAGAACGAATTGGTAAAATTCGTGAATTTATACGAGACAATCATGGTGACGCCATGCTATTCAGTTGTTTGGATGAAATTGCTTGGTTATACAACATTCGTTGTAATGATATCGCCTATAACCCGGTTGCCATATCTTACGCTGTTGTAGAAAAAGACAAAGCCCATTTGTTTATTAAATTGGATAAGATTTCTCAAGAAATAGCACGGCAATTAGCGACAGACGGGATTGAACTACATGATTATCATCATGTATTCCTTTTCTTGGATGAACAAAAGAAAGAAAACGTATACTTCGTGGACACTAATACGTGCAACTATGCTGTTTTTAATTATCTGGCGAAAAAATTTGAGGTGCGTGAAATCGATTCTCCTATCCCTTTGCTGAAAGCTGTAAAAAATGCGACAGAATTGGAAGGATTTAGGTTGGCTTGCCGAAAAGATGGAGTTGCTTTGTCTAAATTTTATTATTGGCTGGAAAATAGGTTATTACAACAACCTGTAACAGAATTGGAAGCTGCAGAGCAATTGACTTGGTTTCGTTCACAAGATAAAGAATACGTGTCGGATAGTTTTGGGTGTATTTCTGCTTACGGCTCTAATGCGGCTCTACCACATTATTCTGCTACACCGGAACAACAATCGGAAATACATCCAAAAGGATTATATCTCGTGGATTCCGGGGCCCAATACATGCACGGTACGACAGATATTACCCGCACGATGCCATTGGGCGAATTGACTGAATTGGAAAAAGAGGATTACACGCTTGTTTTGAAGGGTATGATTGATCTTAGTATGTTGTATTTTCCCAAAGGATCTAAAGGATGTAATATTGATATAGTTGCGAGGTTGCCATTATACATGAATCTTCGAAATTTTGGACACGGAACTGGACATGGGGTCGGTTATTTTCTCAATGTACATGAAGGACCGCAATCTATTCGTCCGGATTTAAAAAATCAGGAAATATTACCAGGTATGGTCACTTCTAACGAACCGGGATTATATCGGGAAGGATTACATGGTATTCGCCACGAGAACTTGATCGTATGTCAGCCTAAAACAGTGAATGAGTTTGGTGAATTTTATCAATTTGAAACAATAACTCTCTGTTATTTCGATACTTCTGCCCTATTAATTAAACTTTTAACTAAAGAAGAAATTGATTGGTTAAATGCTTACAACGAACGGGTTTATCAAGAAGTATCTCCTTATCTTGAAGAACAGGAAAGAGCTTGGTTGCGAAATAAGACAAAAGCAATTTGATAAGAATTAAGCGAGAGTTTGTTTCGAGATAAGTCACCATAAACGAATTATAGCCGTTTCCCCTACGTTTAAAACACGTGTGATGAAACGAATTTGAATTATAAATTAAATGTATGCAAGCTTTTTGTCATGGTTTATGTGTTCGTTAACACTCAATTAATTCATACAAAATTTTGAAAATGTAAAAGCCGGAAGTTTTCCTCCGGCTTTTACATTTTCAAAATTCTTGCTTATTTTGTATAGGTTGCATAAGTTCCTTCTTGCAATACAACAAAATTACCATAGGTTGTACCTGTAATTGCTGCAGCTGTAACAACTCTATATTTTCCAGCAGTAAGTTCTACAGAAGGAGATAATAAATCATCTACATTAAGAGTAAGCTTATAGTAATCTTTATATTGTCCTTCTGCTTCAGGTTCTACTTTCTTTAAGTCTGTTTCACTCCAATATTTTAATCCATATTTGGTGAAATCATAACTATTTTTTTGTAAGAAAATGTAATAGTAGTCTGCGTCCTCAACAATTTTAAAATAAGCGGTAATTTTTCCATCGCTACCGCACTCAATTTTTGCATCTAGTACCCCCATACCCTTAGAAGCAGAAAGATTTATCCATGTACTAGCCTCTTTCCCTTCGCTATTATTAGCTTTTAATGTGTATTGACCGGTCACATCTGTTAATTCTGTTGCATACATTTGTTGTAAAGAAGGATCTGTTTGAACTCCCATTTTAGAATAACCTTCAATATCTGTCAATGAAACTTTCGTTTTTCCATTAGAAATTTCACATCCAGTCATTGGCTCATTTGTATACGCTGCAATCATTGGAAAAAATGTAGTAGGGGTAACTTGTATTATATATCCACCACCACCGATGAACTGGAAGTCTGGATCATCACTATCCAAACAAGATGTCATTGCGAAAGCCGCAATTAATAAAATTACGTACTGTTTTAAATTTGAAATTGTCTTCATTTTTAGTTGTTTTATAGTTTTAAATATTCCGTGATTATCACCACATATTTTCATTTCACGCTGCGAAGATTCGCAAAAAAACAATACGATGCAAAAAAAAAGAGAGCTTTTTAGTTGATAATGATTTTTTTTTCATTTTTTCGCGTAGTGAACGCAACCATTTATAAAATAGCGCATCTAAGCAACAGTTATCAATGTGTAATTTGGACAAAATAGTAGACCGATGCAAAAAGGGAGACAGAAAAGCGGGAGAACAACTTTATCATATGTTCTCGGCTAAAATGTTTGCCGTATGTATCCAATACTCCAAATCACGCGAAGAAGCTGAAGATAATTTGCAAGATGGTTTTATTAAAGTATTAGAATCAATTAGTCAATACAAAGGAAAAGGTTCTTTCGAAGGTTGGATGAAACGTATTTTTATCAACACGGCGTTAGAAAAATTCAGGAAAAATCGATCCATGCAAGTTGTCGAAGAAGTTCCGGAAGTCGTGGATGAAGATGATGTTGATGACGATGTGAACATACCTCCCGAGGTGTTGTTCGAATTTGTCAATCAATTACCGGAGAAATACCGGCTAGTTTTCAATTTGTATGTCATGGAAGATATGCAACACAAAGAGATAGCCGCATTATTAGGTATATCCGACGGTACATCGAAATCTAACTTGGCACGGGCGAAAGAAATTTTGAAAAGGAAGGTAAATGCATATTTGAGAGATGAGTGAGAAGATTGAGAAATTATTTAAAAACGCTTTGGAACAAGTTTCCGTTGAGCCTCCAGCGCGAGTGTGGGAAGGTATAAACTCCCATTTCGTGATGAAGCAAAAACGTCTAAGGCGAATTTACACGTATAGTGGTATTGCTGCTGCAGTAATATTGCTATTTGGTGTGGGATTTTTCATGCAAAGCAAACATACTAATATTTATACTCCAACATCTATCGCAACTCTAAATACAAGCGTTAATGATCAGGATAATAACAAGATATTAGCATTTATCTCTACTCCTCATTCAATACCAGAGATAAAGAAAAAAAGAGAAGAATATATTGAACATCTTGCCCCGGTCCCAGTTTTCGCTTCCACTTTAATCAGTTTGGAAAACGATCAGCCAGAGGGAGAATTGAAAAAGTCCTCCGTTCGTACGGAATTTATCCCTTTGGTAAATCAAAATGCGATAGAAAATCAACGTAAATACGCAGAACTCTTGGATGGAAAAAGTACACCCACGGTAAAGACAACGAATAAAGTGAAATCCGAAGACATTAAAATGTTTACCGTGGGAGGATATGTCTCCCCCGGATATTCATCCGGTAGTTATAAAGCAAGCAGCTCCAATGCTCGTTCCGCTCAATATGAAAGCAGTCAAATGAGTGGTATTTTCAATGTAGGTGGAGGGTTGACTTTTGCAGTTAAACCAACAAAGAGAATCTCCATTGAAACCGGTTTGGGGTATTCCCGCATAGGACAAAAAACGGATGATGCACAAGTTTATGTGCCTCGTTCGAACATGGTATCGTATAATGCTAATACTCATGCATATACTCCGCTTGGTAGTGTGAAAAACAAAGCTAACGCAACTGTTTCTTCTCCCGAGAATTTTGTCTCTTTAAAAACAGAACAAGACGAAGAAGGAAGTATTGAGCAACAATTCGATGCCATCGAGATACCTTTGATCTTTCGTTACCATTTAAATGATAATAAAGTAAAATTTAGCGTGTTAGGTGGATTTGGTGCCAATTTTATGATACGTAACCATACTTACGTGAATTACAATGGGAAGAAAGAACTTATGGGAGAAGCCGAAGATATCAGAACGTTTAATATCAGTACGAATATCGGTTTCGGAATCGAATATCCCCTTTCGAAATCAATTCACATAAAAGTTGAACCGGGATTCAAATATTATTTACAATCTTTGAGTAAGAGTGCGGAAATAGATTTTAAACCTTACTCTTTCACGTTCTCCACGGGTATTGGAATTAATTTTTAATTAATATTTTCGATTTAATATTTCGTTGGAAATTACTGCCTGTCGGATATCAAAATCAAAGTATTCGGTAGTTGTGTTACTTGGTTGCTCGTTAGACTCTTCTTCTTCCTTAAAGAGAATGGCTTCTTTCTTACTCCGTCCTCTTCTTGCTTGTTGCAGTTTTTCAAGCATGGCATAACGTTCTTCATCTGTTTTGCCAAAATTATTCACGTTTATTTCTCTCTTTCCCCTTTCCACAAGTTCATCATTAGTTGATGCGGAAGTAAAAACAGGTTCCGGAGGTGTAGCTTCCGGTTCTTGCGAAATCACTATAATCTCATCATCCAAATTATCACGTTCTTCTTCCGGAAGGTTAAAATCGGGACGTGCATTCTTTGCTTTTTTCTCCTTGGCAGCCTTAAACCATCCGATTGCACTTGCTCCTAATGTTAGTAGCAAGTAAACAATTAAATCAACACCTTTATCACTCATATTATCAACCAATAATAATTTCTAAACTTCTAATTTCATCCAATTATTTATCAAATATACAGCTTTTTTGAACACGTAGGAACAATCGCAAGAAAAATATTACACGAAACGCTTTTTTATATAAAAAAATAATATTCTTTTTTTTACCTTTGTCTGCAAGTAATATTACGTTTGGAACAATAAAAATTTAAATATCCGGATGAGAACGAAAAGAGCATTAATCAGTGTATTTGACAAAAGTGGGATTGTTGATTTTGTTAAATCGCTAAATTCTATGGGTTGGGAGATTATTTCTACCGGGGGAACCTCTAAAAAATTGAAAGAAGAAGGACTTCAGGTGAAAGATATTTCAGATTTAACTCAATTCCCCGAGTGTTTTGATGGTAGAGTGAAAACTCTTCACCCGAATGTTGAGGGAGGAATCTTGGCGATAAGAGACAACGAGAAACATAAACAACAGATGACCGAACTCGGGATAGAACCTATTGATATGGTCGTTTGTAATCTATATCCTTTCAAAGAAACCATTCTTAAAGCAGGAGTTTCACACGAAGAAATTATCGAAAATATTGATATCGGTGGACCGACGATGATCCGGGCTGCTGCCAAGAACTATCCTTTTGTGACCGTGATTACAGATCCGGACGATTACACGAAAGTGATCGAGGAAATTCAAGCTCATGGAGATACTTCACTTGAAACAAAAGAGCTATTAGCAGCTAAAGTATTTATTCATACTTCGCACTACGATACTCTAATAGCCAACTACTTTTCTAAACGATTAAAGATTCAATCTCCGAAGACCTTGACTTTAACGTTTGAAAAGAAACAAGATCTTCGTTATGGAGAAAATCCTCACCAGTCAGCGACTTTCTATACCCAGATTCAAGAGACGGAAGGCACGCTGACCGGGGCGATTCAGTTACATGGAAAAGAACTGTCTTATAACAATATAGGTGATACTGACGGGGCTTTAGAAACCTTGAAAGAGTTCGAAGAACCAACAGTTGTAGCTGCAAAACACGCAAATCCCTGTGGAGTTGGTAGTGCTACTACCCTTGTGGAGGCTTTCAAAAAAGCTTACGAAGCGGATCCTGTTTCTATTTTCGGTGGAATTATTGCTGTGAACCGAGAAGTAGACAAGGCTACAGCAGAAGTTATGTCCCCTATTTTCTTGGAGGTAATCGTGGCTCCTTCTTTCTCGGAAGAAGCTTTAGCAATTCTTACCAAAAAGAAGAATCTGAGATTATTACAGGTATCCAATATTAGTAAAAGGGATTATACTTTTCCTAAGGCGAAAACCGTATTGGGTGGTTTGTTGATTCAAGATATGGACCAACAGTTGCTTGATGGTGAGTTGAAATACGTTACCAACCGTCGTCCTTCAGAAAAAGAACTGGAAGACCTGTTGTTTGCTTGGAAAGTTGTAAAGCATACAAAATCCAATGCCATTGCCATTGCAAAAGATAAATGTACCACTGGGGTCGGTCCCGGACAAGTAAGTCGAATCTGGGCATTGGAAAATGCCATTCGTCAAGGCGGAGATCGGATTGCAGGAAGTGTGATGGCATCGGATGCCTTCTTCCCCTTCGCTGATTGTGTTGAAGCTGCTCATAAAGCAGGTATCACCGCAATCATTCAACCGGGTGGATCTATCCATGATCAGGATTCGATTGATGCGGCCAACAAGTATAATATTGCGATGATTTTTACAGGAATGAGACACTTCAAACATTAATTGATTATGGGTTTGTTTTCTTTTTTAACACAAGATATAGCGATCGATCTGGGAACGGCAAATACGATCATTATCATGAATGACAAGATGGTTGTAAACGAGCCATCCATCGTTGCCGTTGATAAAAAAACAGAAAAAGTAATTGCTATTGGTGAGAGAGCTCGCCAGATGCAGGGTAAAACACACGAGTATATAAAGACGATTCGCCCGTTGAGAGATGGTGTGATCGCAGACTTTAATGCTGCCGAGCAGATGATCCGAGGTATGATCAAAATGGCAAACGGAAAAAGCAAGTTTTTCTCTCCTTCTTTGCGCATTGTGGTTTGTATACCTTCCGGAAGTACAGAGGTTGAATTACGTGCCGTACGCGACTCTGCCGAACATGCCGGAGGACGTGATGTCTATATGATATATGAACCGATGGCTGCCGCTCTAGGTATAGGCTTAGACGTGGAAGCTCCGGAAGGTAACATGATCGTGGATATAGGTGGTGGTACCACGGAAATTGCCGTGATTTCTTTGGGAGGTATTGTTACGAATAAATCCATCCGTATCGCTGGAGATGATCTGACGGATGATATTCAAGAATACATGAGACATCAACACAATATCAAGATTGGGGAGCGTACGGCTGAAGAAATTAAAATTCACGTGGGATCTGCTTTGTCCGAATTGGATGAACCTCCTGCCGACTTCGTGGTACAGGGGCCGAATCAGATGACCTCTCTTCCGGTTGAAGTTCCTGTTTCTTATCAAGAAATTGCCCATTGTATTGAGAAATCCATTTCTAAAATTGAAATTGCAATTTTGGCTGCTTTGGAGCAGACTCCTCCTGAGTTGTATGCGGATATTGTGAACAAGGGAATATACTTGGCTGGTGGTGGTGCATTATTACGCGGGTTGGATAAACGTCTGACCGACAAGCTGAATATCCCATTCCATATTGCTGAAGATCCATTGCGAGCCGTGGCCAGAGGCACGGGAATTGCATTAAAGAACGTAGATAGGTTCTCATTCCTTATAAGATAGTGATGTGAAAGAAATTATAAAACTGATATTAAAATATCATTTTACTATTATTTTTATATTACTGGAAATCGTAAGTTTCTCTCTGATTATTCGTCATAACGAATATCAGAGAGCAATTTTCTCTGAAAGTGCTGCTACTTTATTCGGGAATATCTCGTCAACGATCACGAGCATAAAAGATTATTTTCGTTTAAAAGAGATGAATGAATCTCTAGCTAAGGAAAATATTTTGCTTAAAAATCGTCTGGAAAAGTATGAGCTTTCACGAGATACGATCATCCATGGTACGATCATACAAGATAGTATACCTGTTTACGAGTATATCGGAGCAAAACAGGTCAACGCAACATATAACCGGACGAAAAATTACATCACTTTAAATCGAGGACGAAAAAGCGGTCTTCAGAAAGAAATGGCTGTTTGTACACCGGAAGGGATCGTGGGGCTCATTCAGGATTTAAGTGACCATTTTGCCGTAGTCATTCCCTTGATTAACGTGGATGCCCGAATTTCTGCCAAAATAAAAAAGAATAATTATTACGGTTCCTTGCAATGGGACGGTAATGATTATTCCTACTCCTATCTAAATGATATTCCCTATCACGTGGAAGTAAATGCCGGAGACACGATTGTCACATCCGGTCTTTCAAAAATTTTCCCGGAAGGAATTGTCGTGGGGTATGTAGAATCTGTTGACAAGGAAACCGCAAACTTTTTGAAAATAAAAGTCAAACTAGCTGTTGATTTCAAACGCATAAACCATGTTTATGTTATATTGAATAACAATAAAAACGAGCAAACAAGTTTAGAAGCCATAAACTATTATGAATAATATAAGTTATTTCATTCATTTGTTGATACTTTCTTTATTACAGATTGTAATCGTGGATAATATCCACCTTGGCTCCTATTTCTATTTGAATATTTATATTCTAGCTCTCTATATTTTACCTTATAAGATGAAAGGTATACCATTGCTGTTATCTGGATTCTTTTTAGGTTTAGTTATGGATTTGGCTGATAACACGGTTGGTATTCATGCTGCAGCATCCACATTCATCGTTTATATTCGTCCTCGTTTATTGCAACTGACCTCTACCCGAGAAGAAATAGACGACACACATGGAGGACAAGGTCTGACGGATGTCAGGTGGTTTCTGAAATACACGTTTGTTTCCACACTGTTATTCAATGTGGTACTGATTTTAACAGAAGCCTTTACCTTTAATGATATTCTAATTTCGATTATCCGGATTATTTTAAGTACTTTTATCTCAATGTTATTTATGTTACTCTACTATTTTATTGGAATTAAGAAAGTATAGTAATAAAAGCGTGGTTTTAATTTATTAAAGAATTCTTGAAATGAATAAATTCGGATATAGACAAGGGATTATATCAGGAATTATTATCACAGTATGTGTTCTGTACCTCCTGCGTTTATTTACCTACCAGGTGGTGTCCGACAAATATAAAATTATGGCTGAGAATAATTCACAGCGAACGGAAACCGAATATCCGGCAAGAGGATTAATATATGATCGGAATAACAAACTTTTAGTTGATAATCAAGCTGCATACGATTTAATGATTATCCCCAATCAGGTAAAAACATTCGATACTTTAGAATTGATTTCGATTTTGGATATAACTAAAGAATCTTTAGAAAAAAGGATTCAAACCTGTCGAGATTATGCAAAGTTCAAACCTTCTGTTCTAGTTTCTCAAATCCCTGGGAACAAATATGCTATTCTTCAAGAAAAACTTTATCGTTATTCAGGTTTTTATATACAAACCAGAACATTACGAAAATATAATGTAAATCATTCTGCAGATGTTTTTGGTTATATCGGTGAGGTCAATTCAGAACAGATGAAAGATCCCTATTATACTCAAGGGGATTATATTGGAATTAGTGGTCTGGAAAAAACATACGAAAAACATCTTCGCGGTACCAAGGGAAAACGTATCGTTCTTGTTGATAATAAAAATCGGGTGAAGGGTTCTTTTGCTGACGGAGAATATGATGAAGACGCCATTGTCGGTGAAAATCTATACACTACATTGGATATTGATTTACAAGAATACGCTTACAAACTCATGCAGAATAAAAAAGGCGGGATCGTAGCTATTGAACCTTCCACGGGAGAAATCTTAGTCAAGATGTCCAGTCCCGGTTATGATCCACAACTAATGGTCGGTTTAGACCGGGGTAAAAATTATTCCAAGTTGCTAAATGATCCGCTAAAACCTCTATTCGACAGAACGACGATGGCACAGTATCCTCCGGGTTCTATCTTTAAAACTGTTCAGGCTTTAATTGGCTTAGAAACAAAAGCAATTTCCTTGCAAACACAGTGTACTTGTCATGGAGGCGCTTATATTGTTGGAGGAAAATTCATGAAGTGTCACCATCATAGTTCTCCCGTGAATTTACTCCAGTCTATTGAAAACTCCTGTAATCCTTATTACGCTAATGTTTTCAAAAGAATTTTGGAATTACCTGAATATAAAACAGTGCGTAATGCTTATGGGGAATGGCGGAAATACGTGATGTCCTTCGGATTTGGCAATAAAATATGCCCGGATTTCTCCAATGAAGTATCCGGTTCTATTCCAACCCAAGAATATTACGATAACATATTTAAAACACAAAAATGGTATCCTTCTTATATGATTTCCCTTTCCATCGGCCAAGGCGAATTGATGATCACACCGATTCAAATGGCAAATTTAGCCACAATTTTGGCTAACCGGGGATATTATATTACACCCCATATTGTCAGATCAATAAATGATTCAACTTCTAGCCAGATAAAAAAGCATGTTGTCCCGATTGACCGGAAACATTTTGGTCCTATAGTAGAAGGAATGCAAATGGTTATCGAGGGAGGAACAGGACGCCGGGCTCAGGTTGACTCAATTGCTATAGCCGGAAAAACAGGAACCGTGCAAAATCCACATGGAGACGATCACTCTGTGTTTATTGCTTTTGCTCCGGTAGAAAATCCTAAAATTGCATTAATCGTATATGTTGAGAATGGAGTTTGGGGATCACGTTATGCAGCCCCGATTGCCGGCTTGTTAATAGAGAAATATTTGAAAGGAGAAATATCAGACAAAAAGAAGCCTCTTGAAAAAGAGATGTTCCAAAGTAGTCTGATCCATGATACAAACAGTAAAGTAAAAGAAACGAGTAATGAATAGCAGATCTAATAACCTCCTTGCTAATATAGATTGGGTATCCATTCTATTATACCTGTTGCTTGTATTAATCGGGTGGTTAAATATTTATGCGGCAGTATATGATGAAAATCACAGTAGTATTTTCGATATTTCTCAAAAATACGGAAAACAGTTGATTTGGATCGGGGCGGCTTTTGTGCTTGCTTTTCTCGTTCTACTCACGGATAGTAAATTCTTTACCACCTTTTCGATGGTCATTTATGGCATCATGATATTCTTGTTGATTGCCGTCCTGTTTTTTGGTACGGAAACAAAGGGGGCACGTTCATGGTTTGAGGTTGGGGATTTCCGCATTCAACCGGCTGAGTTTGCTAAGTTTGCAACTAACTTGGCTATAGCTTATGTTATGAGTCGTCATAATTTTAAGGTGATGCGATTTTCCAGCCTTCTGACAATCGGGTTGATTTTAGCTCTTCCTGCGGGATTGATTATTTTGCAGAATGACACAGGATCCGCTCTCGTGTATAGCAGTTTTATCCTCGTACTTTTCCGGGAAGGGTTGCATGGCTCTATCCTATTGCTTTGTTTCGTGGCGGCGGCTATATTTATCATGGCATTGTTGTATTCTCCTTTCACTGTATTGCTCGTTATCATCGGAGGCACTTTGATTGCCTTTTACTATTACCGACATGATATTCAGGAATTATTTCAAATCATTTTGTTCATCGGGTGTGGCTTTGGACTTTTCACTTTGATTAAATGGGTTTTTAATCTATCGATTTCTGATTATTATATGCTTTTAATCGTTTACGTGATTACAAGTATAACCGCTATATTTCCCATATATAAACGGAAGATGAAAAACATGATACCCCTATTGTTTATTTCGTGGTTGTGCGTAGGGGCTGCTCCTTCCGTAAATTATGCTTTTGACCATCTGCAACCCCACCAACAGGATCGTATCAATGAGTTACTAGGGATAAAGGTTGATCCCAAAGGGACCGGGTATAATGTCACGCAATCCAAAATTGCAATAGGCTCCGGAGGATTACTAGGCAAGGGATTTCTACAAGGAACGCAGACGAAATTAAATTTTGTTCCGGAGCAAAGTACAGACTTTATCTTCTGCACTGTTGGCGAAGAGTGGGGATTTGTCGGGAGCACGCTTGTCATAGCTTTGTTGGCAGTGTTTATTTTACGAATCATCAAGTTAGCAGAACGTCAACGCTCCAGTTTTTCCCGAATATATGGTTACGGAGTAGCCTCTATCCTATTCTTCCATGTAGCAGTCAATATTGGAATGACAATTGGGATGGCTCCCGTTATTGGTATTCCTCTCCCTTTCTTTAGTTATGGGGGATCATCACTATGGTCTTTTACCATTCTTATATTTATATTTTTGAGATTGGATGCCAATCGTCTACAGGTCTTTAGATAATAAATAAACTTTCTGAACGCTTTCCTTGTGGATTTTCAAGGATTTTAATACATTCGTTCCCAAATGAATTAAACACGACAAGGATGAAAACATTAATTATAAACATAAAGCAACTTGTTCAAGTTGAGGAAGAACCACGTAAATGGGTTGCGGGTGCCGATATGGCAAAATTGGGTATTATTGACAACGCCTATCTTCTGATTAATGAGGGAAAAATAGAAGCTTTCGGTAAAATGAGTGAACTGCATCAAGATGCAATTTACGAGGGTGCAGATACGGTGAAAGAAATAGATGCTAAAGGGCGTTTGGTTCTTCCCGCTTATTGTGATTCACACACACACTTGGTATATGCCGGAAGTCGGGAAATAGAATATATTGACAAGATTAAAGGTTTATCATATGAGGAAATTGCCAAAAGAGGTGGTGGTATTTTGAATTCTGCCGAACGTATTCGGAAAGCATCAGAAGAAGAGTTATACGATTCCGCTTATGCTCGTTTACAAGAAATCGCCTCTCTCGGAACTGGAGCCGTGGAGATTAAGAGTGGTTACGGGTTAGATACAGAGAGCGAACTCAAAATGTTACGTGTAATTAAAAGACTAAGTCAAGAAACTCCTTTAACCATAAAGTCCACCTTTTTAGGGGCGCATGCTGTTCCGGTAGAATACAAGGGACGGCAGACGGAATACGTGGATTTAATCATCAATGAAATGATTCCGGCAGTTGCCGCCGAAGATTTGGCTGATTATATCGATGTGTTCTGTGATAAAGGATTCTTCACGGTGGAAGACACGGATAGGATGTTGAATGCCGGAATGAAATACGGATTGCGTGCGAAGATACACGCTAACGAACTGGATTACTCGGGTGGTATTCAAGTCGGGGTAAAATATAATGCTCTTTCCGTGGATCATCTTGAATATGTCGGGGATGAAGAAATCGCCGCTCTGAAAGGCAGCGAGACCATGCCGACCGTATTACCGGGAGCGGCTTTCTTTTTGAATATGCCTTATTCTCCGGTTCGCAAAATGATTAACGCCGGACTTCCTGTTGCTTTGGCTTCGGATTTTAATCCTGGCTCCTCTCCTTCCGGAAACATGAAATTCGTGATGTCTCTTGGATGTGTGAATTATAAAATGTTGCCGGAAGAAGTGATCAACGCAACCACTATAAACTCGGCATACGCCATGGGTGTAGAAGAAGAGTTGGGTAGTATCGCCGTGGGTAAAAAAGCGAATTTCTATATCACGACTCCGATTACTGGAATAGAGTATCTTCCCTATGCCTATGGGACTGATTTAGTTGAAGCAGTATTCTTAAACGGAGAACAAATTTAAGGAAACGATGCCCTATTCACATTACAAAAAGGTATGGATTCGGAAAGCGTACCGGATAAGGTATCCTTAGAGAATTTATTGATTTTAGATTTTAAATTTTAGATTGAAATTTAAAATCGTACGTTGATTTTTATTTTGTCAAATTATAAAATTAATATATATGAAAAAATTAATCGAATGCGTTCCAAATTTCAGTGAAGGGAACGATATGCACATAATAGATCAGATTACAGCAGAAATTAAGGCTGTTGAGGGAGTTAGTCTTATTGACGTGGATCCGGGAAAAGCAACGAACCGTACAGTTGTTACCATGGTTGGCACTCCGGAAGAAGTATGCGAAGCCGCTTTCCGTGCCGTTAAGAAAGCATCCGAGTTGATCGACATGAAAAAACACAAGGGAGCGCATCCCCGTTTCGGAGCTACTGATGTTTGTCCTTTGGTTCCGGTATCAAACATCACAATGGAAGAAACCGTGGAATACGCTCGTGCTTTGGCAAAACGTATCGGGGAAGAATTGAATATTCCGGTATATTGCTACGAGAATGCAGCCTTTGCCCCGGAAAGAAAGAATTTGGCTACTTGCCGTGCCGGAGAATATGAAGCTCTTGGAGAACGTTTGAGCAGTGAACAATGGCACCCCGATTTCGGTCCTCGTGAGTTGAACGAGTGGACGGCTAAAACCGGAGCTACTGCCGTAGGAGCCCGTAATTTCTTGGTAGCTTACAACGTAAACTTAAATACCACCTCTACCCGTCGTGCTAATGCGATCGCTTTTGACGTACGCGAAAGAGGAAGAGCTAAAAGAGAAGGAAATCCTATTACCGGAAAAATCGTGAAAGATGAAAACGGTAAAAACGTAATGATTCCGGGTACTTTGAAATCTGTAAAAGCCATCGGTTGGTTTATTGAAGAATATGGAATTGCCCAAATTTCCATGAACTTAACAGATATTTCTGTGACTTCCGTACATGAGGCTTTTGATGAAGTATGTCGTAAAGCACAAGATCGCGGAATCCGGGTAACTGGTTCCGAGTTAGTGGGTGTAATTCCATTAAAAGCCATGTTGGATGCCGGACGCTATTTCTTGCGCAAACAACAACGCTCTACCGGGGTATCAGATCAGGAATTGATCAAGATTGCCGTGAAATCTTTAGGTTTGGATGAATTGTATCCATTCGAACCCAGAAAGAAAATTATCGAGTATATTCTAGAAGATGAGATGAATCAAGGTAAGAAATTCTTGATTGACATGAATCTTCGTGAGTTTGCCGATGAAACTGCATCAGAATCTCCGGCTCCTGGTGGTGGTTCTATTTCTGCATACATGGGAGCTCTTGCTTCTTCATTAGCCACGATGGTTGCTAACTTGTCTTCTCACAAACGCGGTTGGGATGATCGTTGGGAAGAATTCAGTAACTGGGCTGAAAGAGGAAAAGCTTACCAAGTTGAATTAATCAAAATGGTTGACGAGGATACTAACGCTTTCAATCGTATTATGGATGCCTTCGGATTACCGAAGAAAACAGAAGAAGAAAAAGCTGCACGTCACCAAGCAATTCAAGATGCAACCAAGTTCGCTACTGAAGTTCCGTTCAAAACGATGATGCTTTGCTACGAATGTATGGAAGTGGTGAAAGCTATGGCCGAGATCGGTAACCCGAATTCTGTAACGGATGCCGGAGTTGGTGCTTTGGCCGCTCGTTCCGGAGTAATCGGAGCCTTCTTGAACGTGAAGATCAATGCTGCCGGATTGGATGATAAAGAATATGCTAACGATATTATTTCCAGAGGTGAAAAAGTGGTTGAAATGGCCAAACAAATGGAAACGGATATTTTGAATATCGTGAATTCAAAAATCTAATATCTAGTCAGATTTTATTGAATTTTGTAAATATAAGCTGGAAACTTTACTATTTATCAAGTTTCCAGCTTTATTTTTACTCATCTTCTAAAAATGGTAACTCCACGTTATGGATGGCACAAATGGAAGTAAACTCCAACTCCGGGTAGTCACTCCTTCTTTCGTTTGTTTGTGGTATATGATGGAAGGATTCTTGCGGGCATACAAATTATAAATGCCGAATACCCATGAACTTCCCTTACCTTTTCGATTATCCAAAGTGTATGATATATCTAAATGATGATAAGCAGGCATTCGAAAATTATTCGGACACTCAATATATTCCCGGTATTGTATGTTGTCTGCATCAGTTTGAAAACTTTCAGGCATCGGGGCCGCATGATAAAATTGTTTCCCTATCGAGATATAATTTCCGGTCGCAAGCGTAAAATTAATTGAAAATGATTTGTTAAACTTACATCTTTCCTTGATCGGGAACGTGTAATTGGTCGTCACGTTCAACTTATGCCGACGGTCGTATTCAAAGGGGAACCATTCCCCGTTATTTACATGATCAAAACGACGTTCCGATTTTGACCACGAATACGAAACCCACCCCGTTAAGGCTCCGGTCGTTTTCTTTGCCATAACCTCCAGTCCATAAGCTCGCCCTTTGCCCATATCAACATAATCCTGCCAGCTCCTGTCCTTTGTTTTAAGAAAAAGAATACCATCTTTGTAACGCACCACGTGATCCATCCGGTGGAAATATCCCTCTATCGAGAAATTCCATGTATTTGCAAAAGCATAGAAACAATCTATTGAAAACAAATCCGAAGATGCGGGAGCTACCCGCTGGGTAACAGGAACCCACAAATCGGTATTCATGCCCATCGAATTACTCATCAACAGGTGCTGAGCTTGCTGCATCCTTGCCCATGATGTCTTGAATAACACGCTCTCTCCTATCCGATACGAAATAGAAAGACGTGGTTGCAAGGAATAATAACGGGCGTGAGGCACCGTCAGTAAACTAAAACGAACTCCGGCATCCACGCTCCAACGATCATTCAGTTGCCAATGATCTTCCAGATAAGTTTCCAGCGAATACACATTACCGGTTGTCGTGTCTCTCACGTGCTCATTCAAGTTTACACTACCGATATATGACATTTCCGGGACATAATATTTAATAGAGCAAACCGTTCCGAATCGGGTGCGGTGTTTCTCCCCGATAGAAATTTCCGAATCGGTTTTCAAGGTCCAATCCCGTAACCGTGAATTTGTCTTCGATTGTTCTCGTTGAGAGATGCTCTCGTTATATACCGTCATGATTTGACTATTATTGAATTGACTATAATACAAGGTGATATTGGAGAAAAAAGTAGGACTGAAGAGATGGTTCCAACGTCCCGAAACACTTAAATTTCCCCAGTAAAACCGGAAACGGTCGGAACGTTTGGAATCCTTTGCTTTCCATGTTGCGAAACGAGAATCCCGGCTGTTATACATACTTATATACAACCGATTATGCGAGTTTATTTCCCAATTTACTTTAATATTTAAATCATAAAAATTATAACCTGTCGAAAAATCACTTCCGGAAATCTTTTGTCCCATCCATAGTAAACCGTCCAACCAAGTTCTTCTTCCCGATATGAGGAACGAGGCCTTATCTTTTTTCAATGGCCCTTCCACGACCACGGAACCGGCCACCGGGCTAACATGAATGTCTCCCGAATATTTTTTACGATTCCCTTCCCGCATAGTCACTTCCAACACGGAGGACAAGTTACCTCCATAACGAGCGGGAAGGTCACCCGTGTAAAGTGTAACATCTTGCAAGGCATCTCCGTTAAAAGCGGAAAAATACCCGTAAGCGTGATTCACATTATACACGGGAAGACCATCTAGTAAGAATTGAGTGTTATCGGGACTACCACCCCTCACGCTAAAACCGGTTAACCCTTCCTGACCGGGGTTCACACCGGGGAGGAAATGAAGGGATTTCAATACGTCAGCTTCCCCTAGGACCACAGGCATTCGTTTTACCCAATCCAAAGACAAGGAATGTTTTCCCAAGGCAGATGAAAAGATGTTTTTTTTCTCCATAACCAACACTTCTTCCAGATAATTTCCGGGCATTAACGACATAACAATTAATGTATCCGTTTGCAAGTTAATAGTAGATTCTACACGGGTAAATCCCACGTGACTTACAGATAAACGATTTTCTCCACGAGGTAAGGAGAGTGAAAAGAAACCATATCGGTTACAACTTGTTCCCCGCCCGCTTTTCGTTTCAACGATCGTGGCATTTATCAGTCGTTCTCCTGTTGCCTTGTTCTCGATATACCCGCTCAACGTTACGTTTTGTGCGAAAGAAGCAAATACAATTCCAATCAGAATGCTGCATATAAATAAAATACGTTTCATCTTACCATTACTCCCGTTTCGTGAATACTTGAATGAATAAATCTTCATATTTTGAATAAGAGGCTACCAGCCCGGTTCCCCCGTGTATGTTAGAATAAGTCCACAAAGGAGCATAAAACAGGGGTTCAGAATCCATTGCCGCCAAATAATCGTCATTCACAATCGACGATTTCAAATAACGATCGTAATTTTCATCAAGGCTTAATATGAAACGGATACTTTTATAGCATCCCGTGTCCGGTTCCCAGTAATAATATCCCGAACGCCGTCCCTTATAGCTTAACTCGATCTCTTTCCCCGACAAACCGCTATCCTCTACTCTTAAATAATAATCGTATTCAGCTGGAATTTCTTCGTCAAAGTCAAAACTGCGGTTAAAGGCATCGGGTAACGTGCTATTCGTTTGAAGATAAGACAGAAGTTCCATATGCAAAGTGTCCGGAACCCCATTCAGAGAAGAATGGGTGGAAGACAGCCAATAATAGTTTTTTTCTTCTTCCCGATCAGTCCACCGATTGATAATCCGTTCCTGCAGGCTGTCACATTCTATGCTCGCATTTAACAAGGGAGCAGGTACTCTAGTTTCCCCCCAAACAAGAGGTCTGCCGGGAACATCTACTTCTATCCGGTAAACTTCGGTTGCCTCTACATGATGGACTATGATATACCATCCCTCTTTCTGATACTGACATGCCCCCACGAAACGATCATTTTTGTATAATTTTACCGAAGCATTTGCCTCTACGGGAAAATCACCCTGTTCGTAGACGTTTTTTGTCCAAGTGACTCGCACACGAACAGAATCGTTATCAGCCATTAAAATACTATTTACAACCAGAACAGGAGATTGTGCATTTAAATCAAGGTGTAATTTTTGCTCACATCCATTTAATAATAATTCCCATGTTAATAACACGAGAAATATTCCGACAACTTCTTTTTTCATGTATTGAGTCTTTTGAGTTTTCTACTCTTAAGAGTCAATAAACAGGAAAACCCCTATTCAGATTTTTTATTTTTCAGATTTTGCAGGAAAATCCATGATTACTTCACGAGTGAAACAACTTCCCACTATGCCGAGCCCATCTTCTACGTTAGAATACACTTGAATGGGTTCCTTGTACATGGATGATTGGTTTTCAAAAATCCCCAAGGTATACAGATAATCAAATAAAGGTTTGTCTATTCGGAGTACTTTCACCCGTAAACGATGTGATTCCTTTTCCACGTACCGGATCGTGTCTCCATCACCCGTGATCACCCATGTTTCCCTCTCGTATGCATGGGGATGACTTACGCTTGCATAAATAATTCGTTCCTTTCCCCGGAAACTTTCATTTGTGAATACCTGATACGGGTTGACATTTATCTCTTTTCCAAAAATAGTCGTAATCATATCGTGAGATAATAATTTATCCCCGGAAAGATCCACGTCATAAGAATAAGTCGTGGAAGAATCTATTTTTCCATGTCCATCTTCCCAACGAATTCTATGATGAAACTTTTCATTTTCAATCACTAGCCTGTAATAATTTTCCGTTTCTCCCCTATCTTTTAAATGAATACGTAATTGCAGCGTATTCATTTTACTAAAAGTATCTAATTTGATTTCCGGAAACGAACTGCATACAGTGGTAGAACCAATTGCTTCCTCCAAGCCCGAGCAAGCAACTTTTATCGTGATTTTATCTCCTGCTTTAGGGCGAACTTCTAACGAATAACGGTTATGACCAACGGGTTTTAATTCTCCCGCATACTGATCGTTCATGTACACCTGGCCTCTCACATTCCATATTGAATCCATTTCCGTGTTGTCCGTGTATGTTCTTGATTTCGAAATTTCGGCATATAGTAAAGAATCCGCTTCCGCATAAGCATAAAGAACCAAGCGACTTTCGGGTACCTTTCCCTGAAAATCATATTCTTCTGAATTATTACACCCGCAATAAAACAAGCCAATCCATATAAAAATTACTATTCTCATTATCTTAAAAAGTAAACGTGTAAGAAAAAGAGGGTATGATTGGGAAAAGCCAATCATTACTAAAATATTGTCGTTCTTCCCGATTGCCATATTTAGAATCGTAATCGGGACTTAATTCTATCGTGTTCAACCTGCAATAAGCATTATACAGGTTAATACTCCAAGTGGAAATTCCATGTTTTCGACAACGATGAAAATTGAATCCTAAATCCAGACGATGATAATCGGGTGTTTTCATGTTGTTACGTTTTTCAATATGAAATATGATATCCTTCTTTTCCTCTCCTTTCTCCCCCGGTAGGTGGGTCGGCGTATTATATCTTTCCAATGGTTGCGTTGTATAGAAACCGTTATTGAATGTCCATGTAGCACTTACATCAAAAAAGTTGCTGAATTTATGCAGTAAAACCAGATTCAGCATGTCACGGCTATCATATTTTGTCGGAAAGCGTCGGCCTTGATTGATTGAACCATCCGGAAACCAGCGATAAGCACGAGAAAGAGTATAATTTATCCATCCATTTGTTCTTCCCCCTGTTTTTTGCCCCATCCACTCCAACCCATAGGAATGTCCTTTTCCTGAATGAACATTTTCTTTCCAATCTGAATACTCCGGGGTTATGTCTACCCCGTTATAATCGTCTAGCAGATGATTATAGGTTTTATGAAATCCTTCAAGAGAAAAATGCCATTGCGTGCAGGGATGATAATAAATACCTAATACACATTGATGTGATTTCATGGGTTTTACATTATCACTAACCGGAATCCACAGGTCAGTAGGCATATTCATTGTACTACTTCCCAACTGATGAATATATTGGGACATCAGTGTGTAGGAAGCTTTTGTTTCCCAACGATCCGTCCAATTATACTGTATGGAAAATCGAGGTTCCAATGAAAAATAATTTGTACTCCCGACATGAAATAATATACCCCGAATTCCGGGATGTACGATCCATTTCTCTTGAATAGTAATCTTATCTTCTAGGTAAAGGGCTAATTCATGAGCATATTCTTTGTAATTTACCCATTTTCGGGAAGGCATTTCTTTTTCTATTTTATTGAGAGTTGTTCGTTTTTCCGGAGTAAAAACGTGATGAATGTAATGCCCTCCCAGATACAAACGGTTCCAATGATTCATGGTCCAAGTAAGATCACTTTTCAACCTCCACTCCTCTTGGCCAGACTTGAAACGGATCTTTTTTAACCGGATGGTATCACCCGATGCATTTTCATGGCGGTATCTTTTATTCATAAAGGCCCGATATTGGTTATAAGAAAGCATTGTATTCGCATACAATCCCGTGGAAATCATTTTGTCCCACCGCAATCCAACACCCCAATTTCCCCAAACCACACGCATGTAGTCTCGTGTACGGTCAGGTTCTATATAATAGGAGTCTTTCTCATCCTTTTTGTACTTCAAATAATCATTCCCGTAGAATAGAATAAGAGATAAAGCATTCTGTTGTGAAAAAATACGAGTAAGTTTGATGTTTATATCCGTGAAATTATACCCAATCTTTTCTTTACTATCATTCGTGTTATTTATCGCAGCATAAATAGGAGCTCCTATTAAATCCAGATAAGTCCTTCTAGCTGTGATATTAAACGAACTACGATTTCTTTCAATGGGGCCTTCAATATTAAATTTACTGGACAAAAGACCAATAGAAAAACTACCATGATATTCTTGTAGATTACCTTCCTTCAAACGTATGTCCATGATGGAAGAAAGATGTCCTCCATAACGGGCGGGAAAACTTGATTTGTAAAAGTTTACGTTTTTCACGGCATCAGAATTGAATACCGAAAAAAATCCCAATAAATGATTCGCATTATACAAAGGAATGTCATCTATTAGAAATTGATTTTCATCCCGATTTCCCCCTCGAACCAATATTCCAGCTATTCCTTCCATACCTACCTGCACTCCGGGAAATAATTGAACCGTTTTCAGTAGATCACTTTCTCCTAAAAATTTGGGGAGCACCGTTGCAGTATAGATCGGGAATTCCACTTGTCCCGGTTGCGAATTCTTTACCCATCTGGGAATATTAGGTTGAACCACAACAATTTCGTCTAAATTCAACATAGGTTGCAATTCGACATGAATCATGGTATCCGATTTCAAATAGAATTGGTATGAGACACTTTGATACCCCACGTAGGAATAGTTTAAACAAACTTCTCCTTCCGGTACGGTCAACGTGTAGAATCCGTAATTATTGGTCGCTGCGCCCACGTGCAACCGAGAATCATAAACGGAGGCTCCAATCAGTCTTTCCCGAGATGCTTTGTCATATATTCTTCCATAAACAATAAAAAAACGTTTTCCCTGTTTTAAAATAATATATCTTCCTAATTTCTCCCAAGAGATGTTTGATGATTTAAACAAAAGGTTTAATATCTGTTCTAAATTAGCTTGTTCTATAGATATTGTCTTTAGGGGACATTGATGTAAAATAGACGGTGAATATGAAAATATATATCCTGTTTGTTGCTCGATTTTTTCCAACACTTCCTCCACGGGAGTTTCACGAAATGTAAATGAAAAAACTTCTTGAGCATTTCCTTTCATGGTACAAAAAATCAACAAGATAAGTATAAGTCCGGCACGCATACTTAAATTGTTAATTGAATATCTAAAGTCCTGTTAATGATCTTGATCGCCTCTTCTAGTGAAACTTCTTTGAAAACAACGGTTATCCGGAGAGTTGCATAGTTTGCGGGTAGTGTTACGTGACAACCGTAATATTCGTTCAGTGTTTCGATGACTTCAGATAAGGGGGCATTATCAAATTTAAGGATTTGTATTTCCCCTTTATCTTCTTTCGTGGAGATCATTAATTCCCCATCTTTTTTCCCATACTTAACGAACATTCCAGTTTCAAGGACACTTTCTTGTTTTTTGTCTTGAGTGGTAATTTTCACCCGTCCTTTTTCTACAAAAACTTCAGCTTGAAGTTTTTCTGCAATCACTTGAAAGGAAGTACCCAATACCTCTACTTGAATTAAGGATGTTTCCACGATAAAAGGTTTGCTAGTGTCCGGTTTTACACGAAAAAATGCCTCTCCTCGTAAGGAAAGTTCTCTATTCGTCTTTCCGAATTGAGAATGATAAGTCAAACGACTATCTCCGGTTAACGTCACATGGGAACTATCCGGTAAATAAAATGCTTTCATTTCCCCAGTTCGGGAGAGTAAAACCGTTTCCTGAAGTGACGTTTTATTCCAAAACCATAATACACCGAATATTAAAACAATGATAGAGACAGCCACTTGTAAAATTCGCAAGTGGTACGCCTTCGCAGGAAATTTCACTTTTTGTATTGCCTGCCGAGGGTTAAAAACTCCATATTTGTAACGCTTAGAACCTAATTCTATACGGCGCTTGAGTTGTCGAAATTCACGTTGGTGATCTTCACTTTCTTCCAACCATTGTTCCACTCTTTGCCCTTCTTTCATGTTTACCTCACCAAGAATATATTTTGCTAGTAATTCATTTTTCATATTCCCCATGTTTATGAGATTATTTTACCCGAAGAAAAATAAATAGATTTTTATTGCTTTATCTCTTAAAGTTTTCAATGCCTTTCCCATTTGCCCTTCAACAGTTTTAACTGAAATATCCAGTTGTTTGGCAATCTCCTTGTATTTCATGCCTTGCTGTTTTGCCATCAAAAATATATTCCGTCGTTCAGTAGGTAAAGCGTCTATCCAGTTCCAAACTAAAGCCTCCTCCTCTACCGATATGGATAAAGTCGTCTCGTTTGTCAAATACATTGCACTTTCCACGGAGACTTTTTCCTGATTCTTTTTCGCATATTTCACCGCCCGATTCCGTACCACCGTGTATAAATATCCCTTCATGTCTCCCACTTCCAAACTTCCTGCAACTGCCTTTTCCAACAATTCCACGAAAATCTGTTGCACAATATCCTCCGAATCCTCGTATGATTCGGTTATATTTAGTGCATACAGGCATAACGGTCTGTACATCCTCTGAAAATATTTTTCTAACGTGTGAGAATTGACGAACATGGTTTCTTATTTTACATGTGCAAATTGACATCAAAAATAACTAAATAAATGCGAAGTAGGAATATTTTGATAAAATATTCCTACTTTATAATATTCTATACAATCACTTTAATTTTCTTTCATGTAAACGTAGTTTCGAATTGTCATACGAGGAATTCCTTCTTTCTCCCAAATACCTTGAACAATAAAACAATACATTTGATCACCTTCCACTTGTGGTACAGAGGGTATCCATGTAAAAGAAGGAATCTTCCAATATTTTTTATTATATTCATTCTTCTCAAAAGTCGAAATTTCATGGATAAACAACATATCTTCACGAATATAAAGACTATCAGAGGTATTATCAAAATAAAATTGTCCAGCTATTCCCTTGAAATCTTTTAACGGCCCTTCCAAATAAAAAGACACGTTAGCAGGAGGTAAAGTGATGAAAAATGTAGGTATAAAAGGCTCTCCTATAATTAACGTATCTATTTGTTGACCAAATAATTCATAGATTACCGGTTCCTCTTTTTTGTCACAGGAAATAATAAATATAAAGCTAATAATAAATAAATATCTATTCATAAGTATTGTTAATAATATAATTTACTAGTATCCGGTAGCCAATTTTCTTCTTCTATGGCTCTTGAACTAATTTTAGCATTTCTCTCTTGAATTAGAGGTACAATTTCTGTTTGATCACGTAGATAAAATAGTAATCATACATAGTAAAATAATACTTTTTTCATACATTTTTGATTTTAAATTACTTAAGCACTTATAGTACATATTCTCTTTTGAATACTATACAAATTGTTCTTCAAAAGTTCCTACTGTTTGTTACTATTAAGAGTCGAAAAAAATAAATACCCTTACTCCATTTCCTTCATTTTTCAAAATAAAAAATCCCTTGAATGCGACGTCTACATTCAAGGGATCTTATGCCCCAGTAACACCTATGTGAATTAATTTCTAGGTAAAAGAGTGATTATTTAAAAATACGCACCCTTTCTTCTATTGGATTAAACTCTTTAGCCCCGGGTTCTTGTAAAGGTACACCAAAAGGCATCTGGGCTACTAATTCCCAAGTTTCAGGTAACTGCCATTCTTTAAGCACTGCTTCATCAATTAATGGGTTATAATGCTGTAGTGAGGCACCGAAACCAGCATCCTCCAGCATAGTCCACACGGCCAACTGATGCATGGCCGATGTCTGTTGTGACCATAACGGGAACTTCTCGTGATAGGTTGGGAATGATTTCTGTAACCTCTCTACGATCGTCCGCTCTTCAAAGAAAAGCACCGTGCCATAACCGGATGCAAAAGATTTATCAATCTTATTTTCCGTTGTTTTAAAAGCTTCTGTGGGAACTATTTTCCGCAATGTATCTTTCACAATATTCCACAGTTTCACGTGTTGTTCTCCTAATAAAAGAACCATTCTCGTTGATTGAGAATTAAATGCAGAGGGTATATTCTTAACAGCAAATTTTACAATATTCTCTATTTCCTCGTCAGAAACAAGTGATTTATTCGAGAGAGCATAGTAACTTCTCCTATGTGACAAAGCTTCTTTAAATTTTCTTTCCATATCTAAATAATTTATTTTCTACAATATACGCATTTTTTCTGAAAAAGTTAAATTATTTAGAATAAATCAAATTAAAAAACATTACAATAATGCTTTATTCTCTCCATACAACCTATTTATCCACATGGCGAAAAGTTTATCTGTAACAGAATAGACTTTGTTTACTTCCGTAATAATGTCTTTTTCCAATAGCTTTTTGGTGGCGGCTTGAATAGAACTTGCCGAAGCTAAACTATGTCGCTTAATAAAACCGGCTGAAAGAATTTTTGCGGCCTCACCTTCTTTGGCTATCGCATACAACAATTCTTTTTGTTTCTCCGGGATATTAGACAAAATCTCGCGAAATATCGTGTCATTATATTCGATCATCGAATTGATAGCATTGCGAATAGTATCCAGTGTACACTCGCTCTCCATGGGAGTATCCGCAAATGACTCGTTAAATGTCTTTTGAATATAAAATGTATGCCCTTTAAATAAGTCATAGACTTTCCCGGCATTTTCTGTACTGATTCGGCGATCCCGACGTTCAAAATGTTCCGAGATAAATGTCACGTAAATATCTTTATCAATGGCACCCAACTCCATAACATCCGAGCTACGATAAAATGGACGAGCCGAAGAAAGAAACATGGCCTGCATCATGCTACGTTCACTTCCGGCAAAAATAAAATGACTATTTTCAATCTTTTGGATGTGAGTCCTTAACAAAGTTTCAATGTTCTTTTCGGGATATTTGGCAATTTGTTGAAATTCGTCTATGGCAACAATACAGGGTTTATCCGCAGACATTAGATACTTGAATATCTCTTCCAACGTATATTCCGGGCGTTCAATGTCACCTAATTCAAGGTTAAATGTAGGTAAATTAGTTAGAGGATCAAAACCGAACTTTCCACTGATAGACTTTAGCGTCTGCATGAAAAGTCTAACCATTTTCTTGCTATTCGGTGCTAAAGTTTCAAATATTTCCTTCCCAAGAATATAAGTAAATTCTCTTAAACTCGATGTATGGAGAATATCAATAAAGAAAGTGTAATAGTGTCCTTTAATTTCTGGTTTTTCATAACAGAATCGAATTAACCCAGTCTTACCCATACGACGAGGTGAAATGATTACCATGTTATTACCATTCACCAGTGATTTGATAAGCCGAGCTGATTCCTCTACCCGATCGCAAAAATACTCCGGGGCAATCTTACCTGTAACAATGAAAGGGTTAATCTCTTTTGCCATATACATTTTATTTCAGGTAAAATTAATTATTTGTTTTCAATTATGCAAATTGAATAATGAGAATGATTTTTTAATATAGAAATGACACCCCCTCCACTTCCCTGCGTAAGCGGGAGTGGAGGGGGTGTATAATTATAAAATACTAAAAGCACAAGTCACCCCTGCCATCACGATAGCCACCATACTCATCAATTTAATCAGAATATTCAAACTCGGTCCGGAAGTATCCTTAAACGGGTCGCCCACGGTGTCGCCGATAACCGTTGCTTTATGATTATCAGAACCTTTACCGCCAAGATTACCTTCCTCGATATACTTCTTAGCATTATCCCAAGCACCTCCGGAATTTGCCATGAAAATAGCCAACACGAACCCGGTACCCAATCCTCCGGCCAATAATCCAATCACTCCCGAAACTCCAAAAATCAATCCCATGACAATTGGAATAATAATCGCCAGTAAAGACGGGAAAACCATTTCATGTTGAGCCCCTTTCGTGGAAATCTCTACGCATTTAGCGTAATCCGGTTCTCCTTCTCCTGTCATAATCCCCTTGATCTCCCTGAATTGTCGACGAACTTCATTCACCATTTTCTGGGCAGCACGCCCTACCGCATTCATTGTTAAACCACAGAATACAAATGCCATCATCGAACCCACGAAAATTCCGGATAACACCTTCGGATTCATCAAGGTAACATCATAGTAGTTCATGAAATCAGTCAACGTGGCATCTGTCGTTCTCACCATATTATCTCCAATTTTCAGCACTTCCTCGCCCATCCGCAACAAACCAATTTTAATTTCCTCTATATACGAGGCAATTAAAGCCAATCCTGTCAATGCCGCCGAACCAATAGCGAATCCTTTACCCGTGGCAGCAGTCGTGTTACCCAGTGCATCCAAGGCGTCCGTACGGTGACGAACTTCCTCTCCCAACTGACTCATTTCAGCGTTACCACCAGCATTATCGGCAATCGGTCCGTAAGCATCCGTGGCCAAGGTTATACCTAACGTGGAAAGCATTCCTACTGCAGCGATACCCACACCATACAATCCCATGGACATATTGGCAAAACTAAATTCTGCCGCAAACAGGAATGAGAGTATAATACCCGCAACAATCGTAAGTACCGGAACAGCCGTTGAAATCATTCCGGTTCCAATCCCCTTGATTATCACGGTTGCAGGTCCCGTTTCCGAACTCTTGGCAATATCTTGCGTCGGCTTATAAGCATGAGAAGTGTAATATTCTGTCGCTTTTCCGATAATAATACCCGTTACCAACCCCACGATCACCGATCCGCATATCCAATAACTCAAACCAAGCAAATAAATAACAAAGAAGCTGGCTCCCACGATTAACAAAGAACTCACGTTAATTCCCCGGTCAAGGGCCCGTAATAATTGTTGCTGAGAGGCCCCTTCTTTCGTCTTTACCAGAAATATACCGAGCAATGATAAGATTACCCCGAATGCAGCAATCAACATTGGAGCCAATATCGCATTAAATTGTACATCCGGCTCCATACGAAATGCCGCCGCACCCAACGCTGCCGTTGCTAATATAGAACCGCAATAAGACTCGTAAAGATCAGCTCCCATTCCGGCCACGTCTCCCACGTTATCTCCCACGTTATCCGCAATAGTTGCCGGATTGCGAGGATCATCCTCTGGAATTCCAGCTTCTACCTTACCGACCAAATCCGCTCCTACATCCGCAGCTTTCGTGAAAATACCTCCACCGACTCTAGCAAAGAGTGCCTGCGTGGATGCTCCCATTCCGAACGTCAGCATCGTGGTTGTAATCACGATTGCCTTTTCCGCTGTCGTCGCTTCCTCCACGAAATAGTCCAATAATAACCACCATAAAGAAATATCCAATAGAGCTAAACCGACAACAACTAAGCCCATGACAGCTCCCGAACGAAAAGCAACTTTCAACCCGTCATTCAAACTTCTACGTGCGGCGTTGGCCGTTCTTGCCGATGCGTAAGTGGCCGTTTTCATTCCAATATACCCAGCTAATCCGGAAAAGAAACCACCCGTTAGAAATGCAAACCAAACCCACGGATTTTGTAAACCGGGTCCATAAGCCATCCAAGCAAAAAGCACACATAAAACAAGAAAAACAAGAGCTACCACCCGGTACTGCTGACGCAGGTAAGCCATAGCTCCTTTGCGTACATGTCCGGCAATACGTTTCATCGTGTCGGTTCCTTCCGACTCTTTCATCATCCCTTTAAAAAAGATCCTTGCGAAAAGGAGAGCGATAATAGCACATACAGGTACTATCCAAAATAGATCGTTTAACATGGTATTATATATTTGTAGTTAGTAAAAGTCATACAAAAAATACTCATCAAGATTTAAACGAACCCTGATGAGTAAAAGTACAAATAAAAATGAAGAAATATTCCCAATCTCTCCTATTTTTTACAACTAAAAATAGATTTCCCGTGTTGAAAAATCACTATTCATACTTTGCATAAAGCTCGAATTGGCCCGCTTCCGTGATAAGGACCTCGTAAAATTCCCCTATTTGCAACGCTTTTTCACTTGCCACGAATACTTCTTGATCCACTTCCGGAGAATCATATTGCGTACGTCCAACAAAATAATCCCCTTCTAACCGATCTATCAAAACCAAAAAACGTTTACCCACGCATGATTCATTGAGAGCAGCAACAACTCCTTCCTGTAATGCCATCAACTTTTCAGCCCGTTTATTTTTCGTATCTTCGGGCACATCATCTCGATAATACTTATCACAATAAGTATCCTCTTCATGAGAATACGGGAACACTCCCAAACGTTCAAACTTCATTGTTTTAACGAAATCCTCCAATTCCCGGTAATCCTCTTCTGTCTCTCCGGGATGACCGACCATTAGAGTTGTACGTAATGCAATTCCGGGAACTTTCTCCCGAATTTTGTTAATGAGGTCTATCGTCTGTTGTTTCGTTACTCCCCTTCGCATCATTTTAAGCATATGATCACTACAATGTTGCAAAGCAATATCCAAATATTTACACACGTTTTTCCGTTCCCGCATCACGGTAAGAAGTTCCATGGGAAATCCGGCCGGGTAAGCATAATGCAACTTGATCCACTCGATTCCCGGTATATCCGCAATCCGGTCAACTAATTCGGCTAACCTGTTTTTCCCGTACTTATCGATCCCGTAATAGGTAATATCCTGTGCTAACACCAACAATTCCTTCACTCCCTGTTTGGCCAACCGTTCAGCTTCATCAACAATCTCCTCGAACGGACGTGATTTATATTCCCCCGTCATAATTGGAATGGCACAATAAGAACACCCCCGGTTACATCCTTCGGATATTTTCAGATAAGCGTAATGCTTCGGAGTAGTCAAATGACGCTCGTTTCGAAGTTTTTCGTCATAACTTTTACCCAATTCCGCAAGAATTCCCTTCCAATCGAATTTTCCAAAATAAGCGTCCACTTCCGGAATCTCTTTCTTTAAGTCCTGATCATAACGTTGGGACAAACATCCCATGACATATATTTTTTCAACTTTTCCCTCCTGTTTCCGTTCCACTTGCTCCAAAATCGTATTTATTGATTCTTCCTTTGCATCCCCGATAAACCCGCAAGTATTGATGACAACAATTTTCGCTTTCGAATTTTCAACATCCACTTCAACACCATATCCCGCTTTCTCCAGTTGTTTCATCAATAATTCCGTATCCACTAAATTCTTGGAGCATCCTAGGCTGATAATATTTACTTTCTTCATGCTATATTCTAATTTGCCCGCAAAGGTAATAAAATCTTCAGCGACTTTCCGTATCTTTGCTGCGGAATTCAAGCAAATACCTTATATGGATTATAATATACAACAATGGTTACCGACCACCAAAAAAGAAGTCGAACAGCGGGGATGGAAAAGTATTGATGTCATTCTTTTCACGGGAGATGCCTACGTGGATCATCCTTCTTTTGGTGGGGCCGTTATCGGGCGACTTCTCGAATCACTGGGACTAAATGTGGCTATCGTTCCTCAACCCAACTGGCAGGATGACCTACGGGATTTCAAGAAATTGGGCAAACCGAACCTGTTTTTCGGTATCAGTCCCGGTTGCATGGATTCTATGGTAAACCACTACACGGCAGCTAAGAGACGCCGTTCTGATGATGCCTACACTCCCGGCAACCGAAGTGGCGCACGTCCCGATATGCCGACCATTGTTTACACTAAAATATTAAAAGAACTTTTTCCGGACACTCCCGTCATTATCGGGGGGATAGAAGCTTCTTTAAGACGCTTCACCCACTACGATTACTGGAAAGATTCACTTAGACCGTCTATTCTCATTGAAAGCCAAGCGGATATGCTAGTATATGGAATGGGAGAAAAACCACTCTCTGAAATTTGCCGGATGCTGCAAAGAGGTATTCCTTTTCACAATCTTACCAATATCCCGCAAACCTCCGTGATCAGGCGTAAAAACGAAAAATACGCTACCAACAAGAAATGGCAAACCATCACGCTTGCCTCTCATGAAGAGTGTTTATCAGACAAGCGAAAATATGCTATAAACTTCCGGTATATCGAGGAAGAATCCAATAGTATTCATGCTGCAAAATTGGTACAACCCATCGGAGATGAATTAATAATCGTGAATCCGCCCTACCCGCCCATGACCACGGCAGAAATAGATGCCATTTACGATCTACCGTTTACCCGTTTACCCCATCCTAAATATCGGGGTAAAGAAATTCCGGCTTACAACATGATTCGCCATTCCATTACCATGCATCGCGGTTGTTTCGGGGGCTGTGCTTTTTGCACGATTTCCGCCCATCAGGGAAAATTTATCTCTTCCCGTTCCGAAGCATCCATTTTGCGAGAGGTTCAGCATATTTGTGATATGCCCGATTTTAGGGGAACGATTACTGATTTAGGAGGACCATCTGCTAATATGTACATGATCAAAGGAAAAGATCATCACATCTGTGAACGATGCAAACGTCCGTCTTGCCTACACCCTATCGTGTGTAAAAACTTGAACACCGATCATTCGCACCTTTTACACCTGTACGATCAAGTGCGTAGAGATACTCGGGTGAAACACTGTTTCGTGGGTTCTGGTATCCGGTACGATCTCTCCATGTATCGCACGGGAAATAAAGAGGTCGATGCGATAAACCGGGAATACTTGGAAACCGTCATCAGACACCACGTATCCGGTCGCTTTAAAGTCGCACCGGAACACAGTTCTGACAAGGTGTTACACCTGATGCGTAAACCATCGTTCAAACTTTTTCGGGAATTGACAGTCCGTTTTAATGCCATAAACAACAAAGAGCATTTGAAACAACAAATTATACCCTACTTCATCTCGTCCCATCCGGGATGTAGCCTTGAGGATATGGCCGACTTAGCCATCAATACCAAAGAACTGGATTTCAAGCTGGAACAAGTACAAGATTTTACCCCTACTCCTATGACGTTAGCCACGGATATGTATTATTCCGGTTTCCACCCCTACTCCTTGCGTAAAATTCAATCAGCCAAAACAGAAACCGAGAAAAAACGCCAGAACATATTTTTCTTCTGGTACAAACGGGAATTTAAAAATGAAATTATCGGAATCCTCTCGAAACTGAAAAGAACGGATCTCGTAAAACGGTTGTATTCAAATAAAAATAAATAAATATTTAATTTCTCATGATAAATCATTAACTTTGAATCACGTAATTAAAAGGAATATGCGCTATTATACTTGGATAATGTTACTCTTTCTATTTACCTCATGTGCACACCACCAAGCCGTGGAGAGTAATCAGCGAGGTATGGACTACATTACCCGAGAACAGCCTCGAAAAGCCCTAGAAGAGTTCAACCACGCGATCTCGTTGGACCCGGATTTCTTTTCCGCCTATTATAATCGGGCTATTATCCGGGCGAACCTCAAGCAAAATGAAGAGGCCCTTAAAGACATGAATTACGTGATTGCCAACGTTCCCGATCATGCCTTAGCTTACTATAACCGGGGAATCATATACGAGAATCTCGGTCAGCCGACCCTAGCCATTCAAGATTACAGTCATGCTATCAACTTACAGCCGAATTTATTGGAGGCATACCATTACCGCGGCATCGTTCGTTATGGAATGAAAGACTTGGACGGAGCCCTTGCTGATTACAATAAGGCAATTTCCCTCGGCTTAAAATCAAGTGCCATATATTTCAACCGGGGAGTTATCTTTCACCAGAAAGGCCAACTCAGTGACGCCATAGAAAGCTACTCCCGTTCCATCGAAATCGACCCTTCCAACGCAAGAGCTTATTATAACCGGGCAATTTCCAAACTGATTGTCGACAACTATAAAGAAGCTCTTCAAGATTTAGAAATCTCAAAACGCTTGGGATACTCTAAAGCGGCAGAAGTCATTGCACAATACTATTAATTTCAGAAGCCAAGATTTCGTACAATATTATCTAACCGCTCTTGCGTGGTATAAGGATAAGTTCTGTATGTCCGGTTTTCACCTAACAATTTCTGAAACCATGGCTTTTTGATCTCCTTATATACATCTATCCATATATCACTATAATCTTCTTCCGACATATTAAGATTTTCTACAAACGTTTTGTCCTTCTCAGTTATTTTAAGAAACTCGCATAATTGCCGTATGATATGAAACTGTACGTATCCTCTTCGTTTTCCGATCGTGTATTTCAGATACAACCGAATGACTTCTCCTCCATTTTTATAAGAATTGCGAGCATTTTCAAGTAAAAACACCACGTAGACTTGTACGGCACGCAATAATGGCTCATCCCACTTTTCTTTCCGCATATCCTTTAAGATGTCCCCTTGTTTCATGCAATCTTCGATATTATAATCAGGTGAATAATTATGCCGGAATCCATACCTAACACACCATTTTCGCACTTCTTCCCGAAGAGAATAATCAAGTAACAAGGTCACGGCCATAACCCGTCCCCAGTAATATAAAGGCTCTATAATATCGATCAACATAAGATCCCATTGTGGTGTCAGTTCATATAGTGCCGACCCTACATAATAAGTAAACTCACCATGTTTGGCAATACTCTTTAATAAAGGAATGCTGTCAACGTCATGAGATATTCCCAATATAATAATCCCCATTTTGACTACTTCTCTATCTGGGGCCTCCATAACCATCCAACGTCCTAATTCCTTTATTTGAGGAGTGACCACGATTCTTCTCTTGGATATTTCATCTATAAAATTGCGGTGATAATTAATAATGGGAAATTTTTTTAACAGATTGTAAAATTCGATTTTAGCATTTATATTTCCTTGATTTACACAAGCCTCGAACATATCTGCAAGTCGTTTGATAAATTCAGGATTAATCTCTTTATCAAACTGATAATAATCCATGTAATCGTCGTACGCCGGAAAATATATACCAATATCATGTCGTAAAGGAATCCGATCCGGCAAGCAATCAAATTCATCTTCATCCGTGATATATTTTAGGGGATTCTGTACAAACCGAAATATAGATAGTCGATTTTCCCAAGGTAATTTTTTATCCAAAGAATCTTTCTCCATGCCCACGATTTTAAGTTACACCTTTGATTATTCAAATTTACAAAAAACAAACGAGATTTTTGCAAAATAGTGATTAAATAGCCATTCAACTTTTAAATAGACTGAGAATCTAAAATTATTAACTCTAAAATAAGTAAGGGTTTTATAAACAAAAAAAGATGTATCATTTTTTTGATACATCTTTTCAAAATATTATTTGGCCTAAGCCTTATTTCTTTTCCACTAGTGGAGCGATGGCATCAGCCACTTGTTTTTGTGTTTCTTTTACAGCCTCGTTTGTTGGCTCAATAGTTGCGGCTTGTTTCAAATAATCCTGAGCTTTCCTGAAATCAGCCAAAGCTTTTGCTTTCTCTGCCTCATATTTCTCTTTTTCAGAATTAGCATAAGGAGTTGCTTTCTGAAGAATAGATGCTCCATTATTGAAATAAAGAGTTCCTAAACTTAATAATCCCCGTGCTTTCAATTGTTTATTAGAAACCTGAGTACTTTTGGTGTAATTCTCTGCAGCCTTAGCAACATCATTTGCTTTTTGGAATTTCTGACCTTCTTTAGCGAAATAATCAGAATATGCTTTTTCTAATTTTGTATTTTGTCCCGGAGTTGCTTTAATCCCGTCCTGTAACGTTTTCAACATCTCAGGAATCTTTTTCAGGTTCTCTTGAGCATCAGCCATTCCTAGGTAAGAAGAGGCAACTTTGTAATTATTCTTGATAGACATACCAAAATATTTCTCGGCATTGGCATAATCTTTCAATTTATTTGCACAAACAGCCACGTTATAAACCGTTGCGTCATCCTTGAACTCAATTAATTTCAAGTATTGCTCCCACTTAGCAAAAGCCTCTTTATAATTCTTGGCTCTCCAAGCTGCATTACCTTCATTCTTAACTTTGCCGGATTCCTCGGTTTGTGCAAATAGAGCTCCTCCTACAAACAAGCTCGTTAGAACAAATAAAAGTAGTTTCTTCATATTTTCCGTGTGTTTTGTTTAACATGAATAAATTCGTTGTTTATGCCGACTAAGATAACACTCTATTAAGAAAAATCAAAAGTCTCTTAACTTATTTTTCACATTTCTCGAATCATTTCACGCTATCTGATTGATAAAGAAGAGACAAAATTTTCTTCAAACCTGCTTCATCTTCCCTGTCAAAAGCCCCTAATTGATCACTATCCACGTCTAGACAACCAAAAATACGTCCTTCGGGATCCCGCAAAGGGATGACAATTTCACTTTTCGAGGCGGCATTACAAGCAATATGCCCCGGAAATTCCTCTACATTATCCACGATAACCGTATCTCCGGAGTTGATAGCAGCCCAGCATACTCCCCCATTTCGGAGTTTTTGACAAGCCACCGGCCCCTGGTAGGAGCGTACAATTAAATTCCCATCAATCAGCACGTACACCCCCGTCCAGAAAAAAGACTGCATCTTATGATGCAACACAGCCTCCATTGTTGCCAACCGGGCCCATATATCTTCTGTCGTTTGGATATACTGCTTGATTTGATCATACAACCGATCATATTTTGCCAATTTTCTTGAAGTCTCCATAAGTTATTTTGATTTAAGATTTATGATCTACGACTCATAACTTCATCAATCGTAAATCATAAATCAAAAATTTTATAGGTTTTGTAATATATCCACCAAATGGCTCCACCACATCTCTACCGTCTTGATATTGATCTTTTCATCTGGGGAGTGAACACCTCTCAAGGTCGGTCCGAAGGAAACCATATCCATATTCGGGTATTTCTCCAGGAACAAACCGCACTCCAATCCGGCATGGATAGACCGCACGATCGGCTCTTTACCGAATAGACGTTTGTAAGAATCCACGGCAACTTTTACCACGGGAGAATCCGGATTTGGAGCCCAACCTGGGTATCCTTCACCATGTTCAACCTTGGCACCTGCCAGCGTGAACACGGATTCTACCATGTTGGCAACATTAAATTTCTCTGAATTCACGTCACTCCGTTGTGAAGTCGTGATCAAGATATTATTCGGCTCGTTGAATCTAACAGCGGCCAAATTTGTTGATGTTTCAACCAATCCCGGCATACGGTAACTCATGGAGAAAACCCCGTGAGGACAAGCGTACAATGCATTCACAAGAGCATCTGTTGACTCTTGGGTCAACACTTCTCCCGGTACGTCCGTTGATTCCAAAGCTAACTGTAGACCAGGCTCCGTGATTTTCCACACGTTTTCCATCTCGGCACTATATATATTAAAATCAACCCTTACACTTTCCTTGTGTTGTTCGGGGAACGTGATCACGGCAAATGATTCGCGGGCAATAGCGTTCCGTAAGTTACCACCTTCAAGCACGGAAACACGGATCCCGTATTTTGCATTCAAATCCCACAAAAAGCGGTTCAGAATCTTGATGGCATTTCCCCTGCCTTTATTAATATCATCACCAGAGTGTCCACCTTGGAGCCCTTTCACCTGAATTTTCACGGCAAAAGCCCCGGCCGGGGTCTTCTCAGTCTTGTACCCCATGTTAATCACGGTATCAATACCTCCAGCACAACCGATAAACATCTCACCTTCATCCTCTGAATCCAAATTCAAAAGTATATTCCCACTCAGGAATCCCGGTTGTAGAGCAAAAGCCCCCGTTAACCCGGTTTCTTCATCCACGGTAAACAAACATTCGATCGGTCCGTGTGCAATATCGGTAGAAGTTAACACGGCCATTTGAGCGGCCATACCAATCCCATCATCAGCACCAAGAGTAGTTCCTTTAGCACGTACCCATTCTCCATCCACGTAGGGCTGTATCGGATCTTTATCAAAATCATGTACCGTGTCAGAATTTTTCTCGCAAACCATATCCATATGAGCCTGCAAAATCACAGTCGGTGCATTTTCTTTTCCTTTGGTTGCAGGTTTCTTTATCAACACGTTACCTGCATCATCCCGTTTTGCCTCCAGATTGTGTTTCTTTGCCCAATCCAATAAATAAGCGATAATTTTACCTTCTTTCTTTGACGGTCTGGGAACCTGACATATTTCTTCAAAATATCCCCAAACTGCCTCTGGTTTTAATCCTTCAAAAACTCCCATAACAATTTATGATTTACAATTTTAGATTTATGATTTCAAATTTCAACCTGCAAATCTCCTACGGAGATTTGTTACAAATTCAACTTATTCAACACCCATATCGCAGACTTCAATTCCTGCGGTGATAAAGTAAAACTTATATCCGTGTGAACCTGTTCCACGATCTGACGCAACACATGACGGGAATCCACCCCTTTTTCAGTTAACACCACGAAATTACTCCGTTTGTCCTCCTTGTCAATCTTCCGTTGCACGTAACCTCTCTTTTGCAAGGTATTCAACAGCTTCGTGACATTGTATTTATCCTTCTGAAGACGTTTGGAAATGTTTTGCTGGTTCACGTGATCCCGTTCCCACAACACTTCCAAAAGTTCATATTGCTCCCGGCTAAGATCATACCCGGCATTCTGGAAACTGCGATTTAAAACTTTGGTGTACCCTCTTTCCGCCTTGCTCAAGAGAGCTACTAATTCACTTACTTCCGTCATAGTCGTTGCATTTTATACTATGCACAAACTTAATTATTATTATTGAAAAAAGCGGTAATATCTGCTAAAATATTACCGCTTTTTCTATTTTTATCTTGTAATCTTTACTTTATCACTTCCCCATTCTCGTAGTAACAATCCTTTTCCAAGAAAGAAAAATAGACATCACTTTCTGGGTATCCGATCTCTTTCAGACACTCGAAGATAATCTTGGCCACCACATTCTGCTGTTCCAGCGGACGCTTAAAATACTCCACTTTCACGAAAGGATAAGCGGGTGACGGATTTTCTCCCGAAATAAAAGAGGAATTCATCACTTCCAGCACGACTGTTTCTCTCGGACATCCCAAGGTGCGAACAATCTCCGAGATCAATCGTTCACCTACCAAGTCCAATCTACTTTTTTCTACTGCATGAAATCTTAAAAATGGCATAACAAATCAATTAAATATATCTTTTCCTAGTTCTCGTAAAGCAATAATTGTCCTTTCTCAATTTTCAACTTTCAATTGCTTAAAGAACCATTCCGCCGTATCCCTCACCTTCTTCACCACATCATCCAACGGCAATGGCATTTGTCCCCCGGCAGCATTTAAATGTCCCCCACCATTGAAGAACTCTTTTGCCCATAGGTTCACTGGTATATTCCCCTTTGACCGGAAGGATAACTTCACTTTATCTTTACGCTCGGTAATTTGAACAGAAACCAGTACTTCCTCGATAGACAAGGGAATGTTTACTAATCCTTCTAGATCCCCATCTTTATAATTGTATAATTCCAATTCCTGAAACGTGATCGGAATCGTGGCTACCGGAAAATGCTCGTCAATCGACAGCTTATTCAACAGGCAATTTCCCGTCAGGCGCAAGCGGGAAAGCGTATTTCGCTGGTAAAGCTGTTCGTGTACATAATCCTTATTCAACCCCAAGGCCAACAAATCAGCGATCACTCTATAAGTCTCCGGATGGGAAGAATTATGGCTTAGTCCCCCCGTATCAGTTGAAATTCCGGCATAGATAGCATTCGCTATATCCGTGTCGATCACCTCTTTACCCCATATCTCAGTGACCACATTATAAAGCAACTCGCACGTGGAAGAAACACTCGTGTCCGAAATCCGGTACGTTACATCATCTGGGTCCGGATGGTGATCGATCATAATCACCTCTCCTTCAAATTCCTTCACGAAAGGTTCCAAATCTCCCTCGCGAGCCACGGTATTGTGATCCAGCATAAATAATATGTCTGCTTTATGTAACCACTGTTTACACTCTTTGGGACGATTCTGAAAAGATATTGCATCCGGAATACGCTTCAACCATTTTAAATAATCCGGAATATAGTCGCACGTCATCAACTGTGCCTGAATACCAACCTTATCCAACACTTGCCACAAGGCGGAACATGATCCGGCAGCATCCCCGTCCGGCGATATATGAGGTATGATAACCGCACTCAATTCCCGACCTGTAAGTCTCTCCTTTATTCTTTCTATGATTGCTTCGTACATTTTTGTATTATCTTTTCTGTATGAATTCCCGCAAAAATAGGAAAAAACTGCTTTTCTCATCTAAAATATGGAATTTAAATACTCACAAACCCAGAATTAGACGTAATATATCCGAGTTCCTAAGGAGAACATACCCCCTATTCGTTGCTTCTTCAGAGATCATCTTTTGCTCATTCGTTCCCTATTGTATAAGCTCTGTATGAACTTCGAATATTCTACGAATAATGGGTATGTTCTCTCTTGTATTACTACTTATTCTGTGATAGATCTCTTCTAATTTAATACCGACAAGTGAGGATGTGAAAAAACGAACGTTTAA
>CALUKD010000023.1 GCA_944321125.1 Candidatus Butyricimonas faecavium | reverse complement strand
CATTAAACGATCGTTTTTTTATCGGAAATGATGTTTGTGCAGACAGCTTTTATGCGTTATTGCTGTTTAAGTATAGCGTGTAGAACACATGGCAATAAATCAGGACTCGTGGTAGGGTTAGTGCGCGAAGCGCATCCAGTCGAGTCGTAATCTTCGAAATTGCCGGTATAAACACGAGCTTTTGTTAAAAAACAATCAATGATAACGACTGATAAATTAAACTGGTATGCCGCCTATACCCGTGTAAATCAAGAATTGGTCATTAAAAAGAAACTAGACGAGTTAGGGGTAGAAAATTACCTGCCACAGGAAGAGCGAGTACGTGAGACTCCACTCGGTCGAAAGAAGATTAGGGTAATTCTAATTCATGGATTGATCTTTATCCGGACAGATAAAACGACTAGTTTCTCTTTACTGAACGATCACTTGTTGAATATTGTTTACTTGAAAGATCGTGAAGGACGTTGTTCATTGATTATTCCGGATAAACAAATGGAAGATTTCATGTTCTTGTTAGACTTCTCGACCGATGGCGTGGAGGTGCTTAATAAAGACTTGAAAAGGGGAGATCGGGTACGAGTGATCAAGGGGCCTTTGTCGGGTCTGGAGGGGGAACTGGTACGCTTGAAAGGACACAAGCGGGTTGTCATTCGATTGGATGGCGTGGCATCTATTGCCACGTCTTATATACCGAGTTCGTTTTTGGAAAAAATAGAGTAATAGGAAATAATGGAAAAGAATTTATTTCGAGAAGTGTACAAGCAGGTGTCTGGATTGGCGTTGAAAGATTGTCCCTCTTCGTCTCTGTCGGGACTCTTGCACGGTTACTTGTCGGTTTACTCGATGGTACGGGTGTATCCATGGTTAGAAGACGATTATGGCAGTCTTTGGGATATTCACGATCGAATACGAGAGATAGCCCGGGTTATTCAGGAATTGTTGAAGGATAAAGATCTTCCGGTAGATACTCGTGCAGGGTATGTCGTGGATTTGATGGATGCTTACTTGTTGTATTCGGATATGAAATTCGTGGATGTGGCGTTGGATGCTGCCTATGAGATTCTTATTCCCAAGGGAAGCGATAAGATTGTATTGCCTTGTCGTACACCGAATATTTGCAGACTGCTTTGTAATTGCTATTATTTTACGGAAGAAACAGATGTGGCTCAGCTTGCTATTAGGCTTGTGATGGAGACATTAGGACAAAATCGAATATTTACTTCAATTGAAATGTTATATTGGATGAAGGCACTAATACTTTTTAAAAATGTTTTTAACGAAATCCAAATTCCAGCTATAGAACACGAATATTTTCAGATTAAGAGAAGGGGAGAACAGTATGAAAATGAAAAAATCGAGAACTTTTGTTTTAATGGGCTAAAAGATTTATATTCAATAAATGACGTGTTTGAAATTTTAGCAAGGCGGGAGTTCGTTTTATATGGAGAAAAATGCAAACAAAAATAAGGGAAGTTGTACTCAAGATATATAATATTTTCTGATGGAAACTAATTCTCGTACAGCAAAAAGTATAAAGAATAGTATGGTTGCTATGGGATTCTATTTTGTGAATCTTGTGCTACAATTTTTCTCGCGTAAGATATTTTTAGAGTATCTAGGAACAGAAATTCTTGGCCTTAATACAACAGCATCTAATCTTCTCCAATTTATAAACTTGGCGGAATTAGGGGTAGGTGCGGCAATAGCATGTACGCTTTATAAGCCACTTTTTGATGGAGACAAAGAAACTATCAGCGAGATTATCACTTTACAAGGAAAATTGTATCGGAATATTGCATATTTTATGATTGGGGCAGCTACTATATTAAGTTGTTTTTTCCCTTGGATCTTTGAGAAAATGGAACTTCCACTTTGGTACGCTTATGCTTCATTTGGAGTTTTATTATTCAGTTCATTGTTGAGTTATTTTTGTAATTATAAGCAAGTGCTTTTGTCGGCTGATCAGAAAGATTATAAAATCCAATATTCTTATAAGCTCTCCATGGGGGTTATGCTTATTGCACAAGTTTTTGCGATTCGTTACCTTACTAATGGCTATCTTTGGTGGCTCATCCTTCAATGTCTTTTTGCAGTAATAGCTTCAATTGCATTGAATGTTGTAATTAAAAATACATATCCTTATTTAAAGCATTCGAGACTTTCTTTTAAAGAATTAAGACTGAAGTATCCAACGATAGTAATACAAACGAAACAGTTGTTTTTCCATAAAATTGCCGGATTTGCTTTAACACAAACGAGTCCTATGATTATTTATGCCTATACAACTTTGACTGTCGTGGCTCTATATGGTAACTATATGTTGATTGTAATGGGGATTATTAGTTTTATGGCAGCTGTTTTTAATAGTATAAGTGGTGGGATTGGCAATCTTTTGGCAGAAGGTAATAAAGTACAAATTCTTGCTGTTTTTAAAGAAATGTTTAGTTTGCGATTCTTTCTTTCAATTATTTGTTGTTTTGAAGTGTTTATTTTGACTCCTCCCTTTATTTCTCTTTGGCTTGGCGAAGAGTATTTATTGCCACAATCAACATTAACCATTCTAACAGGAATACTTTTTATAAATCTTTCTCGTCATACAGTGGAGACCTACCTTTATGCTGCTGGCTTGTTTAAAGATATATGGGCTCCAATATCAGAAGCAATTATAAATATTTCTCTTTCTATTTTTTTAGGATATTTTTTTGGACTAAATGGAATTCTTTTAGGAGTGTTGATAAGTCTCATTATTGTAGTCTTTTTTTGGAAACCCTTTTTTTTGTTTCATTATGGGTTAAAAGAGAAAACAATAATATATATCAAACTATATCTTAAACATCTTCTTACGAGTATGTTTGTTTTTCTTTTGTCTTTGCATGCTGTGAAATTTATATATATAACTCCGTCAGAGAGTATGGGAATGTTGTTAGTCTATTTTTTTATTACAATAATTCCTTTTTCAATAATCTTGGGTGGGGTGATGTTTATTTTTCGTTGTGATATTATACGTATACCCCAAAGGTTTAGAATATATTAATTTGTGATGTGTCATTTCACATGAGAAATTCAACGAAGGAAAATTTATTTATTATTGAAGTCATGGTTGGAATGATAATTCTTGTAATTCTTCCAATACATTGTTTTTGTGATTCGATTTATGCTTGGATTTTTGTTTGTTTTTATCTTTTTTCTGTTTATTCGATATGGATTATTAGTGATTCTAAAATTAACCCGTTTATCCTCTTTTTTTTAACTTTCGGTCTTTTTATAGGAGGTAGATTTTTTGGGAAAGTTTTGGGATATAATGCCCAAATTTTTGAATTGGATTTTTTTATTACATATACAGCTTCTCCTGCCCGAAAGATTGAATTAATGATCTTGGTTATTGGTTTTATCTGGGCTAGTGTGGTCGGCTATATTTGTTCTTGTCTATATAAACCTAAAAAAGTTTTAGATTTTCCTACGACTATAACAACAAATGCTGCGATTGCAAATATCGTAGATAAATCTTTTTATTTTCTAGCTATAGTTGTGGTATATAGTTGTTTAAAGAATTTGTCAAAAGTTTTATCCGAGGGATATGTTGCACTTTATTTGAAAGAACAAACGGAAGCATATTCTGGAGGGAATGGAATGTGGGGAGTATTAATGTTAATTTTTTTTGGTTTAGCATATGGCTATGGAACTCGGGGAATACAAAAAAAATATTTACTCCTCTATGTTATTCAATCGATCTTTTCGATAATTATGGGGCAAAGAGGGGGATTTGGAACTACTCTGCTAATTCTTTTATGGATATATTCATTTAAACATGAAATTTCTCTAAAAAAAATGATGATATGTTGTGTCGTAGGTGTTTTGTTGATACTATTTGCTTTCTCTTTTTCTATAAGAGCTGCGGCTCAATTAGGAAATGATTCTTTAAGTGATTGGGAAATGTTACTTTCATTTATTTCAGGACAAGGAATAACACTTATGATTTTTGATGCCTCAAGATTAATCGAAGAATATCCTATTTTACCTTATTTTAATTCTTTAATTCCAGGTGTTTCGTCAATTTATGCAACGTTGACAGGTGAAACATTGCATTCTTATGATGTAACGTTTCCTGCTTATATGGGATATTGTTTCAATACTTCCTTATTTTATAAAGGATTTGGATTAGGATGGTCCGTGTTAAGTGATATTTATCTTTATGCTAATAGATACTCATTAATATTTATATTTTTATCTTTCGTGTTTGGTTTTATATTCAGCAGAATTGAATTATATGCTATTAGTTCTCGATTTTATAAATCTCTATTGTTCACATTGGCTTTTCCTTTGATGATGCTCCCCCGATCGGGATTAAATACTTTTTGTACGCTTTTGGTATATTTTTTTGTGGTTGTGCTAGGATTAATTTTTTTTATTCAATTATTTAAGAGAGGTAAAGCTATAAATTAACTTTAATATGATAAAAGTTTTGCAAATTACCGGTCAATTAGCAAGAAATGGGACCGAAACATTTATAATGAATGTATTCCGTAATATTAATCGACAGAAAATCATGTTTGATTTTTTGTTATTTACCCAAGCGATTGAAAATGGATATTATCAAGAGGCTGAAAGTTTAGGAGCAAAGATATATCGTCTTCCAGAACGTAAATCAGGCGTTGTAAAATACTGGCGTGCTTTAGATCGTTTTTTTAAAGAACATGCAAGGGAGTATGATGCAGTGCATTTTAATGGTAATAGTTTTACTTCAGTAACAGCTGTATATTATGCGAAAAAATATAAAATACCTATTAGAATAGTGCATTCGCATAATTCTTCTACAAGAGGGTTTCATAATAAAATTTTACATAAATTAAATAAATTATTTATCCATAAAATAGCAACAGATTATTTAGCTTGTTCGGATCGTGCTGCAATATGGGCTTATGGTAATACGTCAGTACTAGCTAAAAGTAAAATAATCAATAATGGAATAAATCTTGATGAATATCATTATAATGAATGTCTTCGTGGTCAAGTGCGGAGAGAAATGGAGATAGAAAAAGAATTTGTTATTGGAAATGTGGGGCGATTAACAAATGTTAAAAATCATGTGTATTTAATAGATGTTTTTGCTAAAATAAAAGAGATCAGAAAGAACTCGTTGTTACTGATAGTTGGGGAGGGTGAATTAAGAGACTTTTTGCACGAAAAAGTAAAAGCACTTGGTCTTGATGGTTCAATAAAATTTTTAGGGATACGTGAAGATATTTCTAAAATTATGCAAGCGATGGATGTTTTTGTTATGCCATCATTGTATGAAGGTTTGCCATTTGTGCTTATTGAGGCTCAGGCGGCAGGATTGCCATGTTTTGTTTCTGATACAATTTCACGAAAAGTAGCTCTTACGCCAAGTCTAAAATTTTTGGATATTACATCTAGGCCTGAAGTTTGGGCTGAAGCGATTGTCGCAGATAGTAGTGTATCGAGGGAAGTTATTTCTAATTCGGAATTATTAAAGAATTATTCTATAAAAAATACTTGTATCGTTTTGGACGAAATATATTCACAAAATACTGCAAATTAATACTAAATAGATGCTGTTTGTGTTATTTGGCAAATTTGTATACAAATGAAAATTTTGCAAGTGATAACTTCTCTTCAGGTAGGAGGGGCTGAAAAACTTATTACTCAACTTGCTCCAATGCTTCGCAATCGGGGGCATGATGTTGATGTGTTACTTTTTGACGGAACATCCACTCCGCTTTTAGAGAATTTGAAAGTTACAGGAATCCGAATTATTTCTTTGAGAATAGGTGGTTCTGTATATGATCTGCGACATATATTTAAATTACGTAAAATAATATGTAATTATGATGTAGTTCATGCACACAATGCAGCGGCTCAACTGTTTATTGCGATAGCTAGTGTGGCGTGTCCAGTGATTCTTTGTACGACCGAACATAATACTTCAAATCGTCGTCGTAATTGGTGGTGGTATCGACCATTCGATAAATGGATGTATGGGTGCTATGCAAGAATAATATGTATTTCGGAAGGAGTAGAAAGAAGTTTGCGTCAGAATCTGAAGTGGAAACGTGATAATTTAATCGTGGTGTATAATGGTATTGATATACAAAAATATATATCTGCTATATCATCTCCTTTATTGAAGTGTATTAGTGGTGAGAATAGTAAAACTTTATTGATGGTGGCAGGTTTTCGTTATCAGAAAGATCAAGATACGTTAATTAAAGCAGTTGCATTACTACCTTCACATTATCATGTTTTTTTAGTCGGCGATGGAGAACGTAGGGCCGATTTGGAGGCTTTGATTTGTAAATTGGGTGTGAAAGATAGAGTACATTTACTTGGTATAAGAATGGATGTTCCGGAGTTACTAAAAGCTGCAGATATTATTGTGATGTCATCTCATTGGGAAGGATTTGGACTGGCTGCAGTTGAAGGAATGGCAGCGCGTAAGCCTATTATTGTTTCTGATGTTGCAGGATTGGGTGAAATTGTTAGAGGATACGGTTTAGTTTTTGAGCCGGGCAATTTAGATGATTTAATTTCTAAGATTAAAGAATTAGAAGATGCAGGATATTATTTTGATGTGGCAGATAGATGTATGAAAAAAGCTCAAGAGTTTGATATTTCAAGGATGGTGGATGGATATGAGAGAATTTATAAGGAATTGATGGAGAGAGGAATTTGAAATAGAATAAAAGTGTTTTTAAAGATATTTGGAAGGGCTATATTTTATACAGATTCCTTAGTGATGACAAATTATCTATTAAAAATGGATAATTATTAAATATTGTTTGGTGTTTTATATGTGGTTATTGATTTAAATGTTGTGTTTATGATAAAAGTTTTAGTGACGGGTGGTGCTGGTTTTATTGGTTCGAATCTTTGTGAATTTTTACTTGCTCATGATTATGCTGTGGTATGTTTAGATAATTTTGCAACAGGTAAAATAGAGAATATCTTGTCTTTGTTGTCACAGTATCCAGATAGGTTCAAATTGATTGTGGGAGATATTCGTGAATTTTCAGATTGTCGAAAAGCAGTTGAGGGAATTGATTATGTTTTACATGAAGCTGCATTAGGTTCTGTTCCTCGTTCCATTAAAGATCCAGTAACCACAAATGCCGTGAATATTGATGGGTTTGTAAATATGTTAGTTGCTTCGCGGGATGCTGGAATAAAACGTTTTGTCTTTGCCGCTAGTTCTTCGACTTATGGGGATAGTCTTTTACTTCCAAAAGTAGAAGATGTTATAGGTAAGCCATTATCGCCTTATGCAATTACAAAATACGTGGATGAATTGTATGCAGATGTATTTGCACGAACATATGGAATGGAATATATAGGATTACGTTATTTTAATGTTTTTGGCCGTCGTCAGGATCCTTATGGAACTTATGCGGCTGTAATACCTTTGTTTGTGAAACAATTTATGAATCATGAAAGTCCTGTACTTAATGGAGATGGGGAATATAGTCGGGATTTTACTTATATTGATAATGTCATCCAAATGAATATGCTTGCATTGTTGACATCCAATCCTCGAGCTGTTAATCAAATTTATAACACAGCTTTCGGTGAACAGACAACTTTAAATCAATTAGTTGAATATCTGAAAGAGTTTCTAAGTGAATTTGATCCAACTATTGCGGATATAAAGGTTTTGCATGGACCTTGTCGTTTAGGCGATATTCCACACTCGTTAGCTTCTATTGATAAGGCTCGAGATTTACTTGGTTATAAGCCTAAATTTTGTTTACGGGATGGCTTAAAAGAAGCTATAGGGTGGTATTGGAAAAATTTAAAATGAAATATTACATGAAGATTAAAATTGCAGTGATAGGTTTGGGATATGTGGGGCTTCCTTTGGCTCGTTTATTTTCAACTAAATACCAAACAATAGGTTTTGATATGAATCAAGATCGAGTTGATTCTTTAATGTCAGGTCATGATTCAACATTGGAGATTAATGATGATTTGTTGCAAGAGGCGTTAAAGTGTGGGTTATATTGTACAACAGATATCGAGGAAATTCGAGCATGTAATTTTTATGTTGTAGCAGTACCAACCCCAGTAGATAGAAATAATACTCCTGACTTGACACCCTTATATCGTGCTAGTACAACAGTAGGAGAGGTGATTTCTAGAGGTGATATTGTGGTTTATGAGTCAACAGTTTATCCAGGAGTGACAGAAGATGAGTGTATTCCTGTTGTAGAAAAAGTTTCTGGTTTGAAATATAATGAGGATTTTTTTGCAGGATATTCTCCGGAAAGAATAAATCCGGGAGATAAGTTTCATTCAGTAGAGAAGATCAAGAAAGTTACTTCTGGGTCTACACCTGAGATCGGTCAAAAGGTAAATGATGTGTACGCTGCAGTGATTTCGGCTGGAACTCACCTTGCTCCGAGTATAAAAGTTGCTGAAGCTGCAAAGGTGATAGAAAATTCACAAAGAGATATCAACATTGCTTTTGTTAACGAATTGTCTAAAATTTTTAATAAACTTGGAATAGATACGCAAGATGTGTTGGAGGCTGCTTCTACAAAATGGAATTTTTTGCCATTTAAACCCGGATTGGTTGGAGGGCATTGCATAGGAGTGGATCCTTATTATCTGGCACAATGTGCACAGCGTCATGGCTATAATCCAGAGATTATTTTATCGGGGCGGCAGATGAATGATGGAATGGGTGAGTATGTGGCTAATGAGGTGATTAAACTGATGTTGAAAAAAGGGATACAAGTATTATATTCTAATATATTGATTTTAGGTTTCACTTTTAAAGAAAATTGTCCTGATGTACGAAATACCAAAGTGATTGATGTCTACAAGACATTGAAAATGTATAATTTAAATGTTGATGTTTATGATCAGTGGGTAGATCCGAAGATTGTCGAAAGAGAATATCATATAGAGGTTAAGAGTGAGTTATCATCGTGTAAATATGATGCAATAATTCTTGCGGTAGCCCATGATGAGTTTAAAGATTTGGATATCCCTATTTTATTGAAGGAGAATAGTGTAATTTTTGATGTAAAATCTTTTTTACCCAGAGAAATTGTAGATGGGCGGTTGTAAGGAATATTTCTACTTGTGTTGGGGGGCTATAGAGTATGAAAAATAAAAAATTGGTGCGTATAACAACAGTGCCAGAGTCAATGCGTACGTTGCTAAAGGGGCAACTTCGTTTTATGCGAAATTACTATGATGTAATTGCGGTATCTTCCAATGGTGAATGTTTTAATGATATGTTGCAAGAGCAAGGTGTACGAGGTTTTTGTATTAATATGACACGACAAATTACACCTTTAGTAGATTTGAAAGCATTATTCCAATTGATCTTGTTATTGTGGAAGGAGAGACCTGATATTGTACATACTCATACCCCTAAAGCAGGTTTATTAGGGATGATTGCAGCAAAGATTGTTGGGGTACCTATTCGATTACATACAATTGCAGGGCTTCCATTACTTGAAACAACAGGATATAAACGGAAATTACTTAATTATATGGAGAAGTTGACTAATGCCTGTGCAACTAGAGTGTATCCAAATTCTTTTGCAATGAAAGAGATTATTATACAACAACATTTATGTGCGCCTCGAAAATTGAAAGTAATAGCAAATGGAAGTTCCAATGGAATAGATACCTTGTTCTTTTCTACAAAAAATATTTTGCAAAGTCGGGAAGAAATTCGTTTGGATTTGGGGTTTAAACAACAGGATACTGTTTTTGTATTTATTGGTAGAATTGTAAAAGATAAAGGTGTTAATGAATTAATTGATGCTTTTAAAGAAGTGATGTCTAGATCTGTTAAGTTGCTTATCGTTGGAGGTTTTGAAAAAGAACGTAATCCAATATTGCCAGAAAATGAGAAATTTATTATTAATAATAGTTGTATCAAGTTTGTTGGGTGGCAGAGTGATGTACGCCCTTTTTTGTATGCTTCGGATGTTTTGGTATTTCCGAGTTATAGAGAGGGGTTTCCTAATGTGGTGATGCAGGCTGGTGCAATGGGACTAGCCTCTATTGTGAGCGATATAAACGGTTGTAATGAAATTATAGAGAATGAAAAAAATGGACTTATTATACCTCCTAAAAATCATGATGCATTGGCAGAAGCAATGAAAAGAATGATTGATGATGTAGAATTAAGGATGATAATGTCGGCTAATGCTCGGAAAATGATACGAGCTCGTTATGAGCAGAAAATGATATGGGATGAATTATTGAAAGAATATAGATCTTTGGAGTCGAATGTATAGAAATAAAATAAAACGAAGGCTTGATTTGGTGATAGTGCTTCTTATCTTACTGACGATTGGGCCTATGTTATTAGTTGTTACTTTGTGGTTATATTTTGCAAATAGAAAGGTTGGGGTGTTCTTTTTTCAAACAAGAATAGGGAAGAAGGGGAAAGAGTTTAAAGTAATTAAGTTTAAAACAATGACAGATAAGCGGGATATGGAAGGTAAATTATTGCCGGATGTAGAGCGCTTGACGTCGGTTGGACGTTTTGTACGTTCCACGTCGATAGATGAGTTACCTCAATTGATTAATGTTTTAAAAGGAGAAATGAGTTTGATTGGACCTCGACCTCTTCTGCCGCAATATTTACCTTTGTATACAGAAGAGCAAGTACGTCGTCATGATGTGTGTCCCGGAATCACGGGATGGGCACAAGTGAACGGGAGAAATGCTATTTCATGGCAACAAAAGTTTGAGTACGATGTGTGGTATGTTGATAACATTTCGTTCATGTTAGATGTGAAAATTTTCTTTTTGACAATAAGTAAAGTATTTAAGCGAGAGGGTATTAGTTCCGATACGAGCGTGACAATGGAACCTTTTAATGGAAATAATTGAGATGAAAGAGATTGCTGTGTATGGTGCTGGTGGATTAGGGCGGGAAACGGTTTGTTTATTACAAAAAATAAATAGTCAACAAAAAAATTGGGATTTTATCGGTTTTTTTGACGATGGCCAACCTGTTGGAACATTAAATGAATATGGGAGGGTGTTAGGTGGAATTTGTGAATTGAATGCTTGGAAAAAAGAATTGAATGTTATAATTGCGATAGGAAACCCTCATTCTTTAATGCAAGTTTCTAGAAAAATAACGAATCCTCTAATTATGTTTCCGAATATAATTTATGGTTTTTCTTGTGCGGATGAAGATAACTTTTCAATAGGGAAAGGCAATATAATAGGTGGAAGTACCTATTTTTCATGCAATGTATCTATTGGTGATTTTAATATTCTTAATGGAAGTGTACAACTTGGGCATGATGTTACACTTGGTTCTTATAATGTACTTATGCCTGGCGTGCGTATTTCTGGGGAGACTACGATTGGAGATGGGAATTTGTTTGGTGTGAATTCAATAGTGTTACAGCAATTAAAAATTGGTTCTGGAGTTCGCCTTGGAGCGGGAAGTGTTCTTATGCATAAGCCTAAGGCTAATTCTCTTTATATAGGTAATCCTGCCAAAATATTTAAATATTAATTTAGTTATAAAAATAGAATTATGGAATTACAAGATTTTATTGAAAAGTTTGCAGAACAATTTGACGAAACGGAAGTGAGTGAGTTGACAGCTGAAACTAAATTTAAGGAATTGGATGAATGGTCTTCTTTAATAGCACTATCTATTATAGCGATGGTGGATGAAGAATATGATGTAACTTTAAAAGGTAATGATATTAATACTTCTTCAACTATAGAAGACTTGTTTAATGTTGTAAAGAGTAAAGCATAATGGCATTTTTTGAAATTCATAATGTTCGGATCGCTGGTTTTTCGGCCTGTGTTCCGAAGCAAATTATTCAGAATGTTGGTGATGCAATTCAATCGAGTGATTATGATGCAGCTGCTTTTGTAGAAACCACGGGAGTTGTAGAGCGCCATTGTTCAAAAGATTTTACAACATCTGATCTTGGATATGCTGCTGCTGAAAAATTAATCTCTGATCTTAAATGGGATAAGAGGGAGATAGAGGTACTTATTTTTGTGTCGCAAACTGCTGATTATATTTTACCGGCTACAGCATGTATTTTGCAAGAACGCTTGGGGTTGGGCAAAGAATGTTATGCCACGGATATGTCATTGGGATGTTCCGGATGGGTTTATGGACTTAGTGAGATAGCATCCTTGATCTCTGTGGCTAATGGAAATATTAAGAAAGGTTTACTCGTTGCGGGGGATGCTCGAGGCATCGTAGATGGTCCATGGGATCCGTTGTTTGGGCATGCTGCAACCGTGACGGCATTAGAGTTTGATGTTAGTGCGAGTAGCATGAAATTCCATTTCGGTACAGATGGTTCTGGGTATGATGCGATCATTACGCTTGATGGCGGTTGTAGGAATCAGTTGTCTGTCAATTCGTTTGATATGGAACAAGTTGATGGTAAACCTGTGAATCGCTTGATGACGAGGATGAAGGGGATGGATGTGTTTTCTTTCGGAATTTCGGTACCTCCCAAATCGATAAAAAAATTAGCAGAAAGGTATTCTTTTGATTATCATGAATACGATTATTTCGTATTCCATCAAGCTAACATGAAAATGAATGAAATGATTGTAAAAAAATTAAAATTACCTTCTGAAAAGGTTCCTTCTTCCATGGCACATTTTGGGAACACCTCTTCTGCATCAATACCTCTTACTATTGTTACTGAATTGAAGGAAAAGGTAAAAAATGGGGTAACTAAATTTTTATGTTGTGGTTTTGGTGTGGGACTTTCTTGGGGAACTGTAGCTTTTGAAAGTGATGACAGAATGTTGATTTCAGATTTAGTTGAAATTTAAAAATGAATAACATGTTAGATAATCCGTTTTCTTTATCAGGTAAAACCGTTTTGGTAACGGGAGCATCTTCAGGAATTGGAAAAGTTACTGCAATTGAATGCTCGAAAATGGGAGCTATAGTAATTATAACTGGGCGAAATCAAGAGAGACTTGATGAAACTTTTTCTTCTTTGGTGGGAGACGGTCATAAACAGATTGTTGCAGACCTAACTTTAGAAAATGAGTTAGAGAATCTTGTGGAACAGTTACCCGTTTTGGATGGTTGTGTGAATAATGCGGGTATTGGAATAACAATACCGATTCAGTTTTTTTCCATGGAAAACATGGAAAAAATTTATCAAACTAATTTTTTTGCACCTGTTTTATTAACAAGATTGTTGATAAAGAAGAAGAAAATGGGTAAACCGTCTTCGATGGTTTTTACCTCTTCTATATCTCATATGATTCGAGAGGCTGGAAATGGAATATACGGTTGTTCAAAAGCTAGTTTGGAAACATTCATGAAATTTGCCGCGAAAGAATTTGCGATCAAGAAAATCCGATGTAATTCAGTGAATCCCGGGATGGTTCATACCCCATTGATTCATGAGGGAACCTTGTCAAAACAACAATTGGAGGAAGATATGAAAAAATATCCTCTAAAGCGGTATGGCGAGCCTTTAGATATTGCTTATGGTATTATTTACCTTTTGTCTGATGCTTCTTCTTGGGTAACTGGACATACTTTAGTTATAGATGGTGGACGAACATTATAAAAATGGCTTTTATAACTTATAATGGTGTTGGGATACGGGCCTTATCTGCTTGTGTCCCTTCGAAAATTATGTATAATCATGATCTTGATTATTTAATTTCTCAAGATGAAATAGATAAAACTATTAATTCAATTGGGATTAGTGAGAAACGTTTTGCAGAAGCAGGGGTATGTGCTTCGGATTTGTGTTTTGAAGCAGCAAAACAATTATTAAAAGATAATGATGTTGATCTTTCAACAATTGATATGTTATTATTCTTGAGTCAGACTCCTGATTATAAAATTCCTGCGACTTCTCCAATCTTGCAAGAGCGTTTAGGATTACCAAAAACAACGGCTTGCTTAGATTTAAGTTTAGGGTGTTCGGGGTATGTTTATGCTTTGTCAACAGCGTACGCTTATGTTTCCATGTTAGGAATAAATCGAGTGTTATTGTTAGTTGGGGAAACATTTTCCAAAATAACTTCTTTATATGATAAGGTAAATGCTCCTCTCTATGGCGATGCAGGAACAGCAACGCTTGTTGAGAAGGGGGATTTTACAACGTCTTATTTTGAATTGATGTCAGATGGCTCTGGTAAAGATTCTGTCATGATTCCTGCGGGAGAATGTCGAAATCCATTCTCGATAGAAAATTTTCGTGTTGAAGAACAAGAAGATGGGAATAAGCGTTCTGGTCAGCAAATTTATATGAACGGTATGGATGTTTTTAATTTTGCATTACGAGTGGTACCTAAATCAATAAAGTCTGTACTTGAGCGAGTTGATATCTCCTTGGAAAATTTGGACTATTTAATTTTTCACCAAGCGAATAGATTTATGACAGATTTCTTCGTGAAAAAAATGAAATTTGATTCTCGGAAAGTTCCGTATTGTTTGGAACGTTTTGGTAACACAAGTTCTGCTTCAATACCACTAACAATCGTTTCCGAATTGAAAGGGAAATTAGATACGAAGACAAAAGTTGTGTTATGTGGATTTGGTGCAGGATTGTCGTGGGGTACTTCTTATATCGAGTTCCAAAATTGTAATGTTTCTTCATTAATAGAATATTGAATGTTATCTTCTTTTCAATTCCATCATATAGGTATCGCAACTGATAGTATCGCAAAAACATCTAGTTACTATTTGAAAATGGGATATGTAATGTCTGATATCATGTATGACCCGGTACAAGATGTGAATATATCTTTTTTAAAAAAAGAGGGAATGCCCGTGATCGAGCTTTTAGAGCCTCATTCGAGTATTTCTCCTGTTTCTAAAACACTGGAAAAGTTAGGAGTGACACCTTACCACGTGTGTTATTCTGTTCCTGATATAGATGTGGCTTTATTCGAATTAAGGAGGGAGAAATTTTTGCCATTATTCAACCCAGTACAAGCGGTAGCCTTATCTAATAAAAAGATTTGTTTTCTATTTAATAAGGACTTTGGTTTAATAGAATTAGTTGAGGAATAGATGAAGTATTTTGTTTTTAGGAATTTTACGATCGAGCCATTCTTTAAGGGAATGAATGTCGAGTTTTCAGGATACGAGGATGTTTCTCGTTTTGATGAGACTGCAGATCGTTTTATTTGGTTTTACTTGCCCTCCTGTAAATGTGATGACGAAACTGTTGCGAACGAGATAGAGAATTATGGGAGAATGTTGGATTGGGTATCTGGTCAGACTGATAAAATGTTGCTTGTTTTCACGATGGAACGAATATTTAAAGAAAATTTTCAAATTATAGATGACCGAGTGGATAGAGCGATAAGAGTGTATAATGATAAAATACGACAGTTTTCAAATCGGAAGGCAGGTGTAAAATTAGTAGATATCAGTGATTTCTACCAAGGATTCTCGAGAAGTGATTTAATAGATTGGAAATATTACTATATATCCCAAATGCCTTTGAATCCTAAATTGGCAGGAAGTTTTCGAGAATGGTTCCAACGTCAAGTAGAAACGATAGAACAAAAACGGAAGAAATGTATAGTTCTGGATTTAGATAACACGTTATGGGGGGGAGTGCTTGGAGAAGATGGTATTGAAGGAATACAACTTGGAGAAGATTATCCTGGGTGTTGCTATCGTTTTTTTCAAGAATATTTACTAGAACTCGGGCGTAATGGAATCATTTTAACGGTTTGTAGCAAGAATAATGAGGTTGACGTGTTATCTGCTTGGAACGACCATCCGGAAATGGTGTTACGTAAAGAGCATTTTGTTGCTTGGAGAATAAATTGGAAGAATAAAGCGGATAATATAAAAGAAATTGCCACGGAATTAAATATCGGCTTAGATAGTATAGTTTTTGTTGATGATAACCCGACAGAACGAGAATTGGTTAAACAGTTGTTACCTACAGTGAGTGTTCCTGATTTCCCCGGTAATCCTTATTTATTTTCCCCGTTTTCTTGTTTTTTAACGAGAAATTATTTCCGTGCTTACCGTTTGACAGAGGAAGATACCACGAAAGTAAAGCAATATAAAGACAATGTAGAACGAGTTCGTAGTAGAGGTCAGTTTGTCGATTTCGAAAGTTATTTAAAGAGTCTTGAGATTGAGTTGTCGATAGAGTTAATGGATGAATTTAATATTGTCCGGATGGCTCAGATGACCCAAAAAACGAATCAATTTAATCTAACAACTCGTAGGTACACGGAAACAGATATTCGAGAGTTCGTGACGAATGGCGGGCGTGTATGGGGATTACGGGTGAAAGATCGTTTTGGTGATAATGGTTTAACAGGTTTGATGATTGTGACAATCAATCAAGGAGAAGCCATGATTGACTCCTTGCTTTTAAGTTGCAGGATACTTGGTAAAAATATAGAAGATATTTTTGTTCGATATACTTTATCCCTTTTAAAGTTAGAAGGGATACGGACGATTCACGCAATGTATATCCCCACAGTTAAAAATGGTCAAGTCAAAGATTTTTACGACAAGATTGGTTTAAGATTGGTGGAAAATAAAGAGGGAACTTGTTACTACTCGGGAGATCTGAGTGAATTGAATTTAAGTTTGTCAAAAATTTATAAATTGAAAAATAATGAAAGATAGAATAAAAGAAGTGTTGAAAAAGGTGTTTGAACTGGATGAAGTTCACGATAATATTTCGCAAACGACATGTGCTAAATGGGATTCATTAAATCATTTGAATTTGATAGTGGAATTAGAGGATGAATTTAATGTGTCTTTTGAGCCGGAAGATATTGCGGAGATGAAATCTTTGGATATAATAGAAGCCAAGTTGAATCGTTTAGTCTGAAAAATTGAATATAGAGAGAGTCGTTTCCCGGGGCTTTAAGTCGAACATGTATATACTCTGGGAAGATGGTGCAAGGGAAGTGGTTGTCATTGATCCTGGAGAACAAGATGGGATTAAACTTCTAGATTTTTTCTTGGAGACAAAGTTGAATCCTGCTTGGGTATTCTTGACTCACGAGCACTTTGATCATTGTGCGGGAGTTAATATTCTAAATCGTTATTATGATTTTCATCTACTTGCTACATTTGAATGTGGTCGTAAGATTCGAGATCAGAGAGGGAATCTTTCTTTGTATGCGGGAGAGTATTGTGAACCTTTCGTGATTGAGATGCCTGTGCGTATTGTGTCGGATTCGGAGCGGATTCTGATTAATGGGAAAATTTACGAGATTGTAATAACCCCGGGGCATTCTGCTGGTGGTATGTGCGTGAAGGTTGAAAATTATTTATTTAGCGGGGATTCCTTGTTAGAAACTAAAGTGCCAGTAAAGCTTCCCGGAGGAAACAAGTTACAGTTACAGGAGTCTTTACGAAAATTGAAAGATAGGTGTGATTCGGGTATTCGTGTTTATCCTGGGCATGGAGAAAGTTTTACTTGGTAATGTTTTATTGATGTATTATATATGAAACCTAGAATTTGGCTCTCTTTAGCTCACATGAGCGGACGAGAACAAGAATTTATACAAGAAGCGTTTGATACGAACTGGGTGGTACCCTTGGGACCCAATGTAAATGCTTTTGAGCAATCTCTACGGGATTTTTTAATTGAGGATAGAGAGTTGCAAATTGAAAATGAGGGAATGTGTATCGTGGCGTTGAGTGCGGGGACTGCTGCGTTGCATTTGGGGTTGATATTGTTGGGAGTAGAGCCAGGAGATGAAGTGATTTGCCAGTCGTTTACTTTTGCGGCATCGGCAAATCCGATCGCTTACTTGGAAGCGACTCCGGTTTTCGTGGATAGTGAAAAAGATACTTGGAACATGGATCCCGTGTTACTTGAGGAGGCGATCAAGGATCGGTTGGAGAAAACCGGGAAACTGCCCAAAGCAATTATTCCGGTACATTTGTACGGTATGCCGGTGAAGATGGATGAGGTGATGGAAGTGGCCAATCGTTATGGAATTCCGGTATTAGAGGATTCGGCTGAGGCTTTGGGATCAGAATACAAAGGGAAAAAGTGCGGGACTTTTGGGGTGTACGGGGTGCTGTCGTTTAACGGTAACAAGATGATCACGACGTCGGGAGGCGGGGCTTTGATATGTCCTAGCGAGGCAAAAGCGAAACGAGCTTTGTTTTACGCTACCCAGGCAAGGGAACAAGCCCCGCATTACCAGCACGAGAAGATCGGTTATAATTACCGGATGAGTAATATTTGTGCGGGAATTGGGAGGGGGCAGATGTTCGTGTTGGATGAACACGTAGCCCGGAGACGGGAGATTCATGATTTGTACGTGAAGTTATTGAATGGGGTGAAAGGAGTGAAGGTGATGTGCCAGCCGGAAGGCGGGGATTTTAACTCGAATTACTGGTTGACGTGTATCACGGTGGATCCGGAGGAGGCCGGATTCACGAGAGAGGATGTTCGGTTGGCTCTTGATGAGGATAGTATAGAGAGTCGCCCGTTGTGGAAACCTATGCATTTACAGCCCGTGTTCAAAAATGCTCCATTTTATGGAAACGGGACGAGTGAACGGTTGTTCGAGATCGGTTTGTGTTTACCATCGGGGCCGACGTTGACGGATGAGGACGTGGAAAGAGTGGCGAAAGTGATTTACGATTTATGATTTTAAATTTTAGATTGAAGGACTGAAAGATTTGTGATTTTGGATTGAATGATTGAGAGATTTGAGAGGGTATGATGATGTGATTTCCTGATTCCGATTTTAAAATTAAGAATATTTCCCGGGTAATGACGCCCGGGAATTTTTATTTATTTTAAATTTTAAAACTATGACAGAATTACTGGAGACAAGATTCTTTGGTTTGTTGGCGGGAGAATCATTTGAGGAAATCACAAAAGAGGATTTGGAGGATGAATTAGGAAAATTTGTTGAAGAGGTTGCAGGGCTATGTGACTTGGGAGATGATTATTTGTCAACGTGCCGTGCGTTGAATTACACGAAGACTCGATTGCAGGCATTATTGGAGATGTATAAGGACTGCGATGGAGTGGGGGAAAAAAGGGGCGTGTCGGTTATGCTTTATCGGGCGAGGGTTACAAGTGGTTGAGGACGAATGGCAGCTTTTCCACGAGAGGATGGATAATCCGGCGAGGTTTTTGAAGAATGAGGGGAAGGAGGCGTTGGTGTTCTGGCAGACGAAAAATGTATCGACGAAGGTGATAGAGCTGTTGATAGGTTTCGAGGCACTAGGGGAGTTTTATTCACCGGCGGGAAAGTTACTGGAGTTTCGTGAGTTGGTGGCTATTGCCGAACAGGTTTGGGGTATACGGATTAAAAATTTTCGACAGTTGAAAAGCAGGGTGTTGAAACGGTATAAGGAAAAGACGGTTTTAGATCAAATGGAGAGGTTGATTGAGAAATTGAGGGAACAGGAGTACAAGTAGGTTAGAATTTAGAGTGAAAAGTTGGTAAGATTTTAGGGTAGTAAGAGTTTGAGATACTTTTGCTACCCTTTTTTGTTGCTTTGAAAGTGGGGAATGAGTACTTTTTTGAGTGCTGGTAATCATAGTGTTGCGGATTATTTCGTTAGACGTAACTGTGACGTATAACAAGCGGGGAGTTGAATAGCTGTAATATTGCATTCGGAAATCAGCGAGAGTTGATGAGACAGAAGTAGTATTCATTTAAAAAAATAGTTATGGCTTTAGTTCGTAATGAATTTGGAATAAGGGGACGAGTAGGGAATGTCGTTTTCTGCAAGTTGAACGGGAAATCTTATATGAGGAGTGTTCCCGATAGAATTGATCCAAACACGCCGAAACAGCAAGAGGTAAGGTCCCGTTTTCGGGTGGCAGTGCGTTTTTACCAAAAGATAAAGGAGACACCCCTGAAGGGAATTTTGGATCTTTCGGCAGACAAAATCTGTAGTAGTGGCTACGCACTTTTTATGAAGAAGAATTTGAAAGCGTTTCGGGCAAACGGGAAGATCGGTGATTTTTCGCAGTTGCATTTTTCTGCCGGGAAACGACAACAGGCGTATAATCTACAGGGGAGAATGGATGAGCAGGGGATGGTCACGTTGGATTGGGAGAATGACGAGGAGGCATATAATTTTGAGGCGACAGATCGTTTGAATGTGGTCGTGCTTTATTCGAATCGTTCATTTAGCCCGAAGTTGTTGGAGGGATTGGAGGTGTTACGGGTGGCAGAAAAAGTAACTTTTCCGTTAGAGTGTGGCAAGGGGGTGAGGATTTATTTGTATTGTTTCTTCGTGTCCCCGGATGGGAAACGATTCTCGAATTCGCAATGCATTAAATTGTGAACGGGGATGAAGCCGATAAGTGGAATTGTTAATTCGATCAGCGAGTTGATTGGTCAATTAACACTCCCGGCGAGGGAGAAGAAAGAGCTGGAAATTGGATTGTTGAAATTGATTCAAGAATTGGAGAGAGAATTAACACAGGCAAAAGCAGTCACGGTGCAGGAGGAGGTGAAGGGGAATTGGTTGCAGCGATCGTGGCGCCCGCTGGTGATGTTGACGTTTGCCAGTGTTATTTTGATCGGGACTTTTACCAGTTTACCGATACTAGCAGAAACTTCCCGGTTTTGGGATTTATTGGAGATCGGGTTGGGAGGATACGTGGTGGGAAGGAGCGGGGAAAAAATGGCGGAGGCCATTTTTAAGATAAAAGGTAAAAGATAAAAACTAAAAGATAAGCAATTTAAATTCTAAATTTTTTGTTATGGAAGTATTTTCAAGTTCTAATTCTCCATTTTCAATAGTAAACTATCGTTTGGTGGGCGGTGGGGTGATTCATCTGGAATGCCCGAAGAATAGACGGGGACTGGGAGTGCCGGATATGATTATTTTACATTACACGGCAGGTACGAGTGCCGAATCTTCGGCAAAATTCTTGGCGAGACCGGACGTGAAGGCGTCGGCGCACATGGTGATCGGGCGGGACGGGCAGGTGATACAACTAGTGCCGTTTAATATTGAGGCGTGGCACGCAGGGAAGAGTAGTTACAGGGGAAGGAACGAACTGAATCATTATTCGATTGGGATCGAGCTGGATAACTTGGGGCAGTTGCGACTGGAAGGAGGAAAGTTCGTGGCGGAATTTGGGAAAGAAGTACCCGTGAAGGAGGTGTACACGGAGGATTCGGGTGAGGTGCCGACGTACTGGCATGACTACACGGACGTGCAGATGCGGGTGTTGAACGAGGTGTGTGGTTTGCTGGTGGATACTTATCCGATCGGGGATATCGTGGGGCATTCGGACGTGACGCCAAGGAAGGTGGATCCGGGACCGGCGTTGAGGGTGGCGGAGTGGATTCAGTATTATTGATTTTAAATTTTAGATTTTAAATTCTAGTAGCACGAGGCTGAGTTTTCATTCTAAATTTTAAATTCTACATTCTAAATTGAAATAAATTGCTTGCATTTTTCGTGTAGGGCCCACGTGGGGAGTGTGAGATCATTTTAAATTTTCTGATTTATTCATTTTTAAATTTTAATGTTATGGCAAAATTTAATTCTTATTTGTTAGGCAAGGTAAAGAAGTCCGTTGGTAACGTGACGATGTGTTACACGAACAAGCAGAATATCGCGAAGGCGAAGATCTTTTCAAGAAGGGATAATCCGACTCCGGAGATACTTGATCAACGGGCGAAGATGAAGGTGTTGGTTCAGTTGTCTCGGAGGTTGATTCCGGTGATTCGGAAAGGTTTCGTGGGAATGGGAAATGGTACGACTTCGAATGCTTTCATGAAAGTGAATCAGGCTGCCGTGGAGGTGGACGAGAAACACGTGGCAACCATCGTGTTTGATCGGTTAAAAATGGCCGAGGGGTTGTTGTACACGCCTAAAGTGACCGTGACGTACGCCTCGGAGAGTAAGATGTATTCTTTCGAGCAGGAGATGCAGGAAGAAGAGGAGGGGTATGCGTTGGCGGATGATAAAGTGTATGGCGTGTTGCTGGAAACCGTGTTGAATCGTGCCAAGATCGTTCCGTTGAGAGATCGGGGAGAAAATGGTAACACGAGTTATGCTCTTCCCGAGGACTGGGACGAGGCTAACGTGAAGGTGTATTGTTTCGCAACCTTGAGGAACGGGAGTGCTGCATCGGACAGTCGCTATTTGACGGTATGATGAGCGTGTATTTTTTTACCGGAATATTTTTCACGCTGGGATTTAATGCTTTTCTCTCGCAGGTGGCAGATGATTTCGTGACGGGGGTATTGAGTATCGTGGGAGGAGTGATTAGCTCGGTCGTGGTGGCTTGGTGTAAGAATCGATGGGAACGGAAACGTTCCGGACGATAAGGGAAAGGGGTGGCTTCGGCTGCCCCTTTGGGGTTATAATGGGGTACTACCCCCTCCAACTCCCCCTTGCACAGGGGGAGAGATGGGTACCAGGTGTTTACCCAACTTGTGTTAGAGAGGTTGGAGGAGTTTTCAGTATGATGAAAACTTTTGCTTTATTCGTTGAAAGTTTTCAGTATGATGAAAACTTTTCGTATTTTTGGGGAAAGTTTTAATTATAATGAAAATGGAGAATATAAAATATAGAGAGCATTATTTGAAGAAAATAGAGCCATTCATGGGCACGTCTTTGATCAAAGTGATGACCGGACAACGTCGGGTGGGGAAAAGTTATATTTTATTTCAACTGATAGAGTTGATCCGGAAAAAGGAAGCGGGGGCGAATGTCATTTATATAAATTTGGAAGATATCACTTTTGATTTCATAAGATCTGCAAAGGAGCTACATGCTTACGTGGTGAGTAAATGTTTAAAAGACAGGAAAAATTATATATTTATTGATGAAGTACAGGAGGTGAGTGAATTCGAGAAAGCTCTGCGCTCGTTGGCCTTGGATGAAAATAACGATATATATGTGACCGGAAGCAATGCGAAAATGTTGTCCGGGGAATTGGCCACTTATTTAGGGGGCCGATATATCGAGTTCACGATATATAGTTTGTCATATCCGGAGTTTTTACAGTTTCATGAACTGGAAAATTCGGATGAAAGTTATGGGTTATATACCAGATATGGAGGGTTGCCTTATTTGATGCATTTGAAATTGGAAGATGAAATTGTTTTTGAATATTTGAAGAGTATATATTCCACGATTGTTTATCGGGATGTGGTTAGCCGCTATGCCTTACGGAATACTGATTTTTTAGAGAGGTTACTTTTGTTTCTTGCAGATAATGTAGGAAGTATATTTTCGGCTAAAGGGATAAGTGATTATTTGAAATCGCAACGAGTTACGTTGGGGGTAAATCAAATTCTGACTTATATAGACCATTTTGCAAACGCTTTTATTATTTCTTGTGTTGATCGGTATGATATTGTGGGGAAACGTATTTTTGAGGTAGGGAATAAATATTATTTTGAAAATCTGGGAATTCGAAATGTTATAACCGGTTTTAAACTTCAAGATCAGGGGAAGATATTAGAGAATATTGTTTATAATCATTTGTTATATCAAGGATATAAGGTTTCCGTGGGAGTATTGGAGAAACAAGAAGTTGATTTTATTGGTGAGCGGGAGGGTGAAAAGGTGTATGTGCAGGTCGCTTTACAGCTAAATGATGAGACAACTATCCAACGGGAATTTGGTAATCTTTTAAAAATAGAAGATAATTATCCCAAAATTGTCGTCTCGCAAGATTTGTTTCATGGGAATACTTACGAGGGGATACAATATCTGGGGATTCGTGATTTTTTGATGAAGGTTAGGTAAAAAGGGAAGTGTCAATGCGACACTTCCCTTTATTTTATCTTTTCAACTTTTCAGTTAAAAGCGGAACGATCTTGCGAACATCGCCGACGATACCCAAGTCTGCCACGTTGAAGATCGGGGCAAATTTGTCTTTGTTGATCGCAATGATGTATTCGGATTCTTCCATACCGGCCAAGTGCTGGATGGCTCCGGAGATACCCATGGCGAAATACAAGTCGGGACGTACGGTTTTACCGGTTTGCCCTACCTGGCGTTCGTGTCCTAATACGCCGGCATCAACCATGGCACGGGATGCGGATACTTCGGCACCGATGGTGTTTGCCATAGCACGCAACATATCGAAACCTTCTGCATTACCTACTCCACGACCTCCGGAGATCAATACATGTGCTTCGGTGATGTCTACCAAGTTCTTGGTTTGTTTAACCGTTTCAAGAACCCGTACACGGAATTTGGATTTATCGAAATTGATTTTTACATCTTCGATAGTTCCTTTCCGGTTCTCGTCACGTTGGCCCATGCGCATTACACCCGGACGAACGGTTGACATTTGCGGACGGTGTTCCTTACAAATGATGGTTGCCATCAAGTTACCACCGAATGCAGGACGAGTCATCAACAGGTCCCGTTCCTCGGAAATTTCCAAACCGGTACAGTCTGCCGTCAATCCGGTTTCTACACGGGCTGACAAACGAGGACCGAGGTCACGACCGATGGTGGTTGCCCCGATCAATACGATGCTCGGTTTGTTGTCACGGATGATCTGGTAAATAGCCTGTGCGTAAGGTTCGGTAACGTAAGTAGCCAGTTCCGGGGCATCCACACGCAACACGGTGTCAGCTCCGTAAGCAATACATTCCTGAGCCTGAGTTGTCAGGTCATGTCCCAATAACATGGCATATACTTTTTCATTTAAAGCATCAGCTAATTCTCTGGCTTTGCCTAACAATTCCAGACCCACGTTTTGGATAACGCCTTCTCTTTGTTCAACGAAGACGTAAACGTTTTTATATTGTGCCTTATCCATTTCTAATTTTAGATTTAATGATTTTAGATTTTAGATTGAAATACTCTAAATCTATCCTCTTTCATTAGATAATAAATTTTTCTTTCAATTTGCCGATAATGATATCTACAGCTTCTGCAGGGTCTACTTCGTAGATTTGTCCGGCAGCTTTTACACCCTTGGTGAATGATTTGAATACGCGGGTCGGTGATCCGTTCAATCCGATCTTCTGATCATCCACGGTGATGTCGTTGTAGGTCCAGGTTTCGATGGGGTGATTGTAAGCCTCAACGATTCCTCTTACAGACATGTAACGGGGTTTCACTCCGGAAGCCAATGCCGTGAATACGCAAGGAGTGTCTACCTGTACCATCTGGTAACCGTCTTCCATGGATTTCTTCACCGTGAAAGTCTTGTTTCCGTCGAAAGTTAAGCTTTCCACGTAGGTTACTTGCGGTAAATCCAGGTGTTCAGCGATCTGCGGACCAACCTGTGCGGTATCCCCGTCGATAGCTTGACGTCCGGTGATTAATAGGTCGAATTCCAGAGATCTCAAGGCTGCGGCAATGGTGTTAGAAGTGGCCAATGTATCGGCTCCACCGAATTTGCGGTCGCTTAACAGGATGGCACGATCCACTCCCATGGCGTATGCCTCTCTCAAGATAGCCTCTGCCTGAGGAGGTCCCATGGTGATCACGGTTACATGTGCTCCATATTGATCTTTTAATTGAAGGGCAAATTCAAGTCCTCCCTTGTCATCGGGATTCATAATACTGGGTACACCGTCTCTGATAAGGGTTCCTGTAACGGGGTCCAGTTTGATTTCCGTGGTATCCGGAACTTGTTTAATACAAACAACGATCTTCATGTCAACTGTCTTTTACTTTAATAAATTTGCTGCAATCACCATTCTCTGAACTTCTGACGTACCCTCGTAGATTTCAGTAATCTTGGCATCTCTCATCATTCTTTCAACCGGGTATTCACGGGTATATCCGTATCCTCCGTGGAACTGTACGGCTTTGGTCGTTACTTCCATGGCCGTTTCTGCTGCGAATAATTTAGCCATAGCAGCATCTGCTGAATAAGGTACTTTCAAGTCTTTCTTGTAGGCAGCCTGTCTTACTAACAAACGGGCAGCTTCTATTTTAGTCTGCAAGTCAGCCAGTTGGAATTGGGTGTTTTGGAATTGTCCGATGGCTTTACCGAATTGTTTACGTTCTTTCACGTATTTCACGGTCTCGTCCATAGCTCCTTGAGCGATACCCAATGCTTGAGAAGCGATACCGATACGTCCGCCGTCAAGTGTTTTCATGGCAATACCGAAACCTTTACCTTCTTGTCCGAGTAAGTTCTCGGCCGGAACGATACAGTTTTCCATGATTAACTCGCAGGTTGCAGAACCGCGGATACCCAATTTTTTCTCTTTTTTACCCACGGAGAAGCCCGGGAAATCTTTTTCCACGATGAATGCGGAAATACCCTTTGTTCCCTTGGATTTGTCGGTCATTGCCATGATGATATACACGTGTGCGTAACCGGCATTGGTAATGAAGATTTTAGATCCGTTCAGCACGTAATGATCTCCCTCTTTTACCGCGATAGTCTGTTGTGCAGAAGCATCGGTTCCGGCGTTCGGTTCTGTCAGACCGAATGCTCCGATCCATTCACCGGAAGCTAATTTGGGAAGATATTTGGCTTTTTGTTCTGGGGTTCCGTGTTCCATGATCGGTGCGCAACACAAAGAGGTGTGTGCAGACACGATTACGCCGGTCGTGGCACATACACGGGATAACTCCTCTACCGCCATCGTGTAAAGGATATTACTACCACCTGCTCCACCGAGTTCCACCGGGAACGGGATACCCATAATACCAAGTTTTGCCATTTTTTGAACGGTTTCCATCGGGAATCTCTCTGATTCGTCCACTTCCGCCGCCAGAGGTTTTACCTCTTTTTCTGCAAACTCTCTTATCATTTGTAAGAAGAGTTGCTCTTGTTTTGATAGACTGAAATCCATTATTATTAAATGTTTTAATTGATCGAAGCTAATTTTTAATCCTAAATCAACATTTCTTCAGAATTAAGGCCGTCCCCATGCCCCCTCCGATACAGAGGGATGCAAGACCTAATTTTGCTTCATTGTTTATCATTTCATGTACTAATGATACAACGATGCGGTTTCCTGATGCCCCGATGGGATGTCCCAGTGCTATTGCACCACCGTTGATGTTCGTACGTTCATTTATCCATTCTCTCGTAACGCCGTGTTGTGCCATAAGTTCGTGTATCACTCCCAGCGATTGTGCCGCAAAAGCCTCGTTTAGCTCGATCACGTCGATATCGGATAGCTTGATTCCGGCGTTCTTGAGTGCGTTGGCAATGGCAGGCACGGGACCCATACCCATGATGGTAGGATCTACACCGCCTTGTCCGACACCAATGATCTCGCACAGAGGAGTTAAGTTGTTTTGTTTAACAGCTTCTTCCGATGCGATCAGTACGAATGATGCCCCGTCATTGATCCCCGAAGCGTTACCGGCCGTGACGGATCCCTCTTTTTTGAAAGCGGGACGTAAGGTCGATAATTTCTCCAGGGAGGTCGTCCGGTTCGGGAATTCATCCGTGTCGAACACGTGAGTCTCTTTCTTCACCTTGTACTCTATAGGCACGATCTCTGACTTGAATTTACCGTTATCGATAGCCGCAATAGCCCGTTGTTGCGATTCGATAGCAAACTCATCCTGTTCCTCCCGGCTGATCGCGTATTTCTCCGCGATGTTTTCAGCCGTTATGCCCATGTGGTATCCCTCGAAGGCGTCCGTTAGACCATCATACACCATATGGTCCACGACTGTCACGTCGCCCATCTTGTGCCCGTCACGTACACGTGCCGGAAGGATATAGCCCGCATTGGACATGGATTCGGTTCCTCCTGCAATGATCAAGTTCGCCAGTCCCGATTTGATAGCGGTTACACCATTGAGCACGGCTTTCATACCGCTCCCGCATATCATGTTGATTCCGTAAGCCGGAACTTCTTGTGGGATCCCTCCTTTGATGGATGCCTGACGGGCTACACCTTGCCCCTGTCCGGCGGATAATACGTTGCCGACTATCACTTCATCAATGTTGGCGGGATTGACTCCGGTTTCCGCGATAATGTTTTTTATTACGGCTGCACCCAAGTCAGCTGCTGTCATTGAAAGAGTTGTTCCTAAAAATTTGCCGATCGCTGTTCTTTTTGCTGCTACGATATAGGTTTTTGTCATTGAGGCATTGCTTTTAAATTTTTGGAAATTATAAGTTCACAGCCTGTAGCTGCTTTGATGTCATCTAACGTAAATTCAGGGTTTAATTCTACCAATTCGATACCTTCGGGGGTAACGTTCATAACACCCATTTCGGTGATAATCATATCCACCTCTCCGGCAGCCGTCAACGGCAGGGTGCATTCTTTCAGAATCTTGTGATTCCCTTTTGCCGTATGTTCCATGGCAAGGATCACTTTTTTAGCACCTACCAGAAGGTCCATGGCTCCACCCATTCCCGGGGCTTTTTTACCGGGGATGATCCAGTTTGCCAAGTTTCCTTTCTCGTCTACCTGTAAAGCACCAAGAATGGTGACATCCACGTGTCCGCCGCGGATAAGTCCGAAAGAGGTTGCGCTGTCAAAGCTGCAGGCGCCTTCGATAGCCGTGATGTAGCCACCACCGGCATCCGTCAGTTCCGGATTTTCTTTACCTTCTTCCGGTTTCGGACCCATACCTAATAATCCGTTCTCGGATTGTAGGATCACGTGTACATTTTGGGGCAAGTAGTTCGGTACCATTGTTGGCAGTCCGATTCCCAAGTTGACCACGTCGCCGTCTTTTAATTCGAGAGCTACCCGTTTCGCGATAACTTCTCTTACTTGATCTTTATCCATACCGTTTTGATTTTAAATGCTATTTATTTTTTCTTCTAACAAATTCTTGTGCAACAAATGACGCCACGTCATCCGCGTAGGTGTTCATGCCGAAGCCTGCATCGTAACCGAGTTCTTTGGCCAGTTCGTGAGAAATACGAGGACCACCGCAGGCCAGGATTACTTTATCCCGCAAGCCTTCTGCTTCCAACATTTCCACGAGTTCGATCATGTTTTTGATGTGAACATCTTTCTGAGTAACGGTTTGCGATACCAGAAGTGCATCGGCTTTCAGCTCGATCGCTTTGGCGATGAACTCTTCATTGGGAACCTGACTCCCCAAGTTGTGAGCCTCGATCATGTCGTAGCGTTCCAGTCCATAGTGTCCGGCAAATCCCTTCATGTTCATGATGGCGTCGATTCCCACGGTGTGGGCGTCGGTTCCGGTACTTGCACCTACAACAATCAAAGGACGTCCGATGTTTTCACGGATGAACTCGTCCGTTTCGTGCATATCCCATTTCGTTCCTTCTACTTTCGGGACATGGATGCTCGTGAAGTCCACGGTGTGTGTGCAGCTACCGTAACAGTTGAAGAAGGTGTATCCTTCGGTCAACTCTTTGTGGAATACCACTTGCGGGTTCTCGAAACCCATTTTTTTCAATAATTGTTTTGCGGCTTCGATAGCCTCATCCCCGGCAGGCACGGGCAACGTGAAACTCAACTGGGTTTTCCCGTCGTTCATCGTGTCCCCGTAGGGTTTTATTTTTTTCAGATCCAGCGTCTGGTCGAAATCATTTTTTTCGGTAGAATATAATCCTCCACTCATAATGAATTGAAAATTGAAAATGCAAAATTGAAAATTATCAATCGCATTGGTTTAAATTTTATTTTTATTCACTCTGTTGAAAATCTGAAATCGAAAATGATAAGGTAACCCCTTTCATTTTCAATTTTCAATTCTCAATTTTCAATTATTATTGAGCATAAGCTCAATAAACGGGTTGTAGTAGTTGGCACCTTTGGCGGCAACTCCGTCAAGTCCCTTACCACCATTCTTCGGACGTTTTACGTCACCGAAGATTCCTTTTTCCAAAGCGGTGAAAAGACCTTCACGTTCAATGTTTTCAAGTAATGCGATAGCATTGTTCAATACTTCCTTGGCACGATTCTGGATGATACCGTCTTTTTTGAATTCTACTTCGTCGCCGATATTCTTCATGTTGCCGAAGATATATTTGGCGTTCTCGATAGAAAGATAACGGTCGGACATGAACGGCGTGTGGATCGCTTCTGTTGGCATACCTAATAATTGGATACCTTGTGAAGTCCAGATTCCGATCATGTTGAAAAGTGCATCCTGAATATGTCCGCGGAAAATATTTCCCGTCATGAATTTGGTTGGAGGCATATATTTTAAAGTGGCTTTCGGGAAAATCTCACGGGTCATTTGAGCCTGAGACAATTCCAGCAAGAATCCGTTTTCAAGAGACGGGTCCATTTCGAAAGCGTGTCCTAATCCCATTTGTTCTTCTTTCAGTCCGGCGATCAAGGCTAATTGCTCGTTAATCAAGTCGGATGCCAGCACGGTGTGTGCCTGTTCCACGGCATCAGCGGTTGTCAGGTAGTTATCCTCTCCGGTGTTGATGATTACTCCGGCGAATCCGTTGATTACTCTTGACATAAACTGGTCAACCAGTGTACGTTGCATGTTAATATCCCGGAACAGGATACCGTAAAGAGCGTCATTCAGCATCACGTCCAATCCTTCCAATGCTCCCATGGCCGCGATTTCCGGCATACACAGACCGGAGCAATAGTTACATAAGCGGATGTAACGGCCTACTTCTTCGCCCACTTCGTCCAAGGCCTTACGCATGATGCGGAAGTTTTCCTGTGTAGCGAAGGTTCCCCCGAATCCTTCCGTGGTAGCTCCATAAGGCACGTAATCCAACAAACTCTGCCCTGTTGTACGGATTACGGCAATAACGTCTGCTCCCTGACGTGCGGCTGCTTGTGCCTGTACCACATCTTCATAGATGTTTCCGGTAGCCACGATCACGTAGAGGTAAGGTTTAGGACCTTCCCCGATCGTGTTCAAGTAGTTTTCCTTCTTGGCACGGCGATCACTGATCCGTTTGATACTTGCGTCAACGAGAGGTTTCAATGCGGCTTTAATCTTATCTGTCGGGTGAACGGGTAACGTGGTGATATCCAGTTCTCCCACTGCAACCTTCTCTGCTATTTGTTGCGGGTTCATACCGGTTTCCACGATAGCGTTTCCGAGGAAGAATAAAATACCTTCACCTAACACGCCTTTGTCTTTGATCTCGTCTACCAGCACGTTGGGTAGGGGCACGGTGTTAGCGTCAACCCCGTCAATACCGAGCAAACGGCATAGCGTACGCTCAACGGCAACGGTAGAGTATTGTTCCACGAATTTTTGTACATCGTCGGCTATCTTCCGGGCCACGTCCTTTGCGTGTGCCACTTTGGTGAAATCAAGCCCTAGTTTACTGTTCTGCATATCTTTGTTCTGTTATTAATTTCTGTTCTTCTTCTCTTCGTCATCCAAAAACTCCTCTGCTTTGTCCAACAATTCTTCATCAACGCCCAGAATACGGGCGATGCGCATGGCTTCTTGCGGCACGGAGTCGAGAGTGTCTTCGATTAGCGAGTAATCGATGAACTCGTTTATATTGTTGATGGTTAATTGACCTTGTACGTGTTCTTTGACAAATCCTTTTACCCGCATCTTTTTGCAACGGGCTTTGATCCCGCTGTAATGGCTGGTAATCAAGGAACGGGCTCCTTTATCCGTCAGGAAGTCAAGCATGGCATTCACGATCGCTTTCCCTTCCGTGGGGTTGGTGGTCCTTGCCAGTTCATCAATCAGGATTAGGGCGTTTTTGCCTGCTTTCACGTCTTGAACGATAGCATTTACCCGTAACATTTCCGAGGCATATGAGGATAGGCCGCTTAATTCGGATTGCTCGTCCCCGATGCAAAGGAGAACTTCGTCCACCAAGGCAATCTCGGCTTGTTCTGCCGGAACGTAAAAACCGAATTGGAATAGTGTTTGTGCCAGTGCCACTGTTTTTAGTATAACACTTTTCCCAGCCATATTGGCTCCGGTAATCAAACAGGCTCCTTGCTTGATGTCAATGTCTATTGCCTGGAATTTCTTACCTTCTTGCCAAAGTACCTCTTTTACCTGTGGGTTGAATATTTTTATATAGCGAGTCGTGCTAGTGGAAATTTCCGGTTTGCACAACTGCATGTCAATGGTCTGTTGGGCTTTGGCCAACAGAATATCTAAAGTCGCCGTGTTTACCAAGGCTTCGTTAATTTCTTTTTTATAGGGATGAATCTGTTCGGATAACTTTTCCCGAATCCGGTCTTCTAATTCCGTATGTTCGAATTGAAGTTGATCCAGTACTCGTTCCTCTGTTTTTTCATCCATTTGGAGCGTTTTCATTTTTGTACGCAGGGCTGCCAGTTCCGGGGAATAGGCATCGTACACGTAAAAATGAGGAATACGCATTTTTTCGGGATCTAAAATGTTTACTACCGGTTCCAAATCCGGGAGTGTAACAACCGTGATATTTGCTGACAGGAGTAATTCCCGCATCTCCACGACCAGCAAAGAAAAAGCTTTTAATTCAAATAGTTCAATGTCATCCAGAATCTGTAATTCCGTCACCCGGTTTGCTGTTCCCCGGATGTCCTTCACTTGCATCAGCTTGACCTTGATCTTGGTAATGGTGTCTGTTAGTTCGGAGGTTTGTAGAATGTTACGCATGACCTCGGTTTTGTCCAATTCCTGGGCAATCGCTTCCGCGGTACGCAAATAAGGTAATGTATTCAAGACTCGTTTCGCCAGCCCGGATTGAATTTCCAGTTTGTCGATCATGAATCTGAACCCGTTAATTTCTTCTATGGCACTTCTTAAAAACACCTTTTTTAATTTTAGATTTTATTAATTCTGTGATTCCATGATTCTCGATTAAGTGATTCCTTCTGCATAGGCTCTCGCTTTTTTTATAATTACAAAATCATTGAATCGCCAATCACTGAATTAATTGATTTTCAATTCTCTTGACGTCATAAACAGGAATGCCCAAGCTCTCTTGCATGGCTATTCTCAGTTCGTCGGAATCCAGACAATATCCTTCCGGGGATTGGGGATTGATACAAACAGCCAATAGTTTACTTTTTTGCAATACCTTCATGGTTCCGCCTTTTTTGAGGAAAGCATAGTATGTTTCCATGGAGGCGAACATTTTGGTGAAATCACGGATGATCAGAGTGATCTCCTTGATTTGTTTCTGTTGCCGTAAGAATTGCAATAATTTGTCACTGATGGCGCCTGCCACGTATAACGTGTTCCCGTACTTGAAAACTTCGTCTTTGTTATTTTCAAGCATAAACACGGAAGGAATGTTCAGATCGTGAACTTTCCCGTTTTCGTCAATGGACCATATGCCTTGCTCGATGTCAATCAGTTGCCGGATCATCTCCGGTTCTGCTGTCTCCAAGCAAATGAGGTCATACACGTATTTTGTTTTTCTAACCAGTTGAGGAATATTACAGGATACTGCGGCTCCCGTGGCTAACACCATGGCTTCCGTCACAGCCGGAGAGCTGAGACTGAGTCGGGAGAGAGCTCCGTCAACAATGGTGGTGTCCACGTCAAAACGTTTCATCCCTTGGATGAGGGCTTTTAATGATCCCGTGTCGGCAGGCCCTGATAACAAGGCTTTCCCCGAACTGACAGCTCTGGCGGTTACCAGACGTCCTAACGAGGTTTGTTGTGTGCTGACATCCATGATCTCTGCCACCAGACGTTTGGACCGGTAATGCATCTCAGACGTGATGAAAATCATGTCTTCGAAGATTTCAATTTCCGGTTTGGGCGTTTGGCAAACCTGATCTCTGTTTTCCCCATCGATGCCTATTGAGGTAAGGGCGAAACGCTTTCCCGTATTCTTCACTTTCCGAAGAATATAGTTCAAGCATTCCGTTTTTCCGGCATTTTTGGCCAGACCCACGATTGCTATACTGTTGTATTTTAGAATCTCCTCGATAAACATTGGCTATTGATGATTATTGATAAAGTGATTCTGTGATTTTCGGAGAAGAGATTAAATCACTTAATCGGAAATCACGGAATCACTTTATTATTTTATTCGTGATGATTTCTCTCGTTACGAGCCAGATGTTTCGGTTCGATAGAGAGCATATCGCCATGTAACAGGGCAGCAACACCTTCTTTGCGAGCTTGCTCACATTCCGGACAGTGGCACTCTTCCTTGTAATCTGTCGGTTCCGTGTAGGTGGTGATAACACCTTCGTAGTTTCTCAGTACAACACGGTTCGGAGATTGTGAGATCACGTAGTTCGGCATTACCGGAGTCTTACCTCCACCACCGGGGGCGTCAACCACGAACGTGGGAACAGCATATCCGGAAGTGTGTCCGCGTAAGTTCTCGATGATTTCGATACCTTTGGAAACCGGAGTACGGAAATGCTCGATACCCATGGAAAGGTCACATTGATAGATGTAGTACGGACGAACACGCATTTTTACTAATCCGTGCATCAATTTTTTCATCACGTAGGTACAATCGTTGATTCCTCTCAATAATACGGTCTGGTTTCCTAACGGGATACCTGCGTCCGCCAAACGAGCGCAAGCGGCAGCTGATTCTTCCGTGATTTCATTCGGGTGGTTGAAGTGAGTATTTAACCAGATCGGGTGATATTTTTTCAGCATATTCACCAACTCCGGAGTAATTCTTTGCGGGCATACTACCGGGGTACGGCTACCGATACGGATGATTTCCACGTGAGGGATGGCTCTTAAGCGGCTGATGATGTATTCCAAACGATCGTCGCTTACCAACAATGCGTCACCACCGGATAACAGCACGTCTCTTACTTGTGGAGTCTTGGCGATGTATTCGATACATTTATCAATGCGTTCGGTCGGGGAGGCACTGTCCTTTTGTCCGGCAAAACGTCTGCGGGTACAATGACGGCAATACATGGAACATTGATCCGTGATCAAGAATAACACCCGGTCCGGATACCGATGAGTTAATCCCGGTACGGGAGAATCGCTGTCTTCGTGTAACGGGTCTTCCAAGTCTGCACTTGCTTTGTGTAGCTCCAAGGCAGAAGGAACCGCTTGTTTGCGAATCGGACAATGTGGATTGTTCTTGTCGATTAAACTTAAATAATACGGGGTGATTGCCATTCTCAACATTTTTAATGCATTGCGAATACCCTCTTCTTCGCTGGGATCCAGATCAAGATATTTTTTTAATTGATCCACAGTCTCAATTCTGTTTTTCACTTGCCATTTCCAGTCATTCCATTGTTCATCTGTTACTTCTGGAAAAAATTCTTTTCGTCTGCTTTCAGCCATCTCAGTTTATTTATTTTGAATTTTAGATTTTAAATTTTAATTGTCCTAGTGCGCAGTAAGCGCCTCCAGCTTTTTGATTTTAAATTAAAAAATAGCTTGTTCTAAATTTTAAATTCTAAATTCTACATTTTTATTTCACATACAATCTGTTAAATAGTTCTCGGATTTCCTCGGACTCTCGAATGATATTCAATGTCAGTTCGGCATGTCCTTTGGCGTATCCGTTTCCTACGATTAAATTTATATCTTTTCCTACTCCTTCGGCTCCCAATGCAGCTTTCGTGAAGCTGGTCGCCATAGAGAAGAAATAAACGCATCCTTGTCCTTTCGTGACGAGAATCGAGGTCATTTCTGTCGAAGGTACGTTTACATTGTTAATCGTTACCTCACAACCTCTTTCCCCTGCAATTGCTGTCACTTTTTTATACACATCCATCACTTTTGTCGCATCAGCGACAATAACGTGAGTGGCGAGATTCATATCTTTAATTCTTCGGGCATTCTCTTCCGAGTATTCCACCACGATGACCTTTCCGTAAGGTCCGACGTTTTTCATGGCTTGGTAGCAACAAAGTACTCCAGACTTTCCTCCCCCTCCGATGATACATACCGTATCTCCTTCTTTTACCAAACGGGCCACTTGAGCCGGGGCTCCAGCCACATCCAATACGGCTAATGCCAATTTTTCAGGAATATCATTCGGTAGTACGGCGTATAAACCGCTTTCAAATAGGATCGCTTGTGCGTCCACGTCTACCTGATCCGATGCCGGATCAAGATGTTTGATTTTGTTTATTTGCAATGGAGTCAAGGATAAGGAAACCAGCGTGGCAATTTTGTCTCCGATCTTCAGTGATTTGTCCGGGAAATTGGACCCGATCTCTTTCACCGTTCCGATTAGCATACCGCCCGATCCGGTAACAGGATTTTGCATTTTACCTCTTTCTTCCACGATAGAAAGAATCATCTCTTTCATTTTGTCTGCATTCCCGTTACAAGCATTTTTTATCTGCGTGTAACTGGCCGAATCAATGTTTAATGTTTGCACGTCGATCAACAATTCGTTGTCATAAATGCTCATCGTGTTATCCAGCTTTAATGCCGGTTGCGGAAGTGTTCCTTCCGGAGTAATTACCCTGTGTGTTCCGTATCTGCAACCCTTGTTCATCAAATAATTTGTGATTTAATGATTTGTGATTTTAAATTATGATTTACGATTGAAAATCTCCAATCGTAAATCATAAATCTTAACTTATTAAGCGTAAAGTTCAGTAAAGATCTTTCTCAGAGCTTCGCTTTCTCTCAGTTCTTGAAGAGTGATCTCTGCGTGTCCTTTCGTGTAACCGTTACCAACGATCATGGTTACGTCGCTACCAACACCTTCTGCCCCGAGAGCAGCTTTCGTGAAGCTGGTTGCCATGGAGAAGAAGTAAACGATACCTGTGTTTTTCGTACAAAGGATAGAAGTCATTTCCGTATCGGGAATGTTCACGTTGTTGATCGTAACGTCGCACATTTCGCCGTTGGTCAATTCCTCGATTTTCTCCATTACCGGAACAGGTTGAGTTGCATCGGCAGAGAATACATAATCGCAGAAACCAAGTTTCTGTAAACGTTCGGTACTCTTCTGGCTGTGGCATAAACCGATTACTTTACCGGTAACGCCTGCACGTTTTTTAGCCTCATAGCAGCACAACATACCTGATTTACCACCAGCTCCGATAATTAACACAGTATCACCCGGTTTAACCAATTTAGCGGTTTGAGCAGGAGCCCCGGCTACGTCTAGTGCAGACAAGGCCAAGTTTTCAGGAAGGTCTGCCGGAATCTTGGCATAGATACCACTTTCGAAAAGGATTGCTTTACCATCGATGTCTACTTGGTCGATGTCCGGACGAATATCTTTAATCTTGTCAATACGAAGCGGAGTCAAAGAAAGAGATACCAACGTAGCGATTTTATCACCTTCTTTCAAATCGATTTTACCTTTCAATGCATCACCGATTTTCTCAACCGTACCTAACAACATACCGCCAGATCCGGTTACCGGGTTCCGATGTTTTCCTTGTTTTGCAACAATGTCCATCATGATTTCAGCGATCTTTGCTTTATCGCCTCCGGCTTGTTGCTCAATTTGGGTAAAACTAGCCGAGTCGATATTTAAAGTTTGAACATCGATCAAGATCTCGTTGTCATAGATCTCGTCCATGTTATTATCAATCTTGTTGGCGGGTTGTGGTAATACTCCCTTCGGTTCGATTACACGGTGGGTTCCGTATTTATTTCCTTTCTTTTGCATAGTATAATTAAATTTGAAAATTTATAAATCGATTATTTTAAAGGTTTTAATCCTAAAATTTCTCTTGCTTCTGCGGAAGTAGCGATCGGACGGCCTAATTCTTTGGCAATACGAACTACTTTTGCAACTAATTCTCCATTGGATTTAGCTAACACACCTTTTTCCAAGTAAAGATTGTCTTCAAAACCTACTCTCACGTTACCACCCATGGCAATAGCGGGAGCTGCAAGAGTAAAGGCATGACGACCGATTCCAGTGGCTGTCCACGTTGAACCTGCGGGAATTGCATTTACAAGCCAGCAAAGATTCGGTACCGTGGCAGGGGTACATCCGGGAACACCGAGTACGAAATTGAACTGCATCGGGGCTCCGGGAACCTGACCTTTTTTAGCCATGGTTAATACGGTGTCAAGATGTCCCATTTCGAAACATTCATATTCCGGTTTGATATTGTTTTCGATCATTCTCTTTCCGAAATCTCTCATCATAGGCATGGTATTCTCGAAAACCTCGTCTCCGAAGTTACAAGTACCACAATCCAGAGTTGCCATTTCGGGGAATAATTCTGTTGGCTGAAGACGTTCTTCTGCGGTCATTCCCACGGCTCCTCCGGTAGAGGGGATCAAGATAACGTCCGGGCATACCTTATAAATAGCGTCGATACACTCTTTGAAGCGTGCTTTGCTTTGGGTTGGGGTACCGTCATCTTCACGAACGTGAAGGTGAACAATAGCTGCGCCTGCGTCTACAGCGGATTTTGCTTCTCTTACAATCTCCTCTACTGTATAAGGAACGGCAGGGTTTTGTTCTTTGGTAACTTCTGCCCCGCAAATGGCTGCTGTGATAATTAATTTCTCCATAATAATAATTTAAATTATTTCTTTCTCTGGTCTTCTTTTTTCACCACGCAGGTTCCGCTTGCACGGCAAACCACGATTGGTTCTTCCAATACATCTGCAGCCGAAGCAGATATGTCAGGTCTGGCAGCGATTACTTTTTTTGCCTCGAAAACCATTTTCCTAGAGGTATTTCCTACTTTCACGATCTCCCCGGTAGCCTCGATATAATCTCCGGCATAAACAGGAGCTAGGAACTCCACGTTATCATAGGCAACAAACAAACCCTCGTCACCATCATGCATGATTAATAATTCTGTGGCCACGTCTCCGAACAAATGTACCATGTGTGCGCCGTCAACTAAATTACCTCCGTAATGAGCGTCTTTTGCACTCATTCTTAACCTTATCATTGATTTTTCCATTTCCTTGAATTTTAAATTTTATTAATCGGGTGATATAATGATTTTTTAATCAAAAATCATAAATCGTCAATTATTTAACAATGAAGTCCACCATGATGGATGGCGTCTTCACGTTCTCTGCGGCGATTTCACCCACTTCAACCAGTTCATTAATTTCGGCAATTACCAAGTCTGCGGCAGATGCCATTAACGGGTTGAAATTTTGAGATGTTCCCCGGTAAACTAAATTTCCTGCTTTATCTCCAAGGCTGGCACCAACCAATGCAATATCGGCTCTCAACGGTTTTTCCAACAAGTAGTCTTTGCCATCCACGTTAACGATCTGTTTCCCTTCAGCCACGATGGTTCCCATTCCGGTTTGAGTCAGGATTCCTCCCAGTCCGCAACCTCCGGCACGTACACGTTCTGCCAAGGAACCTTGCGGGCAGAATTCGATTTCAAGCTCTCCGCTATTCATTTGTTCGCTCGTGTGCGGGTTGGTTCCGATGTGTGACACGAAAAGTTTCTTTACTTGTTTGTTGGCAATCAATTGACCAACTCCTTTGTCCGGGTAAGCCGTGTCATTACAGATCAACGTCAGGTTCTTAACACCTGATTTTGCTAACGCATCAACGATTTTGTTAGGGGTCCCGTTTGCGAGGAAGCCACCTACCATGATGGTCATGCCATCTTTTACTTTTGATACAGCCTCTTCGATAGAAATAAATTTACTCATAGGAAGCATTTTTATATTGGTTTAGTTAAATATTTAACATATTCGCATTGATTTGTCAAATTTATATCATTTTGGGCAATAAATGAAATATTTTCAACACAAAAACGGAAATAATTCTTTATTGAGAATCATTTTACGTAGTCAAAAATAAAATCTTATTACCGCCTCAGAATTTGCGGTATTAAATTATGAAATTTTAAGATAAAAACCAACGCTTAGGCTAGGAAAATGTAATTATTTCACTGAAAATCAATTTTAAAGAAAAGGGTGTGTGCGCTAATTCGGTTTGCTGCCTCCTTGTTGCCTGTATTCGTTTGGGGAGCAACCTACGAGTCTTTTAAATAGGCAGAGAAATGTTTGGGTGTTTGGGAAACCTAACGCAAGTGCAATTTCGGGAATGGTTTTATTCGAGCTTGTTACGAGGAGTTTTGCGATGTCTATTTTTTTCAGGCGTACGTATTCCCGGAGTGTTTTTCCGGTTTCAACTCGTATGAGGTCGCTGAGATAGGCAAGGGATTGAGGAATGTGGTCGTGGACGTATTCGATCGAGCGTAATTCGGTTTTTACTTCATGTTCTGTTTGGAGATACTGCCCTAAAAGCTGATTAAAATACGTCAAAATATCATTATTTATATTGCAACGGGTGATAAATTGACGTTCGTAAAATCGCAGGCAGTAATCTAGGAGTAATTCAAGATGCACGGCTAACAACCGGAGACTGAACCGGTCGATGTCTCGTTGCAACTCTTTTTGAAAATTACTCATGCATCCTAAAACGATTTGCTTTTCCCGTTCGGATAAATGAAGGGATTCGTTTTCCTGATAGGAGAAAAACGTGTATTCGGATTTTTTGCAGACTAGCGGTGTTTCGTTAAATACTTTGGGATGGAATGCGATACCGAGAATATTGGTTTGTTCCGGAAGATCATGGTGATTGAGGTCAATGATTTGTCCGGGAGCTTTGAATACTAGAGTACAAGATTGAAAATCATGGCATCTGCGACCGTATCTGAAATCTCCGCATTGTACTTGTTTAAAGAATAGAGTGTAAAAATCACCGGAAATAGAGAGTTGGTCAAAGCGTGTGGCCTCGGCTAGATCAATAACACATAGGAGTGGATGGCGTGTTTTTTGCCCAATTAACGTGTTAAGTTGACAGATGGATTCTATTTTCTGGGTGTGGTTGGTCATGACAAGGTGATTTGCCTTCAGCAAGTTATAGGACAGGTTGCAATTTGCAGTTCTTATCTTTTATTTTGCTATTAATAGAAAGGAAAAGGGGATTACCAAGCGGTTTCCCCTATTTATTTATAATATCAATTTCTTTCAGCCATTTTTCTACTTGCGGACGGGCAGAACTTGCCGCTCCTCCACTGGTGATAAATCCTTTTTTATTCGTAGCCTTGCTTGTGTTTTTTACGAAATCTTTAAAACAGTTTTGTTCGCCGCCTCCGCCGTGAGTGCAGAACGGAATCACGATTTTACCCTCCAACTTATAACTTTCCAAGAATGTCAAGATCGGCATGGGCATTGTTCCCCACCAATTTGGGAATCCGATAAAGATGACGTCGTATTCTTCCATGTTCTTTACCTTCTCTTTTAATACAGGACGAGCATTGTCGTTTTTTTCTTTTTTGGCAACTTCCGTGCAAGTGTGGTAGTCTGCCGGGTATGGTTTAGCCGTCTGGATTTCGAATAAATCTCCACCTGTCAACTCTTTGATATGATTTGCTATTGCTTTCGTGTTTCCACTACGTGAGAAGTAAGCGACCAAAACTTTTTTCCCGTTAGAAGTTTTTTGAGCTTCTGCGTTCATGCTAAATGTTGCCATAACTGTTGCAATTATTAAAAAGTACATTGTTTTCATCATTATATACTATAAAGTTGTTCATTTGTTTTTGTGATACAAATATATTAGGTATCAGAAGGAATAAGTGTAGACAAATTACAGATATGTGTACCATTTTTACTGATTTCAAATGTTTGATAGAGAAACTTAAACGAGAATTGTTATTTTTGTTTGTCAAGAAGAAATAGTAAAGGACGTACATGTTAGACTTGAATATGAATTGAGATTTATGCGAGAAGTCATGGTTCAATATCTGCAACATCGGTTGTTGAAGTGGTTCGATGAGAATCATCGGGTATTCCCGTGGCGGGAGGATCAGGTGACAAAGTACCAGCAAATTGTTTCTGAAATTTTGTTGCAACGTACGAAAGCGGAAACGGTAGCAAAGTATTACGATACGTTTTTCTCGAAATTTCCCGATTGGAATGCTTTGGCTCATGCTTCGCTTGAAGAGTTGGAAGAGATTATGAAGCCGCTTGGCCTATATCGTCATCGGGCTCGTCGATTGTATAAATTGGGGGAGGATATCCGACGAAGGGGAGGGAGAATTCCGGAAAACGAGAATGAGTTGAGAGATTCCGGTTTTATCGGGTTGTATGTCACCAATGCTTTCGAGTTGTTTATCTTGAAAAATCGTAAACCCTTATTGGATGTGAATATGTCTCGCTTGCTGAAACGTTATTTTAAGCCGGGAGATTTTATTGATGTGCGGCATGATAAGGAGATTCAAGAGTTGGCAAATGATATTATCGAGGTACGTAGGTGCAAGGAATTGAATTGGGCTATTTTAGATTATGCTGCATTGGTGTGTAAAAGTCGAAATCCATTGTGTGGGGAGTGTGTTTTGAATAAATACTGTAAATACTTTGCTCTAGGATGCTAGTGGGTTGTGCTATCTTTGGGAATCACTTGGTTAAGCGTTTCTTGATCGTTCATTTAGACCATGAAACATTCAACTAGCATTCATCTTCGATAAAATAGATTTAACATTTTTTAAATGACGAGAGAAGAAATAAAAAAACAGTTTGAGAATGACTCTCAAACTGTTTTTTATGGTGTAGGTGTTATCTTTTTTATTTGATAACCCCCAATTTCTTACCAATTTTAATAAAGGCAGCCAAGGCACGATCCAGTTGTTCACGTGTGTGTGCGGCGGACAATTGGATACGGATACGGGCTTGTCCTTTCGGTACAACCGGGTAGTAGAATCCGGTAACGTAGATGTTTTCTTTCTGCAATTCGGCAGCGAATTGTTGAGAAAGAACTGCATCGTAAAGCATCAAAGCGCAGATCGCTGATTCTGACGGTTTCAAGTCAAATCCTGCTTCGGTTAATTTTGCACGGAAATAGTTTGCGTTATCCATGACACGGTCTCTTAATTCAGTGCTCTTTGACAGCATGTCAAACACGGCGATAGAAGCACCGCAGATTGCCGGAGACAAGGAATTAGAGAATAAATAAGGTCTTGAGCGTTGACGTAACATGTCGATGATTTCTTTTTTACCGGTCGTGTAACCACCCATAGCTCCACCAAGTGCTTTACCCAAAGTACCCGTGAAGATGTCCACGCGGTTCATGCAATTATGGTGTTCGGCAGAACCACGACCTGTTTTACCGATAAAGCCGGCAGCGTGGCTATCGTCAACCATTACTAATGCGTTGTATTTTTCAGCCAAGTCGCAGATTTCGTTCATCTTGGCAATATCCCCGTCCATAGAGAACACACCATCAGTAACTATGATCCGGTAACGTTGAGCTTGAGAAATTTTTAATTGCTCTTCGAGGTCAGCCATGTTGGCGTGTTTGTATCTATAACGTACGGCTTTACAAAGACGAACACCGTCAATGATAGAAGCGTGGTTTAATTCATCAGAAATGATGGCATCTTCTTGGCTGAATAACGGTTCGAATACACCACCGTTGGCATCGAAGCAAGCCGCATAAAGAATAGTATCTTCCGTTCCGAAGAATTGAGAGATTTTAGCTTCCAGTTCTTTGTGAATATCTTGGGTTCCGCAGATGAAACGCACAGAGGACATACCGTAACCGCGGCTATCTAATGCTTTTTTGGCTCCTTCGATCACCGTCGGGTTAGAAGAAAGTCCTAAATAGTTGTTTGCACAAAAGTTTAATACAGTTTCTCCCGTGGCAAGTTTAATCTCTGCATCTTGCGGGGTAACGATAATTCTTTCGCTTTTGTATAAGCCGGCGTCTTTTATTGACTGTAATTCAGTCTTTAAAAAGTCTTGAAATTTTCCGTACATATAGCTAATTTTTATGTTTGTTTTAATGGGTTCAAAAGTAATGAATTTTTATTTACAACGTATTCGAAAATGAAGATTACGTACTAATTTAAATTTGGCGGTGTCAGTTTTTTTGATTTATCAATACTATAATGGTAAATTTTTATCCTTTACATTAGGTATATATATTTAATGTGTAAAAAATGAAATGGAGACCAAATAATTAGACTTTTTTGTTGCAAGTAAGCCAGATAACCGTATATTTGCTAATAATAATTCAGTAGATGGTGGTAAAAGACAGCGTTATAATAAAGGTATTGCAGGAGAATTGTAATAAAGGGGGAAGTTTGTTATTTGAAAGATATTACAGACCTTTAGTTTTGTTTGCTGATTCTTTAATAAAGGATAGGGTTTATGCGGAAGATTTGGTGCAGGATATTTTTTATCGTTTTATGAAAGAGCGGACGTATGACAATATTGCACCAGAGGCTTTAGGAACTTACCTTTTCCGAGCAGTAAGGAATATTTGTGTTAATAGTCTGAATGCTAAAAAAGAGGTCTATTCAGAATTGGAAGTTTTACGATATGACGCCATTGAAGAGGAAAGTAAGACGATTGATCCGGAATTGATCATTGCCGTTCATAAAGCTATAGATGATTTGCCTTTAAAAACCCGTGTTGTCGTTCGGAGAATCTTGATTGAAGGGAAAAAGTACAAAGAGGTGGCAGAGGAAAACGAAATATCTGTGAATACGGTAAAGACCTTGTTGGCTAATGGATTGAAACAACTGCGGCGGTTATTTGCTAATTCGAGCGTGTTGTGTTTGTTTATTAAATTCGTGCTTGACTCAAAAAAGTAGAAAAAGTTACTCACCCATTTTTGATTTTGATGGTCTGTCTTAATAAAGTCAGAACCATGAATGTTGAAGAGTCATACATAAAAGAATTAATCACGGAATATTTTTTGAATAATCTGGATGATGAGGGACAAAGGGAACTTTTGCTTTGGATTAAAAAAGATAAAGAGCATGAGTTTTTCTTCAAAAAGTATATCCGGGAATTATATGTGTTGCAGATAGCTGGAATGTGGGATTCCATTTATATGAATAAAGCAAAAGAGCGGGTGTTGAAAAAATTACCTAGACACCGGGATTTGTGGACAGTCGGTATTGCGGCTGCTGTGGTAGTGGTGTTTGTTTCTGTTGTGTTTTTTTCGTTACATCATTTACCGGTGGATTCTGTCGTAGAGAAAAAAGTTTTTTCAGAATTGACAAAACAACGTGATAAGTATCAGGCGGTATTGTCAATAGGGGAAAATAAGAAGGTTATATTAGACGGAACGGAAAAAAAGGTTGTTTATGCGGATTCCAATAGCCGTGTGATTGTGAATGATAATCGCGAGGTTCATTACGAAAATAAAGAATTGGCAGAAGATCAGGGTGTCGAAATACATTCCTTGGAAGTACCGAGGGGAAGTGAGTTTAAGGTGGTATTGGGGGATGGAACACGGGTTTGGATGAATGCTTTGACAAAATTAGTTTATCCGGAATCTTTTCGGGGGGAGAAACGTGAAGTTTTTCTGACGGGAGAAGCCTATTTTGAGGTTGCCAGTAATACGGAAGTACCTTTTATCGTAAAAACGGCGGACATGGAAATTACCGTGTTGGGAACTAGTTTTAACGTGAAAGCCTATCCGGAGGATGAAGATGTGGTTACAACCTTGGTTTCCGGAAAAGTCAGTCAGGAGTACACCAAGAGTGAAGAAGAGGTTATATTAAATCCATCCGACCAGGCAGTATATACCAAGAGTAGCAGAGAGTTGAAAGTTGAACGGGTTGATGTGAATGAGGTTATCTGTTGGAAAAACGGGCGGATGATATTAAAGAATAGGTCGTTGAAAGAGATATTTTGCGAGCTTGCCAGATGGTATGATTTTGAAGTGGAGTATAGAAAGAAAGGGTTGGAGGAAACTCGTTTTTACGTGAACATGGATCGGTATGATGATATAGAAACGGTATTGGATAAATTACAAAAGACCAACGGGGTTAAATTTATGTTTTATGGCCGTAAGATTGTCGTGTACGATAATTCAATGGTGAAATAAAAAGCAAGAGGGATTGAGGGATCCCTCCTGCAAACATCATAAGATGCTTAATTAAATTCAAAACAAAAGTATGAAAAAAAACAGAATGAATGTTTTTCGTGTGCAACGAAAAATAGGGCAGCTTTTATCGAGGCTGAAGTGTTTGTCTATGTGTATGGTGTTAATTGTAGGTTCTTTATCCGTTTTCGGGCAAACAAAACGAGTGACGTTACACCTGGAGGAGGTGTCTTTTATGGAAGTTTTAACCGAGATTGAACGATTGACGGATTATTCTTTTGTTTTTAAAATGGAAGATGTGGAAAAAGTTGGTCATTTGACGGTTCAAATGGAGGATAAAACGGTGAAAGAGGTGTTGGATTTTTGCTTGAAAGATACCGGATTGAAATATTTGCTGGAGAATAATCTGATTATTATCAGGAAAGAGGCCTTGCAGGTACGGTCCATTACTGTTAACGGGGTTGTAAGGGATCAGCATGGAGAAACAATTCCGGGGGTGACGGTGTTGATTAAAGGCAGTAATTATGGAACGGTAACAGATGGCGACGGAAAATTTAAGATCGAATTTTATGAGGGACAGAAAGTCGTGTTAAAGTTTTCTTTTATCGGAATGAAATCCAAGGAGATAAGTTATTCCGGGCAGAAAGATATTGAGGTCGTTTTGGAGGAAGACGTTGCGTTGATGGAAGAAGTGGTTGTTACCGGATACCAAGTGATAGATAGGAAAAAATTGACAAGTGCGGTAAGTTCGGTGAAAGCCAGCGATGTTATGATACAGGGGGTTATGTCGATAGACCAGATGTTGCAAGGAAGGATTCCGGATATGATGATGGTAACGAATTCCGGAGAGGTGGGTGTTGTACCGAGAATCCGTATTCGGGGAACTTCGACATTGATCGGAAATAGGGAACCCCTTTGGGTGGTAGACGGTATTGTGGTCAATGATCCGGTGCCTATCACGGCAGAAGAGTTGAATGATCCGGATTATATCAATCGTATCGGTAATGCTATTGCCGGATTAAATCCGCAGGATATAGATCGTATTGATGTACTGAAAGACGCTTCGGCTACGGCATTGTACGGGACAAAAGCGGCGAACGGGGTGATTGTGATTACGACAAAACGGGGAAATGTAGGAGATATGTCCGTGCGATATAATGTGACGGGAACATTTAAGTTACGTCCGCGTTATACCGACCGCCGTATCCGGGTGATGAATTCGAAAGAACGAGTTGATTTCTCTCGGGATTTGGTGGCTGCACATCATGTGTTCCCGACAACCATGACCCCTTTGGGATACGAGGCTTTAGCTGCCCAAATGTACAATGGAACGATTACCGGTGATGTGTTTACTCAAAAGGTCAAGGAATTGGAAACAATGAATACGGATTGGTTTAAGATTTTGACGGAGGATGTTTTTTCTCACCAGCATACACTCAGTATGTCCGGGGGAACGGAGCAATTACGTTATTATGCCTCCGTTGGATATGCTGTTGATAATGATGTTATAAAAGGAGCCAATAATGAGCGGTATACGGCAAGTTTGAATCTGGATGCCCATTTTTCGGATGCGTTGTCGGTATCCCTGAATTTGCTGGGCAATGTCGGAGAAAGGAATTATACTCAATCGGCAATAAATGTGGTTGATTATGCGTACACTACCTCCCGGACTATGCCCGTGTATGATGAGTCCGGACAGTATTATTATTACCGACCGACGACGGATGATTATAATTTCAATATCTTGAATGAGTTGGAAAACAGTTTTTCCAAACAGGCAAATACGGGTTTCAGTTGTAATTTGAATTTGCAGTACCGTGTATTCGATTGGTTGAATCTCCAAGGAATTTTCTCGTATTCAACATCCAATGCGGAGATTGAAGGGTATTATGCTGATAAAACGAATTATATTGCTAAGTTACGTTACTCTGAATACGGGGAGGAAGCTCCCACTGGCGAATATACTTATTCTACGTGTCCTTACGGGGGAGAATTGACCAAGAATTATAATCGGAATAATTCATACACTTTTCGTTTGCAGCTTAGTACAAATAATACGTTTGGAAAAGAGCAGCAACATAATGTTATTTCTGATTTGGGATTTGAGGCTAGTTCTGCACGTGCTCACGGTTATATCCGTACGGATCGCGGTTATTATTATGAAAGAGGAAAACAATTTGCATCGGGAATTTCTATTGATGATTATCCGGAATATAAACAATGGTTGGGAAATAATTACCCTTCCATAACGGATGATTTGACGAATTTGTTGGCAGCATACGTGTCTGTGTCTTATACGTATAAGGATTTATTTACGTTGAATGCAAATACCCGTATAGATGGTTCCAATAAATTCGGGGACCGCAGCAACGAGAAGTTATTACCGATTTGGTCTGTGTCCGGTTCGTATAATATCTCGAATCATATGAATTTGAATCCTCGTTGGGTTAGTAATCTGACGATGAGGTTATCGTATGGTTATCAGGGAAATATGTTAGATGGACAATCTCCGGTGATGATATTAAGAAAATATCCGATGGATGCTCATTATAATGAATTGGTATCGAAGGTCGAGGTGTATCCGAATCCGGAGTTAAAGTGGGAGAAGACGAGTTCTTTCAACATGGGATTGGATTTCGGTTTGTTTAATAATGCCTTGCAGGTGAATACCTCATTTTATTATAAGTTGACGCAAGATGCTTTCCTAACGAAGGATATATCGACCGTGAATGGAAGAACTTCTTATGTGATAAATTCCGGGGAGATTATAAACAGTGGTTATAGTGTGGATTTTTCATTGTCTCCAATTTCAACGGATAATTTCAGATGGACATTGTCAACATCTATTTCCCAAGTATTTAATGAGATGAATACGAATCCCGGTGATGAGGAATATGATTTGAACGATTTTTTGACGGGTAACGCATTGACAAAAGGGCATGCGGTTGGGACGTTTTATTCTTATAAGTTTGTCGGTTTGAATCCGGTAGACGGCGGACCGATGTTTGACACGATGCAGGAGAGACGTGAGGAACTGATAGGTAAGAGTAAATATGATGTATTTACGAGCGTGTTGACGGCCTCCGGACAAAGAGATCCCAAGATACAGGGAAGTCTGAATAATACTTTCCGATATAAAAGTTTTCGGTTGGGATTATCGTTGAATTATAGTTTGGGGTCAAAGGTGCGTCTTTTCAAGTTATATGAAGATGGAATTGGATTTTCATCGTTGTATAATGTGAATAAAGATTTCAATAAAAGGTGGAGACAAGTTGGGGATGAACGGTCTACGAATATCCCGAATCTGGTAAATGCCAACACTCCAGAAAGTAATCGTTATAATCAACGCGTGACGGTTGGGGATGGTATTGTTGTGGGTGAGAATGCGTGGACAATGTATGATTCGGGAAGCCAACGGGTTGTAAGCGGAAATTATCTGCAATGTCAAAATTTGAGTTTTTCTTATGATTTACCGGAAAGATGGCTGAAGACCAGTCGTTTGAATAGTTTGTCGATAACGGCATCCACCACGAATGTGTTTACAATCTGTTCTCCGAAATTGAAAGGACAAGCGCCCGTTCAATCCGGATTTACAGAGGTTCAGTTGTCTGAAAGACCAACTTTTTCTCTGGGTGTAAATGTTTCATTTTAAATTAATGTAGTAGTATTATGGTACGTATATATATTATAGGGATCGTCATGTTGCTTTCCGTGTCTTGTTCGGATTTCTTGAAAGAATATTCGCAAGATTTAGCTTACGTGAGTTCATATACGGATTTGGACGAGTTGTTATTGGGAGGAGCTTATTTGAATTCGGATTTCAGCAGTTACAGTTATACGGGATATACTCCGTATGTGCATATGATGGCAGACGAGATGCGAGAAAATATAGAATATGCTTATGGCATAGAATATAATAGTAACCCGAGAGATGATTATTTCGGTTATTATACTTGGCAAAAACGCGTGGATGTCGGATTTGATAATTTAGTTAAGATTACGAATGAAAGTTATGACTGGAAGCGTTTGTATGAGCATATTAATGTTGCTAATATGATTATAGCCGAGATCGTGAATTGGGACGGGGAAAATGAGTTTGAGAAGCAGGAAATCTCCCGTATTCGGGGGGAAGCTTATTTTTTACGGGGAGCTTATTATTTTTGGTTGGTAAATTTGTATGGGAAACCTTATACCGCAACTTCCGCAATAACGGATCCGGGGGTTCCGTTGAAGTTAACGGAATATATTGAAGATAAGAAATTTGTCAGGAATAGCGTGCAGGAGGTGTACGATCAAGTGTTGAAAGATTTGGATGAGGCAGAAAAAGCCTTAGAGAAGGTTTCTCGTAAGTCTGTTTTTCGGGCGGATATTATTGCTACTTATTTGTTGAAAAGCAGGGTATTCCTTTATGCACGGGATTGGGAAAATGCAGCATATTATGCAAATAAAGTTTTGGAAAAGAACGGTCAATTGTTGGATCTGAATACCTTCACGATGGATTCGGAAACGGCTTTTATGAGTCCGACATCAGTAGAAACGATTTTTTCCACGGGAGATAATTGGATTGCGAACAATACAAGTATGCGGCAGAAGGGGGTGAGTGCTTCTGAGAGTGTGATTGAATTATATGAAAAAGATGCGAACGATTTACGTTTCGAGGTGTTTTTGAATACGGATTATCCGCCTTATTTGCCTTGTAACAAGTATGCTTATAACGGAGGGGAGATGTCTGATGTTTGTACTTATCGGACGGCTGAGGCGTACTTGAATTTGGCTGAGGCCCGTGCTTATCAAAATGATGAAGAAGGGGCTTGCAAGGCTTTGAATTATTTACGGAAACACAGGATTCGAGGTGCGAAAGATGTTTCTTATTCGGGGAAAGAGTTAATGTCTGAAATTCGTGACGAGCGGTTCCGCGAACTCGTTTTTGAAGGACACCGTTGGTATGATTTAAGACGTTATTCCGTGTGCGACCGTTACCCTTTGGATAAGGCTGTGCGCAATACGTATACTACTTATTACGATGATGGGGAATCATTAGTTCTTCAAGCAACATATATTTATGAATTGCGACCTGGTGATCCGGCTTATGTGATGCCGATACCTGCTGATGTGTTGACATTTGATGAGTTGCTGAAAGATAACGTCCGTTATGAAAGAAATGCTGTCGAGATAATTAATTACAATTAAAAATAGGTGATATGTATAAGATATTGGGTTTTATTGTATTCTTATCGCTGGCTGTCGCTTGTGAAAAAGAAAAAGATTTATTTCCTAGCGGTGGAGTTGAAAATTATTTTGAAGTTCCGGAAGGGGCAAGTGATGAAGAATCCGTGTTGAGACGGAATTTTCAAGAAGAAACAGGTTGTTACCTGTTGTTTAATGATACGTTGCGTAAGAAATTGTTGGGGAACGATATAGATGGTTTACCGATTTATTCTTTTGAAACGGTAGAATTGGGGTATGGTGTAGTGTCTGCATCGAGCGATAAGTTTACTTTCCACTATTTGGAAACTTTGGAAAGTAAAAGGGAAGTGGTTGAGTTTGTAAAAGAGAGTATTTTGCCTTTGTTGGAGAAAAAAGCTTATCCTTATTCTTTTTTGTTGGTAGATACTGTATTCAGAACGAGATTCCTGGTAGACGATGGGGATGATGTCGGGTCTGGTTTTTACGGGAGCAGGGTTGCTGTTGATTTTTATTCTGGAGTGAGATGTTTGGCTTTGTCTTTAGGAGACGTATTGGAAATGAGTGATGTGGAAAAACGGGAGTTTGTTCGCGGTTTATTTAAAAATATGATAGAAACTTCGTTATTGGCAAAGACCGTGGAGTTGGCTGCATTTTATGCTTTGGGTGAGGAATATTACGGGAAAGAGGGGTTGGAAATCGGTTGGGATATAGATTATATCGAGGATTTGCGCGAGTTAGGTTTTTTGGAAGGTTATATATCTTATGATTATGCTTATTTCCCCGTGAAATCTGAAGATTTGGAATCTTTTGTAAACGTGTTATTTGAAGATGAAGAGGCATTTTTGGAAGAAAATGAAGAGTATCCGTTAGTGATTCAGAAATATAACTTGATAAAACAGGTGGTTAAAGATTTAGGGTATCATTTAGAATTGTTGAATCAATAGTTTGTGATTATGATGAGAAGTATATATAGATTGTTTATTGGAAGTTTATTTTTTTGTAGTGTGGTAGCGTGCGGCGATGACGATTCTTCACCATTGTTACTTCCGAGTGTAAATGGGGAATTTGTTGACGAGCGGGACGGTAGTGTTTATCATTGGGTTCGATATGGTAATTTGGAATGGATGGTGGAGAATATACGTTATAAAACAGATCAGGGACAGAGCCGGATTTATTCCGAAAAGCTGATTACTGCAGAAGAACGAAAGGAACAGGAGGAACGTAACTATGCCAGATATGGTTATTTGTACGATTACGTGGCGGCAGAATCTGCTGTGCCGCAAGGTTGGAGAATTCCTTCCGATGAGGATTGGCAAAATTTAGAGAGAATTGTAGGGATGGACGGAAAAGATTTGATCCAATTCGGGTGGCGGGGAGATCGAGAAGGAGAGATATTACAACTTCAGGAGAGTATTTGGTTGCGGTTGGGCGGATTCATTAATTATGAACCGAGCAGTTCCGGGATAGATGTAAATAATTATACTCCTAATTTTGTCGGATTCTACGGATTTTTCTGGTCATCGACACGGGACATGGGTAAAGAGGATGCTGTCATTTATCGACAGGTTCGATATAATTATTCTAAATTGGGACGTTTTAGTACGTTGCCTAAAAAAATGTTGAGTTTGCGATGTGTAAGAGACGCTTCTAATTGAGTTTATTCTTCATATGATTCTTCTGTTCGGGAAATTGGCTGATATAGTTTCCATTTTCTCGGGCAGAGGGAGGGGCGTGTGATATTTGTAAAGATTGTAAGAAATTTAATTTGTATTGTATGGGAGAACCTGTTGTTTTAGTGAAAGATTTATCTCACCGTTATAGTGTCCAGTGGGCAATAAAAGATATTAACTTTGAGATTTGTAAAAATGGTATTTATGGTTTGCTCGGTTCAAATGGAGCCGGTAAATCTACCATGATGAATATTATGTGTGGTGTGTTGAAACCAACTCACGGGGAGATTTTTATAAAAGGGATCAGTCTCAGGGAAAATCCGGTAAAGGCTAGGATGCATAATGGTTTTTTACCGCAGAAACCGCCTTTACAGTCGGAACTGACGGTAAAAGAGTTTTTGGTATATTGTGCAAATTTGCGGAAAATCCCTCCCAAAGAGATTTCTCGTGCCGTCTTGGAAGTGATGGGACAATGTAAGCTTGAACACTTTCAAAATAGATTGATTCGTAATTTATCGGGAGGGTATCAACAACGGGTCGGCATCGCTCAGGCAATCATTCATAAACCTGAACTGGTTGTGCTGGATGAGCCGACAAACGGATTAGACCCTAATCAAATAGTTGAAATCAGGCATCTTATAAAAGAGATAGCACAAGATCGGACGGTACTTCTTTCTACGCATATTTTGTCAGAGGTTCAAGTGGTTTGTGATTATATTCGGATGATAGAACACTGGCATGTTGTTTTTTCCGGTACCGTGGAGGAATTTAATAATACTGTTGCCTCTGATTCTCTGTGTGCCTCTTTTGCTGGTAGTGTACATGATGCGGATTTACAATTGATTCCCGGGATTCGGAAAGTTGAAATAGTTGATGGAAATAAATTCAGGATTCATTTTACGGATAAGGATGTGGCGATTCGACAGATTGTGGAAACAAGTGTGGCGAAAAACTGGGAATTGAGAGAGATCTATATAGAAAAGATCTCTATGGATACTGTTTTTGCCGAGTTATCGAGGAATAACAATAATTAATTAAAATGTATGAGAACAATATATAAAATAGCTAAGACGGAATTACAAGTGTTATTCTATTCTCCGATAGCTTGGATGATTATTATAATTTTTACTTTTCAAGCGAGTATGCAGTTTTCTGTTTTTTTTGAAGGGATGATAAAATACCAATCCATGTTGGGGCGTGGTTTTTCCGGTTTGACGGCTTCTACATTTTCCGGGGTAGAAGGACTTTTTACAAAAATATTATTTTTTCTTTATCTTTATATTCCCTTGCTGACAATGGGTTTGATGAGCCGGGAGTATAGTAGCGGTTCAATAAAGTTATTGTATAATTCACCGATTACGAACACGCAGATTATTTTAGGAAAATATCTGTCTACGATGATATATGCCTTTGTGTTGATCGTTATCCTTTTCGTGTTTGTTGTTTTTGCCGGGATGAACATTGCCCATTTTGATTGGGGACTTTGTTTGTCCGGTTTGTTGGGGATTTATTTGTTGATATGCGTGTACGCGGCTATCGGCTTATTTATGTCGAGTATTACTTCCTATCAATTGGTGGCTGCTTTGTGTACCTTGTCTGTATTGGCGATATTGAATTACGTGAGGAATCTTTGGCAAAATATTGATTTTGTGAGGGAACTTACTTATTGGTTGTCTATATCCGGACGAGCCCAGAAATTTATAGAAGGTTTGATATGTAGTGAAGACGTGCTGTATTTTTTGATATTGATCGTGTCATTTCTGGCCTTGACGATTATTCAATTACAGGCTGCGAGACAAAAAAGCAGACGGATTGTAACTTGGAGTAAGTTCCTGATATTGTTTTCGGGTGTTTTGCTTTTGGGATATTTTACATCTCGGCCCAAATTAATGTTTTTTTATGATGCGACTCAAACAAAATCAATGTCTTTAGTCGAAGATACGCGGGATTTATTGTCTCGTTTGGAAGGGGGAATGACGATAACTACTTATGGGAATGTTTTAGCGGATGATTTCGGATATATCGGATCTGGCTATATAAAAGAAGATATGGCCGTAAATCTAATGCCTTATGTCCGGTTTAAGCCAGAGATTAAAATGAAATATGTTTATTATTATCCGGAAAGTGCGGATATGCAGGAGGTTTTGTTTAATGTTGATTTTAGGAATGAAAATATAGATAAAATATTACCTTCGAATAAATTGGATATTCCGATAGATTCTTTTGCAGAGGGTATAAATATTATTCGTGTTTTTGAAAGAGAGAATGGGCAGAAAGAGGTGTTGCCTACGTATAATGATGCCAATAAATTTCCAAATGAAACGGATTACTATGTAATGTTCCGGAATTTTTTGGAGAAGCGTCCGAAAGTCGGTTTTGTAACCGGGTTGGGAGAGAGAAGTATGACAAAAAGGGCAGAACGTGATTATCGGGTTTTTGTCAGAGAAAAATCTTTTCGTTATTCATTGATAAATAGCGGTCTTGACCCGGTTGAGATTTCTTTGGATGAGGTTGTTTCGCCGGATATAAATATCGTGATACTTGCAGATATTCGGGGAAAGATGACAGAGCAGGCGAAAGCTAATTTGCGACATTATATTGATAGGGGAGGTAATTTACTTGTTATGTTGAAACCTCAAACCTCAGAAGATATGAAGGGTGAATTGGAAAAGCTAGGAGTAAAAGTCGTTCCGGGCTGTTTGGTTTCACCCAACGATCGAACAACTCCGGATGTCATATATGCCGGTTCATTGGGAGGTTCTGCTTTCCGTTTGGAAGGTATGTTACAAGAGTGTATGCAATACGAGATGGTTATTGCCGGTATCGGATGTTGTGGAATGGAGTATTCAACGGATAAGGGGTTTGAGGTTATCCCGTTGTTTGCCACGGTAAACGAGAGAGTATGGAATGAAGTGGAAACAACGAATTTTATGGATGATACTGTTCGTTTGAACCTTGCGGCGGGAGAAGTAGAGAAAGTTTATGTAACCGGTTTGTCGCTGTATCGAAAAGTGGAAGATAGGGAGCAAAAGATTGTTGTTTATGGGAATGCCGATTATTTTAGCAATACCGGAATGGGTTTTAAAGCTGCAGAGGGAGTTTCGAATCTGGAGGCGATGCAAGCTACCGTTCATTGGCTTACAGATGGGTATACGCCCGTGGAGCTCGTTCGTCCTCCTTTCCCGGATGAATGGATTGATATTACGAGGCAAAATTCGAAATGGGTCAGTATCGCTTTCATGGGAATCTATCCCGGAATATTGTTATTGATAGCGTTAGGCCTATGGTTCCGGCGAAGGGGAAAATAGAGTTGTGCTGTTGAATGTCTTTTTGATGAATGGGAAAATTGAAAGGGATGAATCTTGAAAAAAGCCCGCCTCCATGATATTGTGAAGGCGGGTTCTTTTAATAAGTAAGTGATTTTTAATTCCTGATTGCGGCTATTTCTTTTATAGCTTCGATGGCGGTGTTAACGTCTTCTTCCGTGGTGAAAGCCCCGATACTCATGCGGACGGTGCCATGAATATCGAATGTACCGATAACTTCATGTACCTTCGGGGCACATTGCAAACCGGTTCTCACGGCGATATTGTAGTCTACATCAAGCATGGTTCCCACGTCCCCGGAGTCAAAACCTTTAATGTTGAAACTCAACACTGGATTCTGGTTCTCTGTGCTGTGTGCGCAGTAGGTGGTTACGCCATCGATGTCTTGTAATGCTTTGCGGAGTTTATCCCAAAGTTGAATTTCCCGATGGTGGATATTCATGATTCCTTGTTCTTGAATCCATTTTACCCCGGCATTTAATCCGGCGACACCGAGCAAATTGAGTGTTCCATATTCCAGACGGTAAGGATATTCATCCAGATGTACGGGGTAGGCGGAACGAACTCCGGTTCCTCCGGCACGGGTGTGCTTGATTTCAATGCCTTCACGCACGTATGAACCTCCGATTCCCGTCGGTCCCATTAAGCATTTGTGGCCCGTGAAACAATATACGTCGATTCCAGATGCTTGCATGTCGAGGTCGACAGCTCCGGCACCTTGACTGCCATCAACCACGAAGATAACACCTTTCTCTTTACAAATTTTGCCGATTTCAGTCAGTGGTTGGATCGTTCCCAGTACGTTGGAGCAATGGGTTACGACAACAAATTTCGTGTTCGGGCGAATAGCATTTTTTATATCGTCCGGATGCACGTAACCATGTTCATCAAAAGGCACGTAAGTCACGTCAATGGTTCCGTTTTGATGGTGCATATTTAGTGGACGCAACACGGAGTTGTGTTCCAGCATGGTAGATACCACGTGAATCCCTTTCTCTACCAAACCATTAATGATCAAGTTCAAGGAGTCTGTGGCGTTATAACTGAACGTTAGTCTGTTGTGGTCATTCCCCCCGTTGAACAATTTGGTCAACATTTTGCGAGTGGAGTTTACAACTTCTTCCGTTTCAACGGCAGCATCAAATCCTGAACGTCCCGGGTTTACACCGTGTTTGCGGTAAAAATCGTTCATGAAATCATAAACTACATCCGGCTTCGGGAAGCTGGTTGCTGAATTGTCTAGGTAGATTAATTTGCTCATAAGATTATAAATTTTAGGTTTTTCAACTTTCAATTACTAGGGCGTCTGCAACCAATTCTGCCACCGTCTTTATGGTGATACCCAGTTTGTACGTGTGATTGATTTGAGTTAGTTGGTCCACGCAATTATGGCACGGGGTCACGACGATCTCGGCTTTCGTTGCGGTGATTTGGTCGGCTTTGATTTTGCCGATTTTCAGACGACGTTCGTTGTACTCGCTCATGGCAAGGGCTCCGCCACCTCCACCACAACAGAAGTTGTCCGTGCCGTAGGGTGTCATTTCCACGACGTTTGCGGCAGCCGCGTTGACCACGAAACGAATTTCATTAAGAAGTCCCCCGTTGCGAACCAAATTACACGGGTCATGGATGGTGACGACTTTGCTGTTCAGTGTCTTGTCGAGTTTAATCCTCCCGTTCCGGATGTATTCCCCGATGAGTTCAACCACGGTAAGCGTGTCAAAATCATATTGTGTCTTGAGATAATTGGGACCTTCCCAGCGCATGGCCCTTGAACCGTGACCGCATTCGCCGAGGACAAGTCGTTTGCCGTGCAGACGGTGAATCTCGTCGTAAAGATTGCGGGCAATTTGAGTGGCCTCTTCATTATTACCGTTGAAATACCCGTAGTTGGTCACGTCGTAGTATTTGGACGAGAGGGTCCACTCTTCTCCCGCGGCGTAGAATATCTTTGCCATGGCAGAGATCGAGAGCGGGAAGAATTTGGGTTCTCGCGGATTCAAGGTATAAAAGACATTCTTGTCGGGCTGGTCAAGAAAGATTCCGGATTTCTCGTCTTCCAGTTCGTCTTGCAATTCCTCTTCCATCCATTGTATCGTGTCGACAAACTCTTCGGTGGGAATACCCATGTTGTTCCCGGTATTAACTGCCGCATCGACGGTTGCTTGGAGTGTTTTGGGTACGAGTCCCATGACGGCAAGCATCTCGCGTCCTTTTTTTACAAGGAAGGGGATGTCCACCCCGATGGAACAGTGTTTTACGCAACGTCCGCACATGGTGCAGGCTCCAAACAGGGAGTCAACCATTTCGTCGCATGTTTCCTGATTCAGTTCCCGGGCGTGAAATAGTGACGGAAACATGGCTCCCTGCCATGTCTTGTAACGTCGGTAAATGGAACTGACGAGGTCTACTTTTCGTGCCGGGATATATTTACCCTCTTTCATCGTGAGATAGTACATGCAACTGGAGGCACACAAACCACAACGCACGCAGGCATTCAGGTGGGTTTCCAGCTTACTGTCATTCGTGTTCGATATAATGGCGAGGGCTTTGGCTTTTTGTTCGTTTGTGATATTATTTGTCATATTGTATCGCTTTTTTAGGAGGCCATGTTCCACGCCAGCCGTAGAAAAAGCCCAAATGATATCTGGCAAAGAAAAAGTAAAGCACGTGTTTGATTTTGCCCAAGGGCATCCACACGAAAAGAAGAGCCATTATAATATAGTAAGTCGCTCCGAACTGTAAAGTAAGTAGTGAATAGGTTGTCAGGAAAAGCATGATGGTACAGAGAAGATTAGAAATGTAATCATCCGCGCAGGACAAGTCCCTGAGTTCCTTTTTGGCCAGTCGTTTGATAAATAGAGCTAACCCGCAAACAGCAGCTATAAAGATCACAATAGCCAAGATCATGACGATGAGGTTCGTTGCGCTTTCAATAGGAATCTGGAATTTGAAAATAACCGCGAGCGTGAATAGAAGGTACACGGCTATTGCCAAGAAGTTCCCTATATGGAAAAATATTCCTGCCGTGTAAGTGGGCAGGTGTAAGTATGCTGATTCTTTTTGCATGGGAGACATGGCTCCGATACAAGAATAACACACTGCCTGGGCAATATTCCCTGACTTTTGAGAAAGGTCCTTGGGAGAACCGTGTTTTAAAAGTCGTACAAAATATCCCCCCAGTAGTACCACACAGAAAAGAAGTGCAACTAACGAGGTCCAAATATACCAAGACATGGTCGTGGGTATTAGACGCACCCGTCGGGTTTCGGTAACCCGGCCACCCGACACGCTCCTCGGGCTGGTCCTAATGGGAACAATTCATAAATGTCTTTCAATTTTAAGCCAGTCTCTTTGCAAATGGTACGTACCATCGGGGCATTCCCCTTTTCTTCAAAATTATCACGAATAATTTTGATAATTGCCCAATGTTTGTCATTTAATTCTGTGATTCCATCTGCTTCTGCAAAAAGTTTTGCCACGTCTTCATTCCAGATGGATGGGTCGGTGAGGAAGCCGTCGCCATCTACTTCGAACGTCTTTCCTTGGATTTCTAGTGTTGCCATAATGTTTATAGGTTTTAGATTGATTTGCAATATAATAAATATTTTAAACAACAACAATGATTTTAGTTGTGAATTAAACAAATATGGGTGATAAAGTGCTTTCCCGCGTGAGAGTAAGGAACTGAAGAGATCGTATTTGAATTCTTGGAGGTGTTTTAGGAGTAAAATATGCAAAATAGTTGTATCTATGTTTTTTTTGTTTGATAAAGTATGTATTGGGGTGCGAAAAAGTATATTGGCGTATGAAAGTCTTTTGATGCGGGGAGTTGGGATGATGTACTTATATGAAAATATGTGGAACTTTTATAATATCATTCGGTGATAACCCGTTGCAGTTCCGATGAAGACAGTTGTCAACTTCGATACTTCTTCGGGACAACTTCGGTGCTCTTTCGCTCACGAGCGGAAAAGTACCGAAGTTGTGCCCCGGATATACCGGGAGCAACTCCTTG
>CALUKD010000022.1 GCA_944321125.1 Candidatus Butyricimonas faecavium | reverse complement strand
AAAGAAAACCGCAATAAAAAAGACATTTTATCACGATTTTCTTTTAAAAATATTTGCAAGAGACTTAGAATTCAGCCTCTTTTCTTCATTTTATTATTTCTTAGCCAAGTCAATCAAAATTTCAAGAACTTGGATTGCGCTCTTGGATACTTTGGTTCCAGGACCAAATACGGCGATAGCACCTGCATCGAACAAGAATTGATAGTCTTGGTGAGGAATAACACCACCCACGTAAACGAGGATGTCTTCACGTCCTAATTTCTTCAATTCTGCGATAACGGCAGGTACAAGCGTTTTGTGCCCGGCTGCCAGAGAAGATACTCCGACAACGTGTACATCGTTCTCAACGGCTTGTTTTGCGGTTTCTTCAGGGGTTTGGAACAACGGTCCCATATCCACGTCGAAGCCGAGGTCTGCATAACCGGTTGCAACGACTTTAGCTCCGCGGTCGTGTCCGTCTTGACCCATTTTAGCGATCATGATACGCGGACGACGTCCTGTCATTTCTGCAAACTGATCTGCCAGTTGTTTTGCTTTTTGGAAGTCTTCATCTTCCTTGGCAATGCTAGAATATACTCCGCTCACGGTTCTGATAACTGCTTTATAACGTCCTACAACTTTTTCACATGCATAAGAAATTTCTCCCAATGAAGCTCTCTTCTTGGCTGCGTCAACTGCCAATTCCAACAAGTTTCCTTCGCCGGTTTCAGCACAACGGGTAATAGCCTCCAATGCGGCGTCAACCTCAGCTTGGTTACGGTTAGCTTTTAATTCATGTAAACGACGAATCTGTGCCTCACGTACTGCCGTGTTGTCCACTTCAAGAATATCGATTGGATCTTCTTTCTCCAGACGATATTTGTTTGTACCCACGATCGTTTGTTCGCCACTGTCGATACGGGCTTGTGTACGTGCAGCAGCTTCTTCGATACGTAATTTTGGAATACCGGATTCGATAGCTTTAGCCATACCACCTAATTTCTCGATCTCTTGGATGTGAGCCCATGCTTTCTCAACCAGTTCTTGAGTCAAGCTCTCAACATAGTAAGAACCTCCCCAAGGATCGATTGATTTACATATGGTAGTTTCATCTTGGATATAGATCTGAGTATTACGAGCGATACGGGCTGAGAAGTCGGTCGGAAGAGCGATAGCTTCATCCAACGCGTTGGTATGCAATGATTGCGTGTGTCCCAATGCGGCTCCCATAGCCTCGATACAAGTACGACCCACGTTGTTGAACGGATCTTGCTCGGTCAAAGACCAACCTGAAGTCTGGCTGTGAGTACGTAACGCCAAAGATTTCGGGTTCTTCGGGTTGAATTGTTTTACAATCTTAGCCCACAACAAACGTCCGGCTCTCATCTTGGCGATTTCCATGAAATGGTTCATACCGATAGCCCAGAAGAATGACAAACGGGGAGCGAATGCGTCGATATCCATTCCGGCATTAACTCCGGCACGTAAGTATTCCAAACCGTCGGCCAAAGTGTATGCCAACTCGATATCTGCGGTAGCCCCTGCTTCTTGCATGTGGTATCCGGAGATAGAGATTGAGTTGAACTTCGGCATATTCTTGGAAGTATATTCGAAGATGTCAGCGATAATCTTCATAGAGAATTTCGGCGGGTAAATGTAAGTGTTACGCACCATGAACTCTTTCAAGATATCGTTCTGGATAGTTCCTTGCAATTGGTCAAGAGTCGCTCCTTGCTCTAATCCGGCAACAATATAGAATGCCAAGATGGGAAGTACGGCTCCGTTCATTGTCATGGATACAGACATCTTGTCCAATGGAATTTGGTCGAACAAAATCTTCATGTCCATGATAGAGTCTACGGCAACACCGGCTTTACCTACGTCACCGATTACACGCGGGTGATCGGAGTCATATCCGCGGTGAGTAGCCAAGTCAAATGCTACGGACAAACCTTTCTGTCCGGCAGCCAAGTTACGACGATAAAAGGCATTTGATTCTTCAGCAGTAGAGAATCCGGCATATTGACGGATTGTCCACGGGCGCATCGGGTACATTCCTGAATAGGGGCCACGTAAATATGGAGGGATACCGGCAACATAGTCCAAATGCTCCATCCCTTTTAAATCTTCGGCTGTGTACACGGGTTTTACCGGTATCAGCTCGGGTGTCAACCAGTTCTTCTCGATATGATTAGCTTTTTCCCATTCTGCAGCAGTAGTGGTAGCTTTCTCTGTTGACTTGATATTTATATCTTTGAAATTTGGTTTCATCTTTCAATTTTTGATTTATGATTTTTGATTTATGATTTTTGATATTTTCGGTTTTGTCCGTTAATCTAAAAATCTACAATCTAAAATCGTCAATTACTTAATTCCCAATTTTTGTTGGTATGCTTTCAAGTCTTCCAACACGTTACATTTCACGTGAACATAATTCTTGATACCGATTTCTTCCAGTTGGGGTCTGCATTCCGGGTTTCCGGCAACAACGATGATTGCTTTATCTTTCATTGCGGCATATACCTCCGGAGCGATTGTAGCGTATTCGTCATCCGAGCTACAGATAACCACGATATCGGCTTTGTTATCTATGCAGGCTTTAGCCCCCTCTTCAACCGTTTTGAAGCCATTGTTATCTATTACTTGGAATCCGGCACAAGCGAAGAAGTTGCAAGCAAATTGGGCTCTTGCTTTACGCATGGCCAAATTACCCATCGGGAACATGTAAACTACCGGGCGATGGCCTTGTTCTTTCGTGAACATATCGGTTCTGATACGCATAGCTTCGAAAGCCTGTGTTCCACGGTAAGGTTTCAATGTTTCAACAACAGCGTCGGGAGCGGTTTTGTCTTCCGGTTCTAAGATACAAGCGCAAAGCTCTTTATCCATTTTCTCGTTGAAGTTCGGGAATTGGTTGGTACCCAAGAAGTTTTCTTTCCGGTTAGCGATGTCTTGATCTCTCTTCTGTGCGGTAGCTTTCACGGCAGCCTGTACGAATCCAGCTTCAAGAGCCTTTACCATTCCGCCTTGTTCTTGTACTTCCAAGAATAATTTCCAAGCAGCTTCTGCGATGAATTGAGTTAATTCCTCAATATAGTAAGAACCGCCGGCAGGGTCAACGATCTTGTCGAAATGTGATTCTTCTTTTAATAACAATTGTTGGTTGCGAGCCACGCGTTCACCTAATTCTGATGGACAGCATTCGTAAACGTAGTCATACGGGTGAACCGTGAACGAGTCAACACCACCGATAGTGGCAGACATAGTTTCCGTTTGTGTACGTAGCATATTTACGTTCGGATCGTAAACGGTCTTGTTCCATTCTGATGTTTCAGCATGAATATTCATTTTACAAACGCAGTCACAGCAAGGATTGTAAGCTTTTACGATGTGTGCCCACAAATAACGAGCTGCTCTTAATTTGGCAATTTCCATGAAATATTTGGAACCGGTAGCGAAATGGAAACGCATACGGGGAGCAATGTCCTTCACGTCCATTCCTGCATCGGTTAATTTATCGAGATATTCAACACCGGCAGCCAAGCTGAATCCTAATTCCTGAACGATGGATGCTCCGGAATTATTGAAAATGTATCCACCTACTTCGATCGTTTTGAAGTTTTTCATTTCGGCGGTGCTTTCAGTTGTTTCCTTAACCACGTTGAACGGGTTGGGGTCACAGAATTTACCCTCTAAAACTAATTTACTGATCGGGTCAATATTGATACCTCCCTGTATTTTTTCAGGATTGAATCCTTTTTCTATTACGTACTCTTTGAACATATTCAAAATGGCAACTTTGTTGCAGCATACAACGAAATTGATCTCGATACATTCCAAGCAAATATCTTTCAACAGGGTTGCCATGTCGGTTTTCGTGAAATTCTTGCAATTAGAAAGTACGAATCCGAGAGAGTTAACCCCCTTGTTCAGAATATCCAACGCTTTTTTGTTTGCCTCGGCAACATCCTCTACCATGATGTCTTGACGTACAAACCACTCGTTGTTATTTTTCTTGTTACCTCTCACGAAAGGATATTCTCCCGGGAAGCATTCTAGATTCTTGAGGTCTTTCATATCCTCCAACCGGTACATCGGTTGCACGTTGAATCCCTCGTTTGTTCTCCAAACCAGCTTTTTATCGAAGTCAGCCCCTTTTAGGTCTGCAATGACTTTGTCCTTCCACTCTTGAGTAGTGTTAGGTGCAAATTCACTGAAAAGCTTTTCGTTTACATTCTCTGCCATAATAGATTTTTATGTATTTATTCTGTAACTGTTTGTTATTAAAAACGAAAGACAAAATTAGCCGTTTTTGACAATAAAAAAAAGAAATTCTTCTTTATTTCATCGTTTGGGAGAGAATATAAGTCTTTTTAAGGATTTTATGAGAGGGTTGTTTTTATGTTGTTAGCATTTCGGGGTGTGTTGAATATTTAGAGAAATATTGCAGGAATTTGAGAGTGAAATAGGGTAATAGATAATTCATTGATAATAAATAATCTTGTATCTAATCGTTGTCTTTTCGATATAGTTCCGTGACGAAGGAATATGGTTAGCTTGAGATGACGGATATAAGTTGACGTAACAAGGATGGAGTGGAGCAAATGTTGTTGTATTTTGAAGAGTGGGAAAAATAGGTGTTGAAAGTTTAACAAATGAGTGAAAACGATGTGCTTCCATTTTGTCAAAAAAAATATTATTTCGTAATTTGCGATGTTAATTTAAAAAGCAAAAAGCAGATGAAAAAAATTAGAGCAGCCATTGTCGGGTATGGAAATATTGGTAAATATGTGCTTGAAGCGTTGCAAACAGCCCCCGACTTTGAAGTAGCAGGAGTGGTACGTCGGGATGCAACGAATATTCCGGCTGAATTGAAGGATTATGTTGTTGTGTCGGATATAGCTCAAATCAAGGAGGTGGATGTGGCAATTTTGTGTACTCCCACTCGTAGCGTGGAGTCATATGCCTCGAAAATACTGGCTATGGGGATTAACACGGTAGATAGTTTCGATATTCACACGGATATTTCCGGTTTGCATAAACGTTTGGGAGAGGTTGCTAAAAAGCATGGGAAAGTATCTGTTATTTCTGCGGGTTGGGATCCGGGAAGTGATTCTGTCGTTCGTGCCTTACTAGAGGCTTGTGCCCCCAAAGGAATTACTTATACGAATTTCGGGCCCGGCATGAGTATGGGACACACGGTTGCCGTGAAAGCCATAGAAGGCGTGAAAGCTGCATTATCCATGACGATTCCGGTAGGTACGGGAATCCATCGCCGGATGGTGTACGTGGAGCTGAAAGAGGGGTATGATTTTAAACAAGTGGCCAATGCGATCAAGACCGATCCTTATTTCGTGCATGACGAGACGCACGTGATGCAGGTAGAATGTGTCGATGATTTGAAAGATATGGGCCACGGCGTGAATCTTGTTCGGAAAGGTGTTTCCGGCAAGACACAAAACCAGTTGTTCGAATTTGATATGAAAATCAATAATCCGGCTTTAACGGGACAGATTCTCGTGGCAACGGCTCGGGCCTCCATGAAACAGCAACCGGGATGCTACACGCTAATTGAAATTCCGGTAATTGATATGTTGTACGGTGATCGGGAAGAATTGATCAGACATTTGGTATGAGCTATTAGAATAAAAAGATATTTTAGATAAAACGGTGGAAGGTTTTATCTTCTTGATCCCGTGTTTGAATATTGGTTTAAACGAAGGAATGTGAATGGATAACGAATATTTTCCATAAAGGAAAAATTTTAGCGATTTTAAGTATAGAAGAGGGATTGAAAATAAGAAACCATGATCAATACTTTTGTATTTGTCATGGTTTCTTATTAAGGAAATGATTAAGTACGTTATGACTATTCTTTAATTGCCTCCGACGTTTGTTTCTCCGTCAGTTCCTCCGGTAATCCATTCTGTAATTGTGGATGAAAAGTTAACTTCAGTAGCATTTACTGTAATTGTCAAAGTTGTTATTTTCCCGGGTAATAAAGCTAGATCTTTTATATCATAATCTTTTGCATCCGTTATATTGGCAAATTTAAGATTGATCGTTGTGGGGGCTACTGGTAAAATAATGAAATTTTTGGATGCAGAAGTTTCTGTCGTACTGTATGTGATTGGGCCAAAATCGAGATCTATATTTATGGGGTCTGCGTTTGCGGCTAATTCGGTACTTCCGTCTGCTTTAATTGTCATATCTAATTTTGAAGGTACATTTATTTTGGCACTTTCTAATGCTCCGTAAAAGGCAGATGCCGATTCGTTTTGAGCTATTACCTTTAATTGAAGTTGGGCTAGTTTATGTGCGAATTGGAAATTTACGGTTGATGGTGTATTGGAATAAGTTGTTGTGACAGCAGGAGCAACAATAATGTCTTCTTCTCCGGTTATTGTAAAATTGACTATCCCGGAAGCGAGAAGACCTTGTGGCCAGTAGGCGATAAAATTTGCAGATTCTGTTGTTGATTTATAATATTGGGGAGTTGTGATGTTTTCAAATGTCCCATCTGTTTTTAAATCTGCCGTGGTTGTTACGCTAGTTATCGTGTTGAATGCGGGATCAGCCCCATCCGTGCCTCTTAGTATTTGCATACCTGTTATGTTTGATGTTGGATGACCACTTCCGTCAGTAGTAATGGCAGCCCGGGATAACATGTCAATGCCGGCCCCGAATCTAATCTCCACCGGAGCATTCGGGTCAATTTCTTCATCAGAGGATTTTGTACAACTTGTCATAGCTGCTATGGCAAGAATAGATAGAATAAGTTTTTTCATATCGTGAGCATTAAATTTTTTGCAAAAGTGTGGGACTTGCAACCAAAAAGATGAGTAAAAAGTAAAAATTGGTGATTTGTGTACCTTTTCGGTCGTGGCTTGTACGAATTCCAAAGTTTTTACGTATTCGAAATTGTTAAAGGGCGTCCACGTAACGTTTTTTCCATTGTTTTGGGGTAATACCTTCGTTGAGTTTGAAGGCGGAGATAAACGAGGAGAGGGAATTAAAGCCTGAAAGGCTGGCAACTTCCTGAATTTGCATATCCGGATGTTGGATTAATAAAATCGTGGCTTTCTGTATCCGGTATTTGTTGACGAATTGGTAGAAGCTGAAACCGAACTCATTGTTGATTACGTTCGAGATATACGTACGATTGGTTCCCAGTAAAGCTGCTACGTTGGTTATGGTAAGGTTTCCGTTGGTATATATTTCTTTTTCATCGAAAAGACGGATCAATTCGTCCTTCATCTTTTCTCTTTTGATCCCGAGATTTTTCAAGTATTTTTCGGGCAGGGCAGGAAAAACAGGGGATAACTCTGTTTCATTTACCGGAGCGGGAAGCGGTGTTTCCGGGTAGGAATTGGGAGGGATAATTTTTTCTTCATGAACTTCCGTGTGTTGTTCCGTGTAACAGATATAAGGTTCGTTGAGGGCGTGGATGAATAGGTAAAAAACGAACAGGATGGAGCTAGTGTGGAATAGGTAATCGCTCCATATCGTTTGAAAACAGGATGCAAAAAGAACGATGAAAGCGAAAAGTACGGCTAGAGGGATAGCCTGATTAAGCCAGCGTAGATCAATGTTGTCGATGGAAGAATAATTCTCTTTTAATTTTTGCATGTGTTCTCCTTTTAAATGTAAAATACGAAGCGTGTACATGGTGATCATGGCTGCTTGAAGGGTCAGGCATGTACAACGGAAAATAATTAAAGGTAAACTGGCGTTAATGAACGCATTATTCCCTATAATTTTTTCTTGTAGCGGGAACAAAAAGAAGCCGGTAATCAGAACTAAAATTCCGGGTATCAAGTGAGGCCAAATCCTTTTGGCTGTAAGTTTTTCCGGTTTCGTGAGTTTACGGAAATAGAAAAAATACAGGGGAACTAGAAATAAGTTAATAACAATATCAAATATGGGTAAACCCAGTTCTCCCGTGATGTATTTATGAATATCTTGTATCATGTTCGGAATAAAGATCAATCCCGAAAACGTGAAAATAATTCCTAACAGGCGACGAGGATGTATTCCGGCCTGTCCACTGGGAATGGCCCCTTTCACCGTTAGTAATGTTAATCCGCAAAATAGAGGAATGGTAAATGAAAGGACGTATGAAAAATACATCCAAAATGTTGGAGAAAATATGCTGTCCTTCATCATATTTCTAAAATTTGAAACGCCGTCCTTTTATTTTACGGGACAAATATAATGAAATTATAACTATATGGGTATAATTTTGATATTTTGAATAAAAGTTTTGAAGAATGAAAATAGATACTTTAAAAATTGACATCCTGCCGTAAACTTTGTACTTTCGTCCCCACTATAGATGACTTATAATGAATGATGAAAAGCTAAAAGAAGAAGTTCGCAAGGCTTGCGAGGTTCTTAAAAACGGGGGGATAATTCTTTATCCCACGGACACAATATGGGGCATCGGGTGTGACGCCACGAATGAAGCCGCCGTAAAACAGGTGTACGAGCTGAAACGCCGGGAGGACAGTAAGGCTATGTTGGTACTGCTGGATGACGTGGGTAAGCTTGCTTCCTATGTGGAGGTTCCGGATGTGGCTTACGAATTATTAGAAGTGAGTGATAAACCTATGACGATCATTTACCCGAATGCAAAGAATTTGGCAAAGAATCTGATAGCTCAAGATCGGACTATCGGTATTCGGATTACCTCGGAGGCCTTTACGAAGGCTTTGCTTTATCGTTTCCGTAAACCTATTGTTTCAACGTCAGCCAATATTAGCGGAGAATCTTCTCCCAAGTGTTTTGCGGAGATTAGCGATGCCGTGAAGTCAGCCGTTGATTACGTGGTAGATTTCCGGCAGGAAGAAACTTCGAATCCCGCCCCGTCAAGCATTATTAAATTGGGTGTCGGTGGAGAGATTCAAATCATTAGGAAGTAAGTATTTTGATATTCAATTGTATTATGGCGCTGATTTTAAATATAGATACTTCTACGGATGTTTGTTCCGTAGCTATAGCCCGAGACGGGTATGTGATTGCTTTAAAAGAGAATGACGAGGGGTTTAATCATTCCGTTTTATTGGGTGTGTATGTGGATGAGTTGTTGAAGGAAAATAATATGACATCCGGAGACTTGGATGCCGTTGCCGTAAGTATGGGCCCAGGTTCGTATACTGGATTACGTATTGGAGTGTCTTTGGCAAAAGGAATATGTTTTGGTGCCGGAAAACCTTTGATTGCCGTGAGTACTTTGGAAGCGTTGGCAAATGCTGTAGCCCGACGGGAATGCGAAGAGGCGTACTACTGTCCGATGATTGATGCTCGACGCATGGAAGTTTACACGGCGATATATGATCAAGAAGGAAATGTCGTGCGTGATATTCACGCCGAAGTGATTGAAGAAAATTCTTTTTCCGATTTATTATCCACCCGGAAGGTTTTATTCTTTGGTAATGGGAGCGATAAGGTACAAGGAGTTTTGAAACATCCAAATGCAGTATTTGTTCACGGAGCAGCAACTTCTGCGGCGAATATGGTGATGCTTGCCGAACATAAGTTTGTTGAAAAGAAATTTGAAGATGTAGCTTACTTCGAACCGTTTTATCTGAAAGACTTTGTGGCAACCGTGCCAAAGAAAAAAGTTTTGTGAAATTTATTATATCGAATAATAGAGGAATATAGATGAATATAAAATTACTAAGTCCGTCATGCTGGACGGATTACGAGTTGATAGATAGTGGAGCGTATGAAAAATTGGAGCGCTTCGGACGTTACGTGATTGCTCGACCGGAGCCGCAGGCGATTTGGAATAAATCTCTTTCCGATGCAGAATGGCAGCAACGGGCAGATGCTTATTTCAAAAAGGATAAGAAAAGCGAGGATCGGGGAGAGTGGATCTGTAAGCCTAAAATGTCGCAGCAATGGTTCGTGAATTACCGGTATGGAGATATGAATATCCGGATGCGATTGGGATTGACCTCTTTCAAGCACGTTGGTGTATTCCCGGAACAGGCCGAGAACTGGAATTTTATATCGGATCAGGTAAAACGAATCGGTACGGGAGCGAAAGTGTTGAATTTATTTGCTTACACGGGAGGTGCTACTCTTGCAGCGAAGAGTGCGGGAGCGGATGTAACCCATGTGGATTCGGTGAAACCTGTCGTTTCTTGGGCACGGGAGAATATGGAGGCTTCCGGTTTGGATGGGGTACGTTGGATCGTGGAGGATGCTTTAAAATTTGTACAGAGAGAAGTGCGTCGGGGAAAAAAATACAATGGGATTATTTTGGATCCTCCGGCTTATGGACGTGGGGCGAATGGTGAAAAATGGGTGTTGGAAGAAAATATAAATGAATTAATCACTTTATGCGGGCAATTGTTGGAATCCACCAATAGTTTTCTTGTGCTGAATCTGTATTCCATGGGATTATCGGCTTTGCTAGCTCGTGGTATTGTGCGTCAGCTAGTGGGAAATTGTTCCGGAGAACAATTTGGGGAGTTGTATTTTACCGATTCTTACGAAAAGTCACTGCCTTTAGGAGTTTACTATCGATTGTGGCGGGAATAAATGCTTTGAAATAAACCTGCTATTGAACAAGGAGAAAGTGTGGCATTGAAATTATTGGATTAATAAAATGAAGTGAAATAAAATTCGTAACATCACTGTTTGTATGTTCGCCTGATGCTGTTTGAAGACATCAACCGAGACAAGAATTAAGAAAGACGAAAGATTGTGTTATTCATATAATCTTTCCAAGTTCATAATTAGTTCTAAATTCAGAAGGTGTCATTCCCGTATGTCTGCGAAAATATCTTCCCAAATAGGAAATGGAATCAAAATGAAAACGGGTTGCTATTTCTTTTACCGACATTTCAGTTGTCAGTAGCAATTGCTTGATTTCCATAACAATTTGCTTATCGATGAATTCTTTCGGCGACAGGCTCAATTCCTTCTGTGTAATTTTCGACAAATAATGAGAGGTGATGCAAAGAGCATCGGCATAGAAACGGACATTATGCTGCTCATGGCAATTAGCCAGTACAAGTTGGAAAAAACTATTCAGAAATGTGCGTGCCGTTTTTGCCGGCTTGATTTTCCTTTTTTGCAGATTTGTCAGTAACTCTGACTCCATCCCGACAAAAAGATTACACAGATGGTTTCGTAACATTAGACGGGCATGTTTCTTTGAACTGACAGACATAATCCATGCCATTTGCTTCATCCATATAGCTAACAGATTTTGTTGTCGCTCATTGGGAGTAAGTATAGGATTATCTCCGATAAATTCCCAAAATGGAATCGAAAGGGAGAAAGTGGTATCATCAAGCAATGTAGAGGATAGATCCAAATACAGGACAGAACTTTGCCTGCTAGCCCTTTCTATGGAAAAATAAGTATCCGTAAAGACTATAGCGACACAACCTTTGCGAATGATTTGCCGCTCAAAATTAGCGGAAACTACCGCATGGCCTTTTTCGCAGAATAGCAGGGTACACCCGGCTGTGCGTAAAGCCAATCCCTTCAACTGCGACAAATCCAGACGTCTTACCCGATATTCCGTTTCGTCATTTGGTTTCATAGTTCCCATTTTTACTGCGAAAATACAACAAAAGCCCCGATTTATTTTGCTTGTGTTTCCAAAAGTGATGTTATTGTACAAATTTGTCTACCGTAACAGATTGTATTGCCAGTTAACTTTGCACCCCGAATAAAAAATATCAGAAACGTATGAAACGTATAAAACATCCGATTTTAGGAAGCATTGCGCTTCTAAGCATATGTATGCTTGCATCATGTCGGGATACATCTGACTCTCAGGGAGAACCTCAGACATATCCTGTCCTGACCGTTAAATATGACAATGTGAATGTTGCCGAATCTTATTCCGCTTCCATACAAGGCCGTCAGGATATAGAGATTTATCCGCAAGTGGCTGGAACAATCTCCAATGTATGCGTGAAAGAGGGACAAAACGTAAAAGAAGGGCAGCTACTGTTTGTCATTGACCAAGTTCCTTATTTGGCAGCTCTCCGCACGGCAACAGCCAACGTACATTCCGCCCAAGCCCAAATGGAGACAGCCCGTTTGGACTGCGAGAGCAAAAAGGTATTATTGGCAGAGGCGGTCATTTCAGATTATGATTATTTACTAGCGGAAAATGCGCTCGCCGTAGCCGAAGCAAACGTGGAACAGGCCAAAGCGCAGGAACTCAATGCAAAGAATAGTCTTTCTTACACGGAAGTGCGAAGCCCGTCAGACGGTATTGTGGGGACATTGCCTTATCGCAAAGGTGCGTTGGTAGGTGGAAATATGAGTCAGCCACTGACAACCATTTCTGACAACAAGCAAATGTACGTTTATTTCTCCATGACGGAAAACCAGCTACGCGTGTTGATGAATAAATATGGCTCACTAGATAGCATAGTCGCAAATATTCCCCCTGTGAGATTGAGGCTGAACGACGATTCTTTGTATGATGAACCGGGACACATTGAATCTATCAGCGGCGTTATCAATCGGCAAACGGGTACGGTGTCGATACGCAGCGTGTTTCCAAACACAAAACGCCAGTTATTGAGTGGCGGTATAGGAAATGTGGTCATCTCTTACCCGCAAGTAAATACCATTGCTATTCCGCAGACCGCCACGGTGGAGCTACAAGACAGAATATTGGTATACAAGCTGAATGAAGATAACACCGTAACATCCGTTCCCATATCGGTGAATAAACTTAATGACGGGAAGCAGTATATTGTACTGTCCGGATTGAAAGCCGGGGACAAAATCGTAAGTGAAGGCGTAGGTTTGTTGCAAGACGGGATGAGCATAACTGTAAAAGAGGAAGATAAATAAAAGCATAGAAAATATGAATTTAAGATATTTTATAGACAGACCCGTTCTTTCCATTGTTATTTCTGTTGTCATCGTGTTGCTTGGCGGTATATCCGTATTTACGTTACCGGTGGAACAATACCCGGACATAGCTCCGCCCACAATACAGGTCTATGCCAATTATCCCGGTGCTAATGCCGAGACTGTTCAGAAATCCGTGGTCGTGCCTTTGGAGGAAGCCATCAACGGTGTCGAGAACATGAATTACATCACCTCTTCATCGTCAAACAGTGGCGAGGCGATGATATATGTCTATTTCAAGCAAGGGACAGACGCGGATATGGCGGCCGTAAACGTGCAGAACCGTGTTTCTTCCGCTTTAAGCCTGCTTCCTGCCGAAGTGACAAAAATCGGTGTGACCACGAATAAGCAGCAGAATGCGGAGTTGAAATCGCTTGCCCTCTATTCTCCGGACGATTCTTACGACCAGAAATTTCTCAATAATTACATGAAAATAAATGTAGAACCGCGCATAAAGCGTATTTCCGGGGTGGGCAACGTTCAACAGTTCGGGGCAAACTACTCGATGCGCATTTGGCTGAAGCCCGACAAAATGGCCCAGTACAAGCTGGTTCCCGGGGATATAACGGTTGTGCTGGACCGACAAAATCTAGAAGCGGCAACCGGGGCATTTGGCGAGAATCATGACAATGTATACCAGTACACGATGAAGTACCGGGGACGTTTTTCAACCCCGGAAGAGTTCGGTAACTTGGTTGTGCGTTCGTTGCCCGGAGGAGAAATCCTGAGGCTCAAGGAAGTGGCAGACATTGAACTTGGAGAAGAAGCCTATAACTTCTCTACACAAGTGAACGGACATCCGGCTGCGATGGCGATAATTTACCAAACGGCAGGCTCCAATGCCTCGTCCATTATCAATGAAATTGATGCCACGCTGGAAGATATAAACAAAAACCTGCCCAAAGGCATGGAGTTCGTGACGCTGAACGACACGAACCGTTTTCTGTATGCTTCAATTAAAGAGGTCGTTTTTACGCTTGTCATGGCTATCCTTTTGGTAGTGCTTGTGGTGTATATTTTCCTGCAAGATATACGCTCCACGCTCATACCCACGATTTCCATTTTCGTCTCTATTATCGGTACATTTGCCTTTATGTATGCAGCAGGTTTCTCCATAAATCTGCTAACATTGTTTGCGCTGGTGTTGGCGATCGGTACTGTGGTGGACAATGCCATCGTTGTTGTCGAAGCGGTGCAGACCCGTTTTGATGCTGGCTATTACTCTTCCTACATGGCCACCAATGATGCCATGAAAGGAATTTCGTCTGCGATTCTCACTTCTACGCTTATTTTCATGGCAGTATTCATTCCTGTGTCGATGATGGGTGGCACTTCGGGTGTCTTTTACACACAGTTCGGTATTACGATGGCTGTGGCCGTCGGCATTTCTGCCATTAATACGTTCACACTGGCCCCTGCGCTCTGTGCCTTGATGCTGAAACCCTATATTGACGGACAGGGAAAAGCGAAGGAAAACTTCTCCGCACGTTTCCGCAAAGCGTTCAATGCCGTGTTTGATGTGATGGTACGCCGCTACGTGCGTGGCGTATTGCTGTTTATTCGTCGCCGCTGGCTTATGTGGGGTACATTGGCGGCAAGTATTGTATTGCTGTTTTTTCTGGTCAGATACACAAAGACTGGTCTTGTTCCCGATGAGGACACTGGTGCGGTATATGTCAGCATGAGCACCAAACCCGGATCGTCCATGCAGGAAAACATTCGCGTGATGTCGCAAGTGGACCAACGGCTGAGGAAGATGGACGAGGTGGAATATAGTGCCAATCTTGCAGGCTACTCCTTTTCAGGCTCAGGCCCCTCCATGGGTATGTATATCCTTTCTCTCAAACATTGGGATGAACGGAAAGGGGAAGGACAGTCGGCACAGGACGTAATCAACCGGATTTATGGCTTTGCCCCGGAAGTGCCGGATGCGCAATTGTTTGCCATGACACCTCCGATGATTCCCGGTTACGGTATGGGAAGTGGCTTCGAGTTATATGTACAAGATAAAGCCGGTGGAGACCTGCAAACCTTCAAACATACGGTGGATGAATTCGTAGCGGCTCTAAACCAGCGCCCAGAGATAGAAATGGCCTATTCCGCCTTCGAGACAAATTATCCTCAGTATTGGGTAGATATTGATGCGGCAAAGTGTGAACACTCAGGCATATCTCCAAGCGAGATATTAGAGACTTTGGCGGGTTATTATGGTGGCAGTTACATATCTAACTTCAACCGTTTCTCTAAATTGTACCGGGTGATGATGCAGGCAGAACCGGAATCGCGTGTCACGCCTGAATCGCTTCATCATATCTATGTGCGGATAGGAGACGAGATGACCCCGGTGAGCCAATTTGTCAAACTCACTAAGACCTACGGGCCACAAGACTTGGCACGTTTCAACCTTTATAATGCCATATCGATCAACGGGACTCCTGCTGCGGGCTATAGTTCAGGTGATGCCTTGAATGCTGTGCATGAAACGGCAGCTGAAATCCTGCCTGTGAACTATGGATACGAATTCGGCGGCATCGCCCGCGAGGAAAACAAGTCTGGTAATAATGCGGTCATTATTTTCTCTATTTGCTTTGTCCTTGTTTTTCTTATTTTGAGTGCGTTATACGAAAGTTTCTTTATCCCGTTTGCCGTTATCCTTTCCATTCCGTTCGGCTTGCTGGGCAGTTTTCTGTTTGCGCAATTGTTTGGGCTGGAAAACAACATTTACCTGCAAACAGGTATGGTGATGCTTATCGGACTGCTGGCTAAGACCGCTATCCTGATTACCGAGTTTGCCGTGAAATGCCGTGAAGCTGGTATGTCACTTAAACAGGCAGCCATCGGTGCTGCGAAAGTACGTCTGCGACCGATTCTGATGACAGCACTCACCATGGTCTTCGGTATGTTGCCGATGATATTCGCTACAGGCGTGGGGGCAAATGGTAGTCGTTCGCTTGCTTCCGGAGCTGTGGGCGGAATGGTTGTCGGGACATTGGCCCTACTATTCATCGTGCCTGTCTTGTTCATCGTATTCCAGCATTTGCAAGAGAAATTCTTTCCAATCCAAGCATCACGTAAGGATGCCGACTGGATGATACAGGGGGAAATAGAAGATTTAAAAAACAAAGAAAAGAAATGAGTAAATTAATAGGATTCAGTATTGCCGCACTGTTATTTACATCGTGTGGCGTATACAAAGAATATTCACGTCCGGAAGTTGAAGCGGACGCGCAATTCCGTAATGCAGTAAATGCGTCCGATACCACAACCATCGCTTCGCTTTCATGGCGGGAACTGTTTACGGATACCTGCCTGCAAAAGCTCATCGAGCAGGGGTTACGGCAGAATACAGATCTGAATGTGGCACGGCTGCGTGTGAAAGAGGCTGAAGCCACGTTGCTGAATGCCCGGTTGTCCTATCTGCCTTCGTTATCACTGACACCCGAAGGGGGAATCAGCCGTTACTCCGGGGAGACGGGCAAAACATATAATCTTGCTGCATCGGCAAGTTGGGAGGTCGATATATTTGGCAGAATCACCAACGCCAAACGGGGGGCTTACGCTGCGCTCGAAGGCAGCCGTGATTATGTTCAAGCCGTACAGACCCGACTGATAGCGACCATTGCCAACAGTTACTACATGTTGCTGATGCTTGACAAACAGTTGCAAATCGGTGTGCAGACCTTGCAAAGCTGGGAAAAAAGCATCCATACCCTTGAAGCCTTGAAACGTGGCGGAAAGGCAAACGATGCTGCCGTGTTACAGGCCCGAGCCAATCGCATGACACTTGAATCTTCCGTACTCGCCATACGTAAAAGTATCAACGAAACGGAGAATGCGCTTGCCACATTGCTCTCGCTATCCCCACGGCCAATCAGCCGGGGTATACTGGCAGATGCTTCGTTTCCCGACACCCTGTCCGCGGGCGTACCGTTGCAATTGCTCTCTAACCGTCCCGATGTGCGGCAGGCGGAACGCAATCTCGCACAGGCATTCTATGCCGCCAATGCTGCCCGCAGTGCTTTTTATCCGAACATCACACTTTCCGGTTCTATCGGTTGGACTAACAATGGCGGAGCAGTCATACTCAATCCCGGTAAATGGCTGCTGAATGCTATAGGATCGTTGACCCAACCCTTGTTCAACAGGGGAAGTAACATCGCCAACCTGAAAATAGTGAAAGCACGTCAGGAAGAAGCCATGCTGCAATTCAGGCAATCCCTTCTGGATGCCGGAAAGGAGACGAATGATGCGCTCTTTCAATGGCAAACCGCACGGGAACAAATTGCTATCGGAAAGCGCAAGATCGCAATACTGAAGGAAGCCGTGCATAAAACGGAATTGATGATGCGGCATTCTTCCACCACTTATCTGGATGTCTTGACAGCACAGCAGTCGCTGCTGGATGCAGAACAAGCGCAGGCACAAAATCTGTTTGATGAAATACAAGGTGTCATCAACCTGTATCATGCTGTCGGAGGGGGTAAATAAGGAAGGGGAATAATATTTCCAAGTGGAGGCTAATTTTCATGAATTACATATAACGGTCATAAGAAAAAGAGCCGGACAACTGCAAATTCACCAAGCAAGTGAAAAATACAAATACGATATGATTTGCTGTTATAGAAGTGTATTTGTCCGGTTTTTCTTTTTATCCTATAAACCTAATGATTTGTGATATAGACTGAAGCTGTGAAATTTTTCGAACAAAAAAAATTGTATGCTATGATGGGCAAGAAGAGTGGCATTTTTTTGTAGTGGATATTGTTGTTGTATTGGCGGATAGAGTGAATTCGACCGGCTGTTTAAAGAAATTGAGGGAACATTGAATTGGATTCATTCCTAGGGACAAATTGTCCCCAGATAATGAGGAGGATAAATAAAATAGTAAATTCAAAATTTTCAGATTTGTGCTGATTTCCTTATCTTTGCACCCTCAATGAAAAATATTAAATCTAAAAAATAGAATAAATGGCAACAACGGCTGATTTTAGAAATGGATTATGTATCGTTTTCAAAGACGATTTATACAGAATTGTACAGTTTCAACACGTGAAACCCGGTAAAGGTCCCGCTTTCGTGAGAACAAAAATGCAGAACATCAAAACCGGTCGTATCTTAGAAAATACGTTTACTTCAGGAGTGAAGATCGATGTCGTGCGGATTGAAAGACGTCCGTATCAATTCTTGTACATGGAAGGTGAGGATTATATCATGATGCATACGGAAACTTTCGAACAAATACCTATTACGAAAGATTTGATCAATGCTCCTCAATTTTTGAAAGAAGGAGATTCTGTTGAAATGGTGGTACACGCTGACACGGAAACCCCCTTATATGTTGAGTTGTTGCCGACTGTTGTTTTGGAAGTGACTTATACGGAGCCGGGATTGAAAGGTGATACTGCTTCTTCTACGGCATTGAAGCCGGCAGAGGTAGAAACTGGAGCAAGAGTAATGGTTCCTCTTTTCATCAATACCGGAGAGAAAATCCGTATCAAAACGGAAGACGGTACTTACGTGGAACGTGTGAAAGAATAATTTAGATTTCGATTTCTCCTTGGGCTTCAACTTGGAGTTTTTGAATGGCTTTTTCAGCGGAGTTTTGCTCCGCTTCTTTTTTTGATGCCCCTATGCCTTGAGCCATAATATCTTCACCGATGGAAATCGTGCAGATGAATTTAGATCGACGAGTATTACTTTCAATCGTTTCAATATTCAGATCGATTTTTTGTTTTTGTGCCCATTCGATCAGGCGGCTTTTGTAGTTTTTGTCAACGTGCACGAGATCCTCCAAATTCACGTAATGAGGGAAGATATAATTCTCGATAAACGCTTTCGTTTTATCGTATCCTTGATCTAGGTAGATAGCCCCGGTGAAAGCCTCGAATACATCACCGTAGATATGTTTGTTTTTGGAAATATCCGATTTGGCAATTACTTCCTCGCTTAATCCCATTTTAATAGCAATGATATTCAATGATTCGCGGCTCACGATTTTGGAACGTAAGCGAGTCATGAATCCTTCATCTTTGTTGGGAAAGAATTTGTATAGAATTTCAGCGACAATAGCTCCCAGTACGGCATCACCTAAAAATTCAAGACGCTCGTAATTCAGTATGGTTCCGTTTTTCGTGTATCTGGATGCCGATTTATGTAACAGAGCCAACGTATATAATCCCTTGTTACCGGGAACGAATCCCCATTCCGAAATAGACAATCCATAAAACTTTTCCTTCCTGTGAAGGTAAAGTTTTATGGATTGAATTATTTTACTAATCACTTCCCCAAAATTTTAGTTAGTGATTACTTTTTGAATACTACGCAAGCATTGTGACCTCCGAAACCGAAAGTGTTACTGATGGCTACATTGATTTCTTTCTCCTGAGCCTTATTGAACGTGAAATTCAGCTTGGGATCCAATTCCGGATCAAGATTGCTGAAGTTGATGGTAGGGGGTACAATGTTGTTTTTCACAGCCAAGACACAAGCGATCGCTTCCAAGGCACCGGCGGCACCTAATAAATGTCCTGTCATTGATTTGGTGGAACTGATGTTCAATTCGTAAGCGTGTTCACCAAATGCTCTTTGAATGGCCTTAGGTTCTGCCACATCTCCTAGTCCGGTAGACGTTCCGTGAACATTGATATAATCAACATCTTTCGGGGTTAGTCCGGCATCTTCCAATGCGAGTAACATAACATCGGCTGCACCTTCTCCTTCTGGATCCGGGGCTGTCATGTGGTAAGCATCGCAATTGGCTCCGCCTCCCGCAAGTTCTGCGTAGATGTGAGCTCCTCTTTTTACTGCATGTTCGTACTCTTCCACGACTAAGCAAGCACCGCCTTCGCCGATAACAAATCCGTCACGGTCAGCGTCAAAAGGACGCGATGCTGTTTTCGGATCATCATTACGGGTAGATAAAGCTTTCATGGAATTGAAACCACCTACACCCGGAGGGGTAATAGCCGCTTCAGATCCACCGGCAAGTATCACGTCTGCTTTTCCTAATCGGATTAGATTTAATGCATCTACTAACGAGTGTGCAGATGAAGCACAGGCTGAAACCGTCGTGTAGTTCGGACCCTTTAGGCCTTCCTCTATGGCGATCATGGCTCCACCCATGTTGGCAATCATCTTGGGTATAAAGAACGGGTTGAATCTGGGAGTTCCGTCTCCTAATGCAAAAGTTTTGCATTCTTCGTAGAACGTATCCAAACCACCGATACCTGCACCCCAGATTACACCGATTCTCTTTCTGTCCTCTTGCGAGAAATCGAGTCCGGCATCTTTTACGGCTTCCCTGGAACAAATCAGGGCAAACTGGCTGTAAAGATCCATTTTGCGGACTTCCTTCTTATCGAAGTATTCCGTGGGCTCGTAGTTTTTAACTTCACAAGCGAATTGCGTGCGAAATTTAGATGCATCAAAACGAGTAATAGGACCGGCGCCGCTGACGCCACCTTTCAAATTCTCCCAAAATTCGGCCACGTTATGACCCAAGGGATTAATAGTTCCAAGACCAGTTATTACTACTCGTTTGAAATTCATAGATAAAATATTAAATTATTGAGCGTTAGCTTCAACGTATGCAATAGCATCGCCCACGGTAGCGATTTTCTCTGCTTGATCGTCCGGAATAGTGATGTTGAATTCTTTTTCCAATTCCATGATCAACTCTACCGTATCCAAAGAGTCAGCTCCTAAGTCGTTAGTAAACGTTGCTTCTGGTTTAACTTCACTTTCGTCAACTCCTAATTTATCAACAATGATAGCTTTAACTCTGTTTTGAATGTCAGACATAACTTTAAATTTTAATTAGACATTTTTTAAATTCACACTTGCGTCTACAAAAGACGCGCATAACTCTCTAAGTTCGGGGGCAAAGTTAGAGAATTTATTTTTCCTAGAAAATTTTTTGGCATGAATAAAGTTTTCTTATCTTTATGCGTTTGATTTTTAATAGATTACAGAATGAAAAAAATTGCAATATTTGCCTCTGGTTCAGGTTCTAACGCTGAAAATATCATTAATTATTTTAAAAATGATGCCGAAAATGTCGTGAAAATTGTGTTTTGTAACAAGCCCGATGCCTATGTTCTGGAACGGGCAAAACGTTTAAACGTGCCGACATTGGTTTTCGGGCGAGAAGAGTTTTTTCATTCTGATTTGATTTTGAACGAATTGAAACGTTTGGATATTGACCTGATCGTGCTGGCAGGCTTCCTGTGGAAGGTGCCGGATGCCATTATCGACGCTTATCAAAACCGGATAATCAACATTCATCCGGCCCTGTTGCCCTCTTACGGGGGCAAGGGAATGTACGGTATGAAAGTACACGAGGCAGTGATCGCTGCCGGGGAAAAGGAGAGTGGTATCACGATTCATCACGTGAACAATCATTATGACGAAGGGGCGGCTATTTTTCAGGCTAAATGTGAAATTACTTCAGGAGACACCCCGGAAACTTTGGCAACAAAAGTACATGCCCTAGAATACGAGCATTTTCCCCGGGTGATCAAGGAAGTCCTTGATAATTTGTAATTTTAGATTTCATGATTTTAGCTTGAAAGACCCTGTGAGTCATTTTCAATTCTTAATTCTCAATTTTAAATTACTATGAGGAGATTTATTCTTTTACTAGGCGTGTTGTTAGCCGGTTTGTGGGTACAGGCCGGAGAAGCAAGGTTATTAAGGTTCCCGCATAGCGTGGGAGACAAGTTGGTATTCTCGTATGCCGGGGATCTTTATTTGGTTTCAGCCGAAGGAGGAACGGCCCGTCGGTTGACCTCGCATGTGGGGTACGAAATGTTTCCTCGTATTTCCCCGGATGGAAAATACATCGCTTTCACCGGGCAATATGACGGTAACACGGAAGTATTCGTTATCCCCGTGGAAGGTGGTGAACCTCGTCGCTTGACCTACACGGCCACGCTGAAAAGGGATGATCTGGGGGATCGTATGGGGCCGAACAACGTGGTGATCGGGTGGACCCCGGATAGTAAACGGATTCTTTATCGTTCCCGGAGATATACCTTTAATGACTTTACGGGACAACTGTTTACGGTCCCGGTAGAGGGTGGAATGTCCGAGGAAATACCTTTAAAGAATGGTGGCTTTGCCTCTTATTCTCCGGATGGAAAGAAATTAGCTTATAATTATATCTTTCGGGAATTCCGGGCGTGGAAACGCTATCAAGGTGGTATGGCGGATGACATCCGGGTGTTTGATTTCAACACGAAGAAATCCGAACGGATTACCAACAACGTGCGTCAGGACGTGTTCCCGATGTGGTCTCCGGATGGAAGTACCATATATTATGTTTCCGACCGGGGTGACATTATGAATCTTTACGCTTATAACGTGAATACGAAAGAGGATCGGCAACTGACGTTTTATAAAGAATACGATATAAAATTCCCTGCAATCGGTGACAAACGAATTGTGTACGAACAGGGTGGCTATATTTATGAATACGATTTACAAAGCGGAAAAGAGTCCAAGATCACGATAAACATTGATAATGATCAGGTTTATTCTCGTCCGGCCTTGACCGATGTCAGCGGTCAGATTTCGAGTGTCGCGGTTGCTCCCGGTGGGGAACGGGTTGTTGTTGCAGCCCGTGGAGATGTTTTCTCGTTGCCCGTAAAAGAGGGAATTACCTACAATTTGACCAATTCTTCCGATGCTAATGATATGCAGGTTGGTTGGTCCCCGGACGGGAAATACATCAGTTATGTTTCCGATAAGGACGGGGAGTTCAATATTTATCTTCGGGACGTGCTGACGGGAAAAGAGCGGAAACTGATCAAAAATTTGAAAAGTTATATCTTCAATTATAAATGGTCCCCGGATTCCAAGAAAATTCTTTGGAGCGAAAAGGGAAACACGTTGAATATATCCGACGTGGAGAGCGGAAACCGGAAGATTGTGGAAAAATCGGGAATCCGTTCCATGACTTCCTATAACTGGTCGCCCGATAGCAGGTACATCACTTATGTTCGTCCGGAAACGACGATGGATAACATTATCGTGTATCATGTTGAAAGTGGCGAAAAATATCAAGTTACCGACGGGTGGTTCGGTTCTAGTTCGCCGAATTTCAGCGAGGACGGAAAATACCTCGTGTTTGTTTCTGCCCGCACGTTCTCCCCGACGTATGGGCGGACGGAATGGAATCACGTGTATAATGATATGAACAAGGTGTACATCCTGCCTTTGGCAAAGGATGCCCCTGTATTGTTCGCCCCGAAAAACGATGTTGTCCGGATGGAGACTGCCGTGAAAGAGAAGGATAAGAAGAATGAGAGCGAAGATAAGAGTATCGTGTATGATTTCACGAATTTGGAAAGTCGTTTAGTCGAGTTGCCGGTATTGGCATCGAATTATTATGGCAACGTGCACATGCTGGGGAATCGGGTATATTATAACCGGGGCGGTCGCACGTTGATATATGATTTGAATGGGAAGAAAGAGACCGATACGGGAGGTAATATCGGGTTTTCTCCCGGTTATAAAAAGGCTATTGTTTCTTCGGGTTCCGCGTTCCAAGTGGAGGATCTTCCGGTACTTTCGGCTAGTGTAACCTCTCCCGTTTCCACGAAAGACGTGAAACGGGTGATAGACTACCATCAAGAATGGATGCAGATATATAACGAAAGTTGGCGGCAGATGCGTGATTTCTTCTATGCCAAGAATATGCATGGCGTGGACTGGGATCACGTGTACGAGAAATATAAAGTGCTGGTACCTTACGTGAATCATCGTACGGACTTGACTTATATTATCGGGGAGATGATCGCGGAATTAAGTGTCGGGCATGCCTATTCCATTAACGGGCGGGTTCCGATGCCCGAAAGGATAGACATGGGTTTGCTGGGAGCTAAGTTCGTGAAAGATAAATCCGGTTATTTTAAAGTGACCGAGGTTATCGAGGGGGCTAATTGGGATGCTTCTACCCGCTCGCCTTTGACCATGCCGGGCGTAGAGGTGAAAGCGGGTGACTATATTCTGGCTATTAACGGAAAATCGTTGAAAGAGGTGAATAACCTGTTCTCCGAGTTGATCGATATGGCAGGCAAGACGGTTGAATTGACTGTGAATACAACCCCGGTTGAGAAGGGTGCCCGTAATGTGTTGGTTGTTCCGTTAGCTGACGAATCAAAATTGTATTATTATAATTGGGTACAGAATAATATTCGTAAAGTAAACGAGGCTACGAATGGGGAGGTCGGTTATATTCATATCCCGGATATGGGTGTTGACGGTTTGAATGAGTTTGTGAAACATTATTACCCACAGTTGAATAAGAAGGCCTTGATCATTGATGATCGGGGAAATGGCGGTGGAAATGTATCCCCGATGATTACCGAGCGTTTGATGCGTACACCGACTTTCTACACGATGCATACAAATCAAACTGTCGGGTCGGTAAATCCGGTTGGAACGTTCTTGGGACCGAAGGTATTGTTGGTGAACGAGTATTCCGCCTCCGATGGAGACCTTTTCCCGTATCGATTCAAGTATAATCATCTGGGAACGATTATCGGTCGTCGCACTTGGGGTGGTGTCGTGGGATATAGCGGTTCGATCCGGGTGGTTGACGGTGGTTCTATCGTGACTCCGTCATACGCACCGTTTGCGGCAGACGGTAGTGAGTTTATTATCGAGGGTACAGGCGTCACTCCTCATATTGATATTGAAAATGATCCTTATCTTGAATATAATGGCGAAGATCAGCAGTTGAATAAGGCTATTCAAGTCATATTGGAAAAACTAAAAACCGAGAAAAAGGAGATTCCGTCTATCCCTGCTTTCCCGAATAAAGCGGCAAAGAAAAAATAATACCGGTCATACGGTGAAAGTAAAAGAGTGTTTGGCTATGATGTCGGACACTCTTTTTACATGTTTTTGTGGTTGTACAAGGGAGGATTAACCCTGAATAAAGCATTGTTAGTGCCTTGTTTGTAACGTATAAAGGAATATTTCGGTATCACTTCAGGATTACTTCCGAATAAAATATTTATAATATCCTATTAAAATTCTATTAGAACGCTATTCTATATAGCGTTTTAATAGGGTTTTAATAGCGTTTTAATAGCGTTTTACATGGTAGTGATCCGCTATTTGTCATGATGTGGTAATGAAATGTTCAATGTTATCTGTTTGTTTACCATTTAAATACCGACAGACAACCGATAAAGAGACTTTTAAATTTTTCATGTGGCAGATGAAGTGTGAACCTTATATTTTTTATTTTTGTACGATAAAATTGAACTGGGAAAATGAGCGCAAAAGAGGTAGAGTGGGACGGGTTGCCTATCCCGAAACGATATTGGGCGATTCTTGCCATTGCCATGGGAATTACGGTTTCCGTGTTGGACGGCACGATTGCTAACGTGGCGCTACCGTCTATTGCGGGAGATTTGCAGGCAACGCCTTCTATGTCTATTTGGATTGTAAACGCTTACCAGTTGGCTATTGTGGTTTCCTTGTTGTCCTTGTCTTCTTTGGGAGATATTTTAGGTTATCGACGGGTGTATATCGGTGGGTTGTTGATATTTAGCGTGACTTCATTGGCTTGTGCGCTTTCCAATTCTTTGCTGACGTTGACTGTTGCCCGTGTGTTTCAGGGTTTTGGTGCGGCGGCTTTGGCAAGCGTGAATACTTCTTTGATTCGGATTATTTATCCCAAACGACATTTGGGGCGGGGATTGGGTATTAATGCGTTGGTGGTTGCCGTTTCGGCGGCGGGAGGACCGACGATTGCGGCGGGGATTTTGTCTGTCGCTTCTTGGCAGTGGTTGTTTGCGATAAATGTTCCCATTGTTATTGTGGCTTTGATTTTATCTATCCGTTTTTTGCCCGTGAATCCGGTAAAAAGAAGTGGACGGAAGTTTGATTGGATAAGTGGGTTGATGAATGCATTTACGTTCGGGTTGTTGATTTTCTCGATCGAGGGATTCACTCACGAGATGAGTTTGTTCGTGCTGCTCCCGGGGATTGGAATAATGCTGTTGGTCGGTTACTTTTTCGTGCGTCGTCAGTTGTCGCAGGAGTACCCTCTACTACCTGTTGATTTATTGAAGATCCCGATTTTTTCGTTGTCTGTCGGGACGTCCGTGTGTTCTTTCGTGGCGCAGATGTTGGCTATGGTTTCTTTACCTTTCTTTTTGCAGCACACGTTGGGGCTGGATGAGGTGGCAACGGGAGTGTTGCTGACCCCTTGGCCATTGGCAACGATGATCGCGGCTCCTTTGGCCGGAAGGTTGATAGAGCGAGTCCACGCGGGGTTGTTAGGAGGGGTGGGATTGTCGATATTTTCTGCTGGGTTATTTTTATTGGCTGTCTTCGCGGATCAGGTTTCCAACGTGGGAATTGCTTTGTTTATGGCGATGTGTGGATTTGGGTTCGGTTTATTCCAGACACCGAATAATAGTATATTAATTTCTTCTGCGCCACAGAATAGGAGTGGTGGGGCTAGCGGAATGCTGGGTATGGCCCGATTGACCGGCCAGACTACGGGGGCTTCATTGGTGGCTTTGATGTTTGTTGTTTTTCCGGCAGACGGGACGTATGCTTCTTTGTATTTTGCGGGAGGGTTTGCCACGCTAGCCGCTATCGTGAGTTTTACCCGGGTTTCTTTGCCAGAACCGGAATTGTTGAGAGGAAGGGCTAAGAGTGGTTAATTGAATTGTTTTATGGATGGAGCTTGTATGGATGGAATAAAAAGAATTTTGGGAATAGTCGTTTTTCTGGGGATAATAGTCGTCGGGGGAGTGTCGCGTGTGACAGGGCAGGAGAACGATAGTTTGGTGGATGTGTCATCGCGTAAATTTGTGCATGGATTGCGGGTAGAGGGACGGCCGGAGTATGTTTTCCCGACAAGTTCTTTTTTGAAAGGCGCAAATGCAGAGGGGAGAATTATCCGGGGGGCTTTTTCCGCTCATTTAAAGTATTTGTTCCGTTATCGTCCGGGGAGCTTTGATGAGCGTATTTATGGAGATGTTTACCAAGGGGTAGGACTCGGGTTTTATAATTTCGGGGAATCTCGGCAATTAGGAAACCCGGTTGCGTTTTATTTGTTTCAAGGGGCTCGAATCTCTCGTTTGGCTTCTTGGTTGTCTTTGCATTACGAGTGGAATTTTGGTTTGTCCGCGGGGTGGAAGCCTTATGACCCATATTATAATTCGTATAATACGATGATCGGTTCAAAGGTGAATGCTTATATTAATGCTAATTTTTATTTACGCTGGAGGTTGTCCCCAAGGGTTAGCCTGCTTTCGGGATTGACGTTATCGCATTTTTCCAACGGGAATACGAAGATTCCTAATGCAGGGTTGAATACGATCGGGGGAAATATCGGGTTGGAATGTAATTTTTATCGGGAAAATGATTTGAAGTCATTGGAGAGGAGAGTTGCTTTGGCGATACAACCTTTTCGGCGGCATTTCACGTATGATTTTGTTTTCTTTGGCTCGTGGCATGATCGGTTGGTGAAGACTTCCGATGGTTTTTCCCCTTCTCCGGAGGCTTACCCCGTGTTCGGATTTAATTTTACCCCGATGTATAATTTGAATTACAAATTTCGGTTGGGTGTGTCTTTGGATGGGACATTTGACGGGGGAGCCAATTTATACACGGATGGAGATGTATACGGGAAGGTGGATAAGTCGGATATTGTTCGCCCTCCTTTGGGTGATCAATTTGCCTTGGGGCTTTCCGGGCGAGCAGAGTACGTGATGCCTTTTTTTGTCGTGGGGGTCGGGATCGGGGCGAATGTGATCGGAAAGAATGATCTAAATATGTTTTATCAGCTGCTGACATTGAAAATAGCCTTGTCCCGTGCGGTGTTTTTGCATGTGGGGTATCGTCTTCAAAATTTCAATGAACCTAACTTTTTGATGTTGGGTGTCGGTTTCCGGTTTAATGGGAAATATACCGCTTTTTAGAATTGTTTGTAATATACGGGGTGGTAGTGTGGGGATTTTTGGCTAAATTTGTGGAATGCCTTTTAAGGGTGTGTTAATATTTAATTAAGTGTATATATGGCATTTACGCATTTTCATGTACATTCTCAGTATTCTATTCTTGACGGAGCGGCGAGTGTGTCCGGATTGGTGGAAAAGGCAATCGCCGACGGGATGAAGGCAATCTCGCTGACGGATCACGGGAATATGTTCGGGATAAAGTTGTTTTATGATACTTGTCGCAAAAAGGGGATAAAACCTATTTTGGGAGTGGAAGCCTACGTGGCAAGGGTGTCTTTATATAATAAAGAGAAACCGGTGGATCGTTCTGGGGAGCATTTGATAATCTTGGCCAAGAATCTGAAAGGGTATTTGAACCTGATCAAGCTTTGCTCGACGGCGTTCGTGGACGGGTATTATTATCGTCCGCGTATTGATAAGGCGTTGTTGGAAAAGTATCACGAGGGGTTAATTATTTCATCGGCTTGTTTAGGAGGTGAGATTTGCCAAAAAATTATGGCCGGGGATATTGAGGGGGCCGAGGCGGCAGCCTTGTGGTACAAGAATTTGGTGGGGGAGGATTATTACTTGGAGGTGATGAGGCACCCGGCAGAAGCGGCGAAGGAGAGAGCGGAGGTTTACGATAATCAAGTGAAATGTAACGCGGAGATTCTACGAATGGGCGAGAAGTTGGGGATCAAGGTGATTGCCACGAACGACGTGCATTTTTTGAATGCGGAGGATGCCGAGGCACATGACCTGTTGATTTGTCTGAATACTCGTAAGGATTTGGATGACCCTAACCGGATGCGTTACACGCGGCAGGAGTGGTTCAAGACTACTGCCGAGATGGAGGAATTGTTTAAAGATATTCCTCAGGTAATAGAGAATACACAGGAGATTGTAGATAAAGTTGAAGATTATAAACTGGATTCCGACCCGTTGATGCCGGTTTTCCCGATTCCGCCGGAGATTGGTACGGAGGAAGAGTACCGGAAGAAATATACGGAAGAGGATTTGTTTAACGAGTTTACCCGTAACGAGAAGGGTGAGGTCGTTATGAGTGAGGAAGATGCCCAGAAGAAAGTGAAGAAGTTGGGAGGATATGATCGACTTTACCGTATCAAGCTGGAGGCGGATTATTTGAAGGAGTTGGCAATGAAGGGGGCCGTGCGACGTTATGGAGAGAATATCCCGCCGGATATCATGGAGCGTCTGATTTTCGAGTTGCATATCATGAAGACGATGGGTTTCCCGGGATACTTTCTGATCGTGCAGGACTTTATTCGGGCGGCTCGTGATATGGGGGTTATCGTGGGTCCGGGACGTGGTTCTGCGGCGGGAAGTGCCGTGGCCTATTGTTTGGGTATCACGAATATAGATCCGGTTAAATATGATTTGCTATTCGAACGTTTTTTGAATCCTGACCGTATCTCGTTGCCTGATATTGATGTGGATTTTGATGATGATGGGCGTCAACGAGTGTTGGAATGGGTTACTCAAAAATATGGGGCGGATAAAGTGGCCCATATCGTGACTTTCGGTAGTATGGCTGCCAAGATGGCGATTAAGGACGTGGCGCGGGTGCTGAAGTTGGATTTGTCGGAGGCAAACCGGTTGGCCAAAATGGTTCCGGAAACCCCGAAAATTACGTTGAAGAAGGCTTATAAGGAGAATCCTGATCTGGAGAAGGAACGGGAGTCCTCGAACCCGCTGGTAGCGAAGACGCTTCATCTGGCCGAGATTTTGGAAGGTTCCGTGCGGCAGACGGGGGTACACGCTTGTGGTATCTTGATCAGTCGTGACCCGCTGACGGAACATATCCCGATTATGCCGACGGAGGGGGAAAGTTTGATGACAACCCAGTATGATGGCCACTTCGTGGAGCCGATCGGGTTGATCAAGATGGACTTTTTGGGATTAAGGACGCTTTCGATTATAAAAACTTGTTTGGATAATATAAAAAAATCCCGCCACGAGACGTTGGATATAGATGCGGTTTCGTTGGAGGATAAAGAAACATTCGAATTATTTTCAAGAGGGGATACTACCGGCCTGTTCCAGTTTGAGTCGCCGGGAATGAAAAAGCATTTGAGAGCGTTGAAACCGAACCGTTTCGAGGATTTGGTGGCCATGAATGCTTTGTATCGTCCCGGACCTATGGAGTATATTCCGGATTTTATCAAGCGTAAACACGGGGAAGCTCCTATCGAGTATGATCACCCGATGATGGAGCCTTACTTGAAGGATACATATGGTATCACAGTTTATCAGGAGCAGGTGATGTTGCAGTCCCGCGCTTTGGGAAATTTTACCCGGGGTATGTCGGATACTCTTCGTAAGGCGATGGGTAAAAAGCAGATTGATACGATGAATCAGTTGAAGACTCAATTTATCGAGGGCTGTAATAAAAACGAGGAGTTTGTGAGTGGATGCAAGAAAATGGGTAAGGAGGTCAACCCGTTGGTTGATAAGATTTGGGGGGATTGGGAGGCGTTCGCTTCGTATGCCTTCAATAAATCGCATTCGGTTTGCTACGCTTATATCGCTTACCAGACGGGATTCCTGAAAGCTCATTATCCGGCCGAATTTATGGCGGCTAACTTGAGTTGTAATCTGTCACAGATTGAGAAGGTAACTGTCTTTATGGATGAGTGTAAGAGGATGGGATTGAAGGTGCTGGCTCCTGATGTGAACGAGTCGGATGATGATTTCACGGTGAACCACAAGGGGAATATTCGTTTCGGTATGGCCGGGATCAAGGGTGTTGGCGAGGCTGCCGTGCATTCAATTATCCGGGAGCGGAATGCTAACGGGGTTTATAAGGATCTTTTCGATTTTTTCGAGCGTTTGGATTACAAGACGGTGAACAAAAAGACGTTGGAAAATTTGATTACCGCGGGAGGTTTGGATAGTTTCGGGTTGGATCGGTCGCAGTATTTCCATATGCCAGATGGTCATACGACATTTCTCGAAAATCTGGTGAATTACGGGCAGAAAAAACAGCAGGATAGTTTGATGATGCAGGCAACGCTGTTTGGAGGAATGGATGAATATGACGTGAAGAAGCCTACTATTCCTTTGTGTGAACCTTGGACGGATATAGAGAAAGCGCGTAAAGAGAAAGAATTGATCGGCATATACCTAACTTCTCATCCGTTGGATTCGTATAAGTTAGAGATCAAGGCAATTTGTACTCCTTTGGAGAGTCTGAGCAGTGATTTGAGTTCTTATAAAGATCGAGACGTGACGATTGCGGGTATCATCGTTGCCATGCGGGAGGGAAAGACAAAGAAAGGGAACGATTTTGGCATTTTGACGATTGAGGATTTCACTGGTTCTTACGAATTACCTTTCTTTGGGGAGGACTATATCAAGTTCCGGAATTATTTTATTCTGGAGACATCAATTTATATCAAGGGTAGAGTACAGGAAAAGAAGTGGGGAGGAGCCGGTGAGCTGACTTTTAACGTGCAGAGCATGGATTTGTTGAGTGTTATCAGTGAAAACTTGATTCGATCGATCACGTTGCAGGTGGATGTAGAAAAATTGACGCATGAACTTGTGCTAGAGTTACATAATCAGTTTGTAAACGAGAAAGGGGATTTACCGTTGAACTTTATTTTGTATGATGGAACGGGACACCGAGTAAAGATGTTTTCAAGAACCTGTAAGATAGGGCGTTCGAGAGAATTATATGAATATTTTGAAAATAATGATGCTATTAAAATGAAAATTAATTAATTTCGCCACGTTGAAGCGTTGGATCATGGCGGAACTTAATCCAACGCTTTTAGCATGAATGTTATTATAAACTTTAAAGATAGAAGTATGGCTATTGCAGTTAATGATTCAAATTTTGAGGAAGTTGTGCTAAAAGCAGAAGTTCCTGTTCTTGTAGATTTCTGGGCAGAATGGTGTGGACCATGTAAAATGATGTTACCCATCGTGGAAGAGATCTCTAAAGAGTTCGAAGGCAAGTTGGTGGTTGCTAAAGTGAACGTAGATGAAAGTTCTGCTGCCGCTAAGTATGGTATTCGTAACATCCCGACGATTCTTTTCTTTAAGAATGGTGAGGTTGCTGACAAACAAGTAGGTGCAGTACCTAAGACGACTTTGGTTTCTAAAATCAATGCTCTGCTCTAAAATATAAAACCGCCGATTGGCGGTTTTTTTGTTTGGATTCCCGCCTATAATTTACAGAATTGCAGGTTCAATTTGTATTGTAGTTATTGCTGTAAGCGGGTAATCTAATAAAGAAGATACCCGGCTATTCCTGCCGCAATGATCATCAGAATCGGGTCCATTTTGAATTTGAACGTGGCAATGAAGGCTATAGCGAAGATGATATAGCTTTTGTAATCCACGAAGTTTTGCTTGTTCATCAAGAGTAATGCTGCGGCTCCGATAAGTCCTAAAACTGTAATTTTTAAGCCTTGCATGGCCATTTCTACGTATTTGTTATCCCGGAACATGAAGAAAAATTTGGAGATCGTGATCATGATGATCAGGGAGGGAAGGCTGACAGCGATCGTGCAGATGGCCGATCCCCAGATGCTGCCTGTTGCCGTGTAACCGATGTAAGTGGCGGTGTTAAAGGCGATGGGACCGGGTGTACTTTGCGAGATCGCCACGATATCCGTGAAGTCGGCCACGCTGATCCAGTTATGGGTTTCCACTACGTCGTGTTGTATCAATGAAAGCATGGCGTAACCACCCCCGAAACCGAATAAGCCGATTTTGAAAAAGGTGATAAAGAGGCTGATATAGAGATCAAGTTCTGACATATTAATTGAAAATTAAAATTTGTGGGTGATTTTTCCGTAGAGGAGGCCACCGAGAATGGCGGCAATGATGATGTAGATCGGGGAGAGATTGAGTTGCCAGACGAGGAGGGCAGCAATGACGGGGAAAATTATGGTTTTGCGGGAGACTCCTGCTGACTTACCCATTTTGTATAAAGGGGCGGCAATGAGGGCCACTACTGCCGGGCGAATGCCTTTGAATACTCGTTCTACTCCGGGATTGTTTTTGAAATCCGTGAAAATAATAGCGATCAGCAGTATCACGATGAAGGAGGGAAGGATAGTCCCAAGGCTGGAAAAAATAACTCCTTTGACTCCTCGTGCTTTGTAGCCCACGAAAATGGCCGTGTTCAAGGCGATTGGTCCGGGAGCGGATTGGGCTATTGCCATCATCTCTACGAATTCGCTCTCTTTTAGCCAGCCTTTTTTATCCACTACTTCCTGCTGGATGAGTGGTATCATCGCGTAACCACCTCCCAGCGTGAAAGAACCGATCTTGAAAAACGAGATAAATATTTGCCAGTATGAAGCCATAATTTTGCATTATATATCAAGGGCAAAGATACGATTTCCCAACTAAAATTCTTAATATTGTAATGTTGAAATCAATGCAGATACGTTAAAACCTTGTTGATTTTTGGCGTGTGATTTTTGGCTTTTGTAGGGGCTCTAATGGAAAAAATACGAACTTGATGGCTATAATGTATGAAGAAAAGTACGAAAAAAAAGATAATCGTTATTTTGGGTTTATTCATGATGGTCGGGTTGGTGGTGTGGTTTGGGATTTTCCGAAAGGCAGAGAAGTTTGATACTTTGCAAGCTGTACCCGTGGATGCGGTCTTTAAGGTGAATATTGTATCCGTGAATAGAGTGCATGAACAGTTACACCGGAATTTTATCTGGAAATCGTTGAAAAATTACCCCTATTTCGAAGAGTATCATTCAAATTTACAATACGTGGATTCTTTGGCGAATGCCTATCCTAAATTGAAAAAGATATTAACTGATCGTCCGGTAACTATTTCCTGTCATCAGGTGGGGTTGAATAAATACGATTTCTTATACGTTTGTGATTTGGGGAAATTGAACGTGATTCAGGTGTTTGAAACGTTACTGCTGAAATTGGTGCAGGATGACGAAATAAGAATAAAGACTATCAAGGATCCGAACGGGGAGATTCGGGAGGTCCATTGGGCTGACTGGTGTTTTTTCTTCACGATTAAGGATAATCTGCTGATAGGTTCGTTGTCTCACGCTTTGGTTGCCCGTTCTCTGGCCCGGTGTAAAACAAGCAAGGAGATACAGGAGGTGGTGGCTTCGGGAGATGTAATGCTTGATCTTGATCATCGCCAGTTGGGAAAGTGGATCACTTCGATTATGGAGGAATCAGCGGTAGGGAAAGAGTTTTCGTTGTTGAAGAATACTCGTTTGATGATGCAATTGAATGATAAATCTCTTCGTTTTGTAGGGGAAACGAGGCCTGATCCAAATAAATATTCTTTGTTGGATGTGGTTAGTTTTCTGGAAGGGGGTTCTTCTAATCTTGAGACGATCGCGGGTGAAAATACGGCAGCTTATGTTTCTTTTTGTTTTCCTTCTTTTGAAGAGGCGGAAAGTTTATTGTTGGAAAATTATAAGGTAAATAGTCTGCAATCTTATACGGAAATGAAGAAATCGTTGGATCGGTTGAATAAATTTCTGAATATAGATGTGCTGGAAGTGTTTACATCTTGGATTGGAGGCGAGGTGGCAATTATCAAATCCCGTTTGGAGAATAATCAGGAGGCGGATCATATCGTACTGGCGATACGGGCTAAGGATATTCATCTGGCTAAGGATCAAATGGCTTATCTGGCTGAACAGGTTCAATGGAGGACTCCTATCCGGGAAAGAGTGATGGAGTTTAACGGACATACGATTCATTATTTTAGGTTAAAAGGTTTTTTCCAGCTTTTTTTCGGGGGAATGTTCGAACGATTTGAACGCCCTTATTATACGTTTTTGGGTGATTATGTCGTTTTTAGTAATTCTCCGGCCACGTTGGCCGAGATGATTAAAGAATATGTACTGGGAAGCACGTTGGAGTATAACGAGAAGTATATGCGTTTGAAAGAATTGTTGGGAAGTAGGAAGAACGTGTTTGGTTACGTGCAGACACCTAATACGTACGAATATTTATATGATTCTTTTAAGGCGGGTTCTCAGGGAAGTTTGGAGAAGAACAAAGGGGCATTTCTGAGTTTTGAAACGATAGGTTTCTCGTTATCTAAAGAAGGAGGAGTTTTTAAGACTCAGATTATAGCGAATTATAATGATAAAGCTCCCGAGGAGTACAAGAGGCGGGAGTTGAATCGCCAGTTTGAGAACCAGATAAACAAGATCGAAGCAGGTTTTTATTATCCCGTGATTCCCGATAGCGTTGCGGTGAGTGATCAGGAGTATTACGAGTATAAGTCGGAACAGGCTATCTTCAAGGGAGCGTTAAAAAATGGGGAGCCGGATGGCGTGTGGTGTGTGTTTGATGTTGAGGGAAAGTTGCTCGGACAATTCCCGTATGGCAATGGGAAGATTGATGGGGTTGCTCCATTCTTCTATGAGAACGGGGATTTGTTGGCTCAGGTGACCTATAAGAACGGATTGATTGCGGGATATAAAGAGTTTTTCCCGGACGGTACGCTCCGTACGGAGATCGCGTATCGGAAGGGAGTACGACATGGTACGGTAAAATTTTATTATAATACCGGACATTTGTTCTGTGAAGGACGTTACAAGAACGGACAACAGGCCGGAAAATGGCGGTATTATAAGGTAACAGGGGAAAAACTGGACTAATTTCTTGATTTATGATTTCTGATTGGATGATTCTTGCTCATCGGTTAGCATTTTAGGATTGTTTTTTAAGATATTCACGAGCGAGTCTCTCGTTTGAATGAAACGAGGCATGTTTTCCGGTGAGATCGGTTCCTTTGGAGGTGAACTCATTTTTAACGGGTTGATAGGGGTTCCATTTTTGTATACCCGGAAATCTAAATGGGGACCCGTTGCCAATCCTGTACTACCGACATAACCGATAACATCACCTTGTTTTACCCGTTTGCCCGGTTGAATGCCTTTGGCAAATTTAGAAAGGTGCATATAGGTTGTGGTGTATACGCTGTTGTGTTTGATTGTTACGTAATTTCCACCACCATTGGCTTGATAGGCTTTTTTCACGATGACTCCGTCCCCGATGGTGTGTACCTCCGTGCCTATCGGGGCTGCATAGTCTACACCATGATGTGCCCTGTATCTTTTCAGTACCGGATGAAATCGGTTATTAGAGAATCCCGAAGAAATACGAGAGTATTTTAGCGGAGCCTTTAAAAAGGTTTTTTGAAGGCTGTTTCCTTCTTCATCAAAATAGGATAGTTTTTCGTTTTGTTCAAAAGGAATGGCATAGAAGTCTTTACCGGCATTAGTGAAAATAGCAGCTTTCACGTTAAAGTTTTGCAAGGGTTTGTCTTCCACGTATGATTGTTCGTAAAGGACCCGTACGGAATCGCCTTTGGCAATGCCGTAGAAGTCGATGCTCCACGCGTATATATCAGATAGGGTGACAGCTAGCATAGGGTCTGTTTGGGCATCGACCATGGCATTCCATAGATTGGAATTTATGATGATGTTGGCTATTTTCTCTTTGGTGACAATGTCTTTTTTCCCCACGTAAACATCTGCAGTTTCTTTAAAGTCTATAACAACGTATTCTAAAGCGTTTTTCTCGTAAATGAAAAATTCCGGAGTACGGAGACTGTCTTGTGCCAAAAAAAGAGTGTAATTTTGACCTCGTCTAATGCTTCGTACGTCAAAGACATCTTTACAGCGTTGGGAGATTTCATGGATCTTGGCTGGTGATACCTTGTACTTGGAAAGGATGAGAGAAAGATTTTCATTCTTTCTCACGGTACCCTCTTCTATAATAAAATTTTCATCAGGAATACCGTATTTATAATGAATCTGTTGTTGTTCGGTCGTGTCAACAACTTCTTCTACCGCGTTGGCCTCTAATATCGCTTCTTTGTTTCCTCTGTTACTAGGCCAAAAAATGATAATACCTAATACGAGTCCTATGGCTGCCCATATCCAAATCCATTTTGTTTTTTTCATCTTTTCCGTTTGATTCCTAATGTTCACTCAAAATCCGGGATGCAAGTTAGGGGATTCCTCTTGAAACTGCAACAAGGGAGGTGTTTTTTTATCCACATGATTTCCGATGTGTGAAAAGATTCTTAATGTTGTTATTAATAAAAAGTTAAAGTCATATTTTTAATATTGCTCCAATTTGTATTTTAGTATTTTTGACAAAACAGAATATAAAAAATGTTCCTAATTTTTTGGTGTGTATTTATTTTGGGAGTGATAATGTAAAAGTTGAAAATGTTATTTTCTTCTGAAAATACGAAATGGTGATTGATGTAATTTAATGTAAAACAACTTGTTAATGAATTTGAATATCTTAAAAATTTCATAAAGTTGGTTTTTGAATAACACTAAATTGTTTTTGGAACGTCTTTTTATAAAGTTTATACGTGTTATTGTAGACAATATTAATTTTAATAACAAGTTTATGGAAGAGCCAATTGTAAAAGTCGAACATTTGTCACATCGTTACAGCATCCAATGGGCCGTAAGAGACATTAGTTTCGAGATTCCCCGGAGGGGGATCTATGGGTTGCTAGGGTCTAACGGGGCCGGAAAGTCAACCACGATGAATATTATTAGTGGAGTTATTAAACAAACCGAAGGACAGGTTTTTATAAAGGGTATTGATGCCCGTAAGAAACCGGTTGACGCAAAACGCCACATCGGTTTTTTACCGCAGAAACCACCTTTGTATGGCGATTTGACAGTGGAAGAGTATTTGATGCACTGTGCAAGGTTACGTTGGGTGGCTGATAAGGATATTATCCCGGCAGTGGATGAGGTACTGGCAAAATGTGGTATTACTCATTTCCGTAAACGTTTGATCAAGAACCTATCCGGTGGTTATCAACAACGGGTTGGTATTGCCCAAGCTATCGTTCATAAACCTGATTTGGTTATCTTTGACGAGCCGACAAACGGGTTGGACCCGAACCAGATTATGGAAATCCGTCATTTGATCCGTGATATTGCCAAGGAGCGTACCGTGATTCTTTCTACCCATATTTTGACGGAAGTACAAGCTGTTTGTGATCATATTCTGATGATCGAGGAAGGTAAGCTGGTGTTTATGGGAACGGTAGATGAATTTGACAATTATATTATCCCGAATTCTCTTTATGTTTCAATGATAGATCCTCCCGTTACCGATGAGTTGGCGAAGATAGAGGGGGTTCTTGGTGTGGAAGAGTTAGGAAACCGGAATTTCCGAATTCGTTTCACGGAGGCACAGGAGGTTATTGATCAGATCGTGAAATTAAGCGCTACTAACAATTGGCGTTTGTCTGAGGTTCGGGTGGAGAAGAGTTCCCTCGATAATATATTCGCAGAATTATCTAAGAAAGCACATTAAAAAATCGGGTTATGTTTAAAATGATATATAATATAGCGAGGACGGAATTACAGATGTTATTCTATTCTCCTGTGGCGTGGCTAATTTTAGTCGTATTTGGAGTTCAATCAGGAATGCTTTTTGCCGATCAGGTGGCACAGCTTGTGAGTTCCCAAGAAATGGGGTACAATATCCAAGGTGCTACGATCAGTATTTTTGCCAATAGATGGGGAGGTGTTTTCACCACGATGCAGAGTTACCTGTATTTCTATATCCCATTGTTAACCATGAGTTTGGTAAGTAAGGAATTGAGTAGCGGATCTATCCGTTTGCTGTATTCTTCTCCGATTACGAATACCCAGATTATCGTGGGAAAATTCTTCTCCATGATGATTTACGGTCTTATCATGATCGGTATCTTATTTTTGATCACTCTTTGTAGCTGGGCTATTGTTAAGGACTTTGAATTGTCTATGGTTTTAACCGGATTGTTGGGATTATACCTGTTAATCTGTGCTTATGCGGCTATCGGTATTTTCATGTCCAGTTTGACTTCTTACCAGATCGTGGCAGCTATTGGTACGTTTGCCGTGTTGATGGTGTTGAGTATGATTGGCGGATGGTGGCAGGATTATGATTTCATCCGGGATGTGACTTATTGGTTGTCTATGCCCGGTCGAAGCGGGAAGTTTATTGCCGGTTTGATTTGTAGTGAGGATGTCCTTTACTTTATTATCGTGGTTTGTCTTTTCTTGGCGTTAACGATTATTCGTTTGAATTCGGTTCGTCAGAAAATTCGTTTCGTGATCACTTTAGGGAGAAATATCGGTGTTATTTTCTTGGCTTGTTTCTTGGGTTATTTGTCTGCACTTCCGCAGATGAAGCTTTATCACGATGCAACGTCAACGAAAATGAATACGTTGACTCCGAATAGTCAGGAAATCGTGGCGAAGTTGGATGGCGGTATGACAATAACTACTTATATTAATGCTCTTGATCCGGGTGCATCTTGGTATGCAGCTCCTTATTTCTTGAAACCGGATATGGAACGTTTCGAACAATATTTACGTTTCAAACCGGACATGAAGTTGAAATACGTGTATTATTATGATACCACGGCAAACCCCATGCTGGATAGGAGATTCCCGAATGCAACACTTCGCGAGAAGATGGTTGAGGTTTGTAAGATTTACGGTTTGGATTCCAACAAGTTTATGGCTCCGGAAGAGATTCGGAAAATTATAGATTTGTCGGGAGAAAATAATACGTTCGTGCGTCAAATTGTTCGTGACAATGGCGAAAAAGCATGGTTGAGAATATATAATGATATGCAACGTTTCCCGAGTGAGAAAGAGATTTCTGCTGCTTTCAAACGGATGGTGATGGATCTTCCGAAAGTCGGATTTGTAGAGGGACACGGAGAACGTAGTTATTCAGGTGGTAAAGACCGTGATTATAGCGCATTTGCTAATGATAAGGGTTTCCGTTATGCTTTGGAAAATCAAGGATTTGATGTTGCAAGAGTTTTGATGGATCAGCAAGTGCCAGAGGATATTAATATTATCGTGATTTCTGATATGCGTGAGTGGTTTACTCCGGAGCAGGAAGCTAACTTACAACAATATATTGATCGGGGAGGTAATTTGTTTATCTTGGGAGAGCCGAAACGTAGAGATGTGATGAACAAATTGTTTGCCAAGTTTGGTTACGAGATGACGACAGGTGTGCTGGTTAAGAGTGATACAAACCTGCAGGCTGATGTAATCCTTTCCTACCCGACGAAGGAAGCTGATAGTATTGCTTATGATTTTGGTACAATGCGTAGGCGTCGTATGGTTATCACGACACCCAGCACTGCCGGGTTAGAACAAATCGCTGATAAGGGGTATACGGTGACGAATATGTTTACAACTGACACGGTTGGTGTTTGGAATGAATTGGAAACGACGGATTTTATTGATGATACGGTACGTTTGAATCCGGTTATTGGTGAGGTGGAGAAAATTTACAATACCGTGGTTGCGTTATCTAGAAAAGTGGGTGATAAAGAACAGAAGATTGTTTTGACCGGTGATGCGGATTGTATCAGTAACGGAGAATTTGGACGAAGAGTTCCAACAGCCCGGGCTTCGAACTTCTCGTTGATTACCGGAAGCTTCTTCTGGATGTCGAATAACGAAGTGCCTATTGACGTGAGACGTCCTGCGCTTCCGGATGATAAAGTGTATGTGGAGAAAACCGGAAGCAAGGTGATTAAATGGTCATTCATGATCATATTGCCTCTATTACTGGCGGGAACAGGTATTTTCTTATGGATTCGTAGAAAAGGAAGATAAAGATACAGGATTTATGATCGGGTGATCCAGTATCTCCCGATCATAAATAAAAGTATGAAAAAAGATTCTATAATTTAGAGAGTTAAGGAAATTAGAATATGTATATTTATAAGGAAATACATTTTTAATTTTCAATTTCAATTTTTAATTCATATAGGATGAGCTTTAAAATAGACAAACAGACCTTGGATGACCTGGCTATTTTTGGGAATAATCGAACAAAGTCTGTTTATGATATTTTCAACCGGACCCGTACGCGGGGGGGGGCGAAAATTCTTGAAGAGATGTTTTTGTATCCCCTGTCGGATGCAGACCAGATTAATGAGAGAAGTGACGTGATTCGTTATTATCGTGATATTGAAGCAGAATTCCCGTTCCGAGGTGAGATTTTCGATACGATGGAATTCTATCTGGGAAATACGGACAGACGTACGCAATTGATGACGCAAGATAACACGTTAGGACGAAAATTTAAGAATCTCGTTGGAACGGATACAGAGTATACCCAAATCCACAATGGGATTGTTTGTTGTATAGAGTTATTGAATACATTGGATGCCTTTTTGAAGAATTCCAAAGCGGATGCCGAAAATAAGACTATAGCCGAATTGACCTCTAATTTGCGGGGATTACTTGATAACGAAAAGTGGTCTTGGTATGTCTCCGAGAAGGGAAAGAAGAAATTAAGTTATGAACAAGCGGTTATGTACGACCGGGTGTTACGTTTCGAGGAGCGGGATAAGTTGATGAAGATTTTGTATTACGTTTATTTGCTGGATGTTTATATGGCCGTGGCCAACGTGGCGAAAGAACGTGGTTTTGTTTTCGCGAAAGCTCATCCGAATGATAAAAACACATTGGTAATGAAGGGGATGTTCCATCCTTTCCTTACGAACCCTGTCGGTAACACAATCACGGTGGATGAGAACAGTAACGTGATTTTCCTGACGGGAGCGAACATGGCCGGGAAATCGACTTTTATGAAAAGTTTTGGTATCACGGTTTTCTTGGCTCACGTGGGATTCCCTGTTCCCGCGAAGGAAATGGAATTTTCTGTTCAGAACGGGATGTTCACAACAATTAATCTGCCAGATAACTTGAGCATGGGATATAGCCATTTCTATGCTGAAGTTTTGCGGGTGAAGAAGGTGGCACAACAGGTTAGACAAACCCAGCATTTGATCGTGGTGTTTGACGAGTTGTTCCGCGGTACGAACGTGAAAGATGCTTACGATGCAACAGTTGCAGTAACGGAGGCTTTTGCCGGAATTCGGAATTGCACGTTTATTATTTCGACTCATATTATAGAGGCGGGAGAGGTGTTGAAGGAAAGGTGTGATAATATTAATTTTGTTTATTTACCGACTAAAATGGAAGGAAGTAAGCCTGTTTATACTTATACGCTGGCTCCCGGTATCACGGACGATCGTCATGGTATGATGATTGTGAATAATGAACATATTATTGAAATCATTAAAAATGGAGAAGCATGAGTTTTGAGACAGATAAACAGACCCTAGATGATTTGAATCTTTTGGGGAAATACAAGAATAATTCCGTTTATAGTTTGTATGTCGGGACGATCACTCGGGGGGGAGAGCGAAAGATGGAGGATATGTTTCTGCACCCGTTAACGGATGCAAAGTCTATTAACGAGCGCTCTGCCATATTCAGTTACTTTAAGAACCATGATTTTGGTTTTCCTTTCGGGAAGGACGAGTTTGATGTCGTGGAACAATATATTGCCGGAGCTAGTGGAAAACGTGCTTTTATGAATATGCTGCAAATTATGCGGGCAAAAGCTATGTTTTATATCAGCCATGATCCGGAATTTGGGATTATCCGGGAGCGTATTATAACATCGATTGAATTTTTCAGGAAAGCTCGGACTTATTTTGACGAGTTGGGACGTGACGTGGCCGGAAATCCTTTCCAAAAAATTGCAGAACGCGGAAAAACTTTATTGAGTGACAGTCGGGTGACGAAGTTATTGGAGAATTCTCGTCGGGAAAATCCCGGGTTGATGGATATGATCTTTTTTGACCGGAATTTGCGGTGTATCTGTCACAAGAACTTCAAAGAAGTTATTGAGTTGTTACAGGAGATTGACGTGAATGTGGTAGTAGGTAGCGTGGCTCGGGAGAAGAAGTTCTGCTTTGCAGAGGCGGCTGATGACGGGGAGATTCTGGTTGCGGTGAAAGGATTGCATCACCCTCGTATTGATGGGGCGATCTCGAATGATTTAGAGGTGACAGCCACGAAGAATGTGTTTTTCTTGACAGGGGCTAACATGGCCGGAAAGTCTACGTTAATGAAGTCATTCGGTATCGCAGTCTACTTGGCTCACATGGGATTCCCTGTGGCAGCAACTTCCATGCGGTTCCGGATTCAAGATGGTATGTACACGTCGATTAACGTACCGGATAATATTAATTTGGGGTACAGTCACTTCTATGCCGAAGTTCTTCGTGTGAAAAAGGTAGCTATCGAGGTGAGTCGTGACAAACGTTTGATTGTAATTTTCGATGAGTTGTTCAAAGGTACGAATGTGAAAGATGCTTTTGACGCTACATTGGCTGTTACGGAGGCGATTGCCGAGAGGAAGAATTGTGCGTTTATGGTTTCTACCCACATTATCGAAGTGGGACAAGAACTCGGAAAACGTTGTGATAACGTGACGTTCGAGTATCTCCCGACCGTGATGAAAGGTAAATTGCCGACATATACTTATAAGTTGGAACCGGGTATCACGAGTGATAAACATGGTATGATTATTATTAATAACGAGAAGATTATCGAGATTATTAAAGGAGAGGTTGCCTCTTAGTCTGATAAAGATTTCAGAATATATTGATCCCGGGAAGAGTAATTGTTTCCCGGGATATTTTTTGTTCGCAATTATAAATTGATTTCTATTCGCTTTTTTACTTTTAATGTGATTATATTTGTGTTCGTCAAAACGTAATGCAAGATAGATGTTGAATGAAATTGAGGTTGGCTTGATCTGTTTATCAGAGAGAAAGAAGTTTAAAGAGGTGTACGAAGAGTATTTTACCGCTTTGAAGTATTTCGCTATGCGTTATGTGAAGGATGAGGAGGTAGCCTGTGATTTGTTGCAGGATGTTTTTGTCAAATTATGGGAGAAGGGAGATCGGTTCGAGAACGAGATGCAATTGAAGACTTATCTGTACCGGGTTGTCCGGAATCATTGCCTGACTTATATTCGGGATGCCCAAAGGAAAGAGAAACGTATGGAGGGTTTCGAGGTGGAAGAGACAGAGGAATCGTTCGTACACCAGATGATCGAGGCCGAGATTTACGCTTTGATAAATGATATTTTCGAGGAACTCCCGGATGCTTGCAGGAATGTTTATATGAAAAGTCTGGAAGGTAAGAGCCACAAGGAAATTGCGGAAGAATTGCATATCGCTATCACAACAATTAAAAAGCACAAAACGAATGCAAATAATTATCTGCGGGAGCGTTTGAAGGGACTGTTGTGCTTTATGATATATCTGGGGATCTAATCATCATAAATTTTTTGAGAAAAAAGTACTTTTTGAAGTACTACCATTTTTACTTTTTGGAGTTCTTAGTAAAAGTGATAGTAAGAAATGATCATTTATTGATTGTTAAGGAAGAGAGAATGATGATAAACAGGGAGATTGAAAATTTAATAGTTAAGGCTCTTTTCAAAGAGATTACGGACGATGAACAGAGACAGTTGGACGAGTGGTTGAACGTGTCTGAAAGTAATCGTATTTTCTTTGAACGCTTACATTCGGAGGGGTATCTGAAAGGAGCAATTGGGGATCGTAACCGGGAGTTGAGAGAGGAAAGTTGGAAGAGGTTGGAGAGAAGGACTGTTGGTGAAAAAGGCCGAAAGATACGTTTATTTGTGTTGCGGGTTGCTGCTATGTTGGCTTTACCTTTATTGGTGGGGGGGATTATGTGGTATATGTCAGAGCATGGCATGGCAGATTTGCCTTTAGCTAATCAAGAAATTAAGGTAGGTGGGTCGAAGGCTGTGGTTACTTTATCAACTGGAGAACAGTTATCGCTTTTTGGGGATACAACTGTATGTGTGAATGATGGGTTGGCAACGTTGGTTAACACGAAAGATACGTTGAATTTCATGAAAGGTGATCATCCTGTTGTTGTTGATAATAGTTATAACGTGATTCAGATTCCGCGGGGAGGGGAGTATATCGTGCGTTTGGAAGATGGAACAACTGTTTATTTGAATTCGGAGTCCGAATTGAGAATTCCGGTACATTTTGGGAAAGACGAGAGATTGGTTTGGTTAACCGGAGAGGCTTATTTCAGCGTGAAACATGAGAAAGATCGAAAGTTTGTTGTAAGAACGAACAAGGCGGATATAGCCGTGTTGGGTACAGAATTCGGGGTGAGAGTTTATTCGGGGGAAGATGAATTGCTGACCACGTTGGTGAAAGGTTCCGTTGAGGTAAAGAGTGATCATGATATACACCGAATTGTTCCCGGTGAGCAGGCTACAGTGGATAACATGGGGAAAATAGAGGTCCGAGAGGTGAATGTGGATGAGTTTGTGGCTTGGAAATCGGGACGAGTTGTATTCGTGAATGCTCGTTTGGAGGATATTATGGATGAATTACAGCGGTGGTATGATTTTAATGTTTTCTATTCGTCTCCGGAATTGAAAGAGTTACGTTTCACGATGGATATTATGAAATATAAGGAGGTTTCAGAGATATTCGAGTTGATGGAGAAGATTAAAAAAGTATCATTTAGCGTGAATGGAAATAATGTAATATTAAAATAGAAAGAGAGTGATACCGCAAATATCACCCCCTTGTAAGTCTTTAACAGACTAATGTAAAATCTAAGTACAAAGTTATGGAATTTAATTAAAAGAAAAAAGGAAAAGCTAAGCATTTCTGCCGCAAACAGAAAGACACGAAAAAGAGAAAAACAGACTAATGTAAAATCAAACAAATTACCTTTATGAAAAAAGAACGCAAGTGTTTCCGGGTTATTCCCCGGTGGCTATGCCATTTACTACTATCGGTGAAGATTGTACTGGTTTCAGTATCGTTTTCATTCGCACAACAGAACACGGATCGGGTGAATCTTGATATGAAGAATGCTTCGTTGTCGGAAGTATTTGACGAGATCAAGCGCCAGACAAAATTGAGTTTCATGTTCAGTAATGATGACGTGAAACACGTGCAACGGAAAGATTACGTGATTAAGAATGCAACGCTTGATGCAGCTTTGAAACAATGTCTGGAAGGCACCGGGTTGGAGTATGAATTAACCAGTAATCAAGTTGTTATTATTCGCAAAGCAGCAGTGAAGGCTGAGAAGATAGAACGGGTGACGTTATCCGGGGTGGTGAAAGATCAGAAGGGCGAGACTCTACCGGGAGTTACCGTTATGATCAAGGGAACCACGTTGGGAGGAACGACGGATATAGACGGGAAATATGCCTTGACGGTACCCCTCTCGAAAGATATGGTTCTTGTTTTTTCTTTTGTCGGCATGGAGACACAGGAAGTTGCTTATAAGGGACAGAGTAAGATTGACGTGACGTTGGCCCCTTCCGTAACGGAAATGCAGGAGGTTGTGGTTACTGGTATTTTTACTCGAAAAGCAGAAAGTTACACCGGGGCTGCTAGAACCGTAAAGGCCGAGGATTTGGCAAAGGTGGGTAATATGAATGTACTGCAAGCATTGAAAAATATCGATCCCTCTTTTCAAGTGATTGAAAGTAATCAGTTCGGTTCTGATCCGAATCGGGTTCCGGAGATACAGATGCGTGGTGCTTCTAGTTTTACGGATATGAAGGATAAGTATCAAACAAATCCTAACCAGCCGCTTTTTATCGTGGATGGGTTTGAGCAGACAATCGAGAAAGTGATGGATATGGACATGAATCGGGTGGAATCAATCACGACATTGAAAGATGCAACAGCAAAAGCTCTTTACGGTTCTAAAGGAGCGAACGGGGTGGTTGTTATTGAAACAAAACGTCCTGCAATTGGGCAAATGACAGTAAGCTATACGGGTAGTTTAGATATTCAAGCGCCAGATTTGAGTAGTTATAATTTGTGTGATGCTTGGGAAAAGTTGGAAGTAGAACGTTTGTCTGGTATATACACGTCTTCTACAAATAATCCTGTCGGGCAACAACAAAGAGATGAGTTGTATCAAGCATTGAAAAAAGAAGTAGAGCGGGGTGTGGATACCTATTGGTTGAGTAAGCCGTTAAGAACTGGGGTCGGACAGAAACATTCTTTAAATTTTGAGGGTGGCGATGAGTTTATCCGTTATAATGTTAATGTTAGTTATAACAATGTGGCTGGAGTAATGAAAGGCTCTGATCGTAAGACGTATGGTGGAGGATTTACTTTTTCTTACCGTTACAAGTCGTTACTTTTTCGGGAACAACTTTCTTTGTTACATAATAAAGCAGAAAATTCTCCATACGGGACATTTTCTGACTATGCAAAATTGAATCCTTATTGGAGAACGCATAATGAGGATGGAACAATTCGTGAAATATTGAACCCGATTGAGGTTAGTTATGGAGATGATCCTATTTATAACCCATTAATAAATAAAACTTTGAATACAAAAGATGTTAGTAAATACACGGATATTACTAATAATTTTTATATCGAGTGGAATGTATTTAAGGATTTGAAGGCTACCGGACGTATTGGTTTTACTTCTCGTACGGATGAATCTGATATTTTTTATCCAAGAGATCACACCATGTTTCGTAAAGAGAATATGACAGATGAAGAATATTTCAAGAGAGGACAATATACCAAGCAAAATGGTAAGATGACAACTTTGACAACGGATGTTGCATTGAATTATTCTAAAACATGGAATGAGAAACACGTGTTATTTGCTAATACGCAATGGAGTCTTGGAGAGACAAAATCGGAATCAGTGACTTTCCAGGCAGAGGGATTTGCTAATGACAAGTTAGATTATATTACTCATGCACAGCAATATTTAGAGGGAGGTAAACCGAGTGGGAGCGAGTCTGTTTCCCGGGAGACGAGTATTTTGGCCTCGGTGAACTATTCGTATGATTCTCGTTATTTGTTTGACGGAAACTATCGGGCGAATGCTTCTTCATTGTTTGGTGCGGATAAGCGTTGGGGACATTTTTGGTCCTTGGGTATTGGTTGGAATATTCATAACGAGAGTTTTATGCAGGATTTCGGGTGGTTGCAGCGATTAAAATTAAGGGCATCTACCGGGTATACGGGATCTCAAAATTTTAATTCTTATCAGGCAATTTCGACATATAAATATTACTCTGATGAGGTGTATGATAATATTATCGGTTCTTACTTGATGAGTTTGGCTAATCCAGACTTACAATGGCAAAAAACACAGGATAATAATGTCGGTTTAGATTTGTCTGTCTTTGGGCGTGTTGATTTGACTTTCGATTATTATATTAAAAATACAAGTAATTTGTTGACCCCCGTGACGCTCCCGCCTTCTGCAGGATTCTCTTCTTACACGGAAAATCTGGGAAAATCACAGAATAAGGGTTTTGAGTTACAAGCAAGTGTTCGGGCAATTAATAACTCTGATCAGGATTTGCATTTGAATGTATTTGCCTCTTTGATGCATAACACGAATAAAATTAAGGAGATTAACGAGGCATTGTCCAGTATGAATGATAGTAAGGATTCCGATAAGGGATTAAATTATGATCAGGATACGAAAGAAAAGACCACGAAACCTTCTGTGAGATATGCAGAGGGGCAATCTATGAGTGCAATCTGGGCTGTACGTTCGTTAGGTATTGATCCTGGAACGGGAAATGAACTTTTTTTGACGAAAGACGGTGATCTTACTTATACTTGGGATTCGGATGATCAGGTCGTATGTGGAGATGAGTTGCCGAAATATACGGGAACATTCGGGTTTAATTTGGACTGGAAGGGATTTTCTGTTAATACGTCGTTCTATTATCGTTTGGGAGGGCAGATGTATAACCAGACTTTGGTTGATAAAGTTGAGAATTGTGATATGAATTATAATGTGGATCATCGGGTATATACAGGAAGATGGACGACTCCCGGACAAAAGGCCGAATTTAAGAAAATGACAGATCCGAATTATTTTACTCGTCCGACTTCTCGTTTTGTTCAAGATTTGAGTGAGTTGCAGATGACGTCGTTGAATATCGGTTATGATTTCAGAAATTGTAAGTTTATGCAGAAGGGGATTATCGAGCGATTGAAGTTATCTTTCTACATGAATGACGTGTTCCGGCTGTCCACGGTGAAGACTGAAAGAGGTACGGATTATCCGTTTGCCCGTTCTTTCTCTTTCCAGTTACAAGCGACATTCTAATTATTGGAGATTATGAATATAAATAATTGTTCTACCAAGTTATGAAGAAAGAGTTTATAAAATATAGTTTATTGGTTTTGGTTTGTTTCAGCATGATGGCATGTAATGACTGGCTGAGCGTGAAACCTAAAACTGAGATGGAAGCAGAAGATTTGTTTTCCACGGAAGCCGGATTTAAAGATGCTTTGGCCGGGGTTTACACGGCAATGACAAAATCTTCCTTGTATGGCCGGGAAATGACATATGGAATTGTTGATGTTGTTGCCCAACAATGGGGTAATATAGGTACGAATCATCGTTATGCAAATGCTCTTAAATATGAATACGAAGCTACAAATACAAAACCGATAATTGACACGTTGTGGAGTGGTTTGTACAATGCAATTGCTAATGCGAATAGTGTTTTAGCTTATATCGATAAATCATCGGTGATTTTTACGGGAGATAACAAACAGATAATAAAGGGAGAGGCTCTAGCATTAAGGGCATTTCTGCATTTTGATTTGTTACGCCTATTCTGCGAGAATGCAAAGAGTACTTCTGATGAAGATGGAATTCCCTATGTAGATGAATTGACCAAACAGGTGACAGTTTCTGTTTCTCCCGCAAAGGTGGTTGAACGGGTTATTCAAGATTTGACAGATGCGGCAACTTGCCTGGCTAATGATCCGGTTTTGACTGGCCGTGAAGTCTCAACGAGTGAGGATGATGGTTATCTGGTAAATAGGAATTATCATTTGAATTATTATGCCGTGATGGGACTGATGGCTCGTGTTTATATGTATGCTGAAAATACAACAGAGGCTCGTCGATGTGCAATGGTTGTTATTGATGCTCATAAAAATAGAAATGTGTTTCCTTGGGCAGATAAAAATGATGTGTTGAATGAGAAAAAAGAAATTCGGGATAGAACTTTCTCTAGTGAACATCTTTTTGCTTTGAATATTAAAAAATTGACAGATTATATCGAAGGATATTTTATGTCAACAAGCGTACCTTTGTTGACACGTGTTTCTCCGGGAACTTTATTTGTAGCTGGTAATGATTTCCGTAGTTTCTTCTTTGAAACGATGAATTATGTAGGGGATGTACCTTCTAAATTGTGGCAAATGGATGGAGTTACGGTGGATGGTCAATTACTTACTCCTAAACGAGATCGGATGCCGATGATTCGTTTGAGCGAGATGTATTATATCGTGGCAGAGTGTGATAAAGCTATTCCTGCTACTGCTGTGGCTCGTTTGAATGAAGTACTTGCTAGTAGGGGGTATGATGATTCAGAGTTGCTGGATCCTATTTCAGTGAATAGTGCGGATGCTGTGCAAGCAGAAATTTTGAACGAATATCGACGAGAGTTTATTGCGGAGGGACAGCTTTTCTTTTATCATAAGCGGATGAAGGACGAGAAGTTGAATGGTTACACGGTGAATTACGTATTCCCGAAACCGGATACAGAGATTGAGTTTGGAAAATAAAAATTAAGAATTATGAAATCGATAATAAAATATGTTTTACCGGTTTTGACAGGTTTGTTTTTCGTGTTAGCGGCCTGTGAAAAAGAAGACATCCCTTATTACAGCGATGTGGAACGGATAAATTTTGATTACACGTCAATGGGATTATCAAAGGATACAGTTAATATCGCTTATGGTTTTGTGACAGACCAGTATACGAATATTGATTTGGAGTTATTGTTGACAGGATATGCTAAAGATTATGATCGGGTGATCGGTTTGACGATAACGAGCGAAGACGGGGCCGTGGCAGGAACGAATTATGAAATTGCAGATAATGTCATTATGCCAAAAGGTGAGGTTTCAATATCGGTACCCTTGAAAGTATTGCGTTCGGAAGACTTGATGACCACGGGTGCTAAATCTTTCTTGGTAAAATTAGTTGATTCTGACGATTTGGTGGCTGGGTTAAGAACAACTCTTTTCGTGACAGTTTCGGATGATATTCCAGATAAATGGATTGGAGATGAAGGATGGTTTATGAATCCGATTAGTCAGTATTTTGGGGAATGTAGTAAAACAAAGTACTTGTTTGTATATGAACAATTAGGTATTTGGGATTTTTCCAGTTGGAGTTATTGGGGGATGATGGGTGATGCAGCAAAATTTACCCCGGCCAAGAGGATCTTGAAGGAAAAATTGGCTGAATACGAGGCTGAGAATGGTCCTCTTGTAGACCCTAAAGAAGGTAGAGTAACTTTCCCTGATTAATTTTTAAATGATAATGTTATGAATAAAAGATTTATAATAGAGATAATGTTATTGCTGGCTGTCGTTGCCGGATTGTGGAGTTGTTATGATGACAAAGGTAATTACGATTACAAGAATTTGATTTCTCTACAAATTGATACGTTAGGAATTAAAGCGGAACAAACAGCTTATCAGTTTGAGAATTTCAATGTCCCGGTAGAAGTGAAGTACGCGGGTGATGAGAAAAATTTGTCTTACGAATGGAAAATATATCCGCAGGACCCTAAAAAAGATGATGATGTGCAGAAATATGACTCCGCCGTGGTTTTATACACGAAAGCAGTTTTCGATACGATCATATATGAAGTTCCGGGTGCCTATTATTTGACATTGACGGTTACAGATAACGTTCAGGATTTGAAGGAATATTTCACAATGAAGTTGAATGTAGAGACGTTAGTTTCCAGGGGACTATGTGTGATGGATGAGAAAAACGGACTTTATGATTTGAATATAATCAAGAGTGCTAAACTATTGACCGATATAACAGCATCAGAAGAACAAGTTTATTATCACGTGTATTCCGGGGTTAATGATACGGAAGTGACAAATGGTAAATTCTTAGGCCGGGGAACGTATTCTGATAATAATGTACTTTATTTTTTTACTGAAAACGGTGGTTTGAAACTGGATGTAAATACATACGAGATCATGTCTAATGATTTTACTTCTTGGTTCTCTTTCCCGATGAGTGTTACTGCAGCTCCGGAGGCTTATGTGATAACAAGTCGCCCGCTTGAGATGATTGTGACGAATGGTTTAGTTTATGTTTGGGATCATAGGTCAATGGGAGTTACTACTTTTGGCGATCGTTTGGATGGGGATTATAAAGCAGCTCCTTATTTACCGAATATTTCGACAAGTTCTTTTTCATCCGTGATTTTTGACATGAAGAATAAACGTTTTGCTCCTATTAATCAATTTGGTTCAAACGTGGGGACTTTTGAGTCTACTTCAACGGGCGAATTCGATTTGAATGATATCGGTTCAACGAAAGAATTGAAATTTATGGAGAATGGTTTTAATTCTTACACGTATGCTGTTTTCTATGACACGGAGACTTCAGGTTATTCTTTATACGTGATGGATTTTTCAGGAGCGACAGCAACGCCTGTTAAGAAATATTCTATGGCGGATTGTGAAGGTTTAACAGAGAGTTCCCTTTACACTTTCGGAAACCAAGGGAATGTTTGTTTTTATGCATCCGGTAGTGATTTATATCAATACAAATATGCGTCGACGAATAAGGGTGCTGTGGTTCACTCATTCAGTGGTGAGACAATAACAGGCGTTGAAGTATTTAAGAATTCGGGACATGCTAAAGATGGTAAATTATTGATAGTTTCTACCGAGTCTGGAGGTGAGGGAAAGGTTTATTTGATTGACTTTAATGAGTTAACCGGAGCCATTACCGGGGGAACAGCTGATCCGTATACCGGGTTTGGTAGAATCGTTGATGTGTTGTATAAAGAATAAAGCTTAAAAACTCCCCGATAAACATCGGGGAGTAAAAATGTATGAATCCGTATGGAAAAGATTAGATTATTAGGAACCGGGATCATTATTTGTTTATTGATGATGTTTGTTTCATCGGTGAACGCACAGAAGTACAAATCCGTGTTTAAAAACCTGACTTGGGAACAAGCGGCAGAGTTGGCACAAAAAGAAGGAAAAATCGTGTTCGTGGATGCCATGCGAAAAGCTCGAACCCCGGAGGATCAGAAGAAGCTGGATGTCGCAGAACGGAAATTGTTTTCAATTTCGGAAATTATGGATTTTTGTGATCAGCACGTGATTGCTATTCAGATTGATATGGGGTCTGAGGCTGGTCAGGCATTTGCACCTAAATTAATGATGAATATGTACCCGACATATGGTTTTTTCATGCCTAACGGGGATATCCTTGGGGTAGTGAGTCCTTATCTTCTGGCACAAAAACCGGAAAAATTCGTGGAGGTAGGGAACAAAGCGTTGGAAGATGCTGAAGTGAAGAGAAATAATACACGTTCGATTCTGTTTGAAGAAATTAGCTTGAAGGATGCAATGGCGAAAGCGAAGAAAGAAAATCGATTGATTTTTATTGATGCTTATACGGATTATTGCCAACCTTGCATGTTGATGGTGAAGAATGTATTTTCATTGAATGATGTGGCTGATTTTTATAACCGGAATTTTATAAACTTGAAAATACATTTTGGGAAAGAAAAGGAGCTTGCTGAAAAATATGGTACGAGTGGTTATCCGGCATTCCTGTTTATCAATGGTGATGGAAAATTGGTTTATATGGAGGGTGGATACACGGAAGGAGATGAGTTTATCGGTTTCGGTAAGACGGCATTAGAGAAAGCCAAAGGGATAGAGTTTATCGAGGGAGATTGGAACCGGGCGTTAGAGCAAGCTCGACAAGAAAATAAACTTATTTTCATGGATTGTTATACTTCTTGGTGTGGACCTTGTAAACAGCTTGCGAGAACCGTGTTTACCGATCCTGATGCGGCAAACTTTTTCAACGAGCATTTCGTGAACTTGAAAATGGATATGGAAAAGGGGGAAGGGATAAATTTGAAAGATCGTTTTGGAGTGAAGGCATATCCGACATTGCTTTTTATTAATGGGCAGGGTGAAGTTGTGCATAGTCTGGTAGGGGCTCCTGGGTTGAAGGAATTAATAGAGCAGGCTCAGATCGCTTTTGAGGGGAAAGGATTGGCCTATGCAGATGCTGAATACCAAAAGGGGAACCGGGATCCGGAGTTCATTCAGGCATATCTTACTTATTTGGGAAATGCATCCTTGAGTGAAAAAGCAGGGGAAGTTAGTTTGGATTATTTTGCAACATTAGATAAGAATAATTTAAAAGAGAGAAAGTATTGGGATATATTTGTTAAGTATATAAATGATGTTGATTCGGATTTGTTTCAATACGTGTATGAACATCGGGATGAATTCTACTCTATTTATGGAGAACGAGATGTGAAACGGAAAATTCAGAACGTGTGGGGAGGTGGTGCTAACCAGTTTGTGAATAAAGAAGGAGATCAGCTGGTGTTGGATAAGAAAGGCTTTAAACGTTACGTGAAACGGATGGAAAAAGCGAACGTGGATGGTTGGGAAGATATTGCTTCAGGTGCGGAAATGATGAACGCGGAGAAACTTGGTGATTGGAAAACTTACATCGCTTTAGGAACGGAACGTATTAAACAAGGTAAAGTTTCTGATTTACTGCTTTATAATTGGGGATTACGGGTAAATAAGCAATGTAAAGATAAGGCGTTAAGATTGTTAGCGGCTCAATGGTTTGATGATGCGGCAGTCAAAGCTGCTAAAAATGAGGCAGAAGGAAAAAGTAATATGATGTCTTACCGGACATATTTTGAGAGACTGGCAAAAGACTTAAAGGCTGATGTACAGTAAACAAAGAGATTTTAATGGACTAAAATGATATTTATGAGAAAGATTTTAAGATTATTATTATTGGTTTGTGTCATGGTGACTACCAATAGTGTTTTCGCTCAAAAAACGATTACAATTAAGGGAAAAGTGAAATTTCCTTATAATCGGTTTAATATGGAAATTATTGAACGACAGGGATTCGATAAGATAATTATCGATTCGTGTAAGGTGAAAGATGATGGGACATACGAGTTTAAAATGAAGGTAAATAAACCGGGTGTTTACACGCTAGATTGTCAAAAGTGGCAATCTGTGCAATTTTGGGCAGAAGATGAAGATCTGGAGATTAATTTCAGGGGAGAGGATACTGCTAAGATAAAAATAAAGAACCCGCCTTACGTGTACATTAAAGGAGGGCCGAATAACGAAGTTATGAATCTGATGAATTGGGATGGATACCGGGGATACCAGTTGATGATTGGCATATCTCGAGGAGTATACCGTATTCAGGGTATTGATGATCAGGCAAAGCAGGAAGTTTCCGGTAAGTTCTATGATATGCTAGGGAATGAATCAAGGGCAAGGATGCGTTTTCTGGCTGAACATTATGCTGACCGGAATAGTGTGTTGGCTGTGTTACCTTCTTTGAGGGGAGAAGAAAACGAGGAATTGGTACAACACGTATTGGCCCGTTTAGAAAGTAAAAACCCGAATTATGCTCCTTTGTTGAAATATAAGGCAGAAATGGCAGAAGCGAAAGCTCAGAAAGAACGTTTAGCTGAGGGTAAAGTTGCCCCGGAATTTTCATTCCCAACTCCTGACGGGAAAAAGAGTCTGGGACCACAGGATTTTAAAGGAAAAATTCTTGTGTTAGATTTCTGGGCCTCTTGGTGTGGACCTTGTCGGGCAGAAATTCCTCATTTGAAAGAGGCTTACAAGGAGTACAGTAAAAAGGGCGTGGCATTTTTTAGTGTTTCGATTGATAAAGATGATGCGGCTTGGAAAAAAGCCATGAAGGAAGAAAATATGCCTTGGGCACAAGCGCAGGCCCCGAAGGCCGGTAAAGACGTGATGAAACAATATCAGTTCTCGGGAATCCCTTATATTTTGGTTTTGGATAAGGAGGGAAAAATCGTGGCGAAGAATTTGCGCGGAAAGGCTTTGACGGATAAACTAGAAGAATTACTTAGTGGGAAAAAGAAAAGTGTAGTAATGCCCGCCATGGGAATGTAGTAAAAGGGGGTAGGGGGATGACGTGTAAGGTCGGGAGTAAATGCTTCTTCTTATCACACAGTTCTTTGCATGCATCTCCCTACTTCTTTTAGAAAATATAACGATAAAGGAAATGAAAATATTACTTTGTTTTGTATTGATGTGTTGCATGTCCGGATTGGTTTCGGCACAAATGACAGCAGCGAAAAAAGTCCCGCCTGCCATCGAGAAAAAGATAGTGTTGAAAGTATCTGCCCAAAAAGTGTGGGATTATATCTCGGAACCGGCAAATTACAAGAAGTTTTCGGGCGTGAAGAAATTTACTTGCGAGGAGAAGGCTTTGAATGCTAAAATCGAATTGACGGGAAAAGACGATAAAAAAAGAAGTCAATATATCAGCGTGATTGACTATGATGTCTTCAAAATTTGTTATTTTGTTACCCAATCGGATTACGCGGGTAATAAACAGTGGGTTTATGCTTTTGAAGTTCATTCCAAAGGGGATAAAAAATGTGAAGTTGTGTTATCCGTTTATAATGGATTTGACGAACTTTCCCCCGAATTCAAAAAAGGGATGACCGAAGAGTTCGACACGATTGTTGCTAATTTGCAGAAGAAGTTTAAATAATGATACTAGCAGAGTATATTCAATTAAAGTTTTATATGATGAAGAAATTATTTGTGTTGATCGTTTTGATAGTCGGAATTATTTGGGGTACAGAAGCTCAAAGTAAGGGAATTACTTTTGAACAGACAAAAGAATGGAAGAAAGTTTTAAAAAAGGCTAAGAAAGAGAAAAAGTTGATCTTTATCGATTGCTATACTTCTTGGTGTGGACCTTGTAAAATGTTATCATCGCAAGTATTTACCCGTGAAGACGTGGGAAATCAGTTTAATGCAGATTTCATAAATGTAAAATATGACATGGAGAAAGATGCGGATGGTGTGATGTTGAAAGATAAATTTGAAGTGAAAGCTTTTCCGACATTAGTTTTCGTGGATCCGAATACGCAGCAAGTCGTTCACAAAATGGTGGGTGCGGGGTCTGCAGAATGGTTAATGGAAGGTGGTAAAATTGCAAAAGATCCTCAAAACAATTTGAGTGGTTTAACTAAAAGATATGAGGCAGGAGAACGAAATATTGATTTATTAAGTCGTTATCTAGCGGTTTTAGCTTCTGCCTATATGCAGGAAAAGCAAGGTGCTGTCGCCACCGAATATTTAAATGCATTGTCGGATGATGAAATTGCTACGAAGGAAAATTGGGATTTGATTAAAAAGAATATAACAGATCCGTTGTCAAAGCCTTTAAAACAAGTGATTGCCAATATCGAGCGCTTCTATGAGGTGGCTGGTAAAGAAGTTGTAGATTATAAGTTGGAAATGTCAATCAAGGGTGCAGTGGCAGAGATCGTATTTTGGCGTCCCGGTAACGGAGAATTTGATGAGGTTAGAAACACTGAATTGATTAAACTACTTCAATCTTTGGATTATGCTTTTGTTCCGGGTGCTTTAGCTAATTTATACACGGCTGAATATATTCGGAAAGGGGATTATAAGGGAATGTTGAATAGTATGCGGGAAGCGTTTAAATATAATGTGTTCAGGAATGGTGAGGACCAAATGTATTTTCAGAATAATATTGAGGCTCTGACGGGTTGTGACGATAAAGCTCTCGTGCAGGAAGGAATCGATTGGATTGATGCTAGATGTGCTCAAACAAAAGATTATTTCAATAAAGCTAATTTGATGAATTCTAAAGCTCGTTTGTTAATCCAAAACGGCGATACGCTTGGTGCGGATAAGGCTAAAATGGAAGAAGAAAAATATAATGCGGAAGGAGAAAAGAGAAGTGGAGGGAAAGCTGTTCGAGCTATTCGAATGAATTGATAATGTTTTCTTTAGTGTGATGAAGAAGGTGTTTAGTACACTCGCTCGTCTTTGTTAATCAGAGACTTGTATCTAAGTACTTTTTAAATAACCTTCTAAAATGAAGAAAAAAGGCTGTCTATTTATTTTTTAGACAGCTTTTTTTATTTGTTTCTGGTGATTTTCGTAATAAACAAAATGAAAAGACCAACTCCCACGATTATTCCGATCGGATAGCAAATGGAAGGTGAAAGATACAAGCCTCCATCTTTATAGGGGGCGATCAAGAAATAAGTTGTACATACGATACTTAAAAAGGTGGCGGGAATGGACATCATCCAATGGGTTTTCCCTTTTTTAGCTAGATAAGTGGCAGCTGTCCATAGCGTAATGGTTGCCAATACCTGATTCCCGATTCCCACGTATTTCCATATCGTAGAGAAATCCACGTTGCAGAGTAGGTAGGCAATAATGAATATTGGGATAGAAACGATGAGACGATTTTTGATTGGCTTCTGGTTGAATTTTAAAGCATCGGCAATAATTAGTCGCATGCTACGGAATGCCGTGTCTCCGGATGTGATCGGGCAAACAACAACTCCGACAATAGCGATGATTGCCCCAAAACGTCCCAACCATGAATTGCAGATTGCATCTACAATAATGGCTGGTGTTTTTCCTGCCGCGGCAGCTTCATTCAACCCCTCGGCTCCCCCGAAATATGCCATGGCAGCGGTAGCCCAAATCATGGCTACGACTCCTTCCGAGATCATCGCTCCGTAGAAAATGGGACGGCCGTATTTTTCATCTGTCATACAGCGTGCCATCATGGGGGATTGTGTGGCATGGAAACCGGAGATTGCCCCGCAGGAAATGACGATAAATAACATGGGGAATAGAATGTTATTCGCCGGATCTGTATGCATGTTTTTCATCGTGTCGAAAGTCAATTCTTCGAGATAAAGTTGTCCGGATAATCCCCCGTAAACAAGATAACCCCCAACGGCTACTGCCATAAATATGAGAGCCATACCCATGAAAGGGTAAATCTTGCCGATGATTTTATCGATAGGTAATAAAGTTGCCAGAATATAATAAGCAAAAATGACATATAACCAAGGTGTCATGCTCATGTTTGTCAAGTTTCCAAGTAAATCTGCCGGTCCGTTCACGAAAGAGACCCCCACGGCTAGTAATAAAAATCCCGTGAAAAATGTCATGAATTTGCGCACGTTATTTCCAAGGTATTTCCCGACAATATCAGGCAGGCTTGTTCCATCGTGGCGGATAGAAAGCATACCGGAAAAATAATCGTGAGTTGCCCCCATGAAGATACAACCGACCACGATCCATATGTAGGCCATAGGGCCGTAAGCTGCGCCTAGAATCGCCCCGAAGATCGGCCCTAGACCGGCGATATTCAAAAATTGAATAACGAAAATTCGCCAAGGTTTTAACTCGTGATAATCCACCCCGTCTGCTAGGCGTTTCACCGGAGTCGCAATTGTAGATGAAGCTCCGAAAAATCGTTCAACAAATTTCCCGTAGGTAAAATAAGCGACGATTAATAAACCGATAGAAATAATAAATGTTAGCATTTACTTGGAATTTTTACATGATCACAAAGTTATAAAAAATGTAGTATATTATGATTCTTAAAAATGAAAAAAGAAATGGCGGTCAGTTAGGCTGTGTGTATCTATTGATGCAATATTCGAGTTGTTTTCTCATAAGAGTAATTCATTCCGGTTGAAATTAACGGAGTTTATAAATCCGTTGGAAACGGGACTCAATATGACGAATAATATTGTGGACGTATTCCGGTCGATTGACCCGGATATACATTCAGAATCAAAACTGGGAGATTCTCTTTTTCCGGTATTAAATTTTAAGAAAGGCTGTTTTAATGGGTTTTGGTTGGGGAAATCTTACCTAGTCCTTTTCTTGTTGTATGGTAACTAAAGGAAAAATACCTACTCTTGCCTTTTTTGGGCTTTTTTGCAATATACTAAAATTTTAGAATCTCCCGTATTATTAATCCTTATGGTATGTTAAATTGGCGGCGACTAACGGGCGACTAGGCGGTGAGTAGGCGGCGAATGCGCCTAACAACCACCCAATGGTCACTTAACAACCGGGTAACTTCCATGAATGGGATAAAGACTAGGTATAATTTTTATTAGTTATTTCCAATGGAATTCATTTTTAAAGGCAGTAGGATATACCTAAAACGAGAGGTTGAAGTCAAAATACATTTTTTGCTTCAACCTCTTTATCCCGCAGAATCTCATTATATTACCTCGAATAGAAACTTAAATGATGGGCTGTTAACCAAATTTTTCACGGCATTTCCGGCATAAGTCTCTCCGTTTGCCAAATTTAATTTCTTGATAGGCTCTCCGGCAGAGAAGTCCAAATCTTTCATGTTGATCCAGAAAATGTTTGGTGTCATCGTGGATTCAAAGAAGTATACCTTGTTTTTTTGGTCAGAAACCGTTCTCCAACGGGTAGAAGAAATATTGGGTTGTGCAGGAATGGAAATGCCGAGGGGAACCGATACGTTACGTATCACGCTAAATACTCCGGCTATGGCTTCTCGTTGTTTGTCTGTTTGTGGGATAACATTAATGTAAAATGATGCTCTGACAAAACGGTCTACCGCACGATTCGTTCCTGGAAGCATCACGAGTCCACCGATTTGCTGCCAATAATTATTTAACGTGATTTGTTGCTCGTAGGAAGGGGAATTTGTCATTACTTGGTATTCTTTTCCTTCATGTATTACAAGTTTTCCTTTAATATATTCAAATATAGCACTGTTCCCTGTTGTATCGGAAATGGCGAGATGTAGAGTTGATTTTGCCCCGTTGGGCATATCCGGGGCATCAATCCGGAAAGTTTCCTTGCTTAATTCCTTCACGGCTTCGTCCACGGTTGCAAAGTTATCGAGTACGTATTGGGTCCAGATGCTGACTCCCATAACCGGACGGGTATCGTTTGGTCTGTAATAATCCGATTCAGCCAGATATAAAAGGTTGGCAACTAGTCCCTTCTCGTTCATCCCGTCAGAGGTTCCAATGTCGTATCCTGCGGTGATTACACTTCCGTATTTGGATTTCCAACGGATGGTGTTTCCTTTGTCTGCTCCTGCCCGCTCGATTCCCCTGGGGAAAACGTAGATGTTGGATTTCAAATCTTCTTTCCAATCCATTGTTCGGCCGGTCACGACCATCCCGTTTTTACCCAAGTATACTACACGGGTACATGCTTTGGTGTATGTTGTGAACATTCCCATCGCCAATAATGTTACAATAAATAATGTTTTCATTTCTGTCTTTGTTTGATTTTTATGTTTAACGGGGGTGGGGTTAATAGGTTTCTTAAAATTATATAAGATGGTAAAATTCATATCTTTGCTGTAATATGAAATCTAAGATGTAGATTATGGAATACAAATTTTATCAGAATTGCGGGATGCCGATGATGTTGGAAAAACAATATTACTCTTACTGCTATCATGACGGTGTTTTTACTGAGGATTGTACAATGGACGAGATGATAGAACACTGTTAATTATCATTTTATTCTGAATAAGGTATTGCATGCGGGGATAAAGTTTTATATTTGTATCATTAAATGAACGTTTAAT
>CALUKD010000021.1 GCA_944321125.1 Candidatus Butyricimonas faecavium | reverse complement strand
GCCGGTGTACATGCTCCGTTCGTGTTATGTTGGAACTCTGTTGATGCCCGCGGGCAGGGGTAGAGGAAGGATTAGCAAGGGGCAGGCTTCCCCCGTGTAAGGAAAAGTTTTTGGCCAGTATGTCCCCATGCCATTGATCACAATTTAAACCGGAATCTCGTTATCACTTCAACGGACAACAAGGAAAATCTTCACCGGTTCCTACCGTCAGAAATAAAAAAGGAAACTTACATACAATTAGGAACCTTACTCGCTTGATTGCTGTAAAATTGTATATAATTTCCAAAATTATTAAGAAACAGAAGAATGGAAATAATCATATACTATACTTCCCTTTGCCGGGCCTATGGCTTTTGCTAATTCTTCACGGGATGCCTCTTTTATAGCATTTACTGTTTTAAAATATTGTAATAAAGATACTTCTGTTTTATCACCTATACCTTTAATTTCACTCAATACACTGATTGTCTGCTTTTTCTCTCGCAATTTACGATGAAAAGTGATACCAAAACGGTGTGCCTCATCCCGAATATGCATTAATGTCTTTAAGGCTACGGAAGTTTTCGCTAACAAATAAGGATCTTTATCTCCTGGATAATATATTTCTTCCATTTGTTTAGCTAAACCGATGATAGGTACCCTTTCCAATAAATTCAATTTACGCAATGTAGCCACGGCTGAACTCAATTGTCCTTTTCCACCATCCACTACAATCAGATCAGGCAACTCTCCACCCTCTTCAAGTACCCGGTGATAGCGACGGTACAATATCTCTTCCATAGAAGCAAAATCATTTGCTCCAATAACAGTTTTCACGTGGAAACATCTGTATTCCCGCTTTGCCGGTTTACCATCGATAAAAACAACACAAGAAGCTACAGGATTGGTTCCCTGTATATTAGAGTTATCGAAACATTCCATTCGATGGGGCAATCGAGGTAATTTCAAATCATTTTTTATCGTATTTAGGAGGTCTAACTTACTATCTTGTCTACGTAATCCCCGTTGACGTTCCCGATCCATTTTAAAGAATTTTACATTTCGTTCGGATAACTCCAACAATTGCTTTTTCTCCCCCCTTTGCGGAATTGCATAGTTCATACCTTCCATCAGTACATCCGGATAAAAAGGTACTAGAACTTCTCTAGAATGGCTATTTATCAACTGACGGATTTCAAAAATGGCAAAAGAAAGTAAGGATTCCTTTGATTCATCCAACTTTTTCTCCAATTCAATAGTATGCACTTGATTTACAGCTCCATGAACGATTCTCAAGTAATTTACATAAGCATATTTTTCGTCTTCCAAGTAAGAAAATACATCTATATCGTTTATAGAGGTACTTACTATTGTAGATTTCGCTTGATGAGTCCTCAAGGCTTCTATAGCCTCCTTCATTTCCTGAGCCTTTTCAAATTGAAGAGAAATTGTATATTCCTTCATTTTCCGAGTCATAAAATCAATGACGGAAGAAATATTTCCTTTCAAAACATTCCGAATTTGCGCAATATATTCCATGTACTCCTCTTCCTGTACGTACCCGACACAAGGTCCCATACAATTTCCTATGTGATATTCCAGACACACTTTATATTTTCCACTATAAATAGCTGGTTTATTGAGAGATAAATTACAAGTTCTCAATTTATATAATGATTTTACCAAGGAAATCAATGTGTTAGCATATTTAACTGAAGTATAAGGCCCGAAATATTCTGATCCATTGCGAATAAATTTTCGAGTAGTAAAAACCCGTGGAAAAGCTTCTTTTGTTATACAAATCCAAGGATAGGTTTTATCATCCTTCAACAGAATATTATACCGGGGTTTGTATTTCTTAATCAAATTATTCTCTAGCAATAACGCATCTTCCTCTGTATTAACCACAATGTATTTCAAATCCCGTATTTTACGGACCAAAACCATCGTTTTAGAAGTTTGATTTGTCTTCACAAAATAAGATGAAACTCTGTTTTTCAGGTTTTTAGCCTTACCTATATATATAATTACTCCATTTGTATCAAAAAATTGATATACACCCGGAGTAGTAGGCAATTTACTAACTTTCTCTTTTAATCCAAATTCATCTTCCATGATATCTATTCCACAAAATCAAACTTCTCAAAATCAAAGATTCCTTTTTCTCCTATTTTCAAAACAGGTATTACTATTAATGCCATAAATGAAAGTGTCATAAAAGGAGATTTTAAAAGTGTTCCCATTTTTGAAAGTATTTTGTTCAATTCCATGTAACGATTGGCCACTTCCCTTCCACTTTTATCACTTATAATTCCACCAATAGGAAGAGGTAAAGAGTGTAATTTACCCTCTTCATTCACAATTAAACCACCTCTTTCCTTTATCAATTCATTTATTGCAAGCACTAAATCTTTATCAGTACAACCTACCGCAATAATATTATGCGAGTCATGCGATATAGAAGAAGCAAAAGCTCCCCGATTTAAACCGATACCTGAAATAAAACCTATCTGCGGTTTAGAATTAAAGTAACGATTTAAATAAACTATTTTCAAAATATCTTTATCCAGATCAGATTGAAAATTTTCTATTTCTTTATCGAAATGAAGAATTTTACGGTCTGTCAAAAGACTATCAGGTTTTACTTGAATACAAGCAACATCTCCAAAAACATCTGTATAGAGATCAGATAAACATATTTCATCATGATGAAATTTATTCAATAAAGGTATATCACAAACCGAATCGTCTTTAGAACTGTTTTTACTATAAACTACCTTTCCTCGAATATAAGTTCCACTTATATTCAAAGATTCTATATCATCCAAAATAATGAAATCCGCATCATCTCCAACATGCAAAGTTCCTATGTTTAGATTATAAAAACGTACTGGATTAAGACATGCAATCTGCAAAATATCAAAAATACCAAAACCATCAGCTAATGCTTTTCTAACAATTTTATTAATATGACCTCCATTTAATAGATCATCAGCATGCGAATCATCCGTACAAAACATGACATTATCCGTATGTGTAGCAATCAATGACTTCAATGCATCATAGTTTTTAGCAGCACTTCCCTCCCTGATCATGATGTACATTCCTTTCGAAATTTTCTCTTCTGCCTCTTCTATGGTGGAAGATTCATGATCGGTTTCTATACCATGAGCAATATATGAACTCAGAGCATCACCCACAAGTTCTGGTGCATGGCCATCTATTTTTAATTGGTATTTCTTGGCTATTTCTATTTTTCCAATGACATCCGGATCATTATTTATAACGCCAGGAACATTCATGACCTCAGAAAGCATTGTAAATTTTCCGCTTTTTGCTAACTTATCTGTATCATCTACGGATAAAACAGCTCCCGGTTTATCAAATGAAGTTGCAGGGACACATGAAGGAATACCCCAAAAGAATTTTAAAGGTGCCTTTTCTCCATTACTTATCATTAATTCCACCCCTTCTACCCCCAAAACGTTTGCAATTTCATGTGGGTCGGCAATTACTCCTACTGTTCCATTCGAAATTACTAATTTAGAAAACTCTGCGGGCATCAACATAGAACTCTCCACATGGACATGTGCATCTATAAATCCCGGTGAAATATATTGATCATACGAATTATTATTCCTTTCTATATTTATAATCTTTCCTTTAGATATAGATATAGCACAAGGATAAAATTCTCTATTTTCTATATCTATTAAATTCCCTTCTACAATTTCCATTTTATATATCGGTTTTTGTTTGTAATTCTACCCTACAAATATACTTTTTACCTAGATTTATTCAATAGTACTCTTCGCACTATTTTCTATGTTCCACGTGAAACATTTCTTTATCGTCCCAATAAAATTAACAGAACATTAATATCAGAAGGTGATACTCCAGTAATACGTGATGCTTGCCCAATAGTTTTCGGATTAATCTTTGTCAATTTTTGACGAGCTTCATAAGAGAGTGAAGTTATCTCCATATAATTAAATTTATTTTCAATAATCAAATTTTCTAATCGATTCAATTTATCGGCAATCAATCTTTCTCTTTCAATATATCCAGAATATTTAATTAAAACTTCAGCAGCCTCTATGATTTCTTCTCTCAAATTATTATCAAAAATAAATTCTTTCAAAGAAGGAATTGAATTTACAATTTTAGGAATAGTTACCTGCGGTCTTGAAATAATATCAATCAACTTTATTTTTTGCCTAATAGGTGAAGATCCTAAAACTTCTAAAGTCGGATTAATTTCTTCGGGTGAAATACTAAAATTAGTAACGAAATCTATCAACCGATCACGTTTTAAAATTTTATCTTTAAATATGGTAAAACGATCTTCTTTCACAAGTCCTAAAGAATATCCTAAAGGAGTTAATCGGGCATCCGCATCATCCTGTCTCAATAAAATTCTATACTCCGCACGAGAAGTAAACATACGGTAAGGTTCATCCACTCCTTTTGTAACTAAATCATCAATCAACACTCCGATATAAGCTTGATCTCTATTCAGTACAAACTCTTTATTTTCATGGAGTGAAAGATGAGCATTTATTCCTGCCATCAATCCTTGAGCTGCTGCCTCTTCATATCCGGTAGTCCCATTTATTTGTCCGGCAAAATAAAGTCCTCTGATCAATTTTGTTTCTAGAGTCGCATATAATTGAGTAGGCTGAAAAAAATCATATTCGATGGCATACCCCGGTCTAAAAATTTTTACATTTTCAAAACCCTCCACATTTCTTAAAGCCCTCAATTGAATATCCCAAGGTAAGGAAGAAGAAAATCCATTTAAATAATATTCGGTTGTTCTCTCTCCTTCCGGTTCCAAAAACAGATGATGACTATCCCGGTCTGAAAAAGTATCTAATTTAGTTTCTATACTCGGACAATAACGAGGACCTATACTTTTTATAGTACCATTAAATAAAGGACTATCATCAAATCCTTCCCTTAAAATATTATGTACAACTTTATTCGTGTACGCAATATAACAAGGTCTCTTCTCAAGTGAATTCGTATATGCAAAACTCAGAAAAGAGAATTTATGGAAATCATTATCTCCATCTTGACGGGTTAATTTAGAAAAATCAATACTTCGACCATCGATACGAACCGGAGTACCCGTTTTCATACGACCGACTATAAAACCATGCTCTTTTAACTGATCAGACAAACCATAAGTAGCCGGTTCTGAAATTCGTCCACCAGAAAAGCTAACCCGCCCAATATGCATCAAACCATTTAAAAAGGTACCGTTAGTCAAAATCACTCGATGGGCACTAAAAGAAACCCCCAATTTAGTTTTGACCCCAGTAACCCGTTCTTTATCCAAAAGGAGCTCTATTACATCATCCTGCCACAAATCTAAGTTGTCGGTATGCTCTACCCTATTTCTCCATTCAGCAGAAAAAATCATTCGATCACATTGAGCTCTCGGACTCCACATAGCAGGTCCTTTAGAAAGATTCAGCATACGGAACTGTATCGTACTTTTATCTGTTACTATACCAGATCCACCGCCCAAAGCATCTATCTCTCTAACAATCTGACCTTTGGCAATACCACCCATTGCCGGATTACAAGACATTTGTGCTATCTTATTCATATCCAATGTAATAAGTAATGTCTTTGATCCCAAATTGGCTGCAGCACAAGCTGCTTCACAACCAGCATGTCCGGCCCCTACTACAATAACATCATATACGGGCAGTAATTGTGACATAATTATATCGTTTTAAGCAATTCTAAGCAATGATTTTCATTTTGACGCATCTCTTTTGCATCAACATCTAATTTATCTTTAAAACCCATTAAATGAAGTACAGAGTGTACAATTACCCTGTGTAATTCATCGTCATAAGTTGTATTAAATTCTAAAGCATTGGATTGAACTGTATCAAGACTGATAAAAACATCACCTGACAATATTTTTCTCTCAGAATAGTCAAAAGTAATAACGTCAGTATAGTAATCATGATTCAAATATTTCCTGTTTACATCCAGAATATAATCATCATTACAAAAAATAAAAGAGATCGCTCCTAATTGAAACGAATAATCATCCGCAACAGCTTGTAACCATTGCCTCACTCTCTTTTCATTAAAAAAAGAAGGAATATCACATTCCTCACTAAAAAAATGAAGTTCGCTCATCTATATATCATAAATTGAAAATCATGGTCACTTTTGATCCACCGTCTTCAAAAATCAAATCATCAGAAAGCGTTTTCATCAGGTAAAGACCACGACCAGCATCCTTTTCTATATTATCCGGTAAAGTAGGATCCGGGATATAAGAATAATCAAAACCTTCTCCCTCATCTTTTATGGTTACAAATAAACGCTTTTCTTCTTCGTAAACTAAAAACTTAACATACTTTGAAGAATTCAGTTTATTTCCATAAAGAATTGCATTATTAACAGCTTCAATAACACACAAACTTATCTTACCGAACACATCCGGTTCAACATTATAAACATCTGAAAAATAATCGATAAAGTTCTCAACTTTAACAATATTACCAATTTCAGAGGCAATCGAAAACTCTAATTTGTCCATCGCTTTTTCAAATAATTAATAACGATATCATCGCAATCATAACCAAGCCTTTTTACTCACATCCACAGCTATAAAAAGCAGTATTCTTACTATCTACCGTCTAGCGAATATAAGTAAAATATTTTTAAATACCAACCACTAATAAAGTATATTACTAATCTTTCAAACATTTCATACTTTACCAAGGCGTTAACCATAATTGTGGATCTAAATTGTCTTTATCTTTCCAAACTTGAAAATTTAAGGTACTGTTATTACCAGTACTCACAGCCAGTTTACCAATTTTCTGTTTCACATTAACAGTATCTCCCTTCTTAATAAATATTTCCACCAAATTCGAATACACCGTCAAATAATTTCCATGTCGCACAATCACAACGTTATTATCTCCCGGAATAAACATTATTTCCGTCACCACACCTTTAAATACAGCTCTAACATCAGCATTCCGGGATGTCGTAATAGTAATTCCTGCATTATTTAACTTTACCTGCTTAAAAACAGGATGTACATTCACTCCGAATTTCTCCGAAACAAATCCCTGTTCAACAGGCCAAGGTAACTTTCCTCTATTTTTAGCGAAATCATCAGAAATAAGTTTCTCTTCTGGTGTTAATTTATATGTAGAATTTTTACTACCCGACTTTTTAGCCTGAGCAGCAATAAGTTTCTCTAACTCTTTTTTAAAACGTTCTCTATTCTTAATTTCAATATTTAACTTTCGCAGAAGTTCTTTTTCCTTTTTCTTCAAATCCGCTATATACGTGTTTGCCTCATTTTGCTCTCGAATCAATTGATTATTCTGAGAGACAATTTTAGACTGCGTCTCACCTTTCAAAGCAATCAATTTACTTAAGTCTTCATTAATAGCCGTCAATGAATCATTAGTCTGCTCTATTAATTGAATCTGCCGTTTAGAATAATCTTGTACTTGTTCAAAATATTTATACCGAGCATAAGCTTGAGCAAAATTTGAGGAAGAAAAAATATAGATTAGTTTATCTGATTCATTCCTCTTCTTCCAAGTCTCATATACCATCTTGGAATAGAATTCCAACATCTTTTGCTTATCAGATTCCAGATCAGATTTAATACACTCATTCTTTTTAATTTGACTATCAAGGTAATTCACCTCGTTCGTGAGAGATTGAATCATCTCTTTTCCTTTAACAATTTTCTGATTTATAATTGAAACTTTCTGTATAGTTGAGGATTTATCTTTACGGGCATTTTTCAATAACTTATTCAAATACGCAATTTCTTTTTCTGTTTTTTCATTTTTCTTTTTAATTGCATCAATCGACTGCGAATAAGAAAAAATAAAAGAAAATAAGAAAATCACGATTAATATGTTACGGCAAATATCCATGCTAATACATTCTTTTATACTTACTAGGTATTTTAAAATTAGGTGAAACTTCTACATCAAATTCCAACCGATCAAAAATCAATATAACTTCCCAATTATCATTATCCGAAAATACATTAAAAGTTATTTTTTCAGGAAACAATTTTCCACCAAAATCCTTCATATTCTTATATTTTACGCTCATTCCTACACCCTCTTCCAAATCTTCGATAGAAACGGCATTAGGTCGGAAACAATCCGGATCGATATGTATTTTCTGTAACACTAAAGAAAATTCTTTATTCTTTCTCCTTTTCTTGTATAATTTCTTCAATTTTCTTCCCAATGCTTTCTCTTCCAAGCTATATAAAACATAGTCATTACCTGACTTATCAAATTTATAACGCTTCCCCCGCACAGCTTCTGTAGTACAAGATTCAAAATCAAAAAATTGATTTGTCAATATTCGTTGAAAACAATCAAATGTCAACCCCACATCAAAACGTTCAGCGAAATAACTGTAATCCGAAACAAAATACTTTTTCTCTCTTGGACTGATAAATTTCACGCTATCCGGAGTTAATAACAATCTAGCTACATCAACTCCTAAAGAAGCACTGACTGAAACCCATATAAAACTATCTCTTTGAATTCTCAAAATAGCTTTAAGACTATGGGAATTCTTATTATCCTTTAAAGATAAATCAACTTTCTTTGCATATATCGTATTATAATCTAACTCATTAGAAATAATATTTTTAAATAATTTTCCTTCAGTAATATTCGGTAAATCTCTATGACTTTCCGTAATTTCCTTCAGAGACTTACACGATACGCAGCACAATATAACTAACAATAAAACACAACTACTTTTCATGATCTACCGGTAAACCATTCTCTATCTTATATTTCAAATCACCACATTCTTCATCTCCAAATTCCAATGCTTTTCGCCACATTTTCACAGCCTCTTCCTTTTCCCCATTCATAAATAAAATATCTCCATAGTGCTCATATAAAACTCCACTCGGATTTTTCTCGTTCTCAATAGCTGAACGCATATAAAATTTAGCTAAAGAATAATTTTTACTTTTAAACAAAACCCAAGCATAAGTATCTAAAAAAGTTGAATTATTAGGATCTGCACTCAATGCTGTCGAAATCATCTTTTCAGCTTTATCCAAATGCTCATTTCGCAATGAAAGATAATAGCTGTAATTATTTAATGTCATTATATCACCCGGATTTATCAGCAAAGTACTATCAAACATAGCAAAAGCTTGTTCAACGCTATCCTGTTTATAACATACTTCACCAAGATAGGCAAAAAATTGAGCTTTAATAGGAGAATTATCCGGAGATAAAGCAAGTCCTTGTTCTAAATATCCTTTTGCTCTTTCTAAATCTTTCCGAATTAATAAAGGTAAACTGATCATCACGTAAGGTAGCGGCTCATTCGGGAAATATTTAAGACATTCTAATCCACCACGATACATAGCAGCCGTATCCTCCAATTGATTATATAACATCAATAACTCTTCCCAAACCAAATAATTATTTTTTTCCTTGGAAATAAGAAATTCCAGTTCACCCTTACATTCCTCCAGCCTGTTATATCGTTTCAAAAAATCAGCATTCAAAGTCCTTACAGCCACATCTTCAGGATATTTATCCAACAATAATTGTACGTAAGAATAAATATGGTCCAAAGAAATATTCGCATCGTTTTGGTTAACCAATAACTTCAGCAAATATTGAACCTTCAATCCATTTTCAACTTTATCGTTCAATAAGGCCGAACGAATATATTTTTCCGTATTTAAAGTATCATTCTTTGTTCGATAATAATCAGCTAAATAAAGTCGTACAAAACCATTATCCGGATCATTCTTCACTATTTTATTCAGTAATTGAAGACCTTTCTTCTCTTGATCATGTGACAAATACAATTCGGCTAATAAACCCAAATAATCTGTTTTTTCAGGATATTTTTTCACCAATTTCATGATTTCTGCCGAAGCATTCTTTACATCATCCATTTTGGAATACAGTTTTGCCTTTTCTATAATAGCAGGCTCATTTATTCCAAACTGTTTCTCGTAACAATCCAGCACGTTTATGGCCTTATCCCATTTCTCTACGGAAGAATATAAATCAGTCTCAACAACATAAAAATCTTCTCTATCAGGATGTAATAATATCAATTTATCATATACCTTACAGGCTTCTTCAATCATTGATTTTCTCTGCAAAATATTAGCCAACAATAAATTATACCAAATATTTGTCGGCTCTAATTCCACAGCCTCCCGCATCAATTGTAAAGGTAGTGTATAATCCTCCCCCAACACCAGTATACTAGATAATTCATAACGTACTGCGGCACTTTTGTTGTAAATTCTCATACACTGATCGAAACAGGCAATAGCAGATTTCAAGTCTCCTAAAATTTTACAACGTATCCCTTCCATGAAAGCATAATCGAACTGTACTTTAGTCTCACCTTCTAAAGTAGGTTCTACCACTTTCTTTTTATCAGCAAAAAGATAAGTAGTATACAAAAGCAATAAAAAAACAAATAATAATCGACCTAGTCTAGTCATTATAAATGATTTATTGTTTACCCGTGTGACCGAAACCTCCCCTTCCTCTCTCCGTCTCACCCAATTCCTCTACCTCAATTAATTCAGCCTGCTCAACCTTATTAATCACCATCTGGCAAATTCTGTCTCCATCATTAATCTGTGTCACTTCATGAGATAAATTCACTAAAATAACCCCAATTTCTCCCCTATAATCTGCATCAATGGTTCCTGGGGTATTCAATAAAGTGATTCCCTCGTTTAAAGCCAAACCACTCCGCGGACGCATTTGAGCCTCGTAGCCATCAGGTAATTCGATAAATAAACCTGTTGGAACAAGTCTCCTTTCCAACGATTTCAACATAATTGGTTCATCAATATTAGCCCGTATATCTAAACCAGCAGATGATTTTGTTTTGTATTCCGGAAGCGGATGCTTTGATTTATTCACTATTTTAATCTTCATTCTCCTTGTAACTTTGGACGTTAAACATATTTTTAACTACTCCTATAAATTGCGCTAAGATAGCTATTTTTTATGAATTAATTTATACATAAAATCTTTTGTCAGCAAAAAACTCATCTCTCTTCTTACGAAAATATATACGAAGAGTACGAATAATGGTAAACGAGCCAAACAAGTTACCAAATTATTATCAAATTTTATATAGCCACCAATAAAATAGAATAACAAACAAATCACAAAATAGAAAATAATCTTAGGTATATCATAATTGATTTTATAAAAATGCCTTCCCAAAATAAAGGATAAAATTGTCATAACTAAGAAACATGTAAAAACGGAGTAAGCAGATGCCATAAAACCTATTTTCGGCAAGAAAATCACGTTTCCCCCTATCGTAATCACACAACCGATAATCGCCATATAAGCCCCGTATATTGTTTTATCCGTCAATTTATACCATAAAGACAACGAATAGTAAATTCCTTGGAATAAGTTAGCCATTAATACCCAAGGTAATATTGTCAACCCACTAAAATATTCTGATCCCAAAAAATATTTTAATACATCCAAAAAGTACATAACTCCTAAAAAGATCATTAAACCGAATCCGGTAAAATAGAGTAATACATCCTGATATATTTTCTTGGAATCGTTATGCTTGGCATAATTGAAAAAGAAAGGTTCGAATGCAAAACGGAAACCTTGCGTGAAAATATACATCACTAAAGCCAGTTTATAACTTGCCCCGTATATTCCAGTAATAGCCAAAGCCTCTTCTCCATCTCCTAAAATTTTAGGCATCAAAATCTTATCTCCCTGCAAATTAATCATTCCGGCAACACTCACTATTAAGATCGGATATGAATATTTCAAAATATCTTTCAGCAAAGAGAACGAAAAAACAAATTTAAACCGGAAAATATAAGGAAACAACATTACCAACGTACAAACAGAAGAAACCAGATAAGAGATAAAAATATAAACTACCCCACCATCAGCTTGATAAAAAGGAACGGAAATTCCTTTTTTCTCTAAAAATGGACAGAGCAAATAAAAAAATAAATTCAATCCCACGTTAATAATTATATTCACGAATTTAATAACCCCGAAACGAAGGGCTTTTCCTTCCATTCTCAATAGGGCGAAGGGCAAAGTGCTCACCACGTCAATTGCAATCGTTACAATCAATAAAACGAAGTAAATCGGATGATTACCTATTTCAAGAAAACTGACAATTTGCGGGAGAAACGAAAAACAAAGTAATAAAAACAAAATCGAAGTAGAAAGTAAAGAGGTTAACAAGGTCGAAAACACCCGGTCTTTATTGTCTTTAGTTGCAAAGCGGAAAAATCCAGTTTCCGTACCATAAGTCAACAATACAACTAATAAAGCAACATATCCCATCAAGTTCGTGAATATACCATTATCAACCGGAGAAAGTACCCTTGTATATAGTGGAACCAGCAACCAATTTATAAACCGTCCGAGTATTGTCGAGAAACCATAAATCACGGTTTCCCCCATTAGTTTCTTTAAAGGATTCATAATAACTTTATCTTTATCAAATGTAATTCAACAGGCAAAAGTAACAAGTTCCCAATAACAATATCATATATATTTATCTTTTATTTTTTTAAAAGAAATATGAGCATTATGATAGACTGTGAGTTTTTTGTATAAAAAATGAGTGATTCTTTTGTTTAAATCGTTATTATTTATGGAATGAAGAGTTATTCACAGGTTATAATTCTATTAATTCTTGATAATGAGATTTATTTTTGAGTTATCCACATTTGTTAGTAAAATAGGCTTTGAAAAAGTATTCGGTAAAATTCCAGTGAATTGATGTTAGTATTTTGTAGAAAGGAATTGGAATAATTTGAATAACTATTCTTGCATTTTTAAATTCTATTATTACTTGAATTCTAAATCGAGAAATCAAAATAAAGTTATTCTTTTTAGTTCTTTTTTATTCCACCATGAATACACGAGATATTAACAGTTATAATAGATAGAATATAAAAATTGGAAATAGAATATAACGAATTTCTATTTCCAATTTTTTATAACAGAGCGTATTACTTCCTGTAAGAGAAATACACGATTATTTGTCCATCTTTTCAATTGTAGTGGTAGTTGAATATCCTTCAATAAAATCAATAGTAACCACTTCTCCTCCTTTGGCCTTTACTATATCGTAACCTACAATGTCTTCGGGTTTATAGTCTCCTCCTTTTACTAACACGTCTGGTTGAACGAAATCAATTAGATCACGAGGTGTATCTGTATCGAAAAGAATCACTTTATCAACAAACATGAGAGAAGCTAGTAATAACGCCCGGGCATTCTCGTCGTTTATGGGTCTGGAATTACCTTTTAATCGTTTCACAGAATTATCTGTGTTCAATCCTATCACTAATTTAGTTCCCAGAGAGGCCGCTTTGGCTAGATATTCTATATGTCCTTTATGGAGAATATCAAAACATCCGTTTGTGAAAACGATCTTATCATCTTTAAATCTCCATAGATTCAATGTATTTTCAGCTTCTTTCGCCGTGTATGCGATTTTTTTCTCAATAAGTGGTAAATAATCCATGATAATGTCAAATAAGTTTATTAGTTGCGGTGTCTGGAAAAACCAATATAGGTTTGTGTGATTTAGCTTCTTCAAAATCCATTGAAGCGTATGAGATAATGATAATTACGTCACCTACGGCGCATTTGCGTGCAGCTGGACCGTTGAGGCAAATAATACCTGAATTACGTTCTCCTTTGATAATATAGGTATCAAATCTCTCACCATTGTTAATATTCACGATCTGAACTTTTTCGTTTTCAATCATGTTAGCTGCCTCCAACAAAGCTTCGTCAATAGTGATACTGCCCACATACTGAAGATTAGCATCAGTAACGGTAACTTTATGAAGTTTAGATTTTACTACTTCTATAAACATCTTCATATTAGTTTAAAATACAATATTATCAATTAATCGGATTTTACCAGCATAAACCGCTATACATCCGACCTTTACATTGTTTTCATTCCAGTTCTGAATAGGTTTTAATTCCGTGTCATCCACGATTTCAAAATATTCAGTTTCTAGATAAGGGTTTTTATTGATTTCATCTGCTACCCATTTTTTTAATTCTTCCACGTTCATTTTAGAAGTTAAGTGAGTAGCTTTTTCGAGTACTTTGTGGATATGCGGGGCATTTTTTCTGTATTCTGGTTCCAGTAAAGTATTTCTGGAACTCATAGCCAGTCCGTCTTTTTCCCGGATAATGGGACATGAAACAATTTCTAGATTATAATGTAATTGTTTCACCATATTCTTGATCACTGCAATTTGCTGGAAATCTTTCATTCCGAAATATGCTCGATGTGGCTGTACTATATCAAATAATTTACTTACGATTTGTCCCACGCCATTAAAATGCCCTGGACGTCTTGCTCCCTCCATGACGCTTTCCACGTATCCGAAGTCAAATATACGGGTATCTTCTTCCGGATACATTTCTTCCACACTAGGAGCGAATACATAGTCACATCCGTTTTTTTCCAGTAGAACTATATCCTTATCCAGAGTACGGGGGTAACGTTTTAAATCTTCTTTATCATTAAACTGTGTCGGGTTCACAAACACGCTAACCACGGCAATATCATTTCCTTTTTTACAGGCTTTCACAAGGGATATGTGACCTTCATGAAGTGCACCCATTGTTGGCACTAAACCCACCGTTTTCCCTTCACTTTTCAACTTCTCGATAACGGTGCTTAATTCCGTTTTCTTAGTTATAATATTCATGCTTATATTCTTGAAAATACGGGGTGCAAGTTTACAAACTATTTTCGATATAATGCAAAATTGAAAGTTGAAAATTCAAAATGATTATTTAAATAGTGAATGAATATTAGCGTGTATAGACGAGAGAGCATCGAGCAACTCGTTATGAGTAACGCCTTCCCGCATGACAATAAGAACCGTATCGTCACCACCAATAGTTCCTAACACTTCAAAATAATTCTCATTGTCAATCAGAACAGTCACGGCTTTAGCATATCCGGGAAGAGTTTTCATCACGGCAATGTTACCTGAAAAATCAATGCTTGAAATAGCATCTGTCACAATGGTAGATGCTTTTTCATCAGCTTGTTCATTTTGAATATTGTCCGGGATAATATATATATAACCTTTATCTTTATGAGGTATTTTAGCTACTCTCATGAATTTAAGATCGCGTGATAATGTACTTTGCGTTGCTTCCACATTTAACTCTTTTAGTCTGAACAATAGTTCTTCCTGCGAGCAAATCTGTTCGTTCTCAATAAGCTTTCGAATGGCCAACAGGCGTTTCGTTTTATTTCTCATAGGTGTTTATATTACGCCTCACAAAGTTAGGGAAATTTGTCTTATATTCAATACAGAATATAAAATAAAGAAAGGACATTATAACCTTAATGATAGGATATATTAGGTAGATATAAAGTTTGTACATTTACTGGGAGAGTATAACGGTTATATAAGTTTTTGAATACAATATACTGATACCTCTATAATCTTAAAAATATTTATTTTCATAAATATGCTTTGTAAATTCATATATTCGTCATATTTTTGCATAAAATTTAATTTATAGTTGATTGATTGAATAAATATGCATGAATTAAAGAAAGCCCGTCTGATTTTAGAAGATGGGGCAGTTTATGAGGGAACTTCCTTTGGTTACGAGAAATCGGTGTCCGGGGAAGTTGTTTTTTATACAGCAATGACTGGTTATCCGGAAAGTTTAACAGACCCTTCTTATAAGGGGCAAATTTTAGTTCCGACCTATCCCATGATTGGAAATTACGGAGTTCCGGTCGATGATGAGCGGGATGGAATATCTAAGTTCTTCGAATCGGATAAGATTTATTGTAAAGCTTTGGTCATTTCGGATTATTCTTCCCGGTATAGTCATTGGAATTCACAAAAAAGTCTCGGAGATTGGTTAAAAGAACAACAGATTCCGGGACTTTTTGGTATAGATACCCGAGCATTAGCTCAAAAGTTAAGAGATCATGGAGCAATGTTGGGCAAGATACTATTTGATGATGAAGACATACCCTTTTATGATCCGAATAAAGATAATATCGTTGCCGAAGTTTCCACAAAAAAGATCATGGAATATGGTAATGGAAAATATAAAGTGATCTTAGTGGATTGTGGAGTAAAAAACAATATATTGAGATGCTTGTTAAAACGGGATGTTACTGTGAAACGAGTTCCATGGAATTATGATTTTACAAAAGAAAAATTTGATGGTATATTTCTTTCTAACGGACCGGGAGACCCCTCTCGTTGCGGGGAAACTATAGAAAATATTCGGAAAGCGCTAAAAGGCAATACTCCTATTATGGGTATTTGTTTGGGAAATCAATTAATGGCAAGAGCTGCTGGAGCTTCCACCTATAAATTAAAATATGGTCATAGAAGTCATAATCAACCGGTTATGAATCCCGGCGGAACTCGTTGTTATATCACTTCCCAGAATCATGGATTTGCAATAGATGAAACAACACTTCCAGCAGATTGGGAACCATTATTTGTAAACGTAAATGATGGTACGAACGAGGGTATTCGACATAAGAAAAAACCGTTTTTCTCGGCTCAATTTCATCCGGAAGCATCGAGTGGCCCGGTGGATACGGAATTTCTTTTTGATAACTTCATTACTGCAATGAAATCATCAAAGAAGTAATTGAATACGAGTTAATTTGCGATTGATGAATTATGATTTACAAGTAAAAGTGGAGCGATTAATGGGTTATAATCTAAAATTTAAAACAAGAATGGGTATAGAAAAAGTATTGCTTTTGGGATCGGGGGCGTTGAAAATAGGGGAAGCCGGAGAGTTTGATTATTCCGGATCACAGGCTTTGAAAGCACTTCGAGAAGAAGGTATTTACAGTGTGTTAATAAACCCGAATATAGCTACAGTACAGACATCGGAAGGAGTAGCCGATAAAATATATTATTTACCCGTAACACCGGAATTTGTGGAACAGGTGATCGAGAAGGAACGTCCGGATGGTATTCTTCTTTCTTTTGGGGGACAAACTGCATTAAATTGTGGAGTGGCTCTTTATAAATCAGGTATTTTAGAAAAGTATAACGTACAAGTACTAGGAACACCCGTACAAGCTATCATAGATACTGAAGATCGGGAAATCTTTGCTGGAAAACTAGCGGAAATTAACGTGAAGACACCCAGAAGTATCGCTGCCAACAACATGGAAGAAGCATTTGCCGCTGTGGATAAACTAGGTTTTCCGATAATTATTCGGGCAGCTTATACATTAGGGGGATTAGGTTCCGGTTTTTGTTCCAACAAGGAGGAATTAAAACGATTGATTACGAGTGCTTTTTCTTATTCTCCCCAGGTTTTGATAGAAGAATCTTTAAAAGGATGGAAAGAAGTAGAATATGAAGTGGTACGTGATAAATATGATAATTGTATCACGGTTTGTAACATGGAAAACTTCGATCCATTGGGTATTCATACCGGAGAGAGCATAGTAGTGGCTCCATCGCAGACTTTAAGTAATAGCGAATATCATAAACTGAGATCAATAGCTATAAAAATAATTCGGCATATAGGCATCGTGGGTGAATGTAACGTGCAATATGCCTTAGACCCGAATTCGGAAGATTACCGAGTAATAGAGGTGAATGCTCGTCTTTCGCGGTCTAGTGCTTTAGCATCCAAGGCAACCGGGTATCCTTTGGCCTTTGTTGCTGCAAAATTAGGAATAGGGTACGGGTTGCATGAGATCAAAAATTCGGTAACTAAAGTTACCACGGCTTGTTTTGAACCTGCGTTGGATTATGTGGTTTGTAAAATACCTCGTTGGGATTTGAATAAATTCGAAGGGGTTTCTAAAGTGATCGGTTCTTCTATGAAAAGCGTGGGAGAAATTATGGCTATCGGACGATCTTTTGAAGAAGCTATTCAGAAGGGAATTCGGATGATCGGACAGGGAATGCATGGTTTTGTTGGTAATATATTAAAAACGAAAGATATTGATGAAGAGTTAGTAAACCCGACAGATTCTCGGATATTTGCTATTGCTGGGGCTTTTGACAAGGGATATAGTGTGGAGAAAATTCATAAATTGACAAAAATTGATCACTGGTTTTTGCAACGTTTGGAAAATATTCACTTACTAAAAGAAGAATTAAGCAAATTTGATAAGGAAACAGATATTAGTGAATGTCTATTACGAAAGGCAAAACAATATGGATTCTCTGATTTTCAAATAGGGCGATTGACCGTGAAGAAAACTTCATTATCTCATCACGAGAAAATGTTGAAAATTCGGAATTATCGGAAGAAATTAGGGATATTACCCTGTGTGAAACAAATAGATACGTTGGCAGGTGAATATCCGGCAATGACAAATTATTTGTATGTCACTTATAACGGGACAGAAAATGACGTGAAATACGAGCATGACGGACGCTCCGTGATCGTGCTAGGTTCTGGGGCTTATCGTATAGGTAGTAGTGTGGAATTTGATTGGTGTGGTGTGAGTGCCTTGAATACGATTCGAAAAGCTGGGTATCGTTCGGTGATGATTAATTATAATCCGGAGACAGTTAGTACGGATTATGATACTTGTGATCGTCTCTATTTCGATGAGCTGTCATTCGAACGGGTAATGGATATTGTCGAACTGGAAGAACCGAAAGGGGTAATTGTTTCCACAGGTGGCCAGATTCCGAATAATTTGGCTATGAGATTATATAATCAACAGGTGAATATTCTAGGAACTTCTCCTGAATCTATTGACCGGGCAGAGGATCGTCAAAAATTCTCTACCATGTGTGACGAGTTAAATATCGATCAGCCTAGATGGAGTGAATTAACGAGTATAGAGGATATTTATCATTTCGTGGATAAAGTGGGTTTCCCTGTGTTGATTCGCCCTTCTTACGTACTATCTGGGGCTGCTATGAACGTGGTGTCGAACAAGGATGAATTATTGCATTTCTTAGAATTGGCAGTAGAGGTATCAAAAGACCATCCTGTAGTGGTGTCCGAGTTTATCGAACAGGCAAAAGAAGTAGAGATTGATGCTGTGGCACAAGAAGGCGAGGTGAAAGCTTACGCTATCAGTGAACATGTTGAATTTGCCGGAGTACATTCTGGTGATGCAACTATCGTTTTTCCGGCACAAAAACTTTACGTGGAGACTATCCGTCGTATTAAAAAGATTGCTCGCTCTATTGCTAAAGAACTGGATATATCCGGTCCGTTTAATATGCAGTTTTTGGCAAAAGACAATGATATAAAGGTCATTGAATGTAATTTGCGGGCATCGAGAAGTTTCCCTTTTGTGTCGAAAGTACTGAAATATAATTTTATTGATATGGCCACTCGGATCATGTTGGGAGAGAAGGTCGAAACCTTGAATAAATCAGTATTCGATCTGGATTACGTGGGAGTGAAAGCTTCACAGTTCTCCTTTGCCCGGCTTTTGAAAGCCGATCCCGTGTTGGGAGTAGATATGGCATCTACGGGAGAAGTAGGTTGTATCGGGGAGAATTATTACGAGGCTATATTGAAAAGTATGCTTTCTGTCGGACATCGTATCCCGAAGAAAAACATCTTGATCTCTTCTGGTCCGACTCGCTCCAAAGTGGAGTTACTGAACTCTACCCGAATGCTAATTGAAAAAGGATATACAATTTATAGTACGGCAGGAACGGCTAAATTCTTTAAGGAGAATGGAATTGACACTCAAATTCTTTATTGGCCGGATGAAGACAAAGAGCCGAATATCATGGAATATTTGCATAACCGGAAAATAGACCTAGTTATCAATATCCCGAAAAATCACACGAAACGGGAGTTGGATAATGGCTATAAAATCCGTCGTGCCGCCGTAGATTATAACATTCCGTTAATTACGAATGCCCGTTTGGCCAGTGCATTTATTTATGCTATTTGCAAGGTAGATCCTGCCGAAATTGCAATTAAGAGTTGGGATGAATACTAGAAGATAAAAGTTAAAAATACAGGATTAATTTAGTATTTTTTGTATTTTACGTGATATAATAAACAATAACTGAATAAAACTGCAAGATACAACTTGCAGTTTTATGGGGTAATAATTATTTTTTGGTATTTGACCTTAAAATTGTTAGTTTTGTAATAATCATTATTACAAAAACAGGTATTTATGAAGAGTAAGAAATTGAAAATAATTCTATATGTTTTTGCGGTTTTAATCATGTTGGTGTTAGGAATTGTCATGTGGATGCAATCATCCGGTGGAGTTGTTGAAGAACAAACATTTACCATTAAGAATAAGCAATTAGCCACTTTTATTTATAACACGGAAACAGAAACACCTCAAAGGTTACATATCACGGTTAAAGGTACCTTGGGTTGTGATGCTATTTTGACCATAAGAGAGGACGGAGAGACTAGCGGGATTCGTTCCCGTCGTTCGTTTCCTTTAAAAGCAGGAGAATTGAAAGATCGGGATTTCCAGACTATGTGGACTCATACCGGGATGATTATAGAATTCAAGACGGATGGATGTACTATTAATGATATAAAAGTGAAAATAGAGGTGATAGAATAAGCATGATTGTTTCACTTTTTCCAACATTACGTCGGATTTTATCATAAGCTTTTTTGATATTTTTATGGATCTGAGAGTGAGTCACACCTAGTTCTTCTGACATTTCGGAATAATCTTTCCCGGCTAATTTCATCTGGACTATTTGTTTTTGCAGGTTGGAAAGTTTATCCATGGCAATATTCAATTTTAGAAACAAATCATCATACGTGGTGTCATACTCTGAGGTGGCACTGAATAATAGGGTTTCAAAATATTTGAGGTTATTCCGGTCAATGACATTCTTATGGCGTAGAAAGCTAATACATCGATTTTTGGCGATAGATAAAAGATATTGTTTCGAATTGACTTCTTCCGGTAACGATTTATATTTTTCGAAAAAACAGATAAAAACATCTTGGGCTAGATCTTCTGAGTCATCTCTATCCATAATATAGTGGTAAATAAAATTGTATATATCACTATAATAGCATTTGAAAATATGTTCGAATTCTTTTTCTCGCATAGCAGGAATTGAAATCTCTGTCCTTTGAAAAAGACACACTATGCAAATATATAGGATAAAATTTTGATTTAAGTATTGAAATGAATAAAAATCTAGAAAACAGTTATGGATTATTCTTGAAAGGATGATTTGTACTTTATTCTAACATATTGTGATACTCCAATGTTATTCAATATTTTGTCTTATATCTATTTATCATCCGATCGATAAATAGTCCCCTTTATAGTAACGAAGAGTTATCGATACCATAATGAAAGGGTAAAGGGATAATGTAAGAGTGGGATAGTGTAGGAACGAACAAAATATGGATTGTATAGTAATAAAAATAGTCGAATGATAAAAAAATATAGAAAAATAGGGGCCCATTTTTTTCGTTGAGCGTTTATTATATAAAAAGATTGAAAGTTTATGCAGATTGATTGGAGTAAAATATTCTCATATATACATGGACTAGCTGATAAAAAAATAGCCGAAGAAGTGGAACTTTGGCGGAAAAAAGATCCTCATAACGAGGAATTTTATCAACGTTCATCTAACTATTATGCAGGCCATCCGACCCGTAATGAATCTTTTTCAGAAGAAAAATTGGATAATCTCTATTTAAAATTACAAAAGGTAAGAAAACATAAACATCAACGAGTATTATGGCAACGAATGACCGTGGCAGCATCTGTTATGATGCTGATTTCGTTAGGAATTTGGTGGTATTATAACACGAATTCGGGAGAAATGACCGGTATACAAGTTGCGATGAAAGGTGAGAACACGGGAGAATCGGTCATTATTATCACGGAGACCGGGGATAAATTGACTGCCGAGCAATTAAATTCAAAAATGGATCAGCAAATCCTCGATAATAAGTTGAATTACACGGTATCTGATAGTATTTATAATGCTGATACGATGAAGGTAAAGAGAGAAATCCCGATGCACACGGTTGTTGTTCCAAGAGGAAAGACCTTTGAACTTGTGTTGTCTGACGGGACCTTTGTATTGCTTAATCCGGAGAGTGAACTGACTTACCCGGTGAAATTTGATTCGACGTCTGTGCGTGAAGTTACTCTTCGTGGTGAAGGATACTTTGAAGTGACTAAATCTTCCCGTCGTTTCGTGGTAAACACGGGTAATATGAAATTGCAAGTGTACGGGACAACATTCAACATTATTTCAAGAGGCGATTTACCTGATGAGGCCGTGTTAGTAGAAGGTGTTGTTGGAATTACCCCGAAAAATTCATTAGATGGAAAAGAAACCGTGTTGCATCCCGGTGAGAAGTCATTCGTGAATAAACTAGGGCAGGTGTCGGTTACTCAAACAGATTTAGCGGAGTATACCGCTAAACGTAACGGATATATTCTCTTTAACGGAAAAACGATAAAACAAGTAATTTCCAGTCTTGAATTGTACTATGATGTTCATTTTTTAGTTAAAAATAGGGCTGCTTTGGAAAAGGAAAAATACGTATTTTCTATAAAACAACATGCGTCACTCCGAGAGGCTTTGGACGTAATAGAATTTGTTTCGGATGTTAAATTCTTAATCGAGGGGAAGGAGGTGAAGATTGTAGAATAAGATATCCTGAAAAATTAACAGGATGCCCTTTTGCCTTGAACATCCTGTGTAATAAATTAATGGTTCTTCGGTGAGAAATGAGAACCGATTAATTATCGATAAATATTAAAAACAAAGTTATGAAAAAAAGTTTACTATTTCGCAATGAGGGGGTCTCTTTTTGCAAAATATACCTTTTGGTATGCCTATTTTTGATAGGATTTATAAATCTTAACGCTCAAGAAATACCCAATAAAAAGGTTTCTCTTGATTTAAAAAATGTTCCTTTAATAGATGTATTACTAGATATTCAAAAACAAACTGGGGTTAATTTTGCCTATGAAAAGACTCAGGTAGAGCAATTTAAACCGGTAACAATTAATGTTAAAAATGTAACCATCGAGGAAGTATTGAAAATAATACTTAAGGATACAGGATTCACGTATAAAATTACAGGTGATAATATTGCTATCGTGAAACAACAAGAAACTCCTACAGCGAAATTAATTCAAGTAAGTGGTAAAGTCACTGATGAAAAAGGAAATTCAATTCCCGGGGCGACTGTAATCATTCATGGAACGACACAAGGAGTTGCTACAGATGCTGATGGTCGTTATACTTTAGCCGTTAAACCGGATGACGTGTTACGGGTTTCTTTCGTGGGATACAAACCAGAAATTGTAGCGATAAAAGGAAAAACGAAAGTAAATATTGCATTGAATCCCACTGCCGAAAATATTGAAGAAGTACAAGTTGTGGCTTTTGGTACACAGAAAAAAGAAAGTGTTGTATCGGCTATCACGACCGTACGCCCGATGGATTTGAAATCTTCCAGTTCCGATTTAACTTCCAGTTTGGCTGGTCGTGTTGCTGGTATTATCGGGTGGCAAACAGGTGGAATGCCGGGAGCCTTAACTGAAGAAGAGATGAATACTAAATTTTATGTACGTGGAATTACCTCTTTTAACCAAAATGCGAGTTCTGAACCATTGATTTTAATTGATGGAGTAGAATCTTCTAAATTGGATTTATCGCGCATGGCACCGGAAGATATTGAGACTTTCAGTGTTTTGAAAGATGCGTCAGCAACAGCAATGTACGGTGCGCGTGGTGCGAATGGTATTATTGTAGTGACAACAAAGAAGGGCCAAGAAGGTAGTGTTTATGCAACAGCACGTTACGAGGCCGTGTTTTCTATGCCAACGAAAGAAATTGAAGTAGTAGATCCTATTACTTGGATGAAAATGTACAACCAGGCATTATTAACGCGTAATCCGAATGCGACACCTAAATATAGTGTGGAGCAGATTAACCGGACGGCTTCGGGTAAATATCCGAGTTGGCTGTACCCGGCTAATGACTGGTATGATATGATGATTAAGGACTATACGTTAAATCATCGTTTCGGTTTAAATATCCGGGGTGGCTCAAAAATATTACAATATTACGCTTCTGTAAATTACAATCGAGATTTGGGTCAACAAAAAACAGATAAATTGAATGATTTCGAAGTCGGAATTAAGAGTAATTCAACTACTTTTCGTGCGAATTTGACGATCAATTTGAAGGCAGGTATTCAGTTATTAATAAACAGTGCCACGACATTTGATAAATATCATGGTCCGATGGTAGGTGCTAGTAGTGTATATGGAATGGCGTTTTCGGCCTCTCCGGTAGATTTTGCGGCGACTTATCCGGCAGATGACACTTATAATTGGCCGCATATCCGTTTCGGTACGACTACCGCCAAACAGACCAATCCTTACATGCAGCTACATCAAGGATATCAAGAACGTTCTCGTTATTCTACTTCCAATCGTTTTGAGTATATACAAAATTTTTCTTCATTAGTAAAAGGATTGGAGTTGCGCGCAGGTGTTTCTATTAGTTCAGAAGGTTACAATTCAACAATGTTTAAAACAACACCTTTTCTGTATGCACTGGCGGGTTATAGTGAAGAAACAGGAGAACATACTTTACAAGCCATCAATCCACAAGAAGCGGTTCGAACCTTATCTGTAGGACAAAAAACAAATACAGCTTCTACTCAAGTTGTTTATGATGTTAGTTTGTATCATACAGCGGCTTGGAAAAATCATCAGACTTCTTTAATCGGAGTATTCCAGATGATGGAAAAGAAGAATGACCCTGTAAATAGTGTATTAAATGGTCAGCCTCAGCGTAATATGACTTTTTCTATGCGTGGAACTTACGGGTTTAAAGATCGTTATTTTATCGAGGGTAATTTTGGATATAATGGTTCTGAACGTTTTGCTGATGGTGAAAGATGGGGATTTTTCCCCGCGGGAGGTGTGTCTTGGATTGTTTCTAACGAGCCTTTTATGCAAAAAGCTTCGAACTGGTTATCTTATTTAAAATTAAGAGCTTCTTACGGACAAGTGGGTAATGATGCGATTGGTAATGAACCGCGTTTCGCTTACCTGCCTTCACTTGGTAAACGAGGATCTTACCGTGATCCGGAGCCTTATGGAGGAATGCTTGAGCAATATCACGTTTACTATTATGCTAATGATAACATTAAATGGGAAATTGCCGAAACCGTTAATTTTGGTTTGGAGGGTCGTTTATATAATGGATTGGTGGAATTTAATTTAGATGCATTTCAAGAAATTCGTCATAATGTGCTAGGATATCGCCAAACAATTCCTTCTGTTGCTGGTGTTGAATATGCTCCACTAGATAATATTGGTAAGGGACGTACTCGTGGTATTGAATTTTCGGGTAAAGTGCAGCATGCTTTCAACAATAATTTCTGGATGATTTTGAATGGAAATATTACATATAGCCGTTCTTCTTATTTGGAAATTGATGAGGCTGTTAATAAACCTGAATATCAACGTATGAAGGGTCAAGAGTCTTCCCAAGCTATTGGTTACATTGCCGAAGGATTGTTTCGTGATCAAGCTGAGATTGACAATTCACCAACACAGGGTGGTAACGTAATGCCTGGTGATATTCGTTATCGCGATTTGAATGGTGATGGAACAATCACGGTGGAGGATGCTACTTATATCGGATTTCCGGAAACTCCGCGTATGATTTACGGTTTCATGGGTATGTTTAATTATAAAAACTGGGAATTTAGTTTCGCTTTCCAAGGAAGTGGGCAACGTTCTTTCTTTATGAATCCGCAGAGTATTTCTCCTTTCGTACAGGATCGAGCGATGTTAAAAGCTATCTATGAAGACCATTGGTCGGAGAATAACATGAGTGATCGTCCCTTCTGGCCACGATTATCAACCTTTAATATTACGGAGCATAATCCGCAAGAAAATTGGACTAGTGGGACTGAAGTAAGGAAGAGTACTTATTTCATGCGGGAATGTCGTTTCTTGCGTTGTACTTCTTTGGAATTAGCATATAACCTTCCGAAAAAGTTGATGGATAAATGGAAATTGCAAAATGTGAAGTGTTTTTTCCGTGCCAATAATCCATTTATGTTCAGTAATTTCGATGTATGGGATGTAGAGATGGGCTCTAACGGATTTAACTATCCGATCCAGAAAACATTTACAGTAGGCTTGAATTTGAGTTTCTAATTTTAAATATTGATTATGAAATATATAGTTTCTGTTTTGATGATATGTTTTCTCTTTTTGACGGGGTGTGATTATTTGGATATGGTCCCCGAGAATGATATAGAGACAATTGAAACCATTTTCGAGAAGCGAGAACAAGCAGAAGAGTGGTTTAAAAGTTGTCATTCTTATTTGATAAAAGAGGTCGCTTCTGTAGTAATGAATCCCGCCTATGCTGGGACTGATGAGATTGTGACGGGACAATATCTTCGTCAAACTTACCCTTTGAGTAATGCTTATTGTTGGGATGGCTTGTTTATCGGCGATGGTTTACAGATGTCACAGTCTCCTTATGGGGATATTTGGCAAACATCACAGTTTTATACGGCTATTCGTTATTGTAATATCTTTTTTGAACAAATCGAAAAAGTATATAACATGAAACAAGAGGAGAAGGATTTATGGGTAGCTGAATTGAAAGCATTGAAAGCACATTATTATTTTGAATTAATGCGTCGTTACGGTCCGATTGTATTGATTGATAAAAATGTAGATGCGAATGCCGATGTGGAAGAAATGCAATTTGTCCGTCGTCCTATTGAAGAATGTGTAGACACGATAGTTTCTCTTTGTAATCAAGCTATGAAGGTGTTACCTCATTGGGCAAATAAAGAAATTTCTCGTCAAGGCTATTATAGTTTAGAGGCTGCTGCTGCATTAAAAGCAAAAACTTTATTTTATGCGGCTTCGCCAATCTTTAACGGTAATGTCATGTACAACAATTTTAAAAACAGAAAAGGAGAATTGTTGTTTCCAACTTCTGAAAATAAAGAGAAGTGGAGAATAGCGGCAGAAGCTGTCGAGGAAGCTATCAAAATTTGTAAGGATGGCGGAATGAATTTGGTTGAAGGTAATAAATCCTATGCTTCTAATTTGCGTAATACAATGCTGGATATAGAGTACTCTGTTTTGGGACAAGATTGGAAAAATTCGGAGGCTGTTTTTATGATTCGTCCGGAATATACGAGTATGAATTTTTGGCATAATTGGACATTACCGTATTTTAAGAGTTCTGATTTGGATGATTATAATGCTGATTGTTTAGGGTGTATCTCTCCAAGTATTAAAATGGTAGAAATGTACTATACGGAGAATGGTTTACCAATAAATGCGGATAAAACTTGGAATTATGACAAACGTTACCAGTTAAGTCAAGAAACGAATGGAAAATATAAAGATGTGGTAATGATGGTTGGTGAAGAATATAATTTTAGAAATCCATATGTTAGTGGTACAAATAATACAAAAGGAGTTTTGGCATTACATTTACGTCGAGAACCTCGTTTCTATGCTCATATTGCGGCAGATCGTTGTTATTGGATGCGTGGTAAAACTAATATGGCGGTAACAGCTTATCAAGGTGAAAAATTTGGGACACAGTCTACGAGTATCACTACTCTTCCTCAAAACTTGACGGGATATTGGATTAAAAAGGGAACTTATTCTAACGTTAGTACAAAAGAATATACAACAGTTGATGACCGTGAAGAAGCCTTTGTTGAAACTCGTTTGGCAGAACTTTATTTAATGAAAGCGGAAGCTTGGAATGAATATTTGGCGGCTCCGGACAAAGAACATGTATATGATCCTTTAAATGAGGTACGTCGGCGTGCGGGGATTCCAGATGTTGAGGTTGCATGGGCTGATTATTCTAATTCACCTGAAAAAGTGACAAATCAGGCTGGTATGAGGGAAATTATTCGTCAAGAATGGAATATTGAATTTGCTTTTGAAGGACGTCGTTTCTGGAATTTGCGTCGTTGGTTAATAGCTGCCGAAGAATTGAATAGTTCCCTTTTTGGATGGAATATTTTAGGAAAAGATGCGGAGTCGTTTTATAATAATTATGCGGGACCGGTTGTTGTTTGGTCTCAACGTAAGTTTATGGCACCGAGAGATTATTTGTTCCCGTTGGAAAGCGAGGAAGTGATGATTTCCGGTTGTGTACAAAATCCTGGTTGGTAATAATAATTAATGAATAAAGAATATGGTAAAGAGATTTATATATGTTCTGTTGATTGTTTGCACATTTTGTTGTTGCAAGGATGATGAATCAACAATTTTTAATGTAGAAATTTCAGATTCTTTTTCTTTTACCCCGATATCAGGTGGAGCTATTATGCACTATCAATTGCCTAAAAACGGGGATGTCATGGGAGTCAAGGTTCGCTATCGGAATGCCCAAGGGGAAGATGTGTTGAGAACGGCGAGTTATGCTTGTGATTCCATTGAATTAATTGGTTTTAATGAAGCTCGGCAGAATGTGGAAGCTTTTGTGACATTTTGTGATCGGAATAATGTGGAGTCGAAACCTGTAAAAGTAACTTTCAATACAAAGGATTCAGGTCCTGTTGCCTTCTTTGATAAATTACAAATTAAACCGGGTTGGAAAGGATTTGATATGACATGGGATGTTCCGGCCGGGGCGAAAGGATTAGTGCATGTATTTTATATGGGAGTAAGTCCTTTTACTTCTGAAATGGATACTTTACTTGTTGGTACTTATGTGTTTAGTGGTGGGGAAGGACGTATGCAATTAAGTCCGAAACAAGATATGGAATCGTATGATGTCATTATTCGGACAGAGGATTTTGCAGGATATACCGTGAAACAGAAAGTGTGGGAGGATGTTGCTGCTTATAAAGTGGTGAAATTGGAACCGGAAAACTTTACTTTTACATCTACAGCGGAAGTACAAGTACACGAGCAGGCAAAAACAGGCGTGGAGTATTTGTTTGATGGAAATGTAAAAGGTGTTTATCCTCCGTCTGAAGGGGTATACAATACATTCTTGGCAGGACCGAATGCTTTTGATAAACCTTTTATTGTAGATTTCGGGACGCCCAAGCAGATTGCGCAAGTGAAATTATATGCCATACTGAATGGTTGTGTCATTATGCCAGATGGAACAGTGCAGACATCTACAATTCCACAAAAGAAAATTTGGGATAGGGAGTATCAAAATAAATTACCAAGTAGCGTGACGATTTATGGTACGAACAATGATCCTAATGATCAATCGGCGTGGGTGAAATTAGGGCATTATGAAGAGGCTTCCGGAGGACCGAATGAAAACCGTTGGTGTCGTTACTGTGCAACTAATGCGGGGAATGAAGCCAGAATACAAAGTCTTGAAGAGTTTACAGCGGCTGAACCCGAGTTTATGACGGTCAGTGTTCCTGCTGAAGCGGAGATGTTCCGGTATCTGATATTAATGGTTCATGATTCTTATGATGTAAAATTTGCTCATCAGGATCAAAATTTGAATGAATATGTGACATTCCATGAATTAGAGATTTATACTAAAGCAGAATGATTATGGCAGCAAAAAGATATTTATGGATTTTACTTGCATTCCTAGGCTTGGTTGGGTGCGATGATCTAGAAGACACGTATAGCGATTATGCTGGAGATGGACAGATCCGCTACCTGACAAAGTGTAATGATGTAAAAATTACCCCTGGTTGGGAAAAATTGAATATGACATGGAAAAATAGTACAGATCCCGTGGTAGATAGTATTAGAATTACTTGGACATTGGATAAAGATACTAAAAAAGTAATGCTACCTCCGACGTCGACATCATACACGATTGAAGGGTTAAAAGAAGAGGGAGCTTACGAGGTAACCATTTGTGGAGTTGATAAAGCAGGAAATACTTCGTTGGTAGTAACTAATTATGTCCGCCCTTACACGGAGAATCACGAAATGATATTGAATTTCCCGCGTTTGGTTCAGAAACATTTCTTTGTGGAGGATAACTTGATTATTTATTTTTCCGCTTGGAATAGTATGATCGAGTCTGCGTATTTCACCTATACTCGAAAATCTGACAATACGGAACAGAAACTTCTTTTGGACTCTGTTTTTGTGACGACGAACAAATATTATCGTTTAAGAGATGTCAAAGAGGATGGAATCGTTCTTTTATATAGGAATGGTAATATAGAAGGAGAAGTGGTACCCCTATCTGCCATTGAATTGGATAAAAAACATAGTTTCTCTGTGGATTTTAAGACATTATTCAGAGAAAAATTCGGGGTGGAGAATCCAACGATTGAACAGTTGAATACGATTTCCGAATTTGATATCGATTATTCTCTGAATTCATTGGAAGACATTCTGTATCTTCCGGGATTAAAACGGTTAAACCTTGCGGGAAATCGTTATCAATATGAACCGGATTTATCGAATTATTATAATACAACCAGTGTGTTGTATGATGATATAAATCGTAGTACTTTTGCTTTGGAAGTTGCACATGAGGTATATGGACTGGAAGTATACAGGTATAATAAACATTTTTTGCCGGATATGGCAGAGAATGATTATTTTCACCATGCTGGAAATCCTGTTGAGCCCGTGTTAACCTATTTATCCTTGGAAGATTGGAGCATTACCGAAGAACCGGGTGAAGAAGAAGGAATACCTTCTACTATAGAAAACTTGTTTGATATGAATTTATCGACGAATTGGGCTCCTACTACTCAAGCAACTTGGCGTGAACATATCATTACATTGAGTAGGGCTGAGAAACAAACCGTTCGTGGAATCCGATTGGTGCAACCGAGTTTTGCTACGAATGGATTTGTAAATAGTAAACTATCTCCTACGGTGATTAAAATTCAAGTTTCTGAAAATGGGATTGATTGGGAAAATGCTACTTATGTAGAAGAAAATACGTTGGGTACAACAAGTCGAGAGGCAACTATTATCTATTTCCCAGAACCTAAAGATATTTTGATGATTAGATTTATTTTTAATGATCAGGTACAAAGTAGTTCTAATATGGGAGTAGTCGTTTCTGAAATTAGTTTATTTTAATATATAGAGGGTATGGTAAAAACTTTTTGCCACACCCTCTTATAAAACAAGTAAGACATGGGAAGAATTATATTGTATTTATTCTTGTTATTATTGGTGTGTACAGAGACTTCAGCCCAAACAGGGAGTAAGGATGATGGTTATAAAATCACGGGTCGGATTGTAGGATTACCGGATAGTGATTTGTTCTTGGTGACGGATAATGAGGTGAAAATAGATACATTAGCTAATACTAAATCCGTGAATGGTAATTTTTTCTTTTCCGGGCAAGTAAATGAGGTAATAATGGTACATGTGATAACGGCTAAACAAGAAATATTGGCTTCTATGATGTTGGAGAATGCAGAATTTACGATTATGGGGCCTAACTTAGTTGGAGGTGGAGGACCTTCACAAGAATTGCTGGCACGGTTTAATCAGTTAGATGTTGAAATGGTGCAGGAACGAGAACGTCTGCAGCAATTTTATATAGAGGCGGAAAAAAGAAAGGACCGGGAGAAAATGGCAGAGGTAGATGCTAAATTTCAGCGTTTTTTAGTAGATGTACAAGCAAAAGAGTTAGATTTATTGAAGCGAAATGCTGATACTTACGTTGCCGCCTATATTGTTTCCTCGACGATGCGGGATATTGATTTAGAAAAACTGACTATGCGCTATAATATTTTGGGAGAATCAGCTAAGGAAACTTATTATGGTAAGGCCATTGCAGCTCAAATAGAACGTTATGAGCATGTGGAAATTGGTAGTGTTGCACCGGATTTTAGTTTGGACAATACAACGTTACATGAAGTAAAAGGGGATTTGAAAATTATTAATTTTTGGGCTGCTTGGAATGCTCCTTGTCGTGCCGAAAATGTGAATTTACTTCGTATTTACGAACAATATCATTTGAAAGGGGTAGAGATTATCAGTGTGTCTTTGGATGAGAATCAACAGTTGTGGAGAAAGGCTATAATGGAGGATGGCATAACGGAATGGAGACATATTACTAATTTTGATGGAAAGTATACTGAAATGATACAGTCTTATTGTTTACAATCAATTCCTTATACTTATATTTTAGATGAGGATAATGTGATTGTAGATAAAGGATTAAGTGGAGATATATTGAGAAAGAAAATAAGAGAATTGTTAAAAAAGAAATGAAAAGGATTTGACGAGATATTTGTCAAATTAGGTGCGTGCTTTAAGAGGGTATGTCAAAATTGATTTTTGATATACCCTCTACAAATTTATGAATGAAATGTAGATTCGTTATCCGTGTAAAATTCGTACATTATCCGTTGAATACAGGGGGTTCTTAGGGATTAAAGACGTATCACTTTCGAATCAAAGACGTTTCAAAGACGTTCAGGGGTGTCTTTAATTGGGGTGAGAGAGGGAAATGCTTTTTATTTGATGAGGTATTTCGTTTGTTCTTCAAACTTTGTATTTCGTGAAACATATGCTATCCTTATTGGATCAAATATAAGTAGATAATTGACAGATTATATCCTCCTTTACACAACGGCTAACTACCAGAATACAGAGAGTTTGGATAACATTCTTTGATTGTTTTTATGGAAGTGCAAGGAGAGATTATTCTTGATCGGTAGAGATATAAATTTAATTTTCTAACTTTGTAAACTAAAATAAAAACGAGAAGTGATGTTTAAGAGATATTGGAAAGATTTTGCCATTTTCTGGGGGCTGTTTATTGTTTTCGTTGCGGGAGTATTTTTCTTTTTCTACCTTGTTTCGGCAGGTAAATTAGGTTTTATGCCCACATTCGAGGAATTGGAGAACCCTAACAATAATTTTGCCACGGAAATTTATTCCGAGGACGGAAAGATTTTAGGAAAGTATTTCGAGGGGAGTGAGAACCGTCGGTATATGGACTACAAGGATATTCCCCAAAGTGTTATTGATGCGTTGATAGCCACAGAAGACGTACGTTTCTATGACCATAGCGGTATTGACGTGCGAGGATTGTTTCGGGTGGCACGAGGTATGTTGACTGGAAATTCTTCTGCCGGAGGGGGAAGTACAATCACGCAGCAGTTAGCGAAAATGTTGTTTCCGCGGGAGGCAAACCAGAATTTCTTGGAGTTGGCCGTGCGTAAATTCCGAGAGTGGGTGATTGCGGTGAAGTTGGAGAAGAGTTACACGAAGGAAGAAATTATCACGATGTATCTTAATAAGTTTGACTTTTTGAATTTGGCGGTTGGTATTAATTCTGCCGCTAATATTTATTTTTCAACAACTCCCGATTCTTTGAAAGTAGAACAAGCCGCCATGTTGGTGGGAATGGCCAAGAATCCTTCGCTTTTTAATCCGATACGGAGACCTGAGAAAACATTAGGACGCCGGAACGTGGTGTTGGGGCAGATGTTGAAATATGGTAAGATTTCACAGGCTGAATTTGATTCGTTGAAGGTTCTGCCTTTGGGATTGGATTTCCACAAAGAGGATCATAAAGAAGGTATTGCGACCTATTTCCGAGAATATTTGCGGTTATATATGACAGCATCCAAACCGAATAAAAAGAATTATAGCAAGTGGAATAAGGACCAGTATGCAGTAGACTCTTTGGCTTGGGAAACGAATCCGCTTTATGGATGGTGTAACAAAAATCTAAAATCAGATGGTTCGCACTATAATATTTATGCGGATGGGTTAAAGATTTACACAACGTTGGATTCCCGTATGCAGAAATATGCGGAAGAGGCTGTGACGGAACATTTGGGGGGAACGTTACAACCAGCGTTTATGGCAGAGAGAAGTAAAAAGGCTCATCCGCCTTTTTCGAATGATTTGACAGTTTCCGAGATCAATGATATTTTGAACACTTCTATTCGTCGTACCGAACGTTATCGGTTAATGAATAAGGCAGGTAAAAGTTTCCAAGAGATAAGAAAGTCATTTGATAAAGCGATCCCGATGTCCGTTTTCACATGGAAAGGTGTACGGGATACCGTGATGAGTCCGTTGGATTCGTTAAAACATTATAAGTCTTTCTTCCGGGCTGGATTCATGGCGATGGAGCCTTCTTCGGGTCATATTAAAGCATACGTGGGAGGACCGGATTATCGTTATTTTCAGTATGATATGGTAAGTACTGGAAAACGGCAGATAGGTTCGACGATCAAACCAATTCTTTACACGTTGGCGATGCAGGAGGGATTGGGACCTTGTGATCGAGTACTGAACGTGCAACAGACTTTTGTTTTGCCGGATGGGACGACTTGGACACCTCGTAATTCCACTGATAAGCGAGAAGGAGAGATGGTAACATTGAAATGGGGATTGGCAAATTCAGTGAATAATATTTCCGGCTGGGTATTGAAGCAATTTACCCCGGAGGCAGTCGTGCAAATGGCTCATCGAATGGGGATCACGAGTTATATAGACCCGGTTCCTGCTATTTTTTTGGGATCTTCCGAGGTTTCCGTGAAAGAAATGGTCGGGGCATTCTCGATATATGCGAATAAGGGAGTATATAATGCACCGATGATGGTAACGAAAATAGAAGATAAATATGGTAACGTGCTGGCGAACTTCTACCCGGAATCCAGAGAGGTGATTACTGAAAACACTGCTTTCTTGATGGCGAATCTGTTGCAGGGGGTTGTGGATGAGGGAACAGGGCGTCGTTTGCGTTTCCGGTATGGTTTTAAGAATCAGATAGGAGGAAAAACTGGAACGACGCAGAATCACTCTGATGGTTGGTTTATCGGGATTACGCCTGATCTTGCTGGAGGTGTTTGGGTAGGAGCAGAAGACCGTTCGATCCATTTCCAGAATTTGGCGAATGGACAGGGGGCTAGTATGGCACTTCCAATTTGGGCTTTGTTTATGCAGAAAGTATATGCGGATAAATCCCTTGCAGTACCGCAAAGTGATTTTCAAAAACCGAATGGAGTGAACCATGTGCTTGATTGTGGAGATGCAGATAGAGAGGGTATGACGGACTATGACTCTTCAGATGAAATCTTCGATTGATTGAAAATGGAGAATTGAAGGAGGTGTATGTTGTTGCGAATAAGTCCTTTCGCTTTACAGTATGGATTGTTAATTTGTACAAGTTTTTATGGGCGGAACGGGAGGAGTTTATTTTGTCAAAACAGTTACTTTGCAGTAGAACGGAGATATAAGTGTTTTGATAAAGGAGGGCAATGAAACAAAATATGGCTCCTTTTATTGAAGGAAATAGATTATATTTAATTGAATTGGAATTTAATTCGGTAATAAAGGTGGCTCGTGAGCTGATCCGCTTCACGGTAGCATAGTTAAAACAATCAGATTGAATGTTGAAAACTAATCATTTTCAATTTTCAGTTTTTAATTTTCAATTTTTATGGCTAAGACAAAAACTGTGTACGTTTGTCAGAATTGTGGGGCGAAGGAATCTAAATGGGTAGGGAAATGCTCTACTTGTGGAGAGTGGAATAGTTTTGTGGAAGAAGTGGAAGTTTCTACGAAGGGAAACCGGGTAACTTCCATCGTGGGAGTGAGTTCCTCGCGGCCTCTTAAGTTGTCGGAGGTGAAGGCGAATTCTGATGAACGTATGGATACCGGGGATGGGGAGTTGAACCGGGTGTTGGGAGGGGGAATCGTACCGGGTTCTATGATTTTGCTGGGGGGAGAGCCGGGGATAGGTAAATCAACGCTGGTGTTGCAATTTGCTTTGCATAATCGATGTGGGAAGGTTTTATATGTTTCTGGGGAGGAGAGTGTGTCACAGATTAAGATGCGGGCACAACGATTGGGAGCGGAAAATGATGATTGTTTGTTTCTTTCAGGGAACTCGTTGGAAACGGTGCTAGAACATTCACGTGCACTTGAACCGAGATTATTAATTATTGATTCAATACAGACGCTGGCAACAGAGAGCGTGGATGCTATTCCGGGGAGTTTATCACAGATCCGGGAGTGTACCAACGTGTTGCTGCGTTACTCGAAAGAAAATACGATCACGACTATTTTAATCGGGCATATCACGAAAGATGGGCAGCTGGCCGGTCCGAAGATTCTGGAACACATGGTGGATACAGTTCTGCAATTTGAGGGGGATCAGCAACATATGTACCGGATCTTGCGGTCTATGAAGAACCGTTTTGGTTCGACTTCCGAAATCGGAATCTATGAAATGTTACAATCAGGTTTGAGACAGGTGGCTAATCCTTCCGAGTTGTTGTTATCCAACCATGATCAGGACTTGAGTGGGGTTGCTGTTGCTGCCACTATGGAAGGCGTTAGAACGATTTTGTTAGAGGTACAGGCTTTGGTGAGTACGGCTGCTTACGGGACGCCCCAGCGCTCTGCAACGGGCTTTGACACGCGACGGTTGAATATGTTGCTTGCCGTGTTGGAAAAGCGGGTAGGGTTCCGGTTGGCAGCGAAAGATGTGTTTTTGAATATTGCCGGGGGAATACGGGTGAGTGATCCGGCTTTGGATTTAGGGGTGGTGATGGCAGTTCTTTCTTCAAATATAGACGCCCCGATACCCAAGAATACCGTGTTTGCAGGGGAAGTCGGTTTGTCAGGAGAGATTCGTGCCGTGAGTCGTATCGAGCAACGGGTACTAGAGGCAGAAAAACTCGGTTTCCAACAAATATTTGTTCCGGCGGGAAATAAGAAAGCCTTGACAAAAGTTCCGGCACATGTAAAAGTAAGATTTGTTTCCCGAGTGGGGGATATTTGTCGTGAGTTGTTTAGCTAAATCGTTTGTTCATATTGAATTTTGCAAACTGATTATTTTGTAACTTACAAAATAATCAGTTATATTTGTTCTAGAATAAGCAAATGAAGAAATATGGAAACGCCTTTTGTTTTTGGGAAAATAGCTACAGGTCAAAATTTCACTGATCGACGAGTAGAAACAGAACGTTTGTTGCAGAATTTCAGAAGCTTGACTAACACGATTATTATTTCTCCACGTCGTTGGGGAAAATCTTCGTTAGTGACGCATGCAGCTAAACAACTCTTAATATCCGAAGAAAATGTAAAATTATGTATGATCGATCTTTTTAACGTGAGGGAAGAGGAAGAGTTTTATACGTTATTGGCGAAAGAAGTTTTAATGTCTGTATCTTCTAAGTGGGAAGAAGTAGCCGTAAATGCTAAAAACTTCCTTGCTCGCTTGATTCCTCGGATTTCTTTTACGGCTGATGTGGAGAGTGAATTGTCCTTTGGGATTGGTTTGGAGGAATTGAAACGTAATCCGGATGATATTTTAGATTTGGCAGAAGCTTTGGCTGTATTTAAAAATGTTCGTTTAATTATTTGTATCGATGAATTTCAGAATGTGGCTAACTTCGGGGATTCTTTGGCGTTTCAAAAGAAGTTGAGGGTACATTGGCAGCGGCATACACATGTCGCTTATTGTTTGTTTGGTAGCAAGCGGCACATACTGATGGATGTGTTTGCAAATGTTTCTATGCCTTTTTATAAGTTTGGAGACTTGATGTTTCTTCAAAAAATAGAAACGGAAGAATGGATCCCGTTTATCCGACAAAAATTCCAGATGGCTAATAAGGTTATTGAACGGGATGAAATTCAATTGTTGGTTGAATTGGTGGACAATCATCCGTATTATGTGCAGCAACTAGCTCAACAAGTGTGGCTTAGGACGGAGGAATTAGTAGTACCGTCTATTGTTAAAGAAGCGTATAATGGATTGATTGATCAGTTGAGTTTACTTTTTCTGAATAGCATGGAAACGTTTAGTAATGCCCAACTCGGTTTTTTGAGGGCATTAATAGCGGGAGAAAAACAATTAAGTTCAAAACAAACATTGCAGGTTTATCGGATCGGTACTTCTGGAAATGTGGTTAGAATAAAACAAGCTCTCATGGAACGGGAAGTGATTGATGTGCGGGGTAATGAAATTACGTTTCAAGATCCTTTATTCGAGGCATGGTTGAAACGAGATTGGTTTAAATAAAAACGATGTGACTGATTGTTTTATAACTTATAAAATAATCAGTCGCTGAAAATAGCCCAATTACAATTCTTGTTTTCTCTTTGTAAAAGTGATGCAAGAAATCAAAGATTTTTATGTAAGTTTACACGGTAAAACTTGACAAGTGAATTGGAATGCGCAGATACTGATTGATTTTCAGCAAGGAAAGCTGGATTTGTTGTACCGGAATGTTTATCCGGGATTAATTTTATATGCCACTAAATATTTGGGAGAGGAAAGCGAGTTTCTAGCAGAAGACTGCGTACAAAATGCTATTTTCAGTGCTTGGGAACGAAGAAATAAGTTTGATTCGGTGTATACGTTCAAGGCTTTTCTTTATATGGCGATCAAAAATGACATCATTAGTATTCATCGGAAAAATTCAGCCCGGGAGCGGTATGTTCAGGAGTTAGAGAATGCATCCTATTTTGCCAATTCGGTGATTGATCAAGAGGCTCAGACATTGTTGTATCGCGCTATCGAGGAGTTGCCGGAGAAAGCAAAAATTGTTTTTGAGATGAGCTTTATGGAAGGGTTAAAAAATGTGGAGATTGCGGAAAAATTAGGTCTATCCGATAGTTCGGTAAAAAAATACAAGGCAAATGCCTTAGATTTCTTGCGTAAAAAACTAGAGCCTTCTTTGTTTTTGTTCTTATTTTCAGGCTTGTAGAAATTATTTTGAAAAAACTTCAATTTTTTATTGCCCCGTTTGAGGAGGATTGCGTTATAGGGGAAATTAAAAAATCGTATTATGGCATGTGAGAACGAAAAATGGTTTCGGATTGCTGAATTGCTTGCCCGACAGCAGATTGGACGGCTTTCTGAAGAGGAATTTCGAGAGTTGGAAGAGTGGGGAAAAGTTTCTTCGGAAAATAAGCTGTTGTGTGATCGCTGGCAGGATGGAGAATTTTTGGAGGCAGGTTTTAAGAGTTACCAAAAAATTGGCTATCAGAAAGCATTATTGGACATGGAAAAGCGAGTACAGTTCCAACGTAAGAAAAAGTTAAGATTACGGATTTTACGTTGGGGAAGTGCAGCGGCAGTATTTGTAGTGGCCGTGTTGAGTAGCTTATATTTGTTGGAGAGAGAGACAGAAAAACCTATAAAGGAACAGTTTTCGATTGCTTTGATGGAACCACAGCGCCCCGTGTTAAGGTTAGATAATGGGACGACGATGTTGTTAGATAGTTTGAAAGGAAATTTTGAGGAAGCTGGAGTTTTGGTAAAGAAAGCCGGAGAATCAACATTGTCCTATTCGGCAGAAGATTTAGATTTGTCGCAACAAATACGATTAGCCTATAATACGATTGAAGTACCTAAGGGTTCTGAATTTGACTTGATTTTGTCCGATGGAACGCGGGTTTGGTTGAATGCTGATTCTAAGTTGAAATATCCGGTTACTTTTGGAAGTGATAAACGAGAAGTAGAGTTAGAAGGTGAGGGATATTTTGAAGTGACGAAAGATGAGAAGAGACCTTTCCGGGTTGTTGTGGAAAAACAAACAGTGGAGGTATTAGGAACTGAGTTTAACGTGGATGCCTATCCGGAAGAGAAAAATACGTATACCACTTTGGTTAGTGGGAGGGTGAAGGTGGATACCGATGGGCAGACCATGATTCTTGATCCGGGGATGCAATCCGTGGTAAATGACGAAAAGATGTACACTCGAAAAGTTAACGTGGCAGAGGTGATAAGTTGGAGAAATGGAATGTTCGTGTTGGAGAACCATACTCTGGAGGAGATTATGTCTAAACTGGCTCGTTGGTACGATTTTACAGTTTTCTATCAGAATTCCTCTTTAAAGGAGGCCACGTTTAAAGGAAAAATTCCTCGTTATGCCTCTTTCGAGTCAGTTTTGAGTATATTGGAAAAAACGGGAGAAGTGAAGTTTAGTGTAAAAAATAAATCTGTTACTGTTTATCAATAAATAAAAGGGGAATTTGGTCGATTCCCCTTTACCAAACATCTGTTGGTCGCAGATGAAAGTTTAATGTAATACTTTGCAAATGTATGAAAAAAAAGAGTGTGACTTGTAATCTTCTTAGGAGAAGATTGCGAAAAATTCTGTTAATTATGGCATTAAAAGTTTTTATTTTGCTTGTTGCATTTACTTCTGTAAGTGCCATGAGTTATTCGCAAGAACAAAAAATGGATGTGGTATTCCGTGATGAGATGCTTGAAGATGTTTTGGAATATTTGAAAGCGAATACGGATTACGAGTTTGTGTATCGTAGGGAAAGTTTGGGAGATTTTAAAGTAAAGAGTGTAGAATTGAAAGATGCAACACTAAAACAGGTTTTAGATCAGGTATTATGTCAGAATGGGTTAGGCTACGAGATTGTGGATAAGATTGTTATTATCCGTAAACTTGCAGTTTCCCAACAGAAAAAAGAAATTAAGATTACCGGTAAGGTTACGGATGAGAAAAAACTACCGATACCGGGAGCTACGGTTATTGTAAAAGGGTCTACAGTTGGTACGGCCACGGATGCGGATGGAAAATATATGCTGAAACTTCCGGAAATGAAAGATTTAGCCATATTATTTTCTTTTGTTGGAATGGAAACAATGGAAGTAAAGTATACGGGCCAGGATACGATAAATGTGATACTCAAGGAAAATGTCGAGATGGTGGATGAGGTGGTTATCACGGGTATTTATACTCGTAAAAAAGAGAGTTTTACGGGATCATCACAAACTTATAAAACTGAAGATTTGAAAATGGTGGGCAACCAGAATTTGTTACAAAGTTTGAAAACACTTGATCCATCATTTGTGATTCTAGAGAATAACCAATTCGGATCGGACCCTAATCGGTTGCCGGACGTGGAGATTCGTGGGAAAACAAGTATTGTTGGTTTTAAAGAGGAATTTGGTCAAGATCCGAATCAACCATTGTTTATTTTGGATGGCTTCGAGACAACTTTACAAACGATTATGGATTTGAGTATGGACCGGATTGCTTCAGTTACAATTCTGAAAGATGCGGCTTCGACTGCAATTTATGGATCAAAAGCGGCTAATGGCGTGGTGGTGGTAGAAACGAAGGCTCCGGCTAGAGGGAGAATGCGACTTTCATATAATGGTAACTATGATATTTCGTTTGCAGATCTTACCGATTATAATTTGATGAATTCGGCTGAAAAATTAGAATTTGAACGTTTAGCAGGTAATTTTACAACCAATACTGCTGGTGGTCAAGAGCAATTGAATGAGCGCTATTACGACCTGCTCGAACAAGTAAAACGAGGGGTAGATACTTACTGGATGTCGGAACCTTTGCGGATAGCTTTTAACCATCGACATAACTTGTATGCGGAGGGAGGAGATAATCAGATGCGTTATGGATTAGGCGTGAGTTATTCCAATGTAGATGGTGTTATGAAAGAATCGATTCGTGATGTGTTGAGTGCGAACTTGGATTTGCTATATAGGAAAAATAAATTGAGTTTTCAAAATAAGTTGTCTATTGATTATACCAAAACACAAAATCCAGTTGTTGCATTTTCAGCTTATTCGCGAGCTAATCCTTATTATGAGAAACGAACGCCGGGGGGAGGAGTGGAAAAATGGTTGGAAGCTAGAGAATATGTGAATTCCGTCGGAGTAATTTATCAGAGTTTTTGGGTTGAGAATCCACTTTATAATGCTTCATTGAGTAGTTATAACAAAACAAATGCTTTTGCGGTTCGAGATAATTTCAGTTTAGAGTACGCTCCAACGGATTATATGAGGCTTCGGGTAAGAATTGGAATTAGTAAAAATGCAGATGAGTCGGAATCTTTTACTTCACCGGAAGATACGCGTTATGATAAAACTGATATTTTGAATAAAGGGGCTTATTCGAATTCTCGTTCTGACATTTGGAGTTATGACGGAGAGTTTTCTATGACTTATGGTCAATTGATTGCGGAGAAACATCAATTGAATCTGGTCGCTGGCGTATCACTCAACGAATCAAATTCTTCTTCGAAAGGATTTTCTGGGCAAGGATTTCCAGAAGGTGGCTTCTCTTCGCCGGGTTTTATTAATACTTATCCGGAAGGCGATAAACCTTCTTACAGTGAAGATGTAAGTCGGGATGTAAGTTTTTATTTTAATGGAGGTTATTCTTATCAAAACCGTTATTTGATGGATGTAAATTTGCGTTCGGATGGAACCTCTATATTTGGAGCGAATAAACGTTTTTCAACTACTTGGTCAATTGGATTGGCATGGAACCTGCATAATGAGAAATTTATTAGCGATCATACTTCTGTTTTTGATATGCTTAAGTTGAGAGGTTCGATAGGTAATCCTGGAAACCAGTCTTTCGGTTCATTTACTTCAATTACAGTGTATGAATTTAATAATTGGTTATTGAATAATTTCGGAACCGGGCTTGTGGTGTCTAGTTTTGGAGATCCCGATATGGCTTGGCAACGAACTATTAACACAACAATTGGTCTAGATTTGAGTATGTTGAATAATCGTTTACATTTAACATTGGATTATTATAAGAAAAAAACAGATCCTCTAATGGCTTTAATCGGGGTTCCGAGTTCTGTAGGAGTAACTAGTCGGACTGCTAATGTTGGAGAGTCTGTTGAATGGGGAGTGGACGGTTCGTTACGTTATGCCTTTTTGTATAAACCTAAAGAACGGATTAATTGGACAACAAGTTTAAGTTTCCGGACGGGTAAAGGGTATTATGATCATGTTGGGGAAGCTTTGGATGCATTCAATCGTGAAAATTTAGGTAATAGTTTATCGCGTTATTATAATGGTGGTTCACCAACAGCGTTATGGGCTGTTCGCTCGTTAGGCATAGATCCTGCAACTGGTCGGGAGATTTTTATCACCAAAAATGGAGAATATACTTATGATTACAATTATGATGATGAGGTGGAAGTAGGAGATACTCGTCCGAAGATAGAAGGAATTTTTGGTAATGTACTTTATTATAAAGGACTTTCTATCAGTGTACAGTTCCGTTATAGTATTGGGGCGCAATCTTTTAATTCGACTTTATATGATAAGGTTGAAAATATTTCATCGACCGGGCTTGCTGAAAATCAGGATAAACGGGCTTTATATGATCGTTGGCAAAAACCAGGAGATTATGCAAAATATAAAAGTATCAAGTTGGATGAAAATACTCCAATCTCTTCCCGTTTTGTCATGGATAATGATTATCTAAAATTGGAGTCGGTACGAGTTGGTTATGAATTTAATCACGATGTATTAAAACGTTTCGGTATTTCCGGATTGACAATTAATGCTTATATGAATGATATTTGGAGAATTGCAACGATTAAACAAGAGAGAGGTATAGACTATCCCTTCGCACGTACGATTTCGTTTTCTTTAGGAATTAATTTATAATGGATAGGATGATGAAAAAATTATGTTATTTTATATTGATTGGGTTTATGATCTCTTCCTGCAATAATTGGTTAGACGTGAAACCTAATGACCGAATCTCCGAAGAAGCAACTTTTTCAACGGAACGAGGATTCGAGATGGCTCTTAATGGGGTGTATGTCAATTTGAATGATAATGCATTATATGGACAAGCACTTAGCTATGAGCTGGTGGAGATCATGGCACAGCGTTACAATATCAATAAAGATGCGGAGAGCAAATATCAAGCTATGACCTTTAATTATACTAGTTTGAATATGGAAAGTAGGATTGCCAATATCTGGGAAACTGGTTATCATTTGATTTCGAATGTTAACTTGATTTTGAAAAACTGCGAGGAACGGAGAGATGTTTTATCAGATACTTATTATAATTTGATTAAAGGTGAGGCTTTAGCGTTGAGAGCTTACTTGCATTTTGATCTTTTCAGGTTGTATGGTCCGGTTTATACAACAGCTAATAATAGTGGGGTAACATTACCTTATTATAAAAATTTTCAGTTGGTTATGGCGGAGTATTTGAGTGCGGAAGATTTTATGAAGACGGTGTTGGATGATTTGAGAGAAGCGGTTATCTATTTGAAAGATGACCCGATTTTTACACAGGCTCCGCAGGCTACCAATGGGGCAAATTCATTTTATGGTTGGAGGGTGTTAAGGATGAATTATTTTGCTGTAAAATTGTTGGAAGCTCGAGTTTGCTTATATATGGGAGATAAGTCAGCGGCACTTTTGGCAGCAAAGGAAGTGATTGATGTACAAGAAGAAAAATTCCCTTGGGTTGATGGTTCGGTTATTAATAATTCGTTGGATGATCCTGATCGAATATTTTCATCTGAATTGGTATTTGCTTTGCAAAATGTTAATAGGAATACGATTTATACGGATAACTTTGATGCTGAAAATCTGAAGATCACGTCTATGTTGGCTCCATTGGATGGTGTGGTTTTGAATATGTATGAGAACCGTCAGACTGATTATCGCTATCGGGCCTATATGGGTACTTTCAATTATGGTGGAGCTACTTACAAAGAAATAACCAAATATAAAGCAGAAAATGCAGATACTCTTTATAATCAGATGATCCCGATGTTACGGGTTAGTGAAGCTTATTATATTGCAGCTGAATGTGAGGAAAATGAAGTGGTTGCAAGAGAGTATTTGAATACAGTACTTCATGCTAGAAATTTGCCGGATATGCCAATGTATCAGAGTATCGAAGGAGAATTGAATTTGGAATATTATAGAGAATTTTGGTTGGAAGGACAATTGTTTTTCTATTATAAAAGAAAAAATTCATCGGAAATGTACTCTGCTTCCGAAATAGGTGGAACAATTTCTGTTTTTCCTAATAATTATGTGTTCCCGATACCGGAAAGTGAAACCCAATATAATTGACAGTTATGAAATATTTAAAATATATTATACTTAGTTTGTGTCTATCCTATTTGTTGATCGGTTGTGAACAGGATATTGACGTTTATTCAGGGGAAAGTTCTATTTATTTTAGCATGGAGACAGAGGATACGCTCACCTATTCTTGGGGTGTGATTGATTCAGATATAAAAGAGGCGGTTTTTAATTTACGAGTGAATTTATTCGGTAAAGTAACAAATTATCCACGAAAATTTACTATTCGGGTAGTAAATGAATTCCCAGATTCTGTCCGAGCTGAAGAAGGGATCAATTACAGGGATTTCCCATTAGAATATGAGATGCCCCCGATGGTGGATTATGTTGAGATCCCGATAACATTGTTGAGAGATAGTGTTAAAAAGGTTAATTATTTTGAGGTGTTTTTGGAGGAAAATGAGGAATTTGATTTTGGGTATATGCGCTGGATGGAACCGCAAGATTCATTGGGGAATCCGTTGACACCTTATATGTATGATGAACATCGTGTTATCCGGCAAAATGAAAAATTTCCCAAACCGAGTTGGTGGGAAACCCAAGAGAACTATGTTGGAGAGTGGTCGGAGGTGAAAGGGGTTTTGATATGCGATATCATGGAGATTGATAGGAAAGTTTTTCAATTGCCTTTGGATAGTGATGGGGCATTGACGTATGCTAAAGTACGTTTTATAGCCATTCAGATGGCAGATTATTTTTATTATAATGAGACGTATGACGAAAACGGAAAGTTAATCGAGATGGGAGAAGATGCTTATATGTAACTAAATTGGGAAGTTATGAAATATATTGTTATATTGATAATAGTGTTGTTAAGTTGTGTTTCTTGTTTTCAAGATAAAGGCAACTATGATTATAGACCAATTGATGAAATTGAAATTACGGGTATCCCTGAGGATATTTGGATTGAAAAATTTACGTATATTGATACATTGAAATTTACACCAGAAATTACAAGTTCACTCTATGAGAAAGGGAAAGAACCTTATATATACGAGTGGAAATTGATGGGGAGAACTAGCGAAACAACGGATACTACAGGAAAACTACTTGATTTCACAATTGCTCGGACAAAAGATCTGAATTACCCCTTGATAGAAAAAAGTGGGGATTATTGTGGTTTTTTTTGGGTGAAGGATACCTTGACGGGTGTACAAAAAAAATTAGATTTTTATTTACGCTTGAGGACTGCAGTCTCTGAGGGATATATGATTTTATGTGATGAAGGAGGGGAAGCCCGTCTAGATATGATATCTCCAGTATCGGAGACGGAAAATGAAATTTCTCGAAATATTTGGAAAGACAATGACTTAAAAATTGGAAAACCGATAAAATTATGTTTTAGTTATAGGTTACAAGGAAGTAATCGTTTGGTTCGTACCGAGAAAGGAACTTGGAATATGGATGGGGAAACGCTCGCTGTTTTGCCAGAGGGAGATATGAATTTGATATTTGGTATTGTGTTACCTATGATCCCGATGCAAAATCAGTGTTTTGGTATGGCTAGGGATAATCGTTGCGATTTAATGGTGTTAGACAATGGGGATCTTTATAGTAGAAATCCGGATGATAATGGAGATGTCTATGGAATTCAAATGAATTATACTGCAGAGAGCTGGGGAGGAGAGACTTTTAAATGTGCCCCTTGGTTTGGTTGTCCAAATGGAAGTTATCGATTGCAGTCTTCGGTGATATTATATGATCAGACAAATCAATGTTTTCGAGAGTATTTAGATAATACAAGTACGTGGAATTATCCGCAAGTGTTGGAATTGTCTGGTGGTAATGTATCATTCAACGTACATACAGGTAAAGAGTTATTATACATGGAATGTACGAAAGATAATTTTACATTTGCCGTATGTAGTGATGAATTTGGTAAGCAGTATATTTATGGAATAGAACATGTTAATGGTGGTAAAAATCTGCCGCGTTATTATATGGAATTGAAACGGAATGAGAACGATAAAATCTTGAAGTATGCTTTTGCTCCTGAGAATCGTTATTTGTTTTATTTGACGGATCAAAATGTAGTATATCAGTATGATTTGGAAGATCCATCGACTCCTGCCAAGCAAGTATTAAGTTTCCCTGGGGAGAATGTTAAAGTATTGAAATTTAATAAATTGGTTGGTAGTATAGCCTATCCAGATTGGCAACGAGAGAGAGAAAAAATGCTAATTGTCGGTAGTAATCGTTTGGATGCGCCAGAAAGTGAGTGTGGTGTCGTACGATTATATGAAACTCCAAAGTTGATGGGTGATTTGGTATTAAAGGAAGAATGGATGAGATTTGGGAAGATTGTGGACATTGTTTATCGGGAGTCTGGAAAGTAGCTTATTTGATTTTTTAACAGGATAATTATGAAACAAATGAAAATGGTATTTTTTATTTTATTACTGTCTTTAACAGGATGTGAAAGAGCAAATTCCCAAGGAAAGTTCGTAATCAATGGTAAAAGTTCTGTTACAGGAGAAAACGAATTATTATTGGTACGTGCATGCGAGTATGGGATTTGGGATACGATCCAGCGTACTGTACCAGTCGACGGGGAATTCAGATTTGAAGGAATGATCGAACATCCGCAAATTTGTTACCTTTTGTTTTCTGCACGAGATAGCAAAGGAAAAATTCCTTTAATGTTAGAAGACACTGTTTTTTCGGTTACTATATTAAGTAAAGACCTTAGTGATTTCCGGAATTATGAAGTATGTGGAGGAAAATGGCAGCAAGTGCGTAATCAGCTTTATGAAATACAACGGAAAGATTTTGCTGGATTAGACTCAGTTATGAATTTGATTGCACAGGCAAATGAAGAAGGAAATATTGAAGCAAAGATGCATTATCGTTTTTCTCTTCAAGAAATGGGTGGTATTTATGAGGGGCATGAAGACAATTTTATTACGGCTAATAGAGATAATATAGTTGGGTTAGGACTTGTGTTTTCTAAATATAAATTTTTATCTTATGATGGCTTGAAGAAGAAAGTGGATCTTTTAGCTGATACAATGATGAATACTGTAGAAGGTAAAATTTTACAGGAGCGATTGTCTGTGTTACGGAAACTAAATCCGGGATCTATTGCTCCTAATTTTTTGGTAACTACGCTTGATGGAGATACGATTTCTTTGAATGGTTTGAAAGGAAAAGTAAAGGTAATCGATTTTTGGGCTTCTTGGTGCGGTCCTTGTCGGGCGGCTAATCCGCATATGAAAAAAATTTATGAGCAATATAAAAACAAAGGATTGGTTATGTTAAGTATATCTATGGATACCTCAGATAAAGCTTGGAGAGACGCAGTGAAGGCAGATGATCTGACGTGGTTACAAGCTAGTAATTTAGATGGGACTTCTGGACAGATTGCCAGACAATATCGTATAACAGGTATTCCACAGGTATTTATTTTAGATGCTCAAAATAGAATACTAGGAGTGACAGCGAATAGTCAAGAAATTGTTTCTATAATCGAAAATGCATTATAATTGATAAGGCATTAAAAATTAGTACTTTGAAACTGTAATTTAAATGAAAACAATATGGTTTATCATCTTAAATTACAGTTTTTTCTATTTGAAAAGATTATAGTAGTTAGTTTTTTTAGTCTATATTTTAATTTTTCAACTTTTTCCCGTTTTAGAATTAACTTCACATTCTTTATTAGACTATAAAATTTATCCACTATATAGGGTTTTGTTTGTTGGAAAGAATGTTTTATATTTGCCCGTGATCATTTGGACAAAAGGGTTATAATTTGGTACGGGAAAATATTTATCGAGAGTTATATTTAGCTATTATGGAATTACCTGAAGATTACAGGAAGATATTTTGGTTGTACCTTCAAGGTAAGAATAATAAGGAAATTGCAGAAATTCTTTCTTTTCCGGAAAAAGATGTGCGAGCTTGTAAAAGGGAGACTATTTATCGATTAAAAAGTCGCCTGGGTGGTTTGTTTTTTTGGGTACAGATCATGAGAATAGTGAGAGAGGAATGTGTCAAAAGTTCGTAAATCTCTAAGGACTTTATAAACTTTTGACACCCTTTCTGCTAGGGTAAATATCGATAACCTAGTTTCTCTTTAATCTCCACGTTATTTTTGATCGGTAGAATGGTGAAACTCCAGCGGTAATCCTTGTCTGTCGGGAGCTTGTATTTGGGGTAGGGTTGAGCTCCCCAAGCATCATCCCCGGCGACACCCATCATGCGGTGATCCAAGCATACTTCCACGAAATTACGAGGAAAGATATCGTTGATGTGCGTTTGTTTGGGTCTCCGGTTTTTTGCTATGAGCGGATCATGGGTTTCATCTTTCGTGAAATTTTGCCATTGATATGGACGATTGGATTCTTCTCCATCAAAATCTTCTATTCGGTTACGAGAAACGTTAAATTCCATGAGGTTCGAGTCTGCTATAAACAAGAGTCCTTTCCCGGTTTTATCTGTAAGTGCCAGCCAGCGGGTTTCTGTTTTGTGGCCGTTTTCTTGTGGGCGTACATATGGAACGTATTGTTGCTCGGCAGTGCTTTTGTAGTACCCGACAAGTGTTCCGTTATTTCGGTCACAATAGTTTTCCTCCGGTCCCCGCCCGAAATACTCCAGTTGATTCACGTTCGAGGGAATTCTGAAACGTACCCCGATTCGAGGAAGTTCGGGCGCATCCGGTTGTGTTTCTAGGTGACAGTCCACGAGGATCATGCCTGATGGGTATAATGTGTAGGACACGTGGTATTTGCTGTTGGTTTCCTGAAGTTTGTACGTGATGGTCAGGTTCGTGTTTGTTCCGGAAGTAGAGGTTCTAATCCCGGCAATCTTGAAATTCTTGCTTGTCTGTTTCCAGCCTTGTTGACGATTCGGCATTCCGTTACCATAATCGTTATCCGTAGGGGCCCGCCAAAAGTTGGGTTGGAACCCGAAATCTTCAGCAAGATATTGAACGCCATTGGTTCGGTAGGACGTTACGTATCCTTTTTGCTTGTTGAATACGAAGTCGATATTCGAGCCGGTTATATGAATGTCCGGTCCGTTCTCTTCCATGGTCAGCGTTTTTTCGGGGGTAGGACGGAACACGGGGGCCGGGGTGTAATCCGGTAATCTGAATTGTTCCGAGGCCACGATGTAACCAGCAGGAACGGAGAGATTCGCTTGCTTGGACTTTACGTAGAGATTTAGGAAATACTCCGTTCCGGGTTTATTTTTTACGTTTTTGAGTGGAATCGTGAGTTGTTTTTTTGCCCTAGGGGCGAGGTGTTGCGTGGAAAGGGTTCCGGACTGTACGGTTTCCGTGTTTGCCTGTATCGTGTATTCGATCGTGTATTGATTCAAGTTCGTAAAATCGTATCGATTTTCTATCTGGATGATTCCTTTTCTCAGATCAACGGGCTGAAACCATACATATTGGTAGGCTTTTTTTACCTCGGTTAGACCGGGATGCGGTTCTCGGTCGGGACCAACCACTCCGTTACACAAAAAGTTCCCGTCTGACGGGGAGTTTTCCCCGAAGTCTCCACCATATGCCCAGAATGGGACTCCATCTGCATCTTTTACGAGTATTCCTTGGTCAATCCAATCCCAGATGAACCCGCCTTGTAAATTGGGGTAACGATAGATTACATTCCAGAGGTCCATGAAATTTCCGGTGCTGTTTCCCATAGCATGAGCATATTCAGACATAATATAAGGGCGGTCTGTTTGTGAGTTACCCCATTTTTCTAAGGCGTTTGCTCCCGGGTATTGTGGACAGTAGATGTCCGTGTTCCATTCAAGCAGGGCTCTTTCGTACTGTACGGGACGTGTCGTGTCCTTGGATTTTAACCAGTTGTAAGTCATATAAAAATTATACCCGTTCCCGGCTTCATTCCCTAAAGACCAGAATGTAATGCAGGGATAATTTTTCCCGGTTTCGTACATATTTATGGTCCGGTCCATGTGGGCGTTCAGCCAGTTCGGGTTATTACCTAACGTCCTTCCCTTACGAAGATCGTAACCCATGCCGTGAGATTCTATATTTGCTTCATTACAGACGTAAAATCCGTATTCATCACAGAGCTCATAAAAACGCCTTTGTTGGGGATAATGGCTGCAGCGTATAGCATTAATATTGTGACGTTTCATGTTTTCGAAATCCTTGCGCATATCCGCCTCACTGAGAATGTGGCCTGTATGTTCGTTGTGTTCGTGGTAATTCACGCCTTTGATCAGTACGTCACGACCGTTTACTAGAAATTGGTTACCCCGGATTTCTAATTTTCGGAAACCAACTCGGAAAGGAATGATTTCCGTGTTTTTCCCCGGTTGTTCTATCCGGATAAATAACTGGTACAGGTTTGGGGTTTCTGCCGTCCACGAGGCAACTTGTGGGATTCTTGCCTCAAAATGAACTGTTGTAGCGGAATCTATTTTAATCGTCTGAATCCCTTCTGCCACTCGTATTCCCGAGGTGTTTTCCAGTTGATAGGATACGGTAACTTGTCCCGGTTGTCGGGGATTGGTGTTTGTCATGAATAAATCTAACCCGAAAAGTCCGTTCTTGTACGTGCTGTCTAGATCTTGACGGATTGAGAAATCCCGAAGATGTACGGGGAATTGTGCAAATAAGTAAACATCTCGTTCGATTCCGCTAATTCTCCAGAAGTCCTGACATTCCAGATAGCTTCCCGTTGACCATCGATATACTTCTAAAGCGATGAGGTTACGTCCTGGTTTTAGATAGCGGGTAATATTGTATTCTACGGCATCTTTGGAGTCCTCACTGTACCCAACCTTGGTTCCGTTCACGTACAGGTAGCATCCCGATTTTACCGCACCGATATGCAGGAATATCTCTTTTCCGTTCCATTGCTCTGGTATTTCGATATATTTCCGATAAGATCCCACGGGGTTTTCTTCCGGCAAAAGAGGCGGTTGCGGGTTACGGGGGCAGAATTCGTAAGGATGATTCGTGTAGAGTGCGTTACCGTAACCGTTTATTTCCCAGTTCGCCGGGACTTCAATTTCTCTCCATGCAGAATCGTCAAAATCTGTTTTATAGAAGTTTACCGGGCGCTTTTTGTAGGAAGGAACCCAGTTGAATTTCCATTTCCCGTTGAGCGATTTATAGTCGCACGATGTGTTGAAATCGTTGCTCCGGGCTTTGTCTATATCACTATAGGTCATGAATGCTGTACGGGGATATTCTTTCCCGACAAAGGGTATGGTCTCATCTTGCCATTCTGGTTTCACTTGCATGAAAGCCGTAGAACAGATTAAACAACAGATAATCGTGGAAAATAATTTTTTCATTTTGTATGCGGTTTGATATATTGTAGTCTAAAGATAGTAGTTTTTTTGTTAAAATTGTAAAAAGTGCTAATGATTTTTTCAATATGTGTGTTATGTCTATAAAATAGACAAGATGGAAAAGAGATTGTTAGAATTATTGGCGTTAGCATTTCAAGATGAATTGTCTGGAAATGAACGGAAAGAATTGGAAGTATTGTTTCAAAAGTTTCCAGAATATCAGGTTCTAGCTAAAAAATTGCAATTCTCTTACGAGCATATTGACGAATTGGAATTGGTTGGAACAATCGATCTTGAAAATGAATGGGAAAAATTGCAGAAGAAAAATAGAAAATTACGAGGAAGAAGAATGCTTTTCCTATCTATTGCCAGTATTGCTGCTATGTTATTATTTGCGATTGGAATATCGTTTCTGTTTTTTTCTTTTCCAAAAATGGAGGCAGATCCGATTACTTATAAGCAAGATCCGAAAAAAGTTACTCTTGAACGAGCAGATGGAGAGACATTGGTTTTGGATGTGAAAACTTTAGTCATGAATGATAAAGGGGAAATGGAAAATGATACCTGTAAGAAAGATTCCGGAAATATTGTGGTAGCAAAAGAAATCCGATTAAATAGACTGTTTGTTCCCAAGGGATGCAATTTCTCTTTGACTTTGGCTGATGGAACTGTAATTCGTTTGAATGCTGATTCCCGATTACAGTATCCTTCAGAATTTTTAGGTGATTCCCGAATCGTTTACCTTGAAGGAGAAGCATTTTTTGAGGTAACTAAGGATGAAACGAAACCTTTTATTGTAAAGACTAAAAAATTGGAAGTGGAAGTGACTGGGACTTCCTTCAATGTGATGGCTTATTCTTCTGAAGCTTTCATTCAGACAACTTTGGTTCAAGGTGGTGTTAATATTTTAACAGAGGGAGAGAACATTTGTAAATTGTTAGCGGGAGAGCAGTGTGTAGTAGATATAACCTCTGGTAAGTATGTTGTAAATCAAGTAAATGTTGGGCTTTTCATTTCTTGGCTTGATGGTCAATTTTTCTTTGATAACGAATCTATGGAATCATTGATGAGGAAAATTGCCCGTTGGTATGACGTGAATGTTGTATTTGAAAATGAAGAATTGAAATCGGAACTTTTTTATGGAACGATAACCCGGAGTGATGAAATTACTGAAGTGTTAGATATGTTAGTATTAACCAAAACGATGCACTATGAGATAAAAGATCGAACTGTTTATATCCGGAAATAGGATATTTATATTTCGAAAAAAGCCGGAAATAGCTAGCAACATTTTCCGGCATCGATTCGAAATTTGTAAAAAAATACTGATAGCAACAAATTCAAATCATAACAAAAGTATGAAAAAAAATCTATTATTTGAATTTTCGCCAATGGCGAAATGCATGAAACTCTTGTGCCTTATGTTTATTCTACTAATTAGTTTCTCTTATGGAGTTTATAGTCAGAATATAACATTGAAAATGAAAAACAAACCTTTAGATCAAGTATTACGGGTCATTGAGTCTCAATCTCCTTATAAAGTGTTATTTAACCTGAAACAGGTCAATGTTTACAAGAATGTAACTATTGATGTTAAAAACGTGAAATTGGAGGAGGCTCTTGAAGCATGTTTAACAGGTACGGGATTGAAATACATCCTGCAAGGGCGAACCATCGTCATCACGCTTGCCGACAAGAAAGAGACCCCAATAAATGGGATTGAAATCAAAGGAATTGTACGAGATAAATCCGGAGAGTTATTACCTGGGGCAACGATTATGATTAAAAATACGACAACCGGGGTAATAACCGATGTAAATGGAGTCTTTACGATCGTCGTTCCTCAAACGGGAATTACATTAAAAGCAACTTTTGTGGGATATAAATCGAAAGAGTTTATTGCTGAAGGGGGAAAAGAAATCATTGTTGTGATGGAAGAAGAGATCAACGAGTTAAATGAAGTCGTAGCTATCGGGTACGGAACTGCTCAAAAGAAAGATTTGACGGGTAGCGTATTCCATATAGATGAACGACTGCTTTCAGAATCTGCTGCCACGGACATCGGACAGATCATCCAAGGACAAGTTCCGGGTATGTATGTTCTGACAGGTAGTGATGCTCCCGGGGCCGAAGTGCAGATTCAGATTCGTGGTATTTCTTCCATTAAGGGGAACGTCAATCCTTTAATAGTGTTAGACGGGGTCCCTATGCCAGATAATTTCAATATCGGTCAACTTAATCCTCGTGATGTAAAAAGTTTAGATGTGTTAACAGATGCCTCTGCGGCCGCTATTTATGGTTCCCGAGCTTCTGCAGGGGTGATCATCATTGCTAGCAAACGAGGGGAAATGATAGGTAAACCGAGGGTTTCTTATAGTTATAATCGTGGTTTTGCACAATTGACGTCTAGCATTAATACTCTTTCTCCCGAAGAATTTAAACTGTTACTTTTTGAGGCCGTGAGAAATTCTGCCATGGAAAATAATTATGACCGAATCGAATCTTATCCAGGCTATATGGCTATCATGGCTCCTGGTTTTTTCGGAGAAGCAAATACAGAATGGATGAAATTACTTATGCGTACACCATCTAAACAAACCCACAACTTTTCTATTTCGGGAGGTGTTCCAGAAGCTCGTTATTATCTTTCTTTTGGTTACAATGAAAATGTTGGTATGTTACCTAATACGAGAGATGAGAAATATAATTTGTCGTTAAACGTGGATATGCGTCCGTATAAGTTTTTGAGAACAGCTATTTCTCTGAAAGGTGATTTTGGGGATAATGATATTAACAATCAATCTTTGATGACGGCAGCTTCAGCCCGTCCTGATCTGCCTGCTTATAATGAGGATGGTTCATACTATATTCATAGATATGATTATAATAATCAGACAAATTATTTAAGTAATCCATTGGTGGAACTGTAAAACGAGAATAATCGGAAAACTAAAAATCTGTATGGTTCTGTTTCTGCTGAAGCTTCAATTATTCAAGGGATGAACTTACGAGCTATGTTCTCTTATAATTATGATGATGAAAAAGGTCGGGATTATAAACCGAGTACAACCTATAACGGAAGTGCTGGTTATACGGGACAAAAAGGAAGTTTAATTGAAACGACCACGACTTCTCAGAAAAAGGAATTAGAAGCCACATTGTCTTATGCCAAGGCTTTGAAAAAGCATATGTTTGACGCTGTTGCCGGTTTGACTTACACGCATCGTAGCCGAGAAAGCTGTAGTATTGGGTTTAATGATTTTCCGGATGATAAAATTCAAACTGGATTATGGCAAGGAGCTAATTTTGCTTATAAAAATGGTAGTTCCTCGGCAGCCGTTATGTTCTCCTACTTCTTACGTTTAAATTATAATTATGGTGGGAAATACTATTTTACGGGTTCCGTTCGTAGAGACGCTTCTTCTTCATTTGCCCGAAATAATCGTTATGGGACATTTCCTGCTGTGGCATTGGCTTGGAATATTGCCGGAGAAAATTTTCTGAAAGATAAATCGTGGCTTACTCTGTTAAAGATTCGGGCTAGTTGGGGCTTGACGGGAATGGCTTCTGTTGGGGAATACGGTTGGAGAGCTATGTTCCGGTCCACGGAATACTTAGATAAACCGGCTTTTATTCCCAGACAAATTGGAAATGACGATTTGAAATGGGAAAGTACTGAACAATACAATTTAGCTCTTGATTTTGGATTATTAAAACGTTCTCGGATTACCGGTACGCTCGGCATTTATTTGAAAAAGAGTACAGATGTGCTTTATCCTTTTACTCCGGCACCTAGTTTGGGAATTACGACTAATGCGACGGTAAATTTGGCTTCGATCGAGAATAAAGGGATCGAATTCAATATGAACACTCGTATTTTAGATGGTAAAAAGGTTCGTTTAGAATTAGGGTTTAATATCTCTAAAAATATAAGTAAAATTACCAATCTAGATCGAGAATTCAGGTCATCGCTTACTACTTCTACATTAAGTAATACCGTTATTCAAGAAGGTAAAACCTTGGGTTTATTCTATGGTTACAAAACTGATGGGATATTTCAGTCACAAGAAGAGGTGGATCGTTGTGAGGCTCTGAATGGTGATTATCCTTATCAAGGAGTGAGTAAATATGATAAAACTTCTCCGGGGGACATTAAATTTGTAGATTTGAGTGGTGACGGACGGGTTAATTTCGATTACCAATCTGATGAAGATAAAACTGTACTAGGTTCTTCGGTTCCTGATTTTTCAGGAGGAGTATCTTTACGTGTCAGTTGGAACGGATTTTCTTTGAGCGTGCAGGGGTCTTTTAGTTATGGGAACATGAAATCTTGGGATGGAGAAGGTAAACAATTCAATATGAGTTGGTCAACTCCTGCAAATTTGTTGGATATCGCGTTGAAGCGTTGGACTCCCGAGAACCCAACTTCTAAATATCCGAAAATGAAGATAGAAAACAAGTTATCAAGTTATTTTTCTGATTTCTACTTACATGATGCTTCTTATTTCAAAATACAGAATTTGAACTTGAATTATAGTATACCAACTAAAATTGTGGAGAAAACAGGTTTTATAAAATCTTTGGATATCTCGTTCTCGGTAAATAATGTATATACTTTTACGAGTTACCCGGGACCTAATCCGGAAAGTTTTAGTTCTAATCGTATCGCGGGTGCAGCTGTTGATAATAGTGTGTATCCTATGACTCGGACTTTTAATGTTGGAGCAAGAATATCTTTCTGATAAAATAATGTGAAATGTAAATGAAGACCAAGTATGAAATATAGTTTTATGAAAATTGTGATAATCATTTTGGCTGTATACCTTTGTTGTTCATGCGATAGTTTGTTCGAAAACGAACTTCCTAAACACGATTTGACGGCCGAGAATGCTATTGTGGATGAAGCTTCATCGGAAACAGCTTTGTTAGGTGTGTATTCCTTTCTTGGCGAACGGGTTTTTGACTCCTATTACATCGCAGACAATGCCGTGCGGTCCGGTTTAGTTTCATGGACTTCCGGAACTTATGCTGAGTCTTTAACCTTATTGAGACTTGCTGCAGATGGTTTGGAAGTGAGGGATAAATGGAGTTATGCCTATCAGATGATCAATGCTGCAAACAACGTGATTTATTATGTAGATAAATTGAGTGATAGTAAGTTTAGAGATAACCGGAAAAAAGAGATTATTGCCGAAGCCCGTTTTATGAGGGCTTTCGGGCATATGTTCTTGCTGAAATATTTTGCTTACTTTTGGGATGTGAATAGTCCTTATGGGGTATTGATTCGTACAGAACCGGCTTCTTTGGCTGTAAATGCTAAGGCTCGGATGAGTATGCGGGATAGTTACAATCAAATTATTGAGGATCTAGATTATGCAATAGAAAACGGGCCGGATTATACGACCTGCTTTCAAGCTTCTAAGGGGGCTGCGATGGCTTTTAAAGCCAATTTGTTGATGATCCGTGGGGAAGGAGAGGATTACGCCAATGCTGCAAAACTTGCGCAGGAAGTGATTGATCATGGCGGTTTTCAGTTGGAAGAGACTTTTACGGATGTTTTTGCAAAAGATTATAATTCTAAAGAAGTTATATTCTCTCGTTTCCTTTCAAGTACGGTATATAAACAAGCTGATAATAAGAGTGAAAGTGTGAAAAGAATGTTTGGTGGGATAATTGATTACACGGCTTATATTTACATGGGGTCGGGTCTGAATAAAGATGAACGTTTCTCACAGACATTACAAAATATCCTATACGAAGCGGCCAGTAAGGATCAAAAACAATGGGTTTGGAGTAAAATATGGAGAGAGGATGGTAATTGTCCGGTTTTTTATATGCGTTTGGCTCAAATGTACTTGATCAAGGCAGAAGGGTTAGCTCGAAGTGGTGCTCCCGTGAAAGATGTTATCGAAGAGTTAAACGTATTGAGGAGGCGTTCCGGTAACACGGAGTTGACGGAGGCTGAGTGTGATACAGAGGATAAACTGATGACGGCTATCTATAAAGAAATCTTGTGTGAAGTCTGTTGTGAAAATGATAGTGAGTGGTTCACGGTGATTCGTTTTAAATCGACCAAAAGCGGTGGACGTAAGTTGGCAGATTTCAATATTAATTATCAAGATGATGCCATGCTGGCTTTTCCGATTCCTATGGGCGAGCTACAGAATAACCCGAATATGGAAGATAATCCGAAAATTTAATCTATATAATTTATTAAATAACAAGGGCTATGAAATATATTAAGTTATTTATATTGGGATTATTGGTTTATAGTTGTGACAATATCAGTGAGGTATTGGAACAGTCGGATGATATTAACGTGATCTTGTTGGAAACGACTTCTCTCCCGATTGGGAATCCCGGGGACACGATTAGCTTTAAGGTATTGGCTACAACTAATGATATTATAAAACGGGTGGAATTGACGGAGAAAAGTCACGATTTTCAACCTTTGGGAGGAAAGATTCGTTATGAAATCGTTGATACAATTAGTGTGGATGAGAATGGGTATTTTAATCGTGATGTCCGGAGTATTGTTGTCAACTATCCGATCGTGTTGACTGATGTAACGATTGGTGATACACTCAGTATGCGTTTTACCTTTACCACGGATAAAGGAGTACGTTCATCCGTGAAAGCTCAAGCTAAAGTTGGGAACTATATCTATAACTCTGTAAAAATGATTGTAGGAGGACACCCCTTGACAGCTACAGGTGGGCGATTCTATTCTGCCACGCATCATAAACCATATACAGAAGATTTTTACCAATCCAAAAAAGATTCAATTGATGTGGTTGTGTTTAGTTTTCAAGATGGTCCGAGTGATTATAAAATTCGGTTCATGTCGCCTGGAAGCTCAAGAACTCAAGATCAGATTGATGGGATGATGAATGCAGTGTTGTTGAATTATGATTACAATACCATGTTGAATACGAAATTTATTAAGGTTGATTTACCGTGGATGAGGATTGGGGATGAGGAAATCCGTCAATTGGATTTCTCGAATGCGACGGACGTGATTGATGTCGCTCCTGATGATCGAATCGGTTTTATGACTCAAGATGGACGAAAAGGGGTTATTTTGGGACTAGAATTAATTGGTTTTAAAATACCATTGCAGACTAAGATTCAGAAAATTCCAGAATTTTAGTTTAAGATACTTTTGAGTGCTGTTGTCGTTTTTCATTATTAAAAATATAATGAAAAACGATAATGGAAATATGAAGCGTTGATTTGCCAAATATTTCCTACTTTTATATAATTACAGCTCATGTTTGGGCATCTTTGGTAAACTATTCTTATATTTGCAAGGTCTCGATTGGAGACTTGTATAATTTTGGGAAGCGTTTAGCTTATTCCTCATTGATGAATCTAGACAATTTATGCAGAAGGAATAAGGAAAAGATGCTCTCTCTTTGGTCGTGGTATACGTGTGAACGCATATAAAACCAAAGGCGTGAGCTGTTTTCTTATGTTCTGCTGGGTTGTCTAGAACCTATCAATGGCATAAAGTTAACAGTCTTGCGCCTTCTTTATTTTGATAAATATTCTTTTTTGAGACTGGGGAGAGAATGAAAATACTTGGATATTATGAGGAAATTCCTGTATTTCGGTAAAGATGGCGGCATTTTAATCCAAAATTTGATTTATGAGATTCTGCTACTTGAAGATTTGTTGAAATCAAGTGTCAGAATATGAAGGTGGAAGATCTTTTTAAACATTATTACATACAACTTGTTTTGTATGTTTTTCGGATCGTGAAGATAAGATCCGTTGCAGAAGATATTGTACAGGATGCGTTTTTAAAAGTATTGGAAAAGCATCAAGAAAAAGAGGTCGATATTCAGTATTTGTATGTTGCCGTGCGGCACCTTGCTTTTAATTATTTACGAGATACTAGATATTTGATTAATGAGATTCCTGATAATAATTTGTCAGATACGGAAGTTGATATAGAGGGAGAATTATTGTATGTACAACATTTGAAACAAATTTATGCGGCCGTTGAGAAATTACCACTTGCCTGTCGTCAAGTGTTTAAAGAGGTTTATTGGGGGAAACGGAAATATATAGATGTGGCTAATGAATTGAATATTTCGGTAAATACGGTAAGGTCACATATGTATATGGCTCTTGCCACTTTGAAAAAGTCGTTGAAATAATTCTGCCAATTATGCGATAATAGAGATAGTCATCCTATCAATTAAATTTACTGAATTCATATATAAGATCAAAATAAATGATTTACTTTTGGCGGATTAAATATTTTGAGAGTTTATAATTATGAATGTAAAAGCTAAAGGATACGTGTTAGGGGGCATTGCAGCAGCAACTTATGGGATGAACCCCTTGTTTGCTCTTCCCCTGTACGAGGCGGGGATGAATCCGGATTCAGTTCTTTTTTTCAGGTATTTGTTTGCTATCCCGGTGTTGGGAGCAATGATTAAGTTACGGGGAAGAGATTTTAAATTAAAGCGGAAAGAGATATTTCCGTTAATTATCGTGGGATTATTGGTAGCCCTTTCGTCCCTCACCTTGTTCCAGAGTTATAATTATATGGCGGCTGGTATCGCATCGACGTTGTTATTCGTTTACCCGATTATGGTGGCATTGATCATGGCTTTTCTTTTTAAAGAGAAACTAACGTTACAAACGATTTTGTGTATCATGCTTGCGTTGGGTGGTATTGCCTTACTTTATAAAAGTGAGGATGGCTCTGTGCTAAGTTTGACAGGAGTAATTCTGGTAATCGCTTCCGCTTTGTCATATGCTATTTATATTGTTGCTGTAAATCGCCCCTTGTTGCGGGAGATTGCGACACTGAAACTGACATTTTACGTTTTACTTTTCGGGTTGTCTTTATTCCTAGTACGTGTCGATTTCGGGGCTAATTTACATGTGGTTGATACGTGGTATTTGTGGGGTAATCTAGTTGCTTTGGCCGTGTTCCCAACTGCCGTATCATTTCTTTGTACTACCCAAGCCATCCAGTATATAGGTTCTACCCCAACGGCTATTTTAGGGGCTTTGGAACCTTTGACAGCGGTATTTTTCGGGGTGACGATCTTCGGGGAACCTTTGACCGTGAGAGTGGGATGCGGGATTATGATGATTGTTTTTGCTGTGACAATTATTGTTGCAGGAAGTAATGTTACAACTTATTTAGTACGTTTTAGGAAGCTTTTCCCAAAACTTCCGATAAAAAGAAATCGATGTTAACCCGATAAATAAAAGGGGATAAGGCTGAATTCAAAGTCTTTTTTTACGACTATCTCTAAGAATAAGGAATGAAAAGATGATGAAGGATGCGGAGGAAAAGTGACGAGATTTGAATGTTTGTGTCATTACTTTAATTTAACCCAAATTAAGAAGTAATCTAACCCAAATAATTTCACTTTCTCAGAGATCATTCGATGCTTACTCAGAGCTTAGTCATTCCGTGATGTTTGAGCTACGAATAAGCTTCGAATGAACTTTGAATAAGGGAAATTATTTCCCTAGGTTTTCCGTGGGATTTCCCCTAGTTTTGTCTTGTATTATCCTGAGAAAAGTTTACTGTAAATCTAAGTAAACCTATGTCAGAATCCTTAAAAATCATCAAACGTAAT
>CALUKD010000020.1 GCA_944321125.1 Candidatus Butyricimonas faecavium | reverse complement strand
CTCGACTTGCATGTGTTAAGCCTGTCGCTAGCGTTCATCCTGAGCCAGGATCAAACTCTTCATACTAAAATAATCTTTCAGAAATCTTCTCTGGCAGGGTCATGTGTTCATCGAATCTCGACTCGCGTCGATTCCGATTCACGCTCGCTACGTTGTGTTCATCTCAATATCTTAAAGAACTCTTTATCTCTTGTTTTCTCTCGCTCTCGATCTTCCCTCCCGTCTCCCCTCTCGAAAGCGGCTGCAAAGGTAAGACTTGTTTTTCATTCTCCAAACTTTTCAAGCTTTTTTTTTCAAACTTTTTTTCCGGCCCCTCGTTTAACCTCTTTCCCTCGTGCCCTCTCTCTCGAGAGCGGGTGCAAAGATAAGGCAATGATTCCCCCTTTTCCAAATTTTTTCACCGTTTTTTTTCATATTTTTTTCAAGCCCCCGGCCAATACCGTGACTGGCAAAATGTTAGGGAGAAAAATTTTTACCGGGAAAACGGGAAAGACCACCGGGAAAAGGGAGGGAAAGGCGGCACGACCGGGAAAAGGGACCGCACTCTCGCCCGGCAAGCACCTTTCATGGACACCCGTGAACGTCTTTGAAACGTCTTTGATTCGAATTTGATACGCCTTTAACTCCTGTCTTCTACCTGCTCACACCCTGTCTTCACCCCTTGCACGGGGTTAAAAGGGGAATGGGCTACCACGAGAACTCGACAACTACACTCCAAGAACTCAACAACCACACACGCCAGTGTTCATGCTATGTACATGCCATGAAGATGCCATGTTCATGGTATAGCCCAACGGCAAACAAGCGACGAGGAAAACATCGACAGGAGATAGTAAAATTACAAATGTTTTAAAGCCAACTTGATAAGATTCTCAACTGTTTCGACCTTTTCCGAAGCCAAAATCTTATCCAAAGTTTTCGCTACCTGGGCTCGAGCAAAGCCCAACATTACCAAAGCAGCTTGCGCCTCTTCCCGAACCGCACTCGTAGAAAGACTCAGCCCCTCTACAGGAACACCCTCTTTACCTACCTTATCCTTCAATTCTATAATAACACGCTGAGCAGTCTTCACGCCAATTCCCTTCACGCTCTTTATAGCATTTACATTCTCTGTAAGTATCGCCCCAGTTATCTCCTCCACCGACATTGAACTCAACATGACATTCGCAGTATTAGCGCCAATCCCGGAAACAGAAATCAATGCCCGAAACAAACTTCTCTCCTCCTTAGAAAAAAAACCATACAATAAATGAGCATCTTCCCGCACGATCTGGTGAATATAAAGCATAACCTGATTCTGGGAAGCGATCTTTGAATAAGTATTAACCGAAATATGAATATAATACCCGACCCCGCCACAATCAACAACCGCATTTGCCGGAGTTGCCTCCACTAATTCACCTCTTATATATTCGTACATAACAATTGAAAATTGAAAATTGAAAATTGAAAATGACAAGGCATCTCAATTTTCAATTCTATGTTTATACTACTAGCGGAAACCGATAAGTTTACGCACTTCTTTCATCGTGGCTACCGCACTAGCCCTTGCTTTCTCGGCCCCGGCCGCAGCAACCTTATCCAGATTATCCGGGTTAGCAGCGTATTCTATGATTTGTTCCCGAATCGGAGAGCAGAAATTAATAATATCTTCCGCCAACTGTTTTTTCAAATCCCCGTAACGAATTTCACAATTATTATACTTCTCATTGAAATAATCATACGTGTCTTTCGAAGAAACGACATCCATCAAGGTAAATAAATTCTGGATCACCTCCGGTTTCACGCTGTTCGGCTCGGTTGGCCCACTATCGGTTACGGCTTTCATCACCTTTTTACGTATTGTTGCAGCATCATCAACCAGATAAATAGCATTTCCCTCGGATTTTCCCATCTTCCCGGAACCATCCAATCCCGGAATCTTGATTCCTTCTCCCGTGTAGGAGAAAGATGCCGGTTCCGGGAACAATTCACTCCCGTATATGGAATTAAATCTCCGAGCAAATTTTCGGGCCATCTCCATGTTTTGCTCCTGATCTTTTCCGACAGGCACTTTATGAGCCCTGTGTATAATAATATCCGCAGCCATCAACGTAGGATAGGTCAACAAACCTGCATTCACGTTATCCGGCTGTTTACGAGCCTTTTCCTTAAAAGTAGTCGTGCGCTCCAACTCGCCAAGATAAGCATTCATGTTTAAATACAAATACAACTCGGCAATCTCCTTTATATCACTTTGTACGTAAATTGTCGCCTTCTCTGGATTCAAACCACAAGCGAGATACTCCGCCAGAATCTTCCGCACGTTCTCCACCACGTTACCCGGGTGCGGATGCGTCGTCAACGAGTGCCAATCAGCAATAAAAAAGAAACATTTATACTCGTCCTGCATTTTTAGAAAATTCTTCACCGCACCAAAATAATTTCCCAGGTGCAAATTACCCGTAGGCCTAATTCCACTTACTACTGTCTCCATTGTCTGAAATTTACGAATTTAAAACATACAAAGATACAGTTTTATTCGTTTTGTACAACTATGTATCAAAATGCTCCGAAAACAATACTCATCATCACACTATATAACCACCTACTCATGAACCGGTAAAATTCATTTTTATTGTATTTGGCAGAAACAACCGTCTCTCGTTTATCTCATTCTAATTAAAACAATGATTACCAATTCATTACACTCACTTTAAACAAATACACGCTTTTTAAAACGTTTTCAGCAAAGTAAGATATTGATAGACAAGGAGAAAAAAATATTACAAAAATGGATGTTGTTATATTATTTTTCCTACTTTTGAAACGCAAAGTCTAATTAATAATTTTAATTTAAACATGGAAGGTTACGAAAAGAATGACGGTATGGAAATGAATGATCGGGATGAGATCTATTCAAAACCGGTGAGAGCAGGGAAAAGGACTTATTTTTTTGATGTAAAAGCTACTCGTAATAACGATTACTATCTAACGATTACTGAAAGCAAAAAGAAACTCGAAAAAGACGGTTCTCAGAATTACGAAAAGCACAAGATCTTTTTATACAAAGAAGACTTTGATAAATTTGCAGAGGGGCTTGACAACGCTGTCGCTTACATCAAAGCAGCTCTTAACGGAGAAACAATGGCAGTCCAAGAAGAAGTTGAAACAAACAAATTTGACGACATTGATTTTGACGATCTATCCAAATAACCAAAAAAGCTCTTCGCAATGAAGAGCTTTTTTATTATCGTATATATCCGTAAGGAATTTTTGCCAGACCTTCTGCCAGTTGATTGATTCCCTTTTCCAGTTTCCCCTTCAGCAACATTTTCATCATCATGTTCAACTCCGCCTCTGCCGTTATTCGCAACCGGGTATCATAAGGGCCATTATCCAACAACTGAATCCATACTTGAAATTCAAAAGGCAAACGTCCGTCCCCCTCCAGTTTAATCAATTTCGGTTCTTCCCTCTCCACGATTTTCATTCCCATTTCACCAACGCCTTTTACCATAAAAGTACAGGCATCTACCGTGGTGCGAACGTCCTCGATCTTGTCAGCTAGTTCCGGCATTTGATTACCGGCCCCCATCTGGCGAGCCGTTTCGATCAATTTCCCAATCTTCGAGAAATCAGAAAGAAACGCATACACGTCTGCAATCGCACTATTTATTTTCTGAACTTCACTAACAACTCGTGTTGCCATACCTTCTATTTATAAGATTCCGGGCTCAGACGCCACTCCTTCAACTTAGCCACATCGCTCTCCTGCACGTACCCGGTCTTCTGGGCCAAGTCGATCATGGCGTTATAGTCGCTCAACGTATCCAGTACGCAATGAGCATTCGTGAAATTATCTATCGCTTTCTGGAATCCATAGGTGAAAATAGCCACCATTCCCAACACGTCACATCCTGCATTTCTCAACGCTTCCACGGCTTGCAAGCTGGAACCTCCGGTAGAGATCAAATCCTCGACCACGACCACTTTTTGACCTTCTTTATATTCACCTTCAATCAGATTTTCCAACCCGTGATTCTTGGCAGCGGAACGCACGTACACGAACGGCAACCCCAGTTCCTGTGCAACCAAAGCACCTTGAGCAATAGCACCGGTAGCCACCCCGGCGATCAATTCCACCTGTGGGTATTTTGTTTTAATCAAATTCACGAATTGGTCCCGGATATACGTACGTACTTCCGGGTAAGACAAGGTCTTTCGGTTATCGCAATAAATGGGAGATTTCCACCCGGAAGCCCATGTAAAAGGGTGATTTGGTTCTAATTTTATCGCTTTGATCTGTAGCAAATGTGACGCTACTTGTTCTGCAACAGTGTTCATATCTGTCTATTATTTTAATGGTTATTCTTTACTTTCAGGGTGCAAAGGTACAAAGTATTTTTCAAAAGCCACTCGGATAGCATACTGAATCTCGGGATATTCTCCTTCCAGCTTGCCGGGTTCGAACAACGTGCTAATACCCTGCAAACCGGGAACAATGGAGTCAATAAAATGAGATTTTCCCTCGTGCAGACCGCGTAATCCAAACGCACCCATAGCCTGTAACAAACGCACCAGCACGAAATGATAGTATATTTCCCGAAACTTTTCCGCATATCCCGGCTCGCTCTCCGTCAATTCCCGAATATAGAAATCTAATAATTCTTCCTTTTGACTTTCAGGAATTTTCACTATCGCATCATATAATAAGGAAGCCACGTCATAGTGCAAAGCCCCTTGCCTTCCTCCCTGGTAATCGATAAAATACACCTCGTTATCAACGACCATGATATTTCTGGACTGGAAGTCCCGGAACATGAAACCATCTGCCCCAGCCATGACCAGTTTCGCCGTCAACCGATCAAAATCATTCTCCAGCCGATCCTCGTCGGCCTCCACTCCCGCCAATTTCAAAAAACAATATTTAAAATAGTTCAAATCCCACCGAATACAACGTTCATCAAAGACTGGACGAGGCAAACATCCCGAATAATCCAACCCTTTTCCTCCCATCAATTGGAATTTCAGCAACTCAGACAAGGCTTTCCGATATAATTCCAGCGTATGCTCGCTCAGAAATTCCCCCTCCCGCTCCCGTTCCACGACATCCAGCAACATATCCGGCCCCAGATCATCCTGCAAATAACAAAACCCGTCCTCCGAAACACAATACACATGTGGAACATGCAAGCGGGATTTTTCAAAATGCCGTGTAAAATCCACGAACAAACGATTCTCCCGCAAGTTCTCATGATACACACCCACGTATGTTCTGTCTTCCGTGAACACCCGGTAATATCTCCGGGCTGAACCGGACACCGGTAACGGCTCCACTCGCCGTGCCTCGTTACCATTATATTGCTTGAAAAGAGTTCTTATTTTTTCTTCCATAATTTCAATTATTTGTCAACTCCGTTTTTCTTTCTCCCCTTTCCTGTAATCCAACACGTATTTTTGATCATTCCAAGTAACGTCAATCAACATACTCACCGTGTTCGAAACATTCAAATAACCTTCCCGAACACGCACGTCAATTTTCCAAAAATCGGAATCATCTATTATTTTTATCTTGCAGGCAAAAGTAAAGAAATTTCACCGCAATGTTAGCATATAAATGAAGAACAAGTATCCAGCTGACGTGAATACTTTATGGAATCAATAAAATGACACCGTTTCACGAAAACACGAAAACACGAAAACCGCTGCATCCGCAACGGTTTTCGTGTTTCTGTTTCATTGATGGTGCCCAAGACAAGACTCGAACTTGCACAGCCGAACGGCCACTACCACCTCAAAGTAGCGTGTATACCAATTTCACCACTTGGGCATTTTTTAACGGCGCAAATATATAGTATTTTCTCATTATCGCAAAACAAATAAGCGGTATTTTAACCCGAATTTCACGAAATAAACAACAAAAGATACACTCAGCTCTTACCGCTTTTTCCAGTAACTAACAGCAAAACAATGCGTTTTATCCAAACTTTCATTTCTCACCTGGTGATACACTTTTACACGATTTTCTTCCTCCTCAACATGACATCCGGCACACACGACACTATCCGGCAACACTTCATGTTCGTAAATAATTTCCAACTCCGTAATTTCGTGGTCCTTTAAAAACTCGTAAGACAAAGAATTGGTAACCCAGCGCACATACGTGGCTTGAGTGACGTGCTTGTTGAAATCGATATTATCGTATGTTGCCGTGAAACGCCGGGTATTTTCAAAGTTTGTCGGCATCTTTTTCGTATCCAACTCGAAAGGAATTTCCCGAATACCATCCACACAAAAAGCGGCGGTTTCTGTCACGCAAGCCGGCAAACGCACGGGACGACGACGATTTACATCTATCACCATCCACTCTGAAGTAGCCCGTAATAAAACCTCTTCTCCTGCCACCATTCTAAAATCACGAATCGCAAATAAACGGTCAATACCCGACGGCCATGTTTCCAATGTCACATTCTCCCCCTGTTCAGGCATCCGGTTAATCAAAATATGCAACTTATGCAGCATCCATGTCAATCCTTGCTCGTTCAACGTGGGCACGTCTATTTTCAGCGCATAAGTCTGCACGTTCGCCACGTCATTAAACAGATCGCACAAGGACTTCATGATCAACCGTCCTTCCAAATCCGTATAATGTCCCCGAATACCTATCTCTTCCGAATATTTTACCATCCCGTTCTAATTTTAGATTTAACGATTTTTAAATTCCAAACGCACAAATAAATACTCTTGATTTCACTTTAAACTTTAAATTTTATATCACGTTTACTTCCGGTTCTAACCATACTCCAAACTGAAGGAACACGGATTTCTTTATCTCGTTAGCCAAATGTGCAATTTCTATACCAGTTGCCCCACCCATGTTCACTAATACTAACGCCTGTTTTTCATGTACCCCGGCATGACCGACAACTTTTCCCTTCCATCCTGCGGCCTCGATTAACCACCCGGCAGCCAGTTTCACATGGTCATCATCCACGGGATAAACCGGCAGTGCAGGATATTTTTCCTGCAAAGTATCCGCAATAACACGTTCAACCATCGGGTTTTTAAAAAAACTCCCGGCATTAGGCAATACCTTCACGTCCGGCAATTTCGCCTCCCGTATACGAATAATGGCTTGGCGTATCGCTTTTAACGAAGGTTCACCCAAACGGATTACTTCATCCTTCACGCTCCCGTAATGCAACTTGAACTCGGGATGTTTCGTCAAACGAAAAGTAACATACGTTACCAGAAAGCGATTCTTCCACTCATGTTTGAAAATAGAATCCCGGTAACCGAAACGACACGTTGCCGCATCAATCGTCACCTTTTCTCCTTTCACGATATCCACGGCTTCCACCCGGTCAATACATTCCCCCGCTTCCGTCCCGTAAGCCCCGATATTCTGCACCGGAGTAGCCCCGACATGCCCGGGAATCAGGGAAAGATTCTCCACCCCTCCATACCCGTGTTCAACAGTCCACGACACGAAATCATCCCATACAACTCCGCTACCGACCCGTACAAACACGTGTTCGTCACCTTCCTTCACGATCTCGCACCCTTGCATCATAGGATAAAAGACAACCCCGTTAAAGTTCGCCGTGAACAAGAAATTACTCCCTCCTCCTAAAAACAAAACTTCTTCCGGATCTAACTCGTATGATCTCACAAATTCCAACAGCTCGGTCTCCTGATCACACTTTACAAAATATTTACAAGTCACGTCTATACCAAACGTGTTATATTCTTTCAAACTAAAATTTTCGCTAATCTCAATCATTTCATTCTGTCTATTAATCAACTCTTCGATCTCTTTTCTCTCGCAAAGGTAAAATATATCAGGAAATAAATCACTAAATTTGCCCCATTAATCCAAAGTATCTATGATCTCATTACCACCAGCATTTACAGAAAGGATGCAGCAGCTCCTAGGAACCGAATCGGAAGCATTCTTTCAAGCGTTAATTTCGGAATCTCCCACTTCCATCCGGTTAAACCCAAAGAAAACAACAACTACCGACCTGCCCTTTTCGGAATTATTTTCACAACAAGTGCCTTGGTGCAATAATGGATATTACCTGAAAGAACGTCCCTCGTTCACCTCCGACCCGCTTTTCCACGGGGGGGGATATTACGTGCAAGAGGCGTCTTCCATGTTTCTGCAAGTCGTTCTTCAGCAAATAACCGGAGATACTCCTCTCCGGGTCCTCGACCTATGTGCTGCCCCAGGCGGCAAATCCACATTATTGGCAAGTAATCTTCCCAAGGATTCATTGCTGGTTTCCAACGAGGTTATCAAATCAAGAGCCTCTATTCTCAAAGAAAATATTATCAAATGGGGGTACGATCATATTGTCGTCACCCATAGTGACCCAAATCGCTTCACTGGCATGAAAGGAGCGTTTGACATCATTCTCGTGGATGCACCCTGCTCCGGGGAAGGTATGTTCCGGAAAGACGAGAAAGCCATCACGGAATGGAGCGAAAATAATCTTCGCCTATGTGAGGAACGCCAGAAAAGAATCCTTTCCGACGTGTGGGATGCACTTGCCCCCGGAGGATATCTCGTGTATAGCACGTGTACTTACAATCCGGGTGAAAATGAAGGCATATTAAACTGGATATTGACCACGTTCGATGCATCATCCATCGCAATCCGGCATAATTTCCCGGCTATCGTCCCATCTCCTACCCTTCTTCACGGGTATCATTTCTACCCTCACAAAATCAACGGTGAAGGTTTATTCATGGGAGTCATTCAAAAAAACGACGGAACTCCCTTTATCATGAAAAAAGAAAAGCGAGCAACCCCGTCTCCTGCGGTCAAACTCCCGGTAGATATTCTCTCGCTCCTGCCGGACATGACAAAATACACGCCTTACATTGCTGGAGAAACATTAGGTATCCTACCCAAGCAACATGCCGAATTCATTCAATATCTATCCTCTAAAGCCGGAGTTATTTATAAAGGATGCGAAATCGGTGAATGTGTAAAAGGGAAAACGAAACCCGCCCACTCTTTGGCACTATACCACAAACTCCAACAAAAGCACGTTACCCGTCAGGAGGTAGACCTCCCGACTGCCCTCCAATTCCTACGCAAAGAAGATATCCGTTTCGATGCCCCAAAAGGCGAATGGATTCTTATTACCTATAAAAATATCGGTCTAGGCTGGGTAAAAGAAGTCGGTAACCGGGTAAACAACTACTACCCCAAAGAATGGAGAATTAAAAAATTTTAGATTTTAAGATTCACTAACCTTATGGAACTTATATACAAGTTTACCGCCAAATGCGCATGTGTTAAAATTTATCTCACATTTTCCAACTCCCTCTTGGCTTCACCGGGACCACTCAATCTACCTAAGATTTGATGATCTCTCGCTTTCTAAATTTCGCCTCGGAAAGTTCTCTCGCTACCTGCCGAACGTGGATAACTCGAAACCACGTTGCGCCCACGTGGCAGCGAAATTCTCCGTAAAGCAGTATATAAATTACCTTCCATTATTGTTCGAGGATAGTCCATCTTTCCGCTATGGTTTCCCTACCCTTTCGCTATACCATGAACATAGCATGAACATAGCAACTACATAACATGAACACTGACGGGTGTACATGCTCCGTTCGTGTTATGTTGGAACTCTGTTGATGCCCGCGGGCAGGGGTCGAGGAAGGATTAGCAGGGGACAGACCTCCCCCGTGTAAGAGAAAGTTTTTGGCCAGCATACAGTTGGGGATCTTACTCGTTTGAGTATTGTAAAATTGTATATAATTTCCCAAACTTTTATATCCCTTTACTCGTCCTCCACCGAGCAATACCGTTTGATAATACTATAAGAATCTATTAGTCCAAGCTCCCCGGCCTTGCTTAAATCCACATTGGCAGCACTCCGATTTCCCTGATAGATATAAAGTAATCCTCTGTTAAAATAAGCTTCGGCTATATCTTTGTCCACTTCCAGCACTTTCGTGTACATATCGATCGCTTTCTGGATCTCACCGCTCTTGGCATATACGTTAGCAATATTAAACATAGCAAAAGCAAACTCAGGATCAATCTCCAAACATTTGTTATTACCTTCCAACACCAAAGAATAATCCACGTTCCGCTCTACTTTCTTCTCCTCTCCCACAACACGGGAAGTCTTCTCTTCTATCGACTCGATGTAATCGTACATTCGAGAACGGGCACTTGCCAAGTTCATCAAAGCGAATAGATGATTCGGCTCTCGTTCCAATACTGCACGGAAATCCTCGATCGCCTTCGTGTAATCTCCCCGGTTCAAATACAACGAACCGCGCAACAATAAAGCATCCGTAACATTCTTGTTTTTCCGAATATCCGAAGACAAGGTCTCGATATAATTATCCTCAAATTCTCTCGGGTAATTAAATTTCTTATTCGAAACTGTCAATGCCGGGCTATAATTATGCTCTTGATTAAACTTCATGATCCGTTTGTCAAAATACTGAACCTTTCCCTTTCGTAAGGTATCCAGAGACAAATACTGCACGATAAACATATCCTGCAACTCGATAATCACATTTCGATCTTGCAAACGTCCGTTAATCACGTCTTTCATCCGGTCATCCCGGGAATTTATATCGATCAATCGTTTAAAGTTTTCCGTGGTATCCACCAAAGCATTCTGATCCCCATCCTTCATCCGCCGGTATCGGTCCATGATCTCTTCTGCCTTGTAGCGGTCCTTTTCGGCAGCAGCGTAATCCTGCATATCCATACTCGTTGCTGCTCTCGCCAAATATGCCTTCACGAAATCCGGGTAAATCGAGATACTTTGGGAGAAATCATTGTAGGCTCCCTCGTAATCCTTGATCTCCATTTTCAACAACCCACGGTTGAAATAAATCAGAATGTTATCCGGATTCATTTCCAACACTTGGTCGAAATCTTGAATGGCATTATTCACGTCTCCGATTTCTGCTCTCAACAAAGCCCGGTTATAATAAGCATACGCGTAAGTACTATCCACCTTCAAAACGGCCGTATAATCCTCCAATGCCTCGGGATACTTTTTCATCTCGTACCAAGTAATCGCCCGGCTCATGAGAATCCGCTTGTTTTCCGGGTTTATCTTTAAAGCCTTGTTGTAATCCTCTATCGCATCGTGATACTCTTTTGCCTGAAACCTCAAATATCCCCTCAAACCATAAGCATCATCCGAAAACATATTCAACTTGATAGCCATGTTACAATCCGCAATTGCTCCTTCTTGATCTCCCAATTTCTCCCGCATAATTGCCCGATTCAAATATGCCGGTAACAAATTTTTATCGATAATCAACGCCTTCGAATAATCTTTCTCTGCTGCCTTGTAATCTCCCATATCCGCCTCGGTAATTGCCCTGTTCGCATACACGTAAGCCTCTCCCGGATTAATCGCAATAGCCGTATTATAATCGTGCATGGCCTCCTCATACTTTTTCATGTTATGATAGGCGATACCCCGGTACATGTAAGCATGGAAATAATTCGGATTTAACTCTATTGCCTGTGTATAATCCCTAATCGCCCCCTCAAAATCATCCAGATTCAATTTCGCCAATCCCCGGAAGAAATAAGGTTCAGATAAATAAGGTTTTACCCGTATAATATTATTGAAATTCTCGATGGCACTCACGTAATCATCAAACATGATGGCACTCTTTCCAACTCGCAACATATTTGTCGTATTCCATTGTGCTGACACCCCCAATGTCGCCAAACAAAAGAATATAATAACGCCAAATTTCTTCATCCGATAAACATATATTTTCGGGGATAAAGATAATAAAAAAGTTCGCATCTTCATTATATTCCTCCTTTTACCCTCCCAAAAATCTCTCTCTCATGATATTATCAACGCCATCACTACTCCTTCTCCATACCTAAATTTATACTCTTGCTTCATATCCCCGCTACCCCTTCGTCAGCTATTCGTTTCTATAGAGCAAAACACTAGCAATAGGATAACGAAGACTTCACGGATAGAAACAAACAAAAGCATTGATTTAGTACAAAATACACAAATACAAACTTTGACATACTTAATAGCAAGCACCAACATTTATACTCTAATCATGAAAAAAGGCTACCCGTGATGGATAGCCTTATAAATATTCCAAAACAACTATTAATAGTCGTTTCTACGAGTTTCTTTTACATCCGGGATAAATTTCCAAGTTGCAGTGTATAGGTTTTCACTGTTATCTATACCACCACCACCTGTTGTATAATATCCATAACCATCGTAAGTAAAACCAACCCCCATCACTAATGCATTCGTTATACCGGCAAGATCTTCCATTTGATGCCATTGATCTTTCTTATGGTTATATTTCCAAACTGTTCTAGAATTATTTCCGCTACCTGTTGCAACATAAGCATACTCTTCTCCATCATTCCCCTTATCTGAAACAAAAGAAACAGCATATACACGCGGGATCCGATCATAATCCTTATCTTGCTTTACACCTGGCTTATCAGTCAAAGAATTAAACATTTTTTCCCATGTCTTCGTTGCAAAATCAAACTTTACGACATCTGTTGCAAGGCTTGAAGCACTACCCACGCTCTTTGAACCCAAACATACATAAGCGGCATTATTCACGACAAAAGCAGTCCCACCGAAACGCGATTCTCCCAAAAATGAAATTTCTGACCAAGTTTCTGTTTTCGGATCAAAACGGTAAAAATCCTTGAATACACGGTTATTCTCCCCATAACCTGTCCCAACATAACCATATTCCCCATCACTAAATGCAACAGCATCACGACGTCCTTCAACTACAGTACCACCAACTTTCATTTCAGAAGACCAATCTTTATCCCATTGCTTCGTTTTCAAGTTAAATCTATAAAAGTCATTAAAATAAGTACGATACCGAGTCTCACCTTCATTATTTCCAAATGCAGGAACAAAACCTGTACCCACATAAGCCCATTCTCCTATTACGAAAGCAACAGCTGAATGACGTCCATTACCATTTTGACGCCCCTCTGGCCCAGGATTTGCTGGAGCTGGGAAATTTGAATTCTCTCCAGTTACTTTTTTCCAATTTAACCCTCCGTCCTCATCATTAAAATAATACGTATCTGCAAGCTCTTCACTTTTAGCTCCCAATCCTAAACTCACAAAAACCGTTCCGGTTTCAGGGTCTGTAAAACATACAGCAGCTTCCCGAGGTGCACCGGCAAACTCTACCGATTTCTCCCAATCCCCTAAATGATCATCATCATCACAAGAAGCAAAAATTAAGCCTAATACAGCCAGAACCCAAAAATTTAATGTTCTCATACTTATCTTTTTACCTAGTTATTTAAATTATTTATTTTACTCTAATTCATATGATACAATAAAAACAGTAGGCAAAACTACACATTTTAAAAACAAATCCAATAAAAAAAAGATGAAATATGTCTTATTTCTCTTTTTTACAATTTATTCAGATAAAAAGAACGCATGTTCTTCCAGATTTTGGAAAATAGTTATACCTTCGCATCTTGATTAAATCAAAACAGATTATAACATGAGAATAATTTTTCTGGTAGGTCTTTTACTCGCTCTATACTCGTGTAACAATGACCTAAACACAATTGGAGATACACTAGTACCCGCCGAAGGGAGTGTCAGTGTAGAATCCTTTGATATCGAAACTTCTACCGTTCAATTACAATCTTTTCCTACAAGTCTTAATATACTGTACAATGCATTGGAAAGTAGTCAACTTACATTAGGGAGTATACATGACCAAACAACAGGAGAATTAACAGCGACTCCGTATTTTCAGATTATTGGAAACGGAAACTCTGGAATACCAAACTTTGAGGATAATTACGTCTATGACTCTTTAACCATTAAATTTCCTTTCGACTATTCCAGTTCAAGAATTATTGCAGGAGATACGACCGCATTACAAACCTATCAAATTTATCGTTTAGAAGATTACCCGCGTTTTGACTACGATGATCCTTGCATTTATAATAACGAAACATTCCCGTATGATCCTCAAAAACCATTAGCAACGTTGAACGTCAGGCTTGAAAGAGAATTTTTTACTCAAAGAGATGAGTGGTATTTTAAATTGGATGATAATTTGGGAAAAGAACTTTTCAATCTCATTCGAGCTCAGGACTCAATTCTGAATCCTTCCAACGCTTTAGATTTTATCCGTTACTTTAACGGCTTGGTCATTGTACCAGATGAAAAAAACACGGCATTATTGCCTATTGACGGCTCCTCTTTACAATTAAGATGCCATTATCACCTAAACACTAACAATTATATCTATCCGTTCAATGCTATTGCTTCTTACAGTAGCGGAGGATACTATGCATTTACAAATTTCAAACACGAGCCCTCTGAATGGCTTAAAAACATTTCGTGGACAGATTCTTTACCATTCTCCGAATACGGCCAAGCCGTTATTCAAGGTTTAAATGGATATATGCTAAAAATGCAACTTCCCTTTCAATCAAGTGTCGATCCTTATCGAACAATTTTAAAAGTTGAAATTGTTTTGGAACCTAAAGTGGATAATTTTGAAGATATCCCTGAACCCACTAGAATTCAAGTTTTCAGATTAGATAAACATTCTAGAATTACAGGAAACTTAACTGATTTATCCGGGAATCCGGTATACGGTTATCTTGAGACAAATCCTTATTATCAAGAAGACCGAAAATTCAAAATAGATATTACGGATTATTATAATAGTATGGTAAGTAGCGGAACAGGTGGTATTGACCCCGAACTCAATTTATTGATCGGTTTACCGGGCACTCCGATACAAGTGGGTACCGATGAAATTAATACATTCGTGGGAGCCAACAACCTCTCATTCCAAAGACTCATTATTGACGAAGTCCCTGTACTACGAATTTATTACGCAAACTATTAGTCAAAAAAACTGTTGCCGTTTATAACAATGAATATGAAAAAAATATTTACAAGTATAGCGATATTACTTTTTACCCTTGGGGCATTGGGGCAAAATAACATGGGAACCCCATATTCAAAATTCGGAGTAGGACTATCACCTGATAATTACGGAGCCTATACAGGAATGGGAGGGGTTTCTGCTGCCATGAGAGATAATTATAATATTAATTTTTTAAACCCTGCATCTTACACGGCATTAGATTCAAATCGCTTTTACTTTCAAATGGGTGTCACGGGAGAATATGTAGACGTATCCACGTATAAAGACCACTCCAATTACAAAGTAGCTCAAAACGCCTCATTGAATATGGCATTCCGAGTATACAAAAAAACATTTGTATCATTAGGATTAATGCAAAAATCGGATAGAGGATTCGATTTAGTCTATTCCTATCCAATAAGTGGAGAACCAACGATGTATTATGTCCAACAATTGGAGGGTCTGGGCGGTTTAAATGAAGCATATCTTGGAATAGCCTATCAATTAGGAAAACTTTCGTTAGGCGTTAATGCAGCCTACATATTCGGTAAAGTTGAAGATCGTCTGACACTCGTAATGCAACCGGCAACAAGCGGTTATTACCTAAAATCCCAAACACTAACACATATTAGTAGCGGGTTATTCACTTTCGGATTCCAACTACCTTTAGAGTTAACAAAAAAATCGGAATTAACTTTGGGTGGAAGCTTCAACTTCGGCACTTCTTTGCATGGAAACAGGACTTTTACTGCAAACAAAATTAGTAACACAAGCGGAGCTATCATGAATGTCAACAATGAAAATTGGGATAATGGTGAAGTTTTTTATCCTTTTAGAATGATTGTTGGAGCTTCTTATCAATACAATCAAAAATGGCTCTTTGCAGGAGATTATACTTACCAAAAAATGTCTGCTTATGAAGAATTTGGAACCAATCAAGAGTTTCAAGATTACCATAAAGCAGCTATCGGAGGAGCATTACAACCTAAAGAAAATGGACGTTATTGGTGGCAAAGAAATAAATATACCATGGGAGCTTATTTTACCCGTTCTCAACTCAGGTTCAATTACACCGATATTAATACCTACGGTATAACCGTCGGGACCCAAATGCCTCTTCGTCTAGCCCGCCAAGAATTGATGTTGGGAGTTGCTGTTGATTTAGGTATGCGGGGGACTCACCGGAATAACCAAATTCTGGAGAAATATGCAAAATTAAGAATAAACATTGCCTTTAAAGAGTTGTGGTTCATGAAAGCCAAAATTTATTAAAGACACAATTTCATATTTAGAAAACTAAAACACATGAGAAAACTTTTATTATCAATCGTTGCTGCAAGTATGACTCTTGCAGCGTGTAATGCCCAAAGTGGCTACAAAGTTACCGGAACGGTAGAAGGAATGCCGGACGGTAAAGCTATCATCGCAACCGTTAATGGCACGATTCTTGACACATTAGCAAAAGCTGACGTAAAAAACGGTTCATTTGAATTTACAGGAAACGTAAATGAACCTATCGGTGCTTATATTATGGTTATCGGTCAAAGAGGAGCTATCCCATTCATGTTGGAAAATGCAAATATCACTATCAATGCTAGCAAAACAGGATTAACTGTTACCGGTAGCGAAGGTCAAAAAATATATGACCAATTCATGGCTATCAACACTAGTGCTCAACAAGAAGCCATGAAATTGCAACAAGAATATCAAGCAGCCAATGGAGATCAAGCTAAAATTCAGGCAGTCCAAGAAGCATACGCTAAATTAATGACTGATACTCAAGCTAAAGAAACTGAATTAATCAAAGCAAACCCGGATTCTTATGTTTCAACTTTCGTTATTGTATCCGGTATGGGACAAATGGAATATGAGCAATTAAAAGAAAGATATAATTTACTAGGCGAAAAAGCAAAAGCTAGCGCACAAGGTAAAGCTATCGCTGCTCAAATTGCTAAACTAGAAAGTACAGCTATTGGCCAAATCGCTCCAAACTTCACGATCACTACCCCAGAAGGAGAATCAATCTCTTTGTATGACATCAAAGGTAAAGTGAAATTAATCGATTTTTGGGCTTCATGGTGTGGTCCTTGCCGCGGAGAAAATCCTCATGTAGTTGAAATCTATAAAGAATACCACCCGAAAGGTTTGGAAATCTTCGGTGTATCTTTGGATAACAACAAAGAGGCTTGGGTAAAAGCTATCGCTGATGACGGTTTAGTATGGAAACATGGTTCTGATTTGAAAGGCTGGCAATCAGCTCCTGCACAGTTGTACAGTGTAAGCGGAATTCCTCACACGGTATTATTAGACGAAAATAATAAAATCATTGCCAAAAATTTAAGAGGTGATGAATTAAAACAAAAGATTGCTGAATTATTGAAATAATTTCCAATCTATCAATACAAGTGCGGCAATCAATTCATGTTTGCCGCACTTTTTTTAACTAACCTCTAACGCCAAAACTTGTAATTACCATGTACAAGCTCCTCTCTGTAATCGGACTATTTTGCATGCTCCAACCTTCGCTCCACGGTCAAGTTCAGTCCTCATGGGCCGATTCGACATTAAATACCATGAGCCTAGATGAAAAAATTGGACAGTTGATCATGGTTGCCGCCTACAGTAACAAAGACAGTATCTACGAAAACCACTTGGGAACTACCCTTGAAAAGTATCATATCGGGGGAATCATCTTTTTTCAAGGCAGCCCGCTAAGGCAGGCTTTAATGACAAATAAGTACCAACTGAACGCAAAAATACCCCTCATGATCGGAATGGATGCAGAAAACGGAGTAGGCTGGCGAATTAAACCCGCCATGGAATTTCCTAACCAGACCTTGTTGGGAGCTATTCGAGACACGAACCTTATTTATCGTCTGGGAGCTGCCATCGGGCAACAGTGCCGGGTAATGGGTATTCACGTAAATTTTGCTCCCGTAGCTGATATTAACGTCAATCCCAAAAATCCGGTCATCGGAATCCGATCATTCGGAGAAAAGAAAGAAGAGGTTGGCAACCGAACCCTGCAATATACGCGAGGGCTACAATCCCAACACGTGATGGCCGTGGCCAAACATTTCCCGGGACACGGGGATACGGACATCGATTCACACTTGGCGTTACCCTTGATCCGCCACACTGCAGCACGTATTGATACGGTTGAATTGTACCCCTTCCGCCAACTTTTCGAGGCAGGGATATCGGGTGTCATGATTGCCCACCTAAACGTACCTTCTTACGATTCCGCCAACATCCCAGCTTCTTTATCCAAACACATCGTCACAGATCTATTACGCAAAAAATTACATTTCAACGGTCTTTGTTTCACGGACGCCATGAACATGAAAGGTGTCACCCAAGGGAGAACTCCCGGAGAAGCTGACGTGGAAGCTTTAGTAGCGGGAAACGACATTCTGTTATTCCCGGAAAACGTGGAAGCTACCGTAAGGAAAATCAAAACTGCCATCCGCAAAGGCGTTCTCTCGGAAAAGATGATTAACGAAAAATGCCGGAAAGTCCTCGAAGCAAAAGCAAAATTCGTACTTCCTTATGCAACACCCGTGGATACCGCCCAACTGACAGAACGATTAAGTTCTCCACCAGCCCAAGCGTTATTACAGGAAACATATGCCAAAGCGGTTACTCTCGTGAAAAATGACGGTCTTCTGCTCCCATTGACACATCTAGACACGCTACGTATTGCTTCTTTGAATTTTGGAGACCGGAAAGCGCCTGCCTTCGAGAGTACGTTGGAAAAATACGCCCCTTGTGCCCACTTTTCTTTATCTCCCGCTGCCTCAAAAGAAAAAGTGGAACAAGCGATCAAAAATCTATCTGGCTATAATTGTATTATCCTATACAACAGTGCTGCCCGTAACACTGCATCCCGGCAATTCGGGGCCACCATGAAACTTGTCAATATTATCAAGCAACTGAAAGGAAAGCACATCGTGTTCTGCCACCCAGCCACTCCTTACGGGATAGACCTGTACAGTTACCTTCCCATGGATGCCATCATCGTAAGTTATTCGCATGACACTCCTGCACAACAGTTTTCTGCCCAAGCCATTTTCGGGGGGATCAATATGAACGGAAAATTACCCGTGAGTATTAACCACTACTACCCCGCAGGTACCGGGTTATCCACCCCGAAATTGCGGTTAGGATATTACCAGCCGGAAAGTTGCGGCATGGATTCCCAGATATTGCTTAAAATTGACAGCATATGCCAAGCTGCCATTAAAACAAAAGCCACTCCCGGCTGCCAAGTACTCGTGGCAAAAAACGGTTATGTTGTCTATAACAAAGCTTTTGGCTTCAACACTTATGATAAAAAAAAGAAAAACACAACCGACAACATATACGACATTGCCTCCGTCACAAAAATAGCGGCCACCCTTCCGGCTGTTATGATGCTTTATGACCAGCAATATATAGCTCTCGACTCCCCAATCGTCCGGTACTCCTACTCACTTCGGGGAACCGACAAGCAAGATATTACCATCAAGGAATTACTACTGCATTCTGCCGGATTAAGAGCGTCTTTTTCCTTCTTCCAGCATGCTATTGACTGGGATCAAATGCAAGGTCGATTATTCACAACAAAATACACGAGAACCAATACCCGTAAACTCCGGGATCGACTTTACCTGAATCCCAAATTCAAGTATCGGGACAGCACTTTTAATTTCACGGGAGGCGAAGGCTACTTGGTCGTTTCCCCGCATTTCTACATTCACAAGCACTTCCAAGATTCTATTCATGACCTGATTTTAAACTCCAAATTGTTGCCACAAAAAAAATATACATACAGCGACCTCGGATTCGTACTGTTAAAAGACATCGTAGAAGAACAAACGGCCACACCTTTTGACGTTTATTGCCGGAAACAATTCTTCAAAAGACTAGGAGCCTATAACACGGACTTCAACGCTCGTTTTAATCTCGACATGAAAAGAGTGATTCCCGCCAATAAAGACGACATTTTCAGAAAATCCCAATTACACGGGTACGTGCATGACCCAATCGCCGCACTCCTGGGAGGGGTATCGGGTAATGCCGGTTTATTCTCTACCGCAGAAGATCTTGCCAAAATCATGAGCGTTTACTTAAACCGCGGAACATACGGGGGAGAACGTTTCATCGATTCAACAACAATCGACCTTTTCACTCAAACACAACTACCTATCGACCAGAACAGACGGGGTCTCGGGTTCGATAAACCGGAAACCTTGCCCAACAAATCAGGTCCAACCTGCAAAGAAGCCCCGTGCACCAGTTACGGACACACGGGATTCACGGGAGCCATCGCATGGAACGATCCGGACAACCAATTAATTTACATCTTTCTATCCAACCGAACTTATCCCAACGAGTTCAACGACAAACTTATCAAAGACAATATCCGTACAAAAATTCAAGAAGTCATTTACAAAGCAATCTTGAGATAGAGTTTATAAAGTAATATTTCAAGTATTCCCATAACAAAAATTTCCTTGGCACATTTATTGCAAAGTATTGTACACAAGGAATGAAAACGCTGTAAATATCTTATGAACCTTACAAATTTTATAAACTTTAATAGCTCATTTCATTACGGAAAAAATTCTGTATATTTAGAATGATTTTAAAATAGATAAACCCGTTTAAAATGACGGAAAAATAGATACTTTTGTGCCGGATAAAGAATTTAAATAGTTATCAATAAATAGACCTAATTATGAGTAATTTCTTAACATCGTCGATTGGGAAAAAGATCATTCTGAGTTTATCAGGCCTTTTTCTTATTGCGTTTTTGTGCGTCCACTTAGCACTGAATCTACTTTTAATTGTAGATAATAGTGGAGAGTTATTTAATATCGGAGCCCATTTCATGGCAACGAATCCTATTATTAAAATCGTAGAGCCGATTCTTGCCATAGGATTCATTATCCATATCATCTTGGCTTCTATCTTGACTCTTCAAAACAGAGGCGCACGTCCTATCAAGTACGATCTTCGCAGACAATCAGGGAATTGTACATGGGCATCTAGAAACATGTACATCTTGGGAGGTTTGGTTTTGATCTTCTTATTTGTTCACCTTTGGAACTTCTGGTGGAAAATCAAGTTTGCCGGGGATCCTCTTTTAGCAGAAATCAACGTGGACGGTACTGCCATGGAAAACACCTATGCTTTGGTTTCCGGACTATTTAAATCAAGTATCATCTACTGTTTCCTTTACATCTTGGGAGGAATTTTCTTGGGATTACACTTGACCCACGGTTTCTGGTCCGCATTCCAATCTATCGGTTTATGTAACCAAATTTGGAGAAAAAGACTGGAATGTCTTGCTAAAATCTTCGCTTTCATCATTGCTGCAGGCTTTTGCATCATTCCGCTTTATTTCATGCTTGGACTGGCAAACTAACAACAATTTTAAATTTATAGATTGTAGATTTCAAATTGCATAAATCAACGATCTAAATTTAAAATTCAAAATTTAAAATCTAAAATTACTAAGGTTATGACAGAATTAAACGCTAAAATACCAGCAGGCCCGCTAGCTCAGAAATGGTCGAATCACAAAGCCCATATCAATGTTGTGAGCCCTGCTAATAAAAGAAAACTTGATGTTATTATCGTTGGTACCGGACTAGCCGGAGGATCGGCTGCTGCCAGTCTTGCTGAACTAGGATATAACGTAACCACTTTCTGCTATCAGGACTCTCCCCGTCGTGCTCACTCTATTGCTGCACAGGGAGGTATCAACGCTGCCAAGAATTACACGAATGATAACGACTCTGTATACAGGCTATTTTATGAAACTATTAAAGGTGGTGACTACCGGGCTCGTGAAGCCAACGTTTATCGTTTGGCAGAAGTAAGTAATGCCATTATAGACCAATGCGTTGCTCAAGGTGTACCGTTTGCCCGCGATTACGGCGGTCTTTTGGATAACCGTTCTTTCGGAGGTGCATTGGTAAGCCGTACGTTCTATGCTCGCGGTCAGACCGGACAACAGTTGTTGTTAGGATGTTACGGAGCCATGAACCGTCAAATTGAAAAAGGTAAAATCAAATCATATACTCGTCACGAAGTACTGGATATTGTTATCGTTGACGGAAAAGCAAGAGGTGTTATTGCCCGTAACCTAGTTACCGGAAAAATCGAACGTTTCGGGGCTCATGCAGTGGTATTGGCTACCGGAGGATACGGTAACGTATTTTTCTTGTCAACTAATGCAATGGGATGTAACGGTAGTGCCGCTTGGCAAGCTTACAAACGCGGTGCCATGTTCGGAAATCCTTGCTTCGTACAAATCCACCCGACTTGTATCCCGGTACACGGAGACCAACAAAGTAAATTGACTTTGATGTCCGAGTCATTACGTAATGACGGACGTGTTTGGGTTCCGAAAAAATTGGAAGATGCCAAGAAACTACAAGCAGGAACATTACATCCGAACGATATTCCGGACGAAGACCGTGATTTCTACTTGGAGCGTCGTTATCCGGCATTCGGAAACTTGGTTCCTCGTGACGTGGCATCCCGTGCTGCCAAAGAAAGATGCGATGCCGGATTTGGAGTAAATAACACCGGTAAAGCCGTATTCTTGGACTTCAAATATGCTATCGACCGCTTGGGAAGACACGTGATTGAAGAACGTTACGGAAACTTATTCCAAATGTACGAAAAGATCACTGCTGTTGATCCATACAATAACCCGATGATGATCTACCCGGCTATTCACTACTCTATGGGAGGTCTTTGGGTTGACTACAACTTGATGACTACCATTCCGGGATTGTACGCTATCGGAGAATGTAACTTCTCTGACCACGGAGCTAACCGTTTAGGAGCATCTGCTTTGATGCAAGGTTTGGCTGACGGGTATTTCGTTTTGCCATATACGATCGGAGATTATCTCGCAAAAGACATCCAGACCCCGAAGATCAAAACAAATACACCAGAATTCGACGCTGCAGAAAAGCATGTAACCGACCGTCTGCGTAAATTGTACGATATTAAGGGAACAAAATCTCCGGACCACTTCCACAAAATGTTGGGACATATCATGTGGGATTATATCGGAATGGCTCGTGAAGCTGAGGGATTGAAAAAAGCAATCAAGTTAATCGCCGAATTAAAGGACGAATTCTACAAAGATTTGCGTATAACCGGAGAGTTTACAGCTATGAACAACGAGCTCGAAAAAGCCGGACGTGTGGCAGACTTCCTCGAAATCGCACACTTAATGGCTTTGGATGCCTTGAATCGTAACGAATCATGCGGAGGTCATTTCCGTCTGGAATCAGTTACAGAAGAAGGTGAAGCGAAACGTGATGACGAACATTATCAGTACGTTTCCGTTTGGGAATACAAGGGAGACGACAAAGAGCCTGAATTACATAAGGAACCGCTTGTATTTGAAAATATTCAGGTAGCTCAACGTTCTTATAAATAATCTTAAATGAAAAATCGTTATGGCAGATAAAATATTAAAAGAACTAACCCTAAAGATCTGGCGTCAAAAAGATGCAAAATCAAAAGGTGGGTTTGAAACATACAAGATTCATGATATTTCAACCGGTAGCTCATTCCTTGAAATGCTTGACATTCTAAATGAACAACTGGTTAGCGAGAACAAAGAACCGGTGGCTTTCGATCACGACTGTCGCGAGGGTATCTGTGGAACATGTAGTTTATTCATCGACGGACGCGCACACGGACCAGACGATGATGTAACCACTTGCCAATTACACATGCGCCGTTTCCAAGATGGAGCAACAATCACTATCGAACCGTGGCGTTGCGGGGCTTTCCCGGTAATTAAAGACTTGATCGTAGACCGTGGTGCTTACGAAAAGATTCTTCAAGCTGGTGGATATGTTTCAGTAAATACCGGTGGTGTTCCTGACGGAAATGCAATTCCAATTGCTAAACCGGCTGCCGACGAGGCCATGGATGCTGCCGCTTGCATCGGATGTGGAGCTTGTGCCGCTACTTGTAAAAACTCTTCAGCTATGCTTTTCGTGGCTGCTAAAGTTTCCCAGTTGGCTCTTCTTCCACAAGGAAAGATCGAGGCAGCCCGCCGTGCAAAAGCCATGGTGGCTAAAATGGACGAACTCGGATTTGGTAACTGTACCAACACAGGTGCTTGCGAATCAGAATGTCCGAAGAGCATCTCTATTGAGCATATCGCTCGTTTGAATAGAGAATTCTTAAAAGCCAAATTGAAAGACTAGTTTTACTTCATGTAATATAAAAAGACCGCTTTATAGCGGTCTTTTTTTTACACCGTATTATCCTATTATTCGTTCTCTATTTGTAAATTTGTGCCATAAATCACACCGATTCAACATGAAATTATTTTTCCGTACCATTGGCGAGGGGACTCCCCTAATTATACTTCACGGTCTATGGGGAGCATCTGAAAATTGGCTTCCTATTGCCCATTTATTAGAAGATAAATTCCAAGTCATTTTACCGGATGTCCGTAATCACGGTCAATCACCCCACGACGAGGCCATGAATTACGAGGTGATGAGTAATGATATTATTGAACTCATTGAAGACTTAAAACTCCCCGTACGTCCCCATATCGCGGGCCATTCGATGGGTGGAAAAATCGTGATGGCTTTATTACTTAAAAGGCCGGAACTTGTGAATAAAGCCATAGTCGTGGATATAGCACCCATATCCTACTCCCAACGGGATGGTGGAAGTCATAACCGGATTATCGATTTCATGGCGAATTTCGATCTTTCCCGTTTACATAACCGGGAAGAAGTCAAGGAAGCCATTCAACAACATTTCAGAACGAAACGTTCTCAACAATTGTTTCTAAAGAATATAAAGAAAACCTCTTCTGGCTTCGAATGGAAAATCAATCACCAAGTAATCAGTAAACATTTTGACGAAATCAGCGGCTGCCCCTCTTCTCTACCCAACAACACGTATGGCAAAGAAATTCTGTTCATTAAAGGAGAACAATCCAACTTGATCACAGGAATAGACTGCCTGCAAAAAGAATTTCCGGCAGCCCGCCTCATCGAACTTCCACAATGCGGACATTGGATTCATAGCGAACAACCGGAAAAACTGGCTCAAGCAATTAAAAATTTCCTTTTAGAATCAAACTAAAATAGCTGATTATATCTACCAAGGTTTCGTAACATACACAACAGCCTGTACTCGATTCTCAGCAATCATACTATTGTATGTGACACCTTTTTCCAGCATAACAGCCGTCAAACGAAGTATGTTCTCTTTCTCAGGATCAATCTTATTCAATTCATTAATCTTTCCTATCGTATTTTCATCAAGAGAAAATTCACCATTATTATAGGGGAATAATTCGCTTTCAAAATATACATCAGTTTCCTGACCAGATTTATTGACAGAATATACCTCTATTTTATAATACACATTATCCCCCTTAAACTCATTCCACGTAATTTTCAAAGTCTCTTTCCCGGCAATCGTTGTTGTCGCAAAATTAATTTCATCCAATCGCATTGGAGTAAAATTATCTGCCGTAACAAACTCGTCAAATTTCACATAATCAGAAGAAATACGACAGGAAAAGCGTATCTTCCGATCTTCCACCCGACTAATATCCGCCTCTCCTTTCCAAACATTATTATAATCTTTCAGTTTTACTGCCTCATCATCCGATAACAAAGCAAGTACATATCCCGCACGCATACTTCTATCATTTGAGATTCGGAAACCAAGTTGAGACTTGCTCACGCCATCTACAAATCTATTCACCCAAAAAGCATCTCCCGTCAAATTTTCAAGATAGGCTGGTTTCGTGATATACTCTCGTTCTCCCCAACCATTATTCACAACCAACTTTTTGGACGTACAATTTTCCACTGTCCACGTTTCGGAATTCCCATTCTTCCAATCCACAGCAAGTTTATTCTCCCCTTCATCCCGCCACGTTCCGGCCACAGAATCAATCACTCCTCTCAAATCGATACCCTTTATTTCTCCGCCTTTATCAAAACGATTTATTTCCAGTACATTTTCATCCGAGAATGACAAATAATTCTTACTCGTAGTTCTATTATAATACCAATCAACACCCGTCATCCGATTGACATCTAACACAAAATCTTTATCATCGTCACTACAACCACCCAACCATAAACTCCCCACGATGAGACTAAACATTCCTAATTTCTTCATTTTACTCCGTTTTTATAACATTAACCGTAAATCTATTGCAAAATTAATCCATAAATTTATAATTCCCCTATCACAAAATTTCTATCTTTGTTTTTCGTACAATAATTATGCCTAACAAAAAAAGAAATCATGTTATACCCGTTAAAATTCCATCCAATTCTCAAAAAAAAGATATGGGGAGGTGAAAGATTAGCCTACAAAAGTAAAGAACACGAAGAATCCATTGGTGAAAGTTGGGAAATATCGGCCGTAGAAGACAATATCTCGGTGGTTTCAAACGGAATCCTTGCCGACAATGATTTACAAGAATTGATCGAAGTGTATATGGGGGATCTTGTCGGAGATCATATATACGAAAAATTCGGTATTGAATTCCCTCTATTAATCAAATACATTGATGCAAACGATGATCTGTCCATCCAAGTTCACCCAGATGACAAGACGGCAAAAGAACGTCATAATGCCTACGGAAAAACTGAAATGTGGTATATTGTTGATGCTGAAAAGGATGCTTCCCTCGTGTTAGGATTCACCCATGAAATCAACAAAGCGACCTATCTCCAAGCATTACATCAAAATAAACTTACGGATTTATTGAATGTCCAGAAAGTGAAAAAGGGAGAAAGTTTCTTTATTCCTGCCGGACTGGTTCACGCCATTGGTAAAGGATGCCTGATCGCAGAGATTCAACAAACTTCCGATATCACGTACCGGATTTACGACTATAACCGAAAAGATGCCAACGGGAATACCCGTGAACTACACACGGATCTAGCCACAGACGTGATTGATTACAGTTATCAACCACAACACCGGATAAACTATACTCCACAGGATAATCAATCCGCAAGACTCGTGAAGTGCCCCTACTTCACCACGAATTTGCTTGTATTTAACCGTGATATTGAAAAAGAGTACGTTCACCTCGATTCATTTGTAATCTATATGTGCCTGCAAGGAAAATTCACCATCACGACTGGTGAGTGCGAGCCTGTATTAGTCAACAAAGGAGAAACCGTTCTCATACCCGCTTGCTTCAAACACCTTACACTATACCCGGATGACATAACGCAAATCTTAGAAATATACGTGGAAGAATAAATTATAAAGTTCATAAGGTTCATAAAATATCTTCGCATTATCAACCTTATGAACTTTATAAACTATTTTATCGCTTCTCTGATGCGAACTAATTTTTCTAGTAATCCTTCGATTAAATCCAGACGTAACATATTTGCTCCATCCGATTTCGCACAACGAGGATCAGCATGAGTTTCAATAAAAATACCATCGGCCCCCACGGCTATTCCAGCTTTGGCAATCGTTTCAATTAATTCCGGCTGCCCTCCGGTTACTCCGGAAGCTTGATTTGGTTGTTGCAAAGAATGTGTCACATCCACAACCACCGGACACTGGCAAGTCCGTTGCATAATACTGATTCCGCGGTAATCCACGATCAGATCCTGATACCCGAACGTCGTCCCACGCTCTGTAACCATTACCCGATCGTCCCCGGATTCTCTTACCTTATCCACGGCAAATTTCATGGACTCGGGAGAAAGGAACTGTCCCTTCTTGATATTCACGATCTTTCCCGTTTTTGCTGCAGCCACCAGTAAATCTGTCTGACGGCACAAAAAAGCCGGGATCTGTAATACATCCACGTATTCAGCAGCCATTTCCGCATCCTGTTCCGTGTGAATATCCGTAACCACCGGAATTCCGAATTCGGCTTTCACCTTAGCCAATATCTTCAAAGCCTTCTCGTCCCCAATTCCCGTGAAAGAATCCAGACGCGAACGATTGGCCTTCTTAAATGATCCCTTGAACACGTACGGAATTCCCAAGCGGTCCGTAACCTTCTTCACGTGTTCTGCAATATTTAAAGCCATCTCCTCCCCCTCAATCACACAAGGTCCGGCCAACAAAAAAAACATCTTCTGATTTATCAACTTATCCATGATACAACTTTAGATTTATGATTTCATTCTAAATTTCAAATTCAACATTCTAAATTATCATCCCCTGTATTTCCTCCACCAAGCCTTTAGGCGCTCCAGAATTTTCACTTCTTGAGCATTCTGTTGGGGCTGATAGAATTTCTTGTCTTTCAACTCTTCCGGCAAATAGAGCTGTTCCACGAAATTCCCCGGATAATCATGAGGATATTTATAATCCAACCCGTAATTCAAATCTTTCATCAACTTAGTCGGGGCATTACGTAAATGTAACGGTACCGGTGAATTTCCAGTCTGCTTCACTGCGGCAATGGCCGCATCAATAGCCAGATAAGCGGAATTACTCTTTGGCGAAGTCGCTAGATAGATCACGCATTCCGACAAAGGGATACGAGCTTCCGGCATACCGATTTTATGCACGACCTCAAAACAAGTATTCGCGATCAAAATCGCATTCGGATTTGCCAACCCAATATCCTCTGCCGCTGAAATGATCAAACGACGGGCTATAAACTTCGGGTCCTCTCCCCCTTGCAACATACGAGCCATCCAGTAAACCGCCGCATTCGGATCTCCCCCCCGGATGGATTTGATCATGGCAGAAACTATATCATAATGCTGTTCCCCATCCTTATCATACATCAACGGATTTTCATGCAGTTCCCGATGCACCGCCTCGTTATCTATTACAATATCCCCTTCCCCCAATCCATTCACCACCAACTCTAGGATATTCAACAATTTCCGGGCATCACCGCCACTATAAGAAATCATGGCCTCTTTCTCTTTCACAGTAATATTACGCCTACTCAAGTAATAATCCTTGGTAACAGCACGGTCTATCAAGTCTTCAAGATCCTTTTTCTCTTGAGACTTTAACACGTATACCTGACAACGAGATAAAAGCGGGGAAATCACCTCAAAAGAAGGATTTTCTGTCGTGGCCCCAATAAGCGTCACGGTACCTTTCTCCACGGCAGCCAGCAAGGAATCCTGCTGAGCTTTTGAGAATCGATGAATTTCATCGATAAACAAAATGGGATTCGGCGTATTAAAAAAACGTTGTCCCTCAGCTTTCTGAATCACTTCACGCACATCCTTTACCCCGGAACTCACAGCACTCAACACGTAAAACGGACGTTTTAACTGTTCTGCGATAATCATCGCCAATGTTGTTTTCCCGACTCCCGGAGGACCCCATAAAATAAAGGAAGACACAACTCCCGAATCAATCATCTTTCGTAGCACCTTACCCGGTCCCACCAAATGTTGTTGCCCGATATAGTCTTCTAAAGACCTCGGCCTCATTCGCTCTGCCAACGGCTTATTCTCCATGTTTCTCTTCTTTCAATCCACACAAAGATACTCAAAAATTCAGTGGAGAAAAAACATAAAAGGGAGTTCACACAAAAAGCGGGACCCACTTATCGTGCATCCCGCTTCAATATTCTATTACAGTACTATTTACAGGTCAGTATTCTTTTCCGGAAGTTCGCCATTGATTGCAGCCTTTACCACTCCAATAGCCTCTTCTAAGCCCTCGACAAACTTGTCAAAATCTTCTTTATACAAGAAGACTTTATGTTTCTCGTAGCTCGGATTACCGTTATTATCAAATTTTTTCTTGCTTTCGGTGATCGTCAAATAGTAATCATTATTACGGGTCGCCTTCACATCAAAAAAATAAGTTCTTTTCCCTGCTTTCACTGCATTGGAATAGATTTCATCTCTATCATTCGTATCCATTCCGTCGTTTTGTTCGTATCCTTCCATTGTTTCTCAATTTTATTTGACTTTGCACCTCAAATGTAGAAAAAACAAAGTAATAAATAGCCTTTTTTAATCTTTTTTTTTATCGATTCTAGTTTTTACACGGAAAAAGTATCACAAAACGCCATATAAAAGCGAATTTACGGTCTTCTCTTTCTAATTTCGAATCCCAATTCCTTTTATCATTAAAATTACAATTCATTGGTTATCTTTAAAATATCACCATCAAGAATCCCAGCCATTTCCTTGGGAAAGCGAAGTAATATTGGTATATTTGTATATATAAAATAAACCATTATGATAGGAATCTACTTTATTATTATAATCGTAATTATCGGCCTAGCTTTCTTGGGACTGGGAATCTCTACTTTTTTCGGTAAGAAAAAGAAATTCCCGGATATCCACATCGGAAAAAATAAAGCTATGAAAGAACGGGGCATCAGTTGTGCTGCCACGACAGATCACTTGGAAAGAACAAATTATAAACCGATTGAAATAAAAAAAGCGGAGAATAAATAAGAAAAGGGGGGCTTTGAAACCTCCCTTTTTCATGATCATACTTTTCGTAGATTATTATTTCTTATACATTCCCAAATCCTTCAATTCGAAGTCATTGATAAATGCAGCATATCCGGCAACCTTTGCTTGACCGTATTTCACAAAGATCTCGGCAGATTTAGCAAAACGATCACAACGTTGAGAATCGATCAACAGTAAATACCCCAAAATGATATATCCTGCCATCTCAACCAAACGACGTGCATGGAAATCTACATATTCCGATTCTCCAACAGCAGTAACTTTCGTCACGGCAGCCTCGAATGCCCCCGTCATGCCCTTCAATATCTCACGAACATATTCCTGTTCCGGACGGATAGAAGTCTGCTCGTATTCCTCACGGATTTGTTTCAAGAATTGTCCCGTGGTCACACCGCGAATGGCTGCAACCACCTGCAACTGAGAAGTTCCTTCGTAGATATTAGTGATACGAGCATCGCGTACCAAACGCTCAATCGGGTAATCTTTCATGAATCCGGATCCCCCATGAATCTGCAACGCATCGTAAGCAATCTCATTCGCGTACTCGCTGGAGAACAATTTCAATAACGGGGTGAAGATATCAGCCAACTTCTGGTATTTCTTCATCTCCTCACGCTCTTCTTTATTTAATGCACGCTCGTTAGCGATGTGCGTGTAAGCCTTGTACATATCAACAAAACGGCTGGTCTCGTAAAGAACAGAACGAGCTGCTTGTAACTTGGCCTCCATGTTGGTCAACATCTCGTATACAGCCGGGAATTCGATAATCGCTTTACCGAACTGGCGTCTTTCCTGAGCGTATTTCAAACCTTCACGGTAAGCAGCCTCTGCAATACCCACAGATTGAGCCCCGACACCCAAACGGGCACCGTTCATCAAAGACATCACGTACTTGATCAATCCAAGTTTACGTTCTCCAACCAATTCAGCCGGAGCATCCTTAAACACTAACTCGCAAGTCGGGGAACCTTTGATACCCAATTTATTCTCGATACGACGAACAGTCATTCCGCCGTTAGCTTTGTCATAAATAAACATGGAGAGACCACGTCCGTCGTGCGTACCTTCTTCAGAACGGGCAAGTACCAATGAAATATGAGCGTCACCATTCGTGATGAAACGTTTCACGCCATTCAAATACCATTTCCCATCTTTCTCACAATAGGTCGCTTTCAATTGTACAGACTGTAAATCCGATCCCGCATCCGGTTCGGTCAAGTCCATGGCATAAGTATCGCCTTTAGCGGCACGGGGTAAATACTGACGTTTTTGCTCCTCGCTGGCAAACTCGTGAATCGTTTCAGCACAATCCTGCAATCCCCAGATGTTAGCAAAACCGCCATCTCCACGAGAAACCAGCTCCGCCGCCATCACGTAAGGCACCATCGGGAAGTTCAACCCGTCATACTCACGCGGTAATGACATACCGTACAATCCGGCCTGAGTCAATATATCATGATTCTGTTGAGTTCCGGCAGCATATTTTACGCGACCGTCAATAACTTCCGGTCCTTCGTGGTCCACGCTCTCGGCATTTTCAGCCAACACATTACCACAAATATCACCCACGATCTCCAACACTCTGTCATAATTATCCATTGCATCCTCGAAATCACGCGGTGCGATCTCGCATTTCCCTGCATCCTTGAAGTTGCGCTCTTTCAAAGCAACAATCTTCTGCATCAAGGGATGTCCCAAGTGGAACTTTAAATCCTCGTTATCTGTATAGAAATTTGCCATACCTTATTCCATTTTAAATTTTAAATTTTAGATTTTAGATTTTAGATTGTATTTCCCGACGACTCCATTTCAATTTAAAATTTACAATCTAAAATTTACAATTGTCTACTTGCTATTCTTCTTATAATACTGGATCATTTTGGGGATAACCACGTTCAAGTCACCCGTGATCACGTAATCGGCAAATTTATTAATCGGAGCATTTGCATCCGTATTAATAGCAATTACCATTGAAGACTCTTCCATACCGGCAGTATGCTGGATCTGTCCGGAGATACCGCAAGCAATATATAATTTAGGACGAACCGTTGTTCCTGTCTGTCCGATCTGACGTTCGTGTTCGCAGAACCCGGCATCAACAGCGGCACGGGAAGCACCTACTTCTCCGCCTAAAACAGCGGCCAACTCGTATAATAAGTTAAAGTTCTCCTTGGAACCTACTCCGTACCCACCGGCAACAATGATCGGAGCTGCCTTAATATTCACTTTGGATTTCTCCATGTGACGCTCGATCACCTTTACCACCAAGTCCGTATCATCCAAATACTCGTCCACGTTCAATTTCTTCACTTCTCCCTGATGTTGAAGATTGAAGATTTCTTTCTTCATCACTCCCTCGCGAACCGTAGCCATCTGCGGACGACATTCCGGGTTCACGATCGTGGCCACGATATTTCCTCCGAATGCCGGACGAATCTGGTATAACAAATTCTCGTATTTCTTTCCGCTCTTGGCATCGGTATATTCACCGATTTCAAGACTCGTACAGTCAGCCGTCAAACCGCTATGTAATGCAGAGGACACGCGAGGACCTAAATCACGCCCCACGCTGGTTGCTCCCATCAAAGCCACCTGTGGTTTTTCCGCATCAAACAAACGTACCAACATCTTCGTGTGAGGTAACGTCGTGTAGGGAGCCAAGCGAGCATCGTCACCTACCCAAAGCACGTCCACTCCATAAGGGAATACTTGTTTTTCAACATCTTTCAGTCCTTCGCCCAGAACAATAGCTTCCAGCTTCACGCCAAGTTTTGTAGCAAGGGCACGTCCTTTGGTCAATAATTCGAGACTCACGTCAGCAACCGTACCCTCTTCTATTTCGCAATATACAAATACACTGTTCATATCATTTAAAATTTTAGATTTTAGATTTTAGATTTTGTAAATTCCAATTGCCTCGTTTCAGAAGTTTTCAATTTAAAATTTACAATTTAAAATCTAAAATTATCCGATTGTATGGTTAGTTATCAACTCTTTCATCATGGCATCCAATTCAGCATCCGTACCGGAAAGTACTTTAGCCTCTTTAGCCTGGAACACCACACTCTCGATATTCTTTACCTTGGTTGGAGATCCGCTCAAACCAAGATCTGCCGGATTACTCTGAATATCATTCACGCTCCATTCGGTCAATTTCAAATACGGGCGTTCGTTCACCAGTGCAAAATAATCCTCGTTAGCATCCTGAGCCTCCTGAGTACCTTTCGCGTTCTTGTATTTCATCACGAAACGTGCGTTTCTCGGACGACAAGGTGCAGCAGAACCGTTCACAGTTACCACGCAAGGCATCGGGCAAGTCACCACTTCAATACCTCTTTCCAAACGGCGTTTGATCGTCACGATTTTCCCGTCACATTTCTGTATATCTTCAGCATAAGTTACTTGCGGTAAAGCTAATTTCTCTGCTACCTGCGGTCCCACCTGAGCGGTATCCCCGTCAATGGCCTGACGGCCGCAAATGATCAGATCATATTCCAAATTGCGTAATGCACAAGACAAAGCGTAAGAAGTTGCCAACGTATCCGAACCGGCAAAAGCACGATCAGACAATAAATAACCTCCATCTGCCCCCCGGTACATAGCCTCACGGATGATCTCGGCAGCACGGCCGGGTCCCATCGTCAAGACATGAACGGTCGTCCCTTCAATTGTATCTTTTAATCTTAAAGCTTGCTCTAAAGCATTTAAATCCTCAGGATTGAAGATGGCAGGTAAAGCTGCCCTGTTTACAGTTCCGTCTGCTTTCATCGCATCTTTCCCCACGTTTCTCGTATCGGGAACCTGCTTAGCAAGAACAACAATTTTTAGTCCTTTCATATTAATATCCAATTTTATGTTCCAAGTGACATGAAATATTCCTTGATTTACAACCAGAGACATGAATTCACGCTACAGAATACTCCATATACCAAATATTTTCAACACTAATAAAATTTTAAGCGTGTAAAGATACTATTTCAACTTATAAAACCAAAATTTTAACATCAACTCTTGTCAAAATGGCCATATAAACCTCTGAAATAAAATATATAACACACAGACATTTGCACTACAAGCGACTTTTGAAGTGAATTTATTTTCTATTCTAAACAAATCCCCTAATTTTGTGTCCCGATGATTCAACACTAAAATTATTCACATTATTAAAAATATAAGAAATGAAATACGACTTAATCGTAATTGGTAGTGGTCCCGGAGGATACGTGGCTGCCATTCGCGCGTCTCAATTAGGAATGACCGTAGCCGTCGTAGAACGTGCCGAACTGGGTGGAATTTGCTTGAATTGGGGATGTATTCCCACGAAATCTTTGCTCAAATCGGCTCAGGTGCTGGAATATGCACATCACGCCGCAGATTACGGGATAAAAATCGAGAATGCCGCTCCCGATTTCGACGCCATCATCGCCCGCAGCCGGGGAGTTGCCGACAAGATGAGCAAAGGAATCCAATACTTGTTCAAAAAGAATAACATCACCGTGATCGAAGGTCATGGAAAACTGACTGCAGACAAAACCGTAGAGGTAACAAATGCTGCCGGAGAAAAGACCATTTTCGAGGCTCAACATATCGTTTTAGCCACGGGCGCACGCTCCCGCCAACTACCGAATATCCCTCAGGATGGGAAACGGATTATCGGTTACCGTCAGGCCTTAACTCTTGACCACAAGCCGGAATCCATGATCGTGGTAGGCTCCGGGGCAATCGGTTCCGAATTGGCATACTTCTACAATGCCATGGGGACCAAAGTATTGCTGGTTGAATTCATGCCGACTATCCTGCCGCTTGAAGACGAGGAAGTATCCAAACAAGTTGGTCGCTCTTTCAAAAAAGCCGGTATCGACGTGATGGTGAAATCTTCCGTGGAAAGCGTGGAAAGCGGAGAAGGCTTGTTGAAAGTGAATATCAAAAATAAGAAAGGCGAGATCGAAGTACACGAGGCCGAGATCGTGTTATCTGCCGTGGGTATCACCCCGAACGTGGAAAATATCGGTCTGGAAGAACTGAACATTGAAATGGAAAGAGGCCGTGTGAAAGTAGACGAATACTACCGTACGAACGTGGAAGGCGTTTACGCGATCGGCGACATTGTTCACGGCCCGGCATTGGCACACGTGGCATCAGCCGAGGCTATCTGTTGCGTGGAACACATCGCGGGAATACACACGGAACCGATCGATTATACCAACATCCCCGGATGTACCTACACGACTCCGGAAGTTGCATCCGTTGGTCTGAACGAGGCAAAAGCTTTAGAAGCCGGTTATGAAATCAAGATCGGTAAATTCCCGTTCACCGCATCAGGCAAAGCGAGTGCAGCCGGGGCAAACGAAGGATTTATCAAATTGATCTTTAACGCTGCCGACAATACCCTGCTGGGAGCCCATATGGTAGGTATGAACGTGACTGAAATGATTGCAGAGATGGTACTTGCCCGCAAGGTAAAAGCAACCGCTCATGACATCATCAAAACGGTTCACCCCCACCCGACCATGAGCGAGGCCGTGATGGAGGCTGCCGCCGCCGCTTACGACGAAGTAATCCATATCTAATTGAAAATTCAAAATGAGAATATAAAAATGAAAATTACACTACTCACAAGCTCTTTACTATTCATCGGTGCGTCGCTATGTGCCCAAACGATCGGTGAAAAAGAACTGAATGACATCAAGGGGAGTTTCCAGAAAGACGCTTCCACGAAAGCCATTCAGAACGTGTTGACCAATGACAAGAATATCCGGGATAACGCCCTTAACCGGGAAATTCAAGGAAAAATAGACCACTATTTCAAATATCGGGTAAAAGTACAGGGTATCACGGATCAGCAAAGCTCCGGACGTTGCTGGATGTTTACCTCCATGAACGTGTTACGCCCGAGTATTATCGAGAAATATAACCTCACGGGATTCGATTTCTCTCACAACTACCTTTACTTCTGGGATATGTTCGAAAAATCCAATCTTTTCCTGGAAAACATGATTGCCACGGCCAACAAGCCAATGGACGACCGGGACGTGACCTTCATGTTCCAAGCTCCCGTGGGTGATGGTGGCGTATGGAACCTCTATTACAATTTAGGAGAAAAATACGGTGTTGTACCCAAGGAAGTCATGCCGGAAACCGCTCACTCGAACAACACGAGCGCCATGGGATCATTGATCAACGAACGTCTCCGCAAAGGTGGCTACACCATCCGGGAAATGGCCGCTCAAGGCAAGAAAATCAAAGAATTGCGTGCAGAGAAAATATCTATCTTGAAAGATATTTATCGCATCCTGGCTCTTTGCCTAGGCGAACCGCCAACCACATTCACTTGGAGATATAAGGATAGGAACGGGGAAATCAAGGAACTGGCAAATTACACTCCCCAACAATTCTACAAGGAGATCACACCAGCCGATTACAACCCGAAAAATTACATCATGATCATGAATGACCCGACCCGGGAATATTATAAAGTATATGATATTCAGAACTACCGGAACACCGTCGAGGGGATCAACTGGGTATACCTGAACCTGCCGAACGAAGACATCAAAGCAGCAGCCATCGCCTCTATCAAAGGCAACGAGGCCATGTATACCTCCAGCGACGTGGGCAAATATTTTAACCGTGAAACCGGAATTCTTGATCCGGAAATGTACGACTACAACTCGTTGATGGGTGTAGACTTTTCCATGGACAAGAAAACCCGTATCCTGACCCGTCAAAGCGGTTCCGCTCATGCCATGTCATTGGTTGCCGTGGATGTTGACGCGAACGGCAAACCCACGAAATGGGAATTCGAGAATAGTTGGGGCCCGCAAGCCGGACACAACGGTTACCTCACCTTCACCGACGAATGGTTCGACGAATACATCTTCCGGGTAGTTATTCACAAAAAATACTTGGGAGAAAAGGCATTGAAAGCATTAGATCAAAAACCGATCTTGCTGCCGATGTGGGACTATATGTTCTAAAAGAAATTCAAACAACAAGCATAACGCCCGGAATATCTCCGGGCGTTACTTTTTATTTCATCAGTTTCCGTCCGTCCATATCCGCCAACACTCTCATTTGCTGGATGGCAATCCGGTTTAATTTCAACAAACGCTCTTGTTGATCCATACCTTCCTGAATGAAAACGGCATTCAAGTTTTCCATGTTCGAAAGGCAGATCAATTCATTGATCGTGGCATAATCCCGAATATTACCTTTCAAATCCGGATGCGCCTCCCGCCATTCGAAGGCTGTCATCCCAAACATGGCCACATTCAACACGTCAGCCTCATTGGCATACACTTGAGAAACCCGTGCCGGAGAAAGCTCTTCCGGGATCAGATTTTGCTTAATCGCATCCGTGTGGATATGGTAGTTGATTTTTGAAAGCTCCCGTTTAGCCGACCAACCGAGTTGAGCTTGTTCCTGTTCTTTCAGACGCTGGAATTCCTTGATTATATATAATTCAAACTCAACAGAAACCCAGCTGGCAAACTTAAACGCAATATCTTTATGCGCAAATGTTCCACCATAACGACCGGAACGAGAAATAATACCCATAGCATTGGTCGTCTCTATCCATTTTTTAGGCGAAAGAGTAAAAGCATTTAAACCAGCCTCTTTTTTAAACCCCTCGAATTCGAGGGGTTTAAAATTAGGATTATATAGAATTTCCCACAATCCTAAATATTCAATCGTCATCCTGTTACGCATCCAGTTTGCAATCACGATATCTGGCTCGGAGGTCTTATATTTAGCAATGTCCGTGATAGAAATATAGTCAAAATCGTCCACTTTAATCACCGAAACACTCGTATTTTTTACCGTTATTTTCGCCATGATCTTCAATTTCTAATTTATATTTACAAAAATACATTATAATCTTTTCATTTCCCTTCACTCCATAAACACACCGAGTCTGAAGTATCCTTCCCATCTGCCGCACGGGCAAAAGCATAAACAACCAGTCCCTCCACTTCTGCCTCTTCCGGGAAATCCATGCTCTCGTTCCAATCCTCCCCACGCATTCCTAATCGCATCACTTTACAGGAACGTGTCGACTCGTGAAGAAGTACACCATAAATCTCGTCATCCAAGAAACAATCTATAGCCTCCACGGCCATTCTTTGGTGCGAGAAATGCACCTTCCGGTTCTCTAACTCCACCTCGCAAACAACTACCGGGCTGACAAGCGTACCCGCCGCCACGCGAAGTTTCGAGTAATCAATAATACCCCGGTATTCCTGGGTAGCTTTCTTATAGCGAACTATCGGCTTCATGGGATTAACTTTTTCAACCGTCACCGCCGTCGTCACGTTCGCACTCGTGAACCCGTTAAAGCCTTTCGGGTATTGATTCCCCGGAAATCCCAATCGAATCGCCCGGGCCATCCATCCTTTTCTACTCACCACGACAGCAAAAGCCGCAGCTTGTTGCTTTTGCGACTCCGTGCTAGGTTTACGAGAAATACTCGCTCCCTTACAATAATTCTTACCGTTAGCCCGTACATAAGCAACCACGTTTCCGAATTTTCCCCGTACCTGACCAATAGAGTTTACAAATTCCGCCATAATCCTTTTATTTAATTAAGACCCGCAATATACGACAACTAATCCAAAAACAAAGCTAATTAGTGGAAAAATTGAAATAAAAATTCATTTCCATTTTTTGAGAAATACCGAATCAATACCTTCATGAACCTTATAGATACCTTATAGAAACCTTATATAAACCTTATATATAATAAGGTTCATAAAATATAGGTATTGTTTATTCAAAATATTATTACTACTATTGCACCAGTATTCATCAATTATTCATTTTCAAATCAGCATTGACATGGACATAACCTCTCCTCTATTTTTAGCCTTACTTGCAAACGGCCCGGTTAAAGCCGACGGGTATACTTATTTCTTGTACGGAGGGAAAGTCCGGAAATGCAAATCCAGCCGGGGACCCAGAAAATCCAGAACAGAGGGAGAGAAACAAACCACGGACCGATTCACGGAAGCCCGCAAAATGTGGAAGATTTACAAACGGGCTATCGGGGACTTACCAATATGGCGAATCGCGGCCCGGGAGAGAGGGGTTTCCAAGAGCGACTCTTTATTCCATTCAACCAATGGAGGATGCCTGCTCCCAAGTAAAGGAGTATGGGCATTCAAAACTTTCCGTTTTTCCATGGGAACACTAGAAGCTCCCGTCATCACCGGTTCAGAACGTAACGGGTGGACGGTCACCTTGAACTGGGAAAATGGTATCGATTGTCCGAAAGCAAGCGCCTCGGATCAAGTGTTCGTGGGATATTTCTACGACACGCTACGACGTTCTCCCTGTCTACTTCGTGACATACCCGCCCACAGGGGCGATGAAAGTGTAACCATAGAAATCCCCTCCGGGGACCAACCGGAAGGGACACCACTACATCTTTATTTATTTTTTGGAGATAGCGAACTCGCCCGGTTTTCACCCAGCGAGTACACCCAAGTATAAAATCTACCGGGAGAACAACAGTTCCCGGTACTTCGGCAACGGCCAGATCTCGTCGTCCACGAGTAATTCCAGTTTATCCACATGATAACGGATCTTCTCCAGATAGGGACGAACCTTTTCCGTGTATTTCTCGGCCCGTGCCACTTCATCGGCAATCGCATTGGCTTGTTTACGAGCTTCCGTCATATCGGACACCATCGTCTGGATCTCCCGGATATGATAGGAAATCGTGCGGATGGCCTCGATTTGCACGTCAGCCACAGACTCGTAGTCCGGCAGGATATTCTTCAGCGCCGTCACGTTTGTCAACAGCGTATTCTGGTAAGTGATCGCAGTCGGGATAATATGGTTCAACACGAGATCCCCCAAAACACGGGATTCAATCTGCAACTTTTTCAAATAAATTTCATTCTTGATCTCGAAACGCGCTTCCAGCTCCCGTTCACTCAATATCCCGTTGTCCACGAACAACCGCTTGGCCTTCTCCGAGCAATAAGCCTTTAAAGCCGGGATACAATCCATCTCCGTGGACAATCCCCGACGGGCAGCCTCTTCCCTCCATTCCTTGCTGTAACCGTTCCCCTCGAAACGTACGGGTTTGGACTCGATGATGTATTTACGCAATATCTGGAAAATTGCCTCATCTTTCTTAACGCCTTTCTCAATTAAAGCATCCGTTTCCTTTTTAAAAGCGATCAACTGCTCGGCAACAGCGGCATTCAACACAATCATCGGTCCCCCGCAATTGGCTGACGCCCCCACTGCACGAAATTCAAAACGATTCCCGGTAAACGCAAAAGGCGAGGTTCGGTTACGGTCTGTGTTATCCAACATGATCTCCGGAATTTTACCCACGTTCAACTTCAACTCGGTCTTCTCGTCCGGGCTCATTTTCCGGTCGCTCACCTTCTCCACCAACTCATCAAGCATTCCCGACAAGTAATTCCCCAAAAACACCGACATGATTACCGGGGGAGCCTCGTCTCCTCCCAGTCGGGCCTCGTTTCCTTGAGAGACGATCGATGCTTTCAGCAAATCGCCATGTTCATAGACGGCCTTGATTGTCGATACCAGAAAGATCAAGAACTGCATATTCGACTTCGGATTCTTACCCGGAGACAATAAGTTCACTCCCGTGTTGGTCAATAATGACCAGTTATTATGCTTTCCCGAGCCGTTCACCCCCTTGTAGGGTTTCTCGTGCAACAGCACCCGGAAGTTATGACGACGGGCCACTTTTTTCATGGTGGACATCAACAACTGATTATGATCAACAGCCAGATTCGCCTCTTCAAAAATAGGGGCACATTCGAATTGATTCGGGGCCACCTCGTTATGGCGGGTCTTGATCGGGATTCCCAAGCAATGACACTCGTATTCCAGTTCTTCCATGAAAGCCGTAACCCGTGCCGGAATGGAACCGAAATATTGATCCTCCAGCTGTTGATCCTTCGCGGAAGAATGGCCCATGAGCGTACGACCACATAATTTCAAATCGGGACGAGCATTATACAAAGCCTCATCCACCAGAAAATATTCCTGCTCCCATCCTAGCGTGGCAATCACTCGTTGCACGTCTTTATCGAAATACTGGCAAATATCCACCGCTGCCCGATCGATCATTGCCAATGACTTCAACATCGGTGTTTTAAAATCAAGTGCCTCTCCCGTGTAGGCCACGAATACCGTGGGAATACATAACGTGCGATTATTGATAAAAGCCGGGGATGCCGGGTCCCAAGCCGTGTAACCGCGAGCCTCGAACGTGTTGCGGATCCCCCCGTTCGGGAAACTGGATGCATCGGGTTCTTGCTGGACAAGTAGTCGCCCGTCAAATGATTCGATCACGTCACCATCCGGCAACAAATCAATAAAAGAATCATGTTTCTCCGCCGTGGCACCATTCAAGGGATGAAACCAGTGCGTGTAGTGAGTAACTCCCCGTTCAACAGCCCAAGCCTTCATCGCGGCAGCCACTTGATCAGCCAATCCCCGATCGATTGCTAATCCTTCAGACATTGCCTTTTCCAGCTTTTTATAGGCTTCGATAGAAAGATAATGACGCATTTTATCCATTGAAAACACGTTTTCCCCAAAAACGACAGAACATCTGGGACGTTCCCCGCATTCCACTGGTTTACGACGGGCAATCTCTTGTAAAGCTAAGAATCTAAATTTTGCCATAAAGTTATATTTTAAGAAGTGAACCCCATATTTTAAGGGGTCAAATATATAAAATATTATTTATTTCCTATATATACCCCATATTTTTTAATACATATATTATTAAAAAGCACATTTTTCAAAACACTACCCCTTTTTATAATATTCGCATCCATAAAAATAAACAATGTATATACATGAGTATATAAATAAAAAAACGTACATTTGAAAAATGTCCTCAACAAAAACCAAAATTATTCAAAATAGCAATACATATGCCAGAATACCTTTCAGCTTTCGGAATAAGACCTTCAGTGGAAATGCAAGAGACCATATTAGCCGCAGCCCCCAACATGATGGTTATCTTTGATGAGTCGTATCGTCTGGTCAGCTTACTTAATCCTATCCTCGGACACATCCCTTATCCCCCGGAAGAGATGCTCAACAAAACACTCGAAGAACTCATTGAAGAACCGGAAAGCAAAAACTATTTTCAAGAACAACTCCAAAAAACACGAGAGGAAAAGACTTCTCGGCATTTCGACATTTATCTCCCGGTAAAGAACGCGAAGTACTTTTTTGATATTCATACAGCTCTCCTCCCGAATAATCAAGTGATCGCTTTCATGCGAGATATTACTGATTATACGTTGAGAAAAACAGAAACAGAAAAATTACAACTCTTTTTGAACCGGGTACTTGAAAGCATCGAATTCCCCATCTCAATTAAAGACATGAACACGGAACGTTATATATTCTGGAGTGAAAGATCGGGCATATTCGGACGTACAACCGAAGAGATGATCGGACACACGGAAGAACTGATTGCCAGTAAAGAACGGGCCCGACAGATGCAAGAATTTGACCGGAAATTAACCTCGGAAAAAAAATCCTACCAAGGAACCGAAAAATTCATTCTTGCCGACGGTCAAGAACATACGCTACTAATCACCAAACATCTTTTTACGGAAGACAACATGAATTGGCTCGTATGTACAGCTTTGGATATAAGTAACATACAAAAACAACAAGAAGAAATCAAATCCCTTACTCAAAAATTGATGCTTGCCCTAAACATCACAAAACATGCCCTCTGGATATACGACATTAAAGAACAAATGTTTATCACCAATTCCCTACAATTAAAGGGTATTTACAGGGAAACCCTTGAATGGGATTTGAAAATACCAATGCCCAAATTTTATAACGCCATACACCCAGATGACCGAGAACATGTAGCAAAAGAATTCAACAACCTTATTCACGGGAAAGTGTACCGAATAAAATTTACCTTTCGTGCAGACTTCAGACATTGCGGGAATTATAAATGGATCGAAATTAATGCCTTGCAGGAAGGAGGCGGGAATCATAAAAATACCAACCAACTAATAGGTACCTCCTGCTCTATAGATGATTACAAAAGACTGGAAACCTCATTGAGAGATGCCAAGGAGGAATTGGAAATCACAAATTCCTCGCTTTCCTCCGTCCTCAGCCTAGCACACGTTCTCCCGTGGGATTGTGATATTCCCTCCCTAACCTTCTCCTGTGATTACGATATTTACCATCATGAAGACGCACTTTTTGCCATCAACGGCAAATATTACTGTAAAGTCGAAAAGTATATCAACTCCATACACCCTGACTATCGGGAACACATGCGTAACGTATTTAATGAACTTTTAGCAGGTAAACGCAAGGAATTTCACGAGGAATACCTCGTACACTGGTACAATGACCGAGAATACGAGTGGATCAACAAACAAGGAACCATCTATGAATATGATCATGCGGGAAAACCGAAAACCATCATCGGGTCAAGTGTCGTGATCACAGAACGCAAACAAATGGAACAAAAGCTACTACAAGCCAAAGAACAGGCCGAAGAAAGCAATCGTTTGAAATCTGCATTTCTGGCAAACATGAGCCACGAAATCCGCACCCCGCTTAATTCGATCGTAGGTTTCTCCGAAATTCTCGCCATAACTGAAAATGAAGCAGAAAGACAGGAATATATCAAGATTATAAAAAACAATAACAATCTGCTACTACAATTAATCAACGACATTCTCGATCTCTCTAAAATTGAAGCGGGGACATTAGAGTTTACGTACTCGGAAGTAGATATAAATAGTCTCATTGAAGAAATCGTCCAAACAACCCAGTTTAAAATGATGGATTCCAATGTCACGTTTAGCACGGAAGAACTTTTGCCACAATGTATTATCAGAACAGAACGGAACCGTGTATTCCAAGTTATAAACAATTTCATCACAAATGCCATCAAGTTTACCCAACAAGGGAGCATAAAACTAGGTTATAAACTTTCGTCACCCAACACACTCTACTTTTACGTGTCAGACACAGGTTGCGGAATTGCGTCCGATAAAAAAGAGAAAATATTCCACCGTTTTATCAAACTGAACAATTTTGCCCAAGGTTCAGGACTAGGGTTAGCCATCAGTGAAACGATTATCTCGAAACTAGGCGGTAACATAGGCGTTGATTCAGAGGAAGGTAAAGGTTCCACCTTCTGGTTTACCTTGCCGTATGTCCCACTGAAATAAATTTTATTACCTTTGGGGAATAAAGAAAACGATTAATCATGAAGAAAATTGTCGCCATTCACGACCTGTCCGGCTATGGAAGGGCTTCATTAACCGTGGCCATCCCCATATTGACACACATGGGATACCAAGTTTGCCCCCTTCCCACCGCCATACTATCCGCCCATAGCGAATACAAGAATTTCCGCTCGTTAGACCTGACCGATTACATGGAAAGTTTTATCGCTCATTGGAAAGAGTTACAAATCCAGTTTGACGCCATCTACACGGGTTACTTGGCTTCCGTGAAACAAATGGGTATCGTCAGTGATTTTTTCTCACATTTCAAGAATGATCAAAATTTCATCCTCGTTGATCCAGTACTAGGAGACCACGGAGAATTGTATTCCAGCATGACACTAGATATGGTGGAAGGAATGCGGAACCTCTGTGCCCAAGCCAAAGTGATCACCCCAAACTTGACGGAAGCCGCCTTTCTACTCGGGTACAATCCACAGCAGGAGATCTCCGTAGACACTGCAATACAATGGTGCAAACAGTTAAGCGAACTCGGTCCTGAACACGTAATTATCACTTCCGCCCCCGGAAGCAATGCTCAAAATGTAGCCACCATTGCTTATAATCGCTTGGATCACAGAACTTGGCGAGTTCTATGTGACTATATACCAGCCTCCTACCCCGGCACTGGCGACGCTTTTGCCAGCGTGATCACGGGGAGTATGCTCAACGGAGACAGTCTCCCGGAAGCACTCGACCGAGCCGTACATTTTATCAACATGGGAATTAAAGCCACCTTCGGTTACGCACATAATCCTCTTGACGGCATGAATCAGGAAAAAGTGCTTCATTACCTCAACGAACCCCTACCTTATTATAAATACGAACTTGTCGAGACAAACGAAAAAATTTAGAATTAGAGATAAAAATCACCCATCTAAAATCAAGAAATTAATTAGCCATGATTAAAGCTGTCATTATCGATCTGGACGGGACCACTCTTCCTCGCAACTGGCACCAGATAAGCAAAGAAAACCGAGATGCACTGGAAAAAGCCGGACGCCAAGGAATAATTCGAATCCTAGCCACGGGACGCTCCGTTTTCTCTCTCAACAACACGTTGCCGGAAGGTCTTCCGATAGATTACATGGTATTTTCCTCCGGGGCTGGCATCATGCACTGGGATGACAAAAAGATTCTTCTTACCCGGGAATTATCAACCGAAGAAACTTTGGAAATCGCAACCCACCTCTGGAAATACGATATAAATTTTACTATACAGCAAAGAATTCCCGACAACCATCATTTCTACTATCGGAACATCTCATCTTTCCATGAGGATTTCCGACGCCGTATCGAGAATTATCCGGGCTTGGGAACTCCTATTTCTTCGATTGACGAAATTCAGGGGGGAGCGACTCAATTTCTTGTTATCCTAGATGCGAAGCAACTCCAACTTCACGGGGATATTCAACTAAAATTATCAACCTATTCCGTAATCCGCTCCACATCCCCCATAGACAACCAAGCAATTTGGACTGAGGTTTTCGCACCCGATGTCAATAAGGGTACGTCTTGCCAGTTACTCCTAGATCAACTAGGTATTCATTACAACGAATGTGCCGGACTCGGAAACGATTATAACGACCTTGATTTTCTCAAACGCTGCGGTTACCCTTTCATCGTGTCCAATGCTCCGAAGCCTCTACGGGATCAATTTACCAACATGCCCACAGACGAAGATAACGGACTCGCCGTATTCATTCAGCACGCACTAAACTTATAAACATGATTTATAAATCAAACTTCTTTGTCATCACTGGCGGACCAGGTGTTGGCAAAACGACCTTACTAGAAACATTGGCCAGACAAAGTTTTCCGTATGTTCCCGAAGTAGCGAGGGAGATTATCCGGGAACAAATTTCTCTAAACGGAGACGCCCTCCCTTGGGCGAATATCCCTGCTTATACTCACCTTATGCTTTCTCGCTCCATAAAATCATTCGAACTACATCAAAAACGGGAAACGGTTCTTTTCTTCGACCGGGGTATCCCCGACACCCTCGCTTATGTCCACCTTACCCACCAGCCTATATTACCTGAACTCCAACATGCCGTTCAAGACTTCCGCTACAATCCACTTGTATTTATTCTGCCTCCCTGGCCTGAAATTTACCAAACCGATTCTGAACGTAAACAAACCTACCAAGAAGCTGTCGAGACCTACGACATCATGCTCGCCACTTACCAACAACTCGCTTACACGCCTGTAATCGTACCTAAAGGAACCCCGGAAGAGCGTGCGAATTTTGTCATTAACATTTACAATCAAACGAACATTATTTCAGCCGTACGTTGAGATCGTACAACAGGGAGCATTCATTCACATTTCAAACTATCCTTTTATAAATCAAAAAGAAGATATCCCAAAAGTCCTCATTTGCCGCATTCCTGCTTCCCAAAAATTCGGACACGTACTTTACACGCTCCCTCGTCTTTGTTAATCAGAGCCTTGCATCCAAGCACTTTTTAAACAACCTTCTAAAATGAAAAAAGAGGCTGTCTAAATAGACAGTCTCTTCCCTATATAGCGATTATTTATCTCAAATCACTCCTTTTGCAGCAAGCAGTTCCGCCATCTGTTGTTGTAACTTCACAGCCTCTTCTCTCGCTCTTGCGGCAAAATTTTCGGTCTTATCCGCAAAAATGATCCCGCGAGAAGAATTCACAATCAACCCGCAATGAGAATTCATACCGTATTTAACCACTTCTTCCAAACTACCACCTTGCGCTCCTACTCCTGGAACCAACAAGAAATGATTCGGAACAATCTCACGGATACCGCTCAACATTTCCGCTTTCGTGGCACCCACAACATACATCATATTCTGATCATTCCCCCACGCCTGAGATTTACGTAAAACCTGTTCATACAATTTCACACCATTTTCCTCGAAAAATTGGAAATCAAAAGCACCTTTATTAGAGGTCAAAGCCAATAGGATCACCCATTTTCCCTCGTATTTCAAGAATGGAGTCACGGAATCCTCTCCCATGTAAGGAGCCACCGTGATAGCATCAAATTCCATTGTCTCTAGGAAAGCACGGGCATACATCTCGGACGTATTCCCGATGTCTCCGCGCTTGGCATCAGCAATCAAGAATATTTCTGGATATTTTGACTTGATGTATTTCACCGTTTTCTCCAAAGATATCCAACCGGAAACCCCATTGCTCTCGTAAAAAGCGATATTAGGCTTATAAGCGATTGCCACATCTGCCGTTGCATCCACGATAGCTTTATTAAACTCGTACACAGGATCCTCCGTTCCCATCAAGTGTTGAGGCAATTTCTTTATATCTGAATCCAATCCCACGCAAAGGAAGGACTTCTTCTTCTTTACCTGCTCAAATAGCTCGTTATAAGTCATATCCTCTAACTTTTATCTTTTAGTTTTTAACTTTTATCTTTAAAATCCGCTCTCTTTCAATTTTTCCGTATTTTCCTCAATCTGCAATTTCTCGATAATCTCATCCAACTCACCGTCCATAACGGCAGCCAAGTTATAGAGAGTCAAATTGATACGATGATCAGTTACACGTCCTTGCGGATAATTGTAAGTACGAATCTTAGCGGAGCGGTCACCAGTGGAAACCATTGTTTTACGTTTCGTAGCAATCTCGTCCAAATATTTTTGATGTTCGATCGCATAGATACGAGACCTCAACTCGGTCATTGCCTTCGCCAAGTTCTTCAACTGAGACTTCTCGTCCTGACAAGTCACCACGATTCCCGTGGGGATATGCGTCAAACGGATAGCAGAGTACGTCGTGTTCACGGACTGGCCTCCTGGCCCAGAAGAACAATAAGTATCTTTCCGAATATCCGCCGGGTTCAGCACCACATCCACCTCTTCCGCCTCAGGCAGTACAGCAACCGTGGCCGCAGAAGTATGAACCCGTCCTTGGGTCTCTGTTGCCGGGACACGCTGCACGCGGTGTACTCCCGACTCGTATTTCATAATTCCGTAGACACCGTCTCCCGTGATGTTCGCCACGATTTCCTTGTATCCCCCGGAAGTTCCTTCACTATAATTGGTTATTTCTATCTTCCAACGCTTGGACTCACAAAATTTCGTATACATACGGAACAAATCCCCCGCAAAAAGACTAGCCTCGTCACCCCCGGTTCCTGCACGAATCTCAAGAATCACGTTCTTTGAATCTTCCGGATCAGCAGGCACCAACAACATCTTCACTTTTGACTCCAATTCGGGAATCTTGGCATTCAGCTCCTCGATCTCCATCTCAGCCATCTCTTTCAGTTCCTTATCGGTCTCCGTGTTCAGTATTTCCTGTGCCTCATCGTAAGAACTCACCGCACGTTTCAACTCGTCTCCCGCCTCCACAATCTGTTCCAGATCACGATACTCTTTATTCAACTTCACGAAACGATTCATGTCCTGTATCACCTCCGGGTCGGTTATTAACTGCCCGATCTCTCGGAAACGAATATAAAATGTCTCTAATTTCTCTAATAGGGAATTGTCGCTCATATATATATTTAAATTATAATCGAACGCAAATTTAATAAATTATCCATTGATATTACAAAACTACAATTAATTCCCCGATACCTGAAGCAACCAGTTAAGATAGAAATACAATGAAAAAACAGTAACACCTTCCTGCAAAATCAACCATTCAACCAATCGAAATTACCCGATATTATAATTTTATCTTTTTTCTGTAAATGAGTGGTCATCATCGGCATCGTTATATACTTTAATCCATATTTCATAGCCAGATTCTTCACCTAATCACAATTGTCATAAGTCAGCATATAATATCCAGCAATCGACGCGATAAGCCAGAATAGTTCTTCATGATCAACATCAAAAAATAAATAAAATTTTCATATACATCATCCTTTCTCTAAAAAAGGTAATACTCTTACCTTAACTCTTCACACACATGAAAAGGGGCCGCCCGATAAACGAGCCGCCCCAGATCAATTTCAGACGTCAAACTCTGAACACAAACTAGAAAACATACACTATAATTTGTCCTTCAACGCATTGTTCAATTTGATAAGAAGAGCCTGATAATGTACTTTAGCGTTTCCGGACATTCCTCCTATTTTACTTCTTAATAGACTCCGAGATTTTACAGCCATATCTTGCAAATAAGCCTTAGAATCATCAATAGCCGTCGTGGAAACTGCCCTCTGCCATCCGTAACCGGGAGTCCCAAACTGATTGGCAAGCATGTTTGAAGCCACATATCCCCGACCAAATTCCTCATCAACTGCACGGAACTGATCCGCAAACCGACTGATCAAACCACTCTCGTCCAAACCATAAGCCACGATCTCATCAACCGAAGGAGCAAAGCCCAAAGGAGAGGCACTCTTCTTAGCCCCACCATCACTCAATGATGCACAAACCATATCCACCATCGTATTTTGCAGAATTTTATCCCCCTCGGTCAACGCTTTCCCTTGCAACAAATTACTCCACGTGCCATTATAAAGGTCAGCCATAAATTCATTAATCGAGTAAGGAGAAGAAGCCACATGAGAAGAAAGAATCACGTTACCGATCAATCCCTGAATATCCCCGGCCACTTTACTCCGAACAATCGCACTTCCATCAACACTTAGCGGAAAATGTTTTTTCAATTCTGCATTATTCAACCAATCCATAGATTTGAATTGCTTTAAAACCCAAGCCATCGATGCTTTTTGACGTGCTTTCGGCACAGCCTCGTAACGCTTACCCGGAGTTCCTTCTTTTACTTCTGTCAGATAAATTCCACCTATGTTATACATCACGTTCCGCAAATAACGGTAATATTGCGTCATAATCTGACCGTACAAAGTCTGGCGATGAGAATAATCCGGATCATCATTAATCCATCCTTGCAGGTTGGAAAGAATATACTTCAGATTTTTCACGCCATACTCGCTAGCTTTCATCGGATCATCACCCAAATCTTCTTCGATAGCGCTCGGATCATAACGAGTCTGTATTTGTTGGCGACCATAACGATAAATCGGATCACCAGCATGCTCGTCCACCCATTGTTCCACGATAGGTTGTTCTTCCCACTCGTCTTTCGTTCCCGGAATATATTTATAATTCCATTTAATTAGAAATTCGTCATAAACACCTAAATTCGGAGGAGTCAATTTCACCCCTTTGTCTTCTGGTTGAGCTACATAATTAAAACGAGCATAATCCATAATACAAGGAGTTGTTCCATATTTTTGGGTAAAGGAAGCCGAACGTAAAGAATCTACCGGGAAAGCCGCGGAAGAAGCCATATTATGCATAAATCCCAAACAATGACCGACTTCATGTGCAACCACGTAAATCAAAGAAGCTTTTACAACATCATCCGGTAATTTCTTATTTCTCACGGAAGGATCAAGCTGAGCCGTTTGCACAAAACGCCAATTATTTATCAACTGAATAATGTTCCCGTAAACCAACACAGATGCATTAATAATCTCTCCCGTTGTCGGATCCGTCCATGAAGGCCCCATAGCATTAGCCGTAGAGTTTGCCACGTAACGGATACAGGAATATTTCAAATTATCCGGATCAAAATCCGGGTCATCTTTTGGAAAATCCTTGGCAACCATCACATTCTTGAAACCAATCTTCTCAAATGCCGCATTCCAAGTTGTTACAGCCTGACGAATAGGTTCTTTCCATAACTCCGGAAATGCATCATCCACATAAAACACGATCTGCTTAACAGGTTCTACCAACTCTCCTCTTTTATAAGCTTCCACATCTTTCGGTTCCAATCTCCAACGATGAGCCACAGAATAACTCCCGATCTCATCCTCTTTCGTGACAGAAAGACGGGTTTTCGTACTATTAAATATACCGACCCGGGAATCTGAAATACGAGGCATCATTTTATCCTCCGGCAAAAGTAAAATCGAACGGGTAACTGTTGCCGTAAAAGGATAGTCTTCCATTAGTTTCATCATTCCCATCACACTTAATGAAACACTATAAGACATGACAGTCTTCACGCTCAAATTATCATCAAAAGCCTTGATTTCATCCAAATAAGAAGCTTCTTTCTTAAAAGAATTGGAAATCTTAACCATTCCCCCCATCATGGCATCCGAGAAAAAGCTCAAATCCTTTACGTTTGTCGTAAACAAAGTAGTCATATCAATAACCACGGCCGTACTGTCCGGATTATACGCTTTCACATCATAAGCATATAAAATCGGATCACCATAAACATTATTCATCGCCTTCTGCAAATTATCCGTTGTTACGCTTGATGACACGTAACGCAAGAAAACAGAACTATCCCGCATGGTGAATTTTAAATGTAAAGGATTATTCGCCTTATAACCGATATCACAAAATTCAGGAGAGGTAACATTCGTCACCGTAGAGGCCAATAATATCTCCCGATTCATATATTTCAACGGAATTTCGAAATACAATTTATTCCCGACCTTATGCAAAGTAATGAAATTACTTTTCGAAGTTTCCACATTTTTCCCTTTCAATAATTTCTCGTAAGGGCTTACTTTTTTAGGCGCCGGTAACGTTGCAGTAGCTGTCCCCTTTTTCTTCTTTTTCTTACCTGCAGCATACAGGTCTGACGATAGTGGCATGATAATAACCATTGCCAACAATACAAACATCCATTTTTTCATGCATCTTATTTTTAATCATTAAAAATCCATTTTCAATTAAAGAAAGAAGCTACTTTTTCTTTCAATGCATCACCCCTCAAATCCATTGCAACAATACGCCCTTCTTTATCCAACAAGTACATTTTTGGAATACCCGTCACATTATAAACTTTAGCAACCGGACACTCCCAACCTTTTAAAGAAGACACATGAATCCAAGGTAAATCGTGCTTTTCAATCGCGTTTACCCAAGCATCCTTCTTGTCATCCAAAGATACTCCATACACTTCAAAACCCTTATCCTTATATTGTTCGTAGATAGCCTTTACGTTTGGAACTTCTGCCAAACAAGGTCCACACCAAGATGCCCAAAAATCTAACAACACATACTTACCCCTCAAGGAAGAAAGTTTAATATGCTGTCCATCCGGAGATGTCAAATCAATATCAGGAGCAATTCCCCCGACATTAATCGAACGCAAATTTACTATTTTCTCTTTGAGCAACTGCCCTGGATATGAAGCTTTCACTTCTGGAGTCAAATTATTATAATAACGTTCTACATCTTCGAATGGATATTCTCTGGCAATAAAATCACCGATCATGTAAGTAATCGCCATACTATTATTATTCGAATCCACAAAATTCATAATCTTCTCATCCACGGCCTTTTTCATCATTTCAAAAGCTTTGTACGTAGAATCCAATTTCACAGAGTCATCCTTTACCTGTACCATAGCAAACATTCCAGCCAATTGCATCATACTCTTTCCTAAGGCAAGATCTTTACTTTCCCGGAAAATATCTTGCTCGTAACTTCCCTTGATAGCCACTTTGTAAGAATCCACTTTATCTCCCTCTTTGTTCGTCATCTGTGTTACAACGACCTCAATGGGTTCCCCATCCAGTAAAATCTCCTGCTCATCTTTCCCAACCGTCACCAAATACTTATCAATTTGCTGAATTGCCCCTGTCATTTGAAACTTACTATCCTTTACAATAGCAGAGTCCATTGTCTGAAACTGTTTTTCTCCAATTTCTTTTTTCAAGTACACGACTTTTCCATCTCCATCCTCCCATGTTCCCGATATCATGTAAACCTTTTCCCGGTTACATCCCACCGCAAGCAAAAGTACGGCACATAACACATAACATACATTTTTTATCATACTTCTATTTTTTAATATAACATCATTTTTTATCTTCCTCTATCCCGAATAACTTTCTTACCGCCACCTCTTTCTTTTCCTCTAACTGCTCATATTTTTTCCGGGCATCCATAGCTTTATCCTTCTGTCCAAGTTTTGTATAAAGCAAAGCAAGCAAATTATAATAATTCTGTTTTACAAGTTCACTTTTAACCTGCTCCTCTTCCTCCTGCTGTTGTTCGATTACATCTAGGATAGTATTCAATACTTTTTTATCCCGTGTCCGTTCCGTGATATATGAATAAGTACTTTCCCGAAAATCATTTTCATAATTTAACAAATTCAAATCATCTGCAAACATGATCCAACGGTACATACCATTCACGTCTTCTTTTAAACGGCAAGCATTAATTTCCAATTTACACAAATATGTGGGAAAACGCTTTACAGTATTCTGCTTCAACATTCCCCGAAGTACACCCTCCTTCTCCTCCATCATCTTCAAAGTATCCGGATTGGTTGTTTTCGTTGTCACAGTTATAATTTCTTTCACGGCCCGAGCCATCCCGTCTGCCATTTGTCGTTCCAAATCATACCGATTTACATTCAAGCGATACTGGAATCTCTCTATCTCCTTGAAAACATATTGATAAGCTTCCGTGTATGGATCCGTAACATATTTTCCTACCAATGCCCAAACATCTTTATCCTTCAATTTTTCCACAGGGATTGTCGCCATAAACTCAGAAATAATCGTTGATATATTCTCTTTTTTAAAGGCTCCGTTCAACGCTGCCACATAATCACGAATCGTCTCGAAATCACGCGCCCCTTCCTCATATTTTTTCTGCAACACGGATAGTGATTTTCCCTCCATTCCCGCTTTCATTCCGGCGATTAAATCTTCAGCCTGCTGATAACCGGCCATTTGGTGTACAACGTTTCCATTTGAATCAAGCAATAACAAAGTAGGAAAACCAATAATATATTCTTTGTATTTTTCCCGTAACATTTTTCCATCCCCTTTCTCCATATCATACTTCACGTTTATAAAATGAGAATTAAAAAAATCACCTACTTGTTTTTGCGGAAAAATATCCTGAGCTAAGCCTTTACATGGTCCACACCATACCGTATAACAATCCATGAAAATCAACCGATTTTGTTCCTTCGCCTTCTGTAAAACTTTATTCCATGGTTCATTATCCATAAACACAATACCCTGCCCGAAAACTCCTTTACCTAATATCATTAACACACAAATGACTAGCAATCTTTTCATACAATACAACATTTAGTGTTACTTCATTCCGATTTTCGTATAAAGGTCATCTATTTGCCGACGATACTCCTCGTCCATCTGAGCCTGTGCTTTTTCATCTTTAAACATGGATTTCATATCTACAAGACTTAACTTATAACGTTCATCAAATTTTTTTGCACACTCCTCACTCTTTTTTTTATCTCCCAGACGGTAATATCCAATGGCCAAAATATCATACACATTCTCTGTAAAAAGATTAACCTTACCATTACTCCGTTCATCTGCAACATCCTGTTTCTTTTGCATGATCGCCAGATATTTCTTGATTATCTCTTTTTGAGTCTTGTTATCAGCATATTCAATTATATATTTGTACATATCCGGCCGGAAAGAATACTCATCCCTTGTAGCCTGCAAAGTCTTATCAGCTTCAAGGATGGCATCAAGAGCCAAAATATCTCCTTCCATCCGTATATCGTTAATTGCAAGTTTTGCTCTCAATTCATTAAAACCTTTCACGGTAGTTCCCTGCAACAGTTCTTTCAATTTTTCTTCCTTTGTTTTTACTAAAGCCAAAGTATCTGTATCCATATTCACAAGTGTTACATTCACAATCTCGTGTACGGCATCCGACATGGCTCTCTGTAAACGTGATTCGATATCATATCGATTCATTTTAAGCCGATGTTGAAACTTGTCCAAATTCTTAAGGACATATTCGTACTGGGGAGAATAAGCATCATTCAGATAAGGTAAATACAATTCCATTAACTCCCTATTAGCCAAAGAATCTAACGGCATCGTTTCAATATAATCTCTCACGACCTTCTCCTTTGTATCTCGATCATAGGCCACATCAAGAGCCTTACAATAATCCTTAATCAACTCCAACGAACGTTCGCCCGCCTCATACCGTTTTTGAAATACAGCCAACGTCTTTCCGTCCAAACCATCCTGCAAAGCCGCAATAAGAGCGTCTGGCTCCGTGTATCCCACAACTTTATGAACAATACTTTCATCGGCAGGATTAATTACCAACATTGTCGGAAATCCCGGTATATTATTTTTGTATTTCTTATATAACGTAATACCCTCCCCTTTTTCCATGTCATATTTACAACACACAAAATTCGAATTCAAAAACGTTCCAACTTTAGGTTGAGGGAATACATTCTGAGCTAATCCTTTACATGGCCCACACCAAGAGGTGTAACAATCCATAAAAATATACTTTTTCTGTTCTTGTGCAGCTTTTAAGACATCACTCCATTTTTTCCCTTCTAAAAACTCGGTACCCTGCCCAAAAACAGTACTCCCAAGCACGATAAACATGCTAATGAATAACAATTTTTTCATACAATATAATTTTATAATAACTTTTTAATGATTCCGTGATCGAGCTGATCACGGAACCTACTTTTATTTATTCCGTTGCTTCTGGCAAGGTAATACCAAAGTTCGTAAGAAAGTACTCTTTCACCAACTCTACTTTTCTCTTTACATCTGCATTTTTTGCATAATATGCTTCTTTTTCTGAAGGTTTTTTAAAAGCAATAAATGCCACATAATCTCCAAAATCTTGTGCATAACTTGTCGTATACATATTACGCCCATTAGCATTATATTTTCCTCTTCTTCCGAATTTTAATATTGCATATGTTGCCACCATATCCGTCGTGGCCGCTACATATTGATACGTGATAACAGTCCCATTACTTAAAACGGAACTTGGATTATACCCAGCATCACTGATTATTGCAAAATCTGTCGGATAAGGCCAAACTGCAAGCATTCGTTCTACAAATATAGAAATCCAAGCATCTCGTAATTCGTCTTTATCCAATGCATCAAATTGTTCTCCTACTCGCCCGATGATCAACTTGCTATTCACGGCATGGCCATTCCAATCACTATATAACCCCATCAAGGTATCTGTTAAATATATATTCAAAGGAACATATTTCCGGCAAAATTCTATCGGAAAAATAGAAAGGACTTTTTCTTCTATAAAATCCAACACCTCAACAATTTTATCCACTTTAGCCGGGGAATAAGATGGTGTTGAAAAATGTGTTGACCAATCATAGGTAAATTCCTCCTCTGTAAACTCATAATGAATAAAGCATCCATAATTTTCATACATTTTTTTTATTTTCGAATCAACAGGAGTCTTATCCGTTAATTCAGGTTGAGAGGGGACATCTAGTTTTATATCGGAATCATCATTATCTACACAAGATATAGATATAAAACACAACAACATAAAAATGATTATATTTTTCATATCGCTCTTTTTAATTCATTATTCAGGAAGTCTTATCGGACGAGCATTATTTAATGCCGAATTAAATTCTCTTTCCAATTGAGGGAAATTAATTACATAAGCTGGATCTTTTTCTTTCAACTTATATACTTCTCCCCCCATCCATGTATGGGTCAAAGCTGGTTGTCCTGTCCTACGTAAATCCCACCAACGATGATGTTCTTCAAAACAAAGCTCTCTTCTACGTTCCTCCCATACAAATTTTATCAACGCATCCACAGAGGCAAAATCACCACTATTCAAACTTGTATAAGGTTTAATTCGATGAGACCTCAACGCATTCAAGTATTCTAATACCTTATCTATTTCTGGATTTGCTTTACGTGCATATGCTTCTGCAAGAGAAATATATACTTCTCCTGTTCTAAAACTACTTTGGTAATCTTCCCCAATAATATTATAATGATCATATTTTATCGGCACATATGGATAGTAACTCGCAGAAGGAGCTACAATCCAATAAGTAAAACGTCTATCTCCTTCAATGATATTCCCTTCTTCAGTTTCAATAATCTCGTAATCAAACATAGACACTATAGAATTAGAAGCTGCTGAAGATATACTGATACAATCCCCAGCTAAAAGCCCACCGACATTGAAAACATCATAGTGAGATTCCTTCTCTCCATTATCATATAGCCATATTATTTCCGGATTATTAGACGGATAAATAAATTTATCTTGAAAATTAGACGATGTTGGAGAACTTGTTCCTGTCGACACCGGCTTTTCCGTAATATCATACAATGAATTATTAATCTCCAGAAGTTTTTCTCCATACTCAATAACAAGATCAAAATCTTCCATAAACAAAGCTACCCGCACACCTAATATCAAAGCTGCGCCATAGTTAATCTCATATATTCCAGATATATTAGCTTTCTCTAAAGAATTTATAGCTTCTTCGACATCCGATTTTATTCTTCCCCACACTTCTTCCATAGTTGCACGGGGAAATTTTTCCATTGTCGGAGTTGGATCTAACACTAAGGGAACACAAGGATCTGTCGCTTGAGCTTCATTATATGCCTGTGCATAAAAATTAGTTAACAAAAAATATCCAAAAGCACGAGTAAAATGAGCTTGTCCTGATAGAATTTTCTTTTCCGCATCCGTTCCTTCCATCTCATCCAACGCACTTATACAAGTGTTTGCTACCAGAATTTGCTTATAGAGATACTGGTAACACCGATCTGTCATCACATCATTCTCAATCTCAGTTCCCCACTTATAAGAATCCCCATAACTTTCAAAATTAGAATCACCAAGACTTCCCCATGATCCTCCAGCAACAGCATCAAAATATTCAACATCATCTGTCATATACAATGCAAAAACACTTTTTGCCAAGAATTCTTTAAAATAGCCTTCACCCTGCAATAATTCTTTATAATGCTCCACAGTCTTAGGAACAATCAAATCCTGAGAAGTCATCTCTAAGAAGTCTTCACAACTAATCACCATTGTCATTAGTATGATTACTAAAATATATTTACACATCGCTTTCATCATAGTTTTCTTTTAAAATGTTACATTTAGCCCTAAAGAATAAGTTCTTGGTATAGGAGTATTGGAATCACCTGACTCCGGATCGCGTCCCCTCCATTCTTTTGCGGCAATCTGGAACAAATTAGTCGCCTGAAAATTTAAAGATATATCCTGTATCTTTATTTTTTCCAAAATCTTTGTTGGCATACGATACATCAAACTAAGATTTCTCAAACGGACATTATCAATCTTAGCGACTCGAACATCAGTTTTATCATACAACTGTGTCCCATAATAAACAGACCCTCGACCATCCAAAGCACTCTTCTGATTTAACTGATCATAAGTTCTATTATCATATAGAGCCGGGAATATCGTTGAATTCTCATCTCCCGGATTGTTCCACCGATGTTTTAACTCCTTCGTCACATTGATCAACGGATCAAATATTTTATAATATTCTTGTCGATAAATATTCGGTAAACGTCTGTGAGCCCCTAAGGTATAAGTAAATCCTAAATCAATCCGAAAGTTTTTATATCGAAAATTAAGTCCTAAACTACCACTTGTTGTCGGATCCAAACAACCTGATTTCACTAAATCAATTTCTTCTTCATAAAGAGCATAATGAGGATATTTTATCCCATCCACTTCCGAGTAATTCTTTCCATCTTTATCATAAAATGTTGGATAGCCTGTTTCCCCGTTCAATCCGGCAAAACGATAAGAATAAAACGTTCCCATGGGTTTACCTTCTATCAAAGCAGAACCATCCAGCATTTCCGAATTTGTAATATCACTGTCACTATTAGCTGATACTAACTCATTTTTATTGTAAGAATAAACAAAATTCACACTAAAAGCATAATCAGCCATTCGTATCGGATAAAATCTAAATGACAACTCACAACCACTATTATCAATTCTTCCTCCATTAATTTTAACAGTAGCCAATCCCATGGATTGAGATACTTTTTTACTCATTATCATATCTTCACCCTTCTTGAAATAGTAGTTAAACTCTCCCTGTATCCGGTCTTTCAATAAGGCAATTTCCAATCCTAAATTATAAGATGTTGTCTTTTCCCAACGTAAATCGGCATTAGGCAAGTATTCAATGAATGACTCGTTTAAACGAGTAACCGTATTTAACGCTCCGACCTGAATAACCAATTCCGGGGATGTACTTTTATCTATATTTCCCTGAATTCCATAAGAAGCCTTTAAAGCTAATAGTGAGATGATATTACTTCCTTTCACAAAAGGTTCTTCCGTCAACGTATACCTTCCAGCAATAGACCAAATAGGCAAAAAACGATATTTCGGATTCTCTCCAAATTTATTGGAACCATCCATTCGAATATTTCCATTTAAAGTGATCTTTTCTCGCCATGTATAAGCAAGAGTCCCCGCCCATGATACATAGTTTGTCAAATTATCAGAGATACGCGGTCTCAGATTTGCCAATTCAGCAACGTATGCAGACGTTAACATGGGTGTAAGGGTCTGTCCCCGCTCTGGCATCCAACCATAATACGTACCACTGAATCCCGTCTGCTTTACCCCTCTAATCTCTGAAAGAGCAGAGGCCGAAACTTCATGATCTCCCCAATGACCGGAAAATCCTATCGTGTTCCGAATCATATAAGTGGTTTGTTCCGTCTCGGATTTATCGATTATTCCACCAATAGGAATAACACTGTTATCTTCTGCCAATGAATTTGGTTCAATGCTTCCTATATTATATTTACGTTTTATCCCCACGTAATTGGAGGTCTCCTTTGCGAATGAATTTTGTTTGGATTGTTGGTAAGAATATGAACCTAAAAAATCATATTTAAAACCGTATTTTATCCTCCATTGAAGATTAACTTGACCGGTTATACCTGCAACTTTTCCTGTTGACCCTGTTTGCCTCAATTCATGCACAATATTATATAACATTTCTTCTTTGGGAGCCTGACTACTTGCAAGTTGTCCTTTTTGTCTTGTTTCATAATAAAACAATGATCCATCCTCGTTATAACAAGGAATCGTCCGGGAAGTTTCATAGGCATACTGGTTAGGATTCACCGAACTATGAAAACCTTTATTATCAGTAACATTTCCATTCAAAGTTACACCAACGAATACTCGGTCATTTAACCATGAATTCAACTTCATCATTGTTGTGTAACGTTTACTGACACTCCCTTTGGCTGTTCCAAAATTTTGATCAAAACCAATTGATGCATAATACCGGGTATCTTTGGAGCCTCCATTTATACTTAATGTATGGTTATGACTCAAGACATTTCTAAACAATATGTCATACCAATCCGTGTTACGCTTTGCCATTCGTTTAATTCCAAGAGCAAAATCTTCATAAGATATTTTACGATTCATATAATCCATATATAATCCTTCATACCCCAAAGAAACCGGAACACGTCCATATTCCAATGAATTAGCGATAATATCTTGAGAAAGCTGGATTCTTTCTGCGGCATTCATCAAATAAAAATCACCATATGAAGGTCGTTGATTTAAAGTCATTGAAGTATTATAATTTAATTGAGCTTTACCTTCTTTTCCTTGTTTGGTTGTCAATACAATTACCCCATTTGCCGCTTGGACACCATATATTGCCGTCGCCGAAGCATCCTTTAAAACGGTAATTGTTTCTATATCCCGCGGATTAATACCCGCAATAGCATTACCGATCAAGTAAGCCGCATCATCTCCATTAATCTGGGAATAATCCACATTTACCGGGTCTTCTAGAATAACCCCATCCAATACCCAAACTGGAGCCTTCGATGATGTAATTGAAGATATTCCACGGATACGAATTCTAGGAGTTGCACTCGGTTCCCCAGATGTCTGTACGATCGTCATTCCCGGAATTTGTCCAATCAACATTTGATCTATTGATGATTTTGAATTCAACATCACATCATCCGCCTTTATTTGACTAACGGCACTCGCCGTTTCCCTACGGGATAACGTAGTATATCCAGTAACAACAACTTCATCCATTTCCAATAAATCCTCTTCCATCGTAATCAACCACTCACCCGTTTTAGGACGACTTTTGTAAGCCACTGTTTTAGTTTTCATCCCAACAAAAGAGAATATCAATTCCACATTTGCCGTCGTATCTGGAACCATAATAAAAAATACACCATCAACACCTGTTGTAACTCCAGTAGACGTTCCTTTTAACAAGACAGTTACCCCCGGCATTGGCTTTTTATCCTCGCTAACAACTTTTCCTGATACAATCGTTGCTTTACGACTTTCCTTGGATCCTATTTGCAACAATTTCGGCGAAATAACTACTACTTGCTCCTCAATCATATACCATAACTGAGTTTCTTTCAGACATTCGGCCAATACATCCTTCAAATCCTTATTACTGACATTCAATGACACTTTCCCTATGCGTTCAATCTCATTATTACTATACACGAACTCATAACCCGTAAGTTTTGTAATCTCCTTAAATACCTCTTTAAGAGTTGCATTTTTCATGTCTATACTCACCCGCACCTGTGAAAAAGTACTTGCGGAAACAGTTGATAGACCGAAAACTAAAAAACAAATAAAGATTTTCATAATCCGAAACATTTTCTTAATGACATTAGATCCCCATCCTATGTCAAAATCTCGTTTTTTTTTCATAGATTTGTACGGTTTTAATTATTAATAATTTGCCATTCTCAATGGCAGTTATCCAAGACGGGTTGTTGTTAGCGCAACTCCCGTTTTTTATTCACTCGAGTTGTACCACTAGAGTTCGCTCGTTCAATTCAAATTTAATACTTGTGGTTAGAGCCAATTTATTCAAAACACTATTAATATTCTCATATTTAGGTAAATTACCAGTAAATCGCATCTGTTTTAACTTTGGATTCTGAATAAATACCGTTATATTATACCACCGTTCTAATTTTTTCAACACACTTTCCAATAACTCATTTTCAAAAACGAAACGATCATCTTTCCAAGCAATATAGGGCATAACATCTACTTGCTCCACCTTCAATTTTTTATCGACACAAGTCGCTTGTTCTCCAGGTTGTAACACCACTTGTTGTCTATCAAACAGAACTTCTACAACTCCCTGCACCAATGTTGCTTGCTGATACTCATCCGGATAAGCTTTGAAATTAAAGGTAGTTCCCAATACCCGGACATCAACACCGTTTGTTTTTACGACAAAAGGTCTCAAACTATCTTTCGCTACTTCAAAAAACGCTTCTCCTTCTAAAGAAACTTGACGCTCATTCCCTGCAAAACGATCCGGATAATGGATTTTAGTATCTGCATTCAAGGTTACCACAGTTCCATCAGCCAAACACAATACAAATTCTCCACCTCGCGGCACCTGCAACGTGTGCCATTCTACTTCTTTTACCCGGGTAGTGTCCGAATACACTAATCTTTTACCATCATTAACAAAACTTTCCCCCTCAATCCTAGTATATACCGAATCCTGAGTCGATTCTAACTCTATTACCTCCCCCGTAGCCAACAATAACATTGCTTTCGAACGCCCATATTCAATAACAGAAGAAGCAACATTCTCGTTGTTCGCATCACGTCCTACAAAATACCATGCCATCCCCACACAAAACAACATTGCCACGGAAGCTGCACACACCCGAATCCAACGACCAATTTTTCGACGAGATATATGCAATTTAATTTGGATTTTTTTCCAATCTTCCACAGAATCATACTTTTGAAATTCCCGTAATCCATCCTTCACGTAATCAATATCTTGTAACCGCTCAAATAATTCCTGATTCCTCTCATCCAAGTTGAGCCACTCATCAAGCTCTTTCTTCTGCCCATTCGTCATATTTCCCTTTAGATAAACCAAAATAGAACGAACAATTCCCTCCCTTCTATATTTTTTAACGATCGTTT
>CALUKD010000019.1 GCA_944321125.1 Candidatus Butyricimonas faecavium | reverse complement strand
TAACTTCGCAATTGTCATCGGACAGTTTTTTGGTAAGATAGTAAACAAACTGTCAGAACAAGTCTTGACTATTACAACTTATATAACAAAGGTTTTTTATACGGGAAGGATTGAGGATGGTGTACTCTCGGGGAATATTGTTATCCGGGCGGGAGGTGATCCGACATTAGATTCGAAATATTTCCCCAAAATGTGCTTTATTGATAGTCTTGTTTCTAAGGTTGTAAACTTGGGAATTAAACGAATTTATGGGGATATTATTATAGAGCCAGAAGGAGAACCGGCCCGTATTCCGGGATCTTGGCCATGGGAAGACGTGGCAAATTATTACGGAGCTCTCTATCATTCATTTAATTACCGGGATAATACGTACACGATTACTTTGAAGTCTGGGAAGTTGGGTACTCAAACTAAGATAGTATCTGTTGTTCCTTCTGTTCCGGGAGTGAAATTACGGAACGAAGTGATAGCTTCTACTAAGAATGATGCGTGGATATATGGGGGGCCAGAGGCTGCGACGTTATTGATTCAAGGGACTATTCCAGCTAATCGTTCTTCTTTTGTAGTGAAGGGAGCGATGCACTGTCCGAATGCTTATTTTAGGGTTGAACTAGAAAAGCGATTGAAAGAAAAAGGAATTACATTGGATAAACAAAAGGTAGAAGAGGGTGAGTATCACGCATTACTGACGATTATTTCTCCTTTTTTGAAAGATATCGTTTATTATACAAATAAAAATAGTGTCAATCTTTTCGCTGAAGCTTTGGGAGAATTGATCAGTCCTACAGATTATGCGAAAACGGTAAAGGTAGAATTAAGTGATATGGGGATAGATTCATGTGGTATTATCTTGAAAGATGCCAGTGGCTTATCGCCTGCGAATGCCGTTCCGGCGAAAGTATTCACTGATTTATTGATTTGGGCAAGAATGTATTTAAGTGATGCTTTTGTTTTGTCATTACCACAAGGGAATGTGGATTGGGGATTACGGATTTATTCCGATCATCCGGTTTTACGGGAGAATGTCGTTGCTAAGACGTGCTCTATGTCTGGAGTTAGAGCACTTGCCGGATATTTGAAAACTCAACAAGGAGAAACGTTAGCTTTTACGATTCTTGTGAATAATTACGTGGGTGATCCCGTGAAAGTGCAGGAGTGCATGCGTGATTTACTGAAAGAAATAGCAGATAAATAAAAACCGGTAAAGTACCGGTTTTTATTCTTAATATATAGAATTATTCATTCTTAAATTGATCATCTCCGAATGCTAACATCGGGAAGGTAATAAAAGGGAAGAAAATAGTTGCAATGGTGAATCCAATGCCTTTTCCGAATTTCTCCAAGAATTCTTTTAAAGCGATAATCGAAAATATGAGGTTTGCAATTGGAACAAAAATCATGATTAAAAGCCACCACCATGGTCTATTAATGATTTGGAGCATTACATAAAGATTGTAAATAGGGATAATACCTTCCCAACCCTGTCTTCCTGCTTTTTCGTATACTTTCCATATAGAAACAAGTAATAATACAACAATAAATAAGTAAATGATAGATACTAACATAGTTTTGATTTTTTAGTTAAACACTTATAAATAGACTCGCTCTTTTCTTTAGTATACGTACAGCAGTTTCGCTTGCAAATGTATAAAAATATATATGATTGTCAAAATTATTTTCTCTTTATTATCTATAGTTTTTTCTCCCTAAATTTTTTGTTATCCGTTTTTGGGGAGTAGGTTTCTTTTGTATTTGTTTTTTTATACATTTGTAATATAGAATATATGCTATTTATGAGTGATTTGGAAAATAGTGTCTTAGGAAAAGAACATGTTACAGGGGATAACGGAAATGAAAGTTTTGAAAACGAAATTGATGTTATTCGTTACGCACTGAATCACGTGGATCAGGAAATTTTTGTATTTCGTCCAAATGGTAAACTTGTATATATCAATCGACCGGGTAGAGATAGGTTTCATGTACCGGAAAATTTAGCTGGGATTTATGTATGGATGTTAGATCCGACATTGACCTTAGAGTCTTGGAGCAAGAAAATTCAATCCGTTAGAGAGTGTGGTGAAAATTTCGAAAGTCTGTTGTATTTAAACAGACCCGATGGGGGATGTGATGTTTTGAAAATGTTTGCCCACTCGACAATTCATGTTTCCGGGGAAGAGTTAATCTGGGTTTTCGGACGGGATATATCCTTGCATGTGAAAAATGAAAATAAAATTAAAGAGCTTGATTCTATCATGAATACCGTACTGGACAATATTCCCGTGTATTTGTTCGTGAAAGATGCCGGACCGGAATTTCGTTATGTGTATTGGAATAAAGCTTTTGAGACATATTCCCATATTTTGCGGGAGAACGCTCTAGGTAAAACCGATTTTGAGGTTTTTCCCAATCAAAAAGATGCTGAACGCTTCAGGCGTGATGACAAAGAATTACTTCGTACAGGGAAAGATATTGAATTTCTGGAGACCTACGAGACGAAAACAGGGGAGATAAGAACAGTAAAAACATTAAAGACTCTGGTTCGGAATGACTCTGGTGATCCTTGCTTTCTTGTTGGTGTTTCGTGGGATATAACAGATTTAAAGAGTACGGAACAAGAGTTAGTCAAAGCTCGTTTGAAAGCAGAACAATCGGATAAGTTAAAGTCTGCTTTCCTTGCGAATATGAGCCATGAAATCCGTACCCCTTTAAATGCTATTATCGGTTTCACTCGTTTAGTGGCAGAAACAGAGGATACAAGAGAGAAAGAGTATTATTTGAATATTGTAGAGAATAATTCGGAGTTGTTGACACAATTAATAAATGATATACTTGATTTATCTAGGATTGAAGCCGAGAGTTTAGAATTTGTGTATAAACCGGTTAGTATCCGAGAGTTGTGCTTAAAGATTTTAGAGGTGCATCGGATTCGCATGAAAGAGGGGGTACGGTTGGAGTTTGAAGACGGTGGTTTGAACACTTACGTGTTGACAGATGGAAACCGACTATTCCAAGTGATATCCAATTTGATTACGAATGCTTCAAAGTTTACGGTGGAGGGATTTATACGTTTCGGTTATCAGCAAGTGGGTGATATTGTTGAATTTTATGTGTGGGATTCTGGGTGTGGGATTCCTAGAGAGAAAGTATCTACAATCTTTGATCGTTTCACAAAATTGAATACCTTTGCGCAGGGTTCTGGCTTAGGATTGGCGATATGTAAAATGCTTGTAGAGAAAATGGGAGGGAATATATTTGTTCAATCTGAAGAGGGACGTGGTTCTATATTTAAATTCACAATTCCTTATCAAAGAATTACTATCGAAACTGACATGAACGATATGGGAAATAACGAGATTAAAGAAAATGTAAGTGCGGGAAGAACAATTTTAGTGGCAGAGGATGTGGAGAGCAATTTTCTTCTATTGAAAGCGATTATCGGGAAGACCTATACATTGCTTCATGCTTGGAATGGAAAGGAAGCGGTTGAAATATACGGACAATCCCAACCAGATCTTATTCTTATGGATATAAAAATGCCGGAAATGGATGGACTGGAAGCAACTAGAATCATTCGTAAAATTTCTCAGGAAATTCCGATTATAGCTTTAACAGCGTTTGCTTTTGATGATGATCGGGTAAAAGCATTAGAGGCTGGTTGTAATGATTATTTAACCAAGCCGTTGTCAGCTCCTTTATTAAAAGAAACGATTGCCAAGTATCTAGTTTGATTTGTGGGTTTCTAATTATGGCACTATAAAATATTTTGTGTAAATGTAAACTACGGGATTCAGTATGAGTTCCGTAGTTTTTTATTTAATAACTTTGCAAAATAACGAAGATTATGAAAGAGAAGAATCATGTAGTGCCTGATGAGGTATTAAGCAGGGAGTTCCTTAGCCAGTTCAAAACAGAAGCTGATGTCAGCAAGTTTCTGAAGCAGCTACACGCGCAGGTATTGGAGAAAATGCTTGAAGGTGAGATGGATGCCCATCTGGGTTACGAGAAGAATTCGGTTTCCGGTAATAATAGCGGTAATTCTCGTAACGGCAGCTACCCCAAGAAAATCCAAACCGAACATGGTGAAGCGATCATACCTATTCCCCGTGACCGTAACGGTCAATTCGAACCCATAGTTGTTCCCAAACACGAGAGTCGTGGACTTTCCATAGAAAAACTTGTTATCTCCCTATATGCCAAAGGGATGAGCGTGTCCGACATTGAAGAGGAGATGCGTGAAATTTATGAAATAGAACTGTCCACATCAGCCATTTCCATCATCACGAACAAAGTCAATCAAGCTGCCCGGGAATGGCAGAACCGCCCTTTGGATCCGGTCTATCTCATAGTTTGGATGGACGGTATAGTCTTCAAGGTTCGCGACAGCGGAAAGATCATCCACAAGACTGTTTATCTTTGTGTTGGTCTGAAACAGAACGGCTTGAAGGAAGTCCTTGGCATGTGGGTGGGAAAATCAGAAAGTTCCTCGTTCTGGATGGGTGTCCTGACTGATTTGAAGGCCCGCGGAGTGCAGGACATACTGATTACCTGCACTGACAACCTGAACGGTTTTACCGACACCATACGCGCTGTATTTCCCCAGTCTTCCACGCAAATATGTGTCGTACACCAGATTAGGAACTCCTGTAAGTATGTCGTTTACAAGGACAAGAAGGAGTTCACGGCTGATATGAAAAACATATATAACGCGCCCAACAAGGAGGCTGCCGCTATGGAACTGGATAATTTGGAAAAGAAATGGGGAGGGAAGTACCCTTATGCCATCCTCTCATGGAGGAATAACTGGGATGACCTAACTGTATTCTTCCAGTTCCCATTGGAAATCAGGAAAATAATCTACACCACAAACCTCATTGAAAATCTGAATGGAAAAATCAGAAAGTACACTAAATCAAAGCTTTCATTCCCGTCGGATGATGCCGTGAAGAAAATGGTATACCTGTCTCTGATGGAGATTGAGAAGAAATGGACGATGCCGATTACTAACTGGGGATTGATTATGAACCAATTTATGCTTATTTTTGAAAACAGAATCCAGATATAAGAGAACTTATAACTGAATCCCGTTTACATTTACACAAAATTGTGGACAGTGCCCTAATTATAAAGAATATAGAAAAAAACTGTAAACGATAAGTTTACAGTTTTTTCTTATGTGTTAAGAATCTTATTACTTCACTTCCTCGAAGTCTACATCAGTCACTTCCTGATCTTTTCCTCCGTTGTTAGTTTGTTGTTGATCAGCGTGAGGGGCTCCTTGTTGTGCACCACCTTGTTGTTGTGCATTGTACATTTCTTGAGAAGCAGCTTGGAACACGTTGTTCAATTCATCGATAGCCGAATTTATAGCTGCAACATCTTGAGCTTTGTGAGCATCTTTCAGTTTTTGCAGGGCTGCCTCGATGGGTTGTTTCTTGTCGGCAGGTAATTTGTCTCCAAATTCTTTTAATTGTTTTTCCGTTTGGAAAATCATGCTGTCGGCTTTATTAATTGTATCGATCCGTTCTTTTTCCTTCTTGTCTGCTTCTGCATTAGCGGCAGCTTCGTCTTTCATTCTCTTGATATCAGACTCAGAAAGCCCTGATGAAGCCTCGATACGGATAGATTGCTCTTTTCCGGTTGCTTTATCTTTTGCGGATACTTTCAGAATACCGTTGGCATCAATGTCAAAGCTAACTTCGATCTGTGGCACTCCACGTGGGGCTGGTGGTAGTCCGTCCAAATGGAAACGTCCGATTGTCTTGTTATCTTTTGCCAGAGGACGTTCTCCTTGTAGTACATGAATCTCAACAGACGGTTGATTGTCAGCAGCAGTGGAGAATACTTCCGATTTCTTAGTTGGAATCGTGGTATTGGATTCGATTAATTTCGTCATTACTCCACCTAGAGTCTCGATACCTAAAGAAAGCGGCGTTACGTCAAGTAATAACACGTCTTTTACTTCTCCAGTCAATACACCTCCTTGGATAGCGGCACCTACGGCTACTACTTCGTCAGGATTAACTCCCTTGGAAGGTGCTTTGCCAAAGAACTCTTCAACTTTTTTCTGAACAGCTGGAATTCGAGTAGAACCACCTACAAGAATTACCTCGCTGATGTCTGCTGCACTTGCGTTTGCATTCTTCAATGCGCGACGGCATGGTTCGATTGTTGCTTGTACCAAATGATCCGTTAATTGCTCGAATTGAGACCGAGTCAAGGTTCTTACCAAATGCTTTGGAATTCCGTCAACCGGAAATATGTACGGCAAGTTAATTTCCGTGGAAGTTGAACTTGAGAGCTCAATTTTAGCTTTTTCAGCAGCCTCTTTCAAACGTTGGTGGGCCATCGGGTCTTTCCGGATATCTACGTTCTCGTCTTTCTTAAACTCGTCGGCCAGCCAGTTGATAATTACATCATCGAAATCGTCACCTCCTAGGTGAGTATCACCATCGGTTGATTTTACTTCGAACACTCCATCACCTAATTCCAAGATAGAAATATCGAAAGTACCTCCTCCCAAGTCGAAGACAGCGATTTTCATATCTTTATCTTGTTTATCCAACCCGTAAGCCAATGCAGCAGCAGTCGGCTCGTTGATAATACGTTTTACGGTCAATCCGGCGATTTCTCCAGCTTCCTTTGTAGCTTGACGTTGAGCATCGTTGAAATATGCGGGAACCGTAATTACTGCTTCTGATACTTCTTGTCCCAAGTAATCTTCGGCTGTTTTCTTCATTTTCTGAAGAATCATGGCAGAGATTTCTTGTGGGGAGTATTTACGATCACCGATTTCGACACGCGGGGTATTGTTTTCTCCCCTTACTACCTTATAAGGTACACGATTGATTTCTTTATCTACCTGATCATAAGTTTCACCCATGAAACGTTTGATAGAATATATTGTTCTCGTCGGGTTCGTGATTGCCTGACGTTTTGCAGGGTCACCAACTTTTCTTTCGCCATTGTCAACAAAAGCAACAATAGATGGTGTTGTTCTCCTACCTTCACTGTTCGGGATTACCACAGGCTCATTACCTTCCATCACGGCAACGCAAGAGTTCGTAGTCCCCAAGTCTATACCAATAATCTTTCCCATATTGTTTAATATTTATAATGTTATTATTTTCTATTTACTTTTTCGTTCTTTGCCCTTGAATAGTTTCAAGAACACTTATCTTTTATCAAACGGTGTGCCAGTTCCCAAATAAGACTTATTTTCATAAAAATCCCTTACAAGGTGCGTGGATGGTGTCATATTTACTGACAGAACGTCATAAATCGAATGTGTTGAGACGTTTTTATCTGACAATGAAATGACAGAAAGAGTCTTGGGAGTTGATAACTTATTTTGTACCTTTATACCGGTTAAAGGTCATAAGTTGGCGAAATATATTAATTAGTTGTGTAAAAGATTTTACAGTGGAAGAAGTCGTAAACAAGTCAATTCAGGTAATTGGTTTCACAAAAAATACCGATTTTCAATTACCCGTTTTAAATACTAATAAAGAATCATTGCAGAAGAATATCATTCTGCTGCATGCTGGTTGTCAGCACGAAGAATTCCTAAACATGCTACGAGAGGTTCAGACCGAGAGTATCATGCTTGTTGATCTGGATCGAGTGGCTCCGTCTGCGTTGAATTCACTCGGACAAGTTTATGAAAAGGCAGAACGAAAGGATCATGTTTATTATGTGAGTAACCGGAAGCGTAAATTGTGGCTTGGTTTTGTGGATGCAGCCTTGTGGCGAGGTGATAGGAGCATCACGGATTCTCCTGTATTGATTGGTAACAAGTCTTTATTTATGAAGGCTTATGCGGGAAGTGATCTGGATGGGAATTTATTACGGGCAGTGAGTTATAGTTTGCAGAAAGCGTTCGTGAAATTCGGAACTTTGGAGGCTGCGATTACTTGGAAAGATGCAGATAATGTATCGGATCCGGCTATGAATTATTTCTGGAAAATACCTTGTCATTTCTTGACGACAGGCCGTTTCTTTACTACCTTATTTGACGTTTCCGGGCGATCTCGTCGGGATATGACGTACCGGATGTTTATGTTGTTATTCGGTTTGTTTGTCTTTTTTTATATGCCTTATATCAGTAAGGATTACGGGATTAGTGGTGATGAGTTTGTCGATCACCGACATTCCGGTTATGTGCTTGATTTCTTCACGAAAGGAGATAAGGCCGCATTGAATCAACCCCAAACGGCTTTACATCTTTACGGTAATTCGATGCAGGTTGTTGCGGCTGTTGTGGCTGATATGATCGGTGCAGATGATGTTTATGCCGTGCGGCATGTCGTGTGTGCTTTGGTAGGAGCTTTGGGCGTAATTGCGATTGGTCTGTTAGGATTACGTTTCGGGGGAGGATTGTGTGGGTTGATTTCCATGTTGCTACTCTTTTTCTCTCCTCGATTTTTTGGACATAGTATGAATAATTTGAAGGATATTCCTTTTGCCGTCGGGTATTTGGTTGCCATATTCTATTTTGTACGAATGTTTGATCGTTATCCTGTGGTTAAATTGCGCCACATGATCGGTGCCATGTTGGGAATCGCTTTGGCATTGGGAACCCGTTCTGGGGGGCTGCTTTTGTTTCCATATTTGTTGATGTATGGTGGTTTGTTCTATATTTTGTGGGTCGGCTTCAAGGAGTTTTATAAATTTATGAAATACCGTAAGGAAGTTGAAAACATCCTGTTCTTGATTGTACTTGTTCTATTTATCGGTTATTTTTTGTCTATCATTACATGGCCTTTTGCATTGGCTCGCCCGTTTGCTAACGTGGTCGTATCTTTAAAGGAATTCACGAATTATAATATTGGATTGCGCACGATATTCGAGGGAGAACAGATGATGTCGAATATGCTACCGGTTCATTATGCCCCGAAATATTTGATGATAGGGTCACCTTTGATAGTGGTGATAGGTTTTATCGGGTATCTCTTTTTCATGGTTTTCCGGAAAAGAGAATTCTCTTTATTGTCGTTCTTCATTTTATTTTCGCTGGTATTTCCCGTGTTTTGGGTCATTTATCAGAAATCGAATTTGTACGGAGGAATTCGCCATTTACTGTTCGTGATGCCTTTTATGGTGTTGTTGGCTGCCCGGTTCTGGACGTTAATATTATCTGTTTCCCCTAAATATTTAAAGGGTGTCATGGTGGTTGTGTTTATCGTGTTGTTGTTCCTGCCTGTGCGTCACATGGCTGTGAATCATCCCAATGACTATGTTTATTTTAACGAGTTGGTAGGAGGCTTACGAGGAGCTTACGGGGATTACGAAACGGACTATTATTATAATTCTTTAAAAAAAGGAGTGGATTGGTTTAAGAAGAACGTGGATTATAAAGGACGTCCTCTACGGATCGTGACAAATCATAGTGCGAACTTGCAACATTATTTTCGGAAGGATACGAATGTAACCATCGTGTATAGCCGATATTACGATAAGTTTAGTAAGGAGTGGGATTATATGATATTCGATAACGTGTATATCAATAGCTTCCAGTTGAAAAATGGCCTTTTCCCGGTGAAAGAGGGCTTTTTGTACTCGGTGGATGTTGATGGGTACCCGATGTGTGTGGTGGGAGAAAGAAAATCTCGGGAAGATTACGAGGCGATTAAGTTGGAAGAACAGAAGAAGTACCCGGAGGCTATCGCAAAGTTAGAAAATTATTTGAAGGATCACCCGTGGAACGAAGAAATGTGGATGCGTTTATCTCGGATGTACTACACGATCGGCAAGCCGGAGGAGGCTCTTCGGTGTACGGGCGAATCTCTGAAATGGCAGCCGCAGTTGATGGATGCTTTGAATATTAGGGCGTTGAGTGCTTTGGATTTGAAAAAGTTTACAACGGCTCATCAAGCAGTTGATGCGATGTTAGCCCAAAATGACGTGGCATCTTCTTCTTATTATCTGAAAGGATTGATTTATTACACGGAGGAAAAGGATAAGGAAGCACTGGATTATGTCAATAAAGCGTTGAGATATAACGGTGGGAACGTCCAGGCATTGGCCTTGGGTGGGGATATTCTACGAAGGAACGGGAGTTACTCGAAAGCCATTGAACCTTACGAGAGGGTTGTGAGGGCCAAACGGGCAGACGAGAAGGTGTTGCTTTCTTTGGCTGAATGTTACTGTCGTGTGAATAATTACAAGTTGCTGGAACAAGTTGCGTCATTGTTACGTGAGCAAGGACGGGATAAAGAAGCATTGCAGAAGATTGAACTTCGGGCCTTGATTCAACAGAAACGCATGGAAGAGGCTGAAAAATTGTTAAAACAGATGGATGGAATTGAAGAGGATAGCGAGTTTGCGTTGTTACGTGCGCTATGTGAATTGGCAGCGGGACGTCGGGCCACTGCCACTGAAATGACTCAAAAGGCGGTAGAATTGGACTCGAAGAACAGGGAGGCGATTGAATTACAACGTTTCTTGTCGAGAGAAATGGAAATTCGGAAATAAAATGATTATAGATGGAAAAGGTATGTATCATTATCCCGTGTTATAACGAGGCGCAACGTTTAGAGTTGGAGGTCTTCCGGGAATTTGTGGGTAAGGAGGAACGTTTTGATTTCTGTTTCGTGAACGATGGTAGTCAGGATAATACTTCCGAGGTTTTACGCCGGGCCGTGGAGTTGGAACCAAGGCGTTTCTTGTTGGTTGACAATGCGGATAACCGGGGAAAGGCAGAGGCTGTCAGAAGCGGAATGTTGTATGTTAGTTCCTTGAATCGTTACAATATCGTGGGGTACTTGGATGCCGATTTAGCTACGCCATTGGAGGACTTGTATTTGTTGATAGAAGTGTTGGACAAGCAACCGGGAGTGTGCATGACAATGGGGGCCCGTTTGAAACGATTAGGAGCCAACGTACAACGGAAAGCGTATCGTCATTACTTGGGGCGGGGATTTGCCACGTTAGTTTCAATGTTATATCAACTTCCGGTATATGATTCCCAATGCGGAGCCAAGCTTTTGAAAAGTGAGCTGATACCCGTGGGATTTAGCGAAGAATTTCGTTCCGGTTGGCTTTTCGACGTGGAATTAATCCTGCGAATTCGGGAAAAACACACTGATTATGATCGGATTATTCATGAAGTACCGTTGAATACTTGGGTGGAGAAGGGGGATAGTCGTATAAAATTTAAACATTTGCTGAAGATGCCCGGGGAATTATTTAATATTTATTGTCGCTACATGGGGCAGAAGTAATATACTATAATATTTACCAACAGGAAGAGAAATAAAAAATCCCGGAATTAATCCGGAATTTTTCTTGATATTATCTATTGTGCTCTTTCAATATTACATCGTGAGCCCCTCCTTCAACGATACTGGTTGAAGATACTAATGTAATCTTGGCATTCTTCTGTAACTCCGTGATAGAGGTTGCACCACAGCTACACATGGTCGACCGGATTTTACCAATAGTTACCTCCAAGTTATCTTTCAGCTTACCTGCATAAGGCACGTAACTGTCAACACCTTCCTCGAATTTGAGCGATTCGCTGCCGCCCATATCATAGCGTTGCCAGTTGTGGGCACGGTTTGAACCTTCTCCCCAGTACTCTTTCACGTAGGAGTTATTCACCATTAGTTTTTTGGTGGGGGATTCATCGAAACGGGCAAAATAACGTCCCATCATCAAGAAGTCTGCACCCATGGCGAGTGCCAATACCATATGATAATCGTGTACTAAACCACCATCACTGCAGATCGGTACGTAAATACCGGTGTCTTCAAAATATTTATCACGGGCTTTTGCCACGTCGATTACTGCAGTGGCCTGTCCGCGACCGATTCCTTTTTGTTCGCGGGTGATACAGATGGATCCTCCACCGATACCCACTTTGATGAAGTCGGCCCCGGCTTCTACCAGATAGCGGAACCCGGCTTGATCAACCACGTTTCCGGCTCCCACAAGTACTTTACCGTTATATTCTTGTTTAATCCATTGTAGCGTCTCTTTTTGCCATTCCGAGAAACCGTCGGATGAATCGATACACAAAACGTCAACACCGGCTTCCACCAGTGCGGGAACTCGTTCTTTGTAGTCTCGGGAATTGATTCCCGCACCTACCAGTAACTTTTTGTCCGTCGTGTTCAACAATTCGTTCGGGTTATCCTTGTGGCTATCATAGTCCTTACGGAATACAAAATAAGCAAGATTTTGGTCTTTATCAATAATCGGCAATGTATTTAACTTGTGATCCCAGATAACTTGATTGGCCTCGCTAAGAGTCATTCCGATTTCTCCCACTGTTAATTTGGAAAATGGAGTCATGAATTCCTTTACTTTTCGGTCTTTGGGGTCTTTCTCCCCGCGGTAATCCCGGCTAGTTACCAATCCCAGTAATTTACCGTTGGGCGTTCCGTCATGTGTTACTCCCATAGTGGTATGTCCCGTGCGTTTCACTAATGCCAATACATCTGCCAACGTGGCTTCCGGGGTGATATTAGAGTCACTCGTGACGAATCCGGCTTTGAATTTCTTTACCTTGCGAACCATTTCTGCTTGTGATTCGATGGGTTGCGAGCCGAAGATAAATGACAATCCCCCGTTACGGGCAAGTGCTATTGCCAATCCCGAGTCGGAGACAGACTGCATAATCGCTGAAACAAAAGGAATATTCAGTTCAATGGCTGATTTCTCGCCTTTTTTATACTTCACCAATGGTGTTTTCAATGAAACGTTGGTAGGAATACACTGTTTCGTGGTCAGACCGGGAATAAGCAGATATTCTCCGAAAGTTCTTGATACATCATCCAAATAGATTGCCATAGAATTTATCTTTATGCGGTTTGATTAAAAATTGGGCAAAGATAGTCAAATTCTTGGAATATGCAGGGGGCGGGTTTGTTTTTTTATGATGAGTTTTTGATTGGATCAACGTATTTTAACTGTATTTTTGTCCTCGATGGAATATATAGAATGGAACATAGACCCGGTTGCATTTTGGATAGGGAATTTCCCTGTCATGTATTACAGTTTGCTGTTGATTGCAGGAACCGTGTTGTCCGTGCGAATACTGAAATGTATTTACAAGAAGAACGGGATGCCGTGGGAGCATCTCCAAATTCTAGTGATGTTAAGTATTGCCGGGGTATTTTTGGGGGCTCGTTTGGGGCATTGTCTGGTTTACGAGTACGAGTATTATTTTGCTCACCCGTTGGAAATTTTATTTCCGATACGGGTGAATATGGATGGAACTGTCATTTTTTCCGGCTACCAAGGGATGGCTAGTCATGGGGGACTTGTCGGGTGGATAATTGCCATGGTAATTTATTCCCGGACCACGGGAGAGAAAGTGTTACAGACTCTTGACACGATTGCTTTGATTTTGCCTTTAGCGGCAGGTTTTATTCGTTTGGGAAATTTAGCGAATTCCGAAATGATTGGTATAGAAACTGACGTGCCGTGGGCTTTTGTTTTTGAACGGGTGGATTGGGTTCCCCGTCACCCGACTCAGATTTATGAAGCTCTGGCCTATTTTTTTACTTTTGGGGTGAATCTGCTTCTATATCGATGGATTGGGTTGAATCGCTGTCGGGGAGTGCTTTTGGGGAATACTCTCGTCCTTGTTTTCGTTGCCCGTTTTCTAATCGAATTCATCAAGGAACGGCAAGTCCATTTCGAAGATCAGATGAATTTGGATATGGGGCAAGTGCTAAGTATTCCGTTTATTTTACTGGGAATATTTTTGCTAATATACGGGATGAAAAGTAGGAAGAATATATAGATGTCAAGAAAATTCAATCTTGAACTCGGATAAAGTTAATTTGTATTATGAATTATCCCTTTTTGACCTCCCGTTGCTCGGGGGGGGGAGAGCAGATTGTCAGGCGGTTCCCTCTCCTGTGTAAAGAGAGGGAAGGTTGTCGTATGGAGTCTATTTTTTAATAGGCCAATCGAATATTATCTACCCAAAGTTTATTACCCACAGTACCAATGTAAGCTTCTCCGTAGCTGGAAGATACACGTAAGAATAAGTGTGTGGGCTTATCACTGGCATCACCCCAGCCAACTTCCTCTACGGGTACTGATTTACCTTTACTGTTGATGCAGTATAAAGATTGTTCTTTAGGGATTAATTGCATGTGGGATTTGCTACCGGGTTGATTTGCTGGATCCCCGTAAAATACATCCAGTCTGTGATTGTTTTTCCAATCGGGAGTATTTTCCGAAAGACGTTCTATGGCAGTGCCGATACGTTTGGCATACACGTTGCCGTTCTCATCTTCCCAACGTTTTTGAAGAATGATGTATATTTCGGCAGAATCTCGTCCCGGGACATCAACAATTTTGCTGAAACCAGTTGCTTTGATCCGGTGATCTGTTTCAGGGGTTTCCATCTTGTAGTCGAACACAACGGCCTTCGGTGTTTCCGTGAAAGGAATTCCGGCGTTCAGTTTGCTTTGTGGATTTTTCGTGTCCTTGATCGGCTCATGCATCTGTCCCAGATAAATTGTACCTGGAACAAGCACCGTGATATTCACGAGGCCCAATACTTTGCATTTTTCCATAAGTGTTTCGACTCGTACACAATAGCCATCATCTCTTTTTTCCGGGAACACGGAAATACTACATTTCGTGATTCCACTGACTTTGGCCATAACGTTGGACGTTCTCCAGGGAGAAACTGTGGAACTAATGTATGGTTTGTCTCCTATAATTGTGTCTGTTGGGGCAACTTCGTAAAGGGTTTTCGTGTTACCGCCAATAACAAACGATTCGTCAATAATGCGAACCATCCAGCTATTAAAATCTCCGAATGGGATTAATTTTTCATTTTCTATGGTTTGTGCCATTGATAGGGTGTTCGTGGCCAAAATGATACCCAGGTATAGCGTTTTTATGGTAATACGTGTAAATCGTTTCATATTAAATAATCTTCTTTTGTCTTGAATGTTTTTATTACGATAAAATGCTTGTAAGGTTTTATGCAAGAAACATGCCAGTGTTAATAATCCTGTTGTATAATGTAAATAATGTTGCTAAGCTATTTAATTCTTAGTCTAAAAGTATAAATGTTAATAATAAAGAGTATCTTTGGTTGTCTTAAATACTTTTATATATGATGATGAAAAAATTAAACATTGGGAATCTTTCTATCTCAGTTCCCATTGTACAAGGTGGTATGGGTGTTGGTATATCACTTTCAGGATTGGCGTCTGCAGTGGCAAATGAAGGAGGAGTTGGTGTGATTTCCAGTGCGGGATTAGGTTTGTTATATCGGAATTTGTCCAAAGATTATATTCAGGCTAGTATCATGGGGTTGAAGGAGGAACTTCGTAAAGCTCGTGAGAAAACAAAAGGTGTGATTGGCGTGAATGTAATGGTTGCCATGTCTAATTTTGCGGATATGGTCAAAACTGCGATAGCTGAAAAAGCGGATATAATTTTCTCCGGTGCGGGGTTACCGCTGAATTTACCAAGTTTCTTGCAAAAAGATAGCGTAACCAAGTTAGTTCCGATCGTATCTTCTGCACGTGCGGCAAAAATAATTGCAGAGAAGTGGCATAATTTGTATAATTACCTTCCGGATGCGTTTGTTGTGGAGGGACCGAAAGCGGGAGGACACCTCGGATTTAAAGATGAACAAATTAATGATGAGCATTTTTCGCTGGAACATATTTTGCCGGAAGTGATAGAGGAAGTAAAGGACATTGAAACGCATTACGGGAAAGAAATACCTGTGATCGTGGCTGGTGGAATCTACACGGGAGAGGATATTAAACGTTTTATGGATATGGGAGCGGCTGGGGTACAGATGGGTACTCGTTTCGTGACCACGGAAGAGTGTGATGCATCCGATATTTTCAAACAGACTTATATTGAGGCAAAACAGGAGGATATACAGATTATCAAGAGTCCGGTAGGAATGCCGGGGCGGGCGATATTCAGTAAGTTTATCCAGAAAGTGAAAGAAGGACAGAAACAGCCTAAAACGTGTATGTGCAAGTGTATCAAAACATGCGATATAAGCAAGAGTCCTTATTGCATTATTGCAGCTTTATACAACGCTTTCAAGGGAAACATGGATAATGGTTACGCTTTTGCTGGGGCGAATGCTTTCCGGGCAACGAAAATTGTTTCCGTGAAAGAGACCTTCCGTTCTTTACTGGATGAGTTCAATCGTGCTATCAATAAATAAATATATGGTTTGGTGATTTCATCACGTGAAATCACCAAATCTTTGAATCTAAAATTGAAAAATTATTAGATTCTCCACCAGATACTATACACTGCGAATGCTGCAATTGTGATTAATCCGGTATAAATGATAATTGATGTGTGTTGCATGTGGGAGGGATGTTTCACGAGATTGTAATCTTCGTGGAACCTTAATACGTTAGCAATATTGTTCATGCGAAGAAGGGAACGATAGATTCCATAAGTGATTATTCCCATGGTAAAACCGACAATCGTTCCGAAAAGTAAGTCTCCGGGATAATGTACTCCCACGTATATTCTTGTGTAACAAGTCACGATAGCCCATAACATAAAAAATGTGGTTAAGGCTCTGTTTTTGAATAGTAACATTATGAAACAAGCCAGTGCGAACGTGTTTGCCGCGTGACAGGATGGGAAGCCAAATTTTCCTCCTCGCTTTCCGTTGACTAAGTGTACTAAATCGGCAATTTCCGGGTTCCGTGACGGGCGGGGACGTTCGAATATGGGGCGCAGGATAGAACTGCACGTTTGGTCTGCCAATGTTATAAGCAAGGCGAACATTAAAGTCGTGAAAATAACCATACGGATGTTCATGTTTTTGTACAAGACATACAAGATGGATGCATAGAGTGGAATCCATATAAATTTACTTGTAAATATATACATGAAGGAATCCCAATAAGGGGTATGCATACCGTTTAAGGTAAGGAAGATTGTACGATCTAGTGCTTGTGGTGATTCTAACATGGGATTTGAATCTATAAGTTTAAATAAATAATGTCCAGCCGCTATTTGGGGAAAATTGAATCACAAATATACCGAAAAAAGGTATATTTGCAAAATTGTTCAACGAAACGGATGGGGTTGGACAATTTGATTTTTTGTAAGTGAATGAGTTACGAATAATAAGTCGGCGAGTGTCGGATTTTTTAATTTGAAGAGTTTATGGTAATATTTCCGAATGCAAAGATTAATATAGGGTTGTTTGTCACGGAGAAAAGGCCGGACGGATTTCATAATTTGGAAACTGTGTTTTACCCGATTGATCTTCGGGATATACTGGAAATCACAGAGGTGAAAGGAGAGAAAGGGCATTGCATTTTTACTTCCACGGGAATCCCGATAGATTGCCCGCCGGAAAAAAATTTAGTGAGTAAAGCCTATGCTATTTTGTCCGACGAGTACGATTTACCCTCGGTAGATGTACATTTGCATAAAATGATTCCTTATGGTGCCGGATTGGGTGGCGGTTCCGCAGATGCAGCTTTTATGCTGATCGGTTTGAATCAACTTTTTTCCTTGGGGTTAAGCGAGGAACGGTTAATGGGATATGCCGCCCGGGTGGGAAGTGATTGTCCTTTTTTCGTTTTGAATCATCCCGTGTTTGCTTTTGGGAAAGGAGAGTTGATGGAAGCGATAGACTTGTCGTTAAAAGATTATCACATGGTACTTGTTAAGCCGGACAGGGGTGTTTCGACTCCTGAGGCTTATCGGGGGATGACGCCTCGTGCGGCCTCTTTTGATTTGAGAGAATTGGGAAAATTGCCGGTGGAGCAATGGACCGGGGTGGTTGTGAACGATTTTGAGGACTCTGTGATTCCTAAAGTCCCTGAAATAGAAGAAATAAAGAATACATTACGGGAATTAGGTGCAGTTTATGTTTCCATGACCGGAAGTGGATCGGCTGTTTACGGGTTGTTCCGTCATCTGGTAGAAGCGGAAAAAGTCTTTCCGGAGTATTTCGTGTGGCAAAGTAAATGAGTCATAAAGTTCATAAGGTTTATAAGGCTCATGAACCCTATAAACCTTATGAACTTTTTTACCCTCTCCCCACGAAGGTGTATATAAATGAGGATATACCGGCGAAGATGAAGCTAAGCCCCGTCCAGATGATAATGTTAAATATTCCGAATAGAGGATAGAAAACGATCATGAAGGAAAAGAATAAGGTGATGATTCCTGCGATGAATATCCATCCCCAGCCTCTGATTTTTAGCGATGACATCTGCAATGATTCCGCAATGTAATCAATGCTCTTAAACATGAGAATAAAGCCGACGATATAAGGAAGTATGTCTTCCGTGATGTTTGGGTGAATCAATAGGATAAAACCGATAATCAGGTCGAGTAACCCGATGAACAATCCCCATCCCCAATGCCGGGAGTTTCCGCCTGCAAAAGCATTCATGATTTCACTGATTCCGATAACGATGATGACGATACTAAAATACATGGCCAGTCCGAAGTAAGAAGCCACCGGGTGTCGGATTATACCGACACCAAAAACGAATAATACAATACCTAGAATAAGGTATAACCATCTGAATCCCTTGGGTCCGGTAGATGTTGTTGCACTTGTTGTTGTCATTTCTCTGATATTTAAAGTTTAGTTTACTTCTTTATATGTAAAATGCCTTTAAAAAGTTGTTATATTACTGCTAAAATAAATGGGAATTATATACGATTTTATAGTAATCATGAGAGTAAAGTTCCCTGCAGGATGTAAGTTTCCTTTTTTATTTCTTAACGGTTGGGATTAGTGAAGATTTTCCTTGTTGGCCGTTGAAGATAATAATGCGGCTTAAATTATAATTAATGGCATGGGCATACGGGTCACAAACTTCCTCTTATACCGGGGGCGGGCTGGCCCCTGCTAATCCTTCCTCTACTCCTGCCCGCGGGCATCAACAGAATTCCAACATAACATGAACGGAGCATGTACACCGGTCAGTGTACATGTTATGTAGTTGCTATGTTCATGATATGTTCATGATATAGCGCAAGGGTAGGGAAACCATAACGGAAAGATGGACTATTCCCGAACAATAATGGAAGACAGTTTATATGCTGCTTTACGGAGAACTTTGCGGTCAAGAGGGAGCTGGAAAATGTAAAATAAATTTTAATATATGATCATTTAGCTATAAACTTGTATATGAATTCCTAAATTAAATAACCAAATGACGGGAAATACGTTTTAGAAGATAAATAGAGTGAGAATGAAGAAAATTATATTATTCTTGATGTTGTTTTTAGTAAACTACATGATTATGGCACAAAAGAAAGAGTTGACGGCAGATGAAAAACAAGTGATTCTTTGCAAGGGGACGGAGAGGCCTTTCACGGGTAAATATTATGATTTCAAGGCAAAAGGGACTTATGTTTGTAAGCAATGCGGTACCCCGCTTTACCGTTCGGAGGACAAGTTTGATTCCCGATGCGGGTGGCCGAGTTTTGATGATGAGATTCCGGGAGCGGTGAAACGGGTGCCGGATGCTGACGGGAGACGAACCGAGATTGTTTGTGCTCATTGTGGGGCACATTTGGGTCACGTGTTTACGGGAGAGGGGTTTACCCCGAAGAATACTCGCCATTGTGTAAATTCTATTTCGATGGAATTTATTCCTGCTGAAGAATTGAAAATAGACACGGCTATTTTTGCCGGGGGATGTTTCTGGGGAGTGGAATATTACATGAAGAAGGCTCCCGGGGTGCTTGCCGTGGAGTCCGGGTATATTGGTGGTGAAGTGGAGGATCCGTCTTACGAAGAAGTATGTGAGGGAAATACGGGGCACGTGGAGGCGGTACGGGTGCTGTTTGATGCGTCGAAGACTGATTACGAGACATTGGCAAAATTGTTTTTCGAAATACATGATCCCACACAACAGGATCACCAAGGACCGGATTACGGGGAGCAATACCGTTCGGAAATATTCTATAACAGTCCGGAACAAAAGGCTGTGGCGGAAAAGTTGATACGAGAATTGAAGCTAAAAGGCTATGCGGTAGTGACTCGCTTGACTCCGATTACAACATTTTGGGTAGCAGAGGATTATCATCAGAATTATTATACCCGGAAAGGAACCCTGCCTTATTGTCACAAATATACGAGGCGATTCTGAAAAAATCGTGTACCTTTGTTTGGATAAATATTTCAAAGGATAACAGAGAACTTATTTATAAAAAAGAAAGGAATTGAATCATGAAAATTGCAGTACCAACAAGAGAAAATGTTGTTGATGATCATTTTGGACATTGTGCGTATTATACGCTGTTCACGGTAGATGACAATAAAAATATCACGGATACAGAAATACTTCCTTCTCCACAGGGGTGCGGTTGTAAATCGAACATTGCTTCTGTGTTGAAAGAAAAAGGGGTTACCGTGATGCTTGCAGGTAGCATGGGCGATGGAGCTTTAAACGTATTAAGCGACCAGGGAATTAAGGTTTTCCGTGGTTGTAAAGGTGATGTCCGGAAAATAGCGGAAGGTTATTTGAAAGGGTTTATCCTAGATTCCGGTATTGCTTGTCACCATCATCATGAAGGTGGAGAACACCAGTGTAGTCATCATAAAGAGTAAGGGATATCCCTTACTCTTTGTTTATTTTTACGAGTACTTTGTCGATTCGGGCGGCATCCATATCCACAATTTCAAATTCGAAGTTATACCAGCTAAATTTTTCTCCGGTTTGGGGAATATGTTCAAGAATTTTTAAGATCAATCCGCTTAACGTATTATAGTAGTGGTTCGTGTAAAGACATTCCATGTCGAAATAAGCCAAGAAATCATAGAATGGGCATTGGCCGTCCACAAGATAAGTACCATCTTCCCGTTGCACGATGTCCGGTTCTTCTCCAAGCTCCGGCAAATCTCCGATCAGGGCTTTTAGAATGTCTTGTAGTGTGACGATACCTTCGATACTTCCGAACTCATCCGTGACCAATCCATATTTTATATGTCCTTGTTTCAGGTGTTCCATGGCGTTATAGACACTTTGATTCTGGGGAAAATACTGGGGAGGACGGACAATGGATTTCAGGTTAAAATCCGGTGTGTCCATTTTTCCGAAAAGGTCTTTCAAGAAAACAACCCCGACAATATTATCCAGTTTTGTGTCTGCCACCGGGTAAATAGTGTGGAGATGCGTGTTTACGGTTTCCCGTAGAGTCTCGTTACTATCTTGTATGTTCAACCAGATTAAATCACTCCGGTGTGTCATGATTGAACCGAGATCCCGATCGCCGAGGTTAAACACCCGTTCCACGATGTCCTGTTCCACCTCTTGTATCTCGCCTTCGGCGGTACTTTCTTGGATAATTGCTTTAATTTCTTCTTCCGTGATTTTATTCTCTCCAGATTTGTTCAGTCCCAATAATTTCATCATGAATGACGTGCTGGCAGAAAGCAACCACACGAAGGGAGAGGCTATACGAGAAAGAATATCCATCGGGGTGGCAATTAGTTTTGCCATTCTTTCTGCGGCGACCATTCCTATTCGTTTGGGTACGAGTTCCCCGAAAATCAACGTGAGATAAGTCACGATGATCACGATGAGCGTTTTGGATATTAGTAACGCATGAGGTTGTAGCACTTCGATTTTTTCCACCCATACAGCCAAGTCATCCGCGAGGGCTTGGCCGGAATAAAGACCGGTAAGGATACCGATTAACGTGATCCCGATCTGTATGGTCGAAAGGAATCGATCCGGTTGATTCGCTAATTTTAATGCTCGTTGTGCAGATTTGTTTCCACTTTTGGCTTCTGTTTCAAGACGGGATTTACGGGCAGAAACCATAGCTATTTCAGACATGGCAAGTATCCCGTTTAAAATGATAAGTCCTATGATGATTAAAAATTCCATGTATTAATTTTTAGATTTAATGATCCTGCTAATTTCTTGATTTCTGATTTTAGATTCGATCTTTTTTTTGATTTATAATTTTGGATTAGGTGGTTCCACCTGCTAATTAATTCTTTGTTTATTGTAAATCATAAATTATTTAGTTTGCTATTTTTAATTGTTTCGGTCTTATAATTAGGAGTGAGGGCAACTTTGTGAAAAGTTCCTGATCTTTTGACAGCTTTTTACAAGTGGTATAACTCATCACTAACAAGGTTTCTTTATTTTCAATAAAAGTGTTCATGGTTAATGGTTTGTCCAGCACGAACTTTTTGGGATCGATTTGGACGAAATCATTTATGATTTTAGATTCTAGTTGTTTATCCACCTGTTCATTGATAAAACAAATCCGGATGGTCATGCTTTGTTCGCCCAACCGGGTTCTGGCGTAATTGAAGAGAAACAAGTCATCTTCATTATCAACGAGAAGTAGGATATAGGAAGCCTGTGTAAAACCTCTGTTCACGAAGATCGCTACGGAACAATCCACGTGATCCATGATAGATTCCAGTTTTTGCCGGAGTAGCGTTCCCGGTAAATATAGCGGGCGATCTTTTAATTGTTTCAGCCAACGGGAAATCGTGGTGAATCTTTTACCCGTTTTTCCGGGGACAATGCTATTGTCCTGCATGAATTGCTGTCCGGCTCCAACGAATAGGTAGTCCACGTGTTCTTTCTTGGTCATGTGAACCATTTTCTGGATCAATTTGTCGGTTACTTGGTAGCGTTCGTCCACCTGTAAATTCAGATGGCGAGCCTCTTCTCGGAGGGGAATAAAACTCTCTTCCGCAAACTCTTCCGCTTTGGTAGGATTCAAGTCTGTTCCCAGCGTGAAGTGAGTGGCAATAAGTTGACTGTTTTGCAGACGATGTCCTAGCAAAAGGTCAGCCATACCCAATAAGGTCCTACCGGTTTCGGGACGTCCGAAGGAGAGTAACACCTTTTCATGGTGATGGGCTTTTTCTTCTTGTTTGGCAAATATCTTTTCTACAAGCGACAACATGGGGGTTGCCATAAACGTGGTTAATAAAGACATAATCAATAACACCACGAACATTTGGGCAGAAAGGATTCCCATCTCGAACCCAATGTTCAGGGCCACGAGTTGCATAAGTCCCCGTGTGTTCATCAGCGTACCAACGATAAGACTATCTTTCCAGTTCTCGCCTACGGCCCGTGCTGCCAGCGTACAACCTCCAAATTTTCCGGCAATGGCTACCACGATAAACAGAAAGCATACGCCCCATAACTCCGGTGTGTTGATCAAACCGATTTCCGTGTGTAGCCCTGAAAAGGCAAAGAACAGAGGCAGGAAAAATACCAGAGAGATATCTTCCACTTTCTCTATCATGACTTTACGGAATCCAATGTTCGTGGGCATGACTGCCCCGGCGATAAATGCTCCGAAAAGGGCATGAATACCGATGATTTCTGTTGTTACCGCGGAAAGTACTAAGAACAGGAATATGAATCCCACGAAAGTCTTGTTAATGACTTCCGAGTTTGCATAAATATCTCCGATTTTACGAAGAAACGGACGCATGACCATAAACATGAAAGCGATATAGACAAGCGTTAAGGCAATAGTATAGAGGGCACTGACAAAACTACCCGCTTTAGCTAGAGCTATCACGATGGCCAGCAGACACCATGCGGTGACGTCATCATTAGCCGCAGAGGCGATAGATAACATTCCGACAGGGCTCTTTGTCATATTACGTTCCTGCACAATCCGGGCCAACACGGGGAAGGCTGTGATACTCATGCTTATCCCGATAAACATGGCAAAAGGTAAAAATTCTGCTTGCTGTGCTCCGTAGTCTACGTATACCCAGATGGCAGCTACAACTCCCAAAAAAAACGGGACCACGATTCCGGCATGACTAATGACTAGAGTCTCGTTTAATTTGTCTTTTATGACACGAAAATCCAACTCCAAGCCGATGACAAACATAAACAGGACTAACCCGATCTGACTTAACAGGTTCAAATTCATCAATGATTCGGGTGGAAATAGTGCGGCAGAGAATTCCGGAAAGAAATATCCCAGCAACGAAGGTCCCAAGACAATTCCAGCCACGATTTCACCCATAACACCGGGTTGTCCGATATATTTGAAAAGAAATGAGAAAATACGGACGGTGATCAAAATCACGATGATTTGTAATAACAAAATCGTCAGTGAGTTTGTCAGGTTGTCGGAAATAATTTGTTTGAATAGTTCAAATGATCCCATTTCCGAGTTTACCGTATTACAAACTTCTGAATGATCGATATGTTGGCCCGTACAAAGTGCGAAGTAAATCAACGCACAGAATACGGCCATCATGCCGAGATATATCCAGTAGTTTGTACTATTCCTTTTCATGATCCCCGATGATTTTACACTACCTCCTGTTTTTTACCCGTTTGAACATTCTAAAGATTTCTCCCACCCAAAGTACGAGAGAGGTGGCAAGCGTGATCCAAATCCATTCGGCCCAAGTCAACGGGATGGTTCTGAAAACGGAACCACCGAAATTGACTACCAGTACCTGTCCCACGATAATCGCCATTCCCACGGTAAGGAAACCTTCGCTTTTGAATATATCTTTAAAGGCGGAATCATTTGTTCCGAAAGTCTTTGCATTAAACATATTCCAAAATTGTAACATCACGAATACCGTGAAGAAGATCGTCAGGTTACGAAGTCCTTCCGGAGTTCCTGCATCAATACCCCCGGCATAATTGGAGAGTACGTATAGTAAGCCGAGCAGGATAACCACGAACGTGATTCCAGTGGCTAATATTATTTTTTGCATTTGTGGGACGATAATAAAGGCATTCGAGTTCCTGGGTTTCCGTTTCATTACTTCCAAGTCAGGCGGAAGGGAAGCTAAAGCCCCGGCTGCAAACGTATCCATGATGAGGTTTACCCACAACATTTGAGTTACTGTGATGGGAAGCTCCGAACCAAACAAAGAGCCGAGTAATACAATAATCAAAGCGGCCACGTTAATGGTAAGCTGGAATAGGATAAAACGTTGAATATTCTGGTATACCGAACGTCCCCACATCACGGCAGAGGTGATACTACTGAAAGAGTCATCGAGCAAGGTGATGTCACTAGCCTCTTTGGCCACGGATGTTCCGCTACCCATAGATAGTCCCACATGTGCATGATTTAAGGCTGGGGCGTCATTCGTCCCGTCTCCCGTAACGGCAACGATGGATTGTTTCTGTTGTAATAACTGTACGAGGCGTTGTTTGTCCATAGGGCGGGCTCGGGACATAATTTTTAAATCCAGTACCCGATCCAAAGCCTCTTTATCGGTTAATTGTGCAAATTCAACCCCAGTAATGATGTTTCGATCGGTATCTTTTTCCGTCCACAGACCGATTTGTCTTCCGATCTCTTTTGCTGTACCGGGTGTATCACCGGTCACCATTTTCACCTGAATCCCTGCATCAAAACAACGTTTTACCGCGGCTGGCACATCCGGGCGGATTGGGTCGGCAATCGCCACGATACCGAGAAAAGTCAATTCTGTATTGTATAAACGTCCATCTTTAAAATGCGATTCATTATCTTCAATGACTTGGTAAGCAAAACCTAGGGTCCGCATGGCTTGATTTTGGTATTCCAGTAATTGGTTCTCCACGGTCGTTTTATAATCGGCGATCGGTTGTAATTTACCGTCAATCAATGCGTTTTTACATAGGGCAAAGATAATTTCAGGAGCTCCTTTCACGTATAGAATCTTTTTCCCCATAATGGGCGAGTCAACCAATGTGGCCATGTATTTCCGTTCCGTGGAAAAGGTTAATTGGTCGATCACCGTTGCGTTTTCCCGGAGTTCTTGATAATTTTCCTGTTGTCCGTTTAGCCAGAGTAAAAGGGCTGCCTCGGTTGGGTTACCTAGAGTTTTTATTTTGTCCGGATCGGAAAAGTCAAGGAATGCGGTTGTATTTACGGCAATCCCCTCTTTTATTAGTCGGGAGTTTTCATTATCTGCCAATTGTTGATCTTTCAGACCGTAGAAGTTTGTTTTGTACACGGTCATCTGGTTTTGGGTCAGGGTTCCCGTTTTATCCGTACAAATGACCGTTGTGGCTCCCATCGTTTCACAAGCATGCATTTTGCGAACTAGGTTGTTGGATTTTAACATTTTACGCATACTGAGAGCCAAGCTCAAGGTAACACTCATCGGGAGACCCTCCGGAACAGTTACCACGATTAGGGTAACGGAAGCCATGAATGCCGACAAAATTTTCTTTCCTAGGCTTAACGATATCCATGCTTGCGGGTCCCAAGGTTTGACTCCGAAAGCCAAGCCGATGGCAAGCATGATAACCAATGCTCCCAACCCGTACAGAATCCAGCGTGCCCAACTCCCTTGTTCTATACTTTTGGGGATTTCTTTTTCTTTTCCCCGTAAAGCATGAATATCGTATATGACGGGTACCCATACTTTGGCAAGCATGATGATTGCTGCAATTATCAATGCCCCGATTAGTCCGAGTTGTCCCAATGCTGGGGTGGGAGATGTCGGATTAAAGAAGATGGCTTTAATGAATAGGATGATAAATGTAACTGCGGCACCGCAGAATCCTACCACCCCGATGAATTTTGCCAGCGAATCCAGTTGTTTGTCAAGCGGGGTTGGTTCTTCGCTTTTTTCTGAGGACTTTTCTGCCACTTTCCCGAATTCCGTGGCATCACCCACGGCTAGTACCTGCATGATCCCGTGGCCATCGGAAACGGTTGTTCCTCTCATCACGTGATTAGAAGGATAAGTGGCTTCTAAGTTGAACTCGGATTCGACCACGGTTTTATTGGCGATCGGTTCTCCGGTTAAACTGGATTCGTTCACCTGCAAGGAGATTGCTTCCAGAAGCAATCCATCGGCGGGAATCTCTTCCCCTTGTTCCAATAGAACGATGTCATCTACAACAATGTCTTTCTTAGGAACTTCGTGTACGTTACTGTTACGAATAACTTTGACCAACGTGTCATCATTCACTTGATTTAGCACGTCAAATTTCTTGTTTGCATCCCATACAAACCAAGTGGCAACCCCGGTTGCGAGTAGAATGGCCACGGCGATACCGATGGTTTCTGCGATCTCGATGATTCCTTCCGAGAAATACATGGCTATGGCGATACCTCCGGAAAGGAATACCGCAACCATTAATATGCGGATGACGGGATCTTCAAAGTTCCCGATAAAAATTTGCCATAAAGAATCCCTTTTTGGGGGTGTTAACACGTTAGCCCCGTGTTTTTCACGACTTTCCAGCACTTGTTTATCCGTGAGGCCTGTGTAGTGTTTACGTGATTCCATGTTATGATTTAAGATTTAATTATTTTTTACGTGTTGACCGAATGATAAGATACATGAAAAAGCCTATTCCGATAATTAACATCACGATGGAAATTTCGGTGAAATACTTTTCGAGTAACTCTTTTCGGGAATATAAAAAATAGCCGACAGTGGCCAGTATCAAATTCCAGATACCGCTTCCGGCAGCCGTGTAAAATATAAAGCTGTTTAAAGGCATTTTGACCAATCCGGCCGGAAGGGAGATAAAACTTCTAACCCCAGGGGTAAGTCTTCCGATCAGCGTGGAACTTTTGCCGTATTTCAAAAAATATTGTTCGGATTTTTCTACTTTTTCTTTTGACATTCGCAAAATCTTTCCCCAGCGTGATTCTGCAAAAGAATAAATGAATTTACGCCCCAATGTGTATGCTAATACATAATTGAAAAGTGCGCCTAAAACTGATCCAATTGTACTGAAAATAACTACCAGCAGGAAATTGAGATCCCCGTTTGCAGCTTTCCAGGCTGCGGGGGGTACGATCAATTCTGCCGGAAAGGGGATGATGGAACTCTCAATAGTCATACACACGAGAACACTCCAGTAGTTCACGTTATGCATATACCAATCGAGAATAGATTGAAGCCAATCGATCATATGTTGTTTCTAATTTTTTTATGTTTTATATGTTCTCACTCATTATTGTTTTTATTGTGTTTTTGTCATAACAGTAATACTTTCAGCGAGTAAATATAGAAACCTTGACTATGGCGAGCAGTTAGGTATTGGATGAAGTGCCGTTCTTCTTTCGTGAAAGACAACTTGATCGGAATATTTTTCCCGCTCTGCATATTATGAGGCGAATATACGTTCGTTTTAAGGGTTTTATTGAGCCCGAAACGCCGACCATGGGGGAAAGTTACGATACCTTCGTTGGAGCCCAAATAAAGGCCTAATGAGAGGGGAGCATAGTGACGGACGGGTTCGTCCGGTTCGGATAATTGTTCTGTTTGTGTAGACAATGCTATCTCTCCTTTGCTTTCCTCTGCTTGTAGTCCATTGACAATGAGAATTAAAGAAAAAATAAAGATAGATATATATACAAAAAACAATCTTTTCATTATAAAATTATTTACAGGTTCAAAAGTAATATATTTTTGGATATATATCCAGTCTCGTTTACGCTTTTTCTTATCAATAAATCCGTTTTATTATGTACCTTTGTGATGAATTAGAAATATTCGGATCATGACTGTAAAAATGATATTAGCTTGTATCGTGGCTCTTTTGGCGTTGGTAAACCCGGTACAGAAAGTTTTAATTGTTACTTCGTTGCAGGAAAGGTTCAGTCCTAAAGAACTTCGGTATATATCCATTAAATCGTCTATTACTGCCGCGTTGATTCTGATTTTTTTTCTTTTTTTGGGAGAAGTTACCTTCAGTTACGTGTTTCATGTCGAGTTGTATTCTTTTCAAATCACTTGTGGGGCCGTGTTGATGTATAACGGTTTATCCGGTTTGTTGAAAGGTTTTTTCTTGAAAGTGGACGAGCATATCAAATTAGCCGATCTGACCACGGTACCTATCGCCATCCCGATGATTGCGGGGCCGGCGACAATCACGGCTGCCGTTACGTTTCCCGTTCAATACGGGCGTGAGATCACGATTATAGCCATTTTGATCGCTTTGCTGGTAAATCTGTTTTGTATGTTACAGGCCCGGCGAATCGGGAATTTCTTGATTAAATACAATTTTATGAACCCGTTAATCCGAATTATCGGGTTGATTGTTGCCACGATCGGGTTACAGATGATATTTGATGGAATCACGCTGTTTATAAAATCGTTGACGGTGTGATTTATTAGGGTTTCCAGTCTATAATTCCGTTTGCAGGATGTATTTTCCGCCAGTTTTGAAAAGCGGCATAATCGTGTATCCCGTCTTGAATGACGGCTTGATAGTATTCGATTCCCATGATTTCTTCGGTATCGGGAGTTTCGTACTTTAGTTTTAATATGGTTTCTCGGATTTCCGGTGTCAATACCGCTGAGATTCGCTCGGCTACTCGCTCGAAATACCCGTCATAGTAGGAACCTTTCAAAATGTGGATCATGTCGATTTGCCACAATTCATGATCGGAATCCTCGTACCACGCGTGCCATTCAATGCAGTGTTCGTCCGTGTCGATCAGGTTTTTGTATTCGATTCGTTTGATAGCCGGGTTGGCGGCCAGTTGCGTGATGGCTTGGAAACTGATGGCCGGGGTTAAGCGTGGGGTATAGACGTGGAAATCTATATCCCGGTGTTTCATCATCAATCCCATTTTTAATGACCCGACGAGATTGATTTCCGCCCCGATGGATTTCCAAGCATTGACGATGCCGGTTGTTTGGATGATTTGTTGGGCTCGTCGCGTGTTACGAGCCGCAAGTTGTAACATTGTTTCCATGTGTTCGTGATTGAGGACGCGAAAATAACGATAAACTTTTGGAAAGAGGGCAGGAAAAATGAATTTATTTTTAACGTAGAATTGACTTGCATTAACGGTGTGTTCCCGCATTTTCCCTAAAATACTCTATCATTTCACTGGTAAGACTAATGTCTGATTCGGTGGCCGGAATGTTTTCCCGTTCAAACCATTCGGCCAAGGCCAGTTCCTCCCGGTCAAGGGTAATGCTGTCGTCTCCTTCCACTTCGGCAAAAAAGCCCATTAAAAGCGTGTCGGAGAATGACCACGGTTGACTTTTGTAGTATCTGAGGTTTTTAACGTGCAATCCGACTTCCTCCATGACTTCCCGTTTCACGGTTTCCTCGATACTTTCCCCGATCTCGGTAAATCCGGCGAGTAAGGCGTAGCGGGTATATTCCCGGTTAGCGTATTTGGACAATAGGATTTTATTCCCGTTTGTAACGGCAATAATCACGGCGGGCATGATTTTCGGGTATTCCGTGTTATTACAAGTTAAGCAATGTAGCATCCGTTCCTTTTCATGGTGAACGAGCTTGGCCCCGCAATGACTACAAAATTGATGGTTATCGTACCATTTGTAGAGGCTGTATCCTGTGATGCCTGCAAATGCCAGATGTCTCGGTCCGCTTGTCCGAAAAAGTCCGATATCTTTCAGTTCGAATTCCGGTTGTCCTTCCGGGATTTGATTTACCAGATAGAAACTGTCGTTATCAATAGCAAACAGATAGATGGCTTTCTCGTAAACAGGTTCTTTAATCCCGTTTAATTCAGCAAAACGGGGAAATCGCAGGACAGATGAATCTTTACCTGCCAGAACCGAGTGCCCATCGAAATAAAGTGCGTAACTTGTCGCCTCCGGACGCTTGGGGGCATAAGCATTTGAAAATATATGGGGCGCTATATCTTGTATCATACCTTACTTGTTTTGCCTGTGAATCCGGGCGTCAAAGGTATTAAATTGTTAGATATGACACTAGTTTTTAAAATGAAAATTCCGTGATTCCATATATGGATAAATCACGGAATTTAAGAATAAAAACTTTGTAATTAAGGGTAATTGGCTTTTATTTTAGTATCTCGTAATCGATACCGTTTACATAGTAGATGGAATAGAAGTTTTTATTATGGTTTTTCATCCATTCCCGCATTTGTTGAATACTGTTCTTCTCTGAGTCGCAGTGGTCGGCATCTTTGTCTCCTTTAGCCTCTTCTTCTGCGACTTCTTTTTCCCAGTTATCGATGTATTCCTGTGACAGGCGTTGTTCCTGTAACACCCCGGTCACAACAATTTCGGAGTTGACCAACTCTTTGTTGAAAGACTGAATGTTACCACCGGCCTCAACACGAATGGTAAGTTTACCCGTGGAATCTGCAATGAAACAGCGACGTCCGGAGTGGGAGCAGGTGTGTTTCACGATGCCTTTCAGAACGACCGTGTCATTAAGTTGTTGCTCGGCCACGTTCAGAAGGCCATTAACGTCCAATGCTTTGGATGCCAAGGATATTTCGGTAGTATTCTCCTGCTGTGTTTTCTTGTTGGTGTTTTTGCATCCCACGATGGAAAGGGTTGCGATACAAGCGATAATAAAAATGAATGTACTTCTTTTCATGACGATATATTTATTTAATGTTATTTTCTTATTTTGGCAAAAAGGCATACAGTAATAAATCCGGCAATTCCCGTGAATAGGGTGATGATGCCCGCAAGATATTTCCCGTATGATTTTTCTTTACGATACACGACAAAAGTAACGATTGTCAGTATAATATTCAACAGGAGAGACGGGAAATAATAATCCGAAATTCTGGGATAGATGTAACTGTTCGTACTATCTTGAAAGGCCACCGTGAACGGGAACAGGTAAGGTAGTGTTTTGTCCCACGTGGATTCTGGAGCCGGGCGGAACAGGCTGTCGACCTGACGCATACTTTTATTCTCCAGAGCGTAGGTATGTTCCCCGTCCGAGGAAATCTTGGCAACCGTCCAGTAGAACATATTGGCCATAATGGAAACCCGGTCTTTATCGGGATTCACGTTTTCCAGCACTTTCACGAGTCGGTACCCGTCCGTGGAAAGATAGTAGAGCGTGTGATTCGTATCGAACAGGAATCCATACAGGCTCCGATTATCAATTTCCATCGGGAGCATACAGGAGATGTTACTTGCTTTCGTGTCCTTGACAAAAGGTTTTCCGTTTGTCATTTTTATATGGAAAAGATGTCCCTTGCTATCCAAGGCGAAATATCCTTCATCGTATGATTTCTGGCTTGTAGGAATCCCGGTGACCCATAGCGCGGGGAATGTGAAACCAGCCCTCTCCATTGCTTGCTGGAAACGAGCGGATTTCTGTTCGTCTACCCGGTTGGTAGCCATGTCTATAAATTCGATGTTCTCTTTCAGTCGGAACATATCGCTGGGGTTTTCAAGGTCTACTTTTCCCGAGCAGGATTCGAACATGGGGTAGAGTTCAATGACCGGGGTATTTTTATCTTTTGGTTTGTACCAGAAGAAAAAGCTGTTCCGGGCTATCGTTTGCCGGTCAACGGGGACCCCTTGAATGGAATCCGGAATGGCGTTTTCCATGGCTAACTGACGATAGTAGAACATGGGCAACACCCGGTCGAATTCTGCGTCCGTGTAAACTTTTCCGCTCATGTCTTTTCCTATCACCTTATCATTGTCTTGATCCAAGTAACAGAATTGGTTAATGACAGAACTGTAATAAGTGAACGGGTACCGGGGAGAGGAATCCATGGTTAATTGGACGAGTGACGGGATAATCCATGATAATAGAAAAATGGACAATCCGATATATAAAATCTTTATTTTCATCTGCTTGAAATTTAATGGTATTACTGCATTCCTTCTTTAAAGTGACGAATGGAGATTTTGGGGTATAGGGCTAAAAGTAGAAGTGTCCCGAACAGGAAGGGAAGCATGTAAATGTAGCTACCCGGTACGCCTTGTACCATGAATAATGACAGGATCAATAACCCGATTACGGCGTTATAGATTCGCTGACTCCACACGGGTTCCAGGATAATCCATGCCGTGAGTAGATAGGATGCGAAACCGCATAGTACTTGCGGGAGTATCGTGGCGAACCATGCCCCGACCACTTCTCTCGGGAAATCCGCGGATAGTCCCCACAGGAAACCACCGTAGCTGACCGTGAAAAGGAGTAACAGGCATACCATCCCGAAACTTAGCATCAGGCATACGATCCGGTTCTCTCCAAGCGGGAGATGCAGAGTCAGTTTAAAACGTTTTTTTGTCATTTCCGGGATAAACTGGGTAATTCCCATGATGATCCCGGCGAGTAGCGGCAAGACTTTTATCTGGTCCAATAAAACCACGTTTTTCAGGATAAATACTTCCCACAAGTGTGGCATACCCACGTTGCGGGCGGCACTTGAAATGCGAAGTGCAATGTACCCCATGGCGAGGATAAATACCACGAACATCAGGAGAAACATCCAGCGGGTTTTAATCCATTCTTTGAATAGTAATGCTTTGTTCATAGTTTTAGTGTTGTTTTCTTCTTTGATTAATATTTTCCGGTTAACCCGATGAAAGCGTCTTCAAGGGATAAAGTTTCCTCCTTTAAATCCGACACTTGTACACCTTTTGATTCCAGTAGTTGCCGGACAGTTTCGAGTGGTTCGAAAGAGTAAGTGATCCATTGACCGTTATTTTTCTCCGTGTTCCATAGTTTTTCATGTTCCGCAGGGACTTGTCCCTCGTTCAGGGAGAAACGGAAACGGTGGAAGTTCTCCATGATTTCCCGGGTCGGTTTGTGAATCAATAAGCGTCCGTAATCCAGAATCATGCAATCGTCAATCAATAATTCCATATCTTGGATGATATGGGAGGTCAGGAATATCGTTTTATCTCCTCCGGCGGCAAAATCCCGCAAGTATTCCACGAACAGGCGGCGATAGCCGGGATCCAGTCCCATGGAGAAATCGTCTAGGATAAGCAATTCCGGGTCTTGGGCAAATAGTAACCCAAGGGCGACTTGGGAACGCTGCCCGCATGACATGTGATTTATTTTCTGGTGAGGAACAACTTTTAGTTTTTCCATCAAACCGTAGAACGCATCTCGTTTCCAGTTCGGGAAAAAGGCCCGGTAATATTTTTCGATTTGCTCGATTGTGAAGTAGGTGTGTTGCACGTGACCTTCCAGTAATAAGCCGATTTTGGCTTTCGTGGCGGGAGTGAGGTGATTCATGTTCTCGCCGAGAAGGTAACATTCTCCGGAACGGGGTTTCAAATAACCGTTCAATATATTGATGATGGTGGTTTTTCCCGTTCCGTTTTTTCCGAGTAACCCGAGTACTTTACCTTTTTCAACTTCAAAGTTCAGGTTCTCGTAAATTAATTTTTCTCCGTAATAGTGCGTTATATTTTTACACTCGATTACTTTTTCCATGTATAAAAGATATTATGGTTTAAAAAACAATGCCGCAATGTGCTTGCAGGGTTTCCCGGTGCAAGTCGTTTGGGCTGGAGTCATGTTGCCAGTTTAATTTGATGAAAATACCCCTGTTTTTAGGCAGGGAATAATTCCAGCGGAGTTCTATATTCGTGGTCCAGTTGTCCGCGGAAAGGTTGTCATAAGCCTTGTAAACTGCGGCTAGGGCGATTTGCTCTTGGTTGATTTCCGTGAGCTGCAAGTCGGCTGTTGAATTCTTACGATACACCCCGTCCAGAACGAACTGGAAAGAGTGCTTTTTGTATCCGGTTGCGGCGAAGAAGTTCATCCCGCCGGATAAATAGTTTACTTCCATGAGGCGGGCAGGGTCAAGATATTCCATTTTGAACGAGTTGAACCCGGCTCTTGGGGACAGGTACCATGTAAAACGGTCTCCTTTGGTTTGCCCGTACACTCCCGAAACGGAAATATCTGCTTTTTTCACGGATAACTGTTCGGCCTCGCCCGTTTTTTCGTACACGTTGGTTGAGGCACTTCCGATAAGGGATTCAATCCCTTGACGGTTTTGATAGGTTGCCCGTGCCCGGACTCCCCACTGGTGCTTGTTCCGGAAAGAGGTATAGGCAATTTCGGTTTTCATCTCGTCCTGATTCAACGTGTTCAAAGGCAGATCGTTCAGGTCTGAAATAATCTTCTCGAAAGAGAATCTTTCATACCCGAAGGAGCCGGAGAAACCTTGTTTGTCGCGGGGAAAAATTTCAATGCTTGCCCCGTAACGGTGACCGTCGTAGAAGAGGGACGTGGCCCCTCTGCGAAACCGGACGTAGTCCATGCCCAGACCACTGAGATTATAGGTAATGGCGGAACCCAGCTCGCTATAAAACTTCACGTCGTTGGTTTGCTTGTATTTTCCGGTATGGAAGGCGATCCCCATAGAGTATCGTTTGTTCAGCTTACCCGATATGCCGATGGAAGCTTTCAGGTCCGAGACAATGTTTCTGGGGCGGGGATCGATCTTCCGGTACTCGATAAGAGCCCGGTAATTGGCATATATGCCCCAAGTGAAACGTTTATGTTTTTGGGCGTATCCCCCGGCAAAGTAATATTCTTCAAAGTCCATGTCTCCACCGACCGAATCTGCGACCACGTAAGGGTATACCGTCAAATAATCGGACGTTTCGTTCCATTCTACTTTTTCCCTTTTCCCTTTTTTAAAATAAGCGTTTCCCCATGTCTTGCTGTTTTCTCCTAATGGCATGTAAGAAAATGCGTGGAAGGAAAAATTGCTAACTTCCGAGCCTAATTGGGGCAAAAATGCCTTGTTTGCATTCTGTTGTTCCCAACCTATTTGTAGTTCCGATATGGAGAACGTGTGGGCGTAGTAGTTTATAGCCGGGTTATCATAGATTTGCGACACGAAACTCTCCGTCGGGGAGAAATAAATCCGTGCGCGGGTGTTTGCCGGAATACTATCCTGTGCCCATGTCCCGAAGGTCTGGAAAAGAAGACTAAAAATCAGAATGAAACGAAAAGTCATGATTTTGTCGGTTTAATAATTATTGTTTTAAAGACGGAGTGGCCTTGGCCTCAAAGTCTTCTGTGGAATTATTCGTGTCTTTCAGTATCTTGCGTCCGTCAGGAGTGGTGGAAAGTACTTTCCGGCGGACACTTTTGTTGTATCGGTTTTTGTCACTTGCGACTTCCCCGCAGTAGGTGAATCCCATGTCGAGAGATGCGTCAACGACATTCCAGATGTATTGTGCTTTATTGCTTATGTTGACGGCGTCAATGATCCATTCATTAGGAAATTTGTAGAAGTTTCTTGTCATGGTGATTCCAGAATTGACATAGGAACATTCGTATAAATAATCTTTTAAAAATGTTTGTTTGTCGACACCCATACGAGCGATGGCATATGCTTTCAGACCTTGATTATTTAAAGTCCATATAGTTAGGGTGGAAGAATAGATTATATCTAAATTAGGAACTTCCGGATTGTCCACATCCCGGTCATTGTCATTGTACCATTCAAAATTTGCATTTCTCAGGTCAAATGAATTCGGTGTTGCAACGGTATGATCAATTGCTTTGTCACAAATCAAAATAGATTCTCCGGGTTGTACGGGATATTCCTTTCCATTACCGGGTATTGCATACACATGTGCAACAGTCATGGCTTGAGACATGATGTCTGGTGTGTAGTCGTATTGGCGTGACGTTGTGAATTCTGATTCCAAGATCACAAGCCCGTCTGCATATAAAACAGAGTCGGAATTGTTGTATATTTTAAAATATTGGTCTCCGGAATATTGTTTCCCTTCCGGTGTTGTATTTCCGGCGAAATAAACCTCTTCAATAACGAAATCCGCTTTCGAGTTGAAAAGGAATAATTTAATATTATCTGTGCTTGTTGCCCCGACAATATTTACGGATTCTTTATATCCTTTTACCTGTCCTTCAACGGTTTTCTCGTCAACGATGTAATTCATTTTTCCCTCTACGGTGATATTGTAAAGGCCTTCGTTGAGCGTGATTTTCCCTTCGGTTCCGGTTAGCGTGTTTGTTGTTATTTTTCCGGTGTTCACATTCTTGAATGTAACATGTAGATCAGATATGCTTGTGACATTCAAATCTTCCGGTTCTGTGAGTGTTAAAGTAAACTCTGTAATTTTAACTTTGTCATCGTCCGTGCAGGCGATAAATCCTGTACAGATGAATAACATAAATGCTAATACATAAGAAATTTTGTTGATCATGTTGTTTTTGTTTTTATTTAAATGTTTATTTTTTCAATGATGGTGTGGCTTCCGGGGTAAAATCTTCGGTAGAGTTGTTGGTGTCTTGCAGAATTTCCCTTCCGTCTTCCGTGGTCGTGAAGGTTTTTCGGAGAACGCTTTTCCCGTACCGGTTTTCATCCCCGTCAATTACCCCGCAGTAGGTCCAGCCCATATCTATCGTGGGGGAAGTTACAATCCATTGGAATTCTGATTTGACACTTAAATTAACGGCGTCTACAATCATTTCGTTTGGAACTTTGTAACAACTTTCCTCGCAAGGAATCTGGTATTCTTCAAAGACAAATATCCATTCGTAGTCATAAGTATAGTCCTGTAAGAACTTTTCGATGTCTCCCAGTCGAGCTATCGCGTAACTATTGAAACCGCGATTATGGAGTAAAAATTTGCCATACGGAGTCAGCATATTAGGAACTTCCGGATTATCTATATCATCACTATCTTCATAGAAAATTTCGAAATCTGCTTTACTCAAATCGATGGAATTTGAGTTTTGGGCTTGATGATTTATCCCGTTATCTGCGATAATAATATATCCTCCGGGTTCAACCGGATGTTCGGTTCCATTTCCCGGAATGGTAAGAATAGAGCTTACGGCCATAGCCTCTCTCATAATGTCCGGGGTATAATCTTGCTTGTCCACGGTTTGGAATGCTGATCCCACAATGGACAATCCGTCCGCGTACAACACTTTGTCCGTGTTATTATAGATTTTAATGTATTTATCTCCGTCATATTGTTGCCCTTCTTCCGTTACCGTTCCCGTGAAAAATATCTCGGCAATAATGAAATCGGAAGATGTCTGGCTAATAAATAATTCAGTTGCTAGAGAGGCGGTTGTTCCAGATATGTTGACCGATTCTTCATATCCCCGGATTAATCCTTCATGGCTTTCTCCCTCTCGCTTGTATTGAATAAAACCTTCCATGCTGATATGATATATCCCTTCCGGAAGGGTTACGTGGATTTGGTTATTGGCAAAAGTTGTGTTATTTGTCACCCGTCCGGTATTCACGTTAGTGAACTTTACTACCATATTGGATATACTGGGTTCTTCGAATTCTTCCGGGAACGTTGTGTTTAATGTAAATTCGGTTGTATTAACCGTCTTGTTGTCATCCGTACAAGACAGGATGCTAAAGATCGTTATGATCAGCGAACAGAAAATGATAAAATTGTTTTTCATATTCATGATATATTGGTGTTATAATTTGATGTTTAATTCCATACCGAAATAGGGTATTGCTTTTCTCCTGATTTTTGCCCCGTTGGCCTCATAGCTAGGATTGTAATCCAAGATGTTGTTCACGAACAAAGAAAGCCCTATCTTTTGATTGAAATATTTGGTTGCCGAGAAATTGATGTTGATGGATACGGGAACCGTAGTTCGCTTGAAAGCGGCTTCGTTATAGTTTACGACTAGATGCTGGCGTTCCATGTCGGCTTGGTCGGCAGCCGTGTAATCGTGTTCTTCACCTTTGATATCCACGTACTTGATCGGTACCCCGTTCTTTTTCATGCTTTCTTGTGCGGTAAACCACATGCATTGTACTGAAGTGGCGAAATTCAGTCCGAGTTTTTGCAGGTACGTGTCGAACATAAAGTTCGTGTTAAACTGTTCCCGAATGTATCCGTCATCATCTAAGTACAATCCGATATATTTTAATTCCTTCCCGTTTAGAATTACGCTAGGCTTTCTATACACCGGCTGGCTATTGTGGTAGGTTGATTTGAACCACGCCCCGGTAACCGTGAGACGGGTATGGATGGATTCGATACGGTTGGACGAATATTGAAATTCAACTCCTTTTTTGATAATCATGCTACCGTTCGTGTTTCTGCCGTACGTGCTGATCACCGTGTCTTTCGTGTAAGTCAGATCGCTTAATTCCGGCGGACCTTGTAATGCCGTGTGGTCAATGGTTGAGGCGTCGTATTTTTTATATTGAAAAGACCGGTAATAATTGGTTGTTCTGAAACCATCGGTCATTTTCTCGTAGAAATAATTCACAGAGAACAGGTGTTTGTCGTAATCGAAATCTAGGCGTACTTCCCATTTTTTGTTGCGGGCGGGTTCCAGATCGTAATTCGTCGGATCAATAATATAGGTCATCATGTTTAAACGTCGGAAGTCCGCGTTCGTGTGATAATAGTTCAATTGGGTCAGGTCGTAATAAATCTTTTCCGGATAGAGTTGTGACATTACGGGCATTTTCCTTTGCCAGCCGATGCCACCGACAAGCTGGATGTTTAATTTCCGGTCGTAGAGAAATAGGGTCGGGAATTTCCACTGTGCATTTATTCGAGGATCAAAGTATATTTTACCCTGCATCCGGTAATCCGTGTTCAAGTTGAGCGGGGAGAAGGCCCGTATACCCCCGGCCACGATCAGCCGGTGTTGGTCGATAGGAATATCAATCCGGTCCTCGATGAAAAATGATAACAGGTGATCCGCTGGGATCTCATCATACGGTCTGGGACGATATGCTGTCGAGGGGTAAAGAGGACGTGTTAAATCGTAAACCTGTCCCTTGCCTAGGTTCTTACTCATCCGCCACTCAACTCCTGCCTTCAATTTGTTGGTGCTGCTGAAAAGATCGAAGTGGAATTCACTCATGGCTTTCACGTAGGCATTGATAGGTTTTCCGTCAACTTCCAGATGTGCGGTATAACGATAGGGGAGAAAAATTCCGTCGTGTTCGCCTTCTTCCATGTTATCGGGAATAGGGGTATCTTTGTCTAGCGAAATAAATTTAGTCTGCTTGATTTTGTTGAGTGAGTAGTCCACGGCAGCGGTTAAGTTGATGTATCTCCAATGCGGGGATTGGGTAAATACCCAGTTCAGCGTGTTTGCCACGGACATCCGGTGATAACTGGATTTGTATTTGTCTATCTTTTTATAGCTGATATCCGGATCACTTTTTTCATCATCAATGGATTGCCCGTAGTCCAAGTCTAAATTCCATGATAATGACCGGGTGTTCGTTTTCCATGTCCGAGACACGTGGGTGGTTGCGGAGAGACGTTTGTAGTTTTCCAGGTTGTTGCGGGGATCTATCTCTGCGTTTAAGTAATCGAATCCGAAGTTGAATACCCAGCCTTTCTCTGTTTCGAATCCTTTACCTAGGTACACGAGTTTACTCTCAGGGTCTGATTTCACGCGGGCTTCCCACGGATGAGCTCCTGATTTTCGTTGGATTTTGATGACCCCGCTGGTCAGTTCCCCGTATTCAACGGAAGGAATCCCTCGGATCACTTCCACGCTTTCGATGAAATCAGTTGACAGCATTCGCATATCAACACCTTTGCCCATGCTGTTTCGGTAGTAATCGTGATCACTTTGACTGGCTCCCAGTACGTGCTGCATATTGGCATCCGTGTTGATGGGTACTCCGTTGACAAGAAAAGCGGTACCTAACGATGAAATATCGTAATCATCACTGGAGACACCGACTTCCCGTAAACGGGCTTGATTTACACCACCTAGGGCAGGATCTTTCGTCCTTCCACCCGGTAGTAATGCCAAAATATCCGTGAAACTTGACGGTTGCAGGAGTTCCATGGCCTTACGATTAATTTTTGAAGAGGTTGTCAGGCCTCTGGATTCGGAAGCGGTGACAATGATGTCTTTTAACGTGACATTGTCCGGTTGTAACGTAATTGCAATCGTCGTGTCCCGCTTGATGGATAGAAGTTGATGTATCGGGGTATATCCGATAAAAGAGATGCTAAGGGAGTAGGTTCCCCTTGGAATATTTTTTATGCTGAAAATTCCTTTCGAATCACTGATTGCATAAAGTTGCACGGAATCATTCTTTAGTAATACGGTTGCAAATTCCAATAACTCGTTTGTCTTGGCATCTTTTATATTCCCTTGCAGGTGAAACTGTGTTTGGCTTTGCGCTTGAATCGGTAGCGCGATAGATAGGTACCCCAATAAACAAAGAATCTCAATAATCCCAAATCTGCATTTCATTACTTACTTCTTTTTGTCGCTGCAAAATTATAGGGTAGGATAATATGAATCCATCACCAAAAGTAAGGATATTGAGGGGCTTTTTTGGGGGGATAGCATCCCCCTTTGTGGGGATAAAAAATACGTCAAAAATCTTTTAACGTATTTTCATGTTCTCTCGTATGTTCAACAGGAAAGAATTATTTAAAAATATTTTTGCGAGAAGTGAGCAAATGAAAAAAATTATATTACCTTTGCATCGCTCAAATGAAAAGGACTCGTAGCTTAATGGATAGAGCACTTGGTTACGGCCCAAGAGGTTGTGGGTTCGACTCCCGCCGAGTTCACGAAAGTGTTTGAAAAGAGCAAGATAATTTACAAGGCCTTGTATATCAAAAGATTTACAAGGCCTTTTGTTTTAGAAAGCAATTGATCACGCTTTGGATTTCCATAACTTGATCGCGAGACAAATAGCTTAATCCCTGATCGTTAATTTGTACTTCATATTCAATTTTGGGAATCTCGTTTATTCGTGTTAGAGTTTCATTTTTTATAATCATGGGTGTTTCTCTTATGATATTTATTTTCTTTTGCGTGTCATTTTCTTCTTGTAACAAGACGTTGAGTTTGTTGTTTCTCGATCGTGTTGATTTAATTTTCTTAGGCTTTATTCCCGGGATGGAACATTGTATCTCCATCTTCTCGACTTGATTCAAAAACGAGAGAAGAGTTAAGAATAAATCCAGTATTACCCAAGGAGGAGTACTTTGTATTTCTACATATAGGGCATCAGCGGTATAGTTCGCGCTAAAAATCCCGTCATTAAAAGTTGTTGTTTTTTGAATCATGGAATATTGTCCCAAATCAGAAGATAACTCCTCGTTTGCCATAGGAATTTCGTCTTCTCTATTCCAATAATCTTCGATTGTTTCATAAAGGGATTCTAAATCCTCAAGGGATAAACCGTGAATGGTTTCTCTCCCGAGTTCTAAATAGTAACTCTGCCCGGGGGCGTCTTGACGCATGGCACAAGTGGGAATATTATTATTTTTCATGGTATTTCATTTTTTGATTGTTATTAAATTATTTGTTTTCTCGTAAAAAATCAGCCAGTATTTTTTCAAATCTTTCAAACTCGGGGGGAGATAATTTGTTCGATCCCTGTCCGTTAATATATAGCGTGTAGTAAAATGTAGGTTTAACATCCCAGCAACCATGATTGATTTCCTTTGAAACATCGATGTTGTTATCAAGTAAGTTTCCGTGTTTACCCGTTAATTCGTCTTCGCGTATCTCTATCAAGAAATTTTCCCGTTGTTCGTGTATCCACGTCGAATTATCAATATGCCGAAGACGTAACCGCTGAGTGTTATCCTTTAAAAAAGTGTGAAGCGCGTCGGAAAGAGCCTTTACCTGTGAATAAGTGATACCCTGAATCTTTCCGGCAGAAGAAAATATGTAATAATGAGTTTTTAGGTCATCGCTCGTTTCTCCAAGATTCATGTTCATTTCTATGGAGAACCAAAAATCTTTGCGATCTTCTTTCATCCTTTTACGTGCTGTCTTTTCTTTCGCCCGGAATAATTCAATCCTGTGTTGTAGCTTTTCAAGTTGGAGCCTAGAGATTCCATGCAGTAATCGGTTGCCTGTAACGATACAATAACTTTTCTTGGAATTATTCCCTTTTACGATGGGGGTCACGGGGGACAAATTATCCATGATATGCTGTATTAGTGGAGGCAGAAAAAAGACGGTTCCGCCTGTCCCGTTGATCGACACCGCAAGGGCCGAGGGTGCATTGACACTCCTCACGGGGGTACGAAACCGCCGTATGGAAATAGCAGGCATAAAAAATGCCTGTCATGGATTGGCAGGTTTCCCCGCCCTTGCGTTATGTCGATCACTACAAATGTATAATTAATTTTGGAATTATATGCGATTTTGCAACAAAAAGAAAAAAACATTGTTTTATGCTCAAATTCCTTCGTCATCCCGTGCCAGGTGATCTCGAAACGGTTTCGGATTGGCTACGTTCGACAGGTAACGAGCAAAGTTCTCGATCTGTCCTCGTTCGATCACCTTTATGAGTTGACATGGTGTATTTTTAGGGTAGAGCTCTTTTATCTTTGGAGCAATCACGGATCAAAGACGTTACATTTTCGCTCCCGAAGGTCTTTGTACCGAAGATGATTCGAAAGTGTACCGAAGTTGATCCCTTTCTTCAACGGGATTTCATTGGAACTTGATAGGGTGTTCTCGGGATATAGGGGAGATGGTCGGGTAGGAAGATTGTAGATAAAGGAGAGAGAAATTAACAGGAATGTCATTTTTTTGAAAGTAATAAATGTTATTTTTGTGGAGATATAAAAATGAAGTGCGATATATGGGGAAAACGGTTTATTTCTTGGGGTCGGGTTTTTCTAAAGAAGCGGGAGGTCTGGTTCAGAACGAAATCATCAAGACCATTTTGGATGAGGATTTTACACGGAATAACGAGCGTTTGATTAAAGCCAAGAATAACTTTATCGGCTTTCTGAAAGAAGAGTTACATATTTATGAGGATCACTATTGCAGTGTGCAATTAGAGGATATATTCACGCCGATAGACCGTTGTATCTGGGACGGACTTTCTATTGGACGTTACAGTGCTAGGGGATTGGTGGAGCTACGGGAAGAGTTTAACGCGCTGATGGGAGCTGCTGTGAACTATAGTTTCCAGAAAAACCGGGCTTGCTGTGATTATATAGATGAGTTTGCGGCATACATAAATCAAATTGCCCGGCAGCGAATGATAGACGGGGTGGACCGGGTAGCCGTGATCACGACAAATTGGGATGTGATGTTTGATCATGCTTTGAAACGGGCGATTGAGAATGGGCATCCGGAAAAGTTAAGCGTGGTGGACTACTGTTGTTACGTGAGTTCTTGGGAAGCGAATGATGACACGATTAAACCGGGGTTGCTTGCCGTGGGATATGGCGGGTATAATATTAAATTGTTAAAGTTACATGGGTCGATGAATTGGTTTCAATGTCCCATGTGTCAACGTATGTACGTCCGGTTTGGCGAGGAAATCGAGATCATGAAAGCCGCATACTGCCGCCATTGTCGAAAGAATTACGGGATGCCGGAAATTAATTCGATCAAGTTACAGAGTAATTTGTTGTTACCTACTTATTTGAAGAATTTAAGTAATATCCAGATTAAATTGGTCTGGCAGAATGCAGCGATCGAGTTATCGGAGGCAACAAGGATCGTATTTATCGGCTATTCTTTACCTGCTGCCGATTTTGAAATCAGGCAGTTGCTCGCCCGAATGATTCGCCCGAATGCGGAAATACAGGTTGTCCTTTATCCTAATAATCCTCGCGTGGAGGCCGAAGCGGAACGTTATCGCAATTTCTTCGGGAGCCGTATCTCGGAGAGGGACATTATGAGGTTGACCGTGCCGGAATACGTGGGGATGTTGAAAGATAAAAGCTAAAAACTAAAAATTGTGGAGGGCTGGAATTTTGGTGATGTTTTTATCTTTTATTTTTTAACTTTTGTCTTAAAAGTGGTATTTATACTCTATTATGGTAGGTCTGAATATTTTATTTTTGTACATATAAAGAAATGTACAATTCAAGGAAAGAATTTATGACAAGTTATCATTTAGAGTCAGCATGTTGCGGGACTACTTTTGAAGATAAGGAGTGGGAGTTGGAATGTCCCCGTAAGGATGGTGCGGCTTTGATCTATGCAAATTATGCAAAACGTCAATTCGAAGTGAGAAATGATCTGCCCGGTATTTACAGGTATGCCAACTGGATGCCTATTTGCCGGACATTGGAAGGTTCGGGGGCTCCTGTGACTTACAAGAGTGAGGGATTGGCTGAATATTTGGGCCTGTCCAATTTGTACATAACGTTTAATGGTTATTGGCCGGAGCGAAATGCCGTGATGAAGACCGGATCTTTCAAGGAGTGTGAAGCATTTTCCGTGTGTGCGCGGAATAACGCTTTTAATGACAAGATTATGGTGGTGGCTTCTGCCGGAAATACGGCGAGGGCTTTCGGGCGTGTATGCTCGGAGAATCGTATACCGTTGTTATTGTGTGTGCCGGAAGATAATTTGGAGGCAATTTGGGCGGATGGGCCGTGGAATGATTGCGTGAAATTGGTTTGTGCGGCTTCAGGATGTGATTATTTTGACGCGATTCATCTATCTAATATCATATGCGAGATGGAGTTTTTCTATCCTGAAGGTGGGGCTAAGAACGTGGCTCGCCGCGATGGGATGGGAACAACCGTGTTGTCAGCCGTGGAAACTATCGGTCGTATTCCGGATTACTATTTCCAAGCCGTGGGTAGCGGGACGGGGGCGATTGCCGCGTGGGAGGCTAACAAACGGTTTATTGCTGATGGTCGTTTCGGTTCGCATTTGATGAAATTGATGGTTTCTCAGAATGCGCCGTTTACGTTGATGTACGATGCATGGAAAGCGGGTTCCCGAGCTTTGTTGGCATTGGATGAAAATATGGCTAGAGAGCAAGTGAAAGAGATGTGTGCCAAGGTGTTGTCAAATCGTAAACCTCCTTACTCTTTGAAAGGAGGTTTGTATGATGCATTGGTTGCAACGGGTGGAGATATGTTCTTGGCGACGAATGAAGAAGCTATGGAGGCTAAGGCTTTGTTCGAGAAGTTGGAAGGAATTGATATTGAGCCGGCGGCAGGGGTTGCTTTAGCCAGTTTGATGCAATGTGTCCGGGAAAAACGTGTAGAGGAAGATGCCGTGATCATGTTGAATATCACGGGGGGAGGAATTGCCCGTTACAAGAAAGAGTTTAACCCGGTGATGCAGAAACCAGACTTGGTGTTCCCGGTAAACCCGGACCCGGAGATGGTAAAGACGAAAGTGAGAGAGTTGATCGGAAAATAATAAAATATATTAAAAAGCCCCGTAACAAAAGTTGCGGGGTTTTTCGTATCTTTGAAACTCGAATATTTTCAAAGAAAGAAATATGAATAGATTGAAAGAGCACAAAGGGGTAAGTTTGTTGCTTCGATATAAAAGAGAGATACTCCGTCGTATGGATTGCCTGTTAGATTTGGATTATCATTACATGGTGTTGCGCAGGGATTACGGGAATCGTTTCGTGATCACGGAATTCTTGCAAAAGGCATTGTCCATTGTTGTGGTTTCTTTCAATCGTTTTATCAAGGATGCATGTACTATTTCGGCCTCAGCCCTTACGTTCTACTCGATTCTTTCGTTTATTCCACTGATGGCGCTGGCTTTTGCCTTGGCTGCCGGGTTTGGTGCCCGGGAGGCGTTGGAGAAAGAGTTTATGATGCAGTTGGGGGATAACCAAGAGTTCGCCGGACAGTTGCTGGGATATGTTACAAAGGCGATAGATCATGCCAAGGGTGGGGTAATCACGGGAGTTGGTATTGTGATTTTACTTTGGTCGGTGATCAAAGTGTTGAATAGTACTGAAATGACGATGAATCGTATTTGGGGGGTGCGTAAGGGACGAAGTTTGCGGCGGATGTTCACGGATTATTTCTCGATTATTTTTATTGCCCCGATTCTGATGATTCTCGTGAGTAGTCTGAATTTGTTCATGACGAGTTCCGGTTGGCAGGAGAATTTCCCGTTAATCAGTTCTTTCCTGCAAATTTTGATTAAGTTACTGCCCTATATGCTGGTATGGATGTTGTTTATCTTCTTGTATATGTTCATGCCGGCAACCCCGGTGAAGTTCAAGCACGCTTTCGTGGCGGCGATGATTGCCGGGACGGTTTACCAGATCATTCAATGGTTTTATATCCGTTTCCAGATAGGCATGAGTTCTTACAGTGCCATATACGGTACGTTGGCTGCCTTGCCGTTGTTGCTGGTGTGGTTGCAGTTAAGCTGGAGTGTCGTGTTGTGGGGAACGGAATTGTGCTATATTTTCCGGAACAGGCATTTCATGTACAAGAACGAGTTGTTCGGGGATACGGCTTGGATGGAAACTCTGGAGTGTGCGCTGAAAATCATGAAATTCGTGGCTAGAGTGTACGTGAACGGAGGGGGTGGCCCTAGTTTGGGGATGATTAACAAAGAGTTGAAGATTAATACAGGAAAGTTGCGTATCGTGTTGCAAGAACTGGTGGATTTGCATATTCTGGTGGAAGCGAAAGAGGATGAGGATTACTTTTATTATCCGGCCTCGGATTTGCATGCCATGTCGGTGGGAGATATAATTATTCGTTTTTCGAGGGTGGATGAAAGCCGGGATGAGGTTTGGAAAAAACAATTCAAAGAAACCGTGTTGTCCGGTTTTGCAGGCGATCGGTTGATTGAGGATTCTGGGGGTCAGCAATAACGGAAATGTTTTCATTTTAAAGTCTCTTTTTTCTTGTATATCCGGTAAAATTTTTATATATTGTCGGGCAAATTGAAATGAAGTATGAGGAAAAGAATCGATTTAGAGTACATTTTCTCATCGTCGGTAACAATATTGTTCTCCCGTCTAAGTACTGCTCCCGGTTTAGCGGAGTGGTTTTCCGATGATGTGAAACATGATGGAAATATCTTCACGTTTGTGTGGGATGGTGTTGGTGAAGAAGCGGAGTTGGTGGATATGAAGAAAAATTCTTACGTACGCTTCAAGTGGTTGGATGCGGATGATGAGGAAGAATTTTTTGAATTCTCGCTCCACGTAGAACCTTTGACGGAGGAGGTCGCTTTGATCATCACGGATTTTGTGGATGCTGATGAGGAAGAGGATGCCATTGAATTATGGAATAAACAGGTCGAAATGTTACATCGCACGGTTGGCGGATAAAGTTTTTTTCTATCTTTGTGAATTCGTTTATCACGAGTAAAGTAGAAAAATAAGAAAACCAATATAAGGTGCTAAAAATGAAGAAGCTCCACCTGTTTATGCTTAAAAGCTTTGTCGGTCCTTTTGTGGCCACCTTTTTTATCAGTATGTTTGTCTTGATCATGCAGTTTTTGTGGCGATATATTGATGATCTGGTAGGAAAAGGACTGGAAGGGCATGTTATTTCAGAATTACTTTTTTACGTGTCATTGACATTGGTTCCGATGGGGTTGCCGTTGGCCGTGTTGTTGGCTTCGATTATGACATTTGGTAGCTTGGGAGAAAATTACGAGTTGACGGCGTTGAAAGCGGCTGGTATTTCGTTGTACCGGATTATGAAACCGTTAATCGTGTTGATCGTTATTTTTACGATTGCGGCCTTCTTTTTTTCTAATAACGTGCTTCCTTATGCGAACTTGAAAGCGAGTAGTTTGCTCTACGATATAAAACGGCAGAAGCCTGAATTGTCCTTGAAGGAAGGGGTGTTTATCAATGATATAGAAGGGTATAGCATCAAGGTGGACAAGATTGATAAGAAGTCGGGGATGATGTACAATATGCTGATTTATAACCACACGGATAGAAGGGGTAATTACGAGATGACGATAGCAGATTCCGGTATCATGGAGGCCGATCCGACGGGGCGTTTTATGGAAGTGGAGTTATATCACGGTTACACGTATACGGATGAGGGGTTGAAGTCGAATAATACTAAAACCTATCCTTTCCGGCGAGTACAGTTTGACAAGCAGTATTTTATTATCCCGTTGGGCGATACGGACTTGCAACGTACAGATGAGGATTTATTCAAGAATAGCTACGGGATGTTGAATATAGCCCAGTTAGACAGTACGGTTTCGGCCCTGTCTCTACGATTGGACAGCCGGAAACAAAGGAAAGCGCACGATATGCTTCGGGAGAATTACGTGAAGAAACAGGACAGAAATCCCAAACGGGATAGCGTGATTCGTGAAGAAACGAGAGGGGTTGTTAGGAATTTGGATAGCCTTTACCAGACTTTTGATGTGGAGGAGCGGAAAAACACGATCGATCAGGCCGTGCAATTTGCCCGGGGAGCCCAAACAAGTCATATGAATGATTTGTCTATCAATAAACGGGATGAAGAGTCTGTCCGTAAATATAATATCGAGTGGCATAGGAAGTTTACATTATCGTTTGCCTGTTTTATTTTCTTTTTTATTGGAGCTCCATTAGGAGGTATCATTCGTAAAGGAGGATTGGGGGCTCCGGTAGTGGTTTCGATTTTCCTGTTCATTGTGTATTATATTATCTGGATGATGGGGGAACGGGCGGCTCGGGAAGGGGTGTTGGAGCCTTGGCAGGGAATGTGGATTTCTTCCGTAGTTCTATTGCCGCTAGGTGCTATATTGACTTACACGGCCATGACGGATTCGGCTGTCATGAGTAGTGAATCATATACTAATTTCATTAAGAAGGTTATCGGTTTCTTTAAAAAGAAAGATAAGAATGCGTGAATTAAGAATCGTGTACATGGGAACGCCGGATTTTGCGGTGTATCCGTTACAGAAGTTGCTGGAGGCCGGACATCAAGTCGTGGTTGTCGTGACCAATCCGGATAAACCAGCAGGAAGGGGACAAAAGATTCAAGAGTCTCCCGTGAAGAAATTTGCCGTGGAGAGGGGAATTCCCGTGTTACAGCCGGAGCGTTTCCGGGATGAACGGTTTTTGGAGGAATTGAGGGCTTTTCAAGCGGATTTGCAGCTTGTGGTGGCATTCAAGATGTTGCCTGAAGTGGTTTGGAATATGCCCCCGTTGGGAACGGTTAATTTACATGCTTCGCTGTTGCCGGACTACCGGGGAGCGGCCCCGATTAACTGGGCGATAATGAACGGGGAAACTTGTAGCGGGGTGACGACTTTTCTTTTGAAACATGAGATTGATACAGGAAATTTGATTTTTCAGGAAAGTGTGGAGATCGGACCGAATATGACGGCTGGGGAGTTGCACGATCAATTAATGTACACTGGTGCCGATTTGCTGGTAAAGACGGTGGAAGCTATGGGTACCGGTGATTATCCGTTACAGGATCAAGCAGGTTTGCTGGCCGGGCGAGAACCCAAGCATGCACCTAAAATATTCAAAGAAGATATGAAGGTGGATTGGAGGTTAGGTTTGGATGCCGTTTTTAATCATATACGGGGACTTTCTCCGTTTCCGACAGCGTGGACCGAGTTCCGAAACAAAAAGACCGGGGAGGCCGTTTCTTTGAAAATTTTCGAGACAGAGAGAATCGTGAAAGAGCATGGGAAAGAAGTGGGTTTGTCAACGGATAATAAAACTTATCTGGATGTGTTGGTGGAAGGGGGGATTATTCGGATAAAAGAGTTACAGTTGTCCGGGAAAAAGCGAATGAAGACGGAAGAGTTTTTGCGGGGATTTCATATAGAGGATTACTCTCTGTAATCAATTTATTATGCGTGTCGGGCGAGAAACAATGCGAAGGCCGATCCTGAGGTTAGGGATTGGGGGGAGTGTGTTGCTCGCTTTGGTGATAGGATGGTGGTATTTTCTGCCGACCCCGTTGTTTACCGTGCCTTATTCGACCGTAATTTTAGATAGGGAGGGGGAGATTATGGGTATGACCGTGGCAAGTGACGGACAGTACCGGGTGTCGGGAAGAGGACGTCTTTCTATGAAATATATGGCCGCTTTGATGTGTTTCGAGGATAAGCGATTTTTGACTCATCCCGGGGTAGATCCGTTGGCGGTGGGGCGGGCGTTGTGGTTGAATGTACGGAATGGTTCGGTGGTGAGTGGCGGAAGCACGTTGACGATGCAGGTGATTCGCTTGTCACGTGGTAATCCACCTCGGACGATTCCGGAGAAGATATTGGAAATGTTGCTAGCGATCCGTTTGGAACAGAGTTTCACGAAATGGGAAATTCTGAATATGTACGTGGACCATGCACCTTTTGGTGGGAATATCGTGGGTATACAGGCGGCTTCATTGAAGTATTTTAATCGTCAGCCAGACGAATTGAGTTGGGCAGAGGCAGCGTTACTTGCCGTGTTGCCGAATGCACCGGCTTTGATGTATCCGGGAAGGAATATGCCTAGTTTGAAAGAAAAGCGGGATATTCTGTTGCGAGAACTTCATAAACAGGGATATTTTGATCAGGGAGATTTGGAAATGGCGATGGCGGAACCTTTACCCGGTCAGGTATATAGTCCGGAATGTATCGCCCCTCATTTATTGGCGAGGGCCTACGGGCAACGTCGAGGGAAGATTAGCCAAACATTTATTGATTCCCGGTTGCAAGAACAGGTGAACGGGATCGTAAGGCGGCATATTGATGTCTTGAAACACAATCATATTTATAATGCAGCTGTATTGGTAGCGCATATTCCGACCGGTCAGGTGAGAGCTTACGTGGGAAACGGGCCTAAGGTACGTGACGACGGTGGAAATCAAGTAGATATTATCATGGCTAATCGTAGTTCCGGGAGTATTTTGAAGCCGGCTTTGTATGCGTTGATGCAGCAATCCGGGTATATCTTACCGGGGACGATCGTGTCGGACGTACCATCTCGTTTCGGGGGGTATGTTCCCTCGAATTTTAACAAAGATTTCCAAGGAGTTGTTCCCGCGGATAAAGCGTTGGCGATGTCATTGAATATTCCTTTCGTGCGTTTGCTGCGGGAGTACGGGGTGGAGCATTTCTATGATGATTTGAAAAAGATGGGGATCACGACCTTAAATCGGAAGGCGGAGAATTATGGGTTGAGTCTTATTTTGGGAGGGGCCGAGTGTAAGTTGTGGGATTTATGTAATATGTATGGGGGAATGGCTTCAACTTTGAGGCACTATAACGAGTGTGATGGGGTGAGTTTTGATCATGAATTCCGGCGTTTACGGCTTTGGGCGGATGAACAGGTGGATAGTGTCGAGGTGCAAAGTAACGTGGTTAATGCTGCTGCAGTATGGCTTACTCTTAAAGCTTTGCAGGATGTGGAACGACCGGATTTGGAGTCAGGATGGAAGAATTTTGCTTCTTCGATGAATCTTTCTTGGAAAACGGGAACGAGTTTTGGTTTTCGAGATGCTTGGGCTGTGGGAGTGAATCCGGAGTACGTGATCGGGGTGTGGGTTGGTAACGCGGATGGCGAGGGACGTCCCGGACTGATTGGGGTACGGGCTGCCGCACCGATTTTGTTTGAGGTAGCCTCTTTAGTAAGAACGGATGCCCGTTTTTATATGCCGCGTGAGGAATTGTCAGCGATTGCCGTTTGTTGTAAGAGCGGGTATCGGGCATCCTCGATATGTCCGGAGACGAATACTGTCTATGTTGCTCGATCCGGAGAGAAAACAGAGGTTTGTCCTTATCATCGGCTAGTAAATCTTGACTGGACGGGTAAATTTAGAGTAGATTCGGAATGTGAATCCGTATCACGCATGAAGATAGAACCTTGGTTCGTGTTGTCTCCCGTGCAGGAGTGGTATTATGCCCGTACACATTCGGATTACAAGAAATTACCGCCTTACCGTGCCGATTGCCAGCGAGGGCAGGATGATGTGATGGAAATGATTTATCCGCAGAGGGGATTGCGAGTGTTTATTCCCAAAGATTTAGGGGGTATGGTGCGTGGTGTGGTGTTTGAGATGGCTCACCGGGAACCTTCCACGTTGGTCTACTGGCATATTGATGATCAATTTTTAGGAACTACTCGTTATCATCACCAGTTAGAGGTGAACGTGGCTCCCGGACGACATACTCTTTATCTAGTGGACGCGAAGGGGAATACGTTGCGGCAGGGTTTTGTTGTCGTGGACGGGGAAAAGAGTGATAAATGAAGGGCTTTAAGGGGCAAGGACAATAAAAATGCACTATGAGAGTATATTTGTTTGTTATGCTCGCATAGTGCATTTCCTTCTTATTTTATATGACAAAATCTATGAGAATGACACAATGAGTATTTTGTTATTTTCTGTTCACGTCTCTGGAACTAGCTTGAGCCGTGGGCATGATTTGAATGTCATTCAAGCAGATATGAGCCGGACGAGTCACGGCAAACACGATCGTGTCAGCGATGTCTTCTCCCGTGAGGGGGGTAATTCCCTTGTATACGTTGTCAGCGGCTTGTTGGTCACCTTTGTAGCGAACTACTGAAAATTCGGTTTCAACCATTCCCGGAGCGATGTTGGTTACCTTGATGTTATGTTTCAGCATGTCGATGCGCATAGCTTTAGAAAGGGCATCCACGGCGTGTTTGGTGGCACAGTATACATTTCCACCGGGATAAACTTCTTTGCCTGCCACGGAAGCGATATTGACGATGTGCCCTTTTTCATTTTTAATCATCAAGGGAGCTACTTCGTGGGTGATGTAAAGAAGACCTTTCACGTTGGTATCGATCATGCGTTCCCAGTCATCCAGAATTCCGTCTTGGATAGGAGAAGTTCCCACGGCAAGACCTGCGTTATTGACTAGAATATCTATATTTTTCCACTCTGCCGGTAGGTTGCTAATCGCGTTGTGGACTTCCTCTTGGTTACGAACATCGAATTGAAGGGCCAATACTTTAATGCCTTTTGCTTTTAATTCGTCTTCCAGTGCGGTCAGACGGTCGCCCCGGCGTCCGGTGATAATGATATTATACCCGATTTCGGCCAATTTGGTTGCTGTTGCCTTTCCGATCCCGGAAGTGGCCCCTGTAATTAATGCTATCTTGTTCATAGTAATTATTGTTTAAATCTGTCGTGCGAAGGTATGATTTTTTTCTTATTTTCGCACTAAATAAGAGTTGCAAGTTACGGGTTACAAGTTGCGGGTTGATTACCGGACGGATAGCTTTGAACTTGTAGCTTGTAACCTATAACGTGGCGAAGCCACCATATTATGTATAAAGAGATAGAATTGAGAATTACGCCGGAAGAGGCACATGATCGGGAGATTGTTAACGAACTGTTGGCAAAGGTGTTGCACGTGGGTAAAGAGAGAATCGTGCATGTGGAGATTTTACGAAAATCGATAGATGCTCGTCAACGCAAGGTTGTTATTCAACTGAAAGTCGGTGTACATTTGGATCGGGTGGAACAGAAAGAACGAGTATTTGTACCTCAATACCGGGATGTTTCGTTTGCCGAGACGGTGGTTGTGGTGGGTGCTGGACCAGCTGGTCTGTTTGCAGCCTTACGGCTGATCGAGTTAGGGAAGAGGCCTATTATTTTGGAGAGAGGGAAGTGTGTGGAAGAACGGAAGCAGGATTTGAATCGTTTATATAAAACCGGAGTTGCGAATGAAGATTCGAACTATGGTTTCGGGGAAGGAGGTGCCGGGACGTTTTCAGATGGTAAATTGTTTACTCGTTCGAAGAAACGAGGGAACGTGGATCGAATTTTGGAAATTTTGGTTTATCACGGGGCGAATCCTAATATATTGATTGATGCACATCCGCATATCGGTACGGATAAATTGCCTCAAGTGATTGTGAATATGCGTAAGACGATCGAGAAGTATGGTGGAGAAGTGCGTTTCAATAGTCGAGTGAGAGATATTATTATAGAACAAAACCGGGTAAAAGGGGTTGTGGTTGGCGATCAGGAAATTCGGGCAGAACACGTTATTCTTGCCACGGGACATTCTGCCCGTGACGTGTACCGGATGTTACGGGCCCGGTCTGTGTTGATGCTCCCGAAGGATTTTGCCGTGGGGCTTCGCTTAGAACATCCGCAGGAGCTGATAGACCGAATCCAGTACCATAACTCGCAAGGGCGGGGTGATTTTTTGCCTGCAGCCGAGTATAGTTTCGTGACGAATGTTGACGGGAGGGGAGTATATTCATTTTGCATGTGTCCCGGAGGGGTCGTTGTTCCAGCTTGTACAGGACCGGAACAACAGGTGGTGAACGGAATGTCGGCATCCGGTAGAAATACGGCATGGGCAAATTCAGCGATGGTGACTTCGATCGGGGAGAGTGAACTGAATGGAATGCAATATAGAGGTTTGTTTGCCGGAATGGAATTTCAAGAGGATTTGGAACGGGCGGCTTGGGAACAGGGGGGAAAGAATTTATGTGCTCCAGTTCAGAGGCTGACTCATTTTTTGAGAGGACATTTAAGTGAAAATTTACCCAAAAGTTCTTACAAACCGGGGATACGGGCAACTTCTTTTCAAGAATGGTTGCCTAAAGTCATTTACCAACGTCTTTGTGCCGGGTTGGAGCAGTTCGGGAAAAAGGCACGAGGTTTTGTCACAGAGGAAGCCCTTCTGTTGGGCGTGGAGAGTCGAACTTCTTCTCCATTGAGAATACCGAGGGAAACGGAAAAAATGGTACACCCGGAAATTGTTGGGTTATATCCTTGCGGGGAAGGGGCCGGGTATGCCGGAGGAATTGTCTCTGCCGCAATGGATGGAGAAGGCTGTGCAGAGGCGATATGTTAAGAAACAAAAGGGGTAGTGACTGGTTATAACAGAATGTGTTAAAGAGACTTTGTTTTTTTGATAAAAAATTTGCATTCATCAAGAAAATATCTACATTTGCGAATGTATAAAGAATTTATTAGTTCTAATCCTAAAACTGTCTATTATGAATAAAGCTCAATTAATTGACGCAATTGCTGAGAAAGCTGGTTTGACAAAAGCAGATTCTAAAAAAGCATTAGAGGCTTTTGTAGCTACGGTCGGAGAATCTTTGAAAAAAGATGAAAAAGTGGCATTGGTTGGTTTCGGATCTTTCTCTGTATCTGAAAGAAGTGCAAGAGCAGGTAGAAATCCGCAAACTGGGAAAACAATCCAAATTCCGGCAAAGAAGGTGGTGAGGTTTAAAGCTGGTGCTGAATTAGAAGGCCAACTATAATTACCATTTAAGAAATTTAAAAGGGGGTGTTTTGAGACACCCTTTTTTTGTTCACCAATAAGTTGTTGGTTACAGGTTTTCCGGTTGCGAGTTGTGAAAACGGGGGAAGAATGAGCTTGTAACTTGTAAAGATGTAACTTTTAACATGACAAAGTCTCCTCAAAATAGTATTATGCATACTGTAAAAGAACAGGTTGAGTATCTAAGCGAGTTTGTGACGGATTATAAAAATGAGTTGTTCCGTCGGTTAATTGAGGAACGGACGAGTTATGTCACAATGGTGCTTGAAGATTTTTACCAGCAACATAATTGTAGTGCCGTGTTACGTTCATGTGATTGTTTTGGAATTCAAAATGTACATGTAATTGAAAATATGAATTCTTTCACGGATAATTCCGAAATTTCTATGGGAGCTGCAGACTGGTTAACGGTTCATCGGCACCGGAAGAGGGTGAATAACACGGTGGAGACGATTGAGATGTTGAAATCACAAGGGTACCGTATCGTGGCAACGACTCCGCATGAACGGGATGCTTTTATTGATGATATTGACCTTTATCGGGGGAAAATGGCTTTTTTCATGGGGACGGAGCTGACAGGATTGTCGGATGACGTGTTGTCGAGGGCTGACGAGTTTGTGAAGGTGCCCATGTATGGTTTTACGGAGAGTTATAACGTGAGCGTATGTGCTGCTTTACTGATGTATAGCGTGGTACAGCGTTTGCGACAGACAGATATAGATTGGCATTTACCGGAGGAGGAACGTTATCAGGTTTTGTTTGCTTGGTACAAGCGTTCGATTAAGGCTTCGGCTCAGATATTGGAACGATTTAATCATAACGAGTGAGAGATGTATTATTTGAAATGTAAACATTGTAATCACCTGAATGAGGTGAAGTCTGAATACTTGGTAGTATGTGGTTTGTGTAACCGGAAACTGGAGGATAATTTTAAGGATTGGAAAGTGAAACATCCAGAGAAGTCATTCGAGGATTTTCAACGAGAAGTATGCTTGACGGAAGAACAGGTGAAGAAGGGGGATATGATGAAACCGACTAGGAAGAGGGGGAATAAAAAGGGATTGATTGCCGGGGGTATCGGGGGAATTTTGGTGATATTGATGGTTGTGCTTGTTTTAAACGGGATGAAGGATGGTTATGACGAGTTGAGCGGAGATAATGATACTCCGGTGTTGGAGCAGGCGTGGTACACGGGGACATATGCGGGAGGCCTGTCTCTTGCAACACCCAAGGCTATGAAGTCTGAGGGGAATGTAACGGATGAGTTGCCCGAAGAGGTACGTTCTTTAGTAAAAGAGATGCAAACTTTTAGTTATGAGGGAGATGATTTGGAATTTACGTATTTATATACCGAGTACGCTCCTGAAGTCGGGCAGGTTGATTTAGAGAAAGCTGTGAATGAAAGATTGAATCAGTTGAAGAATCAACCCAGAGTGTTCGATTTGAAAAATGATATCGCTTACGTGGAGGAGGGAGATTTGAGTGGAGTCGTTATGCAAGGAACATACGTGCAAAGAGGAACGGAATATGAATTTAAGGTTACTTTATACACGACCGGATTGAAACTTTATCAATTTATTTCCAGTAATAAAAAAGGAGATGACACAGCTAGAGGCGTTGTGCGTCGAATATATGATTCGTTGAAAATCAGTGGACATGGAACATCAGAATCAGGAGGAACAAAATGAAAGAGCAAGTGTATTTATTAGAACAGTTTGATGATATAAAGATATTGCGTTATGACGTCCCTGCTTTTGAAGGATTGTCATTGCGGGAAAAGTTATTTGTTTATTATTTGAGTCAGGCGGCTTTAGCCGGAAGAGATATTCTTTGGGATCAGAATAATAAATATAATCTTCGGGTACGGGAAGCTTTGGAAAAGATTCTTCGGGCATATCGGGGAAACCGGCAAACGGAGGAGTTTCAGGCTTTCCTAGTGTATGCTAAAAAAGTGTTTTTTGCTAATGGGATACATCATCATTATTCGATGGAGAAGTTTATTCCTTCATTTACTCCCGAATATTTTAGATCTCTTCTTCGGGAAGTGGGAGCAGAACAGTTGTACGGGGAAGTGGAACGTGTTATTTTTGATCCGGAATATATGGCTAAGCGGGTAGTGCTGGACGAGGGGAAGGATTTGGTGAAGGTTTCTGCCAACCATTATTACGAAGGAGTGACACAGGAAGAAGTAGAAAAATTCTATGGGGAGAAGAAAAAAGAGAATGCATTGCTTTCTTGGGGATTAAATTCAACTCTGGTACGTGATGAAAAAGGACAGTTGCAAGAACAGGTTTGGTTTGCCGGGGGAAAATATGGGAAAGAGATTCGCCGTATTGTGGAACATTTGAAGAAAGCGGCGGAATATGTTTGTAATGATCATCAGAGAGAGGTGATTGAATTGTTGATCCGGTATTACGAGACAGGTGATTTGTCCTTGTTTGATCGTTATTCTATTGAATGGGTGAAAGAAGTAGCTGCTCCGATAGATTTTATCAACGGTTTTATAGAAGTGTATGGGGATCCGTTGGCGTACAAGGCCAGTTGGGAATCCGTGGTTCAGATTATGGACAAGGAGGCCTGCGAACGTACACGCAAGTTAGCAGATAATGCTATGTGGTTTGAGCAGAATGCCCCGATTGACGAACGTTTCAAAAAGAATGAGGTGGTTGGTATTACGGCTAGAGTTGTACAAGCTGCTATGCTGGGTGGAGATTGTCATCCGGCAACACCGATCGGAATTAATTTGCCGAATGCCGAATGGATTCGGGAGCGTTATGGTAGTAAGTCGGTAACTTTGGATAATATTACATATGCTTATGACCGTGTTTCTCTGAATTCAGGAATATTAGATGAGTTTGCTTATTCGGATGAGGAGAAGGAACTGGTGAGAACGTACGGGTATGTTGGAGGGAACGTGCATACTGATTTGCATGAATGTTTGGGGCACGGTTCAGGAAAGATGTTACCCGGTGTGGGACAGGAAGCGCTGAAAAATTATTATTCCACGATAGAAGAGGCCCGTGCAGATTTATTTGCCTTGTATTACGTGATGGATCCGAAACTGGTGGAATTGGGAGTAATTCCCTCGTTGGATGTGGCAAAGAGTGAATATTGTAATTATATCCGTAATGGATTGATGGTTCAGTTGACCCGGGTGAAGTTAGGAAATAATTTGGAAGAGTCGCACATGCGTAATCGTCAGTTGATAGCTTCTTGGGTTTACGAAAAAGGTAAAGAGACTAACGTGATCGAACGGGTGAGTCGGGATGGAAAGACTTATTTTACGATCCGGGACTACGAGGCTTTGCGGAAGTTGTTCGGGAAGTTACTGGCCGAGGTACAACGGGTAAAGTCGGAAGGTGATTTTGTGGGGGCTCGGAATTTGATCGAAAATTACGGAGTACGGATAGATCCCGTGTTGCATCAAGAAGTATTGGAACGTTATCAAAAACTGAACGTGGCTCCTTATGCAGGATTTGTTAATCCGAGATATAGATTGATGGAAGAAGAGGGGGTGGTAGTTGATGTGAAAATAGAATACCCGACGGATTTTTTGGCTCAGATGCTGGAATACGGAAATAATAAATAATGATGATATTTATGTTGCAAATAACATTAGCCTCAATAACTTTGCCGTTGACGGATCCGGTTTTGAAATTTCTATTAATTTTGGTAATTATTCTAGCGGCTCCATTATTGTTAAATAAATTAAGGATTCCCCATTTGTTGGGATTGATTATTGCCGGAGCTATTATCGGTCCGAATGGTTTTAACCTAGTGCTACGGGATAGCAGCATTATTCTTTCGGGAACAGCCGGGCTTTTGTATATCATGTTCTTGGCAGGATTGGAGATTGATCTGGGGGATTTTAAAAAGAATAAATGGAAGAGTTTGACTTTTGGTCTGTACACGTTTTTGGTTCCGATGGCATTGGGTACGGTTGTCGGGATTTACGTATTGAATTTCTCTATGTTGACTTCCATTTTGTTGGCAAGTATGTTTGCTTCTCACACATTGATTGTTTACCCGATTATCAGTAAATTGGGGATCACGAAGGATAAGGCAGTGGGAATTACTGTGGGTGGAACAATGATCACGGACACGTTGGCTCTGTTAGTGTTGACGGTGATCGTGGAGATGTCCGTGGGGGAGGTGGACGATTGGTTCTGGTACAGGTTAGGGGGAGCGATCGTACTCTTTTTTGCATTTGTGATGATCGTGTTTCCAATCGTGGGACGTTGGTTTTTCAAACGGTGTGAGGATAACGTGTCGCAGTATATATTCGTGCTGGTTATGGTCTTCTTGGGAGCTTATTTGGCAGAGTTGGCGGGATTGGAGTCTATTATCGGGGCTTTCCTTGCAGGGATGGCGTTGAATCGTTTGATTCCTTCGACTTCTCCTTTGATGAATCGGGTGGAGTTCGTGGGGAATGCGATCTTTATTCCTTTCTTTTTGATAGGTGTCGGAATGTTGATTGATTATCGGGCCTTCTTCATTAATTGGGATACGATTAAAGTGGGTGCGGTGATGATCGTGGTGGCTACTGTGGCTAAATTTATAGCGGCTTGGCTCACGCAGAAGACATTCCGTATGTCGGAGGATCAGCGACGGGTGATTTTCGGATTGAGTAATGCACAGGCAGCGGCTACTTTGGCAGCGGTGATGGTGGGGTATAATGTGATTTTGGGAGAAACTCCGACGGGAGAACCGATTCGTCTGTTGAACGAGAGTGTATTGAATGGTACGATTTTGATGATTTTAGTAACTTGTACGATTGCATCTTTTTCTGCACAAAAAGGAGCGCATAATATCGCTATGAATGATGTGTCGGAAGAAAAAGAGGGTACGGGGGAACATCAGGAACGCATATTGATTCCGGTGTCCTACGAGAAGAACGTGCCTGAATTGGTGAATTTGAGTACAGCGATTAAATCGAAGAAGAATAAAAACGGACTTTTTGCCTTGAATGTAATTAATAATCAGGCATCGGATGATAAGGCTTTCAAGCAATCCAAAAAGCTGTTAAATATGGCGGTCTCGACGGCTTCTGCCACAGATAATGTGTTGCAGGATTTACTGCGGTATGATCTGAACGTGGCGAATGCTATTATCAGTGTGATTAAAGAACAGGGTATTACGGATTTAGTTTTAGGGTTACACCAGGGAAAGGGTGTCGTGTCTTCCTTCTTGGGGAATATGACCGAGACAATTTTAGGACAAAGTAACGTGACCACGCTAATTTATCGTCCGATTCAACCTATTGCCACGGTGAAACGTCATTTGGTGGTGGTGCCGGCTCGGGCGGAAAAAGAAGTGGGTTTCCCGATGTGGGTGAATAAAATATGGAATATTATCCACAATTCGGGTGCGAAGGCCGTGTTTTATGCGTCAGAAGACACGATGGTGTATCTGAAAGGGATGTACAAAAAAAGGCCGATCGAAGCGGAGTTTTCATCCTTTGATGATTGGGACGATTTTCTGATCATGTCTCGGGAGATAAAGAGTGATGATACCTTGTGGGTGGTAATGAGTCGTAGGGAGAGATTGTCTTACCATGCCAATATGAGCCGGATTCCCAGTTATTTGAATAAATACTTCCAGTCGAATAGTTTTGTGTTGATTTATCCGATACAGGCAGGAGAGACGAATAATCGGTATTTGGTATAATTGAAAAGTAAAATTTAATGTGTTATCCACTCCCTATAATTAGGGAGTGGATAACGTGTTTTTACCCGATTTTGAGGATGTGTGTTTTCATAGTGTATTTGTAATTTTGAAAACTTGAAATATCATAAATAATTCTATAAACTAATGAATAAACTTGGTGTTGAGTCAATTATTTCCAATATTTGCGGTAAAAATAAGGATATGAAGTCACATCTATTTTCCGCGGATATGAAACTGGCGGATGTCATTCATGCCGATTATTCACTATTATTACTGTTACATCGGTTTGGAATAAATCTAGGATTTGGGGATAAAACGGTCTGGGAATGTTGCGAAGCGAACCATGTTTCGTGTACGTTATTTTTGATGATTTGTAATGTGTATAGTAACGAGCAATACCTGCCAACGGAGAAAGAGATCGAGGATATAGGTACGGACGTGGACCAGTTGATCGCTTACTTGAAAAATTCTCATTCTTATTATTTGGAAAATAGAATGTTTTCTATCCAAGAACAATTGAAAGAGATTTCTGAAGGATGTGAACAGCAACATCAGCAAATATTGAATCTTTTTTTCAATGAATATAAGAATGAGGTGATTCGCCATTTTGATTATGAGGAAATGACGGTTTTCCCTTATATCTCGAATATGGTGAAAGGAGCTCGTCCGGGAGACTATGAGATCGGGGTATTCCGGGAGAATCATAGTAATATTGATGATAAATTGAATGATTTGAAGAATATCATCATGAAGTATTTACCGGGAGACACGTTGTCGGATATGCGTATCCGGGTGTTATTCGGTATTTTTGCTTTAGAAGAAGATTTGAGCAAACATTCTTTAATCGAGGATAAAATACTCGTTCCTTTAGTAATGAAATTAGAGCAACGGTATGCAAAACAATAATAAAAGTTACAAGATTGTTATTATTGAGCCGTCCATGATTATTTCAACCGGACTGAAGAAGTTGATCGAAATGAGAAATGAGTTTGAGGTTGTAGCGGTTATTGCAGACTGTTTTCATTGTCTGGAAAGGATTAATCATTTGAATCCGGATATTATAATCATAAATCCCTCGGCTGTGGAGTTGAAGAAACGGCAGCATCTGGAAGAGTTGTTTGAAGGGGTGAAGGACACGGCTTTTGTGGCATTAGTGTATCAGTATATTGATCCTGAGATTCTGAAACAATATCACACGACAATCGATATTGCCGATGATGGTGATAAGATCGCTCAGAAATTGCTACATTCAATCGATGCATTGAATGCTCCGGCTGATTTGCTTGATAAGAATGAACTTTCCGAACGGGAGAAAGAGATTTTGATTTCCTTGGCTAAAGGGAAGATTAACAAAGAGATTGCGGATTTGCATCATATATCGGTACACACGGTGATTACTCACCGGAAAAATATCATCCGAAAAACTGGGATTAAGTCCGTCTCTGGGCTTACCGTGTATGCGATTTTAAACAATCTCATCGATATTAATGAGGTGGAGTGATATTTTAATTGAAAATATCCCCATTATAAGGGATTGTAGAGAAGGGTGGAATTGTTGATCTTTGTAGTGTTAATAATAATATGATTTTTTTCTTTTCAACGTAAGCCATTGAAAGAATTTTGCCCAAAATAGCTACCACAAACCGGTAGCTATTTTAGTTAGTTTTCCATTAATTTTGAACCTTTATAGGCTATGGTATACAGGATGAACGTAAGTAGAATTAGTCCGGCAATAAACCATTGCCAGCCGAAGTGGTCGAGAACGACTCCGGTGGCAGATCCCCAAACACTGGATCCCATGTAATAGAATAGGAGGTAGATGGAAATGGTAACCGAACGTTTCTGGAGATTGTAGTCACTGACAATTCGGTTGCAGATCACGTGTACCACAAAGAAGTTGAACGTGAAAATAGCTAGGCCGAGAGTGACAAGCCAAAAGTTGTTAATGTACAGTAAAAGTAACCCTGCCACGGAAAGGGCAATGATCGTTTTCAGTATTTTGAAGTGGTTGTACAAGGCTGTCAATTTTGCCGTGGCGATTGAACCGAATATTCCAAATAGATACATGAAATAGATGTAATGAATCAGGTATGGAGGAAAATTGAATGGTTCTTTTATCAAATAGAAACCAAGGTAGTTGTATAAACTCACAAATATCCCTAACATGAGGGATCCGATCAGGTAAAACGGGATCAGTTTTACGGAAACGATTAAGTGGAGGTTGGAAACAATCAACGATTTGAAACTTTCTCGTTTGGGTTTGAAATTGACGGAACGGGGACTGAAAATTAGGAATGATATGGCAAATAAGGCACATAATACTCCGATGGAAACAGAAGCAACACGCCACGAGAATTCACTACTGAGATAGGAAGAAATTACTCGTCCTCCCATTCCCCCTAAGGCGTTTCCGGCAATGTAAAGTCCGGTGATTTTTCCTTTATTCTGAGGTTGTACTTCTTCAGATATATAAGCTAATGACACAGAAGTAGCTCCCGATAACAAGAACCCTTTCAAGGTGCTTAATGCTACCAACAAGAAGAAGGAAGGTGAATAAGAGCAGACAACCGAAAAGACAGCTGACGATAATAGAGCTGCGCTGATCAGTTTCTTTCTTGAAATTGTGTCTGCCACGAACATTGCCGTGAATAATCCGACTACCATTCCTAACGTGGAGAATGATATAGCTAGACTACTATGACTGGCTGATAAGCCGAATTCTTGGGCCAGATCGGGCAGAAGAGGCTGAAAATAGTATAATTGGGCAAAACAGGAGAATCCGGACAGAAAGACACAAATAGAGATCTTGCGGTCCTTGGTTATATTCTTTGGTGTGATAATTACTTGACTTGTATTCATGACTTTTCTTTCTCCGGTGCAAAAGTACGTATTCTAAAAGTAGGTTATTCTTTTACGAAGAAATTTTTCATCGGAAACTTTCTTTTCTTTTTCTCGTTAGAATGAATATCAAGGAATAGGATTGTTAAACAGATAAATTTCAAAGAGATTATGAGAGGAAGAATTTTAATGGTGATGTTATGGGTTGCATTATTATTTGTTTTTGCAGCTTGTCATGATGATGACGATGATGATAAGGGGTATACCCCCGGACAAAGTGTTGTGGCCGCTTTTGAGGCGAAGTTCCCGAATGCCGTGGCTGTGAGCTGGGAGAAAAAAGGAGAGTATGAAAAAGCGGAATTTCATCAGAACGGTCAGGAAGTGGATGTTTGGTTTGACCAATCCGGTCAATGGATGATGACGGAAACAGATGTTCTGTTTGCCAATCTTCCGGCAGAGGTGAAGACAGGTTTCAATGAAAGTATGTATAGCACTTGGAAAGTGGAAGATACTGATGTATTGGAACGTCTGAATATGCCCACGGTGTACCGCTTAGAGATAGAGAAGGGAAACGAAGAAATGTTGATTTATTTCAATGAGAAGGGAGAGCTGGTGAAGGAGGTAAATGAAGAGGCTTCTACTTTACCGGTAGCGGTGAATAATTTCATTACTAAACAATATCCAAAGGCTTGGATTGTTACGGTTGACCGCTGGCAGGATGGTATGTTGGAAGTTGGTATTCTGGATAACAGCTTGGTGAAAGAAGTTTTATTTGACCGGGATAACGGTTGGCTGAAGACTTCTTGGCCGGTGTTGAAAAATGATGTGCCTCAAGTTGTGCTTGACGTGTTGAAGGGCGAAGCATATAATAGTTTTTCTATCGCTAGTGTACAATACATCGAATATGCTTCCGGTAGTGAGGTGTACCATTTCGTTTTACAAAAAGAACATTCAGTAGACATGAGTGTAGAGATTGATCCTCAAGGGAATCTCGTTTTAAATTAAATGATATGATTAAAAGGTGAGAGAGTTGTGTCCGAAACGGAGATGGCTCTCTCATTTTTTTGTCTAATCTTTACTTCTTTATATAGTTGAAAAATTTATTTGAGGGGACTGAACAAGGTTTTCTAATACGCTTTGTTATTGAGGTGAACGAGAATCAATTACCAGTTGATTTCTTGAATACCTTTACTGCGTAAAAAGGCATTGGCTTTGCTGAAATGTTTACAACCGAAGAAACCATGCTCTGCAGAACGGGGAGATGGGTGTACGGTGGTTAACACAAGATGTTTGCGTGTGTCAATCAGAGACATTTTTTCTTTGGCATAATTTCCCCATAACATGAAAACCAAGTTTTCCCGTTCGTCGCTTAATTTTTTGATAACAGCATCAGTAAAAATTTCCCAACCTTTATCTCTATGAGATCCGGTTTCATGTGCTCGAACCGTAAGTACCGAGTTCATGGGAAATACCCCTTGGGAAACCCAATGATCCAGATTTCCGGAAGTTGGGATGGGAATTCCAAGGTCCATGTGTATTTCTTTGAAAATGTTAGCTAAAGATCCGGGAATGGCAACCCCATCCGGTACGGAAAAACATACCCCGTAATATTGGCCCGGATTAGGGTAGGGATCTTGTCCTAAAATGACAATTTTTACTTTTTCAAAAGGGCAGGCGTTAAATACATGAAATATTTGGTGTCCCGGAGGAAGTACATGAGCTTTCTTGTATTCACTCTTGACAAATGCCACTAATTTTTCGAAATAGGGTTTGTCAAATTCATCCTGCAAGCGTTGTTGCCAACTTTCTTCTATTTGAACCTTCATCAGATGTGTTTTGATCGTTACACAAAGACAAAAATAAGTATATTTTCATTCGTTTATTTCCATTTTTTAAGAATTTTATTACTTGAAGGTTCTTGATGTTCATGATTGGTTTGATCGTGTCAATGAAATTATGCATAAAGTAAATTATGTCCACGACCTTTTTCTTTTTTCATAATTTATTTGCTAAAGTCTTTATTTTTGGATAGTTATATTCAAAGGTTGAAAAAGTACTCTGTCTGAATTCTGGTTTAAACATGGTTTAAACATCAGGCTCAAAACACCTAAAAATAGCCGTAAAAAAGAAGAGAGTCACTTTCGTAACTCTCTCTGTTTCAGTGGTACCACCAGGAATCGAACCGGGGACACAAGGAT
>CALUKD010000018.1 GCA_944321125.1 Candidatus Butyricimonas faecavium | reverse complement strand
TAACTTCGCAATTGTCATCGGACAGTTTTTTGGTAAGATAGTAAACAAACTGTCAGAACAAGTCTTGACTATTACACATTATTGTAGTAACGTATATACTTTATCAGTTCTTTCTTGAACGGTTCAACGCTGTCCCACTCTTGTAAATATAGAACTCTGACTTCATAAGTCCAAAAAGTCCTCCATTATTGCATTATCCAAGCAATTTCCCTTGCGTGCCATACTTTGTATTATATGCCTACTCTTCAATGCATTCTGGTATCTAAAATGTTGATAGAGCCATCCTTGATCAGAGTATAATATCAGCCCCTCGGTACATCAATATTCCTGAAGGCCTTTTCCAACATTGTCATTGCTATTTTCAAGTTTGAATGCATAATCTGCACGGACATTTTTCTTTTTAAGCAGACTGGATGGTCTCTCTGAAGATAATATACTAAAAATGAGAGTTCGAATACAGACGTTTAAGACACCTTCCCTTCTATTCTTCTAATGCATCTTCAATTACTTTATTTATTTGGTCCCATTTATCCCCTCCGCTAACACTCAATACAATATTACCTTTCGGATCAACCACTACCATCTGTGGCAATCCCATTACTGACTCAAACTGAGACGGATCTTCTAAACTAGCCTCCTTAGCCAGAATATTATTCCACGCCATATTCTCTTCTTTCAATGCTCTTAACCATTTTTCCCGATCCACATCTTTAGAAACACCCAAAACATCAAATTTTCCGGTAGCATAATATTTCTCGTACAACTTCCTTATTTTCGGCAATAATCTCCTGCAAGGCCCACACCAAGATGCCCAAAAATCAAGCAACACATACTTTCCCCGGTAATCTGCCAAGCTCACTTTTTTCCCCTCCAATGTTTTCGAAGAAAAATTTCCCATCGCCTTTCCTGTTCTCATCTGATACATTTTTTCCATACGTTCGGACAATTGATTCAGTGCAGAATCCCGCTTTATTTGCTCATCCAGTTCCATATGAACCCCGATACAATAGTCAAAATCAGAAATATTTTTCACATAATCAATCAACTTCTCCCGTGTCATTCCTTCTCCCAAACAATTACATAACGTATTATAAAATTCCTGATTCATAACACGATACACTTCATTCATCAACCGTTCTCTCTTCTCTCCATTCGAAGACAACAAATTAATTTGTTCCTGCCATACATATGGATAGTAATAAAAATAATACACATAATCCGGGGTATACATTTTCATGTACAAATCCAACTCTTCCTCTAATCGACCAGTAATCTTTCCCTCTTTTTTTAAATCTTGCACAATTTCCTTTTTCAGAGCCAACGGCATATTTGCTTTCACCAGTATTTCTTCCAACCGTCCTTTCTTCATTACACGATTCACTATCTCCATGTACGCTGAATCTCGGCGTAACTTAAATCGCTTCAACCATTGATTCACCCAATGCTGCAAAATCGTATCCTTTTCCAACCATGCTTTCATGTACTCATTCGTCATCTTCAATTTTTCCCTAGTGTATTCCCGACTAACATTCTCCAACTCGTAAAAATATGCCCCGGAAATATCACCTTCCACTTTAATGTTCAAGGGATCCACATTCAATACCGTCACAGTAACATGATCTCTGTCTCCAACAAAAAAACATGATGAAAATCCCGTTTCTGTTGCCAAACGGAATACTTTCGGGGCATACCTAACCTCATACACGGCTTTCCCTGCTTTAAAATGCAAAGGTAGAACCTTATCCCAGACAAAATGATGCTGTTCCGACAGCCATATTGGCTCTTCCCCCTCGTAAAGAATTTCAACTTGCTGTCCTCTCGCCGCCATCGTCCAAGCTAGCAATCCCAACAATAAATTATATTTCAGTATTTTCATAACTCTCATCATTAATTAATTAATTAATTAATCAATCATTTATTCATACTTTCAATCGCCACCTTATAAATATTTTCTCCCCGTAATCCTTTCGCCACGATCCGGCCTTGTGGATCAAGTAACAGGATGAATGGTATCGCATCCCGGTTAAATACCTCATGCAAAATTCCCTTCGTGTCCCGCAAATTCACGAAATTTTCCATTTGTTTCTCCTTTACAGCGTCTCGCCAATCAGACTCTTTTCTATCTGTGGAAATCGAAACAATCTCAAACGCTTTATCATGCAATAAATCATAAGCCTTATGCACGTTGAGCATCTCTCCGATACAAGGACCACACCATGAAGCCCAAAAATCCAATAACACATATTTCCCCCGAAAAGAACGAATCGCCACCTCTTTCCCATTTATAGAAGGTAATGAGAAATTAGGCACCACCTGCCCCACAGCCGTCCTCATCACCGCCTCCCGATAGACCACCATATCCTTGTACAAAGGATGCCTAACCAATTCCGGATCATCAAACAAACTCAACGCTTCCCCCAATCGATCCATCGAAAAACGCTTTCTCGCACTACTCAAAATCATTAACATCGCTTTCGAATTCGGGAATTTTACCAACATATCCATGATCACATCATTCTTAAATGCATCATTATCTACTTGCCGGAAAGGGATTAATGTTAACCGTTCCATTCCTTGATAATAATCCAAAATGGCCGATTCGCGTCCTCCTTCTGTAATCATATACTTCTTCGTAAGTTTATACCCAGAAGGATTAAAGAAATTAGGTTCCTCTTGTAATAAAACATTATAAGCAAACACTTCTGTGGAATCCAGCATGAAAAACTTTGAAATAACCTTTCCCCTTAATCCCACACTCACGTATTCTGGCCCCATGTATTTCCCGGTAAAACAAACCTGCTGTCGATCATTTAGTATAGCAGAATCTCCTTTTTCAAATCGCATTGTCTGCCCATTAAAACGATACAAGTAAACTGTATCTCCCGGTAAACTTCCATTCCCGTAAATCGAAACAGTCAAACGATAAGAAGGGTCGGAACATCCCGTAAACAGGAATCCCAAGCATCCCAATAACAATAATATATATTTCATGAAAAATCAATTAAAAATGCGGTTACACTTTATCTTTTCGGAACCTCTTTCAATATCCGGTATATTAATCCGTAAGAAACACCAGGTAAACCGTTCCACACTAACTTCCCTTGGGGATCAATAATTGCAAAATGAGGTATTCCACTAATACACAACATTTTATTCAATTCACTTTTCTTGTCAGTCAACCTCAATTGCACCCCTTTCATTTCTTTCTCCCGCACCATCTTTATCCATTTTTCTCGATCAGCCGACTTATCTACCGACAATGACACAAATTCTATGTTCCGGTCCTGTAAACGTTCTTCCATTTTAGCCAAGAAAGGAATTTCATTACAACAGGGGCCGCACCATGTGGCCCATACGTCTAGCAAAATCCACGATCCTCTGAAAGAAGACAAATCTACTTTCTCCCCTTTCACAGTCTCTCCGGATAACGAGGGATACAAATTCTCCGGAACCGCCATCCGGTCAACATCCTGCTTATTTAATTTTTCCCGTAATCTATCGGCATAACGAGGTGCCAATCGTCGTACACACTCATCAAATTTTTCCCGAGTATCCGATCGCACCCAATAAAGAATATTATTCAAATTTGCGTACGCTATTTTATCTCTCACCGCCCCTTTCGGAAAATACTTTGCCAACTTCAACTCGTTTTCATATAACCGGTCTCCTCTCCCTTGCAATTTACGTGGATCCTCAATCCTCAAATAATCCACATATACTTCCACCATTCGCCAGTAAGAAGGAGAATAAAGCACTCTATCATCCTCCGCATCCAAGATCAGTTCGGCAAACCGAGCCAACATTTCCTCAGAAAATTCTTGAAAAGTCCCTCTTGAAAACTTTATATTATTTTCTTCCAACAAACGATAGTATTTAATCTCTGTCCGCATCACTTTTTCGAAATTCTTCCGGTCAACCGGATGCTCTTTCAAATAGAGAGTCAACCAAACATTCAAAGAATCACACACTCTTTCCAAATTCAATCCCTCATACTCTTTTGGAAGCAATTGTGGTACAAACCGACTATACAGCAATCTCTGTTTCAACAAATCCACTTTGCGCAACCAATTATTTCGAGCCACACACAAACTACCATCATCCTTCAACTCTAAGTTAGAGTTTTCATGTAAAACAATTTCCAGAAAATCACCGGCCTCAAAAAACAAAAAACATTCTTCATTAGACCACACTCTTTTCCCATACATGCTTTCTCCCTCCAACGTAATCCAACGAGTTTCTCCCTTTTTCAAATCATAACGCTCATCTCCAAACAAGACACAAGCCTCCCGCTCCGCCACCAATTTTATTTTCACGGGTTGTCCGAAACCTAACAAGGCCATGTTCAAACATACAATACAAAACAATACTTTCTTCATAAAAAATCAATTTGGTTTTAAGGTTGATTTATTCAATCATATTGTAAAAACAACTCATACAATAAAAGTGTCTAAAACGATCAAAAAATAAATAAATTCCTACCCCAACCACATTTTTTCAATAATAACTCATACAAAATAGACCAAAAATCTATAAGTTTGCAGTGGTATGAAAGCATCCGAAACAGACATAACATTTTTAAACAAACTGAATAGCCGTAATTACGAGGCTTTTAAACAGTTATTTCGAGAATATTTTCAAGATATTGCTTACTATTCTAGCAAAATCCTGAAAGATATGGATATTGCCGAAGACATTGCCCAAGAGGTTTTCATCCGGTTATGGGAAAAAGAAAATCATTTTGAAAATTACATCGCCCTAAAATCTTACCTTTATCTTTCAGCCCGTAATAGTTGTCTAAATTACATTAAACACCACAATATTGTGCAAGAACACTCCCAAAATTTAATACAGGAAGAAGTTGATGAAAAAACATGGGACACAATTATCGAAACTGAAATCATCAGTTTACTATCGGATTATATCCGTCAGCTACCGGAAGAATGTGCCAAAATCATGAATCTTGTTATGCAAGGCTATAATAGTACAGAAATATCTACCTTAACAGGAGTATCTTCCAGTACCGTCCGATCCCAAAAACAACGGGGAATATCCCTGCTAAAAAAAATAGTTCCAACGGAATTATATACCCTATTTATACTTTTCCTACAACAAAACAATTGATCATCCCTTCTACGTACCCTTATCTAAATGAAAATATAGAATAAACTCTCTCGATAGATCAAAATTGCTTATCACTAGTAACAAGATTGCCCCATTAAACAGAAACCTTTCATACGTATACCCAACACAGTTACCCCGCTCAAGTCCTACCTACTCTTTTCCTATGACTTGAAATACAATAAAACTTTATAAAAACACAAAAAAACATCACTTTTTTTTAGACACTTTTCCGCCATGAGTTGTTTTATTGTAAAAATAAATAATCATGAATGAAGTTGAAGATAAAATAAAAGAAGCCCGAAGAATCACCCGACAAATAGAACAAGCGTTATCGAACGGAACCTGGGAACAAGTGGCACTTGATTCCCCCCGGCTTCGTAAGGAAATAGGGATACCCGCACGGCTACATGAAAATATAAAACGACACGGTAGTTTTGACACGGAAAAAGCATTGAACAAATTCATTGTCTCCACCCGCCCCAAACGACGGTTATCCGTATTTTATAAATATGTAGCTACCGTAGCTTGCTTCATGATATTAGGGATAGGGTATTACTTTTACCAAACCACCGAGGCCACAGTCCCCTCTTCCCGTTTGCTGGCTCAAAGTGCCTATCTCGTATTGGAGGATGGTAAACAAATCGAATTAAATCAACAAATACAAATGGACTATAATGGGTTAAAGATCATCAACACGAATGAAGGTAAGGTTTCTTTCCTACATGACAAGGAGTTGTCCTCTACCGCTCCCAATAAATTGGTTGTACCAAAAGGCACGGAGTACTCGCTCCAGCTAAGTGACGGAACAAACGTACATTTGAACGCAGGTAGCACGCTTGTCTTCCCCTCTGTATTTGAAAAAGAGGCTCGTATCGTTGAACTTTCCGGAGAGGGGTATTTCAACGTAACGCATTCCGGTGTTCCTTTTATTGTAAAAAGTAAATCGATGGATGTCAAGGTGCTCGGAACCACATTCAACATGACAGCTTATCCCGAAGATCTAGTGATAACTACCACCCTGTTGACCGGGAAAGTTGCTGTTACCTGTCATTCCCAGACGGACACAACAACACAAACAACCGTACTAACTCCCGGATTGCAAGCCCGTTTCCAACCGCAGAAAAAGGTACTGCAAGTGGATTCCGTTGATGTAGATGAACAAACAGCTTGGCGCAGGGGTGAATTTGCATTCGAAGATGTCAACTTGGGTAACATCATGACAATCATCGGGAGGAGTTTCGCCTTGAACGTCACCTTTGACAATCCGGAACTACAAGATATAAAGTGCTTTATTTCAATTCAACGAGACAAAGGATATGAAGAAATATTGAAAATCATCCACATTGCCACGGGTGTTAAATTCAAGAAAGACGGAAACAACATCCGGGTATATAAATAAATTGAGAGATGTTGACACCATCCCTCAATTATAACAGATTAAAATATTGACCAATAAATTAACCTTAAAACCATTACAAAGTTATGAAATAATTTAGTATTTTCCTAAATAAACAGTGGCGATGAGTGCTAGAAAATTCATTCTCTTTACAATTTTTGTAGTCCTACTAGGGACTTCAAGGGAGGTATGGGCTCAAAAAATAAGCATTCATATGAATAACGCCACGTTGGAAGAAATACTGAAGAAAATCAAGAAAAAGACAAAATACGATATGATGTACCAAATGAAAGATGTAAAAGAAATCAATAACCGACAATCCGTTCATTTTGACGAAACGGAGTTACAGGAAGTTCTGACTTTCTGCCTACAAGGACTCCCGTTAGATTTCCGCATCTATAATCAAACCATCATTATCACGAAAAAGAACACGGTCCCGATTCCCATGATGCGTACGATAAAAGGTGTCATCCGGGACGAGGACGGGATCACGCTTCCCTCGGCCACGATTCTGGTGAAAGGAAGTACACGAGGAACTGTCTCAGATAAAAACGGACAATTCTCCATCAGGATTCCGGAAGGCGAAAACACGATACTCGTCACGAGTTACGTGGGAAAAAAGACCTGCTACACCCCGATCTTTCGAGAAGATTCATACACGATTACCCTACTAACTGATATTTCCGAAGTAGAAGACGTGATTGTAAACGGTTACCAGATTATCGCCAAAAACGAAATGACAGGTGCTACGTCCTCGGTCAATGTCAAAGATATACGCACACCGGGGACAACATCCCTAGAAGCCGCATTCCAAGGTGCTTTGAACGGGTTGGACATCATGATTCCTTCCGGGAATATCGGTTCCACGGGACGCATGAAAGTGAGAGGGACTTCAACAATTATCGGTAACCCGGAACCACTAATCGTGGTGGACGGCATCATCCGAGAAAACATTTGGCCCTTTGACCGGAATACTCTTTACGACCTGCTCAATGAGAACGACCTCACGAACTCGGCTCGTTCCAGCATCATGGGTAATAATTTGTCGGGCATTAATGTGGATGACATTGCTAGCATTACATTATTAAAAGACGTTTCTGCCACGGCCATTTATGGGATTCGAGCTTCCAACGGAGTAATCGTTATCACGACCAAACAGGGTCATCCCAATCAACCAAGTGTAAGATTCCGTAATGACATCACGTTTAGCCCAGTTCCCACCTATCGTAACGTCAAGGTGATGAATTCCGCACAACGGGTTAAATTGTCGCAAGAAATGATCGAGGCAGGAATCCCGCTACCCAGTTTTCCAGAAGGAATTGGGTACGAAGCTATTTACTCGAAAATGATCAACAAAGAAATTTCTTATGCTGAATTTAATGAGGAAGTCTCCCAGCTGGAGAAAATAAACACCGACTGGTTCAAAATACTGGGAAGAACTGCCATCAGCCAAAATTACCACGTCAGTTTTAATTCGGGAAAGGATAGGATGGCTTATTACTCTTCTTTTGGATACCGGAAGGAAAATAGTGCATATGTCGGGAATAACCGGGAAACCTTTACCGGGATGCTGAATTTCAATTACACTTCGTCCCAAAAATTCAAAATTGTCATGAACCTTTCCGGATATCATATCACAACCTCCGGTTACTATACGGGAATTAACCCGGAACAATATGCCTTAACGACCAGCCGCACAATCACCAGTGATCAATTTTATTTAAAAGGTAAAGCAACGACATTATCATACCAAAAAAACGGGAGATATCAATCTATCAGAAATCATGTCCACTTTAATATGTTGCATGAACTACAACACACGGGAAATGACAATAAAGCATCAGAAGTCAATTTAAATGCTCAATTCACTTGGAATTTCCTTCCCTATTTAAATATAACGCTTACCCCCGCATACTCGCAAGGAACGAACGATAGTCAATTATGGGCAGACGCCCAATCATGGAACGTTGCATTGATCAGGGGGACCGATTACAATGCTAATCTTCCCAAAGAAATTCGTGATCTCATGGAATATATTAGTCCACTCCCGACAGGAGGAATTCTTGATTACGCCAAAAATACTCGCCGCTCGCTTACTGTAAAGGGACAAATCAATTTCCGGAAAATATGGGGAGAAACAACTTTTCACTCGATAACTGCAACGTTAGGTATTGAAACAAGAAAAAATAAATATGGTGGGAAACAAGGAATAGAATGGGGATACATAAAAGGAAGAAAGAATTCGTTATTACACGACTATCGCTCCCCTGCAGAGAAATTTCAACAGGTACAAGAACAGTTTCCCGGGATTACACTTGTTGAATCATCCGATATTTCCACCAACCGGCATGATATGACTCTGGTTGACCGGGTAGAAAATACATTTTCGGAGTACGGCACCATTGGTTACACATATGATGGTCGTTACACGATTTGTATAAATATCCGAAATGATGCGTCCAATCGTTTCGGGGAACATACAAATAATCGTTTTTACCCCGTCTGGTCCACCGGAATTCGTTGGGATATTCATCAAGAGAAATGGTTCCCGAATAAATCTTGGCTCAACGCAACAACCCTACGTATTTCTCATGGAAAACAAGGTAACGTAGTCGCCAATGTATCACCGCAAGCACTCGTTAGTCATGTTCCAAGCGATCCAATCACGAATGAAAACTATCTACAACTGAAACAACTCCCTAATCCTGATTTGAAATGGGAGAAAACATTATCATGGAATATCGGCCTAGATTTTTCTCTACTAAAAAATAACTTGGAGATTACATTCGATTACTATAAAAAAGAAACTTCAGACATCGTGGTTGAAAAAGAGATTCCAATTGAAAATGGTTTTCGAAAAATGTATATTAACAGTGGTGCCATTAATAGTGAAGGATTCGAATTACAAGTTAAACTGTCTCCTCTTTCCTCTCGTAACTGGAATTGGAATATTAATTTCACGGCGGCTTACATGCAAGATATATTGAAAAGAAGCAACACGAATGAACCTTCCATTGAAGATTTCACCAATGGGACGGCTGCTTTGGACGGTTTTTCGGTATCCGGCTTTTGGTCTATTCCTTTTATCGGATTATCTCCCAAAAACGGAGTCCCGTTATTCGCCATTATGGACCAAACCGGGGGTGAAATGCAAAAAGTATCCGGTTCATTACTTGATTATCTCGTGTATAACGGAGACAGCGAACCTCGTATTTCCGGAGGAATTAGCACAACTATACGATACAAACGATTCACGCTAAATGCCATGTTCAATTACCAATTAGGCCATTATAAACGACTTAATCCATTCATTACAAGTTCTAACAATGGTATGTTATCTATCCCAAATGCAGATGTAAACGCATCCACAGAACTATTATCCCGTTGGCAACGACCAGGAGACGAAGCACACACAAATATCCCCGCTTTGTCTGTTCTGGATGAAGACGTATCTCAATATTTACCAGACAACTCTTTGAGTTTGGGAAACTACAACGCCGTGTATCGCTATTCATTATATAACCGAAGTACAGAACGGACCGTTTCGGCCAGTCATTTACGATGTAACCGAATTTCATTAAATTATCAAACGAGAATTCCCCGTGTTGCAGAAATAAATTTGGGTATAACGATTACTAATCCGTTCATTATAAAAAATCACCGTTTAGGTGCCCAAGATCCGGAAGTTATGAGTATGAATGCTGATTCATATACCCCAACAATGAAACGCCAGAAAAATTATTCAATCAGTGTGGAATTCATTTTTTAAACAACAATATAAATCAAAATCAATTTAATGACAGAAAAATTATTAGATCATTTATTAAACCTTAAAACCAATTTTATGAGAACAAGAAACTATGTGTTAATTATTTGCCTAATCTTGACATTCTGTCAAGGATGCATCAAAGAACTGCACGAACTACCTCCCCGCCCGAGTCTGGTCGTGAAACTAAATGGAGTTGAAAAAGATTCCATTATCGTTGCTCCGGGAGAAGAAGTTAAAATCGATGTCGATTTTATTGCAAACCAAGGTATTATCCAAGAGTTATATATCAAAGATAATGCGGGGGTGTACTTGAAAGGTTTCCCGTTAACGATGGATTCCACCGAATTACAAAATAAAAGCCAATATTCCTATTCCTTCCGAGCAAACGATTATCTGCCAGAAGGTGGATCACACTATCAGACATACAACTTTCAAGTCGTATGCAAGGATAATAATCAACCCAAACAATTAATTAATAAAACAATTACAATTCTAATTGCTGATGAATTAAAATCTTATACTGTAAGATTAGGAGCACAAGCCAATACAGAATACGGACATTTTCTAAAATTCAGTACAGGAGAAGTTTTCACGTTGGAACAGGTTCGCCAAATGAGCATGGAAGAACTTCAAGAGATCGAATTATGTTACTTTTACGGTGAAGATGATGAAGTGGATACTTATTATCGGGAACAACGGTTATACCCTCTTTTAGGCACCCATAACTCTTCCGTAAGCTGGGGCTATCTTTCAAATGAATTCGCCGTGTTAACACCTTATAAAATCAACACTTTAAATGAAGCTATCACTGTAGGTGGTTATGCTCAAAATAAATTCGGATTCATTCAATCAACAATTACCGCATCCACTAAGTATATAGAAGCCTATAGGTACTCTACAGATTTAAAAAGTGGAGTAAGTCTCTCGGAAGCTACACATCCCATATTAGAAGGAATCTACATCATATCCTTACAGAAATTTACAGAATGGCCTAATCGGGATATTTATAATTCCAACTTTGCCGTATTCCGTGTTAAAGAGTTAGTTCCCGGAAAAGCTGGTTATATCACATTAGAAGTGAAAGCCTCTCCCGAATATCTTTATTAATCTAAACATAAGTTCAAATGAAATCTTTATATACAAAATTTTCAATAACTTGGATATTAATTATCCTAATATATAGCATATCGAGTTCTCTATATGCCCAAAACAAAGCAATTAAAGTAACAGGAACTGTATATGATGAATCAGGTATTACCTTGCCTTCTGTAACCATTACCGTTAAAGGCCAAAAGGGAGTCGGGGTACTTTCTGATAATGATGGAAAATTTACAATCTCTGTACCAGAAGGTACGACTCTCGTATTTTCATTTGTCGGAATGAAATCACAAGAAGTAATTGTCAATACAAAACAAATTCCTTATAAAATCATATTGCAAGAAGATTCTAAAGCCTTGGAAGAAGTCGTTGTTACCGGTTATCAAACCTTAAAAAAACATGAAGTTGTCGGTTCCACTTATACCGTAAAAGGAGATGATGTCCGTATCGCCGGCATCAATCGGATAGATGCTGCCCTCCAAGGTATGATTCCCGGTGTCAGCATTACGATTCCTTCCGGACTCATCGGTTCTGCTCCTCAAGTCAGAGTTCGAGGGACCTCTACCGTTATTGGAAATGCATCCCCTGTTTGGGTTATTGATGGTATTATCCAAGAAGATCCCCTCCCTTTCGCTGGCGCACAATTAAATGATATTCTCAGTTCCGGCGATCTAAACAGTGCTATGGCAAGTATTTCCGGTAGTAGTATCTCAGGACTTAATCCTGATGATATTGAAAGTATTACATTCTTAAAAGATGCTTCGGCAACTGCTATCTACGGAGTTAAGGCTGCCAATGGAGTTATCGTGATCACAACCAAAAGAGGTTCTAACACGGACGGAAGGATTAACGTCAATTTCCGGACAGATATTTCCATCACTCCTAGAAGAACATATGCTCAGACAGATCAAATGAATTCTGCAGACCGAATTGCCTTGTCAAAAGAAATTATAGAATCAGGAGTTCCTTTCTCTAAATTTCCCCAACACGTGGGATACGAAGGAGCCTACCTCCAACTGATCAATAAAGAAATTTCCATGGATGAATTCAACCAAAAAGTCACCCAGATGGAAAAACAGAATACAAATTGGCTTAAACTCTTATCCCGTAACGCAGTCAGTCAAAACTATTCATTAAGTCTAAGCGGAGGGAACGACAAATTAAATTTCTATGGCTCCGTGGGATTCAACAAATCATTAAGTAGTTACAAAGGAAACGATCAAAGCAATAAAACTATAAATTTTAGTGTTGATGCCAAATTGCGGGATAATCTACGGACAAAATTTCAATTTTCAGCCAGTCAATCTGAAACAAATGCCTACTATACAGGAGTAAACCCGGAAGATTATGCACTAAATACCAGTAGAGTTATTGCACCCGATGAATGGTATGTAATTAATGAATCAAAAGCTTACTTCCAAATGGATGACGGGTCTGCCATTCAAAGAGAAATTCGCTATAATTTTCTGAATGAACTGAAACATACTGGAAACGAAAATAAGAATACCAAATTCCAAATCACAGGTAATTTAATTTGGAATATTACACCCGAAATAAAATATGAATTAACCACGGCATTTACACGAAATAGTTCTGAAGCCAATATTTGGGCAGATGATCACTCTTATGCTGTATCTAAAATTAGGGGTGCCAATTATGGTGAACTTGTTACCGGAGAAAATGATTCATGGTTAAGTTTAGCATCTGTATTACCCTATGGAGGTATTCTAAACTATAATAATACCAATCAACAGAGTTACACAGTGCGTAATCAACTTAACTATGGAAAAATACTTGATAAAGAAGGGAATCATGCTCTAAACATAGCATTAGGTCACGAAATCAGAGGAAATAGCTATATTGGTCAACAAGGTACCGAATACGGTTATATGCCTGATAGAGGAAAGAGCGTTGATTACGATTATAGTCAACAAGCTAATAAAGATTATATCATGGATATTTATCCAGATATCAACTATCGCGAAACGGCAAATGTTCCATCTTACAAAGAACGTCATTCAACCAAGTTAACCGATCAAACAGAAAATTACCTTTCTTATTATGCCACATTAGGATACTCGTATTCAACCAAATACACCCTTTCATTCAGTTTCAGACAAGATGCTTCCAATAAATTTGGACAAAACACAAATAATCGTTTTAATCCCGTGCTATCTGCCGGAATCCGATGGAATATAAGCGAAGAGAATTTTATGCGCCGATTTGGCTGGTTGTCTAACCTTACTTTAAAAGCTTCCTATGGAACACAAGGTAAAGCACCGGATATTAGTCCTAATCTAATTGCCAATTTCAATATAGCACCAGATATATTAACTGGAGAACAATACCTATCTATTAAAAATTTACCTAATAAAGATTTGAAATGGGAAAAAACACGTAGTTTCAACGGAGGTATTGAACTTTCCATTTTAAATGACCGGATATACGGAAGTATTGATTATTATTACAAAAAAACGATAGATGCCATTACTTATATGAATATTCCGATCGAAAACGGAACTCCTAATATGGCCGTAAATAATGGGACAATTATCAATAAAGGTTATGATATATCTTTAACCGTTATCCCAGTAAACACAAAAGATTTCAGATGGAGTATTAATGCTACTTCTGGATTCAATCGTAACGAAATCAAAGATAACGAGGACAACGCCACACTGGAAAAAATCACAGACGGTAGTGTCATCATTGACGGCTTCGCCTTAAACAGTTTTTGGTCTTTTCCATACATCGGTTTGTCGAACAAAGGGGTACCTAATTTTGCTATCATAGATCAAACTCCCGGAGTTAAAACAAAAGTAGAAACCGGAACCCTACTTGACTACATGATATATAGTGGTGTAAAAGATCCTATCTTTAGTGGAGGGTTATCAACCTCATTACGATATAAACAACTAACTCTCTCCGCTTCTTTCAATTTCCAACTAGGCCATCATAAGCGTTTAAATCCTTTTATGAAAAGTCAGTCAATCGGTGGTCGTATCGGACAACTACGTATACCTGACCCCGAAAAGAACGCAAGTACTCAATTAAATAAACGTTGGAGACAAGCTGGAGATGAAAAATACACCGATATACCAGCAATTTTAGCCAGTGATGAAGATCTTAGCCAATATTTACCAGACAATTCACTATCATTAAGTAGCTCTGGAGAAATTTACCGTTATCAAATGTACAATTTATCGGATCTACGAGTGGTAAAAGCAGACCATTTAAGATGTAATAGCATTTGTCTAGCATACGCTTTACCTAAAAATCAATTAAATAAAATAAAACTCACAAACCTAACATTTGCATTAACGGTAACAGACCCTTTTATTATTAAAAGTAAAAAACTTGGCAAACAAGATCCAGAAACACTTAGTACTAGCGCCACCAGCGTTATTCCGGTAGTCGACCGTCAACGTAAATTTTCATTAAGTATAAGCCTCGGTTTTTAATCTCAAACACAACAAAATATGAAAAATATCATAAAAAAAAGTATCATAATTCTATCAATTATCGGGTTGTGTTCTTGTAATGATTTTCTGAAAGAAACATCCCAAGACGAAGTAATTCCGTCAACAATTGAAGATCTAGATCAATTACTAGCTTATGAAGGATATCCACGTTATGAAATACAATTAATGCCTTTCCTAGATTTACTTGACGACGATGTAACCCAGTACATTACTAGCAACAATCAAAAAACGATTGTAACTAAATACAGTCCCTTGTATTTATGGGGAGGCCGTACCGCAACAAATAACGAAACTATGTTCGAAGACTACATGAACATGACAAATCCTACAGATAATAGTCCGATTATTGAGGTCGATTCATACGAAAAATTCTATAAAATGATAGCAGGTTGCAATGTCGTAATAGATATGATCGGAGACGTTGATGGAGAAGATAATACCAAAAAAAGAGTTGAAGGAGAAGCCCGCATTTTACGGTCGTTTTATTATTTCAACTTAATTAACCTGTACGCCAATCCTTATAATGCCCCCAATGCCCCGGAAGGGAAATCAGCAGGAGTACCGTTAAAGTTAAACAGCACGATCGACCAAACTTCCGTACCACGTAGCACGGTAGCAGAAGTTTACAATACAATTATTTCAGACGTAGAGAAAGGAATCAATCTATTAAATGAGGTTAACGCAACAGGTTCCAAATTCCGTATTGGAATTGGTGCCGCCCATTTATTGGCTAGTCGTTATTATCTTTTCATGGAAAACTGGGAAAAGGTCGTAGAACATACAACAGCCGTATTCTCAGCTCCCAATAACTCCTATTCTCTATTAGACATGACTACAGTTAATTACCCAACAGCTATTAACTCCGGTGAATTTCCCTATCCTTTCACTTTAAATAATCCGGAAATATTATTCTTCTATGCAAGTAGTGACGAGCATGAAATTGTTACATCGGATTATTACGCTAAATGCTTTATGGCATCCGATGAGTTACGTAATTGTTATTCAAATGAGGACCAACGCTGGAACGGATATTTATGTCCTTATAGTGGAGATGAAAAAAAATCATCTAAATTTACCAATGAATTAAAATTCGGAGCTTGTCTACGTCTAAGTGAAGCTTACTTAAACAGAGCCGAAGCTTATGCAAATTTAGCTAAGATTGGTAGAAACGAATATTTTGAAAAAGCAATATCCGATCTAAATACAATAAGAGAAAAACGTATAAAAAACTATGAATCCCAAGCGTGGACAAATACAACTTTTAATAATAATGCAGATAATCTAATCGAAAACTGTCGAGAAGAACGTCGCAGGGAATTTTGTTTCGAAGGAATGCGCTGGTTCGATCTCCGACGTTACGGAATGCAATCTTTCTCGCATAAACTTGATGAATCCACTAGTCCTGGTGATGAATATTCTATTGAGATTGGAAACGCCAATTCCAAATGGGTGTTACCCATTATGCAACAACATAAAGAAAGTAATCCGGCATTAAACTAACAAAACAGAACACCATGAAAAAAATAAATTTATACATTTTCCTTCTAGGAATATCACTTATTTTCACTCTAGGTTCTTGTGAAAAAGAGGATGATTTAAATATTTCAGAGAAGAAAACACAACGATTTGATCTTCCGCAAGGAAATCACGATTTCGATGAGCAAATTGTGAAATGGTATAATGATTACGAAACTGCCGTATTATACAAATTCTCAAATGCCGATATCAATTATCACTTTACGTCCAGTAGTAACGACATTAATTATGACGTAAAAGTGGAAGCTGACGAAGAAGGTATCCGTGCTGCCGTGAAATTCTTAAAAGAAGATTTTTTTGACTTATATTCAGACAAAGTAAAAAAAGAATTGTTCCCTTCTAAAATCCTTATGGCTGGGATGCTTTACCAAATGATAAATTATGTACCATTATGGGATACAATTAGCTATGGTAACCTTAATTTTTATAAAGGAGTTCTAGTACGAGGAGTAGATCATATCACATTACCTCATGTTGATAAAGAATTTGGGGAACGAATTAGTAATCTAGAATACAGGAAAAGATTAAAAATAGCAATCAATCGTACATTCATTCAATTTTTAATGCAACCCTATGATGACGTTATCTCCAAAATAAATTACAACAACATCTTAAATACTTTTTCCACTTATTCGCTCATATCAGAAGATGCCCCAAGTGGTACTACAAATCCATATTCTTCTTCTAATCAGTGGTATGCAGAAGAAGATATGTATAAATTAGGATTTTTAGAATATAGTACATATTGGTATTTCTGGGAACCCTATTATTGGATTGCACCAGATTTAAATAATGACTTTTACTCTTTTTTGGGATTTATCTTCTCCCAAACCAAGAGCGAGTTACACGCAAACCCACTCTACACCAATTACCCTCAAATCAAAAAGAAATGCGACTACCTGATAGAAGCATTTGCAGAATACGGAATTGATCTGCATTGTGTTGGAGGAAAAGAATAAAAACGAAAAGGAGCCTTGAAAACAGGCTCCTTTTCATTAATACAGGCTTTTCGCCACCTTTATAACTTCTTCTGCTAATTGATTAGCTGCATCTTCATTTTTCGACTCAGAATAAATCCGTATAATCGGTTCTGTATTGGATTTACGAAGATGTACCCAACCATCCTTGAAATCAATTTTTACACCATCGATATCGGTGATCTCTTCTGAAGCATATTTCTTTTTCAATCCCTCCAATATTTTATCAACGTCCATATCGGGGGAAAGTGTTAACTTATTCTTCGAAATAAAATATTGCGGGTAAGTTGCCTTTAAACCGGTCATGCTCTTTCCTTCCGCTACGAAATGAGAAAGGAATAACCCAACTCCTACTAAAGCATCACGTCCATAGTGGCTTTCCGGATAGATAACACCACCGTTTCCTTCACCACCTATCACCGTATTCGTCTCTTTCATCTTAGTTACCACATTTACTTCTCCAACGGCAGCCGCATTATATTTTTGTCCATGCGCCAAGGTCACATCCCGTAAAGCACGCGAAGAAGAAAGGTTGGAAACCGTATTTCCCGGTGTATGCTTCAGTACATAGTCGGCAACAGCCACTAAAGTATACTCTTCCACGAACATCTCCCCGTTCTCACAAACTAATGCCAGACGGTCAACATCTGGATCGACTACAATACCCAAGTCTGCCCCACACTCCTTGATTTTCTCCGAGACCTGGGTCAAGTTTTCCGGAATAGGTTCCGGATTATGGGCAAAGAGTCCTGTAGGTTCACAATTCAATTCAATAATCTCTTTCACACCCAATGCTCTCAATAAAGCGGGAATCACAGTTCCTCCCACAGAGTTCACCGCATCTACAACAACTTTCAAATTTGCCTTAGCAATAGCCTCTCGATTCACGAGTTTCAGGTCCAGCACGTGCTGGATATGGTAATCCGTGTAATCTTTACAAGTTATTGTACCTAATTCGTCCAGTTCTGCATATTCAAACGATTCCTTTTCTGCCATTTGTAGCACTTGAGCCCCATCCTCAGCAGAAAGGAATTCTCCCCGGTTATTTAATAATTTCAGAGCATTCCATTGCTTCGGGTTATGACTTGCCGTCAAGATAATACCTCCATCAGCCTGTTCTGCGGTAACTGCAATTTCCGTGGTTGGAGTTGTCGCTAAACCAATATTAACCACGTCATGCCCCAAACCAGACAAAGTAGCTTCAACTAATTTGGCATACATATTCCCAGAAATACGAGCATCACGTCCCAACACAATTTTAGCTCTTTTCTTTCCGGCCCCAGTCTTCAACCAAGTAGCATAAGCCGAAACAAATTTAACAATATCCAAGGGAGTCAAGTTATCACCCGGACGTCCACCAACAGTTCCCCGAATACCAGATATAGATTTTATTAATGTCATAGAATTAAAAATTGAAATTTGCAACCATAAAACAAAAATAAAAGGACTGTATTCATTATCCTTTTGAGATAACACATACAGTCCTCTCTTTATCAATAAAACTAGATAGATGCCTTGTAAGCGTCTGCACTTAACAATCCATCTAATTGTGCCTCATCCTCAATTTTCACCTTGATAATCCAACCTTTTCCATAAGGATCTTTATTTACCAAGTCAGGTTGATCTTCCAATTCTGAATTGAATTCCAATACCTCTCCAGAAACCGGCATATACAAATCAGAAACGGTTTTTACAGCTTCAATACTACCGAAAGTATCCCCAGCCTCTAGGTTGTCACCTTCAGTTTCAACCTCAACAAACACGATATCACCTAATTGACTTTGTGCATAGTCAGTAATTCCAACATATGCTTCTTCACCCTCAACACGAATCCATTCGTGTTCTTTAGTGTACTTTAATTCTGCAGGTACGTTCATTATCTTATAAGTTAAATTAAATTTGACAATTATTATGTGCCACAAATATAAGGAAAAAATTAAACTCCAAAACCGTAAATCGAAATTTTAGCCTGCTCTTTATTACTTTTATTAATAACCTATTCATCCTCAATACAAATGACCAGAATCCCTTTATTCCCGGGACTTCAAGAATATTTCTTTCTATAACAAAATACAATTTTTTTCCATTTTTTCAGAGTCGAAATATTGTATAATAAGAAAAACTATCTATCTTTGCACCGCAATTGAGAGTAACAACAGTTACTTGATACAAAAAGGTTCGGTAGTTCAGCTGGTTAGAATACATGCCTGTCACGCATGGGGTCGCGGGTTCGAGTCCCGTCCGAACCGCTTTTTTGAGAACATTTTGGTCTGGTAGTTCAGCTGGTTAGAATACATGCCTGTCACGCATGGGGTCGCGGGTTCGAGTCCCGTCCAGACCGCAATTTAGAAAATTAAAGAAAGTCTTGAATTCAATCGAATTGGGGACTTTTTATTTTCCCTCTTCCTTTATCAGTAATCAAATTAGTGGAAACACTACCCAATTTCATAATAATTTATTTTTTTAAAGTGCATTACAAAAATAATAAAACTGGGATTTACACACTTTTTGAAACACTATCCGAATTGGTCACGAAAGTGTGTCTTTTTGTGACCTTTTCGTGTCTTAGGTCACAGACATTATACAAAGAAAAACTCCTACAATACCTTGATATTGTAGGAGTTGTACATTTACTGTCCATTTCTGTCCAGCGTTTCTGTGATCCAGCTGGGACTCGAACCCAGGACCCCAACATTAAAAGTGTTGTGCTCTACCGGCTGAGCTACTGAATCCTTCAATTGTGTTTCTCAATTGCGGTTGCAAAGGTACATTTTTTTGTTTCTCTCACAAATTTATTTCGAATTATTTTTCACGTATTTTTACCATGAAAAGAGTAAAAACTTCATTATGATTTAATTGAGTTTCTCATTTTCTCGTCACTTATTCAGAAAAAAGATAGGATTTATCCGTATACCTCACTTGCTTTACCAAATAATTATAAAAAATCATTCATGAACGCACCCAAAATTCTGTTTTCTATTCTTGTTAGTATCCCTATTGGGTTCCTGCGAGAAAGATAACGATCACTTAGAAGAAAATGAATTAACCATACGTATGAATTAATTCATCCTCGTTCTATTGTGTTATGACGAAATACCGAATATTAAACCGGAATCAGAAAAAGACCCGAAAGAATATTTCAAAGCTCTTCTTTCCACCAAAGACAAATGGTTCCTAATTACAGATGACGTTGACGGACTTTTAGAAAACATGACCAGAACAGGTGACGGGCTTGCTTACGGACAATTCTTGGATAGCGAGACGGTTTTGCCATCAGCCAGCCGATCTTGGTTCTCCTACAGCCAAAAAGCTGAAACGAGGAGATATTATCGTAAAACTAAACTCACAAACTCTTACACAAATGACCTCAACAAACTCACCTTACTTGGAACACTCAAGTTGGGTATGGGAAAATGAGTGAAAACACCATAGGCCCCCACAGGCCAAACAGTCACCATCATCTTACGGAAGATGAATGCAGCCCCATGTACTCGTTCTCTCCGTAATATGAAGAAAATGGGAAAATGGTTGCATATAAAGAACTATCCAACTAGCTAATATCGACATGTTCCCTATTCTCCAATATCTATGAATACCCAAACTTCCTAAAAGGCATGATATTTCAACACGAAGTCCAAGAAGATCCTTTTCAGCGGAATCGAACTAGGTAATGAAAATGAACCTCTATTAGCAGAGACTTTAGCCCTAATTTCCAGAACACAAAGAATACAAACAAAAGGTAGAAGTATTGAAACTGTCCCCGCATTCTACATGATCCCGAAATCATTTAATAATATCAAAAGCAATCGGATAATTCATACAAAATAATTACTACTATATAGATATTATTTAGATAAATTTCCATAACTTGTGATGATATTTATACAACTTAAATCACGACTATGTTTATCAGGAAATCAGAGAAAAAAGGAGTTATTACATTAGGTATTCTTACTATAGCATTATTCGTGCTACCACAAACCATTCAAAAAAGTGAATGTCCGGTTTTTCTGATTCCCTATTCCCGACTTTCTGATACAATACAACCCGTTCTCCCCACCTCCCCTGTAATCGAACTTAATTCAGCAGACAGCACCACATTGGTCGGTATCCGGGGAATTGGCCCATATTACGCCCACAAAATCCTGCATTATCGGGAGCAACTAGGTGGCTTCCACTCTACCCGTCAACTCAAAGAAATTAAATTTCAATACTTGAACATTGATTCATTACTCCCCTGTTTCTCTGTGAATCCCGCACTCATTCGGAAAAAGGAACTGGATACCATAAGTTTTAAAACCCTTCTACATCATCCCTATTTAGTATATGAAGATGTTCAGCTTATCTTCAACGCCAAACGAAAATTCGGCAAAATCAACTACTCTATCCTAGAATCCCAAAAAATTTTACCATTATTTAAACTCAAAAAAATAAAACCTTACTTCAAATAATTTTGTATAACTTTGTATAGAATAATCATTGATAGTCTGTCGTAAATAATTTGTAACACGATCATTTACAACACTAACAACACACATAACTTATAACGTATGAAAAAAGTATTTATAACATTAGCAATTATTATCGTGCTAATTATTGCCACACTGATGGTTATACCTGTCTTTTTCAAAAGTGACATCCTACGATTAATCGAGGAGAAATCCTCAAAATACATCCAAGCTGAACTAGCTATTGGGGACGTACATCTAAGTATGTTCAAGAACTTCCCGAATTTAAGTGTTTCCCTGAATAATATGGTCATTTCTAAACAAGAAACAAACACACGGGACACCTTAATTAATATTCCCCTTTTCAAAGCATCCGTAAATTTACGTTCCTTAATTTCCGGTAAAGAAATCATAATCAATAACATTTTATTAAAAGATTGTGATTTTATGCCCAAAGTCAATGCCGCAGGAAAAGCTAACTGGGATATCATGGTACCTTCCGACACGACAGAGGTGAAAGCAGAAGAAACACCCGCAGAAACAACAGAAGAATCTAGTTCGGAAACCGCCATCGCTTTTAACAACATTGAAGTGCGCAATCTCATGTTAAACTACCAAGACGAACAAGCACAAACGTTTGTCCGGGTTGATGCAGTAAACATGGCATTGCAAGGAAATTTCTCCGAAACGAATACTATACTAAACGTGTTATTGGAACTGAAAAACATATATTTGCGTCAAAACAAGAGCGTGTGGGTCAACAATACCGATTTCAACTGGCAAGCTGAAATCGCTGCCAATTTGCAAGAACTCCGATTCGATATCAAGAAAAATAATATGTCTTTAAATGATTTAAAACTGGATTTAACTGGAAACATTGATATTGATGACGACAAATACACGATGGACTTGAACCTAAACGCACCCGACACGAAATTTGAAAGCCTATTAGCGTTAGTTCCCAAGGATTTCCAGAAAGAAATCGAAGGAGTCAAAACTTCTGGAGAATTCCAACTCAGTTTGTCTGCAAAAGGGGAATATTACGAGAATCACCTTCCCGCTTTCGATCTACGTTTCAACATTTTGAATGCTAATCTGAAATACCCAGACCTTCCCGAATCAGTTGAAAAAATCAATCTAAAACTAGCAGTAACAAACCCCGGTGGAGCCATCGCACAAACCAAAGCAGATTTAAGTACTTTAACCTTCACTGTTGCCAATAACCCATTCAGCATGAATTTACTTGTGGTCAACCCGGACGACCCAACATTAAAGGGAGGCATGAAAGGTATTATCAACTTCGAGAGTTTAAAAAAAGCCTTACCGTTAAAAAATACCACTTTAAACGGCATCTTAACAACCGATCTCTCCTTTGATGGAAAATATCAGTACATTGAGAAAGAACAATATGAAAAATTCTCGGCAAACGGTAAAATTGCTCTCCAAAACGTGTTATTCAAGAATGCAGACTTTCCTGCCGGAATTTCCGTTCCGTCCGGAGAAGTAACCATCACTCCTGCCCGACTAAACTTAAAAGACCTAAAAGTAAAAATCAACTCTTCAGACTTTGCTTTGGCCGGCTATCTTGCCAACTACTTGCCATACGTGTTCAAAGACCAAACCTTAAAAGGTAACTTCACCTTGAATTCAAAGAAAATAGATTTAAATGAATTCATGGCAAACATGACGACTTCCGAAACCGATACGATGCAGGCGACAACAACACAACGTCCAACTCCGGCGGAAGAAACATCAAGCGTACTAGCTATTCCCAAGAACATAGAACTAACCTTCGGTACGAATATCAAAGAAATCCTGTTTGACAGCCTCGTAATAAACTCAGTCAAAGGAAACATCGAAACATCCGGTGGTATCGCCACGCTAAAAAATCTAAGCATGGATATGTTAAACGGTAATTTAATCATGAACGGGGCCTACAACACGGCAAACCCAGCCAAACCTTCCGTGGACTTAAACTTGCGGATCAGCGATATTGATATTCACTCGGCTTACAACGCTTTCTCATTTATCAAGCAGAGCCTGCCGATTGCAATGAATTGCAATGGTAAAATATCCACTACGATGAAATTCAGTTCGGATCTGGACAAAGAAATGAGTCCGATCATGACAACAGCCAATGGCAGTGGTAACCTCTCAACCAAAGGATTTGTTTTAAATGATAATCCCGCCATGACCCAATTGGCCAATCTGCTGAAAAATGACGAGTTAAGCCGTCTAAGCATTTCTAACCTGAAAATAGACTTCAAAATCGAGCAAGGAAACATTATTGTAGAACCATTTACCACGAATATAGCAGGCAATCCAACTACATTCTCCGGTAGCCAAACCGTTGATGGCAAATTGGACTACACAATGTCTATGAACATTGCCCGGAAATATTTCGGAAAAGACATCAACAACGTACTGAAAGCCATCCCTGGTGTCAACAACATTCAATCACTGGACGTTGATGTAAAACTTGGTGGTACACTGGATAAGCCGACAATCACCCCCGATTTGTCCAAAGCATTGAAGAAAATAGAAAAAGAAGCCAGTAAAGAATTAAAAAACAACCTATTGAAAGGCTTGAATAAATTATTCAAATAAAAGAAATGGAGGAGCGTATAAAAAACATTCAAAAAATAATTCTAAAAAGAATTAGCACGCTCCTCCTATGTATTTTTCCATTAACATCTCTTGATGTAAGCTATGAATATCCCCAGCATAATAATCTGCCAAAGCGGCATCATACAATTTTCGAGCTCCCATCATAGCCTCTTTACCGTAGAATCCGGCAAATGAAAGTATATTAACCTGCACCTTTCCGCCTTTTTCTTTAAACTGCTCGCAATGCCGAATAATATTCTTCGCATAAAACGGATACCGTTCCGGATGTGCCAGTACAGGACAAAATCCTCGTCCCTGTAAACCAAATAAAATATCATCCATGTAATTGGACGAACCAATAAAACTATGTTCTACCAGCACTTCCCCTCGGTTCGATGCCATAATTTCACCCCGTTCCAACAATTCCAACATAAATTCCCCCATCCGATATTCTGCCCCGGAATCCACTTCAACATGAACACGCTCTTCTCGCAAACGGGATTTTAACACGAGCAACATACTCTCCACATTCTTTGGAGTATTCATCATAGCCGGGTAAGCCACGTGGGGCGTACACGTCAATCGTTTCAATCCCATCCGTTCCATCCGTTTCACAATCATCACGGCCTCATCCATCGTCTTCACCCCATCATCCAGACCGGGCAAAACGTGAGCATGTATATCATTTTCGTACTTGAAAAAATACCGCTTGCGCCTATTAAAAAACAACATGATCAAAAAGTTTTACGCCCCTTATTCCCATTACCGTATCCATATTGATAACCATATACATAACCGTACCCGTAACCACCAGATTCAACCTTTATCCCATTGAGAACAACTCCTAAATCCGGCAGTCGTTTATCTTTTTCTAATTCGGACAATAGTCTTAATGACTCCTTTCTCAATACATTAGCTCTTACCACGTAAACACAAGCATCCGCCGCCAGCTTACTCAAAGTAAAACCTTCCGCCAGTACTCCTAAAGGAGGCGTATCCAGAATAATATAAGAATACTTTCCTCTCAAAAACTCCAACAATTCCCGCATCCGGGAACTAGCTATTAGTTGTACTGGATTAGGTGGTACGACTCCTCCGAACAGAACGTGAAGTTCCTCGTTAACCCGCCAAATAAGCTGTTCCGGAGCATCACACAATCCCGCCAAATAAGCAGACAATCCCTCCTGACGATTAAAATCAAGAAAACTATGCAAACTAGGATTCCGCAAATCACACCCAACAACAATCACCCGTTTCCCCGCCTTAGCATAAGCATTTGCCAAATGGGTCGCCACCATTGATTTCCCTTCACCGGGAATAGTAGAAGTTACCATAATCACCGGAGATTTTTGCTGTTTAAGGATATAATTCAATTTTTCCCGAATCAGATGCATTGATTCCGATTGAATAAAATCTTCTTTTCCAATCTTTACTTTTTCACTCCCAACCTCAGGGAAAGTTCCTAACAAAGGTAAGCGAACCACCCGTTCAAGATCCTCAACACTTCTCACTTTCGAATCCAGCATATCCATCCCTAAAATAATCCCCACAGGCACACACATACCCAACATACATCCCAACAACAAAATCAACGATTTTTTCGGACTTACAGGCCTCTCTCCCGCATCCGGATCCTCGATAATCTTCGCTGTCGGCACATAAACCAGTTTCGCAATTTCCGCCTCTTCCCGCTTTTGCATCAAAAAAAGAAACAAATTCTCTTTCAACTCCTGCTGACGGGCTATTGCCCGATATTGTTTTTCCTGCGTGGGTACCGAAGTTAATCGTTCATCCACCGAAAGACTTTCTCGCTCCAAACCTTTGAGTTTTATAATCAATCCCTTCTCCACATTTCCGATTGCCTCTCGAATACTATTCTTTAGCCCGCGCAACTGCATATCTAACCCCATCACGATTGGGTTATTCTCCCGCGCACTCAATAATAACTTCTCTCGCCTCAATATCATTTCATTATAACGAGAAAGAGCATTGTTCAACCCGTCATCCGCCAACCCCATATTCTCCGGTAACAATGTGAACTCCGTCCCCTCATTCTTTTCAGTTAGCAATCGAATACTCCGCACCACGTCCAACTCCGTCTGGACCTTTAATAACTCCGTTCCAGCCAGCTTTTTCCTTTCCATAACAAAAGCCGCATCAGACGTAAGGTCCGTCAGCTTATTCGTTCGTTTAAAACGTTCAGCATCATTCTCTATTGTCCCTAATTCCTCGTTTATCACTTGCAAACGAGCATTAATAAATTCCACCGTTTTGGCTGAGACCTGTTGTTTATCCGTCATCCCGTTCTGATTATAACGATCCACCAAAGCATCTATTAACTCGACTCCTCGCCTTGGAACCGGATCTTTCAATGCAATTCGCACAGCATTCGTATTTTTTTCCAACGGCGCAATACTTAAATTTTTATAAAAATTCTTTGTAGCAGTTTCGTATGAATCCAAGTTGATCCGGACTTCCCGTAATTCACTCCCTACGTATTTCTCATTCTTTTCCACGGAGATATGATAATCCCCCATGGATATCCTCTCAGAGAAATGTCCTCGCCAAACCTCTTTCCCTTTCGGGTCGGCCACGATAACCTCGTCATCTGTCGGCAACAGAACATACAAACAAGTATCCTTTATTCCTCCCGGGTGATCAACCAATATCTTCACGGGAGAATCATTATAAAGCTCATGATCCCGGAAGAAACTTTCTTGGAAATAACGTATATTTAATTCCAAATCCCGAACAACTTCCCGCATCAAATTCTTTGACTGCAATTCCACCATTTCATTCTCTACGTACACATCCCCCGCACGAAACAACCCCAACTCCTTCATCATCACGTTCGTTCCCAACTCGCCCTTTTTAGTATCACTAATCATCACTTTCCCGTGAATATCATATATCGGCGTACTGACTAGGCAATAAAATAGTGCCGCCGCCAAACACAGCGGCACTGAAATGACAAACCAACGCCACCGGGCCAGAATCTTATAAAACAACTTACCCAAGTCAATAACCTCTTCTTGATCAGACTGCATTTCTCTACTGACATTCTCATTCATAAAATTGTTACTTTATAGATTCATAAATAGTTGCAACCAGCTCCCCGGTCATCATCTTATTATTAAAGCCAACACGGCCACGAAAGTTGATACACTTGACAATATATAAGGCAGGAAAGTCCCCGCATTGCCACCCACGATACGTCCCCGGCTCGGTTCAACGTATACCACGTCATTTTGCTGTAAATAGAAAAATGGGGAATGTAACAATTCACTCGAAGTTAGATCAACGCGAGAAAACACCTTTTCATTCCCATCTTCCCGCATCACCAAGACGTTCTTTCTCTTGGCATTTATTTGTAAATCTCCCGCCATTCCCAAGGCATCAAGAATAGAGATTCGCTCGCTGTTCACTTTGTAATTCCCGGGATTACGCACCTCACCCAAAACAGTTACCTTAAAATTCAGAAATTGAATTGTCACGATCGGGTTCTTCAAGTAACCGGATAATTTCTCTTTTAGCATATCGGCCAATTCATTACGAGACATCCCATCCACCTCCAACCTACCTAAAACAGGAAAATCGATATATCCCTCTTTATCAACTAAGTAACCTAAAGCAACTTGTTGGTTTCCCGAAGTCACTTCTTTTCCTAAACCGATCATCGGGGTATTGAATGGTAAAGCTGCTTCAATGTCATCACACGACACGATAATTGACAATAAATCATCAACATGAATCACGGTTCGGTACTCACATGCCGCCTTAACTCGTTTATCCACTTTAATATCCTGCAAATAAACGACCTTTTTACTGGAAGCACATCCGAAAACGCACATTCCACATATCATAACAACAAACAGCTTATAAACAAACATATACACCTCTCTTTTTATACATTCACGCTATCAAAAAACCAACGATTTTTGATAGCGAAAAAAGAAAGGTAAAAACAAATAATCACGGAAAATTACTTAGTCATAAAGGCATGTGTATGAATAACTAAGTAAAAACTTAAATAAAAAAAGAAGAAAAAGATTTATAATATTAAAAATCGTTCGTTTATTTGATTACAAATATATATATTTTTCAAACTTCTCTAATCATTTTCAATATATTTATCAATCATCTTAAATTTAGAAAATTTCACTCACGCATTTCATAGCCGCTCCTGATCTATTCAACATTACACTTTTAACAAAATAGTAAATGCTTCACTCATTCGAAAAACTGGTTAATTCGCAACTTATGTTATTATTCTTTCTCGAAATACACTACCATACCATTTTTCTATTTCATTGCATACACAGATGATTAGCAAAAGAAAAACAGTATTTAAACCTTAACCACCTCACCTTAATCTACATTTTATGTCAAAAATCAAAACCGGGTCTCTTAAAATAACGAGCTTTCGGGAAAAAGTGATCAATCTCTAACCCCAATTGTTCCAAAACCACGATCAAATGAGATATATTCGGTTCAAAACTTGACAAACGCTCCCTCAAAACCATCCACGCATTTTGAGAAATTTCGACAGCCAACAAAGCTACTTTCGCCGACCCATTATAATCATCCTCTTCCTGCGTGGCATTAATCTTATCCGAATAGATATAATACCCATACAGCGCTCTCCTGATCTTAGCGTGAATCAAATCCAAATACCAATTTACCTCCAACAACGCATCCCCGACTTCTTTCGTTCTGGGAGCATCACCTTCTTTTATTTTGGCCTCATCAAACCATTGATAAATACTCTCCTGGCATTTTTCTGCCAAAGTCTTATAGATTCGGTCACATTTCACAAGATCCTCCTGTTCTATCTGCCTGACCGCCTCTTCATCCTCATCTTCTAAATCTTCGTAATCTTCCCCCCAGAATCCCCGATCCACCTTCTCCGAGGAATAAATATCCTCTATCCCCATACCTCTTTCTTCCGCCAACTCTCGCAACACGTCAAAAGTAGAATCAAAAATATTTTTCAGACGGGCTAACGCCGACTCGTCATCATCCGGCATCTCCTCTCCCAAGTTCACTTTCGTTCTTTCTTTCAATTTTTTCCCCATCATGTAACTCATACAACGAAGCTGCAATGGACAACGTTCACACCATCTGTCGCAATAATTGTAGATACCAGGCACGAAACCGGTATCTACAATCTTTTTTTCTTTTTTCTTAGGCACGTCCTTATAATCTTAACCGATTAATTTTTTATAACGTATACGTTTCGGGGTAACATCTCCCAAACGTTTTCTCTTACTTTCCTCGTATTCGGAGTAACTCCCCTCAAAATATACCACTTTAGAATCACCCTCGAAAGCTAGGATATGAGTTGCAATACGATCCAGAAACCAACGATCATGCGACACAACTACGGCACATCCCGCAAAATTTTCCAATCCCTCTTCCAGGGCTCGTAATGTATTCACATCAATATCATTCGTGGGCTCGTCCAGTAATAGCACGTTAGCATCCTCTTTTAATGCCAAAGCTAAGTGTAGACGATTACGTTCCCCACCGGACAATACCCCGCATTTTTTTTCCTGATCTGTTCCAGAAAAATTAAATTTAGAGACATAAGCCCGGGCGTTCACTTCCCTTCCTCCTAAGTTTATCAAATCACTTCCTCCAGAAATCACCTGATAAACAGTCTTTTCCGGGTCTATTGCTTTATGTTGTTGATCTATATACGCAATCTTCACGGTCGGACCGACTTCAAATGTTCCCTTATCTGGTTGCTCCACACCCATAATCAAACGAAACAAAGTAGTCTTTCCCGCACCGTTAGGGCCAATCACCCCGACGATCCCAGCAGGCGGCAACTTAAATTCAAGATCATCGAATAACACTTTATCCCCGAAAGCCTTCGCCACATGCTCGGCCTCTATCACCTTGTTTCCCAAACGAGGACCGTTCGGAATAAATATCTCAAGTTTTTCCTCTTTCTCCTTAACATCCTCATCCATCATCCGCTCATAAGCCCTCAAACGGGCTTTGCTCTTTGCCTGACGAGCCTTGGGAGCCATACGTACCCATTCCAGCTCCCGTTCTAGTGTTTTACGACGCTTACTGGCCTGCTTTTCCTCCTGTTCCAACCGCTTAGCTTTCTGTTCCAACCAAGAAGAATAATTTCCTTCCCATGGAATTCCCTCTCCCCGATCTAATTCCAATATCCAGCCAGCCACGTTATCCAAGAAATAACGATCATGCGTCACGCAAATCACCGTACCGGGATACTGATGCAGGTGCTGTTCCAACCATTCCACCGACTCGGCATCCAAATGGTTCGTCGGCTCATCCAATAACAATATATCCGGTTCCTGTAATAACAAACGACACAAGGCTACCCGACGGCGTTCCCCCCCGGAAAGGAACTTCACTTCCGCATCCGGTTCCGGACAACGCAAGGCATCCATTGCTCTCTCCAGCTTCTGATCAATCTCCCATCCGCCGTGATGTTCAATTAATTCCGTCAATTCCCCCTGACGAATCATTAACTTATCCATCTCCTCATCACTCATAGGTTCAGCAAACTTCATATTTACCTCCTCGTATTCTTTCAACAAGTCCACCACCTCCTGAACTCCCTCCTGCACAACCTCTTTCACTGTCTTGGAATCATCCAATTGAGGTTCCTGAGGTAAATACCCGATAGAATGTTCTTTCGACCAAATCACCTTACCCTCGTAGTTTGGATCCAATCCGGCAATAATCTTCAATAACGTCGATTTTCCGGAACCGTTCAAACCAATCACCCCGATTTTTGCCCCGTAAAAAAAGGAAAGATAAATATCCTTTATAATCTTTCTTTGAGGTGGTATGGTTTTACTCACCCCCATCATGGAAAAAATAATTTTCTTCTCGTCTGTCATACCCATTAACTTACACGATATTATGTTTCACTTCTAACACACAACTAATTATCCTTAAAATGGATACAAAGATATATTATATCTTCAAATTAAAAAAATATACTTAATCTGTTATACGAAACAAGCGTGTATTTTGTTTCAAAATTCTAGAAGAAATTCACAATTATTCTTTAACAAGCTACTTACACCTTAATCAAACATAATTCTAGCAAACATATAACAAACTAGCTATCATGGTCATTACACAAGAATCCCCGGTAGCCTTTTCTCTCCCGGGGATAAAAAAACACAAATCTCTATAAATTAATTAATCGAATAAATAATTCAATTTTAACACTAATAATCGATAATGTTCACGTGTTTTTTCATTTCCTGTATTCATCCGACTTTTGGCCGTATTGTACGTTTTTCGCAAATACTTCATCACGATCGGACGTTTATTTGTCTTGTCTATTCGCGGAGATAAAACTATTTCTCCCAAAGGATCAACGGCATCAAAACTCCATTGAGACTCACAATAAACATGACAACTACAAGTCGTTTTATGAAGCTCCTTCCTCAACGAATTACTCCCAGCACTTTTGAATTCACCCTTATCCATAAAGCCCGTCAAATTCTCCACAAAAGAATTCTGGAATGCCATATCGGCCAACTTCAAAGTTCCTATTTTTTTAGAAAACATCTCATCAAAAATAATCCCTAAATATTCATCCAAAGTGAACACATTCTTTCCGTCTATCTCATTGATTTGCAAACGTCCTAAAGCCTCCCTCGTCAACATCTCGCTAAAAAATTGTGTTTGCGCCACGTAATGTTTCGCAGTCGGTCCGATAATCGCCGTTATCTTATCATTTATAATCCAATCTTGGAATTCGTTCAAACTTTTCAATACAAATTTCAAAGCCGCAACCTGTTTACTTTTGGGCACATACTCATACAAAGGTTGTGAATCCCCGTAATATTTCGGATTAATATACATTCCTCCTACACTAACCATCGCATGATCTATATAGCGAATAAACTGGGCTATAATTTCCTTGTAAGTCGACTCCACCGCCTTGTACCCCTCATCATTTACAGCCATCCAATCCACGAAATTCGCAGCCACATATTTCAAGTTTTTCAATCCGTACGTGTTTGCCTTCACCACATCATCTCCCAAATCTTCTGCCATAGAACGAGGATCAAAATTAAATTGCACCACCTGTTTCCCATAAAAACACATCTTATTACCAATTTGCTCCTTAACCCATCCTCTTAAAATATCTTTTTCATCATCCGCACTTTTCACGTTCGGCAACACTTGATAACCGTACTTGATAGCAAACTTATCATACTCTCCAATCAAAGGAGGAGTTAACTTTACCCCTTTCTCCATATCTCCAGGTTGAGCCACGTAATTAAAACGCGCATAATCCATAATAGAAGGAGTTGTTCCATATTTCTGAGTAAACTCTGGATCTCTTAATTTTTCTACAGGATAAGCAGCAGAAGCCCCAAAATTATGCATTAATCCCAGAGTATGTCCAATCTCATGAGCCGCCACGTAACGCATGGCCTCACCCATATTCTCATCCGTCATCACCGGACAACGCACAGAAGGATCGACCGCACCTGTCTGAATCATTCTCCACTTATTCAATAAAGTCACCACTCCATACCATGAGATAACGTCTCCACATAAGATTTCACCAGAACGAGGATCAATCCAAGATGGTCCCATTGAATTTTCCCTTGAAGAAGCCACAAATCGATAGCAATTATAATGAATATCATCCGGGTCAAAGTTTGGATCATTTTTCGGATAATCTTTCACAATAATGGCATTTTTAAAACCAATAGCCTCAAAAGCTATATTCCAATCCGCAATACCTAATTTTACATATTTTCTCCATTTTTCAGGAATCGCAGAATCCACGTACCAAACAATTGGCTTTACTGGCTCCACTAATTCACCTGCTAGATATTTTTCCATATCCTTAGGTTGTAAATTCCAACGGTTTATTATCCCATACGACCGTAAACGATCACTATGTTCATCAAACAATTTACGGCTTTCCTCGAAAAATCCAACTCGCTCATCAGCATACCGAGGAACCATCGGTGTTTCCGGTAACATAATAATATTACGGGCTTCAATCGTGGTCAGCGGTCCTTCCTTATCCGTCGTATAAGTCATCATACTCTTCACAATGACATTATCGTCAAACGCCTTAAATTCCTCAATTCTAGAACGATCACTCTGAAAAGTCCCTCCAAAAGGAACTACCATTCGTACTTCAGACGGAAGATCTGGAAATGGAGAAAACTCAGCAATAGATGATAAGAACAAAGGCGTGGCATCAATCACGCAACTGGAAGAATCTTTCGACATTACCTCTATCTTAAACGATTTCCAAATCGGTGGATTACTATGCCGTTTATAAGCCTCATACATCTCAGACGATTCCTTACAAACATAATCTAAATGAGGGAAATGTATATATACCTTATTCTCATCACAAGAGAACGTGATTAATAATGGAGTACGATTAATCGTCCCCGGATCAATCTGCCATGTTCGACTCGTGGAAGAAACACGGGAACTAATCAAAAAATCCCGATTCATTAACTTTTTCGGAATCTCTAAATAAATTTTATCCTTTTTCTTAATTACATTAAACATCCCTTTTTTTACCACTGCATCTTTCATGAACTTCTCGTATTCACTTTGTACTTTTACAGTACTATCCGAACCGGCAGCTTGTTCCGTTTTCGCCTTTTTCTTTTTTTTCTTCCAAAAAGAATTTTCCGATGCTTGAGTGTATCCGGTAACAAGACTCAACAAAATAATAAATCCCAGTAATTTACTCATACTATATCAAATTAAAATATAAAACTTTAACAGAATTTCCCCGCAAACGCTGTCAGGAAATCCTCATACTTGACTTTTTTACTATCACAGGATGATCCTAATGACCATCCCGTGCTTCATCAAAATTATTTTTTCGCTTTATAAATCATCGTACGATAATCTATTCCGAAGTCCTCTTTCAACGCCTGATCCAGCACATCATGCGCCTTTCTTAATTTCTCATGATCAGCGATAGCTTGATCTATTGTTTCCTGCGGGGTCGTAAATAAAAAATCAAAGAATTGTTCCAAATAACCCTCACGAGAAGATGCTAATGAATATCCCCATTCTTTTTCACTACCTGAATATTGCCAATCCCACTTCCCTTTAGGGTAACCTTTTTCCCAAACAATATTTATATCTGCCGTATCTTTCTCGGTAGCTCCCTCGCTTGGAATCCACCAATTTTCCCTTTTACCATACTCTTCATTCGAATAAAGGTAAAATTCTTCTGGAACCGTCCACCCGATCTTATCCATACAATAATTCAAAAAAGTATTATTCCACTCCATTGAAAGCTCTACCTTTTCTTCCTCATTTTTATTCAGCATCTCGTCATTAACCAAAAAAGCAACATAAGACGATGCCGTGTACATATTAACATATTTTTCGTTTCCCCAATCATAAATAGAATCTGCCATAATGATAGCATACGGGAAAAGCTCTTTCTTTACTTGGTCATTATACCCGTTAAGGAATAATTCTTTCAAAAATGTCAACGCTTCCACTAGATGTTCTTGATCTTGCCGAGGTTCCACCATGCGAACCTTATTTTTCATCTGGAAATTGAACATATAATCCGCAGTATCCGGGTCTGTGATTAAAATCTTACCATATTTGTAATAATATTGGGAAATATATTTTAACACAGGGTCCGAAGAGGTAGTATCATAAGCTCTCCCGTATTCCACGTAATCGGCATGAATATTCTCATCATCAAAACAGGCAATAAGTAATAATCCACACAATAAGGGTATCAGTATTTTTTTCATAGCCATTTATTTATTTGGTTTTACTTTCAACACGTTGCGGTTGTTCAATCTCGAAATTACGACGTTGAACATCCAACGGAATAGGTAACACATAATTGGGACTTTCCGCATCCAACAGGTAAGTAACAAAACTTCCATCCATACTAAAATTATAATACTTATGTTCTATTGCCAGCCCCCAACGTCGAATATCAAACCAACGAATATCTTCGAAACAAAATTCTTTACGCTTCTCTTCACGTAATTTTGTCCGAGCATCATCCACATTACTTACATTCAATTGGCCATTTCCCCCCTCAATACGTTGAGAGTAAATCTCATTCAAATCCTCCATTCCCGTTTCCCAGTCTCCCGATTCAATATAAGCTTCAGCTCGATTGAAATATAACTCTTCCACACGATAGTTCATATCATAACATCCAGAATAATCTATTCTGTATTTAATCACGCAAGTTGGAGTCCATTGGTCAATAAGGACATTAGTATAATTACGTACATCATCATCTGCAAATAATCCTAGTAATTCATCCGAAGGACAATAAACACCCTCTTGATATTTGTTCATGGAAGAAGCTGGCTGTGCATCTCGTGACAACCAAGAATAAAGCAAACTACTACTGTTCTTATTTATCATCGGTTTCTCACTATCACTATACGTCAACATATCGCTCAATGAAATAATCGTTTTAGTCGTTTTCTCTAAAGCTTCGTTACAAATTGTGATCACGTCCTCATATCTTCGCTGCTCCAAGTAAATACGGGATAAGAACAAACGTACCACATCCGGATTCGGACGGAAAATAGAATTTTTCTGTTCCCCTTTCTCCAAATTTTGTAAGGCATCTTTAAAATCATCCTCCATCAAAGTGTAGACTTCCTGTAAAGAAGACCTCGTGTATAATTTATCTTTTATACTCGTTTCCTTGTTAATCGGTACCCCCATAGCAGTCTTCGCCTGCTCCTCACTACGGTAGGGGTCCCCATACATATTTACCAAATACCAATAAGACATAGCCCGAAGAGTCTGAACTTCTCCCAATAACCGATATTTTACACCTTCCGTATCATCGTCAAACTCTTTAACCGCCTTCTCGATAATATTACACATTAATATCTTATGATAAAAATGTTCCCAAGCGGGATCTATCTTTTCATCTCCTTCCGGTGTAATCTGTGTCTCTTTTGCCCAAGCATACCAATTTTGATAATCAATACGCTCATCCGTATTATACGAACCGATAAAAGAAGGTACGGAAGTACTGTAATCATCACTCATTATCCAAAGGTTATAACAAGTCGCCCTCATCGATTTTTGGATTAATTCTCCTAAAACCAATTCACTATACTGATCCAATTCATCTGGAATCACCTTGTCATTATCCTTGTAATCAAGAAAATCATTACAAGATACAAATAACAGGATCAAGATAACTAAAGATATTACATGTTTCATTTTTTCTCAATTAAAAGGTTACATTCATCGTGAAAGAATAAGTTTGTTGTGGAGGTATCGTTCCTGATCCCATTGTTAACTGTTCAGGATCCCGTCCCTGTAAACCTTTTGATTTGATAACAAACGGGTTTGTTACACCCAAACTCATAGACAACGACTTAAGATATAACTTCTTTACCAAATCACCATTAAAAGTGTAAGACAATGATATAGAATTACAACGCATAAAATTACCGGAAACAACCCGCATATCTCCATTATTATACATTTGCCAATAATTCGCTGAAACATTATTCATTATGTCTGTTTTATTAATCGGATTGTCTGGATTACGGTACATACCTCTCACAGTATAAAGTTCATCCGTCAAAGTTGGAATATTCGTGTATTTCTCATCACCAGGATTCCTCCAACGTTTTACGAAATCTGAACCCATATTCTGTCCCGGATAAGGTAACTTGAAGCTATCTCCATCGTACAAATCATTCAACCTCATTTTACTACCCAACTGTATTGTAAACGTAGAATTTAAGCTTAAATTTTTATAACGGAATCCCATACTCAAACCTCCGGAAAGATCTGGTTCACGTTTACCGCTATAAACCATTGCGGAAGCAAAAGCCTCTTCTTGAGTAGTAATCGTAACATTACCCTCTTCATCATGATCCTCCAATCCATACCACATCGGGATTCCATTAGCATCCAAACCAGCAAAACGATAAGAATAAAATGAATTCAAAGCAAAACCGTCTTTCACCAAAGAACCATTTAAATAATCATTATACGTTACACTCTGCTCTGAAGTAGTTGAAACCTCGTTATATACCTTACTTGTGTTAAACGTTATGCGCCACTCGAAATCTCTTGTTTTTATCGGCGTGGCCGATAGCGACAAATCCCATCCTTTATTCGTTAAGCTTCCTCCATTTATCGTAACAGACTTGCCTCCGTTGGTACTGGTTACTTGTAAATTAAGCAATTGATCTTTACTCTTTTTATGCCAATACTCAAAAGCTCCGGAAAGTTTCCCTTTGAACAAGTCAAAATCAACTCCCAAATTAAAAGAATATGTTTTTTCCCATTTCAACCCTTCGTTTGGCAAAGATGAAAGAGTTGCCAAATACTCTTCTGATTTAGTATCCAATGAGCCAATAGAAATAATCATATTAGGATTATGAGCATCCGTTACGTTTGCCTGAATACCATAAGAAGTGCGAATAGCCAAATTAGAAAGCACATTCAACAAGGGATCCATAAAAAATTCATCCGTTACATTCCAACGCCCGGAAACAGACCATATCGGTAAAAACCTTGCTTGCTCACCCAACTTATTCGAACCCTCCCCACGAATATTAGCACTCATCACATATTTTCCCTTATAACTATAAGAAAAAGAACCGTAATAAGCTATATTATTATTTGTAGCATCCGTGATTGAAGGTTTCATCTGTACCATCTTACGGGCTGCTGCAGGCCAATCCGTCAGATTATCAAGAGAAACAAAATTTTTACCTCTTTCCGGCAAATATCCCCATTCTTCCTTCTGATAACCTTTCGACTTTTGACTTTGCATATCAAGCCCCGCCATGAAAGACAAACTATGTATATCATTGAAAGATTTGTTCATGTTAAAAGAAACACGAGCCGTAAAAGAATCTGCCCCATTTGAACTGGAATTTAATATACCCCCATATGGAATATAACAAGCATTCTTCATATAATCCGATAAATTCATCAATTGTTTTCTATCGTAACCATAAGGAAGATCCCGATACGTGGATACTTCATAAGAACGTTCATCATACCAAGTTTCACTTTGTGTAGAACTCGTGTTATATGACAAAACAGCATTAGCCGAAAACCATGAAGCAATCTTATAATCTAAATTAATATTCGTATTAATACTACTGATTTTATCCGTCGAACCCGAATAATGTAATTCATTAAATACATTATAAATCAATGGGATTGTATTATTCATTCCATCAGAATAACCTTCGGCATAATCATAGAAAAACCAACTTTTATCCTCATTATATGCAGGAATAGCACGAGAAGTTGTGTAAGCATACTCGAACAAATCCACCGTCGGGCGGTCTGTTGTCGTCACATTTGCTCCCAACATAACCGTGGCACGGAATCTATCTGAAATCTTAAATCCCAAATTTGACATAAAACTAAAACGTTCTGACTGTTCTTGCAAAGAAGACCCCTGTTGATTGGAATAACCAGCTGAGAAATAAAAATCCACCCGGTCATTCGCCCCGGAAATAGACAAAGTATGTTGATGACTGAAAGAATTACGGAAAAGTAAATCAAACCAATCCGTGTTCATTTCTTTCATTCTATGGATTTCATTGGAAAATTGCTTTTGGTCTATTAACCCATTACGTAACTGATACAAGGCACCTTCAAATCCCGCATTAGTCGGAGAAAATCCAACAAATTGCAATCCTCTTTGATAAATTTCTTCGGAAACCTCGATTCTTTCTTTGGAGTTCATTAAAAATAAATCGTCATAACTAGGCCTCTCAATAAAACTCATGGAATTACTGTAACGAATAGCAGGAGCTCCTTTTTTTCCTCTTTTCGTCGTGATCACGATCACTCCATTAGCCGCCTTGGTTCCATAAAGTGCAGTCGCGGAAGCATCCTTCAACACATCAATTCGCTCGATATCTTCCGGATTCAATCCAGAAATGGCATTACCGATAAGATTTACTTGATCCATACTGTTTAATTCCGTGGCATCCAAGGGTACCGGGTCCTGCAAGACCACCCCGTCCAAAACCCATACAGGTTCCCGATTTCCAATAATCGTTGAAGAACCGCGAATACGAATCTTCGGAGCCGCCCCGACCGTTGATGTCATTTGCATCACGGACATCCCCGGAACTTTCCCCTGTAACATCTGGTCAATAGATGTTCCAACAGGTTCTATAATATCTTCAGCTTTTAATGACACGATTGAAGAAGTCGACTCTCTCTTATTGATTTTCTGATATCCCGTGATTACCACTTCTTCCATTTCATTCGTCATTTCTTTCATAACCACTGACATAGGTTTCTCTGACTCCACGAAAACGGTCTTCGTTTCCATTCCGACAAAAGAAAACAACAATGCACTATTCTTGGCTACTTTCACCTGAAAGTTTCCTTTATCATCTGTCGCTGTCCCGGTTATGGTTCCTTTAATCAAGACAGATACACCCGGAATAGGTTCTCCTTTTTCATCTTTTACCACACCTTTGGCAACAATCAATTCATCCTTTTTCACCTCTTTAATGGTAATCAGATTACCCTCAATCTTATATACCAAGTTTGTCTCTTTAAAAGCTTCGTCCAATACTTGTGCGGGAGTAGCCTTTTTCATGTCCAAAGTTACTTTCTTCTTACAGGCTTCGATGACTGTCGTGGAATACACCAGTCGATAGTTGTACTTCTTCAATACCTCCAATACCTCTTTCACACTAGCATCTTTCACGCTAATGTTTATTTTACCACCTTCATTCTGAGCATAAAGCGGTAAACTAAAACACAAGATAAGAAGACATAACAATCCTTGAAGGGGAATTTTTTTAACATGACTTCCCCAGGAATCAAACATTTTTTTCATACATTTGTAAATTAGAATTTAACACTTATGCCATTTTAGGCATGGGATACAACGAGTGTTCGTAGCACTCGTTGTTCTCATTTATATACTGTTATTATTTTTCCGTTTATTTTAAATTTGACATTACTAACTTCAGAAATCACATCTAGGATTTTATTTACTTCTGCATATTTATCTACCCGAACAAAAAATTTCTCTTGCTTGACATCAGCATTCTCGTAGAAAACTGTAAATCCGTACCATTCTGCTAGTTTATCCAGAATCTTCTCCAATTCCACATCCCGGAAAAAGAACATATTATCTTTCCAACAGATAATCTCCTCTACATTCACGTCCGTCACGGTAATCACATTCACCACGTTACCGACTTTCGCTTGTTGATTCGGCTCCAACACGACTTCCGCATTCTTAGTTCTCACTTGCACACTTCCTTTTACCAAGGTCGTCTCCATTTTTTTATCCGACAAGCATTTTACGTTAAACTCCGTTCCCAACACTTGAATATCCCCATTCATCGTATGTACAATAAAAGGGTGTTCTTTATCTTTTGACACTTCCAAATAAATCTCCCCTTTTTCTAGAAATACCTCCCGTGTATCACCGACAAAACTTACTGGAAACTTTAAGCTAGTTTCTTCATTAAACCAAACCTTTGTACCGTCAGCCAACACAACATGATATTCTCCCCCTTTTGGAACCATCACGGTGTTATATTCCACCTCATTATTTTTCTCCGCAGAATCTTTTTTCGAATAAACCAACTCATTTCCATTACTGACCGCATTGGAAGTAACTTCTTTTTCTCCTTTTCCTCTCTGAAGGTGCAAAACAGAACCATCTTCCAATACTAACATGGGTTGTCTACGAACTGGAATCGCAACTCTTTCCTCTACCTGATTCTGGGATACAGTCTGCAGTTTCGTTACATCTTCCCGGTTCAATAATACATAGGCAACAACAACCACAGGTAAAACCAGAATTGCAGCATAACGCATAATTTTTATTATCCGGTTCGACTTTTTCCTTTCTCCCTCAATTCTTTCATGTACTTCCTGGCTAGTGATCATCTTTTTCATTCGCTCGTACATCTTGTCATCGATATGCAATTGGGTCCGCAGGTTCTGCAACCTCGTCATATCCTCCTCCGACAAGCATTCAAAGATGTCTTTTATAATTAATTTATTCAGTTCTTTCATTGCATTTTCGTCTTATATCCATGTTACACATGAAAAACAAAAATGTATGAAAGAATTTTTTAATTTAACTTATATTAACAATAATACAAATTATTCCAAAGGATGGGTAAACCAAAAACGCGAACCTTTTCCCAGTTCAGAATCCACACCAATACGCCCTCCAATTTGTTCCACGATACACTTACAAATTGACAACCCTAATCCTGTCCCATGAGCAAAACTGTTTAATTTTACGAAACGGTCAAAAACCTGCTTTTGTTTTTCTGCTTCAATACCCACGCCCGTATCTGTTACCGATATTTCGACCTCATTATTTCTTAACACATAACCGACAGACACTTTCCCCAAGTGAGTAAACTTAAAAGCATTGTTCACAAAATTAGATATAACTTGACGCAAACGGTTTTTATCACTATACACCCAACAATCCGGCAGATTTGGAGCTATATACAAATCAACTCCGAACGGAACCTTCACCCGAAGCGAAGTCACGACATCCTCACATAATTGACGTACATCCACCTGATCATACACGAATTCAAAAGTCCCCGCCTCGATTTTCGATAAATCCAGAATATCCGAAATCAATTGCAATAACAACTCGTTATTCTCCTCTACGATACCGATGTATTGTGCTCGTTCACTTTCCTCTTGGGCATAAGCCAATAAATTGGAAAAACCGACAATAGCATTCAACGGAGTCCGAATCTCATGACTCATATTAGCCAGAAATGCTGACTTTAAACGATCCGACTCCTCCGCCTTATCCTTCGCTTTAATCAACTTTGCCTCGGTCTCCTTCAATTCCGTAATATCATAATTAATACAAATCATCTCGATCATCCCTTCCTGCGGACGATAATCTCTCACCAAGACGTTCACCCGTGTCCACGTGTAATATCCGTCAGCCCGTTGAATACGCATATCGTTCCGCAAATGCGTCCGTTTACCTGCAATTACATCTGATAAAAAAGCAAGCATTAAAGCCCGATCCTCCGGGTGAAAATGCGAGTGTACCCCGATAATCTGTGATAATGGAGTCCCGACCTTTTCCCCCACGTTTTTATACCAACTATCCAAACCATACCCGTCACGAGTCAAGGCGTTAAAATGCGCATACCCAACTTGAGCATAATCTCCTACCAACGTGAAAAAATCCTTGAACTCCTGTATCTGATTATATGCCTCCGTGGCCTCCGTCCGATCCAGACTAATCAACAAATAGTTGATCAAATTATTTTGAGCATCGTACAACGTTGTAACCTTTGTCAGTAAATTTAATTTCCCCGCCTTTTTAGATACATAAAGTCCATTCAATTTCGAAAAATCGTACACCAAAGAAAAACTCACATCCTCTCTTTTCCTCATTTTTTCCCTCATCTTCTCCGGTATAAGATGATTTTCAAATATATTAATTCCCAAAACATCCTCTCTCTTTGCAACCCCGAATATCTCAAGATTTCGATCATTCAAATCAACCAGATACCCGTCTTTATCGTATAACTCTATCCCGACCGGAATATTCTGATATATATTACGCAACAAACGTTCACTCCGATCCAACGCCTCATGAGCAGAGAACGTGTCGGTCATGTCCGAAAACATCAACACTACCTCATCTTTACAAGGAGAATACATCACAGCATGAAAATACTTATTTTTCTCTTCCAGATGATAATTTATATCCCGAACGACTCCAGTCCGTATCACATGTTCCAAATCCGGCAACCATTTCTTAAAATACGGATTGACCTCACTAGCATATTTCCCGATCCAACTCTTTTCCCCCGTGTTATAAAGTTCCTTGGCCATCGTATTCGAATCCATGAAACAACAATCTTTCACATGCCCTTCCTCATTATAAAACAATTTCATTCGCACGTATCCCACCGGCATATGTTTAAACAGATCGGCTAAAAATTTTTTCTCCTCTTGTGCCTCATTCTCCGACTTCCGAAGTTCCATACAAATACTGATAATATTCACCATCGAGGCAAACCACTGATAATCCTCATTTTTCCATACATGAGACTTATCCAAAATATCTATACCGGCATATCCGGATACGCCATTTTTTGAAAACATCGGAATAACGATGAGAGATTTCACCCCCTGTTCTGTCAGGCGTCTTTTCTCCTCGCTTGCTTCTTCCGGCAATTCGTCTAAATTGGTTAAAATAATCGGAGATGCCTCTCCGGCCAACTGCTTCGTCCACCAAGGAATATTACTCATTGGAAATTTTCCCATGTAATCCTTTTTCTTAAAAGACTTGTAATTTCCCGCCTCGTAACGACACGTCTGCATGTGATTTTCCCAATCATACTCTATAATATAAGTACGTCCCTCCGGATAATGCTGGATGATATCGCCCAATATTTTGTTAATAACACTGCTCAAATCTCCAGAACGAAGCAAGGAAAGTAAGGAACGGGAGATGCTATTTTGTTGGGCAAACAAATTATTTACACGCTCCATTGCTGTTTCCTCCGTATCCATGTTCTCCGGAACATCAAGACACTCCATGAAACCGCAGGTTTTCATATTCCCCTCAGAATCGACCTCCTTGGAACACAATTTCACTCGAACCCACACAATTTTTCCCCTCACCTCGATCGGGTAAACTTGGTCATATATATTTTGGGTTTTCCCAAAACGAAACTCGTTCACCGTTCGTAAACGATAATCCTCTCGAATCAATTTACGAAAATCGACAAAACTAATTATTCCATCTTTCCCTAAATCTAACAACTCTCGAAGAAAATCAGAACAAACATACTGTTTTTTAGAGAAATCAGCTTCCCACCAACCCATTCGTGCCTTATTCAACAAATCTTGAACATGTCCACTATCGAACCGACCATTATTATCCACGACCTTACAAATTTGATTACATTTAACGCCTAACCCCACAAAAATAATAAAATATCCTCAATTTAGGATTATTTTCAGAATAAAACAGGTTATTAAATTCCACTTTTCAACGCCTTCCGCATTTTAGCATAAGCTTCTTTCTTGTAGTGACGCACAGTATTATACTCCATACCAATTTGTTCGGCAATCTCCCTCGTATCATATCCTTGTAAGGCCAACTCTAAAATACAACGCTCTTTTCGTGGCAAACGACCGATAAGTTCGTACATATAATCATGAGTATCCACGACAATAAACTCCATCATTAACTCAGGTGATAAATCCATGTATACAGGACGAGAATTACGAATAAAATTCAGACACAAATTTTTCACCGTAGAATAAAGATAGGAACGCTGTTCCGCTTCATTTCGTTCTTCCACGATCTTGTTATAGCCGTTCACGAAAGCCTGATGCACTATATCCTCTGCCTCGTCAGGGCAATAACGGGTAGCATAAACACGCAACTCATGTTTAAACTTACAATATAATTGAGCAATAATCTTCTCTTTTTCTTCCGTCATAAATACCAATCCCTACGAAATTCCTTGTTTTTCACATGATTTCAAAATAGGATTAAACCTTCGTTTAATAATCCTCAAAAATAATAATAATAGCATACAATTACCAAAATTGACACATTTTTTATTTTCCTCTCAAAATCAAGAACATACCTCAAAATTTTCACTTTATGAACACAAAACCGACAAAAACAAAAATCAATATTATTAAACGAACCATTAATAATTCTTTTATTAATTAATACTTCAACACATTTTAATGATACACTCCTCATCTATTTCATTCAAGAAGATTTTTGCTTTTAAACTTTTCAGCATATATTTGCTCGAATAAAATTCCCGATATGAGCGATTATATTAACGGTATCGAGACATTTAAAGAATTGTACACGGATTACTTTCAAGCAGTATGGGAATTTTGCAACATCTACCTGAAAGATAAGGAACAATCCATGGATGCCACGCAAGAAACTTTTTTCAAATTGTATGAACGTTTGGATGATTCCTACACCAAGCAAAACGCAGTCGCTTTCATTTATATCACAGCAAAGAACATTTGCATGGACATCTTGAGACGAAATAAATTCAAAATCGAAGATACAGAACAATTAAAGGATGAACTGCTCTCGGAAGACTCGTTCCTAGAAGAAATTGCCACCCAAGAAATGATCCGGTGTGTACACACTGCTATCAGCCAGCTCTCTGGACGCAGTCTTGAAATTGCCACTCTCGCATTAGAAGGCAAATCAAACCCGGAAATCGCAGATGTATTGGGCATCTCTCTTAATTCCGTAAAATCTCTCAAAAAAGAAATGTACGCTAAATTACGAAAGATTATCGGCCACGAATACATTATACTTTTTTTTTGCAAAACACTTACTACACGTGGATAAACAAATCCTGTAAACCCATTATTTTATACACACCCATATAACTGTTGGCAATTTCAGCTCCAATAATCAAGCCGTCTGAAGGTGTACTACCCTAAAAAAAACTTACGGTCAATCAGCGGAAATCTATATTGGAATTTCCCAAAATATATTTCGGAGCAAAATGATATATACAATATCTTTATACAATATTAATATTGGAACTTATATATAAGCTTACAGCTAAATGATCATGTATTAAAATTTATCTCACATTTCCCAACTTCCTCTTGGCTTCACCGGGATCACTCAATCCACCTAAGACTTGATGATTTCCCGCTTTCTAAATTTCGCCTCGGAAAGTTCAATCGTTACCTGCCAAACATGGATAATTCGAAACCGTTTCACACTCACTTGGCAGCGAAATTCACCGTGTAACGTAGTATAAACGCCTTCCATTATTGTTAGAGGATAGTCCATCTTTTCGTTATGGTTTCCCTACCCTTGCGCTATATCATGAACATAGCATAAACATAGCAACTACATAACATGAACACTGACCGGTGTACATGCTACGTTAGTGTTATGTTGGAACTCTGTTGATGCCCGCGGGCAGGGGTAGAGGAAGGATTAGCAAGGGGCAGGCCTTTCCCCGGTGTAAAGGGAAATTTGCGGCCAGTATGCCCATACCATTGATTACAATTTAAACCGGGATCAAGTAAACTTTTCCCAGAAAAATACAGCTGTGTTATCATCTTTCTTCCCTGTTACGGAAAAGGAAAGCCCCGAACGGCAAACAAATTCCGGCTATAATAATCTGATAAGCCCCGTATAAAACACGAGTATCGTTAGCCAATGTATTACCGGCAACCGACATACTTCCCCCTTCTTGGTCCAAGCCGAGCGTAATCATCTGCCATAACACCACGAAAGCAGCAAGCAGAGAAAAAAATGACCCAAGGTATAATAATCCCATGGACATATCTTGTTTTACTCCTTTTCGCAAGCCGAAAAGAAAAACCAAGGCAAACATGATAAATGTAAACCAACCGACAGTTTGATACCCCATGATCATTCCCAAACTGCCTATTTCATACCAGGGTAGAAACGTCGCAATCATACCAATGATTGCTATCAAAAAAACGACAAATTTTTGCTTACTCATAACATTCGATATTTTTGTTTTCAATATAAATTTCATTCTTTCCAAATAAGGTTTACGTGACAAATAATGATGAAGTTATCAACTCCCTATTTAAAACAAGTATAAACTTGCTTTTTTTTAAAATATTTACCGCTTTTACTTGAAAATCGCAAGAACAATGAGTAGTTTCGCGCATAAATATTGGAACGAGAGAAATATTCAAATAAAGTGCGCCATAAATAAGCTAAATGATTAAAATATAATATCTAACTTTAATGTTTTTTTGTTATGAAACCAACACATATTGAACACATCGGCATCGCAGTTGCCAGTTTAGATGAAGCAATCCCATACTATGAAAAAGTATTAGGTTTAGAATGCTATGCTATTGAAGAAGTAAAAGATCAAAAAGTAAAAACAGCTTTCTTCAAAGTAGGACAAACTAAAATTGAATTACTGGAATCAACTGACCCAGAAGGCCCTATCGGAAAATTCGTTGAGAAAAACGGAGGTGGTATGCACCACATTGCTTTCGCTGTTGAAGATGTTCAAGCTGCATTGAATGATGCACAGGCTGCAGGTTGCCAGTTAATCGACAAAGCTCCGCGAGGAGGTGCAGAGGGATTGAGAATCGGATTCCTTCATCCAAAATCAACGTTCAGAGTATTGACGGAACTTTGCGGAACAAAATAAATTCTTTTAATAATCAGCTCATATAAATTTTGATAGTATGACAAATCAGGATAAAGTCAAAGAGTTAATCGAATTACGTGCGCAGGCAAAGCTTGGCGGAGGGGAAAAGCGTATAGAATCCCAACACAAAAAAGGGAAATATACGGCTCGCGAGAGAATCGCCATGTTGTTGGATGAAAATAGTTTCGAAGAGTTTGATATGTTTATAACACACCGTTGTTATAACTTTGGGATGGAAAAAACCAAATTTTTGGGCGATGGTGTGGTAACCGGACAAGGAACAATTGACGGACGTCTCGTATTTGTTTTTGCTCAAGACTTCACTGTTTTCGGAGGTGCCCTTTCCGAGATGTTAGCCCAAAAAATTTGTAAGGTGATGGATAAAGCCATGACCGTGGGAGCTCCCATTATCGGATTGAACGATTCGGGGGGTGCCCGTATTCAAGAAGGAGTTAACTCTTTAGCCGGATATGCGGAAATTTTCGAACGGAACATTCTAGCATCAGGAGTTATCCCGCAGATTTCTGCTATTTTCGGTCCTTGTGCCGGAGGTGCCGTGTACTCTCCTGCCTTGACGGACTTCATTTTGATGACCGACCAATCATCATACATGTTTGTAACCGGTCCGAAAGTTGTGAAAACCGTAACGGGAGAAGATATCACAACCGAGGAATTGGGAGGTGCAGAAGTTCACTCTACGAAATCCGGTGTTTCTCATTTCTTGGCAGAAAACGAGGAAGAGGGTATCACTATCATTCGCGATTTGCTTTCTTATTTACCTTCCAACAACTTGGAAGAGGCTCCGATTGAGGCATGTAATGACCCGATTGACCGATTGGAAGACCGTTTAAACGAAATAATTCCTGATAATCCGAATTTGCCATATAATATGATGGATGTCATTGAAGCCATCGTGGATAACGGAAAATTCTTGGAAGTTCACAAACGTTATGCCCGTAATATCATCGTCGGTTTCTGCCGTATGGGTGGACGTTCTGTTGGTGTTATCGCTAATCAACCGAATTTTTATGCCGGAGTTCTTGACATTGAAGCATCACGTAAAGCAGCACGTTTCGTTCGTTTCTGTGACTGTTTCAACATTCCGGTGTTAACCTTGGTTGACGTACCGGGATTCCTACCGGGACGAGTACAGGAATATGGTGGTATCATCACACACGGGGCAAAACTGATGTTTGCTTATGGAGAAGCAACTGTACCTAAAGTAACCGTTACTTTACGGAAATCTTACGGTGGTGCGCACGACGTGATGTCATGTAAACAATTGCGTGGAGACTTCAACTATGCTTGGCCCACAGCACAAATCGCCGTTATGGGAGCCAAAGGTGCTATAGAAGTGTTATATGGTAAAGAATTGGCAGCAATTACTGATCCGGAAGAAAAAGCCAAATTCATTGCCACAAAAGAAGATGAATATAACACGGCTTTTGCAAATCCGTATAAAGCCGCTTCATACGGGTACATCGATGATGTCATAGAACCGCGCAACACACGTTTCCGCATCATCCGTGCCTTCCAGTCTTTACAGACCAAGCGCGTTGTTAATCCGATGAAGAAACATTCAAATATACCGTTGTAAGCCATATGATCACATTAGCAATAAACTGGGGTTACGCACTCCTCGTTACAGGCGTAGGGATGCTGACTGTATTCTTATCATTGATTCTTTTGATCTGGATTATTAACCTACAGACCAAGTTAACGAATCAAGTAGAAGATCATGCGAAAACAGTTCAAGACACGGAAAAAGCAGTAGTAACAACAGATGCGCATCCGACACCTCACGAACAAGCTGCCATTGCCATGGCTATGCATCTATATTTCAACTCTCATGACGAGGAACCTCACGTGATCACGATCGAAGAAGTTGAAAAACGTTATTCTCCGTGGAGTTCTAAAATTTACGGTATGAGAAACCTTAATAAGTAAAATAAACAGATTATGAATAAATTCAAAATCACCATAGACGAAAACAATTTCGATGTAACTGTGAATGTAACGGATCATAACAAAGCTACAGTTGAGGTGAACGGTATATCTTATGAAGTATCATACGAAAGCAAAAACACTGTTGCGACAGTTTCTCCTCGTAAACCTGCTGCGATACCGACTTCAACCACGTATAAAAGCACCGCTCAGACCACAGCTGCTACAAATAACAAAGTTACTAGCATTAAAGCGCCGCTTCCCGGAACTATTTCTGCAATCAGCGTAAAAGTTGGAAGCCAAGTAAAACGTGGAGATTGTCTATTAGTCATGGAAGCCATGAAAATGGAAAACAATATCGTGGCAAGTGTTGATGGTCAAGTGAAAGCAATACACGTAACTGCTGGCCAGAGTGTTTCTCAGGATGATTCGCTTGTTGATTTGGTTTAATTTCACCGTAAAACAATTGGAAATGAGACAAGTAGAAAAATACCTGTTAAAAGTAGCTTTATTACTCGGAATGTTTATCATGCCTTTTGCCGCCAGTGCAGAAGAGATTGATATGGGAGAAAAAGTAGCAAAATTCGTGAATGACACTGGATTTGCACAGCTTTTCGCCGGGAATTGGCTATGTTTGGTTATGATAGTTATATCCTGCATACTATTCTATTTAGCCATAGTAAAGAAATTCGAACCCTTGTTATTATTACCTATCGCCTTCGGTATGTTATTAACAAACTTGCCTGGAGCAGGGTTATATCATCCGGAACTTTTTGAAGGAGGACATGTACATTGGGGAGATTTCACAAATTCCAATAACGTTGGTTTGCTAGATTACCTTTATTTAGGAGTAAAACTCGGGATTTATCCGTGTATTATTTTTATCGGTGTCGGAGCAATGACTGATTTTGGTCCGCTGTTGGCAAATCCCAAAAGTTTTCTTTTGGGAGCGGCAGCCCAACTTGGAATTTTTGCAACATTCTTGGGAGCCCTTGCACTCGGTTTTACCTATGCTGAAGCAGGATCTATTGGTATTATTGGTGGTGCCGACGGTCCGACAGCTATTTACTTGACATCGAAATTGGCCCCAGGATTACTTGGTCCCATCGCAGTAGCTGCCTATTCATACATGGCACTGGTTCCTGTAATCCAACCGCCTATTATGAAAGTACTGACAACCAAGAAAGAACGGGAAATTGTTATGCAACAATTACGCAAAGTATCTAAAAAAGAGAAAATTGTATTCCCGATCGTTGTAACCATATTCGTATCACTATTATTACCTTCTGCGGCACCTTTGATTGGATGTTTGATGTTAGGTAACTTGATGCGCGAATGTGGTGTAGTTGAACGTTTGAGTAAAACGGTTCAAAATGAGTTGATGAATATCTGCACGATATTCTTAGGAATCTCCGTTGGAGCTACAACTACGGCAGCTGCATTCTTGAACTTTCAAACATTAGCTATTCTGATTATCGGTGTTCTAGCTTTCAGTATTGGTAGTGCCGGTGGTGTGCTATTGGCAAAATTCATGAACTTGTTCACAAAGAACAAAATCAACCCATTAATTGGCTCTGCCGGAGTTTCCGCAGTTCCGATGGCAGCCCGCGTATCACAGAACGTGGGACAAGAAGCTAACCCGGGAAACTTCCTGTTGATGCATGCTATGGGTCCGAACGTAGCCGGAGTTATCGGTTCTGCCGTTGCAGCCGGTATATTATTGTCATTCTTAGGATAACCTAATATCTTAGACTACCTCAAAGTAAATTTGAGGTAGTCTTTTTATATTCTGTTCATTATACACTATTTTCTTTTATATACAAACTAATTCATTCTATTCATGGGACTTAGAGGTTTCGGCAGCGATAATTTTTCCGGTGTTTTACCGGAAGTATTCAAAGCACTCGAAGAATCCGCCTTCGGACATCAACATTCTTACGGGGAAGACAAGTACACGGAAAAAGCTATAAAAGATTTCAAACAAATATTCGGAGAAGACATTGACGTGTATTTCGTTTATAATGGAACGGGAGCCAATATATTGAGTCTTTCGGCTTTCATTCATTCATATAATGCAATCATCTGTGCGGAAACAGCTCATATCAACGTAGACGAGTGCGGGGCAATCGAGAAACAAACCGGTAGTAAGTTATTGACGGTTCCTACATTTGATGGGAAACTTACCCTAGGATTAATTCACAATCACATGCATGGATTTGATGACCAACACCACGCTCAACCGAAAATCATCTCGTTAACGCAGTGCACGGAACTCGGAACAGTTTACACGTATGATGAATTAAAAGAAATTTGTGATTTCGCTCACGCACACGATATGTATGTCCACATGGACGGAGCCCGTCTAGCAAATGCCATTGCATATCTGGGATGTACTCCAGCCAGCATCACTAAAGAAGTAGGAATAGACGTTTTAAGTTTCGGAGGAACCAAAAATGGCATGATGTTCGGTGAAGCTGTTATTTTCTTTAATACCACAATGTCGAAAGAGATTAAGTACATTCGGAAACAGTTGATGCAATTACATTCCAAATCGCGCTTCATCGCCGCTCAATTCTCGGCTGTTTTAAAAAATAATTTATGGTTGAAATCAGCCGCCCATGCAAATGCCATGGCACAAAAGCTTGCTAACGCAGCAGAACAGATTCCTTCCGTGAGTATCACACAGAAGGTTGAAGCAAACGAAGTTTTTGCTATCATTCCACGAGAAAAGATTGCCAAACTCCAGAATGAATGCTTTTTTTACGTATGGGATGAGGATGCAGCCGAAGTGAGATGGGTTTGCTCGTTTGACACGACTGAAAATGATGTCATTGAATTCGCCAACCTACTGCGTCAAGAATTATGTTAGAAGATGAATAGAGAAATTATTACGACAGAAGACGGAAGTACCACCTTGTATGTCCCGGAACTAAACGAACATTATCATTCTATTCACGGGGCCATACAAGAATCTACTCATATATTTATAAAAGCAGGCATTGAATATTACGGACAAAAGGATATCCGGATTCTGGAAGCCGGGTTTGGAACAGGCCTAAACGCTTTTTTAACATTGCTTGAAGCAAAAGATAATGAACGTAAAGTGGTGTTTCACACGTTCGAGAAATACCCCCTGACATCTCCGGAAGTGGAACGAATTAATTATTCAGACCTTTTTACCCCGGAAGACGCTCCCTTGTTTCAACAATTACATGCTGCCCCTTGGGAAGAAGATGTTACCATTACCCCTTATTTTACGCTCCACAAGCATTTGGCAGATTTCGAAGAAGTTAATTTTCACGAATATTTCGACATAGTCTTTTTCGACGCTTTCGCTCCTGATGTGCAACCCCGCCTATGGACGGAATCTATGCTTTCCAAGTTTTACAAAGCGCTTAAACCGGAAGGAATTCTCACAACCTACTGCGTAAAAGGATCCGTGAAACAAGCTCTCCGTAATATCGGTTTTAACTTGAAACGCCTTCCCGGTCCCCCGGGAAAACGAGAGATGTTGAGAGCCGTGAAATAATTTCAAATTTTAGATTCCAGTAATATGAACCAATGTTTTGAAACTTCACGTAAAATATTTCATCAATTGGAAATCTAAACCCAAAAGTTAATATGTTTTCTAAAGATTTAAAACAATTACTTGATGAAAAGTATTTAGAATACAATAAATCGGAATTCTTCATAGAGACCGATCCTATTCAGATACCGAAATGTTTCGAAGAAAAAGAAGACATTGAAATTGCTGGATTCTTGGCAGCATCATTAGCATGGGGCCAACGGCCTACGATTATCAAGAAATGCAAGGAGCTGATGCAATTAATGGATTACGCACCCTATGATTTCGTAATGCAGGCAGAAGATAGAGATTACAAACGATTCTGTAATTTCAAACACCGCACATTTAATAACTACGATTGTGTTTACTTCTTGAAATCTCTAGCGAATATTTATCGCCACCATGGAGGATTGGAAACCATTTTCACTTGTGCCTACCAAAAACATCAAGATATGTTTGAAGTTCTGAAAGAGTGGCATTCTGTTTTCACCTCTTTACCTGCCGAAGCAAGAGTATTACGACATATCGCTAACGTGGAGAAGGGTTCCGCAGCGAAGAGGGTAAATATGTTTTTGCGCTGGATGGTAAGGTGTGATGGAGAAGTGGATTTTGGCTTGTGGAAAAATATCCCGACTTCAGCCTTATTGATCCCGCTTGACTTACACACGGGTAACGTGAGCCGTCAGCTAGGACTTCTTACCCGCAACCAAAATGACAGAAAAGCAGTAGAAGAACTTACCGCACGTCTCCGGGAAATGGACCCGGTCGATCCGATTCGCTATGATTTTTCACTTTTCGGATTGGGAGCTTTCGAAAAGCTATTCTAATCCTTAAATCGTTTCAAATTTGTAACCGCAAATCCCCCTCTTGAGCAGAATATTCCCCTCTCCTTTGGAGAGTACCACGGAGATTTATCACGTTCTTTCGGATTCTCTAGCACTTGAATACCCTGCACAGACATATGGCTTTGAGCCAACAAATATAGTTTTTCTCCCGTCGAGAGATTCTCTGCCATACTAACTACGATAACCGCATGTCCGGGTGAACCTCGTTGAACAAGCACGTCATCAATCTGCATGGAATCTAAAATAATACACTTCAGCCCCATGAATACGCAAAGGAAGGTTCCTTAGGTATTCACCAAACGAACCTTTCTTCACTTTTGTAACTTTTCGTGTTAATCCAGCAACATCCCGGCTGCAACTTCTTCAGCCACACTTTTGGAAGTTAATTGCTCCAAAATAGCCAAACCGAATTTAAAAGCATATGCCGGACCTCTACCCGTGATCACGTTACCATCAACCACCACGCCATGAGGTTGCATTTCACCCCCCGGCAAATACTTTTCAAAGCCCGGATAGCAAGTCATTGTATATCTTTTATTCATTTTTATTTTACTCAACACCAAAGCTGGAGCTGCACAAATAGCCGCCACGTAACCACCTCTGTCAAAGTGTTTTTGAATCATTTGTATCAATATCGTACAATCTCCCAGATTCTTGGCTCCCGGCATTCCCCCTGGACAAATCAAGAATTCTGCCTCTTCTTCTTTCACGTCACTCAACAAAAGATCGGCCACCACGGAAACACCATGTGCGCCTGTAACTTCTTTTTTATCGGAAATAGAAACCGTTTTCACTTCAATTGTTCCCCGACGTAATACATCTACAACCCCGAGAGCTTCTACCTCCTCAAAACCATCCGCTAAAAATAAAAATGACTTTCTCATAATTCTTGTAGTTTTAAATGATTCTTCAAAATTACGAAAAATATAACAGGATTCAAATCATAAAATTACAAACCACTCTTTCACTCATTCCCAACACACGATGAACTTGTACTAAACCTGCACTTTTATCCTCGGCATCAGCCTTGATCTCTCCTTCCCTGTCAGTAAGAATGACTTGAGCTTGCCCAAACAAAAAATCAAATTTACCCAAGAATATCCATCCAACCGGAATAAGATCCGCATTCTCAATCACCTCTTCTTCAGTCAAGTCATAACATACCTTGTAATACAGCGAAGAACTCGTGAAGACGGAACTAAAATCTTAGAAGTAAACATTCTTTCTTTACAGATAAGTTCTACCTGTAACCCCTATGAAATAGAAATTAATCAGTAATATAGTCTATAAATAAAAAAAGCGCCAACCGGCGCTTTTCATTTATCCTAGATAAGTTTTTAATAGCTTACTTCTGGAAGAATGTCGCAAACGGCGAATAGCCTTTTCCTTAATTTGACGAACTCGTTCGCGGGTTAACCCGAACTTCTCACCGATTTCTTCCAATGTCATCTCTTGGCAATTAATTCCGAAGAACAAACGAATTATATCACGCTCTCTTTCGGTCAACGTAGCCAATGCTCTCTCAACTTCCGTTGACAAAGACTCGTTAATCAACGTTTTGTCCGCAACGGGAGAATCATCGTTTACTAATACGTCAAGCAAACTATTGTCCTCTCCCTCAACGAAAGGTGCATCCACAGAAATATGACGGCCAGATACTCTCAAGGTATCTGCAACTTTTTCTGCAGGCAAATCCAATGTCTCTGCTAACTCTTCCGGCGATGGGCGACGCTCATGCTCTTGCTCAAAACGAGAAAATGCTTTATTGATTTTATTCAAAGACCCAACTTGATTCAATGGCAAACGTACAATACGCGATTGTTCTGCCAATGCTTGTAGGATAGACTGACGAATCCACCATACAGCGTATGAAATAAATTTGAATCCCCTTGTCTCGTCAAATTTCTCTGCGGCCTTAATCAAACCCAAATTCCCCTCATTGATAAGGTCCGGAAGGCTCAATCCCTGATTCTGATACTGTTTTGCAACAGATACCACGAAACGAAGATTTGCCCGAGTCAGCTTCTCCAAAGCCCGCTGATCTCCTTTCCGAATTCGTTGGGCAAGCTCAACTTCCTCTTCAACTGTAATCAAATCCTCCTTACCAATCTCTTGCAAGTACTTGTCAAGAGAAGCACTCTCTCTGTTCGTTATAGATTTTGTTATCTTTAGCTGTCTCATAGTCTTCTAATATTCTCCCCCAAATATGTCGCAAAGGTAGAACAATTTATCCATAAACCAATATGTTAAAATCGACACCTTTCTAATATTAACGTTTTTTAATTTTGCAAAGATAATGCATAGTACTCAACACGTCCTCGCGGCGAGATCGTTGTCACAAGAACACCCTCATTTTCTGCCGCTTTCAACGACCGTACCAAATCATCCTTATCATAAATCACAGTGTTATTAATTTTCACGATAATATACCCTTCATCCAAACCAATCGCTTTAAACGGACCATTCTTTATATCTACAATTTTCACGCCCCCGTTCAAGCGATAACGGTAACGATCCTCCCGACTCAATGGTTCCACTGTAGCACCTAGTATTCCGGTATAATTTTTATCAACCAAAGCGACATCACCATACGTATTCTGGAGTACCACGTCCAAATCCTTCAATTTCCCATTACGGCTCACGGTCACTGAAATAGTAGCTCCCGGATGGTATTTAGCCAACTGTCCTTGGAATTCCGGTCTTGTCTTTATCTCTATACCATTAATACGCTTGATTACATCTCCTTTCTTTATCCCGGCCTTAGCTGCCGCTCCATTAGGTATCACGTCATAAACATATATTCCGCTTACTTCATTTGTTCCCAGTTCTTTCGCCACAGCCGGAGTCAACTCGTCTCTCCACATAGAGATTCCCATCATGGCTCTCTGTACTGTACCGAACTCCTTCAAATCTCCAACCACTTTCCGGGCAATATTCGAAGGCACTGCAAATGAGTATCCCGAATAAGAACCCGTCGGAGATTCGATTGCCGTATTAATTCCGATCAACTCACCCTTGGCATTCACCAACGCACCTCCACTGTTACCAGGATTCACAGCAGCATCTGTCTGCAGGAATGATTCCAAACTCATCTGACTCCGATTGATACCCAACTCTCTCGCTTTAGCACTGATAATTCCTGCCGTAACCGTCGAAGTCAAATTGTACGGATTACCCACGGCCAAAACCCACTCTCCTAATTCCACATCATCAGAATTTGCATACTCTAAATAAGGAAGCCCCTTTGCCTCCACTTTTAGTAAAGCAATATCCGTATTAGGGTCAGTTCCTATCACTTTGGCCTCATATTCTGTCTTATTATCCAAAGTCACGGTAATCTTGTCGCTTTTATCGATCACATGATTATTCGTGATGATATATCCATCTCCTGAGACAATTACACCCGATCCAATTCCCATCCGTTGTGGAGTTTCCCGTGTACGCGGAGCGTAACCGTAGAAAAATTCCAATAATGGGTTACCTATATATTCCCGTCCCATTTGTACTGTTTTGACATGAACAACAGCCGGAACTGTCTTTTTGGCAGCCTCTCTCAAGTCCACACTACCCGCTCCACCGACAGGAAGAGCCGTGTTAGATGCAAGTGAAACAGGACGGACTGCCACGGGAGATGCTATTTCCAATTCTGAAGCCGGTGCAGCACTTTCCCCTCGAATGGCATCTATCGCCACGAAAGCAAGGCAACCACCAACAACCCCTAATCCTAAATTAAAAAATGATTTTCTCATTGTCATATCTTTATCTCCTTTATTGATTAAACGTAAACTGTCCACATTTTGTTTGTATATTACAATATTAGCAATATCCTTGCCAACTGATTATTAAGAATTTCTTAATTAATATACCTTAACTATGTTTCGCCTTTGGCAAACGACAAATTGTTGCTCATCTTTTAAATTTTCCCATTATTGTGATCACGGAATCTTTTCATTCTAAATTCTAAATTCTAAATTTTACATTTTGTATATTTGTACCTGCGATTTCGATAATTTCAATTTACATGATAACACGTATAAACAATAAAAAGAGTGGTAAAACACGTACTCCCTATTCCTTCCCTTTTCTAAGGGATCCTCGGACACGTGTAGTTGTTGGGTTGATTTTTATACTATTTTCCATTTATTTGTTGGTTTCACTAGTCGGATTCTTTTTCACTGGTGGCATGGACCAGAGTCTAATCGATAAAGAAACTCGGGAATTAATAACTAACCCAGATATTGTAGTCGGAAACCCGGGACGCAAACTAGGGGCGTTTCTCTCCGATTTGCTAATAAACCGGTGGTTCGGAGTTTCGTCATTCATATTCTGCTACTTGTTATTTATTATCGGACTGCATATTGCCGGACGGAATATCAAAAAATTCGGGAAAAAAATCATCATCAGCTTTATCCTAATTATCTGGTTTTCCTTGTTATTGGGATACATTTTCACGTTCATACCTACCGGATATGTATTCCCGGGCGGAGCTCATGGTTATTTCGTATGCTTTTGGCTAAACTCCTTTATCGGAGAGATTGGCTCGCTCTTCTTGTTGATTGTTTCGTTTGCAGTCATTCTTTTCTTTGGTTTCGAAAACGCTTTCAACAAATGTGTAACCATGGTTAAGAATTACTTCGCCCGTCGAGCTCAGTTTAAGGAAGCTAGAGCTTTAGCGCAAGAAACCGCTCTTGCTCGAAAACAGGAAGAAACGATAAACGCTGAAGAGTCAGAAGACCTGCGAAAAAAAGAAGAGAACATCAATACCGAAGAAAAAGAGGAAAAGGATATAGAAACGATTCCGTCTGTTGAAAATGAATTTTCTCCCCATCATAAGTTTGACACAACCGATCCAGATGAATCAAAAAAAATGGAATTGCAAGCCCCGGGAGAGGATTTCACAATAGAGCATCATTTCGATTTATCTGTGGATAAGCACCTCGAAAATCAAGATAAACACAAAGAAAACACACCCTCGCTCATCAATGACGATATTGAATTGACTGTCATGGCAGACAAACTAGAAGAACAATTAACCAAAAACTTGATGCCAGACACAGAATATGACCCGACACTCGATTTATCGAACTATCAATATCCTCCGCTGGAATTACTAGAAGAACATTCTTCCGGTTCACAAAAAGTAACAGCAGAAGAACTTGAAGAAAATAAAAACACAATCATTGAAACACTACGCCATTATAAAATAGAGATAACCAAGATCAAAGCAACCATCGGGCCGACAGTCACTCTGTACGAAATTGTCCCTGCCCCCGGTATAAAAATTTCGAAAATCAAAAATCTCGAAGACGATATCGCACTAAGCCTATCAGCTTTGGGAATACGTATTATTGCCCCAATACCCGGAGCCGGAACCATCGGTATCGAAGTGCCAAATCAAAATCCAGAAATCGTTTCCATGCGAGGAATCATCGCATCCAAAAAATTCCAAGAATCTAAATATGCTCTTCCGGTAGCGCTGGGACGAACCATTTCAAACGAACCTTACACGTTCGACCTGGCTAAAATGCCCCACTTGCTAGTTGCGGGAGCCACAGGGCAAGGTAAATCCGTCGGATTGAATGCCATTATCACTTCGCTCTTATACAAGAAGCATCCGTCACAATTAAAATTCGTGATGGTAGACCCGAAAAAGGTTGAATTAAGCATTTATTCCGTCATTGAAAAACATTTCTTGGCGAAGTTACCAGATGCAGAAGAAGCCATCATCACCGATAACGACAAGGTCGTGGCCACACTCAACTCTCTCTGTATCGAGATGGATAGCCGCTACAATCTATTAAAACAGGCCCACGTGAGAAACATCAAAGAATATAACGAAAAGTTTGTGAAACGGCAACTGAACCCCAATAACGGGCACCGCTATCTACCTTATATTGTAGTAGTGGTGGACGAGTTCGCCGACTTGATCATGACTGCAGGAAAAGAGGTGGAACAACCGATTGCCCGTATCGCCCAATTGGCCCGTGCTGTCGGAATTCACATGATCATTGCCACACAAAGACCTTCCACGAATATCATCACCGGAGTCATTAAAGCCAACTTCCCGGCACGAATAGCCTTTAAGGTGGCATCTATGATCGACTCCCGTACCATTCTGGACTCACCGGGAGCCAACCAATTGATTGGCCGCGGAGATATGTTGATTTCCAAGGATAGTGAGATGGTGCGCGTACAATGTGCCTTTGTCGATACCCCAGAAGTAGATGCCATCACGAAATACATCGCTGACCAACAGGGATACCCGGAAGCTTATGCTCTACCCGAATATGTCTCAGATACGGAAAATGGCGTGAGCGGTGATATGGACCTTGGAATAAAAGACCCGTTATTCGAGGAAGCCGCCCGTTTGGTTGTAAATACCCAACAAGGTTCAACCTCCTCTATCCAACGACGTTTCTCTATCGGTTACAACCGAGCTGGAAGAATTATCGACCAACTGGAAGCAGCTGGAATCGTGGGACCGTTCGAAGGCAGTAAAGCTCGTCAGGTACTTATTCCTGACGAATATAGTCTGGAACATATTCTAAAAACCGTAGATGAACGATTTTAGAAATGTAAAATTTAAAATATAGAATTTAAAATCTAAAATTAGCAAGGTTATGTTTTTAGAGAAATCGTACAGAGGCAACAACAAATGGTATTTTTACATTCTCACGCTCATTATCGTCTTCGCCGCAGTACAAGTAGCGTCAATCCCGCTAGCTGTTTATAGTATCATCATGAATCCCGAAATACTAAGCGGAGGAACGAATAGTATTCTAGCAGTCACGAACACGAACCTAGGCTTAGCACTCATGCTGTTCACCTTTGTCGGGGGTGTCATCGCTCTTTTGCTATGCGTGAAATATTTTCACCACAAGAAACCAACGGACATTCTTACGGGCAGAAATCGCTTTGACATGAAACGAGTGTTTTTCGGAGCTGCCATATGGGGACTTTTGACGATTGTCCTGCTAGGAGCACAATACGGATTCGGAGACACCTCCACTCTCGTATTTCAATTCCAGCCGTTCAATTTTATCATGATGTGCATTGTTATCCTAATATTCATTCCCTTCCAAGTAGCATTCGAAGAATTCATCTTTCGAGGCTATCTAATGCAGGGTTGCATCCTACTTTTCAAATACAGATGGATAGCCCTATTGCTCACCGGATTTGCCTTCGGGTTACTTCACGGAGCCAACCCCGAAATTGATCGTTTCGGTTTTTGGGTTGCCATGCCGCAATACATCTTGATGGGGTTACTCCTCGGATTGGTAGCCATCTGGGATGACGGGCTGGAATTAGCCTTGGGACTCCATTTGGCCAACAACGTCATTTCCTCTCTCGTAATAACACACGATGCCTCTGCTTTACAAACACACGCCCTATTCAAAGACATGGCTCCCACAGCTTCTCACATGGATACCGTGGTGATGCTCGTCTGCGGGGTCCTTTTCCTTTGGGTTTGCAACCGGAAATACAAATTTTTCTCCAAAGTCAATTTGTGGGGAAAAGCAGAACGGGAAGTTATTGAATAAACAAAGTTCTTAAAATTTTCTTAATACTCGTACCAATTTCATGACATTGCCAATAAAATAGTATCTTTGGCGGTAAACAAAAATGCAATAATAATTATATTAATTTATAAATCGAAGTTTCAAAAAAATGAGAAAAATTACATCTTTAATGTTCGCTCTCATCTTTGGGCTATCTTTCCTAGCTAATGCTCAAGATGTTCAAAACAATCAACCGAAAGGTTACCAATTCACTGATATTAAGAGATTGCCGGCAACTTCAGTAAAAGATCAAGCTCGGGCAGGTACCTGCTGGTCGTGGTCAGGAGTCTCATTCTTTGAATCAGAAATGATCCGTATGGGGAAAGAACCTATTGATCTTTCGGCCATGTATATCGTAAGACACGCTTATAGTGACAAAGCAACCAAATTTGTGCGTCTGCACGGAAACATGAACTTCGCTGTTGGTGGAGCTTTCTGCGACGTAATGCACGTGATCAAAAACTACGGTATCGTTCCGATGGACGTTTACGAGGGATTAAACTATGGCGAACCCAACCACGCTTTCGGAGAAATCGATGACGTGTTGGCTGGATACGTTAACGCTGTTATCAAAAACTCAAACAAGAAATTAAGTACCGCTTGGAAACGAGGATTTGACGGTATCCTAGATGCTTATCTTGGAGAAGAGCCGGAAAAATTCGAGTATAAAGGTAAAGAATATACCCCGAGAACTTTCGCTGACGAAGTTGTTGGATTGAACATGGATGATTACGTAAGCTTGACTTCATTCACTCACCACCCGTTCTATTCTCAATTTGCTATTGAAGTTCCGGACAACTGGTTATGGGGAATGTCTTACAATTTGCCGATAGATGAACTGGCACAAGTTATGAGTAACGCTATCGACAACGGATACACTTTTGCATGGGCTTCTGACGTGAGTGAAAGAGGTTTCCAAACTTCTCAACCCGGAGTTGCCGTGGTTCCGACAACCGACACGAAAGAAATGAGTGGTGCCGAAATCGCTAAATGGGAAGCTATGCCTAAAGGGAACCAAACCCCGGATGCATTCAGACAAGGCCCGGCTCCTGAAAAAGAAATTACTCAAGAAATGAGACAACAAGAGTTTGACAACTACTTAACCACTGATGACCACGGTATGCACGTGATCGGTAAAGCAAAAGATCAGAATGGTACGATTTACTACATCGTGAAAAACTCTTGGAATAAATATAACAAATTCGGTGGATACTTCTACGCTTCCGAACCTTTTATGAAATACAAAACGATGAACATCATCGTTCACAAAAATGCTATCCCGAAAGACATTCGCAAAAAACTTGGAATCAAATAAATTCACTCTATCGGGAGTTAGAGAAAAACTATAAAAAAAGGCCGTTATTCCATCTGATTAACGGCCTTTTTTTCATAATTTTGCGAGAGCGAAAAAGAAATACATAAAATTATAACCGATATGAATCTAGCGAGAGAAATTAAGAAAGACATTTATTGGATTGGAGTCAATGACAGAAGAACACATATCTTCGAAAATTACTGGCCTATTCCCAAAGGCGTCGCTTATAATTCTTACATCATCGTGGATGAAAAAGTAGTAGTCATTGACACGATCGAAAGAAGCAAAATGGATGACTACGTGGAAAACATTGAACAGCTACTGAACGGAAGAAATGTAGATTATCTTGTAATTAATCACATGGAACCGGATCACACCGGAGCCATTAAAGCTTTATTGTGCCACTACCCGGATGTAAAAATCATTGGTAACGCCAAGACCTTCCCCATGCTGAAAAACTTCTACGGAGTTTGTGAAAACTTGATAGAAGTAAAAGAAGGTGATTCTCTCGACCTTGGAAAACATAAATTGAACTTCTACATGGCCCCTATGCTTCACTGGCCGGAAACGATGGTCACATTCGAATCAACTGAAGGTATCCTTTTCAGTGGTGACATTTTCGGAGCATTCGGAACACTTGATGGAGGTATCTTTGATGACGAGTTAGACTTGGATTACTTGGAAGAAGAAATCAGCCGCTATTATTCTAATATTGTTGGAAAATACGGGCAACCGGCCCAAACCGCACTGAAGAAACTCGGTGGTCTTCCGATCAAAATGGTATGCGCTACCCACGGACCAATTCGTCGTTCCCACATCGGTGACATAGTAGCCAAATATGACAAGTGGAGCAAATACGACACAGACAAGGGGGTCGTGATCGTGTTCAGTTCCATGTATGGAAACACGGAGAAAATGGCGGATATTATTGCCCGTTTCCTCGCAGAGAAAGGAATCAAGAAAATTCGGATTCACGATGCATCCAAAACTCACCCGTCATACATCATCAACGACATTTTCCGTTACAAAGGAGTTATCCTTGGAAGTTGTGCTTACAATGGTAACGCCTTCCCAACCATGGAAACTCTATTGTTCGAACTGGAACACATGGGTGTGAAGAACCACGTGGTTGCCTTCTTTGGCGGAAAAGCATGGGCTGGCGGTGCAATGCCCCGTTTCAACCAATTCGCAGAAAAAATCAAATGGGAAGTCGTGGCCCCTTCTTGTGAGGCTTGCGGTTGTCCGAAAGACGAAGATTTTGAAACGTGCCGTAAGATCGCCTACGCAATGGCAGATAAACTGGACGAGATCTGTTGATTTTGGCAGGATATATGAATAAAAATAGGGGCGAAAATTTTCGCCCCTATTTTTATTCATATCTATCCTATTTTGCTTTAAACATCTCGTCAATATGCTTAGCAGCCCGACGACCATCACCCATAGCCAAAATCACAGTTGCTCCACCTCTCACAATATCTCCCCCTGCAAAAAATTCTGACAAATTAGACTGCATCGTTTCATCATTCACCACGATCGTACCCTTACGTGAAATTTCCAATCCTTTCACGGAGTTCGGGACAATCGGGTTAGGAGAAACTCCCACGGCCACAACTACCACATCGGCATCAATCGTATACTCCGAACCTTCCATCGGCACAGGGCTACGGCGTCCACTGGCATCCGGTTCTCCCAAAGTCATCTTCTGTACCCGTACTTGTTTCACTCGTCCCCGTTCATCGGCAATATATTCCACCGGATTAGTCAACGTGATAAACTCACAGCCTTCTTCCTTGGCGTGCTTTACTTCTTCCAAACGGGCTGGCATTTCCTCTTCGCTCCGACGATAAACGATCATGGCTCGTTCCGCCCCCAAACGTTTCGCCGTACGCACAGAATCCATCGCCGTATTACCACCTCCCACGACAACCACGTTTTTGCCGCGGTACACGGGGGTATCGGAATCCTCGCTATCAGCACCCATCAGATTTACCCGGGTTAAGTACTCGTTGGAAGAAAGAATGCCGTTATAGTTTTCTCCGGGAATATTCATAAACCGGGGAAGTCCGGCACCGGAAGCCACATAGAAAGCTTTAAAGCCCTCTGCCTTCAGATCCTCCACTGAATCCGTCATACCCACAATAAAGTTTGTAACGAATTTCACACCGATCTTCTTTAAATTCTCGATCTCCACGTCTACCACGCTATTCGGCAAACGGAATTCAGGAATACCATATTTTAACACACCGCCAATCTCGTGTAATGCCTCGAACACCGTTACATCATAACCCAATTTAGCCAAATCTCCTGCACACGATAATCCGGAAGGCCCGGAACCGATAACAGCAACTTTAATTCCATTAGCATGAGCAACTTCCGGTACGGTAACATGTCCGGATTCTCTCTCGAAATCCGATGCAAAACGTTCCAAATAACCGATAGCAACCGACGGTTTCTTCAATTTTTGTAAATAAAAACACTTGGATTCACATTGCTTTTCCTGAGGACAAACCCGACCACAAACTGCCGGCAAAGCACTCGTGCGTTTCAGCACAGCTGCAGCCTGCAAGAATTCACCTCTCTCGATATTTTTCACGAATCCGGGAATATCAATACCCACGGGACAACCTTCCATACAAGTCGGAGTCACACAATCCATACAACGACTAGCCTCCCGCATAGCCATATCCACCGTCAAACCTTGATTCACCTCAATACGCTGACTTTTGATACGCTCTTCCGGGGCTGTCTCGGGCATACGAACACGTTCAATAGAAGTACGGTCTTTCCCTGTCATCCTCTGACGTAATTCCTGACGCCAAGGCTCGTTCCGATCACTCACGCCATGAGCATGTTCCGCTTTCTCTTGTCTCACCTCCACATCATGCAATTTAGCAACCTCTGCATCTTTAAATCCACCTAGCCGGGACAATATCTCATCAAAATCAATCAAGTGTGCATCAAACTCCGGTCCGTCAACACAAGTAAAACGGGTCTTCCCTCCCACTGTTACCCGACAAGCTCCACACATTCCAGTTCCATCCACCATCAATGCATTCAAACTAGCCACTGTCGGAATATCATATTTACGAGTCAGCTTCTCGCAAAATTTCATCATAATTGCGGGTCCTATAGTCACAGCCAAGTCCACTTTCTCTCGATTGATAACTTCTTCCATTCCTTCTGTGATCAAACCTTTTTTGCCATAGCTCCCGTCATCTGTCATGATAATCACTTCATCTGAAGAAGCCCGTATTTCATCTTCCAGAATCACCAAATCCTTATTACGTCCGGCAATTACTGAAACCACTCTGTTTCCAGCTTCTTTGAAAGCCCGCACAATAGGTAATAAAGGAGCCACGCCAACACCACCACCGCAAGCCAACACAGTTCCGACTTTCTCGATATGAGTCGGTTTCCCGAGGGGACCTACCAAATCTGTGATAAAATCTCCCACTTCCAAAGCGCACAATTTCCGGGAAGACACTCCCATCATTTGTACTACCAATGTAATACTTCCTCTTTCCAAATTAGCGTCAGCAATAGTCAACGGCATCCGCTCACCCTTCTCTCCCACCCGTACAATCACGAAATTACCCGGTTTACGGGCCTTTGCTATTAATGGAGCCTCAACTTCTAGCTTTACAACTTTTTCTGAAAAATAAGTCTTACTTAAAATTTTATTCATAGTCTATAGGTTAATCTATTCTACTTATTTCAACCCCGCTATCGTTTTCGATTTCAAGCCGCAAAGATAACGAACCCCTTGGAAAAAACAACTTTTATTTCGATTAATGGAGAGATAAATTAGAAGTAAAAAAGAGATAAGACACCCCAAAAATCACATTGACACATTCCCTACATAGCAAAGTCAGTTCCCAAACGACTATGAAACGAAGGGGACACGTCTGTCTCTCGTTTATCGTCCCTTATCTCCCGACTAACTCGCCCTAAACTGATCACACAAAGTAAAGTAACTTCCCACAAACTAACATATCGGAAAACTCATGTCATTTCATGACAATCCGAGTAATATTGCTATTTTTGTTCTCGAAAATAAATTATACTGAGATTATGGGTAATAAAAACGATAAAAAAGAGCGGATTAACGTGGTTTACTCCACGAACCCCAATTACCAATACGAATACAATCAAGAAGAGGAACAGGAAACTTTAGCCCCAGAAAAACAAAACTTGCGGGTAACCCTCGATTCCAAACAACGCAAAGGTAAAACAGTCACTCTCGTACAGGGTTTCGTGGGTACGGAAGAGGACTTGAAAGAACTAGCCAAATTACTGAAAAATAAATGTGGTGTGGGCGGTTCCGTAAAGGAAGGAGAAATTATCATTCAAGGGGAAATAAAAGAAAAGGTGTTGACCATTCTCCGGGACAATAAATACCGGGCAAAATAAAAAAAGGCGTCCCAAAAGTCCTCATCTGAGGCATTTCCGTTTCCCAAAGATTCAGTCTGATACTTTAGTACGCTCTCTTGTCTTTGTTAATCAAAGTCTTGCAGCTAAGCACTTTTTAAACAACCTTCTAAAATGAAGAAAAAAGGCTGTCTATTTACTTTTTAGACATTTACTTTTGCAGTATTAAAATATAGGTTAATAATATATCTTTGAA
>CALUKD010000017.1 GCA_944321125.1 Candidatus Butyricimonas faecavium | reverse complement strand
TAACTTAATCTGTTTTCTGTTACAAAATTATTCTTTTTTATGCGCAACTGTCAGATTAAGTCTTGACTAATTCAATTTAACCATTAGTTACTCGTAACATCATGGTTTTCTCCTCTACATTCACTATTTTTGCAAAAATAGAATAACTATATGAATTTATTTGATTGAATTAATATTGGCATCATAACTATTTTTAATGTATATTTCATAATTGAAGCCATAGGATTGTATCAAATATATAAATGAGATAATAATATTTCGATTAAATATGTTATAATTCAAAAATTGCAACCCAATAATGAGAGAAATAAAGATAATATTAATGCTAATATTTGTAATCTTTAACTTATGTGTTAAAGCGCAGACTATTGGATACACGTATAAGGCACTTGCGGCAGAAGGTTGTAATATAAAATATAGTGTCACCAAGCAAGATTCAATATATTACATAATAGTAACTGTAAGGTCAGACAGATTAAACTTCTTAAAAGAATCTACTTTTTTGCTTAAAACTTTTGATGGTGATGTGATAAAATTAAGAGGTGAAATTATTGGTAATGGCTCGGAAACAGGAGGAATTATTTCAGGTAACATTGTAATCCCTGTGACAGCAATCTATTCCACTGCACAATTTAAGATTACCCCAGAACAGTTCGAGTTACTAAATAAAGGAATTTCAAAAGTTCGTCTGTCTACAACTCCCATTGAGCACGAACGCACATTCAAAAAGGACAAAATAGGGAAAAAACTCTATCAATTCTATTTGAAAAAAAAGAGTCAGGATAATGATTTTTAATGATAAATTAAGTTCTTGTATCTCATTCAAAAAGAAAAACATCCAGAAGTTGAATGGAAAGTGATAATTGGTATGCGTCATGTTGTGGGACATGGTTACTATCAAATTAGCGATGAAATAGCAGGGCTACCATTAAAACAGAACTACTACCATTAAAAGAGAAGGTTGAGCGATATAAACAAGAACTAGAATAAAACACCAGCATGGATAAATTTACAAGCAATGGACTACCTCTATTGCTTTTTTGTTTGCAAAATCACCATGAATTCAATTATACATACTTATTCAAAAACTACTAGTTACTCCAATATAAAGGACAGGAATAAATTAATTATACAGGAAATGAATTTAAAATGTCCCTGTTGCCTCATTCAATTTATATCATTAATTTCACAATTTTAAAAAGTACAACCATAGCTAAAAAGGAATATTTAGAAAGAATTTATGATTAAATTTCTTATATTTGAAATAATCTAAATACATCATTTTATATAAAGTTCAAATTCACCTACACACAACAAAAAGATACTAAATAATTTATAAAACAATGACCTATGAACAACACTAGCTAAATTTTCACTACCTACACTTTGACCTATTATTATATAGAATATAAATATCATCGAAGTGTTGAGGATGAGATAATCAGTAGAATATCATTTTTACTTGTTATCTTATGAATTTCATTAGAAATTTCTCTTTACACTAGAGTGGATATGAAACTAATGCAGACAATTTAAGTTTAACAAAGAATCTGACATACTGACATATCAATTAATTTAAACATCAACTTTTGTCCCCCACATAAAAATAAAGATGATTGCATTACAAAAAGCAACTATAAATCAAATAGTTGCTGATGTAGCTCAGGGGTAGAGCACTTCCTTGGTAAGGAAGAGGTCTCGGGTTCAAATCCCGATATCAGCTCAGAGGTGGCAGTCAATCATTGACTGCTTTTTTGTTATATACCATTTATATTTACATAGTTACAATAAGAATATTTCTTATTAATCAAGCCTCCTCTTTTGATGCAGTATTTTAGTTTTCTAAGTGATAAAAGGTGATTTTGGGTAAAAAAGAGGGATTTTCGTCCTTTTATTTTACTTATTGTTTTACCTGCTTTTTTAGGTAAAACATTTAGAGATCAATATATTTATTACACATTTCATTATCAACACACAAACTATTATGGACACTCCTTAAAAAATTCAATATTTATATATACCTTGAACTCGACCATTATACAGATCACTAATAATCGGTCCATTAAAATAAACGATTTGAGAAAGATATCCTGCTTTGTGTCAATGCCCCAATAAGCATTTTTTAATTATTCTGCTGTCACACCTCCATCCACTTGCACGATTTCTTGACAACGATTATTCAAGCTACGAAATCAAGATAACAGATAGATAGCTAAACAAGTTTTTTATTTCAATATTTGAAGAGACATAAAAATACGACCTCTAGTATTTTCATCTTACAAAGATAAATTACAAGAAAATAATTCAATCCAATATTGTATTAGCTTTAAAGTTTTTCAAGTATTTTCTCCAACAATATAGTCAACTTTCCTAACAAGATTTCATTCATCGTCATTAACTTTCTGACTTCTTCATCTCTAGCCTGTAACAAAGACGCCTGTTTATCTACAATCTCTACAAGATGTCGAACCGTAAATTCGTCATTATCCCGAACAGAAAGATCCCCAGAAGTTTTCTCTACTGCAGCATTTCCCTTACGATATTTCTCTCCTTCACCTGTTAAGAGCCATTTTCGATTTACTCCCAACAAAAGACTAATCACTTCCAACTTCGTGGTATCTGGTTTTGTTTTACTCTTTAAGTAATTGGAAATCGTTGTTGCAGACATATGTAAAGCTTTCGCTACTTTATATTTCGTGTACCCTTTTTCGTCCATTACTTTCTGTAATCTCTCTGAAAATGACATATCGTATTATTTAGAATTATTATAAATTATATTTTTCACCAAAAACAATCCAAAATAAATTTGTTTTCGTCCAAATTTGTATTACCTTTGAACATCGTTTGTTACAAATATAGCGATTATTGGTGAAAGCCCCAAGCAATTGGGACATATTAATCGATTGATGATGTGAGGAGACAAAGCATTTTCCCGTTATGCTTTTGTCTCCTCTTTATATTTCTCAAGTACACCGATTATATACAAAATTCATGTACTATTTTGCAGCAACACCCCTCCGCATGATATAACTATGCATAATTTAGAATACAGGCTAACCAACGAGAGCTATAACTCTTCTGTTTTCTTAACATGAAATTCTACAGAGAACTATCGTATATTAGACTTTTTTGTTTCAAACGAAATAAAAATACTTTTCTTTTGTTTCGTTTTAAGTAAAAAAGTTGCTTTTTAATTTTGATATGTTTCGTTTTATTCATTTCTTTGTGGTGAAAAATAAAATTTCATACACATGAAGCAAAATGAAATTACACAATCGTTTGATGTGATAATCATCGGAGGTGGCGCTACTGGCGCCGGAATCGCCAGAGATTGCTCTCGCAGGGGTATAAAAACACTTCTACTGGAAAGACTTGATATCTCTACTGGCGCTACGGGAAGAAACCACGGTTTGTTACACAGTGGAGCTCGTTACGCTGTAACAGACAAAGAGTCTGCAGAAGAATGTATTAAAGAAAACATGATTCTCCGCAAAATTGCAAGTCATTGTGTAGAAGAAACTGATGGTCTATTTTTGAGCTTACCAGAAGATGATCTTAGCTATCAGTCCAAATTTGTTGAAGCATGTAATCAAGCGGGAATTCGCGCAGAAATTATCGACCCAAAAGAGGCATTACGCCTAGAACCATCCGCGAACCGGAATATCATAGGAGCGGTAAGAGTTCCGGATGGAGCGGTGGATCCTTTTCGTCTAACGGCCTCCAATGTGATGGACGCTAAATTACATGGAGCTACGATACTCACCTACCAAGAAGTAATCAAGATTATACGAGAACAAAATCGGGTGATTGGAGTAAAAGTTTTAGATCATAAAACTAACGAAATCAAATCCTACTATGCTCCAGTTGTTGTCAACGCCGGAGGAATCTGGGGGCATAATATCGCAAAACTCGTGGATATAAATATAAACATGCTTCCTTCGAAAGGTGCATTGCTGATCTTTGGACATCGAGTCAACAATATTGTACTGAACAGGTGTCGTAAACCAGCGGATGCAGACATTCTTGTTCCGGGCGACACGATCTGCCTCATTGGAACAACATCCAGTAAGGTACCTTTTGAAGAAATTGATCACATGAGAGTAACCCCGGAAGAAGTTGACGTATTGTTACGAGAAGGGGAAAAGATGGCACCCATTTTGGCACAAACGCGTATATTAAGAGCGTATGCGGGAGTACGTCCTTTGGTCGCATCTGACAATGATCCAAGCGGACGAAGTGTAAGTCGGGGGATCGTACTCTTGGACCACGCAACCCGTGACGGGCTGGAAGGATTCATCACGATCACGGGAGGAAAATTAATGACCTACCGCTTAATGGCCGAGTGGACAACAGACTTAATATGTAAAAAACTCAACCTTTCTGCCATTTGCACGACAGCCACCGAAAAGCTTCCTGGTTCAAGGGAAAGTATTGAAGAAATCAGTAAAAAAATTATATCCGTACCTCTTACGCAACGTAATTCAACTATTTACAGGCATGGGGATATGGCCGATCGTTTTTCTGAAAATACGCCATTAGACAATAGCTTAATATGTGAATGCGAAGAAGTTTCTGTTGGCGAAGCAAAGTATGCGTTAAATGAATTAGATGTCAACAACTTGATTGACTTGAGACGCAGAACTCGTATTGGAATGGGCACCTGTCAAGGAGAACTTTGCGCATGTCGAGCAGCCGGTTTAATGAGTGATATGAAAAAAATATGTACAAACAGGGCCAAGGCGGACCTCACTTCTTTCTTGAACGAAAGATGGAAAGGAATGTTTCCCATTGCCTGGGGGGATACGCTGCGCGAATGTGAATATACAGCCTGGATTTATGAAGGCGTTTGTGGTTTAACATCATCATCCAAGAAATAATATGAAATTCGATACAATTATCATCGGTGGTGGCTTATCCGGTTTAATTAGTGGTATTTACTTGTCTCAACGAGGACTGCAATGCGTTATCATATCCTCTGGTCAGAGTGCTTTGCATTTTTCTTCCGGGTCATTTGATTTATTAAACAATTTACCAGACGGAACAAACGTTCAAAAACCACTGGACGCAATAAGCGAACTCATCAAGCAAGCTCCCACGCATCCTTATGCAAAGCTGGGCGAAAATAAATTTAAGGCATTAACCCAACAAGCGGAAGATTTTTTTAAAAATATAAAAATTTCCATCCAGGGGAATCACGAAGAGAATCACTATCGTGTGACCCCAATGGGCACATTAAAGCCTACATGGCTCACGCTTAAAAATTTATTGATAAGCGAAAACGGAAAATGTTTACCGATTCAACATCCGGGTATTTTTAATGTTACAGGGTTTCTTGATTTTTACTCGCAATTTATCACAGATGAATTCCTAAAAATGGGGACCAAATGCAGTATTCATTCTATTAACCTCCCGGCTCTTGAAAATTTGCGTAAAAACCCGACAGAAATGCGCTCTGTTAATATTGCCCGGATATTTGACAAACAAGAAAATATAAAAGAATTAGTCCAGATACTAAAAGCGGAAAGCAAAGATTGTGATTCAATCATTTTACCTGCCATCACAGGATTAAACCGCGAAGATGTGGTAGATTATTTACGAAAAGAAATCAATAAGCCTATCTATCTCCTACCTACTCTTCCGCCTTCCGTTCCTGGTATCCATACCCAACAAAAACTTCGTTCCGTTTTCCAGCAAAACGGAGGAGTCTACATGCTAGGAGATACTGTTTTACGGGCAGAGATGAAAGGGAACAGAATTTCACAAATTTACTCTTTCAATCACGGGAATATTCCTTTCGTAGGACAAAACTTCATTCTTGCTACTGGAAGCTATTTCAGCCAAGGATTGATTGCCAATACAGAAAGAGTATATGAACCAATTTTTGATCTCGACGTAACATTTACCCCGAACCGAACACAATGGTACAACAGCGATGTGTTCGAATCACAACCCTATCAATCTTTCGGAGTCAAAACCGACAATACGTTCCGTTGTATGCGAGAAGGTAAAATCTTCGAGAATCTCTATGCAACCGGGGCCATCCTTGAGGGATTCAACCCTTTAAAAGAGGGATGTGGGGCCGGTGTTTCTATTTTGAGCGCCATGTATATAGCAGAACAGATTTTAAGTAAATAAAGAAGCCATGAATCTCCAACAACATAATATCAGCGACAACAATTTTGAACAATGCATCAAATGCACGATCTGTACCGTCTATTGTCCTGTAGCAGCAGTAAATCCCAATTACCCGGGCCCCAAACAGGCTGGCCCCGACGGGGAACGCCTGCGGTTGAAAAAATTCAACTTTTACGACGAATCTTTAAAATATTGCATTAACTGCAAAAGATGTGAGGTTGCTTGCCCTTCAAACGTAAAAATTGGCGATATCATCCAAGCGGCCCGAATTAAATATAGCAAAAAACAACCGAAATTCAGAGATTATATTTTAGCAAATACGGATCTTGTTGGAACGCTATCCACCCCGTTAGCCCCAATCGTAAACACGACTTTAGGACTAAAGCCAGTAAAGGCAATCCTAGATGGAGTTATGAAAATTGATCACCGACGCACATTTCCGAAATACGCTTTCGGAACTTTCGAAAGTTGGTATAAAAAAGTTGCAAAAAAACAAGCAACCTATCCAGGCCAAGTAAGTTACTTCCATGGTTGTTACGTAAATTACAACAACCCTCAACTAGGGAAAGATTTAATTAAGGTGATGAATGCCTTCAATATCGGAGTACAACTTTTAGAAAAAGAAAAGTGTTGCGGAGTTGCCTTAATCTCGAATGGATTAATCAAACAAGCCAAAAAACAAGCCCGCACGAATATAAATTCAATCCGTAAATCCGTGTTGGAAAAAAAATTACCTGTAATTGCCACTTCTTCAACCTGTACGTTTACAATTCGAGACGAATACCCTCACTTATTGGATATTGACAATGCCGATATCCGAGAGAATGTAGAATTGGCCACCCGGTACATCTATCGCTTGTTAGGTCAAAAGAAAACAAAATTGAATTTCAAAACAGGAAAAAAAATCAAGGTAGCCTATCATACACCTTGTCACATGGAAAAACTGGGATGGGCTTATTATTCCATCGAGTTGTTGAAATTAATTCCAAATATTGAATTAACGATATTGGATTCACAATGTTGTGGTATCGCAGGTACTTATGGATTCAAAAAAGAGAATTACAAAACCTCTCAAGACATAGGAGAGCCCTTATTTAAACAAATAGAAGCACTCGACATTGATTATGTAGTTACCGATTGCGAAACATGCAAATGGCAAATCGAAATGTCAACTTCGAAACAATGTGAACACCCCATATCAATATTAGCCAATGCTTTAGAGTGATTTTCACCACATTACTTGAAGGCATTTTTAGTTACATATCGAAAACGAATGTGTTAAAATTGAAATTTAAATAATTTTTTCTCGAAAAATATTTTGTTTTAAAATTCAATCCTTATATATTTGTTGCAAAATGAAACAATATGATTGCACAAAAGAAAGCAATCGATTTCGAATTTATTCGAAATAAAGAATAAGTGCGGCGTCTATAAAAAATGATAGTTATGAATTGATAAAAAACAGGATACAAAAATGTATTTTGAGTATCTAGAACAAGTCCATAGAACACAAAAAAAACGTGGAAGTGTGTTTAATAAAATATTTTTACAATAAAAATCTAATAACATGTGGAATTTTTTAAAACCAGCACCTCACAAGGATTTATTGCCTGAAAGTAAGATCGATTCGACTTACAAGAGCTTGCGTTGGCAGGTATTCATCGGCATCTTTATCGGTTATGCCGGTTATTACATCGTGCGGAAGAACTTCTCGATGGCGATGCCGTTTCTAACAGACCCCGCCGGTCCTTACGGGTTCGACAAAGGCTCGTTGAGTATCGTGTTGTCGTTAAACGCCGTGGCCTACGCCTTGTCGAAATTTTTGATGGGTAGTGTTTCGGATCGAAGCAATGCGCGGGTATTTCTTCCCCTGGGGTTGGTACTGGCAGCCCTGTCCATGATGTTCATGGCCGTTCCGGTCGAGTTGTTCGGGGCTAGCACGACCTCTATCGTGATCATGGCCGTGTTGAACTTCCTGGTCGGTTGGTTCAATGGAATGGGATGGCCTCCCTGCGGCCGAGTGATGACTCACTGGTTCTCCGTGAAGGAACGCGGGACGAAAATGTCTATCTGGAATTGCGCGCACAACGTGGGTGGCGCTCTCGTGGGCCCGATGGCCGTGTACGGTGCCATGTGGTTCGGATCGTGGTTCTACGGCGTGGACAGTTCAAGGTACTTCATCATAGGAACCTATATTTTCCCGGCAGCCGTGGCCTTGTTCGTGGCCCTGCTAGCCTACGTGTTGATCCGTGACACTCCACAGTCTTGCGGGTTACCCTCAATTGAGAAATGGCGCAACGATTACCCCAAGAATTATAGCGAGAAGCAAGAAGAGGTTCTCACCACGAGAGAGATTTTCTTCAAATACGTGTTGAATAACAAAATGTTGTGGTTTATTGCCATCGCCAATGCTTTCGTTTATATGGTACGCTACGGTTGTTTGGACTGGGCCCCGACCTACTTGAAAGAGGCGCAGGGGTACGACATCAAGGAAGCTGGGTGGGCTTACTTTGCCTACGAGTTTGCCGCCATACCGGGCACTCTCGTTTGCGGCTGGCTTAGCGACGTGGTATTCAAGGGACGTCGGGCGATCACGACTATCATATTCATGGCTCTCGTGGCATTATTCATCTTCCTTTACTGGCAGTTCTCGGATAATTACATGATTGTCACGCTATCCTTGATCGCCATCGGGTTCTTCATCTATGGCCCTGTGATGTTGATCGGCGTGCAAGCCCTCGATTTAGCCCCCAAAAATGCTGCCGGGACATCGGCAGGATTGACCGGGTTCTTCGGTTACTTCTTCGGCACGGCAATCTTGGCTAACGTGGTGATGGGATATGTTGCGCAGAGTTCGTTCGGGTGGGACGGAACTTTTGTCCTCTTGCTTATCGCCTGTGCGTTATCCATCGTCTTTGTTAGTTTCACCTACAAAGAAGAACAATATCTAGTAAAAAATAGACAATAAGATCACCAAATAATTCAAACTTAATAATTATGGTTAATAAATCATGGAGAATTGCAATGGCATGTGGAATAGCCTTGGCTTTCATGTCTTGCGAAAATCAAAAATTCAATGACACATTTGTTGATTCTGAACGAGTGCATGTAGACACTCTATCAACTGAATTACAAAAGGTACGGGATTATGTTCCCCAATACGCTGTAGTTGCTCACCGTGGTTCAACCTATTGGACTCCGGAAGAAACCGAAGCTGCCTATCGATGGGCACGGGAAATGGGGGCCGATTATTTGGAAGCAGACTTGCAAGTGTCCAAAGATGGTGTAATCCTTGCTCTGCACGATACAGACTTAAAACGTACCACCAATATCGAAGATGTTTTCGGAGAAAGATTCCCGGAAAAAACGAGAAGAGAATACTACAATCTTTTAGGTTACTCTCCCGCAAAGATAGACTCTTTGATCAACGTGGATAAAAAAGCATTTGTGCCCAACTATCCTTGTTCTTACACTTATTACGAGTTAATGCTTTTGGATGCCGGAACTTGGTTTAACCAAGATGCCGCCAGCCAAGAACAAGCACGTGAAGGATTTTCAAAAAACCACCAGTATATTTCTACACTCCAAGACTTGATCATGTATTCCAAAGGATATAAACTAGAAAGATACCAAGGAGACAATCAAGCAACCGGTCACGTGAATATTTGGGGTAGTGAAACTGATAATGAAAGAGTTGTAAAAACAATGGTTGCCACCAACGAAGAATTTAGCAACCCGGTAAACTTTGGAGTAAAAGATAAAATTGTTCGTTACGAATTTGGTTATGTAAAAGACGAATTAGGCAAAGATAACCAACCTCTTAGCGGAAACATCCCCGGTATTTACATTGAATTCAAAGAGCCGTGGTTAAACCCGTCTAACTTCGAACAAATGGTGTATAACGAGTTGCAAATGAAAAATGTAACAGAATTCCCCGAAAAACTCAACATGAATATTATTGCAGGGGGAGAGGAACCGGAAAACACCCCATTCTACGTAAACGGAAAAGTTAACGTGGGTAACACGAACGGAAAAGTAATCCTTCAAACTTTCTCATTACAAAGTTTAACTCGTGTATGTGATTTGTTCGACGGTCAAGTTCCAATGTGTTTCTTGTTATGGAAAGGAACCGGAGCAACAGACTTAACCTACGATGATCCTCAAGGATACGCCTCATTCATTAACTTGGGTGTAAAATACAAAGCACATTACATTGGACCGTGTATTGCCGGAGCTCCGAACAACTATCCGGAATTAAATTACCCGTGGCAACACAACTTGATTCACCGTGCTAAAATGAAAAACCACCCGTATTCTTTCGATACTTACGACCAAATGGCTAAATACTTCGGTCAATATAACTGGAACAACGAGGGTGGTTCACGTTATGAAGCTCCTTATTTGGATGCCTTTTTCACGAATCACACGGACATGAGTCTTCAATACATGGTAGATTTCGGTTACAGAACATCTCCTGCTCCGACAAAAATCCCGGACGCTCGTGAAGTATTGGAAAATTTAGGTTATGACAAATAATTTTTAATCGATTATCGTAATGAAAAAGCATATATTATTACCTGTCATGATGGTAGCCGCAATGTTATCTACCACAGCAGTGAAAGCCCAAGAAGATGTAAATCCTTTGTTGAAATATGTCAATAAAGAAAACAATCTTAAAGCAAGCATCGGTGGTCGTATGTTCGCTGATTTAGCCTATTACCACACGGAATGGACCCCGATGAACTCCGGAGCTGCTATCACGGATGCCCGTATTCACGCATCCTTGACCTATGGAAAATTGTATATCTATGCGGACTTCGGTTTCGGTAAAGGTGAGTTCAGCCAAAAGAACCTATTCGCCCAATATACTTTTAAAGAAAGTTTAAAAGGTATCCACCTAGTAAAAGCTGGTTATTATAACGAGCCGTCAAGCATGAGCATGATGACCAGTTCCTACAATTATCATTTTATCAGCCGTCCGTCTGTTGCACAAGCATTAGCACCGGGACGTTCACTGGGAGCTACTTACAAATTCTTTAACAGACACTTCTTTGCAGATCAAGGTATATTCTCACAATTGAAATATAACGAGCAAGAAGAAGGTTACCAAGGATTCAGCTTAAGCGGACGCTGGTTGTGGAAACCTATAAACAATAACAACATCACTTTGCAATTCGGTACCGGGTTACGTTATCAAAGAATTAACGGAGGAGAAGTTTACCAAGATGGTGTTTATAAAACAAATATGCACGTGGCCGCCAATATGCAGACCTACGTGGATGAAACAACTAAATTTTTAAGTTGCGACCTTCCATGGGCTAAAGACGCATTCACCATCAGTCCGGAATTCTTATTCAAAAACGATCGCATATTCGCCCGTGGAGAATTTATCTGGAAAAAAGTATGGAAAGACCGTGACGATCAAACCTTGTTTGAAAGTCAATTAGGTGGCCAACAAAGCTGGACGAATGTTGAAGGATGGAGAGGTGGAAACAAATTACGTCCCACGATCATGAACGGTGGTTACGTGGAATTCGGTTACTTGCTTTGCGGTAAAGCTTATACCTACGATGACGAATACGGTTTATTAAAAGGCATGGGAGACAAAGGCGGTTTGGAACTCGTAGCACGCTACTCTTGTACGAATTTAACAGACATCACTGATGGGGATATTTTCCTGATTGGTAATCACAAATTCTATCCCGACGGAAAAATCGTAGACTACCCTTATTCTTCTAGTATTGATGGGGGAACTATGCACTCTGTAACACTTGGATTGAATTATTCTTTCAATCAATATATTAAAATCATGGGAGAATATCAATACGCAAACTTGAGTAACGTATATTTCCCAGATGACGAGAATTTTCATCAACTGCAATTACGAGTAATGTTTGCATTTTAATTGTCAGTGAAATTTTAGAAAAAGAAATCACTCCAAAAGAGCGTGTCTTGTGGACACGCTCTTTTATTTTAAACTCGGAATAAAATAAAGGGGAAGTAACGGGGAAATAGACCACTCCAAATATTTCACAATCATTCTATCCAAACAGCAAAGCCAGTTACCAAACGGGTTTAAAACGTGGGGGACACGTCAATTCCTCTTACTTGATAACTTAACTCTCCCTTAACTTCCCCTCAATCCAAAATATAATCAACAAAAGTAAGGACACGAAAGGAAATATCATGCCGATAAAAGTATGTCAATTCAAGTCATCTCCCGCCAATATTTTCCTTTAGAACGGGTAACCGATCGCCAAGTGGAATCTTAAACTATCCTTGAACTTGGGAATATTATAATATCCCGACTTATCCGGATTCTTGTAAGGAGTATGCAAGGCTATTCCCAAATCACCCCGGAGTACAATAAAACCAAAGTCATAACGTAAGCCGAAACCTGTTCCCAAAGCAATCTCTTTCAACAACCCTCCTAACTTAAACTCCCCGCCCGGACGTTTCGGGTCATTCCGCAACAACCACACGTTACCAGCATCCAAAAAGATAGCACCATTCAGTTGATACATAATTTTGAAACGGAGTTCTACGTTCCCTTCCAATTTAATGTCTCCCGTTTGGTCCAGGTATGCCGTTTTGTTATCGCTTTCCTGATGATAGCTACCGGGACCAATTGACCGGATCGTGAATGCCCGAATACTATTCGCTCCCCCGATATAAAATTGCTCGCTATACGGCATCACCCGAGAATTCCCGTAAGCCCAACCAATACCAGCCATAAAGCGGGTAGCTAGAAGGGAAGTCTCCGTTATCTTACGATACACGATTACTTCAGATGTCAATTTCAAGAATTGTGAGTAGATATTACCAAATAACTTTTTATTTTGTCCCTGATGATTTCCCGTGATATATTGCACGGCAGAAAGAATATTCCCTGCTGACATAATTGTGTTCTGCCAATACAAACGATTGGGATTCCGTCTTGTTGCCGCCCTATCATAAGTATACGAATAGGACATGGAAGGTATCAACTGGTTCTTAAAACTCATTGCTATCGCTGGATTATTTTCCATTGTTTCATCAAACTCTTTCGACGTTTGTAGCAAATGAGTGTAGGTGACTTTCAAAGGCGTTAACGTATGATACACTCTCCACGAAGTTTGGAAATCATAACTAAAAGATCCCGAGAAAGAAAGCATCCGAAAAAAAGTATGACGATTCAAAAAATCTACTCCAACCTGAAAATTCGTACGCTCGGCAAAATCTTTGTTACTTTTCAAAAAGTTAGGAACTAGTAGCCGAGGTAATGACAAACCGACATTCACCCCTAATTCGTAAGAGTTGATTAACCCGGAATTTGAATTTGTCTTTTTATCTCCAACTTCCCACTCGTAAGCTCCATTCAATTTAAAGGACAAGTTTTCCCCGCCCCGGAATAAATTTTTATTCGTTATTCCCAACGAGAGACCAGGACCTAACAAATTATTGGATTTAGAGGAAACATCTACTTCTATCTCTGTCTCGATCGGTAAGTCATAGACGGCATTAATAGTGAAATCCAAACTTCCGAAACCAGACTTTTTCACACTATCCGCTCGAGTCACATTCAAATTAGTATATTTGAAAATTCCCAATCGGGCCAAACTCGTCTGTGTTCGACTTTGTCGCCAGAACGAATAGGTATCCCCGGGAAGCAAATACATGGAACGAGAGAGTACCTTAGGTTTCACATCCAAAGGCTTCGTGTATTTCACTTCAATGCCCTTATACGACAAGGTATCTTGAGTTTCTGACTGATCGGAATTTTCCAAGACAAGTTCCACGTTACCAACCTTATACGGTTGCAAGGCAATTGTCGGCACACCATGCTTCAAAGCGATGCGGACATCCGCTACCCGTTTTTCTCGTGTTGTATCAACCAAGAATTCGATATAATCCGATTGGAAATAATAATACCCGTTATTTCGAAACATCTTAGTTATTCGGGTTCGCTCATCTTCCATCGTGTACAAATTATACTCTGCCCCGGATTTTAACAAACACCCCCGTTGTGTCTTCTGTAGCAAACTGTCCATTCTCTCATTCCACCCCCAGAATTCAACAGACCCCAACAAGTAAGCTTCCGGCACATAGACATTATAACTGATTTTCGCCTTCTTTGGATTCCGTTTGTTGGGAATAATTTCATAACTGGATTTCACCCCGAAATACCCATATTCACTTGCAGCATTTTCCACTACTTTCAAACGTAACTCCGGTTGGGCATCAGAAATCAACACAGGTTTTTTGGCCAATTTTTTATACAACCAATGCTTTAATCCCTTCTCTTTTTTCACATTCCAGTTATATACCCACAAGCCGAACGGAAAAGGTGAACGTACATAAGGAGCATAAAGTGGATTATTAGGTGGAAAACTTAACGGACCGGAAATAGCCGAACTTTTCGGTCCTTCCAATTTTACACCTTTGGCCGTTTCTATATTCATTTTCTTCACCCCAGTATACAAAACCTCTCCTTCAGTCAGTCTCTTAGTCTGAGAACAAGAGCTACCCAATATCATAAATACTATAATAACAAATAAACTATTTCCCAGACTCTTCATTTTCTATCGGTTCTTTTTGGGGTTCAACTTGTACTTTCTTTTTACGCCGGAATATATCCATAAATTTTTGGAAATTCTTTCTCAACACCACACCGATACCGGTTTGTGTCACCTCTCCCTCCAAAACGCTTTCGTAACCTGTGTGGCGGAAAATTTTCAAGAAAAAATTCGGATTCTTTCCAAACACGTACTCAATAGCTATGTCATCCACGAGGCTTTCCTCTACTCCTCCGGCCGCAGGATCATTATCCGTAGAGATTCGCCCACCGACCTTCACCCGTACCTTATTATTGAATAATCGTTTCGAGAACTGATAAGAATAATCCGTTTTCTTGGATTCTCCCGCTTCAGACACTTGATTATAAGTATTAATTCCAAACGTCAAATCCATATTTTTCAAATGTTTCCGAGACCATTGATTCAATTCGTTTTCTACAAAATTATTAAGGGCATTATCAGAAGCACTAGACTTTGCCACTGTCCCTAAACCAGAATAGGTCCCGTAAATCATCATGTTCATTGCTTCCTTGGATCGTTCTTCGGCAGTCATCGCCGCCAATTGATTCTGTATTGTGATATCTCCTTCCGCAGCAAGATCAAACGTAATATCCAGTTTTTCTAACGTATTTGAAATCTTGATTATGGCATTGAATGTCACAAGACGGGATTTTTGACTGTCATCTGTTACACTAGCCGAAATAGTCTCTGCCGCCGTTATATTAAGAGTTGGATTAGCCAGATCCCCAGTCCACTCCACAAAACTACCGTCTTGTATCTTAAAATCCTTTTGCCCAATTACTGGCAGACCATAAGAGACGACTCCACTTGTCAAGACGTATCTTCCCACAAGCCGGGTTTCCCCTACCGGGTTCAATGTGTAAGTCAGACTTCCTCCACCATTGATCGCCACCCGATTCTGACCATTCGATGACAACAACACATTCAACCCTACTAATGGTGCGATATTCACGGACATAAGCAAATCCAGATTCACAGAACTAACCTGTTGCAATTCGTCAGCTGCCACCAATTGGGTTGTATCGCTAAAAGATACGAAACGCACGACATCTGCACTTCGATCTGTCAATTCCAATGGAGAAGATTTCAACGTATAATAAACCTCGCTATTATCCAACAGATTAATATTTCCCCGTACCTTTAAATTATCCAACATTCCTTTTAAGGTTGCCGAGAGATCAACAAACAATTTTCCGTAAACCATGGTTTCTGTATTCTCTTTTACCTTCATAGCTTGGAAATTCTTAGCTTGAATAGAGGCATCCATCTTTATAGCCGAGAATGATGCAAAATCAACCGTCCCCAATAGTTCCAAACGCTGTTTATTAGGAGCGATCAATCCGAAATGATTAAAATCTAATAGATTATCATGAATTACAATGGTCGAAGAATCAATCTTAAAGGACGTCCCGATCATTAAGGCTTCTATAATTCCGTCCCTGAAACGCAAATTTCCATTTATCAGTGGGTGATCTATTTGCCCTTTCACTTGCAAAGCCCCAACCATATCTCCTCCTAAATTCATTATACCCGGGGGAGTAAAAACTCCCGCTAGACGCAAAGGAAATCTAGGAATATCTATATCCAAGGCTATATTTTTATCTTCAACTCCTGTCTCTAATTTACCTTTAGTTAAAAGAGCCTTTACTCCATCCACCGATAAAGAAAAATCCACGTCATGCTCTGTCTGTTGCGACAATCGATATTTAATACCTAATCCCAAATCTCCCACATGCTCTTTCCTATAATAAAAATCATCAACACTGACCGTTCCGTTAATATCAATCACTTCATTTTTACTATACATCTGCACATCAACTCCTAACAAACCGGATATATCCGGGATAAATGAAAGTGTCTTAGACAAACCACCTAAATCAATACCTTTAATATCTACAATTAAAGATTCCGGTTCGTGATTTGCATTCTCTTCCGAAATCAACCGAATCCGCCTATCTCCATCCAGTAATTGCAAATTAGCAGCCGGAATTTCCCCTTGTTTCAAGCGGATAAAATTACCTCGGTTTATCTGCCATGAAACATATCCCAAAATAAGAGGATCTGGAGAAATACTCACACTAAAAACACTATCTTGTAAAGCGATATTAGCCCCAATATTGAATATTTCTCCTTCCTCATTTGCATGTTCTCGTATTCTCACGTTTATTTGATCATACTCTACGTTTCCTTCCACGGTCAACTGGGCCAATCCTTCCAATTGATTTTTAGCCCCGAAAACATCCACGCCATAATGCAATGCCACGTTCTTCTGCTTTGTATACACAAACAAGCTATCCAAAACAATACCGTCAATATTCAATCCATAAACCTTTGAAGTTAACCCGAAATCATGCGAAATGTCTGTTCCGATATCTATTGTCATTCGTTCAAAACATATCCCGCTGTTTTTCAAATAACCATTCAACAGATTTTCTCGACTAGCACCTACAGTTAACCGGAAATCAGGTAACAGTTCATTCAATTTCTCCATGTTAAAATCGTGTTTCTCAACCTGATCAACCAACAAGTCGCCAGCAGCACTAAAACGATCGATTAAAGTATTGCTTCCACCATCCCCTTCAAATTTTAGAAGTAAGTCTCCTGCCTTAACATTCAACAACGTCTTGTCGCACAAACCGGAGAAAGTAACACCCAGATCCCCCAACTTACGAGTCACAATATCCCGTAAGACAATATTCGAAAAATCAGCTCGTAAAGATGATGTACTGTCCGTCTTCAATTCTGCATCGACATTCAGCCCCAAAGAAAAAGCCATATCTCTCTGTATAAAATGTAATCCTTTCAGATCCACATTTTTAACATCTCCATTCAAATTTATTTTGTACCCATTATCATCCGACCATAATCGGAATTTCATTCCCAAATCCAATTCCTGATTATCACTCAACAATGCCCCGGTTACTTCCCGATTTTTCAATGTCGCATCCAAAATGACATTTTTATAATCATACCCATTATAAAATAAGGAGACTAACTCAAAATCCACTTTTGCTACCATCTCTTTCCAGTCAACCCCTCTCCCCGAAGCGAAAAGATTGGCCGTAATAACTCCTAACGAATCATTCGGCATAAATTTATTCAAAGCAAAATCTTTCAAATGAATTTCCGCACGATAGGTTTCCTCATTCCAATCATAATTGGCGACAGTATGTAACATTCCACCTCCGGGCTTCACCTCCATGTCCACTTTTGCCGTCTGATTCGCAATGACAACATCGGTCACTAATGACAGATGGTCTGGTACAACTAATCCAGCTACCCCATTTTTTGACAATAAAGGTAAAAAATACGCTCCTCGATCAACAATAAACGCTATATTCAATTTCCCTACAACCTTTTCCATATCTGTCACGAAAGCCACATCCCCCCCACTTTTCAAAGAAAAACCATCCGTTGCCTCTATATCAAAATGAGCAATGTTCAGTTGATTGATATTACCTTTTACCAAACTAGATAAAGAAAAAACTTTATCCGATAACCAATTATTTAACTGATTATTAAAATTCGGCATAAACAATAATAGGTCTTGTCCCGCAATATTTCCATTTATTGATAACTGAAAAGGAGTTTCTATTCCAAAATCACTGATCCCAGATTCCGCCCGAACATCCATTTTCAATTGACTATTACTCGTTTTTAAGATCAGATTCGACACATTCGTTTGTCCGCTTTCCAAATTAATCCTACAAGATAAATCTTTCAAATCTAATCCATTTCCTTCCTTGAAACGTAAATTCTGAATAATTGCCGCCACCTCAGTTCCCCTATTAAACACACTATCCATTTTCAACGAAAGTGCTGATACACGAACTGTTTCCGGAAATCGTTCTGCATTAACAGGAACACTCATCGGTTTCATTAAAAAACGATTATCCTCCAACTCGACCGTCCCAACTCGAATTTGCCAAGGCATACTTTCCTCCGTAACCACCTCTATTTCATTCTGTTTTTCGGTAGGTTCTGCCATCAATAGATCACAAAAGCCACGTACCAATGTGATTTTCTCCAAATCAATCGTCTGCTTTTCCAATCCGACATCAACTCTTTTCAGAAGAGCCTCTCCCATCCCAGCATGAAATTCTCCCATAGGAAGACCTTGTAGTTGATAATCAATATCATCAACTACCACCTCATCCACCTTAAAATGCCAATGGTTCGATTCCCCACCCCCAGTTGTATCGACCGCAGATTCTCCTCCCAAATTCATCCGGATGTTTCCTCCTTTAAAAACAACGAAAGGGATTTCTACCTCTTGTTGAGAGAAATTCAATCGATCCACATGAAGATTCAATTCTTTCAAGCCTACATTCATTTTCAAGCCAGAAAGAGAATCCTCCAAATTAACCGCTACATTTTCCACAACCAAACGACGAATTTCAATTTCCTTCTTTAAAAGTTTCATCAATGCTATATTCACTTGAATCACATCGGCATACAACATCGTATCTTTTTCCGTCTGTCCCAAATAAATATTTTCAACTGTCAGATCAAGTGGAAATTTCAACAAAATTCGACCAACCGACAGTTTCATATCCAAATTTTGATTCACGTACTGCTCTGCCTTCCCTTTAACAAAATTCTGAATGGCTGGAATATACAAAAGAATCATACCGAAAATTACCAAAGCAAAAAGTACCAAGATAATTCTCAACGTATATTTGAAAAGCTTTCGCAAAAATCTCATTTCCTTTTCTTCATCAAAGATTAATCAATTACAAAACTACAATTATTTCTCCAATCCGACCACCAAGAAGGAGGCTTTTACCCTATATTTCCCGATAATACTTTTCCCTACCCACAAACTAAACTATTAATTTAACGAACAATCCAACCAGAGAGTTACGGAATTGTATAAATTTATACACTGAATATTATCTTCTAAAACACTATCAAACAACACCTTATTCATAACCAGCCGAAACAGTATTTTTTTCTTCATTTCTTTTTCGTAATTTTGCAAATTGGTTGATGGGATTCAACATTAAACAGTCCTCATCATTTACAAATAAAAAATAATATTTATGTCACTTAAAAGAAATGTTCTTGATTTAAGAAAGAGAAAAGAAATTGTTCTTCAAGGTGGTGGCGAAGAGGCGATTAAAAAGCAAGCTGCAATGGGGAAATTGACAGCCCGGGAGCGTATTGAAGCAATTTTGGACAAAGACTCTTTCCATGAGTACGACATGTTCGTTGAGCATCAGTCTAAAGATTTTGATATGGATAAGAAAGTTCTTCATGGTGACGGTGTCATTATCGGTACCGGAACAATTTATGGAGAACCAGTATGCATTTACGCACAAGATTTCACGGTTGCCGGTGGCTCTCTAGGTTTGATGCATGCTCGTAAAATCACCAAAATCATGGACCATGCTTTAAAAATGCGTGTGCCTTTAATCGGAATTAACGATTCGGGTGGCGCTCGTATTCAAGAAGGTGTAGACTCTTTAGCCGGATACGGGGAAATTTTCTTCCGTAACACACAAGCTTCTGGAGTAATCCCTCAATTATCCGTAATCCTCGGTCCTTGTGCCGGTGGTGCCGTATACTCTCCTGCCTTGACAGATTTCGTGTTCGTAGTAGACAACATCTCCAAGATGTTCATTACCGGGCCGGAAGTTGTAAAAACAGTGTTAGGGGAGGTTGTGACTATGGAAGAACTCGGAGGAGCCAAAGTACACAGTGAAATCAGTGGTAATGCCCATTTCTTCGCTCATTCAGAGTATGAATGTTTCGAACAGATCAAAAAATTGTTAACCTTCATTCCCTGGAGTAACGAGGCAAAAGCTAAACCGTTCCCGTCCAAACCGCCAAGACCGGAATATAAAATTGAAAAAATTATTCCTTCCGACCCGACACAACCCTACGATGTACGCGATGTCATCCGTGCTGTTGCCGATGATTCCGACTTCCTCGAAGTTCAACAAGAATTTGCTAAAAACATCGTTGTCGGCTTCGGGCGAATCGACGGGGAAACTATTGGATTCGTGGCAAACCAACCTTCAGTACTTGCCGGAGTATTGGATTGCGATTCTTCAGACAAAGCCGGACGCTTCATTCGTTTCTGTGATGCCTTCAATATTCCAATCGTAACCTTCGAGGATATGCCGGGATATTTACCGGGTGTTGAACAAGAACACATGGGAGTTATCCGCCACGGCGCAAAAGTTCTTTATGCATATAGCGAGGCCACGGTTCCCAAGATTACAGTAATTCTTAGAAAAGCATACGGTGGAGGTTATATCGCCATGAACTCCCGCCATTTGAAAGCCGACTTTATGTTTGCATGGCCGACTGCCGAAATCGCTGTCATGGGGCCTGAAGGAGCTGCCAATATTATTTTCAAAAAAGAAATTATGGCTGCCGAAAACCCGAATGAAATGCGTAAAATTAAAGTTGCCGAATATCGTGAAAAATTCGCCAATCCTTATGTGGCCGCTTCTAAAGGTTATATTGATTCTGTGATTGAACCTGAGGAGACCCGAAAAATTTTGAAACACTCCATCGAGGTATCTAGTAACAAGTCGGTATTAACCCCGGCCAAAAAACATGGAATTCCTCCATTTTAAACTAAAAATTATACCACGATGAGTACACCCAAATACGATTCATTAGAGATCGACGGCTTAAAATACAAAACCCAACTTACCGAAAAATTCATTAACCGGAAAAGATGGGAAGCTCCCAATCCAGGAGCCGTTATTACATACATTCCTGGATCTATCATTGATTTGTATGTAAAAGAAGGACAGGAAGTTAAAGCAGGAGATTTACTTTGCCTCCTGGAAGCCATGAAAATGCACAATAAAATTCAGGCTCCCATAAGTGGTACCGTTACGAAAATCTATGTCAACAAAGGAGATAAACTTCCGAAAGACGCTTTAATGTTTGAAATAAAATAACCTCAAAGGCTGCCGTATTCGGCAGCCTTTGACAAATATTCGATTATGAGTTTCTTCAAAGCCTTGAATATCGTCAAAACCTATGCAAACCACAAGGCACTGGATGGCGTATCAATTAATATCCCGGAAGGAGCCATTTATGGACTATTAGGCCCCAATGGAGCCGGGAAAACCTCCTTAATTCGGATCATTAATCAAATCACAGCCCCTGATTCAGGAGAAATATTTTTCAGAAATGAACATTTGAAACCGTCTGATGTTAATCGAATTGGTTACCTTCCAGAAGAACGAGGACTATACAAAAAAATGAAAGTCGGGGAACAAGCCGTCTACTTGGCCCGTTTAAAAGGAATCAGTAAACACGAAGCGATTATCCGCCTTAAAATGTGGTTCGAAAAATTCGAAATTGAAGCTTGGTGGGATAAAAAAGTAGAGGAACTGTCCAAAGGTATGGCACAGAAAGTACAATTTATCACCACTGTACTTCACGAACCGGAATTACTGATTTTCGATGAACCTTTCAGTGGTTTTGATCCTATCAATGTAGAATTACTGAAACGAGAAATTCTCGAATTACGAAAAAAAGGCACGACCATAATCTTTTCCACTCACAATATGGGATCGGTAGAAGAAATATGTAGTCACATCGCCCTAATTAATAAATCACATAAAATTATCGAGGGACCGATCAATCAAATTCGAGAAAAGTATGCCAGTAACACATATCAACTTTGTTGCCGTTACAACCCGGAATTCTCCCCCGAAAAAGTAATCGGATCCGAATTCGAGATCATATCTCAACGTGTCGAAGGAGACCGTCAAGATATTATTTTGCAACAAAACACCTATTGCCCGGCAAACACCCTTTTGTCAAGAGTATTGCCTCAAACAGACATTATCTCTTACCAAAAGATCATTCCCAGCATGAATGACATTTTTATAAAACTCGTAAAAGAACAAGTTTAAATAATTTTCAAATTTATGATTTCAAATTTTAGATTAAAATAATCATCCCAAATTGAAAATTAGAATGATTTTTCCCAATGTCATTTTCAATTTTCAATTTTCAATTTTCAATTAAAATGAACAAGATACTCATTATCATAAACCGGGAATTTACCACGAGAGTCCGTAAAAAGACTTTTCTTGTCGTCACCATTTTTGTCCCAATCCTGTTTGCCTTATTCTATGCCTTCCTTATGTGGATGCTATTGCGAGACGACAGTCAGGAGCGAACAATTGCAGTGATCAACGAATCGGCATTAGAAACTCCGTTTCAAAAAATCAATAACACTAGTTTCACATATATAGATCAAGACATACCGGAAGCAAATTACATCGATTTTCTAGAAAAAAATGACTATTATGCAATTACACGTATCCCAGCCAATATCATGAGCCATGCTGAAATCCCGGTATTCTCAACTTCTCAAGTTCCCATGGAACTGAAAAACGAAATTGCATCACAATTACGCCAGAAAATAGAATCCGTCAAACGTGCTGAAGTAATCGCCAAAACCCAAATACCGGATTTGGAAGCTCAATTAGATGCTGTCAAAACCCCTGTACTGGTGAGAACATTACTCGTTACGGACTCCGGGGATACCAAAGAAAGTTCATCTGAAATCACGTCAATCATCGGACTGGTTGCTGGACTTATCATTTATTTCTTTATCTTTATGTATGCCTCTCAAGTCATGAAAGGTGTTATCGAGGAAAAAACGAATCGTATTATTGAAGTGTTAGTTTCTTCGGTAAAACCTTTCCAGTTCTTGTTAGGAAAGATTATTGGAGTGGCAGCCGTGGGACTCGTGCAATTTTTGATATGGATCGTTTTGGGAGGAGGCATCATTCTGATTTCTCAGGCTCTCTTCATGCCTAATCTTGACCTAGAAGCTTTAAAGGATGCCAATGATCTAAATATGTTTGCCCAAGGTACGGAAATTAACCCAGAACAACTGGCTATTATCCAGAATTTGGTAAAAACGATTGATCCCATGTTTATCTTAAAATTCGTGGGAGCCTTCTTATTTTATTTTATCGGTGGCTATCTATTATATGCATCATTGTTTGCAGCTATTGGAGCTGCCGTTGATAACGAAACGGACTCCCAGCAATTTATGACTCCTCTGTCTATCATTTTAGTTGTTGCACTTTATATTGGTGTTGCCGCCATGAAAAGTCCCGAATCATCCATGGTATTTTGGAGCTCTCTTATCCCGTTCACTTCGCCGGTTGTCATGCTTGTACGCATTCCTTTTGGCGTTCCTGCATGGGAAATTATCACTTCAATGGGATTACTCGTCAGTTCCTTCCTTTTTTTCACTTGGTTATCCGGTAAGATTTACAGGGTCGGAATCCTAATGTACGGGAAGAAAGTCACTTGGAAAGAATTATACAAATGGCTTCGCTATAAAGCATAAGAAAAGCGACTCTCTTGAGTCGCTTTTTATTGGATCAAATCTTTATTAGATTTTGTGGATTACCATTCCTGAACGAAGTTTAGGCTCAAACCAAGTAGTCTTCGGAGGCATAATGTTACCAGTATCGGCAATATTGATCAATTGCTCCATAGAAACAGGATACAAAGCAAAAGCCACCTTCATCTCGCCATTATCAACGCGACGTTTCAACTCACCCAATCCGCGGATGCCCCCTACGAAATCAATCCGTTTAGAAGTACGCAAATCTTGAATGTCTAAAATGTCAGCTAATACATGGTTAGAAAGAATCGTTACATCCAATACCCCGATCGGGTCATTATCATCGTAACTCCCCGGCTTAGCAGTCAATTTATACCATCTTCCACCTAAGTACATACTGAATTCATGCAATTTAGCTGGATGATAAATCTCTGCACCCATATCTTCAACCGTGAAATGTTTTTCCAATTTAGCCAACAATTGCTCTTCAGTCAAACCATTCAAGTCTTTTACAACACGGTTGTAATCAATGATCTTCAACTGATGATCCGGGAAGTGCACTGCCATGAAGAAGTTGTATTCTTCAGTACCATTATGGTTCGGGTTCTTTGATTTGAACTCAGCACCAATACGAGCGGCTGCAGCAGTCCTGTGATGTCCGTCTGCAACATAGGTATAAGGAACTTTCGTTGCAAATAATTCCTCTAAACGTTTGTTTGTCTCCGGACAATTGATTGCCCAAAAGTGATGACCAAATCCGTCTTCTGCCACGAAGTCGTAGTCGGCCTTCTTGCTCTTCACAATGTCCTCTACGATAGCATCAATTTCCGGCACAGCCTTGTAAGCAAAGAATACCGGTTCCAAGTTCGCTTTCACATAACGAGTCAAGATCATACGATCCTCTTCCTTATCTGGACGGGTCAATTCGTGTTTCTTGATAATTCCGTTCATGTAATCCTCACAAGCAGCACAACCTACGATACCATATTGAGTCCTTCCATCCATCGTCTGGGCGTAGATATAAAATTTTGCCTCCTCATCTTGAACTAACCATCCCTTTTCTTGGAACATATTGAAGTTCTCCACACTCTTGTTATAAACAATTTCGGAGTGAATGTCAGTTCCTGCAGGGCAGTCAATCTCAGCTCTGGTAACATGTAATAATGAACGAGGTTTGCCTGCTGCCATTTGTGCAGCTTCCTCTGAATTCATCACATCGTAAGGTAGACACGCCAACTCCTCACAAATTTCTTGAGATGGTGTACGCAATCCTTTGAATGGTTTTACTATTGCCATATATAATTTTAGATTTTAGATTTTAAATTGAGTAATTCGAATTTAAAATTTACAATTTACAATTTTATTTGTTTACTCTGAATTTCTCGTCACCTTTCTCGATGAAATTCACGATCTGATGAGCCGCAGCCAATCCCGCATTAACGTTAGCCTCCTCGGTTTGAGCACCCATCTTTTTCGGGGTTGCGAAGAAACGACCTTCAAATTTACTGAAGCAGTCACAATCTGGAGCAATATCCGTGATATAGTGGAAATCTGCTCTTTCTTCCATCAATTTAGCTAAACCTTCTTCATCAATAACCTCCTTACGAGCGGTGTTTACCAAAACAGCTCCCTTCGGCATGTTCTTCAACAAATCATAGTTAATCGATTTCTTAGTTTGTTCTGTTGCCGGAATATGTAAAGAGATGTATTGACACATCTTATACATTTCCTCAGCTGAATGTAAGGGGGTTGCACCGGCATTCTTGATTTGCTCATCCGTCATGAACGGGTCGAAAGCGTAAACGTCCATACCAAATCCGCGAGCGATACGTCCCACGTTTTGTCCTACATTTCCGTAAGCATGGATACCGATCTTCTTACCTTTCAATTCAGAACCTGATTTTCCATTGAAGAAGTTACGAGCCATGTAAACCATCATACCGAAAGCCAACTCAGCCACAGCGTTTGAGTTTTGTCCCGGAGTATTCATAGCCACAACATTGTGAGCAGTACAAGCAGCTAAGTCGATATTATCGTATCCAGCACCGGCACGAACGATTACTTTCAAATTCTTAGCAGCCTCGATTACTTCTTTAGTAGCTTTATCGGAACGGATGATCATTGCGTCAACATCAGCAACAGCAGCGATCAATTCGTCTTGTGAAGTATATTTTTCTAATAAAACTAACTCATATCCTTGAGCTTCTACAATTTCTCTGATTCCATTAACAGCAACCGGAGCAAACGGTTTATCTGTAGCAATTAGTACTTTAATCATGATAATTACAATTTTAAATGAAAAAAGATTTACGATTTCAGATAATCATCGCTTTCATTTTCATGAAAGACAATTATACCTCCGAAATCGTAAATCGTCAATTATTAAATATGTTTTGCTTCAAATTCTTGCATTGCAGCAACCAAAGCTTTTACATCCTCAATTGTACAAGCGTTATAAGTAGAAGCCCGGAATCCACCTACAGAACGGTGTCCTTTGATTCCCACGATATTTTTAGATTTAGCGAAATCAAGGAATTCTTTCTCCAATGACTCATATCCTTCTCTTAACAAGAAAGGAATATTCATTCTTGAACGAGAACCTTCTTTTACAACCGGACGGAATACTTTGCTTCTTTCCAATTCTGCGTAAAGCATGTCAGCTCTTTCGATAGCTAATTTTTCCATAGCTTCAACTCCTCCCATTGCTTTCACCCACTTTAAGGTTTCTTTTACTCCAAAGATGTTGACACACGGAGGGGTGTTATACATAGATTCTTTATCAACGTGAGTTTTGTATCTCAACATAGTCGGAATCATTCTATCTGCAACCACATTGTTCAAGAAATCATTTTTAATAATCACGAAAGTAACACCGGCAGGTCCAAGGTTCTTCTGGCATCCACCATAAATCATGGCATATTTAGACACGTCAACCGGACGGCTGCAAATATCAGAAGACATATCACTAATCAAAGGCACCGGAGAAATCGGATCATAGAAAATTTCCGTACCGCGGATGGTGTTGTTTGAAGTGATGTGCATGTAATCCACATCTGAAGGAATTGTGAATTCTGGATAGTAAGTAAATCCGTCAGCTTCAGAAGAAGCAACGATTTCAACTTCACCCCACATTTTAGCCTCTTTAATAGCTGCAGTTGACCAAGTCCCGGTATTTACATAGGCAGCTTTCGTTTTCAAGAAGTTGAAAGGAATCATGCAGAACTGCATACTGGCACCACCACCCAAGAAAAGAACAGAGTATCCTTCCGGAATATTCAATACTTCTTTGAACAAGGCAACAGCCTCTTCGTAAACAGCTTGAAAATCTGCAGAACGGTGAGACACTTCCATAATTGATTGTCCCGTGTTACCGAACTCTAATACTGCTTTTGATACATTTTCCAATGTAGAATCCGGCAATTTACATGGTCCGGCATTAAAAATGTGTTTTCTCATCTCTAAAATATTTAAGTAGATAATTAATTAAAATCTTGTTTGCAATCGCATTACAAAGATGCAAAATAAGTCCATATAAAAGACTTTTTTCCGTAATTTTTATTTGTTTTTATTACAAACTAAAAATCAATACATTAAGTATTTCCGAAAACGTTTTTGCTTTTATATAAAAACGAAGCACCCAAAAACGGGTGCCTCGTTTATCGTCTAGCTCAAAAGCACCCGACTAAAAGAACGGGGTCTTGACAATTTTAGCTTTTAAAGCTTTATTTCTTACACGAATGAAAATTTCGGTATCGAGCTTGTGGAAACCACTCTTCACGTATCCCGTACCGATAGATTTCCCTGTCCAAGGAGAAACTGTTCCTGAACAAACTACCCCGATCTCATTTCCTTCTGCATCCTCTATCACATAGCCTTGACGAGCAATACCTTTGTCTTGAAGTTCGAACGGTTTCATATAACGGCTCGGCTTATCAGCTTTCATCTTTTCATGATAAGCACGGTTAATGAAATCATTTCCCGGCACGAATTTCGTGATCCAGCCCAAACCGGCCTCTATCGGAGAGTGGTCGTCATCGATCTCGTGTCCGTATAAGCAAAAACCTGCTTCCAAGCGTAAGGTGTCACGAGCACCTAATCCAGCAGGTTTGATACCGAACTCGGCTCCAGCCTCAAATACAGCATGCCAAAGTTTATCGGCATCTTTCACATATGCATAAATTTCACAACCACCTGCTCCTGTATATCCGGTTGTAGAGAAAATTACTTTATCGATTCCTGCAAATGGAATCTCTTGGAAAGTATAATATTCCATATCTACCACGTTAGCCGTGGTCAATTTTTGCATAGCCTTCAATGCCAAAGGACCTTGAACTGCAAGCTGGCAAATATTATCGGAAGCATTTTCCAAATCGGTATCTACGTTCATTCCCAATTCTTTTGCCCATTTCGTACACCATGCCCAATCCTTCTCGATATTGGCAGCATTTACAACTAACAAATACTTCTCAGCACTAAAACGATATACCAAAAGGTCATCCACGATCCCCCCCGTTTCATTCGGGAAACAGCTATATTGAACCTTGCCATCCGTAAGAACAGCCACATCGTTAGAAGTAAGCTTCTGTACCAATTCGAAAGCTTTCGGGCCTTTTATCCAGAATTCACCCATATGAGAAACATCAAATACACCCAATTTTTCACGAACTGTATTGTGTTCGTCTTTAATACCCGTGTATTCAATCGGCATATTATAGCCGGCAAAGGGAGCCATTCTTGCCCCAAGCTCCTCATGGAAATGCGTAAATGGAGTAGTCTTCATTTTTTATATCGTTTAAATATTCATTATATTATAAAGTATAACTATAACACTCCGCAAAGTTAAAACTTTTATTGTTCTTGCCTATCCTTTCTAAAAAAATATTAGTACTCTGATCAAATCTTCGGAATCAGAAACAAACCATCCGTTAACTTATTTGCGATCTCGGTAAAAATGATTACTTTTGTTCAATTTAACTGTAAATAAATTTACTACATATTAACCCTTAGAAACTGATTGAACAATGATTCTAAAAGTAATAGAACAAAATGGTATCACCATTGTCGAATTCGTAGACATGACTCGTTTCACGTTAGCGTCAGCTGACGAAGTGAAAACAGAACTCAGACCTTTGTTAAATAATAAAAATTGTCGAATGCTCTTCGATTTTCACGATATTGAATTTGTAGATAGTAGTGCCATCGGCTGTATCATCGCTCTTTTCAAAACAGCAAAAAGTGTCGGCTCCAGCTTGAAGCTTTGCAACCTTACACCGGAAGTGTTGAAAATATTTGAACTCTTGCACCTGCAAGTGATTTTTGACATCACAGGATCCCGCGAAAGCTGCATGGCAGACTACATGAAATAAAACTTGAGAGTGTCTAACAAGTTTTAGACAGTTTTTTTGATAACTAAAAAAGCTTTCAATCAGAAGAACAGAAAGAAAGTTTTTATATTTTCAGATTGATTTACTATATTGTTTTATTTAACAACTTAATAAATAATCTGATATCAATAGCAAAGATTGCATTCAAATCCGATAATTAGGGACAGTTTCAGTCATTACTACCAAATCTTGATAAACTAATGCTGGCAACTTCTCTATTCGGAATCGTATCGTTGGTCAACTCATGCCAGTAAATTACTTAAAAGTTATAAAGAAAGTGGTAACAGTTGTTTTCATCCGCAAATGATATTAAAAGAAAGACATCACTGTCTGGTGTAGAAGCATAGAAACATATAAATCAAAAAGGGCTGAATAACATTTTATTGTTAGACAGCCCCTTCAAATATATCCTTGGTAAAAAGACCTATACGCAATTAGTCTCCTAAAGTGGCAACCATCACGGCTTTAATCGTATGCATGCGATTTTCAGCCTCGTCAAACACGATAGAGTTCTCCGACTCAAATACGTCCTCAGTTACTTCCAATCCGTTCATACCAAATTGTTTGTAAACATCACGACCTACTTGAGTTTCTAAATTGTGGTATGCCGGCAAGCAATGCATGAATTTGCAGTTCTTATTGCCAGTCAATTCCATAACTCTCTTATTCACTTGGTAAGGAGTCAATAATTTGATACGCTCTGCCCATACTTCTGCAGGCTCTCCCATGGATACCCAAACATCGGTATACAAGAAATCACAGCCTTTCACACCTTCTTCTACATTATCCGTGATGGTAACAGTAGCACCGGTCTCTTCTGCAATAGCCTTACAAGTAGCAACTAATTCTGCATTTGGTTGTAATTCTTTCGGAGCTACAATACGAACATCCATGCCCATTTTAGCTCCACCTACCATCAAAGAATTACCCATGTTGAAACGAGCATCACCAAGATAAGCGAAAGTCACTTTATTCAACGGTTTGTCAGTATGCTCCATCATGGTTAAGAAATCCGCCAAAATCTGAGTGGGATGGAATTCATTAGTCAAACCGTTCCATACCGGGACACCAGCATAACGAGCTAATTCCTCTACAATATCCTGAGCAAAACCGCGATATTCGATACCATCGTACATACGTCCCAATACACGAGCCGTATCTGCCATAGATTCTTTTACCCCAATTTGAGATCCTGAAGGACCAAGATAAGTTACCTGAGCACCTTGATCATGAGCAGCAACTTCGAAAGCACAACGGGTACGAGTAGAAGTTTTCTCGAAGATCAAAGCGATGTTTTTACCTTTCAAGCGAGGTTGCTCAGTTCCTGCATATTTTGCTTTCTTTAAATCAGCAGCCAGATCCAACATGTATTTTATCTCCTTCGGACTAAAGTCCAACAACTTTAAAAAGTTTCTGTTTCTCAAATTAAAAGCCATAACTTTATTTATTTTAGATTTATGATTTTAGATTCCAAATTCAAGGACTCCATACCTTGCATTAAAATCAGGTCAAAATTACAATATCAAATCGAGAATAAAAAAACATTTTCAGTTTTCACTTCTCCATGTCCAATTATCTTCTGTCGTCTTCGTATTCCATAGTAATCTTTGAACCGTATCTCCGATCTTCTAGCTTGGTTGCCTCGGTAATCACTGATTTCTGACCGCCATTCTTAACAAAACGCAAACAAGCGCGAATTTTAGGTGCCATACTACCTTCTGCAAAGGTTCCATCTTCCAAATATTTCATCGCATCAGCATAATCCAAGAATTCCAGTACTTGCTGAGTCGGTTTTTTATAATCCTTATAAATATAGGGAACATCCGTCAAAATATAGAATTCATCCGCTTTTACACGGGTTCCAACCATTGCTGAAGCCAAATCCTTATCGATCACCCCTTCGATCGGCTTAATATCCCCATTCTCATCGATATATACCGGGATACCACCACCTCCAGTTGTGATCACGATGTTTCCTTCACGAGCCAAACGTTCTACCAAGTCAGCATTCATAAAATCTTTTGGGTCCGGGGAAGGAACCACTCGGCGCCAACCGCCCTCTACCTTAATCTCTTCTTTGAACACCCAACCTTTTTCCCGTACCAACTTGTCTGCTTCGTCTTTCATGTAGATTTTACCTACCCGCTTGGTCGGATTCTGCAAAGCCGGATCATTCTTATCAACAATCACTTGTGATACCATAGAGATCACGTTACGTTGCAATCCGTGCTCTTTTAAAATATTACGCAAGTTGCGCTCAATCATGTACCCGATTTGTCCTTGCGTGAAAGCTACACAAACATCCAATGGCATGGCTGCATTATCATATTTCTCAACTCCAGCAGCATTATCCATCAAAACGTTTCCAACTTGAGGGCCATTCCCGTGAGAAATGATCAGATTATATCCTTCTTTTATCAAATACACCAAATTCTCCAAAGTATCGATGGTATTGGCATTCTGCTCTTCAATAGTACCTTTTTGATTGCCTCTTAAAAGAGCATTACCTCCCAATGCAATAACTGCTAATTTTTTTTCCATTACTCGTATTTATTTATTAATTTCTTTTTTACTCGAAAAATTCTGCGTCCACAAAGCTAGCGAAATTAGTCATACAAAAAATAGGTAAAATCCTTTTTTATTAAAAGACAAAATATTAAAAATCAATACATTGTATAAATATTCCCATCTTTTTTATAAATATGCAGCGTAAAAACCGAATTTTTGACTGTTCGGAAAAAAATTATCATTTATTTCTCTTAACCATCTCTTTTTTGTACCTTTGCGATATGCAAAACGAAAACAAGCCATTATCGAGAAATTTGTTCCAGCGATTTGCAAACAAGTACACTTTCGTGGGATTACTATTTGTTATCTGGATCGCTCTGTTCGATAAATACAGTTTTATCGATCGGTTACAGTTGCGTTCAAAAATCAACCAATTAGAGAACGAACAAAAATATTACCGGGAAAAAATAAAAGAGGACAAACGTAAGAAAAAGGAATTGTTAGGAAACCGGGATAACTTGGAGAAGTTTGCAAGAGAACAGTATTTAATGAAGAAAGAAAACGAAGATATTTTCATCATTGTAAAGGAATAATCGATTGGGAAGAATTATTGCTATTGATTACGGAAAAAAGAGAGTGGGCATAGCCGTTACAGATCCATGCCAAATTATTGCCAATAGTCTAACTACGGTCAGATCACATGAGGTATTGCAATTTTTGCAGGACTATTGCTCAAAAGAGAAAGTAGATTTAATTGTTGTGGGACATCCCAAGCAAATGAACAACACGGATTCAGAAAGCATGACTTACATCAAACCTTTCCTTACTGCTCTCGGTCGCAAATTACCGGATATTCCCCTCGTTACGTATGACGAACGTTTCACTTCTATACTGGCCCATAAAGCCATGATCGAAGGAGGAGCAAAAAAGAAACAACGTCAGGATAAAGCTATAATCGATGCTATTAGCGCAACAATTATATTGCAATCGTATATGGAATCACAAAGAAATTTGAATATTTAAAAATGCTTTTACCTATTTACATTTATGGACATCCGGTTCTTCGGAAAGTTTCCGAAGACATCACCCCGGAATATGCGGGTTTGAGTAAATTACTCGATGATATGTGGCAAACAATGTACGAATCAGATGGAGTCGGACTGGCTGCCCCGCAAATTGGAAAAAACATTCGTGTTTTCGTGATCGACGGTTCCCCGTTCGAGGAATTGGATCCGAATTGCAAGGATTTTAAAAAAGTTTTTATTAACGCACATATCTTAGAGCGTTCGGGAGATGACATACCTTTTAATGAAGGCTGTCTAAGTATTCCCGGCATCCACGAAGATGTTATGCGAAAAGATCAGATAAAAATTGCTTACCAAGATGAAAAGTGGGAAGAACACGTGGAAAAATTCACGGGAATCCGTGCCCGCATTATCCAGCACGAGTACGATCACCTAGACGGGATTGTATTCACAGACCATCTGTCAGCATTAAAAAAACGTTTACTCAAGGGGAAACTAAATAACATCAGTGCCGGAAAATTCAAACAAAGCTACAGGATTGTTTTACCCAAGTAAAGTTATAAGGTCCGTAAGGTTAGAATACCAATGATTCTTCGGACCTTACCTTGTTTGAACTAGTTATCATTTATCATTCAATTCAAAATCTAAAATTCAAAATTAGTTTGCACCCTATTTACTGGCATAGATTTCCTTTTCTTTTTCTCGTGATCCCGTTGATCCTAGGAATTACTGCCAGTCAATATTTATCAAGCCTTCCTTCGGCATTCATTCTTGGAACCATTATTATATCTTTCTCCCTACTTTTCATTGTCCAAAAAGCACGTTCTAGTCTTCCGTTTATACTATTCACGTTTACCGGACTTTTTTCCACGGGGGTATATCTATCAGGAACTCAAACACCAGCTATCATTTCAGGCGAAACGTACCAATTAACAGGGCGTTGTGAGCAAATTCTTTCCCCTGGAAAGATTGTTGTTTCCTCCCCCCATTTATGCACGTATCTACAAGTTCCGGATTCTACGAAAATCACAGTCGGGGATTCTCTCTCCGCCCTGATCAGATTATATCCTTTACAGACCTCTCATAATCGTCATGATTTCAATTACAACAACTATTTACAGCACCAAGGCATACAGGCTAAAGGTTTCCCGGCAGGTGAAATCCATAAGACCGCACACTCACAAGATCTTTATTCTGTATGTCTCTCGATTCGGAACAACTTGGTAACTAAACTACAACGGGTCATTTCGGATAGCACAACTTATAAGTTATTAGCAGCTCTTTGTCTGGGATGTCGGCAAGAAATTACTTCCGACACGAAAGAACTGTTTCAAACCACAGGGACGATTCATATCCTTGCCATATCGGGATTACATATAGGAGCCGTCTTCGCCTTCCTCTTGTATCTATTAAGGTTATTCCATTTCAAAAGCAAAAAATTCCGGTTGATCCTGATCCCACTAATATGGTTCGTTGCCTGCATTACCGGCCTCTCCCCCTCCGCCTGCAGAGCAGCAACTATCCTAAGCTTTATTACTATTGGAGAGACTTTCAGACAAGAAACAATTCCCTTGAATGCCATCGCCGCTGCTGCTTTTTTTTCACTTCTCATCAATCCCGAATTACTCTATTCAGTCAGTTTTCAAATGTCATACGCGGCCTACACCGGGATCATTCTAATTTACCCATTAATGCAAATGAAAAAGATGCATAAACATTTTCGTCCATTATACACGCTATTTTGCATAAGTTTTTCCGCACAGGTTATGACACTCCCCATTATGGCTTACTATTTTCATTCCATCAATTTGAACAGTATCTTTATAAATCTTATCGCAGTACCTGCCACCTCCTTACTTTTATATGGAGGAATCGTGTTACTTGCATTACCAGGATTCATTAGTTTTTACTTGTCATATATCATTATAGGTCTAACACGCTTATTTATTTTCAGCCTACAACTATTTTCCAAAATCGTAATTAATTTACCGGATTTATACCCAACGATAACTCACGTTATATTACTTTACCTCATTATCATCCTTACCATTATTTATTTGATCACAAAGACACGTCGTGTTCTCAAATATATTTGTTACAGCATGAGTACATTGCTCGTTTTTCATTGTAGTTTCATGTATTATATTCAAAACCAGCGGGAAGTTGTGATTTGTAATCTTTATAAACGCTCTACTATTTTATTAAATTACAAAGGGTATTACATGCATCTCAAAACCATGAATTCTCATGATTGTTTATCCACTTATATCACAGCCAATCATTTACAAACTTTACCTTCCCATGAAGCTTTTGTCGGACAACAAATAAAATTTATTCGGAATCGCTTATCATCTCCTCAATGTTCTATATCAATAATTGACCACACTTACTCTACATTCTCGAATGAAGACATCGTCATCATTACCGAAAATATTTACCCACCAGACTCTCTTGAGTTCCATCCACAGCAAATTATCATGGACAACTCGAACACGAGTCATTGCACAAAAGCTTGGCAAAAATTCTGTCTCAAGAATCAGATCCCGTTTTTCAAGACAAGCGAAATGGGAACAATTATCTTGAAAATATAGGCAATTTTTTATGGAATTCGAATTATAATGCTTTATTTTGTTCGTTAATTAACACCTAACTAAAATGGACATAGTCATAGCGGGAGCAGGAGAAGTGGGGACACATCTCGCGAACATGCTTAGTAAGCAAGAACATAATATCATGTTGATAGACAGCGATGAAGAAAAGCTGGAACTATTAGGTAATCAACTAGACGTTATGTCAATCGTGGGATCTTGTACCTCGATTGGAGCATTGAAAGATGCGGGAGTACATAAGTGTGATTTATTTATTGCAGTCAACCACCAAGAAGACCAAAATATTAATTCGGCAATCCTAGCAAAAAAACTCGGAGCCAAACAAACTATTGCCCGGGTAAATAATAGTGAGTACTTGGAAGACGAGAACAAAGAATACCTGAAAATGATCGGCATTGATTCGCTGATTTACCCGGAACGATTGGCCGCAGAAGAAATCGTGGCATCTTTGAAACAAAGTGGTTCAAGGCAGCTACACGAATTCTCAGATGGTCGTTTGCAATTATTAGGAATCAAACTTTGGGAGAATGCCCCGGTACTCAACTTAACCTTGATAAAAATGGCTGAACGCTACGGAGCCCAACATTTCCGCGTCGTGGCTATCAAGCGAGCCGACCACACGATTATTCCGCGAGGCAATGATTCTTTCCGCTATGGAGACCTAGTGTTTATTGTAACAAAGCCTTTCTATGTCCCCAATGTATTCGCTCTTTGTGGCAAATCTCAATATGAAGTTAAGAATGTTGTTATCGTGGGTGGTTCCCGTATCGGAATAAAAACTGCTTCTCTGTTAGAGAAGAATTACAACGTGAAAATTATCGAAAAAGACCGGGAGAAATGTATTCTCATTGCCGACAAATTAAAATCTACGTTAGTAATTAATGGTGACGGAAGGGATTTGGCTTTATTACGAGAAGAGGGAATAAAAAACACCGATGCTTTTATCAGTGTAACCCACTCATCTGAAACCAACATTCTTTCATGTCTGCTAGCTAAAAAACTTGGGGTAAAAAAAAGCGTGGCTGAAGTTGAAAATATTGACTACATCGATCTAGCTGAAAACATCGGAATTGGAACCCTTGTGAACACAAAATTAATTGCCGCCTCTCACATTTATCGTTATACAATGAACGTGGACGTGAAGCATTTGAAATTCCTCACGTTCTCAGAAGCAGAGGTATTCGAAGTCACAGTAGAACCAAACTCCAAGATTACCCGCAAAACTTTGGCAAACATGAATTTTCCAGAGAATGCAACTATCGGGGGGGTCATTCGTAACGGGGATGCTATTATCGCTAAAGGAGACGTGCAAATTGAGGCCGGAGACAAAGTTGTTATTTTCGCTTTGCCCAGTGCTGTAAAAAAAGTAATCAAATTATTCCAGAAATGATTAACTTTAGGTTTATTACCAACATTATAGGGAAACTATTATTTGTAGAAAGTGCTTTCCTAATTCTATGTATTATTGTAGCCCTAATATACGGGGAAAATGATCTCATGGCCTTTGTTTACTCATCAATCATCACACTGGGAGTTGGGAGTTTCATGACATTTACAGTGAAAGTCAAAGACCGGGTACTTGCCAAAAAAGACGGTTATTTTATTGTAACCTGCACATGGATTATCTTTAGCATCTTCGGTTGTTTACCTTACTTGTTCGGGGGTACGATCCCGTCGGTTGTTGATGCAATATTCGAAACCATGTCCGGTTTCACAACGACAGGATCCTCGGTGATAAACAATGTCGAAGCCTTACCACATGCCACTCTATTCTGGCGTTCTTTAACCCAATGGATGGGCGGTATGGGTATTATCGTGTTACTTTTAGCTATCATTCCAGGCCTAGGAATCGAGGGGCGTGATCTTTTCGTAGCCGAAGTACCAGGTCCAACACATGACAAATTCACGGCAACCTTCAAATCAACGGCTCGACGTATGTGGTTTCTCTATATTTCATTAACAGCTGCCCAAGTCATTTTACTTTTACTAGGGGATATGGATCTTTTTGATGCCATCTGTCACTCGTTCACGACAATGGCTACCGGAGGCTATTCGACCAAACAAGCCAGTATTGCCTATTGGGACTCCGCATACATCCAATACGTGATCATTATATTCATGTTCATAGCTGGAACGAATTTCGGCTTACTCTATGTCATGATGCACGGTAAATTCCGTAAACTGTTTCATGATGAAGAATTTAAACTATACCTTTACATTACATTAGGAGCCAGTGCAATCATTGCAATCGTCTTATTCCTAAATGGTTATGCAAACTTAGAATTGAGTATTCGGGAATCTGTATTCCAAGTAGTTACCATTCTAACCACAACAGGATTCGCCACAGCTGACTACCTATTATGGCCACCTCTCACGGGTGCCATCATCTTTGCCCTTTTATTTATCGGAGCATGTGCTGGTTCAACTTCTGGAGGCTTGAAATGTATCCGACTCAATCTATTATTCAAAAATTCGTTTATCGAGATGAAGCGAATCATTCATCCTAATGGAATTATCAATGTCAAATATAACGGGAAAAGTGTTCACCCCAATATCATGACCGGAGTAATGGGTTTCTTTATCCTGTATATATTCATTTTTGCTATCTCCAGCCTGATCATGTCACTATTTACACAAGATATAGCCACTGCCTGCAGTGCTGTTATCTCTAGCATGAGTAACGTGGGGCCCGGATTTGGAGAGATTGGACCTATGGATAATTTTGCTAATCTACATGATTTTGCCAAGATATTTTTATCCATCCTAATGATGGTCGGACGTCTAGAAATATTCACGGTCCTCGTTCTATTCAGTAAAACATTTTGGAAAAAGTAATCTCTAACCCATAAATAATTTGGATCTCACCCAAAGAGAGGTATTTTCGGAATTTAGATTCCGGGATACCTCGTCATTCAATTTCTAATTTGATTATTCTTGATTTAAAATTCATTTAAAAAGTGCCTCAAAGGTCAATGTGACTTTGGGACACTTTTCAAATTTCCTACAAGTATTCTATAATTCCCCCAAACCTTGTCTAGTAACAATAATCTCATCCCCAGTACAATCAATCACCGTCGAAGGAATATTATTCCCATATCCTCCGTCTATCACTAGGTCAACTAAATGATTATATTTCTCGTGAATCAATTCCGGATCAGTAATATATTCCTCGACTTCTCCTTCAGCAATTTTCACAGAAGTGGTCAGCAAAGGACTACCAAGTTCTTCGATAATAGCTTGAACAATAAAATTTTTGGGTATTCGAATACCTATTGTTTTACGTCTATTCATCAGAACATTCGGCAACTTACTGGTCGCTGGCAACACAAAAGTATACGGTCCCGGTAAATATTGTTTCATCAACCGAAACTCTTTATTACTTACTTTTGCATAAGCAGCAATATTTCCTAGATCCTTGCAGATCATCGAAAAATTTGCTTTTTCCGCTTTTACACCACGAATAGCCGAAACCCGTTGAACGGCTTTCACGCTATTTATATCACACCCGATCGCGTAAATCGTGTCGGTTGGATAAATAATAACACCACCATTACGCAAGAGCTCAACGATCTTTCGAATCTCCCTATTATTGGGATTGTCCTCGAATAAACGTACAAGCATGATCGCAAATTTATGAATTCACTTTCTTGTGATCAGCTAGGAATGCAGCTAAACCGGAATCTGTCAGAGGATGTTTTAACAAGCCTTTAATTGCGTTCAACGGGCAAGTCGCAACGTCCGCTCCAGCTTCAATACACTGAATGATATGCTGCGTATGACGAATTGAAGCGGCCAATACTTGTGTGTTGAAACCATAATAAGCATACATATCCACGATCTTTTCCACCAACTCGATTCCATCACTACTGATGTCATCCAAACGTCCCACGAAAGGAGACACGTAAGTAGCACCTGCTTTAGCGGCCAACAAAGCTTGCCCTGGAGAAAATACTAATGTACAATTAGTACGGATCCCCTTATTGGTAAAATATTTGATAGCTTTAATACCATCAGCAATACAAGGTACTTTTACTACGATATTCGGGTGTAAAGCAGCTAACTCCTCTCCTTCTTTTATCATGCCTTCGTAATCAGTTGCAATTACCTCTGCACTTACATCTCCATCTACTATATTACAAATCTCAACGTAATGTCTTTTACAATTCTCGTCACCTCTGATTCCCTCTTTTGCCATTAAAGACGGATTCGTGGTTACACCGTCCAACACTCCAAGGTCATTCGCTTCGCGAATCTGGTCAAGATTTGCCGTATCAATAAAAAATTTCATATTCTATCTAGTTTTATTGTTTAACTTCAAAATCATGGACAAAATTACAAACAATATCTGTAATCCGATCATATTTAGTTTATAAAGTTTACGCTATTAACCCGAAAAGTATCCAAGCAACAAGCAAAGTAAATACCACGTTAAATGCTTGCGCACCTAGAAAAGCATACGTGGAACGACGATTTTCTGAAGTTATCAAGCTCTTAAAATCAGTCTCCAACCCAATAGACATAAATGCTAAAGCAAACCACATTCCTTGGATATTCTTCAAAATTGGTTTAGCATCCGACACGACCTCGGGAGCAACAAAGAAAGAGAAAACAAGAGAAGCCGCAACGAATCCTAACACGAATTTCGGGAAACGTAACCAAATTACTTTTAGTGTTGGTTTCTCTTCTGTTATCTCTTTCTTTGAATAAGACCAATAAATACTGATTAAGAAAGCCGCAATTCCCAACAACACATTCTGCGAGAATTTCACGATCGTACTTGTCTGCAAGGCCACTTCTCCATATATAGCTCCGGTTGCAGCTACAGCCCCTGTCGTATCAATCGTTCCCCCGATCCAAGCCCCAGCCATATCCTCAGGTAATCCCATCAACTTAGCCAAACCAGGCATAACCAAGATCATCGGCACAGCCACGACTAATACTAACGACACCACGTATGACAATTTGGTTTTGTCACCTTTGATAGCCCCAGCAGTAGCGACGGCCGCCGATACTCCACAAATGGAAACAGCACTGGAAAGCATTAATGACATTTCCTTATCAATTTTCATTTTACGACATAACCAAAAACAAAAATTCCACACGGTAAAGACTACGACACATGATTGTATCAATCCTAAAGCTCCTGCCTTCAATAAATCATCAAAGAGTACGGTCGTCCCAAGTAACACCAAACCGATCTTCACGAAAAGTTCAGAAGAAAGCGCTTCCTTCAACCACTTGGGAATAGAAAATATATTACTAATAAAAAGTCCTATTAACAAACTAAATATCACGGTTTCAAATCCCCAATCCTTTAGAAATTTATTTCCACCGACAACCATAGCCAAAAGTGTGAGGAAAAATACAACCGGAAAACTTGTAGCAATTACTTTCAATTTTTTACCCGTTAATACCCCTGCAAGCAACGCCATCAAGAACATAAAACAGAAAACAATTAGAGCATGTCCCACGTTATCTAACGTGAAAACCTTATTTATCAAAGCGTCTGTATCTGGCCAATTAAAAGAAGGCCAATGAGGTTTTAATTGAAATACTACTAAAAGAATTATAAACCACCCCACGATAGTAGAGGTCCAATCTTCGGAAATTTTTAACTTGCTCATTTGGAAATTTATTAATTTAGTGAATAATTTCTGTTGCAAAGTTAATACCGAGGGTAAAAAAAATAATCCGTATTTTTACTAATTCTGAATTAGTACATTTCCAATAATCCCTTTATAGAACCCAAGTAATACTCTTTCCAACCTCCAACGATTTCCTCGAATATCTCATCTGGAATATTCGTATGTTCTAATTCAACACGGGTCCGAACACCGTCTTTTTTTAATTTAATAGTCACAATAGAACGTTCCTCTGTCTCCCCGAAAAACCATTCCTGAACAAGCAAACGATTGGGCTTTATCTCTAGATTCACCCCACAAATATCACCCTCCCATAAAGAAAATACAAATCCCACCTCCGCCTTCATTTCTGCGGGATATCCACTCCATAGCTCAATTTGAAAAGGATTCGTCAACGCCGCAAAAACCTCCTCCGGATCTGCCGTAATATCAATTATATATTTAAAATTCATTTATAAATAGACTTTATTTCAGAACCGAAAGTTCACCTATGGATTAAAAAAAAAGTGTGATAAAAATAACTTTTACCACACTTCATATTGTTTATTTTTTCTTGTATTGCTCATTTAATTGATTTACCACATCATTGGTAATGTCAAATCCCTCTTGCGCAAAAAGCACGTTACCACCTAACGTTGTGCTCAGTATTAATTGAAAACCTTTCGTTTTATTATACTCCGTCAAAAAATTCGTAATCGCATCATACAACTTCCGATTTATTTCCATCTGCTCACGTTGAGCATTCTCGGTCATTTCCTGTTGCAATTTTTGCAAATTTTGTTGTTTGATCATCAAATCCATCTGGGCTTGTTCAGCTCTTTCACGAGTCATAAAACCGTTGTTTTCCACTTTATTCCGAAACTCTGCAGCCTCACGATCAAAATTCTTCACTTTTATGTTTAACTCTGTCCGATTGGCTTCCAATTTCTTCAAAAATGCTTCATTCAATTCTCTAGATTGAGTATAATTGTTAAGCAACGTGTCCATGTTAATGTAGACTATTTTTGTATCCGCATTCACAGTTGCAGTTCCGCTTTGATTGCTCGTATCTTTACCATTTCCACTGAAATGCAAAACATACAAAACTATCACTGCAATCAACAATACCACATTTAATCCTATCGACAAATTCTTCATAAAATGTAACTTTGTTATTAATAAATCGATTCTTTGAAATCTCAGCCCACATGAGGCTTGTTTCGAATACAAAGATAATCTTTCTTCTTTTAGTTATCCGATTTTTCTCTTTTTTCTATATAAAAAATTTTCTTTAACAAGTCTATTTCCTCTATATTAATGATTTTCCCTTTTTCCGCCTGCCGACGAGCCCGCCTTAATCCTTGCAACACCGTAATAGACTGAGTTCCAACACCTAATTTCACATCAACCATTCCTTTCATCTCTACCTTACGAGCAAAGTCCTCGATCATCATACGTCTATTCATTTCCTGATCCATCACTTTCACTGGTTTTGACGCGGCATATATAGCTTGATTTAGATTGTTTTGGGCATTCAACAAAAAAGCATTCGATTGGTAATTCCCCGTAAGGAAACGCGGCAAAATTAAAACCTCCGACAGTAAAACAGTATCTCGTACCATAAAAACCCCCAGTAAGAAATCATTTTCTCTTAAACTGTCCGGAATAACAACTTGCATAGGAGCATAGCCTATATGCGAAAAACGCAAGGTATCCCCCGCTTGTACACTCAATGAAAATCGCCCTTGTTTATCAACCCCTCGAACCCCTTCCCCCAACCGGAAGATCGCTTCCGGTAATGGCCGTATACTGTCCCGGTCACAAACTACACCCGTGACAAACACATTGCCTTTATCTTGGCTCTGCCCTTGCACTCCCAAGCAAAAGAATATAAAAAAAAATAGAAGGCTAAACTCTTTCATTTTCCCGAGCGATTTCACTATTCTGCAAAATGTTCAATAGCAATTCCCTCGCACGGAACAATTGAGCTTTCACAGTTCCTAACGGAATGGCCAGCTCTTGAGCAATTTCTTCATAAGAATACTCTTCAAAATACCGTAATTCGATCAATTTACGGTAACGTCCTTTCAACATCGCAACCTTTTCCCGCATAAATTCAGCCCGTTGCTTACGAATCGTTTCCTCTTCTGGATTCAACACGTCTGCCGGTACACTATTGATATATCCACGGTCATCCGGGTTTATATCATCCTTATCCAAAGAAACAATTTTGGCTTTTTTCTTTCGGATAAAATCAATCGTGTTATTAGAGGCAATCTTGAATAACCACGTGCTAAACGCAAACTGAGGCGAATAATAATTCAAACTCGTGAAAGCTTTCTCGAAAGCCTCGAACATTAAATCTTCCGCATCGGTTCTGTTATTCACCATCTTCAGTATCATAAAATATACTGAATCCTTATACCTTTTAAATAACTCGGCATAAGCCTGTTCATCTCCCGTTATTGCCCTCTTCACGACCTTATAATCATAAAGAGCTTTCTCTGACAAGTTGTTTGTTAACTCCATTTCCTCTTATTAAAAAATGAATATCCATTTTCGTATACTCGATAAACAAAACCGATCATACTAATAATAAACGAAGTTAGGAATAATTTTTTTTGTTTCAGACAAATAGCGCAAATATTTAACAAAATTACATCCGTTAAAAATATTGACAACATAACAAGGAACACGTATATCGGATAAAAACCTAAGACAATCAAACAAATAGCTGTCAAATAAAAGAACAAACGCACAATCATATCGCCATCTATCATAATCCTCTCCATCATTGCCAATCTCATCTTGCTAGCATAATAATATGAAACTTCGTTTATTTCTCCTTTTTTGTCACTCTTATCAATTATCACATACGAGTCTGGATCTTTTGTCATCTTTATTGTCCCCAATCTTGATAATTCTCTAACCATATCATTATCGTATCCTAAATACGATTGTGAATTCTTTGCGAATCCACGGTTTTCTATATAATACGATTTTCGGTAAGCCATGTTACATCCATCCCCAAAAATATATTTTTTATTTTTCACCATAACCATCATTTTTATGAAGCGTAAAAAGCGAAACATACGCAAATTTCTCACACTTTGCTCGCTGATATCATAATTCGCAAAACCGATGACTGCCGCTGTATTTTTATCAAAATATGACTCCATTGTCTTCACCCAATTCATAGAAGAAGGACGACAGTTGATTTCTGAAAATAACAATATATCGTGCTTGGCTGCCAAAACTCCTATATTTATAGCTAATTTTTTAGTAAATCTAAATTTCGTATCCGGAAATATCCGTGTACACCTCAACTGTAGATAATCTTTCTGTATCTCAGCCAGTACATCCTGCGTATCATCTTCTGAACATTCATCAACCACAATCACCTCAAAATTATCGTATGCCTGCATCAAAAAACTCGGCAAATTCCGTCTCAAACATTCCGCATTATTATGTGAGGTAATGACAACCGACACCCCTTCATGTTCCTGTTTATCAATAGGTTTAATTTTACGTGATACGATCACACACCGACGGATAATGTGATAAATGTAAGTAAGAGTCAACACAAACAAAAGTATTACCCCATACCTAAAAACACCTAGTTCTCCCCAAAAGACTCTCAAACTCTCCATATCATTATATTAACATTCTTTTATCTATAAAAAACAGACAAATATACTTACTTAATAGTGATTTTAACGTATTAATTGAACAATTTTGTGTACATTAGTTCAATTTTACTAACATAAAACAACTACATTATGGAACAACAAAAAAGTAGAGGAATTATAGGGATACTCACCGGTGGAGGAGACGTTCCCGGTCTAAATCCTGCCATCAGAGCAGTAACCATTCGAGCCCTGCGTGAAGGCTACAAAGTTATTGGAATCAAAAGAGGCTGGGGCGGATTGATTGATATTGTACGAGATCCACAATATGATAATTCCAGTAATTTTTTTGAATTAACAGAGGAAATCGTGAACAAAGCTGGACGCACCGGTGGAACTTTCTTACATACATCCAGAACTAGAGCTTCCCACGTACCCAAAGCTAACGTACCCAAACATCTACAGGATAAATACACGGACGAGATCAATGACTTAACCCCAGAAGTATTAAAGAACCTAGAGTTCATGGGTATCGACTACTTGATCCCGATCGGAGGCGATGACACGTTGAGTTATGCGGTACGTCTAAGCAAGGAAAGTGTGAAAGTCGTGGCCATCCCAAAAACTATGGATAATGACGTTCCCGGAACAGATTACTGTATCGGATTCAGTACCTGCATCACCCGTACGATTGCCCTCACACATGATCTCCGGACATCAGCCGGCTCCCACGAACGTATACTGGTTCTGGAAGTCTTCGGACGCTATGCCGGGTTCACAGCAATGCTACCGACCTTAGCCGGAGCTGCCAACCGTTGTGTGATTCCGGAATATGAATTCAACATAGAACGTCTAACGGAACTACTTTGCGAGGATCGTTTCACGAACCCCAGCAAATATTCTGTAGTTCTCGTATCCGAAGGAGCCACATTCTCCGGTGGTAAAATGATTTTCCAAAGCGAAGAAACAGATATGTTTGGACATAAAAAGCTGGGAGGTATCGGAAACATGATCTCACAACAATTGAAAGAACTCACCCCACAATTTAACCACGGACAAGTAATCAATACCATCACGCAAAGACTAGGGTACCTAGTTCGCTGTGGAGACCCAGATGCATTGGATTCCATCGTACCAATGGCATATGGGAACCTTGCCCTAGATTTAATCAACAAAGGATTACATGGTAGGTTAGTTATCCTCAGAAATGGACGCTATGATAACGCACCAATCGAGATTGTAACCAGCAGCAAGAAAATTGTGGATGTTCCCAAATTCTACAACACAGAGAGATTACGTCCCCAATACAACAGTTTCGAATTCATGCCACAAATGATACTTTAAAGATAAAACTCCTGGAAAACCGGGAGTTTTATCTTTAAAGTAAAAGTTAAAAACTAAAAGTTGGTCGAATCAGGTGCGATACTATCTACCTCCACGACAACTTCTGACTCCTCCACGACGGTTTCTACTGGTTCTTGTACTTGTTTTTTCGACTGTACCTTGTTTTTCTGACTATTTCCACAAGAAACAAACATCCAAATTACCGTAACCGCCATCATACAAATCCATCCAATTCTTCCAAAAGTTCTCATCATATTCAAATTTAGTTTAGCTAAAAATTCAACGTGAAATTATACGCAATCAAAAAGGTATAGGTTACAAAAAGGAGGGTCACCATCACGGCCCCTCCAAAGACAATTTAGAATTTTCAAAAATTGTCATGCAAAAACATAACAATAACTTCAAAACAAACGTTTAACTAACTTTATTAATAAATGCCTGCAGCTCTTTACTAAATTAGATCCCACTCGAATTGGAGTGGGATGCTGCAAATGCAAGTATTAAATTTCATTTAACAACATTATTTTTACGATAGAATTTGGAAAAAAGAAAATCTCTATATAGCTTTGTCTACACAAAATAAAGAAGTATGATTTACAATCAACACATAGCCCAAACTTGGTGGTGGCACCTTTTTAAACTTCATCGTAAACAATGAGGTTATGTGATTGTATTGCATAATTAAGATATATAGAGAGCCTATTGTTTACGAACAGTAGGCTCTCTTTTTTATTCACCTTTTTTAAAATCAAAATCATGAAACCAATCAAAAAATTTATGCTCACCGAGCAAGAAATGCCAACCCAATGGTATAATATCGTGGCAGACATACCCAACAAACCCCTTCCCCCTCTCCACCCGGGAACAAAGCAACCGTTAAAACCGGAAGACCTTTACCCGCTATTTGCTCAAGAATTGGCAAAGCAGGAATTCGCCACTGAACGCTACATCGAGATCCCTGATGAAGTGCAAGACTTGTATAAAATTTGGAGATCTACCCCTCTCGTGCGAGCCTACGCTTTAGAAAAAGCCTTGGATACTCCCGCAAAAATATACTTTAAAAATGAAGGTACAAGCCCGGCCGGCTCCCACAAACCGAACACGGCCATTGCACAAGCTTACTACAACTACAAGCAAGGGATTAAACGCATCACCACAGAAACCGGTGGAGGACAATGGGGTACAGCATTAAGCTTTGCCTGCCAGCATTTCGGACTGAACTTGAAAGTGTTCATGGTAAAAGTAAGCTACAACCAGAAACCCTATCGCAAATTGATGATGAACACGTGGGGATCAGACGTGATCCCATCACCAAGCAACCTAACAGAGGCTGGAAGAAAAATTCTCCGGGAGTACCCGAATTCGACCGGTAGCCTAGGGATCGCCATCTCCGAAGCTGTCGAACTTGCCACACAAGATCCCCTAACCAATTACTCATTGGGTAGCGTGCTGAATCATGTGCTATTACACCAAACTATCATTGGAGAGGAAGCACTTCTCCAGATGGAAAAAGCCGGGGATGAACCAGACATCGTGATCGGGTGTTTCGGGGGAGGTTCAAATTTCGCCGGGATCAGTTTTCCATTCATCCGCAAAAACTTGAAAGAAGGAAAACACACCCGGGTAATTGCCGTGGAACCACAATCCTGTCCGAAGTTAACCCGTGGTCAGTTCCAATACGATTTCGGTGATACCGTTGGGTTGACCCCCTTATTTCCCATGTACACGCTTGGGCATGATTTCCAACCCGCAAGCATTCACGCCGGAGGTTTACGCTATCATGGAGCCGGGGTCATCGTCAGCCAACTACTCAAGGATAAATTGATAGAAGCCGTTGCTATCCCGCAACTGGAAACCTTCGAAGCCGGAATTCTATTTGCCAAGACCGAAGGAATAATTCCTGCACCGGAATCCACCCACGCTATAGCACAAGCGATTCGGGAAGCCAAAATCGCCAAAGTCGAAGGGAAAGCCAAAACGATTCTGTTTAACCTATCCGGACATGGCATGATCGATCTCTACGCTTACGAACAATACCTTGGAGGAAATCTCCGAAACTTCGAGATTTCTGATCAAGAAATAGCTCAATCTCTCGACAAATTAGAGAAAATCATATGAAGAGCATAGCTATCTGATTTTTTGCTACATTTGCAAAAAAATCAGATAGCATGTTTTATACAGAACTCACTTTCCACATCTCCCCTTACGTGGAGGACATTGCGGACGCAATTATCGCCGAACTAGGCGACCTCGGATACGACAGTTTTTCATACACCGATGACGGTTTCAAGGCTTACATCCCAAGTAAAAATTTTAATGAAGAACAGGTAAAATCATTAGAAATCCTTTCATTTTTCCTGTCACTGTACACGATCACCTGGGAAAAAGCAGAAATAGAAAACCAAGATTGGAATAAAATCTGGGAAGAAAACTTCACGCCTATTCTCGTGCAAAACCGAATTCTAGTAAGAGCCGGATTCCATCCCACGATTGAAAACATAGAACACGAAATCATCATTGACCCCAAAATGAGTTTTGGCACGGGACACCATGCCACGACAGCCCTTATGCTGGAAACGATTCTAGATATGGAACCTGATTTCTCCGGTAAGAAAGTCCTTGACATGGGATGTGGCACTGGCATTCTATCTATCATGGCCGCGCAATCGGGGGCACAATCAGTTACTGGTATCGACATCGATGAGTGGGCCTATAACAACGCCATGGAAAACATTGCCACCAACAACATGAACAATATACGTGTACTTATCGGGGATGCAACGTTATTAGACGGACAGGAACATTTCGATATCATTCTGGCCAACATCAACCGGAATATATTGTTGAATGACATGCCCGCATACGTGAACATACTTAACGACAAAGGTTACCTCATCATAAGCGGATTCTACACCGAAGATATTCCCATTATCCGTGAGAAAGCCGAATTATTGGCACTAACCTATCAATCCAACAAAGTAAAAGACAACTGGACAGCCGTCATTTTCCATAAAAACTAACTTTTTTGCGTGAAGTTACAAGTTAACATGTTTCAGGTTGTTAAAAAAGAACCTATAACAATCCAATCTGTAACTTGTAACGTGGCATAGCCACATATTTGTTAATATTTTAACAAAGGCTTGTTTTTTCAATTTCAATATGCAATATTTGCATCGTGAAAAACACAAAAGAAGAATGAGGACAAGGTATACAAATAACCATAAACAGATGATGTGCATGCAAAAGCTCTTTGCAGGCTAACACTCTGTTGTCAAAAAACTGTCGAAAAAAGCCTGTGTAAATACACGGGCTTTTTTCATGTAAAAAATAAATAATTTAAAAACAATAAATTTATGAACGTATTAAAATTTGGAGGGACCTCGGTTGGTTCCGCACAACGAATTCAAGAAGTGGCAAAATTAATCTCGGATGACCACCCAAAAATTGTAGTTCTTTCAGCCATGTCCGGAACGACCAACACGTTAGTAGACATCACCAACTATCTATACCGCAATGACAGACAGGAAGCCTTGACTACAATCCATAATCTCGAACTAGATTATCTGATGACCATTAGCGACCTCTACTGTACCGAAAAATTCAAACATCGAGGACAAGAATTTGTACAAACCATCTTTACCTATCTCCGTTCATTCATCAATAAGGATTTTTACCCGTTACAAGAAAAAGCTGTTGTCGCCCAAGGAGAGATCATTTCCACCACGCTAATGCATTATTATTTACAAGAACAAGGCATTTCTTCAACGCTCCTATCCGCCTTGGATTTTATGCGCATTGACAAAGATTGTGAACCGGACTATTTCTACATCGAACAAAATCTAAAACGACTATTATCCAACCCGGCCTCAGAGCGTATTATCATTACCCAAGGATTTATTTGCCGAAACGCTTATGGGGAAATCGACAACTTAAAGAGAGGAGGCAGCGATTATTCAGCCGCATTAATCGGGGCCGCACTCAATGCTGATGAAATTCAGATATGGACAGACATTGACGGTGTACATAACAGCGACCCGCGATACGTAAAAAACACAAAAGCCATTCGTTCCTTATCTTTTGATGAAGCTGCCGAACTTGCCTATTTCGGAGCAAAAATTCTTCATCCGTCAAGTATCCAACCCGCTAAAAAAGCAAACATCCCCGTTCGCATGAAAAACACGATGAACCCAAATGATGAAGGAACTTTAATCACGAAAGAAAGTCCCATTAAGGACTTCAAGGCGGTAGCGGCAAAAGACGGAATCACGGCCATAAAAGTCAAATCCAGCAATATGTTACTTGCTTACGGCTTTGTCCGAAAAGTATTCGAAATATTCGAATCTTGGAAAACCCCAATCGACATGATTGCCACATCAGAAGTTGCTATATCCCTCACAATCGACAATACATGCCATCTAGAAGACATCAAAAAAGACCTCACGAAATACGGCACAATCGAAGTTGAAGAATCACTCTCCATCATCTGCATCGTCGGGGATTGCTCGATCAACAATAGCGGACTTGCAGCTCGGGCACTCACCGCCCTAAAAGATATTCCCCTACACATGATCTCTTACGGGGCTAGCGCACACAGCATTTCCTTACTCGTGAAACAAGCCGACAAACAAAAAGCACTTGAGGCACTTAGCGAAAGATTGTTAAATCAGTAAGTTCATAAACCTTATAAACCCAACCTACATGAATATAGAAACCATCAAAACATTTCAAACCTTAAAGACCCCGTTTTATTACTACGACACGTCTCTTCTACAAGCCACCCTTCAAGCAGCCACCCAAGCAGCCAAAAAACGTGGATTTCATTTGCATTACGCTATAAAAGCGAATGCCAACCCACGTATCCTCGACATCATTCAAAGCCATGGAATTGGTGCAGACTGCGTGAGTGGCAACGAAGTTGCTCAAGCCATAACAAGTGGCTTTCCCTCTGAACAAATCGTGTATGCCGGAGTTGGGAAAAGCGACGAGGAAATCCGGCTGGCTCTTGAAAAAGAGATATTTTGCTTTAACTGTGAATCCTTACCAGAAATAGAGGTGATCAACATGCTGGCCAAAAAAATGGGAAAGAATGCCTCCATCGCTCTTCGAATAAACCCAAACGTGGATGCACACACTCATCATTACATCACCACGGGAATTGAAGAAAACAAATTCGGGTTCTACCTTTACGACCTCGACCACGCCATCGCGACCTGTCAAAAAATGGAAAACATCAATCTTATCGGACTACATTTTCATATCGGTTCCCAGATCACTGACCTCACAGTATTCCGGGGACTTTGCTTAAGAGTAAACGAAATACAATCTCGATTGAAAGAACAGGGGATCATTCTCCCCCATGTGAATTTCGGCGGCGGGCTAGGCATTAATTACGATTGTCCCACGTGCGGTCTGATTCCCGATTTTCCCTCTTATTTTCAGATCTTTTCCGATTTCTTCGAAGCCTTACCGGGTCAGCAACTTCATTTTGAACTAGGCCGGTCCCTCGTCGGGCAATGCGGTTCCCTCATTTCTCGTATCCTATACGTAAAGGAAGGGAAACATAAAAAGTTTGTCATCCTCGATGCGGGAATGAACGACCTCTTACGTCCAGCACTTTACCAAGCTTTCCACCGGATAGAAAACCTAAGTTCCGTCGGAGAACTCGAAAAATACGACGTGGTAGGTCCTATCTGTGAATCATCCGATTGCTTTGGTAAAGACCGAGAACTACCCCTCTCCAACCGGGGAGATCTAATCGCCATTCGTTCTTGTGGAGCATACGGGGAAGTTATGGCTTCACGTTACAACCTCAGAGAATTACCAAGAAGTTATTTTTCCCAGTAGTTCCCATACTATTTCCTTCAATAAATGGAAAATGTGAAACAAACCTAAGAAAAACCCGGTCTGTTTCACATTTCAACCATTCATTCACTATTTCTGGTTATTCTTCTTATCATTCGGCTTGGCAATAGATTCTCTCATTTGCGTATCAGCCTCAATATTTTTCATTTTGTAGTAGTCCATGATACCCAAATTACCGCTACGGAAAGCCTCGGCCATAGCACGAGGTACTTCCGCCTCAGCCTCGATAACTCTTGCCCGCATTTCTTGGGCAAGCGCTTTCATTTCATGCTCGGTAGCGACAGCCATCGCTCGGCGTTCCTCTGCTTTCGCTTGAGCAATCTTTAAATCGGCTTCAGCCTGATCGGTTTGTAATTCAGCTCCGATATTCTTACCAATATCAATATCTGCAATATCAATAGATAAAATTTCAAAAGCTGTACCGGAATCCAAGCCCTTATTCAATACAACTTTTGAAATAGAATCCGGATTCTCCAAAACTTCCTTATGCGAGGCAGCGGAACCAATTGAAGAAACAATTCCTTCCCCGACACGGGCTAGGATGGTTTCCTCTCCAGCTCCTCCAACTAATTGACGGATATTAGCCCGCACCGTAACCCGAGCTTTAGCTATCAACTGAATTCCATCTTTAGCCACAGCAGCCACCGGCGGGGTATTAATCACTTTCGGGTTCACGCTCATTTGCACGGCCTCAAACACATCACGACCGGCCAAATCCACGGCCGTTGCAATTTGAAAAGTCAGGTCGATATTCGCCTTAGACGCGGACACCAAGGCATGTACCACTTGAGCCACGTGTCCCCCTGCCAAATAATGAGCCTCCAATAAATCACGGTAAAGTTCCAAACCAGCTTTTTTCCCCTCGATCATGGCACGAACAATAATCGTGGGAGGCACTTTTCGCCAACGCATTAAAACTAATTGTAACAAAGATATTTTCACGTCAGAGACCAACGCTTGAAACCATAAACCAATCGGAATAAAGTAGAGAATCATCCAAAGTAAAAAAAGACCTCCGGCGATAACTGCTACTAGAAAAAACAAACTACTCTCCATCTTCTATTCAGTTTTTAATTTTACTATAATTTTATTTTTATACACTTTCAACACGGTCACTTTCTGGTTTTCCTCAATATATCCAGAACGGGATTCTGCCTCGACCACACTGTCTCCAACCCTTACTTTGCCCATAGGGGCCAAACGCCCCTGTGTCATCCCAGTATCTCCTTCCCGGATGGACTCATCCACTCCCTCCACAGTACTGTCAATCTGCGTGTGTAACTGCATACGTTTCCAAGTCTTTGACCGTAACACGTAATAAGTCATTCCAAAACCACAAAAAGCCGTCCCCAATAAAGTAAAATGCCCGACCGTCATTCCCATCGTAGAATAAGCAATATAAATAGCAATTCCCACGCAAGCGAAACCTAAAATTCCTGCCACATTCACCCCTGGGAAAACAAGAAATTCTAGGATCAACAGAACAAAGCCTATCAAGATCAGCATGAATAAAACAAGCCACTCCATAATACACACATTTTTTTATTTGATAAAGATACACTTTTTTATTCAATATCGTATCACTGTACTGAAATATTTTCCAAACACCTCTCCTCCCATACATCCCCAATAGATCAAACCGAAACAATTGAATGTAACAAGGGGAGAGGTAACGTCCTAAAAAGACAATCCAGTTCATCTTTGTCTTGTTATTACCTCACCTGTAAGTTATAAAACGGGCATTAATCATAATCTATCCGGGTCTGGAATACAATTACATAACGTAAAACAAAAGACCAAAAGAAAATTAGATTTTAATTGCTTTGAGACGAATCCCTCCTTAACAGGGAACGCCGTAGTAACGAGTTTGAACCCACACATTTTTAACATACGACTTTCAATTCTCAATTATTATCTTTTACTTTGTAGCCAATTTTTTCATTGCTCATATAGGCAATGGGTCAAGTACATAAAAGAGAGGACGAATGAAATACACTGAATTGGATGACAATGAAGAATTCTACCGCAAAGTAGAATATTACAACAAGGCAAGAACCGAAAAACTAAGCTACCACTATAAAGAAATTCTCAAATTACTGGGAGAAGATTCCGAAAGAGAAGGATTAGTGAAAACCCCATACCGTGTCGCCAAAGCCATGCAATTTATGACAAGAGGTTACACGGAAAACCCAGAAGAAATACTTCGCTCCGCCCTATTTAAAGAAGATTATCGCCAGATGGTAATTGTCAAAGATATTGAAATCTATTCTTTATGTGAACACCATATGCTCCCGTTCATTGGACATGCTCACGTAGCCTATATCCCGAACGGATACATCACCGGATTAAGTAAAATCGCCCGGGTGGTTGAAGCTTTTTCCAGAAGGCTTCAAGTGCAGGAGAGGTTGACGAATGACATAAAAAATTGTATACAGAATACACTCAATCCCCTTGGTGTCGCCGTGGTCATTGAGGCCCAGCATATGTGCATGATGATGCGTGGTGTACAAAAACAAAATTCGGTGACGACCACTTCCGACTTCAGCGGAGCATTCGAGAAGCTTGCTACGCGGGAAGAGTTCATCCGACTAATTAGTAACAAATTTCATTAAGAAATAAACATGATGAGTATGAAAAAAGCATTTGTTTTCCCGGGCCAAGGAGCCCAATTCGTAGGCATGGGTAAGAACTTGTACGAGAACACACCCTCAGCAAAAGAGTTATTTGAAAAAGCAAATGAAATCTTAGGATTCCGCATCACAGACCTGATGTTCGAGGGGACTGACGAAGATTTAAAGCAAACCAAAGTAACTCAACCAGCAATATTCCTTCACTCGGTGATTCTTGCAAAATCATTGAATGAGAAACCAGATATGGTAGCAGGCCACTCTTTGGGAGAATTCTCTGCACTCGTTGCCAACGGGGCTCTTTCTTTTGAAGATGGCTTACGTCTTGTTCATGCCAGAGCACTTGCTATGCAAAAAGCATGTGAGGCAAATCCATCCACGATGGCAGCCATCCTTGGGTTACCAGATGAAACTGTAGAAAATATTTTAGCTGAAATTGACGATATTGTCGTTCCGGCAAACTATAACTGTCCGGGACAAATCGTTATTTCCGGAACGACACAAGGAATCGCCACCGCTTGCGAAAAATTAAAAGCAGCCGGAGCCAAACGGGCTCTCCCGTTAAAAGTTGGAGGTGCTTTCCACTCTCCGCTGATGGAACCCGCCCGGAAAGAACTGGCCGATGCCATCATGCATACACACTTCTCACAACCCTCATGCCCGGTTTACCAAAACGTGAACGCACAACCAGTATCTGACCCGGAGATAATTAAAAAGAATTTGATCGACCAGTTAACAGCATCCGTACGTTGGACTCAGACCGTACAAAATATGCTCGCAGACGGAGCTTCATCCTTCTTAGAAATTGGTCCCGGAAACGTGCTTCAAGGATTGATCAAAAAAGTAAGTATCGAAGTTGAAACTGCAGGTATGCAATAATTTTGTTTTAAACAAAATCTATTGATTACAAGTTAACAAGTTGAAAACTTTATAAACACATAACTTGCAAAGTTGAAAAACCAACTTGAAACTTGCAACAATTTTAAAGCCTCCCATTGGAGGCTTTAAAATTTTATTTATATCTTTGAACAAAGATAATTCAAGATAAAACCGGGATATGCCAAACAATAAAACTAAAAAACACCGTACTATTCAATACGTGTTTAAAATCAGTACGATCATCATAATCTGTGGTCTCATTGTCTTATTACTTCCTAAAATAGAAGGTTTTAAATATTCTTACCAAAAAGGAATGCCTTGGAAATACGAGACATTGATCGCACCCTTGGATTTTCCGCTGCACAAAAGTGCCGAAGAACTTGCCTCCGATATTGAAAAGATCAAAGAAGAACAAGCCCCCATTTTTAACTTCAAAGAAACAAATATTGAAGCCCAGATTAACAAACTTTCGGAAAAAATAAATGCATATCGAACCGCATACAACGGAAAAGATATGGATAAAATCATTCTAAAATTACGGGAAATTTATTCCAAAGGTATCCTGCTGATGCCGGAAAAAATGGATCCGGCTAAAGTCAAAAACATCCTTATCGTCAAGAACAACATTGCCTTCGACGAAAAATTTTCCAACGTGTACACGCTAAAGCAAGCCTACGAAACATTAGTTCAATACATCGAGAGCCTCCACCTGGACAAATCCACGGAGGAAGGAATACTCAGTTTAGGCCTGAATAATTATATCAACCCGAACCTGGAATATGATGCAGGAAAAACGGGACTCGCCATTGAAACCAGCGTGAAAAGCATCACGCCGACCCAAGGGATGGTCAACCGGGGAGATATCATCATATCCAAAAACGATCTGGTAACCCCCGAAAAATATAAAGTTCTGGAATCTTTCCGGATAGAACACGAGCAAAGCCTGGGTTCAACCATTGACCGAATCCGGATCTCGGTTGCCCAAACCGTGTTGACCTTGATCGCCATCATGAGTTTCTCCATTTTCCTTTATGTCTCCCGGAAACGGCTATTCTACAATAACAGGGATTTCTTTTTCCTATATAGTATGTTTTTACTAACCATTGCCCTAGGAAGTATCAGCTATTTTCAACACATCAACATCCTCACGATCCCCGTTTTATTCTTCCCAATCATCGTGAACATATTATTCGGGACAAGACCGGCTCTTTATCTATTGATCGGTACAAGCTTACTGGTTTCCTATTACGCTCCCAACAATTATATGTACTTCTTCATGCAAATATCAGCCGGGATCGTAGCCATGTTTAGCCTCTCACACCTGCAACGCCGTTCTCAACTATTTATTGCACTAGGTCTGATATTCTTAACTTATATATTGGTATATGGGGCTTTCACGCTCATACAAGAGGGAACTCTCACACCAAAACATCTGTTCGCTGTCGTGTTCCTCATAATAAATACTGGCTTGTTAAGCTTAATTTATCCCGCCCTTTACTTGGTAGAACGCCTCTTCGGGTACACGTCTGAAATCAGTTTACTGGAATACTCTAACCCGAATCATCCGGCCTTACGCAACCTGACGAAAAAAGCCCCGGGAACATTCCAACACTCCCTAATGGTTGCCAACCTGGCGGAAGAGGCAATTTATCACATCGGGGGTAGCCCGCTTTTAGCCCGTACCGGGGCATTGTACCACGACATCGGGAAAACATACAATCCAATCATGTTCGTGGAGAATCAAACCGGGGGGTTAAACCCACACGATCCCTTGGACTTTGACGAAAGTGCCCAGATCATTATCAAACACGTGACACAAGGCTTGGAACTTGCCAATAAATACAAATTACCGGAAGTCCTCAAAGACTTTATCCGCACACACCATGGTAAAAGTAAAGTAAAATACTTCTACTACTCATTCAAAAACAAATACCCGGACAAGGAAATAGATGAATCCCTATTCACTTATCCTGGTCCGGACCCCGTAAGAAAAGAGTGTGCCGTAGTCATGATGGCCGATGGAGTGGAAGCAGCCTCCCGGGCTCTGGAAATAAAGGATGAAGAAAACCTAACCAAACTGGTGAATAACTTGATTGACGGCCTTCTTCAAGATGGACGATTCGCTAACGCAGACTTGACATTCAAGGACATTTCCACGGTGAAACGAGTATTTACAGAAATGCTCATAAACGTGTACCATGCCCGTATTGCGTACCCGAAATTACAAACCAAAGCATAACCCTCAAGACCTAAATATATGACACAAAAACCAATAACCATCAAAGACATTGCAGAGAAATTAAATATATCCGTGTCTACCGTCTCCCGTGCGCTAAAAGACAATCATGAAATCAGCGCACAAACACGTAAAACCGTGCAGGAACTGGCGAAACAACTCGGTTACAAACCCAATCCTATCGCTGTAGCCCTGAAAACCCATAAAAGTCATTCGATCGGAGTTATTGTTCCCCAGATCGTGAGTACTTTTTTTGCCACAGTCGTGAAAACGATTGAGGAAGTAGCAGACGGTCACGGCTACAACGTTTTAGTCATATCCTCGAACGAAAGTTTCCAAAAAGAACAAAAAAGCGTGGAAGTACTCATGGCCAACCGGGCAGATGGAATTATCCTTGCCTTATCACACGAGACAAAAGACTATGAACACATTAAAATGATACAGGAATCCGGAACACCTATCGTGCTGTTCGACCGCACCACAAACGAACTCAACGTGTCACGGGTCGTAACGGATGGTGTCACCGCTGCATTCCAAGCCGTTCAACACCTCGTTTCCGAAGGTTGCAAAAAAATAGCTTTACTATGCGGTCCCGAAAACGTTGCCATCGGTGGCAATCGCATGGAGGGGTACGAAAAAGCCATGGAAGCCAACCATCTTCCGGCTAAAACAGAACTTATTTGGCACTGCTCCGACTTCACAGTAGAAGCGGGAAAAGAAGCAACACGCCAACTACTCTCCCGGCAAGAGAGGCCGGATGCCATATTCGGAATCACGGATGACCTGGCAATCGGGGCGATCGAAGCCATTAAAGAAAAAGGACTTAATATCCCGGAAGACATCGCTGTTGTCGGTTTTTCCAACACGAAACGCTCACGCTACATGAATCCGACAGTAAGTTCCATCAACCAGTTCCCGGAAAAAATCGGACGGGCTGCGGCAGAACTTCTGTTTGATCAAATACTGAACAGCAAACACGCACAGATAAAAAAAGAAATCATTAACTGTGAACTGATCGTTAGAGAATCTTCGGACAGACTATGTAAAACTCGATAAATGCTAACATAATTGCTAAAATCTTAACAATATAAATTAAAACCTTGTTAATTACTCGGTTAAAGATTATTAAACCTAAAAATCAATGGTTTGAATGACTATTTTTGTAGAAATTAATAACAGCAGCCCATGGATGTAGTTGTGGAAAATCTGACGAAATCTTTCGAAAATCAGAAAGCCGTGGATTCAATTTCTTTTAAAGCAAAAAGAGGTGAAATCCTTGGATTCCTAGGACCTAACGGTGCGGGTAAAACAACCACGATGAAAATCATGGCAGGGCTACTGACTCCGGATTTCGGAAATATCACATTCGGGGACTATTCGATTTGGAAACAGGCTGGTAAAATAAAAAGCATCATCGGTTACCTCCCAGAACGTAACCCTTTATATGACGAAATGAACGTGATTGATTTTCTATTTTTTATTTCAAAACTCCACAACATTCCTAAATACAAAATCACGTCACGTGTTTTGGATATGATTCGTTTATGCGGGTTAGACAACGATAAGCACAAACAGATCGGCGAATTATCCAAGGGATACCGCCAACGGGTAGGAATTGCTCAGGCATTAATTCACGACCCGGAAGTGGTCATTCTCGATGAACCAACAACAGGACTTGACCCCAACCAGATTTTCGGAATCCGTAAAATCATCAAAGAAATCGGGGAAGAAAAAACAGTTATTTTAAGTTCCCACATTCTTTCTGAAATCGAAACAACTTGCGATCAAGTGATGATCATGAGTAACGGGAAAATCGTTGCCAATGGCACGACATCCGAACTTCGTCGCAAATCCGATGCTGAATATTGCCTGAAAATAGGCATCAAGGGTGGGGCAACAATCAACATTCACGAGGCACTGAACGACCTGCCGGGAGTACTCCACATCGAGATTATTCATAAACAAAATTTCGAACTCCAATGTAAACCCGATGTAGAAATCGAAAAGTCAATCTTTAACCTTTGCCAAGAAAACAACTGGTACATCAGCGAGTTAACTCCCGTACAAACCAGATTGGAAGATATATTTCGTAAAGTTACACAAAATGAATAATTCATGGGTGCAGTTAAAGTTATAATAAACAAAGAATTAAAAGTAGCATTTAATTCATTATTGATATACATCGCATACACGGCTTTCCTTTGTGTAACGGGATTCGTTTGCTGGTTCTCCGGGAAAAACATCTTTTCAAGTGGACAAGCCTCTCTAAGTAACCTGTTCAACGTGTTTTACTGGACGCTCTTTTTCCTAATACCGGCACTCACGATGAAAAGTATTTCAGAAGAACGCAAGGACGGAACTTTCGAACTCTTATTCTCAAAGCCGATTAAAACATGGCAGCTAATCATGGGGAAATTCTTTGCTATACTATTACAAGTAGTTATATGTCTGGCATTGACACTCCCCTACTATATCACGATTGCCTCGCTGGGTAACGTTGACCATGCCGTTGGCTTTTGCGGTTACCTGGGACTTATTCTAGTCTGTGGATGTTACATCAGTATCGGAATGTTCGCTTCATCCCTCACCCCGAACACCATCGTGGCCTTCTTTATCACGTTTGCTATTGAAATCGGATTCGTGGTTTTATTTGAATTCATTGCAGAACTATGGGGTTCCGGGTTCATGGCAGCATTATTCACGTACCTCTCCATCGGAGAACATTTTGATGCCATTCCCCGCGGAGTGATCGACACGAAAGACTTGATATACTTTATCAGCGTAATTATCATATTTTTAGCATTAGCAAGACATTATATCTGTAAAAATCGGTTTTAATATTTAGTACGAAAGTGATGAAAAAGAAATTGATATACAATCCGACCTACCTGATTTTATCACTGATAGCGGTAAATATTATTTCCTATTTCCTATTTATCAGGATCGACCTCACGAGTAACAAAAAATATTCTTTAAGCCCTGTCAGCAAAACGATGATCAAAAAAATAGACAAGGATATTTCCGTTACCCTATTTATGTCCGAAGGCCTCACGCCCGACAAAATAAAACTCGGACGGGAATTCCGACACTTGCTGAAAGAGTATAAGACAATCAGTAACAAAGCATTCACCATAAGCACGATCATTCCGAACAACAGTGACAAGGAAGCTCTAGCTGAACAACTAGGGATAGAACCTATGGCCCAGGAAATAGCCGAGAGAGACATGGTGAAAATTCAAAAAGTATACTTTGGAGCCGTCATCCAGATTGGCAACAAAAAAGAGACAATAAATATTCTCCCGACCACAGCATTAGAATACGAGGTTACCCGCCGTTTAAAAGAAGCTTGCGACACGACCAAACCGACTATTGGTTTCTTACGTGGACATAACGAAATGTTGAGGCAAAAAACTCAATTAATCGAGCATGAACTATCTCATAGTGCCAAGATTGAATCCATGCGCATAGACCAGTTTACAGATCTGAATGACTACAAAGTAATCTGTATCGTGGGACCGAAAGAATCATTCAGCAAGGAAGAACTTGTTCGATTGGGACAATACCTAGAACAAGGGGGAAGACTCTATATTGCTTTGAATCATGCGGTCGGGCAAATCAGTTACAGCCAGAATAACGGTTTCATCAACCGGGTCGGCATAGAAGATATGCTGGAAGAATTCGGGCTAAAAATCAACTATGATTTCGTCGTGGATAACTATTGCGGACGCATATTGGTCACGCAGGATCAAGGATTTCTACAACTCCAGAGTGACCGCCATTTCCCATATATACCTATCATCCAGAACTTCAGTTCTCACGTGATCACGAAAGGACTGAATGCCATGCTATTACAATTTGCCAGTAGTATCACGAATGTAAAGACGACCTCCGCCTACACGTTCACCCCGTTGGCAAAATCATCTTCCATTTCAGGCGTGCAAAAAGTTCCGGTATTCTTCGATATTTATAAAACTTGGACAAGAAAACACGACTTTAATCAACCCTATAATACTGTAGCCGCATTATTAAACAACGAAGATAACAACAGTGCTATTGTTGTCATCACGGATGCCGATTTCATGGAAGACAAATTCTTTGACCCGTTCTATATCAGCAATATCAATTTTGCAGTAAACTCCATTGAATGGCTGGCGGACGATTCCGGATTAATTAAATTGAGAAACAAGTATATCGAGAATCAGTCACTAAAAGTCGTAAGCGATTCCTACAGGAGATTTTTAAAATATACCAACTTTTTCCTGCCTATCGTACTGGTATTACTTATCGGATTATATCAATACAGAGAATACAAAAGAAAACGGTTGAGACGCTCTCAACCGGGTCATATCGATTAGGTGATTATTCACCTAATCGTTTTATTTTTTGATACAAGGTCTCGCTCACCTCGCATAACGGAGATCTTAACTTCTGGCAGGCAATCACGCCTCTGGTATGTAGCGCTGCTTTTATTCCCGCAGGATTTCCCTCTTCAAAGAGAGCTTTAAACATCTCACCCAACTGCAAATGAATCTGCCGAGCCTCCCCATACTCGCCTTCCAATGCTAAATGTAGCATCGTAGAGAATTCACTAGGCATCACGTTTGCAATCACCGAAATAACACCACTGGCCCCTATAGATACTAACGGTAAGGCAATACCATCATCCCCCGACAGAAAGATAAAGTTCTCCGGCATTCCGGAAATGATTGCCGTAGCCTGTTCAAAATTCCCGGAAGCCTCTTTAATGGCGATGATATTCTCAAAATCACGAGCTAACTTCAAGGTTATCGCCGCAGTCATATTCACGGACGTACGCCCCGGAACATTATACAGAATCACGGGAAGAGGTGCATGCTCGGCTATCGCCTTAAAATGATTATACAACCCTTGTTGAGAAGGTTTATTATAATACGGGGTTACACTCAGGATGGCATCTCCCAACCGCAGATAAGACAGCGTGGCAAGATCATGGATCACTTGAGCCGTATTATTTCCCCCGATTCCCAAAACAATCGGTAAACGTCCGGCATTCTCTTCGGCAATGACTTGCACGACAAAAGCTCTTTCGTCCGCTGTCATCGTTGCTGCCTCAGACGTCGTTCCCAAAGCTACCAGATAATCGACCCCACCATCAATCACATAATTCACCAGATTCCTCAAAGAATGTTCATCCACACGTCCTGTTTCGTCAAACGGAGTCACTAAAGCGACCCCTACTCCCGAAAACTTTTTCATTTCAATACGTATTTATCTTAGTTAATAATTTAAACAACCGATCCATAAAATCATCTATATCCCTCACTCCATCAAAATCAATATCGTGCCCAGTACTGTAACCAATCTTACAAGACGTCTTGGCCGACTCCACGATATAATCCCCCCACACGTCCGGTTTCAACGACAAATCAATCAACAGTCCCTCCTTTCTGTTCAGTACTTCCTGCACCCGAGGATCACGAAATCCCCCTCTGTAAGAAATTCCAGAGCTATCCAAGTAAATAGCATCCTGTATTTGTTCCGAGTTCAATTTAGGCTGCCGGATAAAAGCAAGCAAACAAACGTCCATATGTTTGGCCAGAGCCTCCCGCACCCTATTAACAGAGAACACCGGAACATCATCAGTCACCCAAAACACGATACATTTTTTAGCTGTATCTAAATTATAAAATGACAACACTCGTTCATCTTTTACCACCATTTTCTTTAGATGGCGCTTTTTAAATCCTTCTGCAATACACTTAAACATATAAAACTATTTATCTGACTCTTACTCCTAACTTTATCATATTCATTTGTACATGAACAGAGTAACACAAATGTAGTAATAAAAACTACATGCACTCCACTTTGTTATTTTTCAAACATAAAAAAAGTATTTGAAAAAATTCCGTTAACTCTTGCAGGAAAAGAGAACATTCTCTATCTTTGCAACGCAAATCAAGAAGGACTCGTAGCTTAATGGATAGAGCACTTGGTTACGGCCCAAGAGGTTGTGGGTTCGACTCCCGCCGAGTTCACGAAAATCCCCCGAAAGACACTTTCGGGGGATTTTTCATTAGTCAAACAATTGATCCAAATCTTTCTTCAACTCCGGATCTGAAGGTTGTTTCGCTCTACTCCACAATATTTGCCCATCTTTATCCAAAAGAACAAATCGAGGTACTGCCATAAAACCATTCTCTTTCAGAAAAGGTGATAAAATAGGAGTTATCCAATGAACACCGTTTATATTCTTTTGTTTCAGAAACTTTTTCCATAAAGAGATACTATTCTCCACACAAATAGAAATAAAACGTATTGGCCGCTCCTTATATTTCTGGGATAATTTCTCAAAATAAGGTATCTGTCGCAGGCAAGGGCCACAACTCATAGACCATATTTCCAAAAATATATAATTCCCTTTCAAATCTCCGAATTTACACTCTCTATCCAATGTATCCCGGAATACATACCGATCCATATCCTTCACTTGTTGTATCGAATCTCGTTTTGTTTCTGCCTGTACATTCACAGCCAAGGCTATAAAAGAGAAAAAAACCAGTAAATATTTATATGTTCTCATTTTCTATTATTTTTCCAAAAAACTTTTATCGGTCGATCTGCAATCCCTTCATACTTTTTCAACAATTTCAACTCATTAGTAACCGGATCAAGTGCATCCGCATCGTAAACATATACACAGCCTTTCAATCCACTTAATCCCGGATCATAAACTCCTACATATAATTCTTTCCCATTCTGAGAAAAGTCAAAACAAGTAATTTCGCAATTATTCCCCACCGTAACCACAGGCGTTTGGGGTAACTTCGGTTCCGCATTCCAATTATACCAACGATACAATTTATTCCCGTTCGTGTAAAATACCGAATTATAAGTATCATTACTCTGTATCAAAGATTCCCGGGTAAGTGTTATCTCATCTGCCAAATAAGTATACTTCCAAGCATTATTCAAGGGTCCCTTGTTACTTGCATATCCCCGAGTAATAACAATCTCCTTCGGATCACTTTTAGAGCGACTTACCAAACATGACATCAAATCCTTATTCATCACGACATTAATCAATTCTTCTTCGGGGAACTCTTGCTGTCTCGCATAATATGAATACAAATCATAAAAATAATAAAGTGTCGATCTCTCGTAATTCAAGAAAAAGTGATAACTTCTCATCTTAGATACACTCGTTGACGGAGGAATCGGAGCTCCCGTTATTTTCACGTACATTTTATCCATTTTAGGATTCCCTTCAAAGAACTCTCCCTCGTAAATAGCAATATCCGATTTATAATTCACGGTTGCAAATCCCCCATCCTCAGACAACACGACATAATTCGTGATCGAACGATCCTTGCTGCAAATACCTATCGGCTTCACCCACGGAAAATCTGTCTTAAAATCCGTCACGTTATACAACTCAAAAGTCTGCGCATTCATTCGATATATTAACTTGTCTCCCCTCGAAGCAATAAATATATCCGGTCCTATTTTCTCCGCATCAGTCGGATCATTTAATGCATACCCCGGATTTACAGAAACAAATGCAGAGGTGTAAAAGGATTCCTCCTTACCTGCCTCAATCTCTTCCCGACTTAAAGGGCGCATAAAAGACACACGTCCTTTTTTATCTTCATCAGAACTCAACACAAAAATTCCTTGATCAAAAGCCGCTTTAACAAACAACGTAAAATACTTAAATGTACTACCATGCTCATTCGTTACTTTTAATCGTAACTTGTATTCTCCCAACTTTTTAAACGCATACCTCAATACCCGCTCATTAGACAGGAACTTCAAAGAATCTTTGACAATCCCGCCAATTGAAGTTTTCGTGTAACCGTGATAACTCCACTCGTAACTCAACTCCATGTCTTCCATGGTCTGTTCTATTTCAGGTTCATAAACCAATTCAAAACCGAAATCAAGATTAATCGTGTCAGAAGGAGCCTGAATTGAGATCTCCGATATTGCCTTAACCGGTAATGTTGAATCATCATCAATACATGCATGAAATAGGATGATCGCACATAAACTAATAAACCATATATTTTTCATCATAATCATTCATATTTAATTGTTTTACCAACTGCAATTAAAGCAAAGTTGACGGATCAGGCAAATCAACTTTCGGATGTGGGTGTTCTTGATAATATTCATAAGCCGGAGTAATCACGTACTTGATGAACGCTATTTCCTGCTGGTAAGGGAAACTATATGCCTTCTCCAAATTACGCCCGTATTCCTCGACGATTCGTTCGAACAACAGGGGATGAGTTGTCTCCAAATCCCAGTAATAATTATAAATATCCATCATCAACATTTGGGAATAAGGACCAAAATGTCTTTCACTCCACCATCTCGGACGCGGCAATTCCGTATCGGAAAATTCAAGTTTACACTCATTCCCCATAACCAACCGAAAATCATCATTCTCAACCAACTTCATTTTAATCACAAAGGGATGTTGTGTTATTTCCGGATCAAGATAACGATGCAACACAAAAGAAATTTTACCGATAATTTTATTTGCCGGAATGATAAAACTTTTGGATAACTCGTAATGCAATCCCTCTTTTGCCGTAGTCTCATCTGCAACTAATTCCACTCCAAATACTCGATCATGATCTTTAGGAGTCCCCAACACACGCACAGTCATATCATAAGCAAAATCCTCTCCCTTTTGCATTCCGAATTGATAGTTTAATGAATCTGATGCAAAATAAATACCATCTTTTAATTCCACATCATAAGCCATATAGTCCGTGCTACATGAATACAGCCCCGCCATACTCATCACCACGACTACAAACGTTATATAATTTAATGCTAACACTTTCATCGCTTTCATTTTTATTGTTCATCGGCCTCCGTATACCTGTACTCAAATTCTTCATCAGGAATAATAAACGTGTACAACTCATCCGTCCCTTGTAAAGTCGTTTTCAATGCATCCACGTAAATATCCATATTCCCCCGTTTCAACGTGTAAAAATACTGACCTTCCTGTACAAACTCTTTACGTCGTTCTTTTACAATATCTTCAAGAGTCACTTGGGGAGATCCCGGTCGATCCTTGTATTTAAATAATCCCCGCGACACGATAAAAGTATCAAAATATTTTTGAGCCTCGTCCGGATCACTCTCCAATAATGCCTCTGCTGCAATTAAATACATTTCAGGAATCCGAATCATATTAATTCCTTCAATACTTTTGGAAGTATATGCGCCCGGATTACTTATTTTCGTCTCATTCACAATTTTCATACATCGCACAATCCTGTCCGACTCCTCTTCCCCAATCAAAATACGAAACCAATCATTCCCGCGCATATCATTCCCATCTTCCTGTGCCACGGAATAAAGAGCCGTATTATCATCAGCCGGCAACCAAGTGTATGTCATATCATACGTGTAAAAATTCTTTTTTACATTATCCAATATCTGAGTTGTATAAACACCCCAGACAGCCTCCTTTTCCGTTATCGTCCCAGCCATAAAACTCCGTATATTCAATTTATCCTCCAACGGAAATTTACCTGAATCAATCACTTTCTTGGCATATATTAAAGCGTTCTCCAAATCACCTTTCATCCAATAAACTCTTGCCAAAAGAGCCTGCGCGGCATACAAATTAAAATGAATCTCCCGACACGTGGCGAAACCATCATTTAGCACAAATTTTCTGGGATAAACAAGTAACGTCTCATCCTCTTGCAATAACAATTCTGCCTCCTTTAAATCCTTTATTACCAAATCATAAACTTCTGACACGGTTTTGAAAGGTGATACTGCAACCTCGTAAATCGTCACGTAAGGAATCCCCTGTGCGTTAGGCTTTGAACCCACGTGAGGAGCAAACAAGCGCAATAAATCAAAGTGCAGGTAAGCCCGTAAACCTAATGCTTCCCCTTTATAAAGTTTATAATAGCGCATCGAATTTTCGCTCTTCCGTTCCAAATTACGCAATACATTATTCACGTACCCGATTGTCTCGTATCCCTTATTCCATATTAAATTATAATAACTTCTCAACTTCTCGTGCTCCAAAATCAACATCGACTTCACGTTATCATTGATCGAATTTTTCTTATAATACTGGGCAAAAACATCCAATAACCCCCAACTCAAATGTTCACCATATAGAGCAGAAGCACTTAAGGTCGAATACGCCCCGTACAATGCATCTTCAAATCCTTCCGGAGTATCAAAATACACGTGTTCCACGATCTCAGCCTTGGGCTTGACACTCAAAAAGTCATCACAAGCCACCAAAAAGAACAGGGATAAAAATAATATACAATATTTTCTCATGATAAATGATGATTAAAAAGTTGGACTAATCGTAAAATTGTACCCTTTACTATAAGGATAAGCCGTACCTCGCTCATACTTCACGGTTGACATTCTTAACACATCCGAAAATCCAACCCCGATTCTTAATTTATTCAACCCGATTTTCTTTACCCATTCTCGTTTAAATTCATACGAGAAATTCAATGAAGAAAGAAAAACTTCATTTTTCCGTTCTATAAATCGTTCTGAATGAACGTAACTCTTGGTATCCGTAAGTGCAGTATAATGAACAACATCTCCGGGTTTCTTCCATCTCTCGGTAAAAGCACGTACATCCACATTTTCCTGAGGATTAATCCGCTCCACTTTACTAGCCCGAGTTGTATTATAAATATCTCCACCGAAAGTAAACGTCATTGCCGCCGAAATACTAAATCCCTTATACCCCACGGAAGTGGTTAAAGCTCCCTGCAAAAAAGGAACAGTATTTCCCAACGCAACTTTATCCTTTACATCATAAGAGAACGTGTAAGAACCATCTTTTTTAATGAAAATCTCCTGTCCCGTCGCGGGGTCTATTCCCAGTGAAGGCACGGCATAAATTGCCGTTGATGATTCCCCCTCTTCCAACTGCACTTTAGGCGCAGCAACTCCCGTCTCCCGCATCGCACTGTCATTTTGACGTTTCATCGAATTACTGATTTTCTTCAATTTATTCTCCGTATGATGCCCGGAAAGCCCCATTCGCCAATACAATTGATTAGATTTTATCAATAAACCCGATAATGACCACTCGTATCCCCAGTTTCTTGTCTCACCCAAATTATCCATCACATTTGTCACACCCATTGAAGGAGGTGTTGAAATCGAAAGTAACAAATCTTTCGTGTCTTCCTTATAAATATCAAAATTAGCACTTAATCGTCCTTCCCACATTTCTAATGTCGCTCCTACATTATATTTTACCGTCGTCTGCCATTTCAAACGATCGTTTCCCATAGTAATCGGTAAAGCTCCCATACTAATCAGATAATTATTATCCTGTTTATACAGATAAGTCGTGATCGCTTGGTAATCGGAAAAATTTACACTACCAGTATATCCTACACTACCTCGAATTCTAAAAATATCAAACCATCCCAAGTCGGACAAAAACGATTCATTGTGCGCATTCCACCCTATCCCAACAGACCAGAAAGGAGCAAATCGTCGATCTTTTCCAAATTTCGAAGAACCGGAAACACGGTAAGATCCATCTACAAAATAACGATTCAGAAAAATTATATTCAAATTACCAAACACACCAACAGAAGAACTCAAGGATTCACTCCCACTCGGCTGCCCATTAGTCGGGTAACTATTGGCAAAAGCCATATCTGTCAAATTCCCTTTCAAAAAACCAATTCCAGAAAAACTATTACTATTGCTATTGCTCTTATTCGCATTAGCACCCACATTCAATGTCAATATCGAACCGTTATCACTCAAAGTTTTGCTGTATGTTAATCCAATACGTGCCTGCCAGCTTTTCCCTCTCATATTGGAGATAAAATAACTTCCTCGTTTACCTGGATCTGTTTCCGTCTCGAAGGAACTATGATCGGGTGACACAAATTTATCTGATTGCGAATCTGATAACGAGTAACTAAAAGATCCGGTCAAATAAAAACCTTTCCAGATATCCCAACGTAATGTCAGATTATTCGTGATCGTCTTACTCTCCGATTTATCAAAACTACTCGTCGAGGCATCATATAACGGATTCCTGAAATCATAAGAAAGTATCTTATTCCACTCACCATAAGCATTAAATGGAGTATCATAAGGATTAATTTTCACGAATTCTGTAAAACTGCCATAAGGCGAAGCTTTCGTATCTGTCTTGTTTATATCGGCACGATAAGTAATCGTAAGGCGATCTACCAACCGGTAAGAAAAATAAAAAGACAAACCATAATTATTCCGGTAATCCCCTTTCATTACTCCTCGTTTATCCGAAAAATTAGCTGTTACCCCATAATCCATTCCCGCACCTCGTCCAGTCATACTCAACGAATGACTAAAAGAAGTCGAATTTCTCAAAGGCTTTGCCATCCAGTCCGTATCAACTCCTTTTTTTATACGTTTGAACTTTTCATTATAACTTTCATCCAGACTACCATCAGCCGTATTATATAAACCAGCTAAACGTTCCAATTCCAACTTTTGAGCCGCATTACAATAATCGTAAGAATCAACATCCGGAAACTCAAAACCGGGAACAAAATTATAACGAACCCGAATATTTTTATCCGTAACTTTTTTCCGCTCGATAACAATAACTCCATTCGCAGCCTTTTCTCCATATATTGAAGTGGCCGAAGCATCTTTTAAAACATCCACTCGCTCAATCTCGTAAATATCCAAATCGTACAACTGCGTAATAGAAATTTCCACTCCATCCAGAATAATTAACGGAGTATTCAACCCGTATTCTCCCTGGCTAGCAATAGAAGTTGTTCCTCGAATAATAATTTCCGGAATATAATTCGGATTCGAGCCCATCTCATTATTTTCTACAAGCCGCAAACCGGGTGAAAGCACAGAAATTGCCTTCAATAAATTTGTATTCGACACGGCCAAGATATCTTCTCCCTTCATCGTTGTCACCGATCCGGTATAACTATTCCTATTTTGAGTAAACATTCCATTCACAATGACTTCTTCCATCTCCGTCACTTCCTCTTCCAATGTCACCGAAAGAAATTTGCCTCGTGTAAAAGCCACTCGTTTAGTCTTAAAACCAATAAAACTAAAAACCAAATGACCTTTATCCTGTCTTAAAGTTAATTCAAACTCTCCATCCACATTTGAAGAACAGCCTAAACTCGTACTATCCACTCGGATTGTCACTCCTGGAAGCGGTTTTCCATGAACATCTACAACTTTCCCTTTGATCACATTTTCTTGTTCCTGTTCTACTCCAATTTTTCTTAAAGGACGAATGACAATAGTCTTCTCGATAAATTCATAGGAATACTTTCCTTTAAGAATTTCTTTCAACACCCCCTCAACATTCATTTTTCTAGCAGACAACTGAATTTTTTGATGAGTATCCAGTTCCTCGTTACTATAAAAAATATCATACTGTAATTGTTTTCGGATCGTCGTAAAGATCTCTTCCAAAGTCATCGCATCACGTGAAAATGTTACGGTTTCCCGTTGTCCAAAAGCCGTTGCACTCACCTGACATAATCCCGCAAAAAGGAAAAAAGCAATCAATTTCATAAGAAATAACCATTTTTTTACTTTACCCCAAGGGTAAAAAAATTCTCTGCAATCATTTTTTTTCATATATTTGATCATTGAAGTTTGTAATTGTCTTTAACTGCCATGCCAATGAATAGTTAAAGACGTTGACAATCATTGGGGATAGGAGCCGCAACCTCTTATCCCTTTTTTATTTTACTCACGGTTATATTCTTTCCGGAAATTTCAAAATGAATATCTGTCGTTTTTTCCAAAAATTGTAACACTTCATTTAAAGGACGATGTTTATTAATCGTTCCGGAAAAATGCATCCGTTTAATCTCCTCGTCTTGATAATTCATCGTGAAATCGTACCAACGCTCCAACTTTTTGACAATATCCTCAAAAGCATAAGCGTTAAAATAAAACTTTCCATCTACCCACGAAGTATACAATTCTGTATCAACCTCCTTTAATACCCCTTCTCCCGTATGTCGATCTACCGAATACTGCTCTGTCGGCTTCATAACAACCATTCTGTCATCAGCCTCTACTTGCACTCGTCCACTAACTAAAGTTGTCTGCCAAGCAACATCTTCCTTGTAGGCTGAAATGTTAAAACTCGTCCCTAGCACGGTAACCTCCCCTCCTTTCACGTACACATGAAATGGAGCCGAAACATCCTTCGCCACTTCAAAATAAGCTTCTCCACTAAGATAAACTTCCCTCCTGTCTTTCATAAAACAAACAGGAAAACGTATTGATGTCTCCGAATTCAACCATATCCTAGAACCATCAGGCAATTGCAACGAATACTCTCCCCCTTTGGGAATACACAAAATATTATAAGACATCTGACTCGAATCCCCCGCAACAAAAGACCCGTCATATCTTAATTCTCCGTTTTTATCATCATTCACGAACTTCATCCCAGAAATTTCCATTTCATGCACATTCGTGTCCAAATCCAAAACCACGCTCTTCCCATCAGCTAATATCAATTCTGCTTTCCGAGTCCCCGACGAAATAGAATCAACCTCAGCAGTTATAGAATGATCATTTTTATTCCCTTGATTCATCCACAACACGGCACAACATATTACCACAGCCAACACCGCCGCATATTTGAACACCCAAGTTACCAACTTCCGAGTATTTCGTTGCTTAGTTCTGGATACAACATTCGACCAGGCCTGTCTCATATCATACGTTTGTTTTTTTCCCGGTTTACAAGCTCTCCTAACCAGAAACAACGTTTTCATTAACTCTTTCACCTGCTTGTCGGAATAATCAGGTTCTTCTGCTTCCTGTCGTCTTTCCTTATCCCATAATAAAGAAATCTTCTCCCATATATCCTCTGAAAATCGAAACTTCATCTCCGTATTACTTTAAATTTTCTCTAAAGGCAACCGGAAATCAAAAAAGGGTGAGTCAAAAACAGTTTTTTTACAAAATTTATTCTATCGCATTTCGATGACTCTCCTGAGAATAGACTTTATAAGCCACAAAAAGTAAAAAAGAAGAAGATGTAGTAATCCCTACGTATTCACGAATGGTACGATAAGCCTTCAATACATGTGATTTGACTGTATTAATAGATATATGAAGCTCCTCTGCAATCTCCCTATACTTCTTTCCATCCAAACTACTCATCATAAACACCGTACGACATTGTAATGGTAAAATTTGGAGAGCCTGACGAATTTTTTCCAATTGAACAGCCTCTTCCTCGGAGTATTCTTCTTGGGATAAATCTTCTAAAAACTCAACCAACAAACAACCATGACTACGTTCCACTGCCCGATGCTTTAAAATATTCAAAGCTCTATGTTTTACAGAAGTAAATAAATAAGACTTCACAGAAGTATCCACAACAATTACCTCCCGGTTATTCCATACATAGACGAATACATCCTGCACAGCATCCTCTACTTCACTTACATCATCCAGATAAGTCAATGCATAATTGCACAATACCTGATAATACTTCTGGAATAAATCACCAAAAGCATCTCGGTCTCCTTGTACAACTGCCGTAAATATCCTTTTATCTACTTCTATTTCACACACGTTATCTGCCATTGCACAAATATAAAACAAAACAATTGAAAATTGAAAGTTGAAAATTGAAAATGAGAGAAATTTACCTCCGGTAAGTTACAAGTTACAGGTTACAAGTTCTATATAACAAAAAAGGGCGAGTCACGTTGACTCGCCCTCTCTTCTAAATTCGGCATCGACCTACTCTCCCACCATTCGGCAGTACCATCGGCGCTAACGGGCTTAACTTCTCTGTTCGGGATGGGAAGAGGTGGATCTCCGTCGCTATAGACACCTTTTAATAACATTGAAAATTGAAAACGCGAGGTTGAAAATTATACTTTTCATCATTGCCAGCATTTCAACTCCCGTCACTTCACCCGGCCCTCCGGCCGATCGTGACAATTCCTTTAAAGCTCGTTTATTCATGCCTTTATATCAACCGTCAATCACCTTGATTGACAATCGACCGGAACGTTAATCGAATCATATCACCCACCGAACGTCAACTTT
>CALUKD010000016.1 GCA_944321125.1 Candidatus Butyricimonas faecavium | reverse complement strand
TTGTACCCCCTAAGGCATTGACATTTTGATAATGAATTGAATTTCAAGGATATAGGAGAGCAGGTTCATAACCCTCCCTCTCCGCCAAAATGAGTAAAAAACAAGAGAGTTAGCATATGAAGCTGACTCTCTTTTACATTCTAAAAAATTTGGATAAAGGGATGGCTGTTTCGTAAAACGTTCACGAAAACCCCGGAATAGTTTTCATTACCAAACATCATAATGAATCCTATCCTCTATCCGAATCTCCTTCTGTTTACAGATATGTGCATTCTTTGCTGCATAACCAAGGGCAAGAAAACAGGTGAATTCATATTCTTCAGGGGCCTTGACAAGTTTTTTCACGTATTCCGACTCATTTTCGATAGGGATACGAAATGCGCATGCCAACCCCTCTGCAGTTGCCGCCAGTAAAATGTTTTCCATTGCCGCCCAAGCCGAGGCAAAATAATTCAGTGAACTTTGGTCTGCCGGATGGCACAGAGGACAATCCTTTTGCCGAAAGAATGGTAGAACAAGGCAATTGCTTTGCATAAGCATACGTTGTTGTTTGGGTAACGCATCAACAAACATGGCATGTTCATCCTTATCCATCACGCTTGCAGCAATTTCAAGCCTATTCTGCTGAATATTTTTAGTGTTTTCTGCTACCGGAGACACAAGTCGGGCAATGTTTTCCTGCCCTTTCACAACAATGAATTCAAACTGTCGCAGGTGATCATTAGTCGGGGCCTTAAAGGCTGCTGATAACACTTTTTTCAACACATCGTCCGTTACTTCTTTGTCAGAAAAGTCACGAATTGTTCTTCTTTTCTCCAATACTTGATAAAAATCCATAACAATATATTTTAATAGTTTGATTTACTTAATCTTGGATACAAAGTTACACCACATTATTGTTGAATATTTGTCATATTGTCTCAAATATTTGTTGCATATTTGCATTATGCTAATTTATGTACACTATGGAAGAAATTATAATCCCTTACGAATTACCAGAAATAAAAGATCATTCATTCTTTTTTATAGACCAACGGATAGCTACTCATGTAGAAGCCAAATTACATAAACATAACGCATGGGAATTATACTATGTAATACATGGATATGGGACCCGAATGGCTGGAGACACGTTACAACCCTTTTCCGCAGGTGATGTTGTATTGATACCACCATCTATGCATCACTATTGGGAATACGCACCTGCGTCGGCAGACCGTGACGGGTGTATCCATTATCTCATGGTTGCTTTTAGCCACTCTCTTATAACAAAGTGCATGGAAATATTTCCCGAATTACGAAACCGCTTGACAAACTTTAGATTCCCTGTTAACGCATTAAAATATGGCCCAAAAAGTTCTCATGTTATCCGCAAAATGTTATCACAAATGAACGATACAGATGAGCTGGGACGATTATGTGAAATGTTTCGCTTACTCCCAACAATTTTCAATTCATCCGATCACATTTTTGCAGGTAAACCCATACAAATTGAACGTGACGTAAGGCGAATGCAACAAATTTGTACCTACGTGATGGCTCATTATGTTCATACCATCACGTTAGATGAGATCGCCTCCGAAGTTGGAATGAACCGTTCTGCATTTTGCTCCTACTTCAAGCGGTGCAAAAAAATGACATTTTCACAATTTGTTACCCAATATCGATTGAATACAGCTTGCGAACTTCTAAAACACTCGCAAAAACAGGTATCGGAAATCTGTTTTGCAGTAGGTTTTAACGATGTCCCACATTTTAACAGAGTCTTTAAAGAGTCGCAAGGAATGACGCCCAAAGAATATAGAAAGCGATATATTTGATTTACATGACCACCTTCATTGAAATCATTTTTTCCTTACCGCATAGAATTTCCTCTTATCCCAAAAAATTACCTATTAACAACATATCAAAGACACCCCTGAACGTCTTTGAAACGTCTTTGATTCGAAAGTGATACGTCTTTAATCCCTAAGTACATCGAATATTCAACGGAAAATGTACGTGTATTATCCTAGAAAAACTTACTCGTTATCTGTCAAACGTAGTTAATTCGAGACTGTTTCGGATTCACTTGACTCGAAATGACGGAGGAATTTGAGCATAAAACAAGCATTATACTCATGTACTTTAAATTCTTACTTCCTTTTCTTTTCCCCTTTCGCCAACTCCCCATACTCTTTTATTCTCTGCTCACATGCTTGGCTTGTAATCTCTCCAAACTTTTCTATCTTCACCATCAAATCTTCAATATCCTCCCGGTTTACTTCAAATTTCGGATTATAACGCGCCTCGATGCACGAACGTACAAGTATCTTAAATAACCTCTCTTCCTCTTCGTTTCCAACAGGAAAAACACGAATCAATTCGGGCACATATCCACGTGAAGCCCTAAAAAGCTCATCCAAATTATGCTCCTTATCACTTTTAAGGGTAAATGTTAACAAAATTGCATTGAATAAGTTTTCACAAGCCTGATGTAAATTAAAAGAAGACATGACATATTCTTCTTTATCACACATAAAAACAGCTTGCTCTATAAAAAGTTTGGATTTAGCGAATTTTTCTCTAAAATATTCCTCCCCTTGTTTCTTTATTTCTTCAAACTTCAACGGTTTCCGTCTCGCCAGTTTATTATTCCCACTATTATAAAGTATTATCCCGTCACGCTTTAATTCTGTATAAAAATAACGACTGCATTTCAAGTCCTCATTTACTTTCTTTATGCTATCATGGATAAACTGTACCGGAACCCGATAACGATAGTCTTCTCGCTTGTTGTAAATATTACGAACACTTGCTAACTTTTTTTCGATTTTGTCATAACTCCATGCATTATTTATAATCAATATATCATAATCACTTTTAAAAAAAGTAGGAATGCCAAATTTCTCTCGTTCGTCATATTTCACGTAAGTACCACGAGCATAACTTCCATAAAGGATTATCATCTCGCAAACCGGAATCTTTTCCAATATTAGCTCAACGAGATATTTCAGGTCTTCCCGATTTTTCTTGGGTAGGAAAGCAATTGATTTTTTTCATAAACAACTATATATTTAAGAACAAATGTAGTATTTTTTCGACAAAAAGAATGATGTAAATTACACCCATCAACATAACCGAAGTTGAGACCCTCAATATTGTTATCCCTCCATTTAGATATTGACTATAAAACAAAAAAAGTGGTTAAATAATCGAATGATTATTTAACCACTTTGTACCCAGAACAGGACTCGAACCTGCACAGCCGTACGGCCACTAGTCCCTGAAACTAGCGTGTCTACCGATTCCACCACCTGGGCATGATGTTAAAGAACTGGAAGAAAAAACCTTGCAACTTCCCTGCTGCAAGGCCCCTCTTCATGTTTGTTGTCCCACAAGGATTCGAACCTTGACTGACAGAACCAAAATCTGCTGTGCTACCATTACACAATGGGACAATCTTTATGTCGTTTTCAACAACCGTTGTTGTCATTTTGACGCTGCAAATGTAGAGCATTTTTTTATTTCACCAAAACAAAATGCAGAAAAATTAAAAGAAAATTGCTATTTTCGTGCTGTCGAAAAATGACATTTTTGTTATAGCCTTGAATATTAATAAGAAATATAAATTCAAACTAAGGAGAAGCATGTGCAACATTAAAAATCACCCAACATTAAGCTACAGGTTGATCAATAATGTCACCGGATGGGTGGCGTTCGTTGTGGCCAGTATTACTTACATTCTTACGGTCGAACCAACAGCCAGCCTTTGGGACTGTGGTGAGTTTATTACAACCTCAGTCGGACTGCAAGTAGGACACCCTCCCGGAGCGCCTCTATTCATGATTATCTCGCGATTGTTTGCCATATTCGCACCCAGCCCTGAAACACAATCTTACATGATCAATATCATGTCTGCTCTATGTTCTGGATTCACGATCCTGTTCCTATTCTGGACAATTACGCATCTAGCTAAAAAAATCGTAGTAAAAGAAGGAGAAGAATGTTCCATGGGACAATTGTGCGGAATCATGGGAGCCGGACTCATCGGAGCATTAACCTACACATTCTCAGATACGTTTTGGTTTTCTGCCGTCGAGGGTGAAGTTTATGCCATGTCATCCCTGTTCACTGCTGTCGTATTCTGGGCCATCCTGAAATGGGAAAATGTTGCATTTCAACCTTATGCCAACCGCTGGTTGATCTTTATTGCCTATATGGTCGGGCTATCCATCGGCGTTCACTTATTGAACTTATTGGTCATTCCTGCTATCGTATTTATATACTATTTCAAGAAATACGAAACCACCAAGTGGGGGATTATCAAGTCGGCAGCCCTTTCCATCGTTATACTGGGCGTGATCATGTGGGGTATTATCCCAGGCGTGATTATCATCGCTGGTTGGTTTGAATTATTGTTCGTAAATGGCTTTGGAATGCCTTTCAACACGGGTGTTATTATCTACGCTCTACTTCTAATTGCCGGACTGACCTTCGGAATCCGTTACACGTTAAAACACAACCACACGGTTGTAAACACAATTTTAACCTGTTTCGTGGTCATGCTTATCGGATACTCCTGCTATGCTATGGTCGTTATCCGTTCCGTAAGCAATCCCCCGATTGACGAAAACAGCCCTGACAATGTATTCGCATTGCTTTCTTACATTAGTCGTGATCAATACGGCCAAGAACCACTGGTTTACGGTCCCTATTTTAACGCCCCGGTTATCGGTGTAGAGGATACCGGACCTATTTATTACCAAAACGAAAAAACGGGTAAATATGATATCGTAGATCATAAAAAAGAGGTAAAATATGATCCACGCTTCTGCACGATACTACCACGTATGTATAGTCAGGCTCGTGACCCACAAGTATATTATGAATGGGTGGGACAACCCAAAGGTCCTGTCTATATGGTGGATGGACAACCAGTCCAAAAGCCAAGTTTCGGACAAAACCTGAGTTTCATGTTTCGCTATCAACTTGGGCACATGTATTTCAGATACTTCATGTGGAATTTCTCCGGACGTCAGAATGATATTCAAGGACATGGAGACTTCCGCTATGGCAATTGGATCTCGGGTATTCCTTTCATAGACAACCTCCTAGTTGGTGATCAAAGTTTAATGCCAGACACATTAAAGCATGACAAAGCAAATAATAAATATTATATGCTCCCGTTCATTCTCGGTTTACTAGGAATGTTTTATCAATATCAACGAGGAAAACAAGGAAAGAAAGATTTCTGGGTGGTTATGCTACTCTTCTTCTTCACTGGTATTGCCATTGTGCTCTATTTGAACCAATATCCATATCAACCGCGGGAACGAGACTACGCTTACGCCGGATCGTTCTACGCTTTTGCAATCTGGATCGGCTTCGGAGTACTTTACTTGTGGGATCTTCTCCAAAAGAAGATGGACTCCCGTAATGCGGCAATCATCGTCACCGCTATTTGCCTGTTCGCGGTCCCGGTAAACATGGCAGCACAAAACTGGGATGATCATGACCGTAGCGGACGTTATGCAACTATTGCCCACGCTAAGAACTACCTGAGTACATGTGCCCCGAACGCTATCCTGTTCACATACGGAGATAACGACACGTTCCCTCTATGGTATGTACAGGAAGTGGAAGGGTTCCGCCGGGATATACGTATTGTGAATCTAAGTTTGCTTGCTGGAGATTGGTATATCGACCAGATGAAACGAAAAGCCTACGAAAGTGACGGTGTTCCCATTTCTTTCACGAAAGACCAATATCATGCCGGAGTACGGGATTTTGTCACTATTGAAGAACGGGTGCAACAATCTTTCAGCATAAAAGAAGTCATGGAATTCGTTGCTAGTGACAGACCTGAAACTAAATCCAATCGTTATCAAGGAGGTCCAGTAGACTATATTCCGACACGTAATTTGTATATCCCTGTGGATAAGGAAAAAGTTTTGGCAAATGGAACTGTACAACCCAAAGATTCTGCTTTAATTGTTGATAGAGTTGAGATTCAATTAAAAGGAAGCTCCCTAAATAAATCACAATTAATGGTACTGGATATATTAGCTACCAATAACTGGGAACGTCCGATATACTTTGGAGTTGGAATGGGACAAGACAGTTACATGGGCTTCGACAAGTACTTCCAACTGGAAGGTGCTGCATATCGGGTTGTACCTATCAAATCGGAAAATAACGAAACTTATTATGACTTCGGACGCATCAACACGGAAATCCTGTATGATAATCTGATGAACAAGTTCGTCTGGGGTAACATTAAAGATCCGAAAGTAAATATTGATCATTTCCATGATAACACCATAGCCGTGATGAAATACCGGAACACGTTCTTGCGTTTGGCTGAACAATTAATGCAAGAAGCTGCCACGGAAACACGAGTTATCGGAGACACGATTATCAATGAAATCACAGATTCAAGTAAAATTCAAGAAGCCATTAGAGTGTTAGACAAATCTTTGGAAGAGATTCCATTGTATCAAGTCCCGGCCGACTTTTTCCTGTTAAATTACATCTCAATTTACTACGCTGCCGGCGAACAAGAGAAAGGAAACGATTTGGCTTGGGCCTTAGCTCTTGACAATGCACAAACGTTGAGGTATATCGGATCACTTTCTCCAAACCGTAGAAAAGTTCTGGAAAATGACGAGAGAAGAAGTATGCAAGCTTTGCAGATGCTCGTGGATATGGCCAGAAGAAACGGGGAAAATGCTTTCGCCCAAGAAATTCAGGACATGGTAGAATGTACGTTAAGCGGACGACCTGTAACCAGCAAGCGGGTAAACAAAAATTTTCCGATGGCTAGTCAAAACAAATGAAATAACATATACGAAACTTCGTCTCTTCATATGAAGGGACGAAGTTTATTTATAAACTTAATACACAATGATCACAATAGACCATATTAAAGAATTGGCAGAGCGAGGTGAAGCATTGAGGAGGTATCTTTGACATCGATGGCAAGAAGATACAACTCGCAGAAGAAGAATTAAGAACACAAAATCCGTCTTTATGGGACAATCCCAAGGAGGCTGAGGCCTTGATGAAAAAAGTTCGAGAGTTGAAATCTTGGATCGAAGGCTATGAACAGGTGGCCTCGGCTGTTGGAGATTTGCAAGTACTCTTTGATTTCGCCAAAGAGGGAGAAGCAACCGAGGAGGAGGTGGATGCCCAATACCAAGAAACCATTCGGGTTCTGGAAGACATCGAGATGCGTAATATGTTGCGCCGGGAAGAAGACCACTTCGGAGCTATCATGAAAATCAACTCCGGTGCCGGAGGTACGGAAAGTATGGACTGGGCTAGTATGCTGTACCGGATGTACATCCGGTGGGGAGAGTTAAACGGCTATAAGGTAAAACACGTAGACTACCAAGAAGGTGAAGAAGCCGGTATAAAATCAGCCACACTCGAATTCGAAGGTGACTATGCTTACGGTTACTTGAAATCCGAAAACGGAGTCCACCGATTAGTGCGTTTATCACCGTATAACGCAGCCAACAAACGAATGACATCTTTTGCTTCCGTATTCGTTTATCCTGCCGTGGATGACACGATTGAGATCACGATCAACCCTGCCGACATCAGCTGGGATACATTCCGAAGTGGTGGTGCAGGCGGTCAGAACGTGAACAAAGTGGAAACTGGAGTTCGACTACGCCATGCCCCTACCGGAATTATGATCGAAAACACAGAATCACGCTCGCAGTTGCAAAACCGTGAAAATGCCATGCGTTTGTTGAAAGCTCAATTATACGAATTAGAATTACAAAAACGCCAGGAAGAACGGGATAAAGTGGAAGGAACAAAAAAGAAGATCGAGTGGGGATCACAAATCCGCAGCTATGTATTCGATGATCGCCGGGTAAAAGATCACCGTACCAACTACCAAACATCAAATGTACAAGCTGTTATGGACGGAGAGATCAATGAGTTTATCAAAGCCTACCTGATGATGTTCGGTGGCGGGGAAGAATAAAAGCAATCAATTTATGATTTATGAATTACGATTTACGAAAAGAAAAAGCATTACCTTGTGGGAGGAAATCTAAAATCATAAATCTAAAAATCTAAAATGAATAGATGGATTTAAACTTTAATAGCTGCAAAATACTGATCGTCGGGGACGTGATGCTTGACAAATACTATTTCGGAAAAGTAGAACGGATTTCCCCGGAAGCTCCTGTTCCGATAGTAAACATCGTAACAGAGGAATCCCGTTTGGGTGGGGCCTCGAACGTTGCCAACAATATAACAAGTCTTGGTGGACAGGCGACGTTGTGCGGGGCTATTGGTCATGACTTTTTCGGAAAAGAAATTGAACGCATGGCACACCGAAAAGGGATTAAGACCAATTTCATTAAAACCGAGCAACCCACAATCACAAAAGCGCGTATTATTGGAGGAAGACAACAGATTGTCCGTATAGATTACGAGCAACATTTAGAGCTTTCTGAAAAAGCAAAAAAAGATTTTCAAACCCATCTAGCCATGCTTCTTCAAGAATACCCGACCCTCATCATCTCTGATTATGGAAAAGGCATGATCTCAGAAGAATTATGCTCGTACTTGATAAAGGTGGCAAAATCACACGGAACTCATGTTATAGTAGACCCCAAAGGACAAAATTGGAAAAAATATACGGGAGCAGACTTGATTACCCCCAACGTAAAAGAATTAGGAGATATCATCGGTCATCCAGTGAAAAATAGCGATCAGGATATTTCCAAGGCGGCCTTGGAAATCATTCACCGCTACAATTTGTCTGCATTGCTTGTCACCCGGAGCGAACAAGGTATGAGTTTGATTTCGGATCAAAACATTTTACATCTTCCCACGCATTCGCAAGAAGTATTCGATGTAAGTGGAGCCGGAGATACAGTTGTGGCTGCGCTCTCATTAGCTTTAACCCAAGGACAGGAAATCACGGAAGCCATGCATATTGCAAACGTGGCAGCCGGAATCGTTGTTCAGAAAATCGGGACAGCAACTCTCAGCATAGAAGAATTAAATGCAAATCTATAAGAAAAAAGGCTGTTTTAAACAGCCTTTTTAAATCCTAGATACAAAATATTTCAGGAATGCCGTATTATCAGTAAGTTCTGGATGAAAGGATGTTACCAGCATATTCTTTTCTTCTGCCGCAACAATATGCCCATCAAGTTCACATAGAACTTTCACACCTTCTTTCACCTTCGTGATATAAGGCGCACGAATAAACACCAACTCGATCTCCTTTGAATCTATCTCCGGAATCACTTTCTTCGTGGCAAAACTATCAATCTGGCTCCCGTAGGCATTACGCCGAACGGCAATATCCATCACGCCCAAATGAGTAACCGAATCATTCACAAGTTCTTTAGCCAGCAGGATCATTCCCGCACAAGTTCCCCATACCGGTAAACCACCCTGAATTTTCCCTCGTAAAGGCTCCATAAGCCCCGTACGATTAAGAATCTTTCCCATAGTAGTACTCTCCCCTCCCGGCAGAATGATTCCATCTATCTCTTCCAACTGTTCCGGATACTTCACAATCACGGGTTCATGGCCAATGGCCTTGATTTGGCGTTCATGTTCAACAATAGCCCCTTGAAAACCTAAAATCCCAATCTGCTTCATGACAAAAAATATAAGATTCATAAAGTTCATAAAATCTATAAAGCAAATTACTTTATGAACCTTACAAACCTTATGAATTTTATAACCTACTTTTACCAGCCTCTTTCCGCGTATTTATTTTCCAGCTTACTGATTTCCAATCCAGACATTGCCTCTCCTAAATTCTCGGACAATTCTGCCAATTTAACCGGATCGTTATAGTAAGTTGTCGCTAAAACGATAGCTCTCGCTCTCTTGGCAGGATCACCTGATTTGAAGATACCAGAACCAACAAATACTCCCTCGCAACCTAACTGCATCATTAAAGCAGCATCAGCCGGAGTAGCGATACCACCAGCAGCAAAGTTTACTACTGGCAACTTACCGTTTTCATGCACGAATTTTACTAAATCATAAGGGGCTCCCATCTCTTTGGCAATCGTCATCAATGCTTCAACCGGAGCCGCTTGTACTTGATGTATATCATTGTTTAACTGACGCATATGTCTTACAGCTTCTACCACGTTTCCAGTTCCGGCTTCTCCTTTCGTACGAATCATAGAAGCACCTTCACCTATACGTCTTAAAGCCTCTCCCAAGTTACGACATCCGCAAACAAATGGTACTTTAAATGCAGTCTTGTCAACATGATACAAATCATCTGCCGGTGTTAAAACTTCACTTTCATCAATATAATCAATGCCAATGGCCTCTAAAATCTGTGCTTCCACGAAGTGACCAATTCTCACTTTTGCCATTACAGGAATAGATACGGCATTTTTTATAGCCTTGATCATCTGAGGATCAGACATTCTGGCCACGCCACCGTCTTTACGAATATCCGACGGCACTCTTTCCAATGCCATTACCGCACATGCTCCGGCAGCTTCAGCAATCTTTGCCTGTTCAACATTGGTTACATCCATAATAACCCCACCTTTTAGCATTTGCGCCAAATTTTTGTTTAATTCATAATTTCCCATAAGGTTCTCGTTCATTTATGTGTTCATAATAATAATTCCCCACCACGTCTAACGCTCCTGGGAGCCACATATTTAGATTGATAAGATCCATTTTTCAAACGTTTCCGATCATTCAAAACACCCCCGCTAAAACGGGGAACAAATATAGTAATTTAGTTGAAAAAATTAACTTTATCAGCATATTTAAATTACAGACTGTAAGTATATAAAATACAGACACTAACAATTTAAAAGAATATTACCATTCCCACAATTCCTTCTAACACAAAAATTTTGCATGAATATATAATCAGAAGAAAAGATAAAAAGTCAAAATTTCTCAAATAAACTCTGTCACACCATAAATTCATTCTTTAATTTATGGACAGAAAAACTTTCTATAAATAAGGAATCATTTACTTTTTACAAATATGTTTTCAACCGTTTACTACGGCACGAGTTTTTCAGTTTCTTGATGGCTTTGGATTTAATTTGACGTACTCGTTCACTCGTCAAACCAACCCGATCGCCAATTTCTTCCAACGACATTGCCGTGTAATTGCCCAAACCGTAATACATCCGCAAGATTAAAGCATCTCGCTCATCCAAAATCGTCAAATAACGATCGATTTCCGTCCGCAATGAATCTGCATTCATCTCCCGTTCTGCATCCGATATAGCATTATCCCCGGTAATCATCACGTCATACAAGTTAGACGCATCTTCATCTGCCGACAAAGGCGCATCCATGGATAAGGGACGATTTGCTATCCGCAAGCTGTCTTTAACCTCCTTTGCTGGAACATCCATTTTCAAGGCAATTTCCTCTGCCGTGGGTTCCCGTTGAAACTCCTGCTCCAAACGGAAAAAGAATTTATTCACTTTGTTAATACTACTGATCTTGTTCAATGGCAACCGAACTAAACGTGAATTCTCTGCGATTGCCTGTAAAATCGATTGACGAATCCACCATACGGCGTAAGAAATAAATTTGAATCCTTTCGTTTCGTCAAAACATTCGGCAGCTTTTATTAATCCCAGATTACCCTCGTTTATCAGATCCCCCAAACTCAAACCGTTATTCTGGTATTGCTTGGCCACGGAAACCACGAAACGCAGGTTACTCTTCACCAATAACTCTCGTGCCGCTCGATCTCCTGATCGGATCTTCTTGGCTAAGGCAACCTCCTCATCCGGCGTCAACACGTCGATTTTCCCAATCTCCTGCAAGTATTTCTCTATTGAGAACGAATCCCTGCCAGTGATTTGTTTGCTAATTTTTAACTGTCTCATAGGTCTCTTCGTATAATTGGCTTAAAGTTAATCATCTATTTCAGTAAAACAAATATTAGAACTCTTTTTTTCATATCTACTTGGAGAAATATACGGAGATATACTAACTTTGTTGCCCAAAGATCTCATTTTATTAAAACACGCACCACTAATTTAGAAATCATTCAAATAATTAGAATAAAACACCATTTGAATCGAGATAATTTTACAAAAATCTTTGGCACAATAAAAAAAATACCTACTTTTGCAGTCCGAAGCGAGAAAATAATAACATAAGAAATATTGCAATGAAACGTACATTTCAACCATCTAACAGAAAAAGAAGAAACAAACATGGTTTCAGAGAAAGAATGTCTACCGCAAACGGTAGAGCAGTTCTAGCTAGAAGAAGAGCTAAAGGAAGAAAAAAATTGACTGTTTCTGACGAGCGCAGACACAAGCATTAATATAAAAAAGCTGCTTTTTACAAGCAGCTTTTTTTATTCGTTCCTTTTCCCCCACAACCACAATTACAACCATATCCTTTTCCCTTCCTTGCGCTCCGAAACAAACGATAAGCACCCCTTCCTGCAAAAACAAATGCTATCGCCACAATTATATACGTCAATGTTAGTTGCATTTCCATTCCTTAATTTTAGATTAATACTTCATGATATTGGACATTCTAAATAATTAAATCCAATACCTGCTTTATAACGAAACATACGCCCCAAGCCAATACCGTCGTATACCCCATTACGAAAAATGCCCACTTCATTCCAATCTCTTTACCGATAGCGATCAAAGCTGCAAAACAAGGGGAATAAAGTAATACGAAAATCACAAATATAATGGCAGTAACCGAAGTAAAACCATGTTCCCGCAAACGCCTTTCCAACATCGCATTAGACCCATCATCTTCCTCCATAACCTCTTCCCCTTGGTACAATACGGCCATCGTACTAACCACAACTTCTTTTGCCGCTACCCCTGTCAATAAACTAACCCCTGCTTTCCAGTCAAAACCAAGCGGTGTCCAAATAGGCTCCAAAGTTCGTCCCAATCGACTAATATAAGAATTTTCCTGACGTTCACTCATCTCTTGTCGATGCAGGCTCTCCAATTTCGCTTCCTGTTCTTCCTTCAACATATCCACGTTCCCGATCCCGGAAGCAATTGTCGCCTTGTAAGCCCTCGTTATCTCGGCCTTCTTTTCATCATACTGCGCTTCCAACTCTTTATCCACGGGAAAATACCCCAATGCCCAAATCAGAATGGATGCAAACATAATTATACCTCCCATTTTCTTCAGGTACTGCTCTCCCTTACTCCACATATGCCGTATTGTTGTTCTCAAAGTCGGCATTCGATACGGGGGCAACTCCATCACGAACGGCACTTCCTGTTTATGGAAAAGTACTCGCTTAAACAGTTTAGCCATCACGATAGCTGCCAAAATTCCAAAAAGGTATATTCCAAAAAGAACCAACGCCGCATAATCTTTGAAAAATGCCCCGACCAACAGAATATATACCGGAAGACGGGCACTACAAGACATAAAAGGATTGATCAGTATAGTTAGTATTCTATCACTCCGGTTCTCCAGCATACGTGTTGACATGATTGCCGGCACGTTACAACCGAATCCCATGATCATTGGAATAAAACTTTTCCCGTGCAAGCCGAGTTTATGCATCAATTTATCCATGATAAATGCTGCACGAGCCATGTATCCCGTGTCTTCCATGAAAGATATAAACAAGAACAGTATCAATATATTCGGTAAAAACACGATCACACTCCCTACACCACCGATAATACCATCCACAACCAAATCCTTTAATGGTCCGGCACTCATCTGGTTATCGACAAATTCTCCTAAAGCCCCGACTCCTGCTTCAATCCATTCCATCGGGTAACTTCCTAAACTAAACGTGGCAAAGAAAGTCACAAACAGGAATAATAAAAAGATCGGGAATCCGAACAATTTATGAGTAACTATAGCATCAATATACTCCGTTTTACGTCTTCGATTCACGGGACTTTCCTTGTATGTTTCTTTTAACGCCCCGGAAATAAAACCGTACTTCGTATCGGTAATAACCGACTCTACTTTCTCTCCATAGGTTGTTTCAATCCGTTCAACTCCCTCTTTTACGACCTTCAATAATTTCTCCCGTGAATGATCCCGTTGCACGAATTCCAACACGTCCTTATCCCCTTCCAATAACATCAGGGACAAGAAACGGGGTGACATATTACAAATCAAATCTTTCTCATCTTTCAACTCGGCTCGAATAGCCACGATGCTGTCCTCAATCTCTTTTCCGTAATTTATATGGATATGGCGTACCGTTTCGCTTCTTCCCTCGTACACTTCAATGACTTCCCGTAACAACTCCTTAATCCCCTTCCCTTTTGATCCGATCGTGGGCATCATCGGCATCCCGATCATCCGTCCCATCTCCTGATAGTTGAAAGTTGCCCCGGAACGTTCCAGTTCATCATACATGTTCAAAGCAATCACGCCTTTCACATCCATATCAATCAACTGCGTGGACAAATAAAGATTACGTTCTAAGTTTGACGCATCCACCACGTTGATCACCACATCGGGCGCATTATTCATAATATATTCCCGCACATACTTTTCTTCATTCGAATAAGCAGAAATAGAATACGTTCCTGGTAGATCGACCACATTAAACTCATAACCTTCAAATCGAAAGGTGGCACTCTTCGCATCCACCGTAACCCCTCCGTAATTTCCCACATGTTCTTGGGAACCACTCATGTAGTTAAATAGTGTTGTTTTCCCTGCATTGGGGTTACCGACAAAAGCAACATGTATATGTTTATCCCGACTCTCCCAATGCTTGGCGAAAGCCTCTTCCGCATCGCGGGCACTCCCAGACACCCCGACAATATTAGTAGCTTCCTCGAGAGATACAATTTCAATAAACGCTGCTTCTTGTCTTCTCAAAGAGATTTCATAACCCATAATTGCATATTCAATCGGATCATTCAAAGGGGCATTCTTTACGGCTTTCACCACTTTCCCCCTCACGAATCCCATCTCATTTAATCGCTTTCGAAAGGCCCCATATCCTTTCACCTTAGTAATAACGGCACTTTCTCCGGTTTTCAGTTCTGACAGTAACATATAAACATCTTGTAATTAGTATCGCAAATGTAAAAACTTTATTTTTATTTTTTCTAAATAAACGCAGAATAATAACACAAATTTCATCATTAATAATTATAAAATTTATTAATAAAAGGCTTTTCAAGGTAAACGTCTACCGAAATTGATAGAGAAAAACAACGAATCTTTTCTTTTTTGCTCCATATAACCAACAAATAGTTTACTTTTGCAATATGAAAGCAGAAGATATAGAAAAGCAAGACGAACAAAAATGGAAAAGCGTGAATCAATTATTATCACGGGTAGGTTCACACTTAAATATCCTAGAAGAAGAAATTGATGTCGAAGTACAACATCAATACATGGATCTTTTGGAACATCTCATCAAAGGAGGAAACTTCAAAACGTTAAGAGAAGATGCGATAGTACACGTCCAAGATCTCTTCGACGAAGCCATCGATGACGAAAAGAAAAAAACTTTATTAATCTTATTGTCCATGGTCGATGACATTTCTATATACCGTAGCATTGAATCATTTCAAAAACAAGATACCCCTGTCAAACCGTGGGCAACCATAGCATTACAACAATCTCGAATGCTAATTCAATCCAATTTACTAGACGAATCGACCGTCTTCGTATCAACTGGCTTAGGTGGTCACGGCACGCTATTACGTTATTTTTGTGTCTATATTGCTAACGAGGGTGTCACGTTACAACCTTTCCAGTGGGATATTGTCAAAAAAGAAACTGAATTGGTTGTAACCAAAAACCAAGGCGAGATCGAACAATTCGAACAATTCGAGAAATACATCACGTTCACTCTTTTGTTACCTATCGAGGCCAATCTAAAAGAAATTTTCAATTCGATTATAGATGAGTGTAACACATACGGGAACTTTTTAAGCGAAAATATCATCATCACGAACGTGAAAAAACTTTCCATCAAAGAAATTGATGATTTTTTGGCATCCAAATCACCCAAACATAAATCAAAACCATTCTAATCCAACATCAAACTCATGAAGGGATTACATTTTTTAAAATAAGGCTCCAACTGGGGAAAACGCTCCGGATGGTAGCCTAAAAGCAATTGCGTCAGTTCCTGCACGGATAATTCCACCTCCACCTGCTTTCCATTATCACAAACACAACCCCCTTTCCCAATTACGTATATTCCCGTGTTTTCCGGAATCCAGTCGTCTGTTACTTTCAGCACAAGATTCTGTTCCGGATTATTCTCCGCATATAAACGTAGCATTTGCCCCACGTCCAACACACGAGCCATTCCCCGATGCTCGTCTCCTTTACCGGAAGGAAGTACTTGGCAACATACCTCTGCCGCATCCATACACGTCGTCACACCCCACAAAGCCACCCGCTTGACATCATCAGAGTCATACATTCCGTCCCGTATCAAAACATGATTTCCTCTCGGTTCGGCAAAAGCCATCCCAACAATATTCTCATCACGATACACAACAATCAAGGCTCCACCATCCATGCGTAAACTTTCCACAATCACTTCAAAATCTTCCCGTTCATGCTGCACGCAACAAGGACGTAAACACATCTTTGACTGGAAATAATTAAACAATGCATCCGTTAACAACGCTTTATCCCGAATAGCCTCCACCCTAAAATGGTCCGCAATCGGTTTATCCAAAACCGTATAATGTTCTAGGGTATAATCAAAAACAGTCGCATACCCCATCCTCCCATAGTAATCATACAACCATTCACTAGCCGGAATCAGAGTACTTACAGGTATTTTTCTCCCTCTCATCATGTAAAAAGCCTCCCGTAACAATTTAGTCATCACCCCCCGAGCCCTGGCTAGAGGATGAGTACAAGCCCCCGAAATATACCCTGTTCTAATTTGTGTACTACCAAAAGTCATCGGATAAAGAGGCGTTTGTAACGCAGCAATAGCCACACCTTGTTCATCCCAATACACCAGAGCATTCTCCTCTTTATACTTTTTATCAAAATAGAATTGAATAAACTCTTCTGTATCATTAAAACACACCCTCCACAACTCCATGACTTCTCGTTTCATTACACGTAATATTTAAATTAAACGACCTTGGGAATTATCAACTTTTTTACTTTCAATCAATTCTGCATATCCTTTTTCCAATAATATCACCGGACGGTAAGATAATTTCGCTTTTCTCAAGCCCGGTATTCCCAAATCTTCTTCTCGATTCAAATAAACATATTGTTCCGGGATATGTCGTGCGAACTCTTGATTCAAAATATTATACGAACCATCAATACGACTATCGGCTTTCTCGATATGAACAGCAAAGGTATCATGATTCACCGGAGCTCCATAGGTAAATCCAACAATTTCATCATCCACCCAAAGCGCTCCTCCCTCTAAACCAAGAGCATCAAAATTCCGTAGTGCAGTATTCAGAGCCTTTCGCTCGTTTATCAAACTCTCCTTTTCCTCACAATCATGCTCTTCACACCATTTTTCCTCTAGTTTCAAGCAACGCGGGATCAGATCCACGGTTAACGGCGTGTACTTGTAATTATAGATACGTTTGAATTTATTCACATGATTCCGCTTGGGTTGAAAATTCTTTCCTTTCAATTCAGCCAGCTCCTGACGATAATAAATATAATCAAAATAATCCCGATCCAACCGATAATCAAAACTTCCTGGAAATTCCCGGTTAAACCATTCTTCCAATTCCGGGAAAACCCCATGTATACGTAAAACGTGTCCTTCGACCTCCGCTTGCAGCTTCAACAACTCAATCACATTTTTTACATTCCCGACTCCCACGGGCATCGTGTACACGACACTCTCCTCATCCAAAGTAAAACGAATCACGAGACAGTTATCAACCACAGCATAATGACTATTGGTTAGGAACTGCCACGTATACAAGTTCACAAACGAAAGATTACAATCCCGGTTCCCACATGCCAAAAAATAGGTCGTTATCAATTCTTTATCCTCTATTCTAATCGGTTTAAAATCTATCATATAACTACTTTTAATTTTCGCTGCAAAGATATACGATCTTTCCTAATTTATAAAAACTCTTTTACATGGGTAAAATTAAAACCACTCCGTAATTTTTTACCATAGAACTACATCCATTATGATTATAGTCTCTATGGTTAAACGGAAAATAACAGGAAAAGTTTATATTCGAGGAGTCTGAAACGCACCCTCCCGTGATATCTGGGAAATGAACGCTTTTTCAAAATACTTCTTTTTCTGAACCTCGACCGATAAAGAAATCATGAATAAAAGCCATAAAATTATGGAACTTATATACAAGTTTACAACTAAATGATCATGTGTTAAAATTTATCTCATATTTTCCAACTTCCTCTTAACTTCACCGGGATCACTCAATTCACTTGAGATTTGATGATTTCCCGCTTTCTAAATTTCGCCTCGGAAAGTTCTCTCGCTACCTGCCGAACGTGGATAACTCCAAACCACTTCGCGTTCACGTGGCAGCGAAATTCTCCGTAAAGCAGTATATGAATTGCCTTCCATTATTGTCCGGGGATAGTCCATCTTTTCGTTATGGTTTCCCTACCCTTGCGCTATATCATGAACATAGCATAAACATAGCAACTACATAACATGAACACTGACCAGTGTACATGTTCCGTTCGTGTTATGTTGGAACTCTGTTGATGCCCGCGGGCAGGGGTAGAGGAAGGATTAGCAGGGGGCAGGCCTCCCCCGTGTAAGAGAAAGTTTTTGGCTAATAAGCATATTCTCATAACAGTCACAATTATTGTTATAATAAATGTAAAAACAAACAATTTTTCTCATTTAGACAACAAAAATCCAATTATTCCCGTATGAAATTAAATAATATAATACCACATTAATATGAGTACAAACAAAATAATCGAAATTCTAGGAGACCGAAGTGATTTTCTGTTGAACCACACCTGCAAAACCATTGACAAATCGCTACTTCACATCCCCTCACCCAATATCATCGATAAAATTTGGATGTCATCCGATAGAAATACCCGTACACTGAATAGCCTGCAAACCATTCTAGGACACGGTCGTTTGGCAAATACCGGATACTTGTCTATTTTACCTGTAGATCAAGGAATTGAACATACGGCTGGAGCATCATTCGCCCCGAATCCCCTCTATTTCGACCCAGAAAACATCGTAAAACTTGCCATCGAAGGAGGATGTAATGCAGTGGCATCCACTTTCGGAGTACTCGGGATTGTAGCACGTAAATACGCTCACAAAATCCCGTTTATTGTGAAAATTAATCATAATGAACTATTGACCTACCCGACTCAATACGATCAGACATTATACGGTACGATAGAAGAAGCATGGAATATGGGTGCCGTTGCTGTAGGTGCCACGATCTATTTCGGCTCACCAGAAAGCCGTAGGCAAATACTGGAAGTATCGGAAGCGTTTGCCCACGCCCATGAACTGGGTATGACAACAATTCTCTGGTGTTACCTTCGCAACGAAAATTTCAAAAAAGACGGGGTCGACTATCACTCGGCAGCAGATTTAACAGGCCAAGCCAATCACCTAGGGGTAACCATCCAAGCCGACATTATAAAGCAAAAACTCCCAACAGTTAACGGGGGATTCACGACACTCAAATTCGGGAGAACTAACGAAAAAATTTACACCGAACTTACGTCCTCTCACCCGATAGATCTCTGCCGCTATCAAGTTGCGAACAACTACATGGGACGCATTGGTCTGATCAACTCCGGAGGGGAATCCAAAGGGGCATCCGACTTAAAAGAGGCCGTTACAACAGCTGTAATCAACAAGCGAGCCGGAGGTATGGGACTTATCTGTGGACGGAAAGCTTTTCAGAAACCGATGAACCAAGGAGTAGAATTATTAAATGCCATCCAAGACGTTTATCTAGATAAAAATATCACGTTGGCCTGACAGGAATTGTTCCTTATAGGTTGTGTCAAATCTATCATATCCCTTATAATTCTCTTCGGTACCTCATCGCACTCTCGTTGATATATCAATTAAATTTCAAGAAAAATCAAGAAAAAATTAATCGACTTTATCATTGACCTACCTACGGAACATACTAGAGGCTCTCTTGAACATCCTCTGGATATAGGAGCAAAACACGTTAGCTTCTGTTTTTTATTCTTATCTTTGTGAAGAAGATATAACCCCTGTTCACCATGAATGAAAGAGTACTTAACAAGCTAAAAATACTCGCTGAATCAGCGAAATATGATGTATCCTGTGCATCTAGCGGAACCTCTCGTTCTCACAAAAAAGGACAGGTCGGAAGTGCTGAAGGATGGGGTATATGTCACAGCTTTGCGGAAGACGGACGCTGTATCTCACTACTGAAAATCATGCTCACAAATCATTGCATCTACGATTGTGCCTATTGCATCAATCGTAGGAGCAATGATTTGCCGAGAGCCACGTTCTCCGTCACGGAACTCGTAAACCTAACTATAGAATTCTATCGCCGAAATTACATCGAGGGGCTTTTTCTTAGCTCGGGGGTGGTACGAAATCCTGACTATACGATGGAACGCTTAGTGAAAGTGGTAAAGGACTTGCGGCAAGTGTATCGTTTTAACGGATATATCCATTTGAAAAGTATTCCCGGTACCAGTCAGGAATTAGTCAACGAGGCAGGTTTATATGCGGATCGTATGAGTGTAAACATCGAAATCCCCAACGAACAAAGCCTGCAACTTCTTGCCCCGGAAAAAGATTTTCAAAGTGTATTCACCCCCATGCGCTATATCCAACAAGGAATGTTACAAAGCGCCGAGGATCGAAAGAAATACCGCCATTCCCCCCGTTTTGTCCCTGCAGGACAAAGCACGCAGATGATCGTGGGAGCAACTTCTGACTCGGATAAGGACATTCTTCACCTAACCTCTGCACTCTACAAACGTCCAAGCATGAAAAGAGTATATTATTCGGGATTCGTCCCCGTCAATGGGTACGACAACCGCCTGCCAGCCTTGAAGCAGCCCCCTCTTGTGAGAGAAAACCGATTGTATCAAGCCGATTGGTTACTCCGATTTTACAATTTCAAAGTGGATGAAATCGTGGATGACTCCTATCCTGACCTAGACCTAGAAATCGACCCTAAACTGGCTTGGGCTCTTCGCCACCCGGAGGCATTCCCCGTGGACATCAACCGGGCCGATTACGAAATGTTATTACGTATCCCGGGGCTTGGAGTGAAGTCTGCCAAGATGATTCTCACGGCCCGCCGCTATTCCCGCTTGGGAACATCACATTTGAAACAGATCGGTGTCGTTCTCAAAAAAGCCCAGTATTTCATCACGTGTCATGAACTACCGACCCGAACCATTAACGAAATAAAACCCGAAAACGTAAGGCGTATTTTAACACAACGAAAAGCAACTCGTATCGATGATAGTCAATTGATTATCCCATTCAACTTTACGGATCAAAAATGAATAAACTTGCTAACTTGTAATTTCTCGCTATGCTCATATTCCGATACGACAAAACCTTTGAAGGACTGTTAACAGCGATTTTTGACGCTTATAGTATCAAAAAATTTCCTGATATATTGTTAGCAGCAGAAGAAACGCCTCCTTTATTTTATGATGAAATCATCACAGTCATCACGGATGAGGAAAGAAGTAACCGGGTATGGAAAGGACTTCAAAAAAAATTATCCGCCTCGGCCCTTGCCAGTCTTACAACTTGCTAGTTATCTGAACTCCCGGGAATAGACCTCATACTATTCCGTTACATTCGCAAAGCCATCGACGCACCCCGTTCCATCGAACTCAATTTCGGGGACCCCGATGTGCTGGAACTCTCCAAAGTCTGGAAAAAAGTAAACAATGAACGGTTACGGGTTATGCAATTCCTGCGCTTTCAGAAAGCTGTCGATGGCACCTATTTCGCCGCCTTGAAACCGTTATATAACGTACTCTCTCTCGTGCTTCCCTACTTACAAGACCGCTTTGCCGATCAAAAATGGGTACTCTACGACCTCAAACGGGAATACGGCTATTATCACAATCTGTCAACCATTACCGAAGTTCACTTTGAACAAAAAGGAGGACCTCTTCAAAGCGGATTCCTCGACGAAAGCATCATGGATCAAGACGAGAAGCTTTTCCAAAAACTCTGGCAAACCTATTTCAAGGCCATCACCATAAAAGAACGCACCAATCCTAAATTACACCGCCAAAATCTCCCCACCCGTTTCTGGAAATACCTACCCGAGAAAAAGGGATAATCCCCTTGTCCATTTTAGATTCCAACCGCACAAGACTATCCCTTTTTCAACTTCAAACGAAACTCAACTTTTAGTTTTTAACTTTTACTCCCCAACGAACTCTCTCCTTGCAAATACAGCCCCAAAAATATTTTTCCGAATTTCTTATCACGTCGTGGGCCAAATTTCATCCCAAGCCGCCCCATCACTTCCTCCTATCAACCAATTAAAAGCATAATGACGCTCCATCACTACACCACCTTCTAACGATGCCGGAGCCTCTCTCCCGTTAACACGGGCATCCACGCAAGCCCAATCATAGCGTAAGGTCAGATCAGCCTCATCCAATATCTCCTCTCTCTTTCGAACTTTGCCTAATCCCAAAATCGTCCCTTCGTCCTTATGCTCAAAAAACAGGCGAGCAATAAACGGAACATTACAAATTCTTGAAGGATAAGGAAGTTCATCAATACCCAACGCCCACAACAACACGGCACAACACTCGTACCGCCACAAAAACTGAATACAATCATGTTGTTTCGGCTCAGGATTGCCAAGATACGCCCGCTCCATTGGGGTAAATTCATCTTCAATATGATAAGCCTCTGTCACTTTGCTCACGTAATCCAATGCCTCCTCCCGATCCGGATTCTCCGACAACAACACCTCAGAATACAATGCCACGGCAAACAACGCCGTAGCCCTACGGACAATCACCGCAAGATCCTTTATAACAGCCTCGCAATCCATCACCTCACAAGGTAAATGTTCCATATAAGGAACTCCCGCCTTTTTCAAACGAGCAATCGAACGATCCCGCCGTGCCAAATCGACATCCCCAGCCTCAGGACGATCCATATCCAACAAATCAGTATTCACTACCGGACAGAACGTCTCGTACTCGCTCTCTCCCTTCACTGAAAAAAGCAACTTCCCCTTACCGTCAAAAAGATTCATACTCGGATAAAGCAAAAAACCATTCACGTCACCCGCCACATCATAAAACGTGTTCACGATATAATTCGTCCGATCCCGGTTTTCATCCAGTTCGAAGTCAATTTCCACGATGCAATTAAAACGTTGAATCTGGTGAATTACCTCCTCCTTGATAGCAATCAGCGAAGTTTCCACCCCTGCAAAATAATTAGCCATACCCTCTGTATGCTCGGCTACCTGTTCTGCATGATCTCTCACCTGTATCATTGAACAACGTATCATCGAATCATCCTGTAATACGATTATCCAACGATCATCTTCCGGGGTAAACATCTTTGTAACCTCCTGAAATCTACCCCGCATTGATTCGGTAACACGATTAAAATCACCAATTATCGTGTAAAGAATCAAATTTGCTTTTTTCATACATTCATTTTTAGTTTCAGGCAAAGATAAGAAAAGAGGCTTCCGTATTACCATCAAAGCCTCTAAATCTAACGTTACATTCCTCTACTCTCTTTGCAATGAAAATGAATAAGGTATATCTGACTCCCCTATACCTCGGAGTTTATTCGGCTGCTCACTCATCCGGAATTCCATGTAACCTCCATTCAACAAATCTGTATGAGTAATATAATTCTTCGTGTATATCTTCTTGTTCCATTTCATCCATTCAACATAACGGTGCCTATCATCATTCCCCGAGGCTACAATTCGTATCTTTTTACCGTTCTCAAAATTAATCGTTACACTTGGAAAAAGCGGAGCCCCCAACACGTACTGATCCGTCCCTGGACACACAGGATAAAACCCTATGGCTGAAAACACATACCAAGCAGAGGTCTGCCCGTTATCCTCGTCCCCGCAATACCCGTCCGGTCCGGGAGTATACATCCGATTCATCACCTCTCGTAACCAATACTGCGCCTTCCAAGGTTGCCCGGCATAATTATACAAGTAAATCATATGCTGTATCGGCTGATTCCCGTGAGCATAGTTTCCCATATTCATCACGGTCATCTCCCGGATTTCGTGAATCACTCCCCCGTAATAACTCGCATCGAACAAAGGTGGAACAGCAAAAACAGAATCCAGCATTTGGACAAAAGTCTCTTTGCCCCCCATCAGATCAATCAAACCCTGCGGATCATGAAACACCGACCATGTATAGTGCCAACTGTTTCCTTCCGTAAAAGCATCTCCCCACTTCAAAGGAGAAAACGGTGTCATGAAACTCCCATCCTGATTCTTTCCCCGCATTAATTTCGTCTCCGGATCAAACAAATGTTTATAATTCATAGCCCGCTTCGCATATTTATTGATTTCGACCTCCGGACGTCCCAAAGCTTTCGCCAACCGATAAATACACCAATCATCATAAGCATATTCCAATGTGCGGGCCGCACTCTCCTTAATTCCCACATTATAAGGTACGTATCCCAACTTGTTATAATACTCATGTCCCAAACGTCCCGTGGAGGAAACCTTGGGATGTACATGTTCCGTCCCGTGTACCAATCCCGTATACAGAGCCTCAACATCTGTAACTCGAACCCCTTTCATATAAGCATCTACCAGAACGGAAGCCGAATTATTCCCAACCATACATCCCCGGTGTCCAGGACTCGCCCACTCTGGGAAAAAGCCGCTTTCTTTATACGTATTAATCAACCCTTCCTGAATTTCTTTATTTCGGGAAGGATAGACCAAGTTCAACAAAGGAAACAAGCAACGAAAAGTATCCCAAAATCCCGTGTCCGTGTACATATACCCCGGTAACACGTTGCCATTATACGGACTATAATGCACGATATTTCCCGCCGCATCAAACTCATAAAATTTACGAGGGAAAAGTACCGAACGATACAGACAGGAATAAAATACCCGATATTGGTCCAGTGAACCGCCCTCCACTTGAATCGCCCCCAACACTTTATTCCATTCCGCTCTCCCTTTTTCCACTAACGCTTCGAAATTATCATTTCCCAACTCTTTCAAATTTATTTCCGCCTGTTCCAAACTGATAAACGAAGACGCCACCCGAGCATGTACTATTTCTCCTTTTTGCGTACGGAATCCGACCACACTTCCCACATGATTCGCTTGTTGTGACAACTCATCACTCAACTTTCCATCGGCAAAAGTATGTCGATATTCAAGAGGTTTATCAAATTCAATCACGAAATAGTTTTTGAAATTCCCCGGAACCCCTCCGCTATTACGAGTCGTATATCCCTCGATTCGATTATTACCCACAATCTTGACAGATGAACCCCGATCAAATGCATCAATAACGATATACGAATGCTCACTCTCTGGGAAAGTGAACCGAAAGAGAGCCGCCCGATCGGTCGTCGTAAACTCGGTTACAACATCATGTTCGGCTAGATAAACCTTATAATAGTAGGGCTTGGCAACTTCCCCTTTATGTGAAAACCAACTCGCCCGCTTATCCTGATCAAATTCCGGGGCTCCCACGACAGGCATCAAAGAGAACTGTCCGTAATCGTTAATCCACGGGCTGGGCTGGTGAGTTTGCTTAAACCCCCGAATCTTATTCGCCGTGTACACGTAAGCCCATCCATCACCCATCTTTCCTGTCTGAGGCATCCAAAAATTCATACCCCACGGACGAGCAATAGCCGGATAAGTATTTCCAGTGGACAATTCATACGTGGATTGCGTCCCCATCAAAGGATTCACATATTCTACGGGCTCTTTCTTCTCTTCTTTATTAGGCAACAGAGCCACTAAATACAATAAAAATACACATAGATTCATTTCACCACTCATTAATTAACACATCGATTTCATTTAATCAAACACACAAATACATCCTCTCTCTAAAATCAGCCTCCTACCCCCTTACTTAAATAATCAGTATTTCTCAACACAACAATTTTTTTGTACTTTATCACTCATTGCAAAGCCTAACCAAGAGGGTATTAATTACAACTCTTCTTTACTCTTATTATTCTCGTTCTGGCAAAATCTCAATCCAATAACCATCCGGATCAGAGATGAAATAAAGTCCCATATCTGTATTCTCGTAACACACACACTCCATTTGCTTGTGGTACGCACGCACTGCATCATAATCTCCAGGAACACGCATACAAAGATGAAACTCCCCCTCGCCTAAATCATAAGGCTCCTTACGATCTCTTAACCACGTCAATTCCAACTGGAAACCTGTTTTCTCTTCCCCCATATACACCAATATAAAAGAACCATCTACCGCCTCCTTTCGGCGTACTTCCTTCAATCCCAAAGCTTTCTCGTAAAAACGAATACTCCTATCCAAATCAAGTACATTAAAATTGAAATGATCAAACCTACTTTTTATTTCCATTTTTATAAATTTAGAATGAATTAAAATGTAAAATGAAATCCCTTATAATTTAATTCCACGAAACGAATTCCCCGGCTTTCCGCATATTCTCGAAAAGCATTCGCTTTATCATATGCATTATCAAAATGCATCGGAACAAATGTTCCCACATGAAAACGATCAACAAACTGTTCTGCTCCCAACATATAATCTTTTCCCAAACGGGGATCAACCGGAAACATAACAATATCGATCCGATCTGTACGTTGGGAGATCATGTCGAGCTCGGAGAAATAAGTATTTTCCGCTTCCCTAACCTCCTCTCCCGTCGATTCCTCCTTCCAATGCCAGTTATTTAAATCTCCCGCATGAAAAATCAACTTCCCGTCCAAATGCAAAAGAAAAGAAATTCCCAAGTCTGTTGACCCGAAAGCTTCAACTTCTAACATCCCGTCAGACCATATTTCTCCCTTATCCAGATAACAAGCATCATCCAAACCCGCCAATTTGTTTTCAAGAATATCTTTCGAGAAAACAAATTGCACATCCGGACGTTCTTGTTGCCAAGTCAAAATCTCTGGATTAAAATGATCCGCATGTGAATGAGAGGATAGCACGTATAGCCGACCGGGACGCTTTAACAACTCCCCATGTACAATTCCTGTCAATGAATTTTCAGCCGAATCCTTGTAATAATCAATAATCACTGTAAATTTCTCTCCCAACAAGGCAAAACCGCTATGATATATATAAACTAACTCCATCACGTTATATTTCCTCTATATACGCACAAATCAAGCACAAGTTATCTCTTTTTAAAGATCAAATGCTCCATAATCAACACCGTAACCACCCCCATTACGAAACCATTTCCCACGATCGGCTTGAACAAAGAAGGTATCAAATTTAACACCTCTTCCGGAGTAAACGATAACAACAGGGCAACCATCAATGGCAAACCAACAACGACTCCACTATCAAAATCCACGATCGCCTTCTCTCTCACCAACATCTGTAACCCTGCAGCTAATTGCGTTGCCATCAGATAAAGCAAAATTGCCCCCATCACCACTCCCGGTATCGTCACTAATATTCCCACAATAGAAGGAAAAAAAGCACATAACATCAACCCAGCCCCGGCTGGCAATAAAGTATAGCGAGAAGCACACCCAGTTGCAGAAATCACGCCCGGACTCATAGAATAATCCACCGGACCAATTACTCCGAACAAACCAGACAGAACGTTTGTTATTCCCACAATCCCGACTCCCCGAGTTGTACGCAGCTCCATTCGATCAGCCTGCAACATATGCCCGACAGCCTGTATTGAACCAAGTTCATTCACAATCAAGGCCATATAACAAAATAAGAATGCCAGAATCGTCCCCGCCTCAAAATCCAACGGGAAATTAAAAATAGTCGCCTGATCCGGTATCATCCCAGCCTCCGTTGAGGTCAATACCGGAAAACCAAACACTCCATAATAAACCAACACACCCCCTACAATTCCCCACAACACCGTGGTTGACTTCCATATTCCCCGCAACAATTTATTCCCGATCACCAAAGCCAGCACCATCACCAGCGTGAAAAACAAATTAAACAAGGCATGTACCGCATCTCCCAACACTAATTTCAAGATCACCGGAGTCAGCGTGAATGCGATCAAAATTAAAATAACCGTAACGATACGGGGCGTAAACACGAATTGCAACTTTCCCAACAACCCGCTATATGCCAGCACAGTCAGAACTAGACCGCCCACCATAATACCTGTGTAAACAGCCGTAATCCCCGACGACACAGTGGACAGAATCCCAATCAACAACACCGATGCCGGCCCGATAATCAGCGGCAACCGATGTCCCCATAGCACCTGTACAATCATCGCTACCCCCATGATCCCGAACAATTTTTGCAAATAAAATGTCTGTTCTGCCACATCTGTGTAATGAAGTTGCGACACGATAATTCCCATGATCACCACACAAGGAAAGGAAACAATCCACCACTGCAACCCGTACATCAACATGGGTAAAATCCCCGGCTTATCATTCAACTCGTATTTCATATCCTTCAAATTTTAGTACGTAAAAATAGTACTTTACAGATTCCTATTCAAAAAAAACGAGAACATTTAAAATATTATTATTTCTCATTCGTCTACAATAATAGAAAGTCTAACCAATAATATAAATTTAAAACAAACAAAGCCATGAAACGCTATCAAGAAACAATGCTCAAAGACTTCGAAATATTACTTCCTTACATTCTTCTTTTGGGAGTTCTAGTATTACTTGCAATATCTGTCTATTTATTGCAAGATTTCACGAAAATATATCAAATTTACACGACATACTAAAATAAACGTCATGAGAAATTTTAGACAAAATAGAGGGATGTTCTCCCTATTCATGTTTATCGGTCTGGCTGCCACTATCGCCACCATCATGTTTTTATGGAATTACTTGATTCCCTCTATCATCGGTTGGACTACTATCAATTACTGGCAAGCTCTTGGACTTTTTGTCCTCACCCGCTTGTTGTTCGGTGGTTTCCATGGTCACGGATTCATGAGACCTCCCGGGAAACCCGATCATTTACACCATTTATGGGGAAAAGTCAAAAATATGTCTCCAGAAGAACGGCGGAACTATATCCGTCAACGATTTGAAGAACGCCAACAAGTATTCAACGATGATATTTTCGGAGAAGAAAAGCCAAAAGAATAACCCTCGACAATGAATAAGCAACAAGACCAGCCTCCCCGTAAGATAAACATATCAGAGGTTTTCAAGAAATATCAGGAGCAACTAAAAAGTTTCATTGCCAAACGGGTTATCCCCCAAGAAGACCGGGAAGACATCCTACAAGATGTCTTTTACCAGTTACTTAAAACGGATCCGGTAGCTCCTCCCGTGCAACAAATTTCCGCCTGGCTCTACACAGTTACCCGCAATCTTATTATTGACTGGAAAAGAAAACTCCGGGAAAAAGAATTACCGCAAGCCCGAACAGAAGAGGGAGAAACGTTCATTTTGAAAGAAGTATCCGAATGCCTATTTGATGCGGACAATTCTCCAGAAAAAGAATATATGCGCTCATTGGTCTGGGAAGAACTTGACAAGGCTTTAGCAGAACTTCCCGATGAACAACGAATTGTATTCGAATTAAATGAATTACAGAACTTTTCATTCAAGGAAATATCAGAAAGTTCCGGTATTCCAGTCAATACTCTTATTTCCCGGAAACGATATGCCGTTCTATATCTCCGGGAAAGACTCTACAATATATACGAAGAACTACTTGGCGAATAAATACTTTTATATCCAAAACCGTCAAGCGACCACCACTCACCACCAAAAGCCCTATTCCCTTAACATTTTCAAGACACGAGACACAAGTATTTCTACAAAAAATCCGTATGTTTGTGAGTAAAGTTTTAACTATTTAAACAACACGACACATGGACGATCAGCAATTACTATCCAAATTCAAAAAGGTAAATATCGCTGCCAACATGAAGGATTCCCTCTCCACGTTTACTATACGTAAACAGACCTATCTCTTTCGTAAAAAAAATTATACTTTATCATGAAAGAAAATAAATACGACGACGAGAAATTCTTCAATCAATATAGTCAAATGTCCCGTTCCGTGGATGGCCTAAAAGGAGCCGGGGAATGGTACGTATTACAAAAAATGCTCCCGGACTTCCAAGGGAAACGAGTACTGGACTTAGGTTGTGGTTTCGGGTGGCATTGTCAATATGCTATTGAACATGGAGCAGTCCACGCTTTGGGAATTGATCTTTCACACAAAATGTTGGAAGAGGCTACTAAGCGAAACAACTCTCCTCGTATCGAATACAAATGCATGGCGATCGAAGACTTTGATTACATGCCAGAGAGTTATGACATTGTCATCAGCTCTCTTACCTTTCACTATTTGGAATCATTTTCGGATATTTGCGAGAAGGTACACCGCTGCCTCTCTCCCGGAGGAGCCTTTGTTTTCTCTGTCGAGCATCCCGTGTTTACAGCTTACGGAAATCAAGAGTGGTACTATGACGACCAAAGAAACATACTCCACTGGCCAGTAGACCGCTATTTCTCGGAAGGAAAACGAGAGGCCATTTTCTTAGGCGAAAACGTGACCAAATTCCACAAAACACTAACGACCTATGTAAATGGGCTTATCCAAAACGGTTTTGAAATCACCGGACTCGTGGAACCAGAACCGGATAAAACTCTTCTGGATTCCATTCCGGGTATGCGTGACGAACTACGACGTCCCATGATGTTAATCATCGCCGCTATCAAGAAATAATAAGCTTAATAACGATACACAACATAATAATGCCTATCTCCCGATCCCGCTATTGATAATATAAATAAACCGATAGCAAGTAAAATAATTACGCCAATAAAAAAAACGGAAGAAGCAATGAGCGAAACCGATCCCAAAAGAAATAAAATAGAGACAATAGAGGCTCTCCAGAAATTCCGGATTATAAAGTAGTTCATCACAATCTGTACGCCCTGAGCCAACAAGAATCCACAAATTAAATATTCTCCCATGTCCACATCAGCCAAATAAAAAATAATCGCCAAGATGGCCGCAACAATATAGGAATAAATACCCACGCTCAAATTATATCCGGATTCATAACAAATCTCACGAATAATTTGAAGATTTAATAGAAGTTGTTTTAACAAGACAAAACCATACAAAAAAAAGTTGACAACCGTCCAAAGCCAACCGACCTCATCAGGAAAGCAGAACCAGGGTAAGCCATTGTAACCGAAGAAAAAAATAAGTTCCATAACACCGATTGCCGCAAGCCCGAGACTCCCCACAATCCATTTTATCTCCAGAGAATTCCGAAACATCCATCGAATCAGCAAAGTAAAACATAATGTCAATAGAATCAGTAAAGGCAAATAACTAATCGGTCCCTGTTTAAACAATCCCCATAATCCACTAAAAAAGTTTTCAGCAGATTGTTGTTTCGTTCCCCTAAGCGGCATAATATACTTTTTATTGACATAGGCTTGTTTTCCATCAAACTCCACTTGTGCCCATGCATCCTCCATTTTCAACACGTGGACCGTATCTTTAGAAGCTAATTTTCCAATCACTTCAAACTCGGTTCCCGCACCGGAACGAACATGAAGAGAACCACGTGAAACCACCCGGTAATCTTGGGCATTCACAACTAATGAAAAAAATATACATAATAAAAAACAATATTTCATAATACTCCCAAATTTATTCACTAAACACCAAACAACATATTACAAATATAGGCATTTTAGCGACCTCTCATATTCCACGAATAGGTTTATCGCAAATATTACCGACTGATTACAATCATACAAAAGAATAATCACATTTTATGTATCCCAGGAATATAGAGATACACTATAAATAGTGATTGAACCTAACCTTTATTAATACCCTTATTTTTGCTGCAAACGATACTCGTCAACCATATCCAATAGCACGGCCCCGTAACGTTCCATTATCTTTTTCCCAATGCCGGGAACCGCCAGTAATTCCTTTGAATTCGTTGGTAATGTATTACTGATTCCCAACAAAGCCTTCTGTTGTAACACCGTGTACACTGGTAATTTCAAACGTTCGGCCTCTTTATTCCTCCAGTTGCGAAGAGTTTCATACAATTTCGAATGTAATACATCGGAAGAAACCTCTACTTTCTCCACTCCAGCACGCTTTGCCTTGATCTTCACTTTCGGAGCATCAATCAACGCCTTCGCTTTGGCCCGTAAATAATCTTTTACAGAGAAACCATTCTTGATCACTTTTAATGTTTCCAATTTCAAATTCACCTCCACACAGAAACGTTCCATATTTTGTTCCACTAACTTCCTCACTTCCTTATTATCTATCTCCGGAATAGTCTCTTCCAAAAAATTTCCCAAAATCGCCATTGTATGTTCTCGGAAATACTCCGCCCCTTTTCTCACCCGCTCTGCAATCATCGAATTCTCCTCGTAATTCTCTTCTTCCGCCATCAATCGCTCCAATTGATTTTGAAACCGCTCGGCCACTGCTAACAATTCCTCCGCACACTTCGTCCCTGCCACACGGTAACGTTCCACCCAATCGGGATACAATCGACGTAACTGCTCATCCAACACCCGGTACAAATAATGTAACCGCCACCGGATCGACTCGTAATCGAATTGTTCCAGCAACAACTCCCTGAAATAAGCCTGTCGTGCCTGTTGCAATTCCTCCTTATTCGGCACCTTCTGTTCCACCTCCCGCACGAATTCATTTATTGCCCCGTCACTCACCAGCGAACGCATAGTTACCGGAGAACTCAACACAAGCCCCTCGAACGTCTTGCAACGGCTCAATGCCACGTATACTTGCCCGTGAGCAAACGCTGCATTGGCATCCACGATCGCCCGCTCAAACGTCAATCCTTGGCTTTTATGAATTGTAATCGCCCATGCCGTTTTCAAGGGATACTGCTTAAACGTTCCCTCCACCGTTTCCGTAATCTCCCGAGTCTCCTCGTCTAACGTATATCTCGTGTTCGTCCATTCCTCCGGAGTTACTTGAATCTTCAGTCCATCCTCTTTTCCTACCACCTCGATGGAACGGTCATTAATAGCCGTGATTTCACCGATTTTTCCATTATAGTAACGTTTTTCCGGTAATGAATCGTTTTTCACGAACATTACCTGTGCACCCTGTTTCAATACCAATGTCTCCTCCGTGGGATAAGAATAAGTAGGAAAATTATCTTTCACCTCTGCCTTAAACGAGTAAGCCTTAGTGGATAATTCGGCCATCTTCACGTCATTAATCCGTTGCGCCTGATGATTATGTGTTGTCAACGTGATATATCCCTCTTCATCCAAAGGTTTAAAATCTGGTATATACCGCTGATTCAGCATTCCTAGCACCGAAACATCCACCCGATTCAGTAAATTCACGAATTCCCGGTCTTGCTGCCTGTAAACATGTTTCAACTCGATCATCACATATCGGGTTGCCGCTAATGCCTTACTGTGAAAAAAAAACGCCGAGGCATAATGCTGTTTTAACAAAGTCCACTCGTCCTCCTTCACCACGGGAGCCAACTGCTGTAAATCACCAATCAACAACAACTGTACCCCTCCAAAAGGTTCATTTTTCGAGCGGTAACGACGCAACATATCATCCACCGCATCTAACAAATCTGCCCGCACCATACTAATCTCGTCAATCACCAGCAAATCAATCGTTTTAATAATATTGATCTTCTCCCGATTAAACTTATGCGTATACTGCAACTTATCCCCCTGTCCCGTGCTACCCGTCACCCCTGGCACATAAGGCCCAAACGGTAATTGAAAAAAAGAATGGATTGTCACTCCACCTGCATTAATCGCCGCCACTCCCGTGGGAGCAACCACGATCATCCTTTTGGGAGATCGCTGTTTTAGTTCCCTCAAGAACGTAGTTTTTCCCGTTCCCGCTTTTCCCGTAAGAAACACGTTCACACCTGTATATTCCAAGAAATCATACGCTAATTCTAGTTGTGGATTACTTTCCATGAATCAAGGTTTTACTCGGATTATCATTTCATTCGGCCTTCACAGACACACAATTTGTACAAAGGTATGAAAATAATCTATTCTTATCACAATAGAAGAATAATCTCTAATTAATTTATCGATTTATACATATCTTCTGACATTTTCGATTACTTTTTAGGATTACTCCTCATAAATTCGTATATTTGTAAAAATTATATACAATACCATCTATGAGATTTCAAAACTTCATAATGGGCATTCCGTATCCGGTTTGCGCCTAATTCAATCCCGGAAAAATTTCTCCGGACTTTTTAAAAATTTCTCAAACTAAAGGGAAGTTTCAAGGTATTGTTGTTTTTCTCACTTTTAATATTGATATAAAATTACCATGAATAACTGGAAAAAGGTATTCGCTATTATATGGACAGGACAGTTTTTCTCTATACTAACCAGTTCACTCGTTAATTTTGCCATTATCTTATGGCTAACTTTTGAAACTAAATCAGCAGAAACTTTAGCCTTTGCCACGATTGCCGCCATGTTACCGCAAGGCATCTTAGGTATGTTCTCCGGAGTATTTATTGATCGATGGAACAGAAAGAAAATCATGATTTTATCTGATAGCTTCATCGCTTTCTGGACGCTTATTCTTGCCACTTTATTTTATTTTGAACAGGCGGAAATCTGGCAAATATACTTGTTGCTGGCCCTACGGTCAGTAGGTTCATCTTTTCACGCTCCTTCCATGCAGGCATCGATTCCGCTACTCGCTCCAGAATCACAACTATTACGAATCGCCGGGATCAACCAGATGATTAACTCTGCCTGTAATATAGCCGGACCAGCCTTAGGAGCCTTGGCTATTACCACTCTAGCGATGCCTGTCGTACTCATGCTCGACGTGCTTGGTGCCATACTCGCTTGTACCTCGTTGGCCTTCGTCAAAATACCAAACCCACAACCTAGTGGACATACGGGGAAAAATAATGTCCTTCAAGATCTAAAAGAAGCTCAACGAGAAGTAATCAGCCACCAGGGAATGCCATTATTATTAATACTCTCAATCATAGCCACATTTTTCATCATGCCAGTCAGCGTACTTTTCCCCTTAATGACCCTCAATCATTTTTCGGGGGATGCTTTCCAAATGAGTCTAATTGAAGTTATTTGGGGAGTCGGGGCCTTATTGGGAGGAGTAGCATTGAGTATTAAACAATACAAGATCAACAAAATCACACTAATCAACCTAACATACATCCTCTTAGGAGCAAGTCTCATGGCTTCTGGCCTGTTACCCCCCGATGCTTTTATCTGGTTTGTCGTGTTTACCGCATTTGAAGGCGTGATCGGATCGTTATATTTTGCCTCGTTCACTGCTGTTATCCAAACGAAAATCAACTCGGCAATACTCGGACGAGTATTTTCCATATACATGAGCCTTAGTATGCTCCCCTCCATGTTCGGATTAATGAGTACCGGGTTTATTGCCGATCATGTAGGAATTACCAACACGTTCGTAATTGGCGGAATAGTTATATTAACCATCGGTATAATATCGTTCTGTATTCCTTCCCTGTTACAAGTTGGAAAACTGAATGTGAACGGAGAAGTCTGAAATATATAAACTACCTCCCATCAATCTCTCCTTAACCCATAACTCTAAACACCAATTTTTGTTATGTACATGGTCACGCTTAAAAGAAAGGATAGTTTAACTTTAGACCAAAAAAGGAGCTATGCCCTCACAGCCATAGCTCCTTCATTATAGAATTAATTCAATAAATTATTTTCCGGCACGAGCTTTATACTCTTTCAAACCATCTTGTAAGAATTTCACGAAAGCATCCCGATCTTTATTATAACCTCTAGCAGGTTGTAATACATGCGGTTTCAATACTTTCTCGTTACCTTTACGACTATCTAACAAGATATAATTCGGTTGGGCATTTGACTCGAATTGTTTGATTTGGAAGTCCGTATTCTTCTTTCCAAGAGTGTTTTTCTTCTTTCCGTCATACTCTGAAACATATACCTCTTCTGCTGGCAATTTAGTCTTATCATCCACGTAAAGAGCCACAATGATATAATCATTCTTCAACATTTCAAGTACACGAGGGTCAGACCAAACACTCTGTTCCATCTCCCGACAGTTCACACAACCGTGACCGGTAAAGTCGATGAATAAAGGTTTATTCTGAGCTTGTGCAGCCTTCAATGCTTGATCATAATCAAAATAACCATCTAGTCCATGAGGCAAGTGTAAGAAGTCAGAGTATTTTACCGGCTCATTGGAAGCTGCACTAGCAGCACCTTGGGTTCCGCCTATCTGCACGCCACTCTTCATAATCTCTTTTGCATTCTCTCGTACAATACGGTTGATATCGAAGTCAATCGTTTCCTGCGGCGGGAAGTATCCGGCCAAAGCTTTCAACGGAGCCCCAAACATACCCGGGATCAAATAGATTACGAATGACATGGTAATAATAATCATCACCAAACGAGGAACTCCGATATATGGTAAGTCACTATCGTGAGCGAATTTGATTTTACCCATCAAGTATAATGCTTGTAACGTGAACACGGCCACCCAGATAGCAATGTAAACCTCACGGTCTAACAATCCCCAGTGATAAGTCTGGTCTGCTACCATCAAAAACTTGAATCCAAGGGCTACCTCGATAAATCCTAATACCACCTTCACTGAGTTCAACCAACCTCCTGATTTCGGAAGATTGCTTAATTTTGAAGGGAAGAACGAGAAAAATCCAAAAGGTAAAGCCACGGCGATAGAGAATCCTAACATACCGATGATCGGACGCAATACTGATCCTCGTGCAGCCTCAACTAACACGGTACCCACGATAGGAGCGGTACATGAGAACGATACCAATACTAACGTGAAAGCCATGAAAAAGGCTCCGATATAACCACCTTTATCAGCTTGTTTATCTGATTTATTTACTAACCAAGACGGTAACACAATCTCGAATGCTCCAAAGAAAGAAGCCGCAAAAATCATGAATATAATAAAGAAGCAAATATTAGGCAACCAGTTCGTACTCAACCAATTGATAAATCCAGGTCCCAACAAGAAAGAAATAATCAATCCTAAAGCGGTATAAATACCAATGATTGACAAGGCAAAGAAAATTGCTTTTGCTTTTGCTTTCGCTTTATTACTATCCCCGTGCATGAAGAAAGATACAGTCATCGGGATCATCGGGAACACACAAGGCATCACAACAGCTAACAATCCACTACCGAAAGCAACCCAGAAGAATAACCACAAGGAATCATCTTCGGTTTCTTTCTTAGTCTCATCGGCTGCGGCAACAGCAGACTTTTCAGCACCTTTATTCCCCAACTCTATCGAGAAATCTTTTTCTCCCGGTACACAAGCACCTTCTTGACAAGCTTGGAACTCAACACTCCCTTTCACGGTAGTAATGGAAGGATCGGTAACTTTGATCTTTTGAGTTACAGTGTAATTATCTGAATAATACCACACATCGACTCCGAAAACATCATCATGCTTTTTACTTGGTTCACTCTCCTCAGCCGTACCCACTAATTCGATCCCCTCTCCCACTTTCTCAATGGTAATTGATGTAGGCATGGGACCACCTGCCGGGGTTGACATGGAATAAACCGTCCACCCAGGTTGAATGGTTGCTTTAAAAGTTAAAGCGTATTCGTTATCCCCGGTTTTCTTCTGGGAAAACGTCCAACTTGTCGGGTCAGACATTTGAGCGAAAACCGAAAAGGTTCCCACGAACAACGTAAAGATCAACGTCAATAGTCTCTTTTTCATAAAAAATTATTTAATAAAACATCAATTTGCATGCTTCTCGAAATCGTATGCATTATCACACAGTGGTCACAAAAGTACCACATAATTTGTTCTCTCACAAATTCATGGTACTATTTTAACATCGTTTTAAGATGGAATAATAAAACTGTAAGTAAAAACACCTACTCAGGTTCTATTTCTCTATTAAAACGATTAAAAAACTTATATTCGTAAATATAAAAAGAGGGAACTCCGATTACCCTCAAATGGATATGGTGCTTAAAAGCCCATTTCCTACGCAAAGACCAGAAACCTTTTTTCAAATACGCCTCCACAAAGGGATGTACTTTCAAGACCAGATTTTTGATTTTCTTCTCCACGACTAAAAATTCAAGCTGGTCCTCAATTTTATCAATTACCAGAACAGCGGCATCAGCTTTACCGGTTCCATGACACACGGGACAAGTCTCCGTGGTTGTCACTGTCATTTCCGGACGTACTCGCTGGCGAGTAATCTGCATCAACCCGAATTTACTCAAGGGAAGTATTGTATGCTTGGCTCTATCTAATTCCATCGCCGAACGCATTTTATCGAACAACTTCTGACGGTTTTCCGCCTGTTGCATATCAATAAAATCGATCACGATAATCCCCCCCATATCTCGTAATTGCAGTTGACGAGCCACTTCATCGGCAGCAGCCAAGTTTACCTCCAGAGCATTTGATTCCTGATCGTCACCCAGTTTCACTCGATTACCGCTATTCACATCTATCACGTGAAAAGCTTCCGTGTGTTCTATAATAAGATAAGCCCCATTTTTAAATGAAACGGTACGTCCCAACGAAGACTTGATTTGTTTGTCCACCCCAAAATGATCAAAAATAGGAATCTCGGTAGATACAAATTTAACGATACCTTCTTTTTCCGGAGCTATCGTGCTGATATAACGCTTAATTTCTTTACTCAATGCTAAATCATTCACATAAATATTCTCGAACGAGGGATTCAATATATCCCGGAGAATAACGCTGGTCCGGTCGATCTCTCCTAGAATTAACTTGGGAGGTTCTATATCCCGAAGGTGTTTGAACGCAGTTTCAAAACGCTCAACAAGTTCTGTTAATTCACTGTCAAATAGCTCGGCATTCTTGCCTTCGGCGACAGTTCTCACGATCACTCCAAAATTCTTGGGGCGTATACTTTCAATCAGTCTCTTCAAACGCTTTCGTTCCTCGACTGATTTTATCTTTTGTGACACGGATACCTTTTCCGAGAAAGGCATCAGAACTAGGTGACGCCCGGCTATACTCAACTCGGAGGTTAAACGCGGGCCCTTGGTGGAAATAGGTTCTTTGGCAACCTGTACGGCAACATATTGACCGACAGAAAGCACATCCCCGATCTTCCCGTTTTTACTGATTTCCGGCTCCAGTTTTAACTTGGCTACAGGCATCCCCTTCCGGGCTATACATTGCTTTATATAGCTATCCAAAGAATAAAACTGGGGACTGAGATCAAGGTAATGCAGGAAGGCATCCTTTTCATAGCCGACATTAACGAAAGCCGCATTCAAACCGGGCATGATTTTCTTCACTTTCCCGTAGTAAATGTCACCTACCGCAAATTTAACGCTAGTCTTCTCCGTTGTCAACTCTACCAATCGCTTATCTTTTAACAAAGCGATGACTACTTCTTCCGCTTTTACATCTATGACTAACTCAGTATTCACTACCTGATCAATTAATGTATTAATCAAAATAAACCTAAAGGCATAGCCCTTAGGTTTATAATCTCTAACTCACAAACGATGACTACTTCTTCTTGTGTCTGTTCTTTCTCAGTCTCTTTTTCCGTTTGTGAGTGGCCATCTTATGTCTCTTTCTTTTCTTTCCGCTTGGCATAATTTCACTCCTTTCTTTATTTTACTTGATCTTTCACCTGATTGACGAAACTCTTCGAAGGCTTGAACGAAGGAATAAAGTGTTCAGGAATCTTGATCGTTACATTTTTAGAAATATTACGAGCGGTTTTCTCAGCTCTCTTTTTTACCACAAAACTTCCAAAACCTCTTAAATATACATTTTTTCCATCAATCACAGAACCTTTGATTGCTTCCATAAAAGCTTCAACTGTAGTTTGTACCGCAGCTTTCTCGATACCAGTGGTTCTCGAAATTTCATTCACGATGTCCGCCTTTGTCATTTTCTTTAAGTATTTAATATTCAATATTATATTTCGATTCTTCTAGATTTCAGACTGCAAATATATATCTTTTCCACAAACAATGAAACAAACTACCGCATTTTTGTCAATATTTTTTGCGTTCTATATATTTAATTGTCAACATCGGACACATACCCCACACCACTTTTTTCAGCAAACCTTTACCTTAACTGCCCCCTCGTTTAAATCGGTAACAACAACATTGTCACTTTTCACAAGCTGGAATAAATCACGAATCATAACAAGATAGCATAAGGATTATTTTTTTTCTCCAAAATTATTCCGTAATTTGTGACAAATTTTAATCCATACATATATACATGGTAAACAAAGTTATTCTTATCGGTAATGTCGGGGCAGACCCAGACGTAAAATACCTCGAAGGAGGTATTGCCGTGGCAAGATTCAGCCTTGCCACGTCGGAGGTGTACAACAATAAAAACGGAGAACGTGTAACTCAAACTGAATGGCACAATATCGTTCTCTGGCGCAATCTGGCTCAAATAGCCGAAAAATACGTTCGTAAAGGAATGATGCTTTACATCGAGGGACGTATCAGAACACGTTCTTGGGATGACCAGAATGGAGTGAAAAGGTACACAACCGAAATTTATGGGGATAACTTCCAGATGCTATCCCGCAAACAAGATAACGGGGATAAACCTCAAGACACACATATGCCACAAGCTCCCGATTTAAGCGGTAGTGACGACAGTGATGATCTCCCGTTCTAAACTAAAAAATAAAAGTTACAAGATAAAAAGACAGAAACTAATTGTTTAAAGCCAGATCCATTCGTTTGGAATCTTTTACTTCAAACTTTTAGTTTTTATCTTTTATCTTTTAGTTTTTATATGTATCTTTCGGCGATATTTAAGTTTAACCAATTACATAAATTTTGGACACAGATTATATTCCCCTTGCTGGGCAGATTTTTACAGGTGCATTCACCCTCATTGATTTAATTTTCATTATCATTTTATTGTTTTTATTATTATGCTCGGCATTAATTTCCGGTTCGGAAGTTGCCTATTTCTCACTTTCTCCCTCGCAATTGAAATACTTGGAAGACAACGGGTATGAAAAGGCCTGCAACCTACAACAGAAACCCAATCGGTTACTTGCCACGATTTTAATATCCAACAATTTCGTGAACGTAGCCATTGTCGTGTTGTCCACCTATCTGGTAAATTCATTATTTGATTTCTCTGCTTATCCCACGTTAGGTTTTATTATTCAAGTGATCGTAGTCACTTTCGTCATCTTACTGACCGGAGAAATCATTCCTAAATTATACGCCAACCGTTCCCAGTTGAGCATGGTGATTTTCATGGCAGGCCCGCTAACCTTCTTATCTTACCTATTCCGCCCGCTATCCGCCTTTTTAATCGGTTCAACCTCTATTATCAGCAAACGCATGGATAAAAAGGATAATCTATCCATTGACCAACTATCCAAAGCCTTAGAATTAACCAAGGACACGGCTATCAACGAAGAAAAAGACATTCTGGAAGGTATCGTTCGTTTCGGTAATATTGATGCGGTAGATATCATCCGTCCCCGTATCAATGTAATCGCCATTGACGGGAATTCAAGCTACCGCCAAGTGAAAGAGATTATCACGGAACACGGCTACTCGCGCATGCCCGTGTACGAAGAAAATTTGGATAACATCACGGGAATCCTCTACGTGAAGGACTTATTACAACATCTGGATGAGAAAGAGGACTTTCGCTGGCAAACCTTAATCCGTCCGGCTTATTTTGTTCCAGAAACCAAGAAAATCAATGACCTCCTAGAAGAGTTCCAAACGAAGAAGGTACACTTGGCGATCGTTGTTGATGAATACGGGGGAACGACCGGCATTGTCACGATGGAAGATATTATCGAGGAGATCGTGGGCGATATTAATGATGAATATGATGAGCAGGAAATTGTGTACACGCGAGACAAAAACGGAGCATACATTTTCGAGGCATCCACACTACTAAACGACTTTTACAAAATCACGGACATCGAAGAGGATTCTTTCCAAGAAGTGGAAGGTGATGCCGACACTTTGGCCGGCTTGATCCTAGAAATCAAGGGAGAACTCCCTCATAAAGACGAAGTGATCACTTACAAGGAACACCAATTCAAGATCCTCGAAGTCGACAATCGACGAATCAAAAAGATTCAATACAAAAGAATTGAAACCTTGGAAGCACAATCACAAAACTAAAATATAGCCTTCCCATGTGCCGTATAAGGAGCATTTATTCCTAAAATCTTACACAAAGTAGGCAACAAATCAGACATCATGCAATTCCCTTTCAAATCAGCCTTTACTCCCGTACCGTACAAATACAAGGGAACGATCGGACGTTTGGTATGTCGAAAATAAGTATCTTCCAATTCTTTCAATTCCGATACCCAAGTCGGATGAATACAAAAGAAGACATCCCCGCTACGCTTATGTGAGAACGAGTTCTGAACCAATCGATTCACTCCCTCTGGGAAAGAAGTGTGCGTCAAAGAATAAGCCGTCATGACTTTAGCCACCCCCTCAAACTCAATCATAAAATCGGCCACTTTATCCTGCATTTCTTTCAAATTTATCTTCTTCTGCTCGATTAGTTCCCGGTTCAAATAGATTTGTCCTTGATCATAATCGGCTATCCAATCTCCCGGTCCGTAAACCAATCCCAAGTAAGACTTCAATAAAGCCACGGCTTTAAATATACTGAAATAATCAGAATTCACTTTAATCTTCTGCAAGTCTTCCGGCATCAATTCCCGCATCTCGGAAAAAGTCACAAACAGCGTGTAGTTTTCTTTTCCAACCCGGGCATCCAACTTACTTAACAAAGCCGCAATATCCATATCCAAACGGATCAACATATCTTTTTCCTCACTCGAATCTATCGTGAAATCCCGGGACATATAGTCCAAACAGGAAAAATTCAAAGCCAACAAATCAGGATCGTTATCCACACCCAACCTTTCTTCGTCAATCAATTTTTCGGCCAACACCCGTACCAATGTATTTGCGTAAGGTGTGGCTTTCAAAACCCGATAAGTATTATATTCCTTTTTTGCCCGGGCTATATCATAATAAAAATGATTCGTCAAGCGAATACGAGCAGCAGACTTGTCCTCGTCAGACAACATCATCCATCCCTTATTCACGAAATGATCACTCTCTACCCACGTGTTATACTTTTTCAACCATTCAGGCAATTCCGAACGATAATAAGAAGAGGACACCCATTTCCCCGTTTTCTCACTGAACCAGATAGCCATATCTGCACTACTTCCTCCACTTAGAACGGCTTCATCACCATTCATGGCAATACTGAACACCCGGGACATGGGATTATTCCATTTCATGGCGCTCCCTAGACTCATGGTCTGTAAATAATCAGGAGACAAACTCTTTATACTATCCGCCTGTTGGTCGCCGATCTCTGTATATCGATCAGATTGGGTGGAATACTGACGTTTCCGACGCAAACGGTCGTACCATGCTCTCGATACGATTCCGTGTTCCGTAGGTAACATACCCGTGTATATTGACGCGTGATCCACCCCGGTTTGCGTGTAAAAGTAATTATAATTCGCATTCATCTGGGCACCATGCTTCATAATTCGTTTCAAACCGTTTTCCGACAATTCATTACCATACATATCCATCCATTCCGGATAAAAATGACTGATCACCACACCCACTATCAATTTCGGTTTTTCTTCCGCAAAAACACTTGATACCCATACCAATACACTTGCTAACAATAATAACTTTTTCACGATCCTTTCCATTAATAAATTCGTATTTCCAATCCCAAGTTTCAAATCCTCAGTATAAACACAAAAATAATCAGAATATGATAATTTACAATTTATAATTCTTTCAATTCTTAATTGTTTCGTATCTTTACGCCAAGAAACGATAATAACCATATCCATTATGACTGAGAAAAAGTGCCAGTTGACAGAAAAATTGAGGAACTATGTTTATCGCTACGGGACAGAACTATCGGACGATAAATTGAAAAAAATGGGAACTTCTCTTGAGGAGATTAACGAGAATTTCTCAGACATGGAAGATATTGCGAAGAGTATCTTCGAGCAAGAACGTATCGCTTTCGAAACGATATTCAAAGAATATGATTTCGATGGATGGAATGCGATTGACATTTTATTACTGGTAGGAAACGAAATCCACCAACGCTTTTTTAACGTGTCACCTTCCGTCAGCTACAAATTAGCCGAAGCATTCCCTGCACTCTTTGAACAACACAAGCAGGAACGTTCCAATTTTATCTACGAGAAGATTAAAATTAATATCGAAAAAGGCATGCAACAAGGCATGTACAAAAATGATGTATCGAGCGAAATGGTTGCCCGTATGTATATTGCCAAACTGAATGATATTCACAATCAAGAGATTTACCCACCCGAAGTCTTTGATTTCGCTACAATTTTCAACAATCTAATCGACGGGGTAATCAAAACCATCACGAACGAAGATGGATGGCAATACTATAAACAACGCAAACAACTGTATAGCGTACTAAGTTTTAACAGGTAAAAAAGAAAACAATGAGTGTAAAATATCAAATCGATGACATTGATCGCAAGATCTTGTCTCACCTTGTAAAAAATGCAAGAATTCCCTTTTTGGAAATAGCCCGGGAATGTGGCATATCTGGAGCCGCCATACATCAACGCGTAAAAAAAATGGAAGACTCCGGTATTATTGAAGGTTCACGTTTTATCGTGAAACCCGATGCGCTAGGTTTTGGAGTATGCGCTTTTATCGGTGTTATCCTTGATCACGCCCACACTTACAAAACTGTCGTAAAAGAAATTGAAAGCATCCCAGAAGTTACAGAATGTCACTTTATTACAGGAGGCTTTACCTTCTTGATTAAATTAAGATGTAATGACCATCAACATCTGATGGATATCTTGATCAACACGTTACAGAACATCCCCGGTATTGCTAAAACCGAAACATTTATCTCGCTAGATCAACTTATCGAGAAACAGATAGCCCTATCCCCACAGGATAAATAATTTTAAATAAAATCAAACTGTCATATTTTTTTTCTTCCTGGATAATTTGGGAGCAATTACTTTCAATACTCCAGGGAGTACTTTCACCTTTACAGGGGCCTCCAAAGTATATGGGTCTCCATCAATATGAGCTTTATTCAAGTCGCCTTCCAAAATAGCCTCCTTGCATTGAATCTCGCTAAAATAAGGAAGTCGGGCTATTTTCGAATTCATAAAACAATAAAGGAAACGAGGTATTTGATAATATTTAGGCCTCTTCAGAATACAGATATCGACCAGCCCGTCCCGTAACGATGCCTTCGGAGCAATCGAAGCATTATTCCCATATTGGGAACTATTGGCAACACTTAAAACAAAACAATCCTCCTCCCATGTTTTTCCGTTTATGTGGAACACATAACGCTTGCCGGGATACCGAAACCACATATGTATGATTGAATAGATATAAGAGAATATTCCCCGAATTTTCATGGTACTAAAAAAGTGGGCAACCTCGGCATCAAATCCGAAACCACTCACATTCAATGAATAATGACCATTAATTTCTACAACATCAATATTTGTTGTCTCGCTTTTCAAAATCTGCTTCAACGCTTTATTCATCATCTGTGAAAACCCCAAATGACGGGCAAAACCATTACCACTCCCCAAAGATATCACGCCAAAAGCAATGCCCGTATTTATTAAGGCCGTACCAATCTCATTTACCGTACCATCCCCACCTGCCGCAATGATATGCGTGTAATTCTGATGCTTGGCCTGCTCCACGATTTCTTTCGCATGTCCGGCATATTCCGTAAAACGTATATTGTACTCGATATGTTTGTAGGCCGCAATATGCCTTATCCGGTAAGGGATCTCCCAGCCCAAGCCGAACCCCGATATAGGATTCACGATAAACAATATTCGATAATGAACCATTTCTATTTTAGATTTATTGATTTTAGATTTTAGATTTCCACACACAAACCTGACACTTTTTTGTCGCAAATCATAAATCTATTCATTTTCAATTGCTAATTGTTTTTCCGTCCTATTCCGTAATACACGTAACCAAACTCTTTCATTTGCTCCGGATTATATATATTTCTTCCATCAAATATAATCTTATGCTTCAACGCTTTTTCGATAAAAGTAAATTTAGGAATCTTGAATTCTGCCCATTCCGTCACCACAATCAAGGCATCGGCATCAGTTAACGCATCATACATATTATCAGCATATTCGATACGATCACCAATCCGTCTCTTACACTCTTCCATGGCTACCGGATCAAATCCCCGTACCACAGCTCCGGCTCCAACCAATTTATCAATTAACACCAATGAAGGTGCTTCCCGTAAATCATCCGTACCCGGTTTAAACGATAAACCCCACATGGCAAAACGTTTTCCTGTCAAATCCGTTCCGAAATGTGAAGTAACCTTCCGGAACAAAACACTTTTTTGTTTCTCGTTCACACACTCCACAGCCTTCAGTAACTCCAGACTGTGTCCATGATCATCCCCCGTACGAATCAACGCTTTCACATCCTTCGGGAAACAGGACCCCCCATAACCACATCCCGCATTCAAGAATTTTTTCCCGATACGGGAATCACTGCCTATACCTTTCTTCACGGCTTCCACATCAGCCCCGACAATCTCGCATAAATTAGCAATGTCATTCATAAATGAAATACGGGTAGCCAACATCGAATTCGCCGCATATTTAGTCATCTCCGCCGACAGTATATCCATGAAATAAATTGGCGTATTATTCAATATAAAAGCATGGTATAAACGTTCCATAACCCGACGAGCACGATCACTCTCCACCCCAATCACCACGCGGTCCGGAGAAATGAAATCGTTCACTGCATCTCCTTCTTTCAAGAATTCCGGGTTAGAAGCCACGTCAAATACCACCTCTGCATGTCGTTTTTCCAAAGCACCCCGGATCACTTCTTTTACCTTGTAATTTGTTCCCACGGGTACCGTTGACTTTGTCACCACAACAATATAATCATTGATTATCTCTCCGATTTCACGAGCCACATCCAACACATAGTGAAGGTCAGCACTTCCGTCTTCATCAGGCGGAGTTCCCACGGCTATAAAAACGGCATCCGCATCCTTCAAAGCTTCACGCAATGAAGTAGTGAAAAAAAGTCGTCCATCTTCCCGATTCCGGGTAACCAATTCTGCCAATCCCGGTTCATAAATAGGCATACCCCCATTATTCAACAATTCGATCTTGGCATTGTCAACATCTACACATGTTACCGTTACTCCCGTTTCCGCTAAACATGTTCCGGACACAAGTCCCACATAACCGGTTCCAACAACAGCTATTCTCATATTACTTATTTTATCTCCCTAATTAGGATCCTATTTTTCACTTTCGCAAAAATATAAATTTAAAATGAACAATAAGTTCACATACCGTTTTTTTATTTAATTTTGTCTTAATGATAAATCAAACATTACCAGCATGAAAAAAAGTATTCTTCTTTTTCCTTTATTATTATTGATGATCACGCTCCTTTCGTGCAAAGATAAAAACAAGGAACAAAGCAAGCTAAAGTATAGCAAATACATTTCCGGTTTTACCCAAGGAATGATAAAATCCTCCGACCCAATCTATATCCGGTTGGAAAATAACGTTCTGCAAACCGGGGACAGCCTTCCCACGCAGATTGATAAACTATTAGAAATCTCCCCGAAAGCCGAGGGTACCGTATCTCTACGAGACGGTAACATTATCGAGTTTACCCCAACCAAGCCATTAAAAAACGGACAGACATACGATATTATTCTAAACTTAGACAAACTCTGTAAAGTTCCTTCCGACTTGTCAACTTTCCGTTTCAACGTGAAAATTCTTCCCCTTGTATATGCGTTTCAGGAAGGAAGTCTACACGTCGACCCCACGGATAACAATAGATTTTCTTACCGGGCTTCCATTACAAATTCGGATGCCGTGGCCCCAGCCGAAATAGAACTACTCGTAAAAGCGACCATTAACGGCTTGTCTCACAAACTAGAGTGGGAACATACGCCCTATATCCACTATTTCACGGTTCAGGACATCAGCCGAACAGATGAAACACAATCACTGGAATTAAGTTTCAATAAAAAAGTAACAAACGTAAACGACTTGATCGTGGAGATTCCCAGTTCGAAAGTATTTTCCATACTGGAAGTCAAAGCAAGCGATGAAAATTCCCAAACCATAGACATTACCCTTTCTGATAACGTGGACGTCTCCCAAGATTTACAGGGATTAATCACCGTAGACGGAGTGAATCGCTTGAATTTCAACGTGCAGGGAAACATCATTCGGGTATATTCCGATGAACGGAACAAAATGCAAGGTATCGTTCAAGTAAATATCTATAAAGGTATCAAAAACTCGTTCGGTGAAAAATTAACATCGGATGCCTCCTACAACGTCAGCTTCGCATCTGCCAAACCTGCTGTTGCCTTTATTGGCGAGGGAACGTTTACTCCAGCCGAAGGAAACGTGTTGATTCCTTTCTCTGCGGTAGCTCTAAAAGCCGTACAATTACGTGTAGTAAAAGTATTCAACCAGAACATGAACTTCTACCTACAAGACGGTGATTACAATTACAGTAGTGATTACCAGTTACGCCGGGTGGGCCGTGTTATCCTAGATAAGAAAATCCCACTTGAGCAAGAGGGTCGCCCAATAGATGCCAACAAATGGCAAGACTACACGATAAATTTGGCAGACCATATCCAACTGGAGAAAGGGGTTATCTACCGGGTTCAACTGAGATTCAAAAAATCTTACACCACCCTCGCATGTGCTAATGAAGGGCAAGACGGGATCACGGAAAACGATTGGGATTCATCCTTTAATGATAACTATTATGATGATGACAATTACTACTATAATTACCCCTCCGACTACTCATGGGAAGAGCGGGACGATCCCTGTTCCAACTCCTACTACTACGTGTCCGATCGTTTCCCCCAAAAAAACATGATCGTCACATCTCTCGGTCTTACTGCCAAAACCGGCAGCGACGGTAAATACGTGATAGCCGTGAATGACCTGCTAACTGCTGCCCCTGTGGAAAGTTGTAAAATATTATTTTTCAATTATCAAAACCAAAAGATTGATTCTGCCGTAACCAATAGCTCGGGTATTGCAACCGCTCGAATACAAGGAAAACCGTTCATCATACTTGCCATCAAAGGAAATGACAAAGCCTACTTAAAAATAAGTGATGCAAATTCATTATCATATAGTAACTTTGATATTAGTGGCGAGGTCGTACAACAAGGAATAAAAGGGTTCATTTACGGAGAGCGAGGAGTGTGGCGTCCGGGAAATGAAATACACCTCTCTTTCATGTTGGAAGACAAAGAGAAAGTAATTCCCGTGGGACATCCCATCATTGCCGAACTCTACGACCCGAATGGTAACATGGTACAAACAAAACGAGAAGGACGTAACGAACACGGTCTTTATTGTTTTACCTTCAAAACAGACAAGCAAGCTGTCACAGGTTACTGGCGGGCAGTTATACGTATCGGGGGTATTTCTTTCTGGAAAACCGTTCGGATCGAAAGCATTAAGCCGAATCGTCTCAGCATCGTAACCAACCTACCGAATGACATTCTGGGAAATGGTATCCCGGATAACTCTATTCCCGTACAAACCCGCTGGTTACATGGAGCCAAAACCAGTTCTCTGAAAGTCAACACCGAATTAAAATTATCCCAGTGTAACACTACATTCCCAGGCTATAAAGGATATAGTTTTGATGATCGATCCCGTTATTTCAACCCGACCACAACCACCTTTTTTGAAGGAACTACCGACACGGAGGGTAATTTCACCCTATCTGCAGATGAAATCAGTACGGAGAACGCACCGGGAATGTTAAATGCATTACTTACCTTGAGGGTTTTCGAACCCGGTGGGGACTTTAGTATCACGACAGCCGGATTTAAATATTCACCTTATAAAGAATATGTCGGCGTGAAACTTCCCGATTCCGATGACAACTGGTACTCTGCCGGGAAACCGATTCCCATTGCAGGAGCCGTGCTCACAGCCGATGGGAAACCTGTATCCGACCGGGAAATAGAAGTCGAAGTATATACCTTAGAATGGCGTTGGTGGTGGGATTCCGAAAGAGACAACATCGGATCCTACGTGAACCGGTCTTACCGTAAACCGATCTTTAACAAAACCGTGAAAAGCCAAAACGGTAAATTCAACATTGACGTTACCTGCGACCAGTGGGGACGCTACTACGTGATTGCGAGAGACAAATCCTCCGGCCACTCTTGTGGAACGACCTTCTACGTAAGCTCTTGGCAAAATGACATGAACATTCCGGGAATGGCAACCCTACTCACTTTAACCAGCGATAAGAAAGCATACCGTGCCGGAGAAAAAATAAAAATCACCTTCCCTTCTTCCGAGGGTAGCGTGGCACTAGTGAGCGTTGAAAACGGGAAAACAGTGAAAGACATATTTCGTGTACCCACATCTGCCGGCTCCACCTCTTTCGAGCTTGACGCGAACAGTGAAATGTGTCCTAACATCTACGTCAATGTATCCCTCATACAACCCCACAAAAACCGGAATAACGACAAACCGATACGTCTGTATGGTGTACTAAACATCAATATCGATGATCCCAATTTACGCCTCACACCGAAAATCGACATGGCACAGGAACTTCGCCCGTCACAGGATTTCACGGTTGCCGTGAGTGAAAAAGAGGGTAAACCGATGACTTATTCCATTGCTATTGTAGATGAAGGATTGTTATCCTTGACCTCATTCAAGACTCCAAATCCCTTCTCTGCATTTTATGCCAGAGAAGCACTCGGAGTAAAAACCTGGGACTTCTATGACGATGTAATCGGTGCTTTCGGGGGACGCTTGGAAAAAGCATTTGCAGTAGGCGGAGACGAATCTCTGGAACCGGAAGAAAACCGGAAAAGCGATCGTTTTACTCCAGTAGTAATCTTCAAAGGTCCGTTTACCATCAAGAGTGGAGAAAAGAAAACGCACACTTTCCGAATGCCAGAATACATCGGGGAAGTACGCACAATGGTCGTTGCCGAAGACAACGGACGCTACGGTTCGGCTTCACAAAGCACCAAAGTCAACAAACCGTTGATGCTTAACGTCACGATGCCCCGTCTGTTCACCCCGGGAGACGTGATTGAGATTCCGGTAACCCTGTTCGCCATGAAAGAGAATATCAAAAATGTTACCGTAAACATCAAAACCGACAATAAAATCGAAATCATTGAACCCGCAAGCAAAGAAACTCATTTCTCCGGGACAGGGGAACAGGTTATATTCTTCAAAGTAAAAATCAAGGAATACACCGGTAAATCCACGTTGACCTTCACGGCACAAAGCGGCTCGGAGAAAGCCCATTTCAGTTGTGATGTCGACATCCGCATACCGAACCCTAAAGTAACTCGAATAGATGCACGGGAAGTAGCAAGCGGCGAATCTATTACGTTCAACAACACGATGGAAGGTTTGGAACCTACCTCATTCCTCGAAATCACGTCTATCCCCGCACTAAACCTAGAACAACGCCTCAGCGATCTGATTCGTTACCCCCACGGATGCGGTGAGCAAATCACTTCTGCCGTATTCCCGCAACTCATGCTCGACCGACTCATGGAACTCAATGAGGCACAAAAAGTAACTACAGAATTACACGTGAAAGACGTTATTTCACGCTTACGCAACTATCAGGTAAGTAACGGTGGATTCAGCTACTGGTCAAACTCCAACTACGTTTCCGACTGGGTTTCCACGTACATCACGGACTTTTTAATTCAAGCCGAGAAAGTCGGTTATCGAATCCCGACCTCCATGAAAAACTCCGCACTTGATTACCTGGTCAAACAAGCAAACGCTTGGAAACGGGGAGATTACTACTCGGAAATCGAACAATCCTATCGTCTCTACGTACTTGCACTTGCCGGTAAACCCAATATGGCAGCCATGAACCGGATGAAAGAAGATACCTACAAAAACCCGATCGCCCGCTGGCAACTGGCAGGGGCCTATGCATTGGGCAAACACGAAAAAATTGCCAAAACGCTGATTGCAAACCTTCCCGCAGAAGCGGAACTATATCGTCAGCTCGGTAGGTGTTACGGTTCAGATCTTCGAGACAATGCTATCATCATGCAGAGTATGATCGATATGGATATGAAGGACGAGGCATACAAGCTCATGGAGAAAATAGCCCGTAAATTCGCATCCAACGAATGGTTAAGCACCCAAGAAAGTGCTTTTGGTCTATGTACCATCGGTAACTACGTGGAGCGATACTTCAAAAATGGCAACGGCATTGATGTCCAGATCGGAAAAGACAACTACAAAACGGCAAAAACCGTATTGCAAAAAGAGTTGGCCGTAAAGAATAATAAATCGGAAGTGACCGTGAAAAACAACACGTCAGGAACGCTCCACGTGCGCACTATCAATAGCTCCACGCCATTAGGAGTGATCACGCAGGGTGAAATGTCCGGACTGAAAATGACAGTCAACTACTACCGCAATGGAACTCGGAACAACGAACCGAATTACAAACAAGGAGAAGACATCGTGGCCGAAATTACAATCCAAAACACCGGAAACATCGGTTTATACGAGGAATTAGCATTAACCTTCATGTTTCCCTCCGGCTTCGAGTTCCTGAATGAACGTCTCACGACAGGTGTGAACCCATTCCAAGGCACCGATAACGTGGATATCCGAGATGATCGGGCTTATCTCTATTTCTCGTTGAAACAAGGTCAATCGAAAACCTTCAAACTTCGTTTTAACGCAGCATACTCCGGAACTTTCCTACTTCCGGCTATTACCTGCTCGGCGATGTACGATAACTCGATTACCGCAACCCTACCGGGTAACACAATCACGATTAGTAGAGAGTGATTAATTTAGATTAAATGATTTTAGATTGAATGATTTTTGAATAAACAAAGCCTTGTGTACCAGTTTTCAGATTCTTCAATCTAAAATCTAAATTAATAACCTGTAACTTGTAACCTATCAACCTGTAACTTTCCTTCGGCTACATTTAATACATTTTTAAGAAAAAATTTATGTTTATTATTTAGAAATAGTCTACATTTGTTTCGCAAACGATTTATATATGCGTCGAGAAAATCTAAATAAACTGATACACTTATCCCTGCTAGTTCTATTCTTGAGCTATTACGGAAGTATCACCTTTTTCTCGCACTACCACGTGGTTAATGGAGTTACAATCGTCCATTCTCATTTCTTTTGCGGTCATACAGATTCCGATGGACAAGCTGGTCACACGCATTCCCCCAAAGAGTTGACATTAATTGCTTACTTAACCAATTTCGTTACCCTAATTAGCGCTGCTCTAATAGTACAGATATACTTCTCGATAACCCGGAGACGTTATCACATCCAGAATCAAAAAGAAGAACCAAACAAACAGACTTTCACCTTAAGCCAACTTAGGGCTCCCCCCATATTTGCATAATTATTTCATTCCGAACGAAAGAGTATTTCCCCAAGAAATACAAAGGATTATAATTGTCCACAATTTTGACAAAAACAGCGAAGGTGCCCAAAAAGTCCTCATTTGCCGCATTCCTGCTTCCCAAAGATTCGGTCTCGTATTTAGTACGCTCCCTCGTCTTTGTTAATCAGAGTCTTGCATCCAAGCACTTTTTAGAAAACCTTCTAAAACGAAGAAAAAAGGCCGTCTATTTACTTTTTAGACTGCCTCTACAAATAATTACGTACAAATGAAAAGCTTATTTACACTCATTATATTACTTTTCCCGGCCCTTTACGGCTGGGCTGATGAAGAAAACACGGTAAAGAAAACAACTGATGCCCATGTGACCGGACATGTTATCCTGAAAGAGACCGGTGAACATCTCCCCTTCATGACCATATTATTAAAAGGAACCAACATTGGTACCGCCACAGACGAAACCGGACATTTCTTTCTGAAAAACCTGCCGGAAGGAAAATACACGCTTCGAGTACAGGGAATTGGTTACAAAAGTGCTGAAAAAGAGATCGTAATCGTGAAAGGAAAAACTCAAGAAGTTAACTTCGAAATCAGCGAGGATGCCGTTATGCTTGACGGAGCCGTGGTCACCGCCAATCGGAATGAAACGGATAGAAGGGAAGCCCCCGTTATCGTCAATGTACTATCACCCAAAGTATTCGAAAACACGAACTCCGTGTGCTTGTCCCAAGGATTAAACTTCCAGCCGGGCCTTCGGGTTGAAAATAACTGCCAAAACTGCGGTTTCCAGCAAGTGCGCATCAACGGGCTGGACGGTCCCTATTCCCAAATATTGATTGACAGTCGTCCCATGTGTAGCTCGCTTGCCGGAGTATACGGCTTGGAACAAATACCTGCCAACATGGTCGAACGAGTAGAAGTTCTACGGGGTGGCGGCTCCGCCCTCTTCGGATCAAACGCTATCGCCGGAACAATCAACATCATCACGCGAGAACCCTTGTACAACTTTTTCCAAGTAGGGCATACTCTTTCCGCCATCGACGGGGAAAGTTTTGACAACGTAACTTCCTTCAACGGAGCCATAGTCAATGATCAACGGGATGCCGGGATCTACCTGTTTGGGATGATACGTGACCGCCAAGCTTATGACCATGATGCTGACGGTTTTTCCGAGCTGGGAAAAATAAACAGTACAACACTCGGTTTCAAGACTTACTACAAACCGACTCATTTCAGTAAACTCACCCTGGAATATCATCACATCAAAGAATTCCGACGGGGAGGAAACAATTTAGACAGACCTCCTCACGAGGCTGATGTGGCAGAACAAGCCGATCACAACATTCACGGCGGAAGCCTGAACTACACCCTCTCGTCGAAAGACTACAAACACCGCCTGAACGTCTATTCTTCCATCCAGAACATCGGACGGGAATCCTACTACGGTGCCGGACGGGACACGAACGCCTACGGGAAGACCAAAGACTTCACGATTGTGGGTGGAGCCCAGTACTCCTACGATTTCGACAATTTCTTATTTATGCCCTCTTCCCTCACCGCGGGAATAGAATACTCCTACAACAAACTGAACGACCTCATGCTAGGGTACCACAGGGAAATTAATCAAGAAGTTTCCGTGTACAGTGCATACCTTCAAAACGAGTGGAAAACCGAACGTTTCAGTTTTCTATTAGGAGGACGTCTGGACAAAAACTCAAAAATCGACGACCCGATATTCAGTCCCCGTTTAAATATCCGCTACAACCCGATCTCCGACTTAAGCCTACGGGCAAGTTACTCCGAAGGATTTCGAGCACCCCAAACCTACGATGAAGATCTTCACGTGGCTGCCGTTGGAGGGGAAGTAACCTTAATACAAGTGAATAAAAACCTGAAAACTGAACGTTCCCGTAGTTACAGCGCATCCGTGGATTACTACACCACCTGGGGACCCGTACAAATCAACTTCCTGCTGGAAGGATTCTACACTAGTCTCCATAACCCATTCGTACTGGAAGAAATCGAATCTGAGGATGAGAATAAAATACTAGAACGCCGCAACGGCTCTGACGCTGTCGTGAAAGGGGTTAACCTCGAAGGCAAAATCGCCCCACACAAATCCGTACAACTACAATTCGGAGTAACCTTGCAAAGTAGTAAATACGATGAACCTGTTGCATGGAGCAAAGACCCCGAAGTAGAAGCTTGCCGCAAACTGTTGCGCTCACCCGACCAATACGGCTACGCCACACTGAACCTACTCCCATTCAAAAACTTCTCGGCAGCCCTATCCGGAACTTACACGGGGCCGATGTACGTAGGGCACTCTGCCGGGTACATTGAGAAAGACGTGTTGAAGAAAACAGATTCTTTTTTTGATGCCACGATCAAACTAGCATATGATATTAAGGTCGGCAAAGGTTATACGATCCAGCTCAACGCCGGGATGCAAAATGTATTCGACAGCTATCAGAACGATTTCGACAAGGGAGAATTCCGGGATTCAGGCTACATCTACGGTCCGGGCCTACCAAGAACCTACTTTGCTGGGCTAAAATTCGGAATATTCTAAAAATACAGTATCAAGATTTCGCTTATTGACAAAGGGCTGAACCCGCAAGGTTCGGCTCTTTCTCTTTAGGATTAAAACATATCAGCCCCGGTATCCCACGGGTATCTCGAACCACGGCAAGCAACCAACGAAAATCAATGAAAAAAGCCATACCTTTTCAGCATGGCTTTTTAGACTCATTTCAAATACAAATCTCTGATTATTTGATTTTTGGCATTAATCAATCACACATTCCTCAACATCTTCAGTTGCCACCATCTTACTCTTATCTTGATTCAATCCTTCATCTTTACCCGTTTCTCCGGCATTTTTCAAGGTATAGGTACCACTATCTTCACGGTTAACCGTTTCTGAAGTGTTTTTCCCGTACTCGGTCCAAAGCAGTTTTACCGGTACAGACGTTTGTCCTTCAGGCACGATAGATGTCAGGTCAAAAGAAACCCGTCCCCGTCCCCAAAAGAAATTCTCGCGATCGTCACCCGTCGCAGGCTTTTCACCGTAAGCGTTATGGCGCAAGGTCACGTAAACCGTGTCATTATGAGACTTCACATCATCCTGTACCAGATTAATGAAGTGCTTCTCTTTAGATCCCTCTTTTACCGGAATCCGGAACTCGACATTCAAGTATCTACCGCCAAACCACGCTTCCCGTACGTTGATCGGGTCGTTACCGATACTATCTTGACGAACTTCCTCGTCTTCATTAATAAAAGACTGTTTTACCGGCACCTTCGTCAACACATCATCAAGCCCATAAAGACGAATGTAATAATTCATATTGCCTTCCAACCCGGTCTCGTCGCGTTCGCTACCCACGATCGAGTAATTCACGTACACCCGGAGATCCTCCTTCGCCCCGTCAAAATTAATAGGCATCCCTTCCGTCACAATCAACCGATTACCATCGTCCCGACGAATGGCAAACTTGGAACGGCTTCCATTATCAATTTTTTCGAGGTTTCCATAACTAAGCCATGAGCTACCTCCGCCCACGTAGTAATATTCGTCATCATCGTCACAAGCCGTAAAACCCATTACGATCAACGAACAAATAAGTGCAAATTTCCATGTTTTATTTTTCATAGCTGTTTTTTTTAATACATCTATAGGATGCTCACATTTTTAAAAAGTTGCGTCAACAGACTACATTATTGCTTTTTTTAAAATTCATTTCAAAATATTCAGACCCTCAGAGGCAACTAGTTACTAAATATTAAAACTCCTCGCAACAAAGTCAAAACCTACAACCTATAACTTGCGACCTACAACGAAATCTATATCTTTGTAACAAAATAATGCCTATGAAACACTCGATCGCTACATTTCTTTTCTTATTCCTAATTATTTTTATGTTTCCTGCTACCGCACAGGAAACAGCCAAAGCAAACAAGGGAGAAGGAGTTTTGCAATTTCTAAAACGATTCAACCGTACAAAGCCATTCCACATGGAGCGATTTTTCGAGTTAAACCGGAATAAATTTGACAAGAACAAAGGACTGCGCCTTGATGTGACATACACTCTTCCACCTTTGAACAACGAAGGGTATGAACCTCTTTTCGGGAAAAAACTAGCGAAATACACGATTGATTCAGATGAACTGAACGGGGCCTGTTTCTATCTCGTGAGCGGGCACGGGGGACCCGATCCCGGTGCTATTGGAGAATTACGGGGGCACCCGCTACACGAAGACGAATATGCCTATGACATTATGCTCCGCTTGGCACGAAACCTGATGTCTAAAGGAGCAAAAGTACATATCATCATTCAGGATGCAAAAGACGGTATCCGAAATGATAAATTCTTGGCGGTCAGTGATCGGGAGACCTGCATGGGACAAACAATTCCCCTAAACCAAACCCAACGTCTGCAACAGCGTTGTGACAAGATTAACGAGTTATTTAAAAAAGACAAAGAACACTATCGACGTGCCTTATTCATTCACTTGGACAGCCGAAGTGAAAGCAAACAAATTGATGTATTTTTTTACCATTACGACGGGAGTTCCAAAGGTAAACACCTAGCAAATACCCTTCAAAGCGTGTTTGACCGGAAATACGATAAACATCAACCCCTAAGAGGCTTTTCCGGAACCGTATCCCCCCGGGACCTATACGTTATCAAACAATCTCTCCCGGTTGCCGTATTTGTCGAATTAGGCAACATCCAAAATAGTCGGGATCAACAACGTTTCTTATTAGACGATAACCGACAAGCTCTAGCAAACTGGATGTGCGAGGGTCTTATCCAAGATTATAAAGATTATTCGAAAAAATAATGGTAATTATATGCAACCCCCTCGGTATTACCACAATTATCAAATAAAGAAAGGATGAATACTTAAGGTAATCACCAGATAATCATAGAGCAAAGACCTATCAACTTCGGTACAAAGACACTCGTGAACGTCTTTGCACCGAAGTTGATTCGAAGTTGATACGTCTTTAATCCCTAAGTACATCGAATATACAACGGGTAAATACTGGCTCTTACCCTGAAAAAAGTTTACACCTAACGAGGTAAACCAGTTTTAGGAAATACCCATACCTACTCCTTTCAAAGTCTCTCTACAAGAACGAAGAGATAACAAACAGATAAACTCAAAATAGCCTAAAAATACAAGTCTATGCTAAAAGATGACATGGAAAACGGTTGACTAACTCTTATTAGAACTTTTTCGAATCATCAACCCGAAACCCTTTCCCCACGACGTGGCAATCTCAACTGAATCTCCTTTAGGGAAGAACTTCCTCAAACGTGCAATCACCCGATCCAAGTAACGATAGGACTCTTTAAAATCATTACCCCATCCCTCTTTGACCAATTCTCCCTTATCCACGTATTGATTTTTCTTCAGGCACAATGTTTTCAACACTCTTGTCTCCATCGGAGTTAGCTGATTCGTCTCTCCTTTTATAATCAAGTAACGACGAATCGGATTAAAAGAAATATCATCGGAAATCTTCACGAAATCGGTCTCTACTTTCAACATTCCCACGTTCTTCAAGCAGCGGTTCACCCGTGCAACAACTTCATCCAAAAGAACCTCTTTACGAATATAGTCATTCGCACCAAGATCAAAGCCATCAATCGCATGTTGAGAATGTGTCAGTGAACTGATAAACAAAATTGGGGTCGAAAAATCCTCTTCCCGAATCCTCTTAGCGACCTCAAACCCACTCATCTTGGGCATAATCACATCCATCAAAACCAAATCGGGCATCTCACGGTGGTACAGCCATAAGGCTTGTTCGCCATCGGCAGCATGAACCACCTTATACCCGGCTCTTTTCAAATAATCAATGCAAGTCCTTGCCTGCATGGCATCGTCCTCTGCATACAAAATTTTAATCATTTTCCCGTTTATCAACCATTAATCGTTTTCACCTTTCACCAAAGGAATCATCATTGTGAAAGTCGTACCTACACCGACTTCACTTTTTACCCGGATGACCCCTTCATGCGCTTCGATCACTTGTTTCACGTAACTTAAACCGATTCCAAAACCATGCACGTCAGTCAAACGACCGTGGTGAATTCTGTAATACCGTTCGAAAATCTTCTCCCTAAACTTTTCCGGGATACCGATTCCGTTGTCTTTAACGTCTATCGCAACCATCCCATCCGCCTCCCTACACACGACTTCGACTTTTGCAGGATCACCCGAATATTTGATAGCATTCTCTATCAAATTATTTATGGCATTCGGGAAATGAATATCATCAGCCTCGATCACATCAACACTCAACTGATAATCGACTTTGATAGAAACGTTCTTTCCCATTAACACCGGATCAAATAACGCAACCAGCGACTCAATAGTTTCACGCAAATTTAATCTATTCCACGATATTTTAAACCCTTGCTTCCACACAATTAATAATTTATACACAAAATTATTCAATTGGTCCACCCGTTTATGTGCAGCACTTAACAAAACTCTCTGCTCATCATTCAGATTTTCAGTACCGTACGAAATGATCCCGGACAATGCATTTTGAACGGCAGATAACGGAAGTTTTAGTTCATGAACCATACTACTCATAAACTCTTCCCGTATCTTAGATATTTGGTACTGAACAAGGATCGTTTTGATCTGGTAAATAAAACACACAATTAACAACACGAATAGGATGAAAGAACTAATCAATACTCCCGCCATTTGTGTAAAAAATGTTTTGTAGGGCATATCAAAATAGACAATCACACCATGATGACTTTTCAAACCCAATTCAATCATGTCAGATACAAGATGTCTCTCTATTCTTGAAGAACCATTATCCGTAGAAGCAATAATATCACCACTTTGTGTATTTACAAGTTCCAAAATATACTTTTCTTTAATCCCTTTACTTGCAAAAATAGCTTTACATACACTATCTAACATATGAACATTCTCTTCTGACTGCTCTTTTATCAAATCATAACAAACTTTACGTAATACACTTAAATAGCCATTATCTTGATTATAATTCAATACGGTCGTATCTCCTTTCAATATTAGTTTTATAAAATTTTCATTTGACTTTACACTAACACTTATCGGTTCCTCCAGTCTTGATTGATTACGGACAACATATTCTTCAAATCCAGATTCAACAGCTCCAGACAAAGTCGTATTAATCAAATTCAAATATTCTGCTTTTTTTAATTCAATAATTCGATTCAACCAAAAACTCTGAAATATCAACAAACAAAGTATAGCAAATATCGAAACACCCCAAGTAACGTGAATCTTCCCATTCATAAGATATTATTTTACAAATCCACACAAAAATATAGAAAAATATTCTCACCCATACATATCATACTCTCTAAAACCATTTAGATAAATTAACAAAAAACAGATACAAATTAGATACAATTTTAGTCGTTTCTACCTCCTACTTTTGTTTTGCATCAAATACCAAAACAAATGAGAAAAATAGTATTAATAATATGCTTTATATCTATAACCTTAGTACTTACATTATTAAATGTAAATCTAAGAAAAAATTCAACGAATATAGATATAAAAATCCAAAATATCGAAGCATTTGGAAATAACGAAGCAGGTGATAACGATCCATGTAAAGCTCCTGGGGGTGTATGTATGACATACGATGAAGAGGGTGATCCTATTTTTCATATTGGTCTATCTATCCCATAAACTCTTACCATGAAAAAGACAGCATTAATATTTATCGTTCTATTTCTCGCATTCGGTTGTTCTGACGAGAAACACGAGGTACCTAAACAAGATAATCCATTATTCAGTACAAGTCGTGCAATCTCCTTAAATCAATTGGGAGAAACTATTAATTTAGACAATATTGGTATTTATAATCCGACAAAAGTTATCAAAAAAGATTCTTTACTTATCGTACTGGACCAAAACGGACTTAATAAAATTTCCATCTACCGAGAAGACGGCAAGCTACTAGGCAGTTACCTACCAACGGGAATGGGTGCGGATCGGGGTCTCTATATTCTCACCATGAACCTCGATGAAAAAGGAATCCTTTCCGCTTACGACTTCGGAAACGACAGGCTAGTTGAATTCGATTTGAATCAATTCGGACAATCAGGCTTCGGGCCTCAATTCATTGACATGCCCAAAGATAAAAAACATCTTTGTGTAGTAAAATCAGGTTCTACCATTATCTCGACCGGAATGTTCAACGAAGGTAGATATGCTTTAATGAACAACAATAGCGAAGAATACTTTTTAAGTTACCCGGAAATACCGAGTTATCGTACCATAAACGATACGTTAAGAAGCGCTTTATTTGCCAGCAATATAATCAAGATAAAACCCGACGGAACGAAATTTGTCTGTGCGAATATGCAGAGTGGCATCATCGATTTCTGCTCTCTCATACCTTGCACCAATATCACTCGCATAGCCGAGCTGAATCTTTATTCTCCGAAAGCCACAGTAAAAAAAATGCGGAGAACGCCCGTTGCCTATTCCACAGACAATCTTTTCGGGTTCTGTGACATTGAAGTTACCGACGAGTACATCTACGCCTTGTATTCCGGTAGAAGCTACCGCAAATATAAAGATCAAATAATATACGGTGAACGGATTATTGTGTTCGACTGGGAGGGCAATCACATCCACACTTATTTACTAAGAAATCCGTTCACCTCTATTTCTTTTAATAAAAAAGAGAATGCTATTTACGGTTTGACAAATAACCCGAATTCAGTGTTAATCAAATATACATTGGATTAATTTCCGTGTGAGACCAGTCCTTGGAATGATATCTTCAGATAAGTTTCCTTCCAAGGATTTTTACCCGGAAGTGCAAAATACCGCAGAGAAACGAATCGTTAGATCAAAACATGGTAAGAGAAACACGAGATATAATATATCCGATCGCTTTCACCGGATTCATATTACTGGTTATGACCATACTGGTAATTGATCCTGACAGGATGAACGGGCTCTCGCTTACCAAGTATTTCTGGTTCTACTCCATGCTATTACTCACGGGAGTTACAGCACTAGGACTCGCTTTTTACTCCATGTCGATCGCAAGCATCGACATAACCAAGTCAATAATGATAGGGATTTTGACTGTAGTGATTATTGACATATCCCGCTACTCTAACATGGAAATGATGAATGCAAAAATATTTTTGTTAGTAATCATTTCTTTTTTCTTCTTTGATATCTTTTTTCACCATTATAAAAAAGCCACCAAAGCATTTCAATTCATACTGATTGCTTTCACGCTATTGGAAGTGATCTGGGGATACTGCCAGCTATACGCTTATATCCCCAGTCTGCAAAAAGAATTTAAACTCACGGGTTCCCTACCCGACACGAATTCCTATGCCATGCTGTTAGCCATCATACTTCCCATAGCCCTCTACTGGACTATCACGTTATTCCAGAAACTAAAATACGGTTACTTCCACCCTCTTTCCGGGAGCGACGAGGAACACGTGAAACCGGAAATCGTTGACGATATTCTTTTATTCCTACTTTCCGCTTTCGGGATGATCGGGATTCTGTCTATTCTGCCATTCACAGGAATTTCCTCCGCATGGTTTATAGCAGGATGTAGCGGGTTATTCGTCCTGTATTTCAAATTAGACATTCACTCCTTTCTAAAAATTTCGATTCTACAAAGTCGCAAAAGGACCGTCATATCCGGAATTACCCTCCTATTCGTGGTCGGCTCGCTTACCATCGCTTTTTATCAGCTGCGGAAAGATGAAATAAACGAACACCTGTTAACTTGGAAAATATCCCTGCAAATGCTGAAGGAAAAACCAATCTCTGGTGTCGGGATCGGAAATTTCCGGAAAGCATTCGGAGATGCACAAACGATCTATTTTGAACAAGGACAACATACCGAACAAGAGATAGCTATCGCAGAAAACCCGAACCGCCCGGTAAACGACTTCACTCACCTAACTGCTGGAACGGGACTTATCGGGATATTGTTGTTTATTGGCCTCATTATTTCCGTACTCTCTTCCGGATTCCGGGATAGGCATAAACACCCGGAGAAATTAGCGATCACGGGAGCATTGGTTGCCTTTATCCTTGCAGGATTTACCAATTCCCCGACCCAGTCGCTATCCCTCTCGGTCCTGCTAGTACTACTAATCTCCCTTGCCACCTCAGACATACCCCCAACAAGAACAAGAGTTCCAAAAGTTATATCCATCATGACCTTTATAGTTCTGATCGGAATCACAACAGCCATCGTTTATCTCCAGTTCTCGATGTACAAAGCATACAAGCAATGGGCTCATGGTCGCCTTTACTATAAGATGAAAATATATGCCACGGCAGCCAAGATATACGCTCCGCTAACCAACACACTCCGTCACCCTTACTTCCTCATGGAATACGGGTACGCTCTGGCACAAACAGGACAACACGAAGAGAGTATCGCAACACTTCAACGTGTGGCACAGTCTCTTCCCGATCCGGAAATTTACAACTGTATCGGTAAAAGCTACCAAGCACTAGGGGAATATCAACTGGCAGAACAACATTTTCAAAAAGCGCACCATATGGTTCCCAACCTCGTGTATTCTAATTTCTTGCTGGCACAACTGTACCTCGAAATGGGTCTACACGATAAAACGTTGGAATGCGCCCGCCAAGTGATCATGCAAAAATCTAAAAAAGAATCAGAAGAAACACTACATATAAAAGCACAAATGAAACAATTAATCCAACAACTGGATTAATCCCGCCGGGGGATCGATCGGATCCCATTCACACCATAGTACATCTAAATCCATCACTTTGGGGAGACGTCACAGTCTCCCTTTCTTTTATTCTGACAAATAACTATATTCGCGACATCATAAATCAACAGGCATGAAACATATCCGGCTACTTATTCTATTCTTAATCTTAGGCATAACCACCTTATCAGCACAAAAGTCCCCCAAACGAGAATTCCGCGGGGCATGGATTCAAACCGTTTTCCAAAGTGAATACGCTAAAATGACACCGGAAGAGATGAAAGCGGATTTCGTCCGCAAGCTAGACCTGCTACAAACCTGCGGGATCAATGCCATCATTTTTCAAGTTCGCCCGGAAGCTGATGCATGGTATTTATCAGAAATAGAACCTTGGAGCCGTTTCTGCACGGGTAAACAAGGAGTTGCCCCCGATCCGTTATTTGATCCCATGGCTTTCTTGATCAAAGAATGCCACCGCCGCAACATGGAGTTTCACGCTTGGCTGAATCCATTCCGTGCCGGAACTTCCGGAACCTCCACGCTGGCAGCAACCCACGTGTACCACGAACATCCTGAATGGTTCGTAACCTACAACAAACAATTACTTTTCGACCCGGGGATACCCGCTTGCCGAAAGTACATTTGCCGGGTCGTGGAAGACATTGTAAGCCGTTACGATGTAGACGCCATTCACATGGATGATTACTTCTATCCTTACCCCGTAAACGGGATACCCTTCCCGGATGACAATAGTTTCCGCATCTACGGAAAAGGTTACAAACCCGAAGAACGGGATGACTGGAGACGGGAGAATGTCAATAAACTTATCCGGGAACTAAAACACACTATCGTAAAAACCAAAGAATGGGTGCGCTTCGGCATCAGTCCTTTTGGCATTTACCGCAACAAAAAGAGTACTCCCGACGGTAGCGGCAGTAATACCAACGGATTACAAAATTACGACAACCTGTATGCCGACGTAACGTTATGGGTAAAAAAGAAATGGATTGACTACAATATTCCCCAAATTTACTGGGAAATTGGACATTCGGCAGCAGATTATATCACCCTAGCGAAATGGTGGGACAAAAACGCCCACGACATACACCTGTATATCGGACAAGATGTAGCCCGTACAATGAAAGCCAATGACCTTACCTCTAAAATGGAACTTGCCCGTACCTTACGCCACGTGAAAGGTAATTGCTTTTGGCCTGCTAATGAAATCATATGGAATACCAACGGTATAGCCGACAGTCTTCGAAAACACTACCACCGACCCCCGGCACTCATCCCTGCCTATACCCACATGCACAACGGACATCCGAAAAAAATAGCCTCTCCCCGAGCAAAGCGCACGGAAAAAGGCTACACGGTAAAATGGTTTGCCCGAGGGGATCGTAAAAATCCGCAAAATCCTCAATACTTCGTGATCTATCGCTTCTTTCCCGGACAAAAAATAGATCTAAACAACCCGGCCAACATTGTAGCCATCACCCGTTACACAGAATGTTATATCCCCCGGCAAAAAACGAAATACCGTTACGTGATTACCGCAGTCGACCGCTTCCACAATGAATCGAAAGGAAAAAAGATAAAAGGGATACGGTAAGATAAACAGTGGTAAAATTTACCACTGTTTATCTTACTCCCTCTTAAACCGAAAGAATATCATCAGGTATAAAATATCTCACGACATTTTTACGTGTAGGCTTTTGCTTCAAAAATATATATTTTTATCATCGCTTCTGCAACAACATCCAATTCGATCATTTATCCCACTTCATCTTCAGAAGAAACTTTCCCTACCAACGGGATGCCCTACTATAAATATTACCATCAACACTATATCAAATAAACGATAATTGTTAATTAAAAAGCCAAAAGAGTTAAAAACACTTAAACCCGAATTATTCCAGCATCTCCTTCAACAACCTCCCCGGCTGACTAGCCTGAATCTCAGGTGTCAATACTTCATATGCTTTTTTCCCCCATTCGATATCTTTTCCCATTTCCTTCATAATCAACAAAGGGATATACAAATCACCCGGATGTTGTTTACAAAATTGCAAAAGAGCTTCTTTCCAATCTCTAGAAGCCTTTTGAATAGCATTCATCATAAATTGTTCAGCCTCCATCGAGAGATTCAAACCATTCTTTGTCATCTCATAATATCTACCCAAAGAATCACTCACCTGCTCCTCAAAGATTTGATTATACAACCGATCCTTTGCCAAACGGGTCTTCACTCCCGGAGAACCTTTCAGTAACTTTGTATCCGGAGCCAAATAATCGCCGTAGAGAATCATATCCTTTCCGTCCATCACAATCGGAAACTTCACCCCCGCCACGTTCAAAATATAATATCCCGGCTCATTCAACTTACCCGAAAGAGTAAACACACCATTTTTCATTTCCGTCCCCAATAACACATTCACGCTATCCGTCGGAGAAAAAAGTTTTACCTTTCCATCTTTCACATTTATAATATCCCCATTTAGTTTAAAAGTATACTTCTGAGCCGAAAGTATATTCCATCCCATTCCTAGTAAAACGAATAATATTACTTGTTTCATCATGAATATCTTTTACTTCAACAACTCGTTTATCTTATTCACTAATTTCTGATCTCTCAGATTCTTCGCCGCAATCTTACCTTTCCGATCTACCAGCACAATAAAAGGAATTGCTTCTATACCCAATTGTTTGGCTATCGTTGACTTAAAAGCATCTTTTACCCAATAACTTCCCCAAGAAATCTGTTCTTCTTTATGGGCTGATAGCCAATTTTCTTCTTTATCATCCAAAGAAAGACTGATAAATTCTATCGGCAGACCAAAATACTCCTTATGCATCTTTTTCAAACTCTGCATCATTGCCCGACAAGGTCCACACCAAGAAGCCCAAAAATCAATGAGATACACTTTCCCTTCACTCAACTTCAAATCTACAATTTTACCTTCGGAATCTTGTACCATTATTTCTGGAAAAGAAGCCCCGATTACCGAATGTGAAAGATCATCCAAATAAGATTTCAACAACCTTCCCGGCTGACTAGCTTTCATTTTTGAACTCAATAACTCATAACCTCTTTTCCCCCATTCATAATCATACTCGAACATTTGTTGCTTAATGAATACGGGTATAAACAAATCATTGGGATGATCTTTCACGTAATCCAATATAAGTTCTCCCAATTTCAAGAAATACTCATGGTTTTTCTCTTCCAATTCTTTTTCCAATTCAACAGACAATTTCCCATCTTTCCCCGCTTTTGCAAAATATTCAGCATAAAGAGCTTGTGTCGGAATTTTGTATTTTTCACGTATAAGCCCGTACATTTCTAACATCGTTTTCGTGGCAGGTGAATTTTTTATATACCTTGGATCTACCGCTAAATAATCGGATGGCCAAAATAAATCCGGAGCATCCAACACGATGCTTTTACTCACACCTCCTATTTTAATCAAATAGTTTCCCGGTTCCGGTAACGTGCCTCTTAACACGAATTTTCCATCCTGCATCTTCGTTGATAACAACAATTGAGGGGTATCTTCCAACGTATATAAAGTGACCGTAGCCGTATCCACATTTATAAAGTCACCTTTCAACTGTACTGGAAATCCTTTAGGTTTCCCCGTACATGCCAAACACCCCGTCAATAACAACACGACAAATATTCTCATTATATTTTCATTTAAAAGTCAACCATCAGCACATTAATACGCTCACCATTTTTTCAATATCGAATAAAACTTCGTCTTCTTCGTTCCTTCATTCTTCAACTTCACGACAGCTGTCCCCCGTTTTTGAATACATTGCAATTCGTCACACATCTGCCATTCACATTCGGCTTTTATCTCGAACGCCAACTTCGGTAATTTTTCAACCCGAATGGTCACTACCACAAAACAGCCATGATAATACCCCATCTTATGGGAATTTTCTCCTAATTGAACTGGTTTCTGCCACTCAATCTTTTCCACTTTACATCCTTCAGGTACACTCCACTCTATCTTTGTCGGCAGATACCCATCCGCATCCGGATTATTATCATAAATATTCCATCCTTCATCTATTCGGAAATACACCCCAACTTTAATTACATCTCCCGCTTTCACCGACTCCAGATTGGAACAAATATACATTTTCACGTGTTGATAATTCGTGTAAAATAATGAAGAAAACCGAGCCAATTCTTTTTCAGTCAATGCTTCATGTTGTTGAGCCTGTACCACCATTCCAGTTAAACACAACACGGCCAAAACTATCCATTTTTTCATATTTCTTATTTTCTATAATAAACCCATATTATTCCCACATTTTCCGATGTTCCTCCGACTTCTGCCATAATTCGCTGTAATCTATCATCGAATTCATTCGTTGCCTCCAACCATTTTTCGTACAACTTCTTCGGAATCCTAGCATCTGGTACAGAATTTTTGTCTCGTGGTAAATTATCCGTATACTTAGCCATTTTTCTTCTTAACTCCTTTTCCATTTTCCTCGGCTCCATTAAACGTTCGTCATTCATCAATTTTTCAAAAAAATCCGGACCAATCTCATTTCCAGTACTTTCCCAGACTTCCGTGGCCAACACCAGATCATCTTTTCCGTCACCATCATAATCATAAATACAAAGCTTAGGTTTATCTCCATGCCCTTGCCCTAATTCTACACCTGGTTGTACATTATCTGGACGTTCTATTAATAATTCAGGCTCCGTATACCCTTTCTCCGTTCCTCGACACCAATATACATTGCCGCCAAAATGAGCCCCGTACACGATGTCCAACCGTCCATCTCCATCCCAATCATACCACACAGCATGATTAGCCTCGATTTTCTTTCCTTCAGCACCACATACCACCGGCTCTGCTTCTTCGAAACAATATACCTCTTTCGTTCCCGTATTTTTTGCCCAAAATACACCATCATACAAACTTGTTATCAACAAATCAATCAATCCATCACCATCAACATCTCCCGGGAACACCGTAGCAGCATGACCAATATTCAACGGGGAGCCATCTGCCAGTAAAATAATCTTCTTATCTGTAAACTCTCCGTTTTCATCCTGTTTCCAAGTGTAAATTTCCCCGTCATAACACCCAGAAAACAACTCAGGGACACCGTCTCCATCCATATCTGCAAATGAAGGCGTCATCGGCACGCAACAGGTAATCGGCACGTAAAGAGGTTGTCCGTCCTCTTCTAGCCATTTAAAATCCTTGTACACCGGACGAGTACTTGTTCCATAATTTTTATACACCCGACAACGTCCCTGCACGTAAGGCTTTTTGGCTTTCTCCTGTCCTGGACAACGTATTTCTCCAAATTCCCCGATTACCAAATCATCCTTCCCGTCTCCATCCATATCCCGGATCGTGACACCAATACATCCCGTATTTACTTTCAACACGGAATCATTCAACTGCAATATTTCACAATGTGAAAAATACTTATCATACCTTGTTTGTGTGAAACCGGAATTCCATCCTAAACATATCAAGGTAATTAAACCCAATAAATTTTTCATAACGTCCTATTTTATTTATATCTGAAAAGTTACACGCTACAGGATCCCCTGTTACAAGACAATCCTGTAACCGTAACTCCCCATTCTCCTCTCAAACCCTAGGCCCTAAATTTTAAATTCTAGCTATAGCTTTGTATCTCTCGGGTATCCCGGATTTTGCTCTATCAATGTATTCAAATAGCATTCCTGATGTGGTATTGGCAATATTCGAGTAAAATCGTCAATAGAGATAATCTGTTGTGGCTCCTCCGTATCAGGATCTTCTTCCGTATAATACCGTTCCACCGGTAATCCTTTCCGCAGTAAATCCAAGGCTCGATACCCTTCACACACGAATTCCCTAGCCCGCTCCATCAATATTTCATTCATCAACGCCTCACCAGACAACTTATCAATATATGAAACATCTCCCCCGTAATTTCCCACAACGGCTTTTAAGTCTTCACGAGCCAATAAATCCTCCCCCAACTCACAATAAGCTTCTGCTCGGTTCAAATACACCTCGGCAATTCGCAAAGCTTTATAAGTCTTACCCAATTTGTAAAGTTCATTCTTTCCATTAGGAATAAAATTCAACACGCCATCTATATATACCCAATCTTCTCCAGGAATAATATTGTACGTACGAGGATCTCCCTCTTGATAAGCATCTACTAACCACGTAGCCACATAACCTTCAAGATAACTAAAAAATCCATACTTATTATAAGAAAAATCTAATGTAAAAATCTCCCCCTCTCCATTAATCACGGTAAATTGATCCGCAGGTTTCGAAGGTAAATCATACTTCCCTATTAATTTATTCGCCTCCGCAATCACCTTATCCCACTTATTCATAAATAAATACACTCGACATAAAAGTGCAGTCACCGCATCTTTAGAAAAACGAGCAGGCGCCTCCGCATCGGAATTCAATAAAGGATAAGCTCGATTTAAATCAGACAAAACCGAGTCGTACACTACCTGCACCGTAGATCGAGAGGCTTCCTTCAAACTAAATTCATTCTTCAACACGATACCAAGATTAGTTTCCGGATGATCGTAATATGGACGACCAAAATAATTTACCAACGAGAAATGATCATAAGCCCGCAGAGCTAATGCCTCTCCTTTTAATTGACTCCACTGTGCAGAATCTTTCGCCGGACAAAGTTCCAACTGATATAATGTTTCATTACAAATAGCTATCGAACTATAGAATCCGGCATACAAATATTGTACCCACTGACTCTTATACATTTCCCTAGCATCCTGAAGATAAAAAAACACCCCACCCCAATCATTCTCGAACATCGGCATTATATCGTCCGCCAAGCCCCAGTCACAATTTATTTTGTTGGTAATCGCATCATCCATTATATAAGCCGACATAAAACACTTTTCTATATCTACAAGATTCTCCACCAGATCTTCTTCCGTAATATGTGTTTCCGGCAACAAAGTCATGTCACACCCGGTACAAACAAAAAACAATGCTATATAATATATCCACTTTTTCATAATCTGTTATTTTTATACAACTTTAAAACGTCAAATTAATACCGAATGAGAAATTCCTCCCGTTCGGCACTGAAGCACCTCCTGTCAGCAGAGAAATCATCCCCGATTTTGAATCTGGATCTAACATAGAATTATCCGTGTAAATGTATCCTAAATTATTCCCTCGGAAAAAAACGGTAGCCTGTTTTAAGAATTTTCCCATCCATTTTTCTGGGAAATCATACGAAAGATTCACAGACTGCAAACGAGCAAAAAAACCTTGGATATAATAACGACTAGAAGATTCATTAGCACTATTGTTCCCATAACGCATGGGCTTCGGGCGAGCTACCTGATCTCCCGGTTTTTGCCAGTAATTTTTAGCCGCATCTCTCACATAAACACCCCCGAAATTCGCACCGTCTGTATCCGAATAAGACATTCCAAAACGATCCATCATCCTTACGTTAGCAAAGAAAATATTAATCCCCAAATTAATACCTTTCCACGAAAAAAAGTTATTAAACCCTCCCCTGTATCTATCCTCTCGTGAAAGGAATATTTTACGAGCAGAATAATAATCATCCGTTAACTCACCATTCTCGTCATACCATTGCGGGCCTCCCGTATCTGGATTCACTCCAGCCCATTCCGGAACGAAATAACATTCCATCGTTTTACCTACTTTTGCATAAAAAGTGAAATCCTCAATCTCATCAACTCCATTACGCAAAGACAACACTTTATTCCGGTTAAAACTGATATTAAAATTCGTTGACCAACGAAATGCTTTACGAATATTCTGTGATTGAATAAAAATTTCCATACCTTGATTTTCGACACCCGCTGTATTTTGCATTTGTGAAGTCAAACCGGAAGACAATGGTAAATAAAGAGACTCCAACAACCCTGTTGTCTTTTTGTAATAATAATCCACACTACCAGATACTCGATCACCTAAAAAACCAAAATCCACTCCCACATTATACACATCGGTCGTTTCCCATTTCAAATTCTCATTCTTATAATTATTCATCGCATAAGCCGGGTATTTATCAGCATAAGCAAACTGGGCATTTTCGTATACCGTATAATGAGAATAAGAACTACCGAAATTAGCATTACCAACTCGCCCATAAGTAGCCCTCCATTTCAAAATATCAATCCATCCCAAATCATCTAGAAACTTTTCATTCTTCATATTATAGGCAATACCCACAGAACCGAAAGTACCCCATTTATTATTTCCTCCAAATCGAGAAGACCCATCCGTCCTGATACTACCTGACACGTAATATTTCCCTTGATAACCATATTCCGCTTGAACTACCACACCCATAAAATTGGATTTTTCCATACTTTTCGTCGGCTTAACATTACTCATAGAAGCCAAATTTTTTACCATCAGGGGATCTTTGAACGTCCCGCTCAAATGGGTGTAATCAGAATCTTCATACGATCCCTCCACGGAAATAAAACCGGTTATCGAATGATTATCCCAAAACTTATTCACTCCCAACATACTTCTCCATGATACACTATTTGCCAACGAATGACTCTCCGTCAAAGATCCCTTATCTCCCACGACAGAGGAACTTCTATTGGTTCTCGGATCGCGATAATAAGTATTGATACTATTCGACACTTCATAACCCACCTGCGTATTCCAATTCAAGAAAGGAAGCAACTGTATATCAGCAGTCAATCCTGCTGAAAAAATATAACTTATCGTGTTGTCATCATTCAATTTATAATCATACAAAGGATTACCTAGCGACTTACTAAACCCTTCCTGTGTACCATCCAACAACTCTCCCGTTTCTGGATCATAAGCACTCAACAATGGTGACATTTTCGGTAACGCATTATACAATGTATTTGCCGTACTTGACTTTTTCGTTTCCATACGATAAGCACTTGTATTTAAACCCACGCTCACTTTATCACTAGCTTTATGCTGCAAATTAGCAACCAATCCAAAACGATTTTGATCATTCTTTTTAATAATACCAGCTCGATGCGTATAAGATCCTTGTACAAAAAACTGCGTACGTTCATTTCCTCCCACCAAACCTAAACTCACATCTGTTGTACCACTTCCTCCCAATGCCTCTTTAAACCAATCCGTGGTATGTTCCAACATACTATCCGGACGAAATTTCAATATCTGTTCTTCCGAGGGTTCCTCCCAATGCTCTGCCGTATAATTTTTATACAACAGACGTTCCCACTCCAAAGTCTCCTTCGGTGACATAAAATCAAAATCATCCATCCCCAACGCCACAAACCCATGACTAACATCCAATTTCCATTGCATCTTCTGATCTTTACCTTTTTTCCTTTGTACAACAATTACACCATTAGCACCCCGAGAACCGTACAATGCCATCGCCTCCGCATCTTTTAAGATCGTAATACTTTCTATATCTTTCGGATTCAACATATCATAACATGACATATCATTCATGATAAAACCGTCCAACACGAACAATGGGGCTGCGGTTCCCGTGATTGTACTTTCTTCCAATCGATTACATCCCCGAATTTTAATAGTTGGACTACCACCCACTAAACCAGAAGAACGCACTTCGACTCCCGGTACTAAGCCTTTCAAACTCTCGATTAAATTAGTTGCACCCGTGGCCACCAAATCTTCAGATTTCATTGTTTGTACTGCTCCGGCATATGAAGATTTAGAACGTTTCCCATAACCGGTTACTACAACATCTTCCAAAGCTTCTGAATCTTCCTCCAATACAACCCGGACAAACGCTTTATCTGCAACCGAAATTTCTTGTATTTTCATTCCCACAAACGAAAATACAAGCACATGTTCACCATTTTCTGGTAAACTAATTTGAAAATGTCCAGCAGTATCTGAAACTACCCCAAGAGTCGTACCTTTTACCATCACGGTTGTTCCGGGTAATGGTACCCCTTGTTTATCCGTAACTATCCCCTTAACAATCTTTTCTTCAACCTTACCCATACTCCTCTTCCCTTCTTTCCATATCACGATTGTATTCTCCTCAATCGAAAATTTCAGTCCCGTACCTTTCAAACAACTACTTAAAATACTCTCAATTGTGGCATCTTTAAACAAGACATCCCTGTCTTGAATTCCTGATAAATCAGCATCGCTATACACAAAACTGTATTCCGTGTGTAATTTGATCTCGTTAATAATTTGTTTAATCGATGCCTTTTCCAACTCCATGCTCAATCGCACCTGCTGGGAATAGGCCCCGGCATGCACTTGCAATGCGAATAAAACCGATAAAATAAACGTCGCCTTCATCATTAAAATAAGCTTCATTACTTTTCTATACCTGTCCACGCAGGCATAAAGATTTTTTTTCATAACTTTGTAATTAAGATTAGACAATAATTCAATTCCTGTTTGCAGCAGGATTGAAAGAGTTTGACAAGGGGCAGTGTTTGCAGCACTGCTCTTTGTTTTTTATTTCACTATAATCGTATTCTTATTAATTTCAAATTTCACTTTCCCGGTTCGTTCGATAAACTTCAGCACATGAGCTATATCCTCATGTTTCTTGATGTTCAATGAATAAGGAATCCCTTTCAATTCCTTGTTCATGTAGAACACGTCAAATGAATACCAGCGTCCCAATTCCTCCAGTATAAACTCCAAAGGTTTATTATCAAATACCAAACGGCCATCTTTCCAACCGACATACTGTTCTACATCCACCTCTGTCACGGTTAACCGATCATTTTCCCTATTAAAATCAGCCTGTTGCCCGGGAGACAACCCCACCTGCTTTCCTCCCGCCTCCACGTTCACTCGCCCTTGCACCAGTGTGGTCAGCACATTCTCCTCTCCCGAGTAAGCCCGAACCCCGAACGAGGTCCCCAATACTCTCACTTCCACTTGTTTCACCTCAACAATAAAAGGCTGTTTCTCGTTACGCCGCACGTCAAAATATCCCTCCCCTTCCAAATACACTTTCCGGCTCTTTCCTTTGAATTGTTTCGGAAACCTTAGCTCTGACTCGGCATTCAGATAAACCGTTGTTCCGTCAGCTAACACCAAAGTATACTCTCCCCCCCGAGGGACACGTAAGGTATGATATATTTCGCAGGAATCTTGCATTCCACTGGAAACAACTTCCATATAATTCAGCGTATCTCCGCTATTTTTCACGCCTTCTTCCAAAGCCCGATCCGCTTCTCGATCCAACCACACTTTCGTTCCATCCGGCAACACTAACTCAGCCATAGACACACCGGGAACAATCCGGGGAGAAGTTTCCACAGGCCCCGTTTCCCGTGGCGTATCCCATGAAAAATACACGACCCCGCCTACCAACAAAGGCAAGATGAATAAAGCGGCATAACGCATCCACGACATTTTCCGAGAACGCTGTTTTTTTCTCACCGTCCGGTTTAAAATTCGGTTCCATTCCAGCTCTTGCTGTTCCGGAGTCTTCACGAAACGACGAATTCCCCGCTCCAGTCCCTTTCTGGAAACCACGTTTCGGAACAACTCCTCATGCTCCGCTCGCTCGTCTCTCCAGCGTTTAAGCTCATCCATCTCCGCTTCACTTAATTCACCTTTCACGTAGCGAACGACCATTTGTTTTATCCGATCATTATTCTTAATCTCCATTTTTAATATTCATTTTATACTAAAGCACGCAAACTTTCATTTGGTGTAATACAAAAAGCAATTTTTTTTTACTCGAATCAAAATATTTTTCTGATCATACCCTGTTTCAAGGGTTAAACAACTGTAGTTTCCTGAAATAGGTTTACTTAATTTGACATTTAATAAATTAGACATTCTCTTGTTATGATAATTTCCT